>CAWGOK010000030.1:0-7659 GCA_963824005.1 uncultured beta proteobacterium
CTTGGCGCGTCAATGCCAGCGCCGCGGCCAGCCCACCGATGCCGCCGCCCGGCACCCGCACCGGGAGCGACTCTTTCGTTGCGGACATGCCGTTCTTCTTCCTGCCGCACGCATATAATCAGTATACGTATTATAAGTGTAGTGCTAAGATGGTCGCGTACGCAACGGGGTCAACCCCGCCGAGGAGTCAGGACGTGCCCCGCACGAAGAACCCGTCCGCCGTCGACATGGACGCCCTGCCGGGGTACTACATCCGTCGCCTGCAGCAGATTGCGGTGGCCATCTTCCTGCAGGAAACCGAGGCCCACGGCATCACGCCGGTGCAGTTCGCGGCGCTGCAGATGGTGAGCAATGCGCCAGGGACCGACCAGCGCACGCTGGCCCGTTCGATCGGGCTCGACACGTCGACGACCGCGGGTGTGGTCGACCGCCTGGAGGCCCGAGGGCTGTTGCAGCGCAACGCGTCGGCCAAGGACCGACGGGTCAAGTTGCTGTCACCGACGGGCGAAGGGCTGGCGCTGCTGCAGGCGCTGGTGCCGGCGATGCTGCACGCCCAGCAGCGCATGCTCGAACCGCTGCCGGCCAGGGAGCGCGCCGAATTCATGCGCATGCTGAAGGTGCTGGTGACGGCCAACAACGAGCTCAGCCGGGCGCCGAGCAACGCCTGATTCGACAGCGGCAGGCCTGCGGATCACCTGAATCCATCCGGCGGATCGCGAGGTGTGGGCACCTGCCGGCGGCAGGCCGCCGGCCCGCCACGCGGCCCTCAGTTCAGCGCGGCCAGCTCGCGCTTGCCCGCCGGCAGTGGGTTGGCAAAGACCATCGCCCCGTCGTCCACCTTGCCGTAGCGCAGCGTCAGCAGGTCGTGGATGTAGTTCTGCTTCAGCTTCCACGGCGCCTTCGTGCCGCGCTTCGGGAACAGGTGCGCCGCACGCTGGATGTAGCCCGAGGAGAAGTCACTCCACTCCTCCAGCGGCATCGCGGGATCGGTCAGCGTGGGCGTGCACTGGCGCTGGCCATGCGCGCGCATGTGGTTCAGTAGTCGGCAGACATATTCGCAGGTCAGATCGCATTTCAGAGTCCACGAGGCGTTGGTGTAGCCCATCGATGCCGCCAGGTTGGGCACGCCGCTGTACATCATGGCTTTGTAGCTGACGGTCCGGGGCAGGTCGACCGGCTGGCCGTCGACACTGAGTTGCAGCCCGCCCAGCACCTTCAGCTCCAGTCCGGTGGCGGTGACCACCAGGTCGGCCTCGAGCTCCTCGCCCGACCGCAGTTTCAGGCCGGTCTCGGTGAAGCACTCGATCTGATCGGTCACGACCGAGGCCTTCTTCTTGCGGATGGCGAGGAAGAAGTCGCCATCGGGCACCAGGCAAAGCCGCTGGTCCCAGGGCTTGTAGCGCGGCGTGTAATGTTTGTCGATGTCGACGTCGGGGCCCAGGTAGGCGCGCACGCCGTCGAGCAGCAGCGATTTCACCTTCTCCGGCTGGCGTTGGCACAGACCGTAGAAATACATGCCCAGCAGCACCCGCTTCCAGCGTGTCAGCGCATAGGCCCAAGACGCGCGGCAGCCAGCGGCGCAGGCGGTTGGCCAGCGCATCTTCGGAAGGGCGCGCCACCACCCAGGTGGGCGAGCGCTGCAGCATCGTCACGTGCGCGGCGCGCTTGGCCAGTTCGGGCAGCAGCGTCACCGCGGTGGCGCCGCTGCCGATGATGACGACCCGCTGGCCGGCGTAGTCCAGCTTCTCGGGCCAGAACTGCGGGTGCACGATGCGCCCGGCGAAGCGTTCGGTGCCTTCGAAGTGCGGCAGGTAGCCGGCGTCGTAGCGGTAGTAGCCGCTGCACATGAAGAGGAAGTTGCAGGACAGGCGCACGACTTCGTTGGTGCCGCCGCGCTCGGCCTCGACGGTCCAGGCGGCATCGGGCGTGGACCAGGCGGCGCGCCTCACCTGCAGCCCGTAGCGGATGTGGCGGTCGAGGTCGTGCTCGCGCGCCGTGTCCTGCACGTACTTCAGGATCGACGGCCCGTCGGCGATGGCCTTGGGCTGCTCCCAGGGCTTGAACGAATAGCCCAGCGTGTACATGTCCGAATCGGAGCGGATGCCAGGGTAGCGGAACAGGTCCCAGGTGCCACCCAGGCGCTCGCGCCCTTCGAGGATGACGAAGCTGCGCTCGGGGCAATGTTTGCGCAGGTGCACGGCCGCGCCGATGCCGGACAGGCCGGCGCCGACCACCAACACGTCGAAATGCTCAAGCGCCATCCTGTCCAATCCAATCTGCCCTGTGGTATTCGCGTCTCGTGCGCTCCCGCGCTTGACGCCGCGTGCATGTTGCGGTCTGCCCGGAACCCGGCCAAGTCTAAGCCGGGCCGCTGCGCGGCGGGGCAGCGGGCCGATAATCGACGCCCAGGGCTGCACCAGGCCCCCACGCGCCCAGGGGCCCGTGGCTTGTGTCTCGCATGGGTCGTGACCTCATGAATGCAGCGGATCAGCTTTGGCTCCAGGCGCCTTGCGCGGCGTTGAAGCTCGCAGACCGCGCCAGCCTGACGCCCTGGCAGCTGAACGCCGCCGCCATCGACTGGTCTTTGGACGCGGGTGTGACCGATGCCGATTGGTGCGCAGCGGTGGATCGACTCGCGTGCCACGGCCGTGCTGTCGTCCGACGGGCAAGTCAGGGTCGGCAGCAGGGCCCTGAACTACCGCGTCATCGACCTTGCGGACGGCAGGCTGCTCTGGCTCACGCCGCTGCCGGCGTCTACCCCGCACCATGACGGCGCCTGGCACGATGCCGCCGAAAAGCTGGAGCTGATGCAAGGCTTCAACCGCATGGGTTTCTTCGAACTCGATGTGCGCAGCGGCCAGTCGCGCTGGGACAAGCACATGTTCAGGCTGCTCGGTCTGGAGCCCACGCTGCGCTCGCCGGACTTCGTGCGGGCCGTGTCGCGCGTGCACCCCGAGGACCGGGCATCCGTCGTGGCGCACCGCCAGCACAGCATGCAGCAGGCCGGGCGTCACCAGCAGCGTTTTCGCTTGTTGTTGCCAGACGGCACGCAGCGCGACATACATTCGCTCAGCGAAGTGCGTACCGGCGCCGACGGCCTGCCCGCCACGGTGCTCGGCGTGCTGATCGACGACTCCGACAGTGCGGCTCGCGTGCGCGCTCAAGAGGCGATCAGCGCGAAGCTGTCCGAAGCGCTTGAACTGGCGATGATCTCGGTGTGGCGCATCGACCTGCAGGCTCGGCGCATCCACATGAACGACCAGGGCTTCGGCTTCAACGGCCTGGCGCCGCGTGCCGAGGGCCTGGGCCTGGACGAGATCCGCGCGCTGGTGCATCCCGATGACTTGCCGGCGGTGGTGCGCGCCGCCGAGCAGGCCATCGCCGGCACCGGCGTGGTCGACGTCGAGGCGCGCTACCTGCACAGCGATGGCAGCTACCGGTACCTGCTGACGCGGCGCGTGGCCGAGCGTGATGCGCAGGGCCGGGTGGTGGCATTGACCGGGGTGTCGCTGGACCAGACTGCGCAGATCGCCGAACGCGAGCGCGCGCAGGCCCTGGCGCGGCGCATCCAGCTTGTCGCTGACGCCACCGGAGTGGGTGTGTGGACGATCGAGAATCCGGGTGAAGGCGATGCCGAGCGCGTGGAATGGAACGCCCAGATGTTCCGCATCTATGGCCTGCCGGAAGACGCGCCCGCGCCGCCGGTGCGGGATTGGATGGGTGCGCGCGTACACGCACAGGACCGCCGGCGCGTGGCCGAAGAGCGGCGGCGCGCGCGCAAGTCCGGCAAGCCCGGCTTCGAGACGAGTTTCCGCGTCGTGCGACCCGACGGTTCGCTGCGCTGGGTGGTCTGCCGCAGCCACCGCGACGAGCGCGAGGGCCGCTCCGTGCTGCACGGCATCCATCTCGACGTGACGCGGCAGCGTGCGCTGGACGAGACGCTGCGCCTGCAGGAGCAGCGCCTGCAACTGGCGACACAGATCGCCGGCGTGGGTATCTGGGACCGCGATCTGGCCAGCGAGCAGGTCATCTGGGAAGAGCAGATGTACCGGCTGCGCGGCCTGCAACCCGACGACCCGCGCAGCCCGCGCGAAATCGACGAGCGGATCATGTTGCCGCAGGCCCTGGCCGAGCGCCGGCAGCGCATCCAGCGCCATCTGCGGGATGGCGAGGCCTACGAATACGAGTTCGAGGTGCGCTGGCCCGATGGCTCGGTGCACTGGTTGGCCAGCACCGGCCGGGCGCTGCGCGATGAGCAAGGCGCAGCGTTGCGCATGGTCGGCCTGAACTGGGACGTCACCCAACGTCGACGCGCCGACGCCGCGCTGCGCGACATGGAAGCGGCCGAACGTGCCAGCCGCGCCAAGTCGGAGTTCCTGGCGCGCATGAGCCACGAGCTGCGCACACCGCTGAACGCCATGCTCGGCTTTGCGCAGTTGCTGCAGCACGATGGTGCCGAGCGACTGGATGCACAGCAGCGCGGGCGCATTGAGCGCATCCGCTCGGCCGGTGCGCACCTGTTGTCGTTGATCGAGGACGTGCTCGACCTGGCCGCAGTCGAGGCCGGCGCGCTGCCCGTGGAGCTGCAGCCGACGCCGCTGGACGCGGTGGTGGACGAGGTGCGGCAATGGGTGGCACCCTTGGCTGCCGAGCGTGCGCTGACGCTGCACGTGCAATCCAGCGGCGCCAGCGTGCATGCCGACCGGCGGCATCTGCGCCAGGTGCTCAGCAATCTGATGACGAACGCGATCAAGTACAACCGGCAGGGCGGCCAGGTCTGGGTGGCGGCACAACGCCTCGCCGCGGACGGCGGTGACGGTGTGTTGGGCTGGGCGCTGAGCGTGCGCGACAACGGCCGTGGCTTGAGCGTCGAACAGCAGTCGCACCTGTTTGAACCCTTCAACCGACTTGGTGCCGAGCGCGACGGCATCGAAGGCCGCGGCATCGGGCTGGCCACCGCGCAGCATCTGGTGCGACGCATGGGCGGGCAGCTGCAAGTGCAAAGCCGTCTGGGCGAGGGCAGCGAGTTCGTGGTCTGGCTGCCCGAATCGGAGGCCGCAGGCGTCGCTGGCAACGCAGACGCCGACATGCGGGCGCTGGCGGCGGCGGTGCCGCTGTCGCTGCTGTACGTGGAGGACAACGCGGTGAATGCGCTTGTGGTGCAGGAGCTGGTGGCCCTGCGTCCCAACGTCGTGCTGCGCATCGCCGCCGACGGTGCCAGCGGCGTGGCCCTGGCGCTGCGCGACCGGCCCGACCTGGTGCTGGTGGACATGCAGTTGCCTGACATCGACGGCTTCGAAGTCTTGCGCCGGCTGCGCGAGCAGGGCTCGCCGGCCCGGCTGGTGGCGCTGTCGGCGAACGCGATGCCCGATGCGGTGGCACGCGCACGCGCGCAGGGTTTCGACGACTACTGGACCAAGCCGATCGACTTCAAGCAGTTCCTCGACGGCCTGGACCGACTGGCCGACGCTTGCGCCATGCGCATGCGCTGCGACACGAGTTCCATCACAGCAAAGGAGTGACCCCATGGACGAGCGGATCCGCGTGAGCCTGAACCACGGCGTGGCCGATGTGCGACTGGTTCGCGGCGACAAGATGAATGCGCTCGACGACGCCATGTTCGAGGCCTTGCGCCGCACCGGCGAGCAGCTGAAGACGATGCCCGGCGTGCGCGCCGTGGTGCTGTCGGGCGAGGGCCGGGCCTTCTGCGCCGGGCTGGACACGGCCAACTTCGGCAAGATGGCCTCGGGCCAGCGCGGTGGCGAACGGCTGCTGCAGGGCGAGCGCACGCCGGGTGGCGCCAACCCGCCGCAGCACGCGGTGATGGTGTGGCGCGAGTTGCCGGTGCCGGTGATCGCCGCGGTGCATGGCGTGGCCTATGGCGGCGGTTTCCAGATCATGCTGGCGGCGGACATCCGCTACATCGCTGCCGACACCAAGCTGTCGATCATGGAGATCAACTGGGGCTTGGTGCCCGACATGGCCGGCATGGCGCTGCTGCGCCGGCTGGTGCGCGACGACGTGGCGCGCGAGCTGACCTACACCGGGCGAGTGTTCAGCGGCAGCGAAGCACATCTACTCGGCCTGGCCACGCGCGTCTGCGCCGACCCCTATGCCGAGGCACTGGCGCTGGCGCGGCAGATTGCCGAGCGTCCGCCCAAGGCCATGCGCGCGGCCAAGCGGCTGCTCGACTTGGCCATCGATGCCGATGCCAGGCAGATCCTGCTCGCCGAGAGCACCGAGCAGGCTGCGTTGATCGGCGCGGCCGAGCAGGTCGAGGCGGTCACGGCCAAGCTGGCGAAGCGGCCGGCGGTCTTCGTCGATCCTGACTAGGCACAAGCCTCAGCAACGTGGATGACGGGTTCCGGAGTGGGCGGAGCCCGCAGCATCGAACGCAAGAGGCGATGGAAGAGGGAGCGCATGTTGAACGACGGTTGAAGCGGAATTGGAACTCGGCGAGCTAGCGGTGGGCGTACTTGGCGAAGTCGAAGGCGTGGTACGTGCCGGTGATGGCGGTTTCAGGTTGCCCAGCAGCGTGTTGATGGCCTTGAACTCGGGCTTGTCCACGCTGGCCATGCCGCCACCGGTGTCGATGCGCCGATGCTCGGCGCCGACGAGGGCACGCTGCGCGCCGCGCCGCCGCAGGCGGGACAAGCAAAGCCTCGCGGCCGGCGCGCAGCTTCAAGCGCCTGGCGGCACTTGTCTTCGCTGCCGTAGCGGTCGAAGAACTCGGTCATCGAAAGTCCGCGCTGAAACTGCACTCGGTTCGTTGCCATGGCGCACCTCGCTGTTCAACGCGCCCATCTTCCCGTCTCACTGGCTCACAGCATGAGCCTGCTGAAGGTTCTTCCCTCAGGTTTCCAAATGAGGTTTGAGCCTGGAGCGGCCTGGGATCGGCGGCGCGAAGCGAGTCGGCCCTTGACGCCGTCCCAGACGCCCTGGTGCACGCTGTCGATGCGGATGTAGCCCGGGCGACCCTCGGGCGCCGGGGCCTTGCGCAACCCGATGGCCACCGCCTTATCGCCTCGCGTCTTGGTCAGCACGACGCGCTGGGCGCGATAGCCGGCGCCATTGCGCAGGTTGTACAGGTGCCCCACCGAGATCGAGCCCAAGCGCTCGAACCGCGTGTCGCCGAAGACATCGCGCTGACGGCGCAGCACGCACGCCGTGGCCAGGCCCGACAACGTGCCCATGGCGCGTCCACCTCGGCCAGCAGCGCCACGTCGGCGGCCGTGTGGCGCCGCGCAAAGGCTTGCACGGGTGCGCGGTAGTGCTTCACCAGCGGCTGGCCCGCCACCCGGCGCGACACCAGCCGCGTGATCTGCGCGCGGCTGTAGCCGCTCAGGCGCTGCAGGTAGGACAGTACCGCCCCTCGCTGCGAGCGCCCCAGCTGCCGGTATCCCAGACGTCGCCGCACCGAGTCAATCCAGCCGCAGCGTCCCGCGTCATCCTGCGCGGCGCGAAACTGCGGCGCCTGCGTCCCCGCCAGCACCTGCCGCACCTGCTCCACGGTGCGCACCTGCGCTTCGTCCATGTCGATCACCATCGATTCGATGATCGACACGCCACGCCGGCAGGCTGCCCGTCAGCCGCTCAACCGCCACTTCCAGGTCTCCTCCAAGCTCATTTCTCGTTGGAAACACGAGCCCGGCTCCAGGC
>CAWGOK010000031.1:0-17036 GCA_963824005.1 uncultured beta proteobacterium
ATGTGAGACAAGCTTATTCCATTTTGGAATAAGAAACGCCCACTTGTTAGTGGGCGCTTACGAGGAGAACCTCATGAATATTGGCGGAGTGGACGGGACTCGAACCCGCGACCCCCGGCGTGACAGGCCGGTATTCTAACCAACTGAACTACCACTCCACGTGGCGGCAACGTGCCGAAACAGGACTGAAATCCTGTCCGCAAGCCTTGCCAGACTTGGCGTCCCCTAGGGGATTCGAACCCCTGTAATCACCGTGAAAGGGTGGTGTCCTAGGCCTCTAGACGAAGGGGACTGAAGAGCATTGACGGTTGCCTGAACCACGCGATGCGACATGGGCCTTTGGTGGAGGTAAGCGGGATCGAACCGCTGACCTCTTGCATGCCATGCAAGCGCTCTCCCAGCTGAGCTATACCCCCAAGGTCATTCACCCTGCGCTGTCCAAGCAAACCGAGATTATATCCAGACTTCTACGCGCTCCTCAAACGCCAGAGTACCTGCGCGCGGGTGAACAACTCCAGCACCGCGTCGAGCGACGGTGTCTGGCTTCGGCCGCATACCAGCACGCGCACGGCCTGCGCCAGCTGCGGCATTTTCAGGCCGTGCTCGGTGAGCGTGGCCTTGATCGCCGCGGCAATCGCCGCCTTGGTCCACTCCGCCTCAGCCAGCTTGCCACGCAGCGCGGCGACGGCCGGCCTGATCGCATCGGTAACATGGGCAGACAACTCGGCCGCTGGCGCGTGCACCTCGACGAAGTACATGCCGATCCAGTCGGCCAGCTCGACGGTGGTGGCGCAGCGGTCCTTGTAAAGCGCGCACAGCCGGTGCAGGCGCTCGTCCAGCGTCGCGTCGATGCCGCGACGCGCCAGTTGCCTGGCGACCAGCGCGGCCAGCGGCTCATCGGCCATCTGCTTGAGGTAGTGGGCATTGACCCAGTTCAGCTTGGCGATGTCCCATTGCGCCGGGCTCTTGGCAAGGTGCTGGCCGTCGAACCAGGCAACGAGTTGCTCGCGGCTGAAGAGTTCGGCATCGCCGTGGCTCCAGCCCAACCGCGCCAGGTAGTTCAGCATGGCTTCGGGCACATAGCCGTCGTCCTCGTACTGCGTCACGCTGACCGCACCATGGCGCTTGGACAGCTTGTCGCCGTCGGGGCCCAGGATCATCGGCACATGGCCATAGACCGGCAGCTCGCCCTCGGGGCCGAGCAGCGCGCGCAGGATGTTGATCTGCCGCGGTGTGTTGTTGACATGGTCGTCGCCGCGGATCACATGGCTGATCTGCATGTCCCAGTCGTCGACCACGACGCAGAAGTTGTAGGTGGGTGTGCCATCGGCGCGGGCAATGACCAGGTCGTCTAGCTCTCGATTGCTGATGCTGATCGGCCCCTTGACAAGGTCATTCCAGCTGACCACGCCGCCCTGCGGGTTGCGAAAGCGCACCACCGGCGGCACGCCGGATGGTGCGGCAGGCAAGACCTTGCCGGGCTCGGGCCGCCAGCGCCCGTCGTAGCGCGGCTTCTCGCCGCGCGCGCGCTGCGCCTCGCGCATCGCATCGAGCTCGGCGCTGGAGCAGTAGCAGTGGTAGGCCGCGCCGGCTGCCAGCATCATCGCGATGACCTCGCGGTAGCGCTCGATCCGCTGCATCTGGAAGAACGGGCCCTCGTCGTGGTCGAGCTCCAGCCAGCGCATTGCGGCAATGATTTGGTCCACCGCCTCCTGCGACGAGCGGGCCACGTCGGTGTCTTCGATGCGCAGGATGAAGTCCCCGCCGAAATGCCGCGCAAAGGCCCACGAGAACAGCGCCGTGCGTGCCGTGCCCAGGTGCAGGAAGCCCGTGGGAGACGGGGCGATGCGCGTACGCACGCGTCGCTGACTCATAGTTTCTCCAGCCCGCGCTGCAGATCGTCGGTGATGTCGTCCACATGCTCCAGGCCGACGGCCAGGCGGATCATGCCCTGGCCGATGCCGACGGCCTGGCGCTGCGCCTCGCTTAGCCGGCCGTGCGAGGTGGTCGCCGGGTGGGTGATCAGCGACTTGGTATCGCCCAGGTTGGTGGCGATGCTCAGCACGCGGGTGCTGTCGATGACGTGGAAGGCCTTGGCGCGCGCCGCCTCGGCGCCGTCGGCGCGCACGTCGAAGGACAGCACCGCACCACCCAGGCCCGACTGCTGGCGCATCGCCAGTTCATGCTGGGGGTGTGAGGCCAGGCCCGGGTAGTACACGCGCGACACCGCCGGGTGTCGCTCCAGCCAGTGCGCCACAGCCAGCGTGGCCTCGCTCTGCGCCTTCATGCGCAGCGCCAGCGTCTCCAACCCCTTCAACACTACCCAGGCGTTGAACGGCGCCAGCGTCATGCCGGCCGTGCGCAACGTGGGGCCGAACACGTCGTGGATCAGCTTGCGCGCGCCGCACAGCGCCCCGGCCATCACCCGGCCCTGGCCGTCGAGATACTTGGTGCCGGCATGCATCACCAGGTCGGAGCCCAGCGCCAGCGGGCGCTGCAGCGCCGGCGAACAGAAGGTGTTGTCCACCGTCAGCAGTGCTCCGGCACGGTGCGCGATGTCGGCCAGCGCCGCGATGTCGCAGACGTCGGTCAGCGGGTTGGTCGGCGTCTCGGCAAACAGCAGCCGGGTGGTGGGCCTGATCGCGGCACGCCATTCGGCCAGATCGGTCTGCGACACGAAGCTGGTATCGATGCCGAACTTGCCGAACTCCTTGGCAAACAGGCTGATCGTGGAGCCGAACACCGAACGCGAACACACCACGTGATCGCCAGCCTTCAGCAGGCCCATGACCAGCAGCAGGATCGCGCTCATGCCGGTGGCCGTGGCCACGGCCGACTCGGCGCCTTCCATGGCGGCCAGCCGCGCCTCCAGGCTGCGCACCGTGGGATTGCTGGTGCGCCCGTAAGTGAAGTCCTCCATCTCTGCAAAGCGCCGCGCCGAAGTCTCGGCATCGGGCTGCACGAAGGCGCTGGTGAGGAACAACCCCTCGCTGTTCTCGCCATGCTGGCTGGGCGCCAGCGCAGTGCGCACGGCCAGCGTCTCGGGGCGCAAGCCGTCCGGAAGCCGGGCGCGGGCCAGACGGGCTGTCTCGTCATCGCGGTCGGTCATCGTGGGCTCAAAGTGAATCGGCGCTGTGCAGCGCCAGCCGGCTGCGGTCGCCAGCGGTGTCTTCGTCGTCGTTGCGAGCCACGTTGCGCTGCGCCTCGATGGCCGCGAACTCCTCCACCGAGATGTCGCCGGTAACGTAGCGGCCGTCGAAGCACGAGGCCTCGAAGCCTTCGAGCTTCGGGTTCAGCGCGCCCACCACGCGCTTCATCGCGTCCACGTCCTGGTAGATCAGCGCATCGGCGCCAATGTATTCGCGGATTTGCTCGATGCTGCGGTCGGCGGCGATCAGTTCCTCGCGCGTCGGCATGTCGATGCCGTAGACGTTGGGAAAGCGTACCGGCGGCGCGGCCGAGGCCATGTACACCTTGTTCGCACCGGCCTCGCGCGCCATCTGCACGATCTCCTTGCTGGTGGTGCCGCGCACGATGGAGTCGTCCACCAGCAGCACGTTGCGGCCCTTGAACTCGACGCCGATGGCGTTGAGCTTCTGCCGTACGCTCTTCTTGCGCACTGCCTGCCCGGGCATGATGAAGGTGCGGCCGACATAGCGGTTCTTCACGAAGCCTTCGCGGTAGGGTTTGCCCAGCTTCTGCGCCAACTGCATGGCCGACGGTCGGCTCGACTCGGGAATTGGGATGACCACGTCGATCTCGTTCGGCGGCATCGTGGAGATGACCCGCTGCGCCAGCGTCTCGCCCAGATTGAGCCGCGCCTGGTAGACCGAGATGCCGTCCAGCACCGAATCAGGCCGTGCCAGATAGACGAACTCGAACATGCAGGGGTTGAGCGTCGGGTGCTCGGCGCATTGCCGTGTGTGCAGCCGGCCTTCGACATCGATGAAGATCGCCTCGCCCGGCGCCACGTCGCGATGCACGTGGCGACCGGTACCTTCGATGGCCACCGACTCGCTGGCCACCATGTACTCGACACCCTCCTCGGTCTGCAGTTCGCCATAGGCCAGCGGCCGGATGCCGAAAGGGTCACGAAAGGCCAGCAGCCCATGGCCGGCGATCAGCGCGATCACCGCGTACGAGCCCTTCACCCGCTTGTGCACCGCGGCCACTGCGGCAAACACTGCCTGCGGCGTCAGCGGCAGGTCGCGCACCGCGACCTCGATCTCGTGCGCCAGGATGTTGATCAGCACCTCGGTGTCGCTCTCGGTGTTGATGTGGCGGCGGTCGATGCGGAACAGCTCGCTCTTCAGCGACGCGGTATTGGTGAGGTTGCCGTTGTGCACGAGCACGATGCCGAAAGGCGCGTTGACATAGAAGGGCTGCGCCTCCTCCTCGCTCCAGGCGTTGCCCGCCGTCGGATAGCGCACCTGCCCCAGGCCCACGTTGCCGGGCAGCGCGCGCATGTTGCGCGTGCGAAAGACGTCGCGCACCATGCCGCGGGCCTTGTGCATGAAGCACTTGGTGCCCTGCATCGTGACGATGCCGGCCGCGTCCTGGCCGCGGTGCTGCAGCAGCAGCAGCGCGTCGTATAGCAGCTGGTTGACGGGTGACCTGGAAATGGCGCCGACGATTCCGCACATGTGGAGGGTCCTTGGGATCGAAGGATCAGGCCGGAAGAAAATGCGCGATGTCCGGCGGCAGCAGCGGCTTCAGCCCCTGCAACGCCACCACCAGCCATTGCGCGCCCTGCGAACGGTGCCATTCGGGCGATGTGGCCGCCGGCGTCAGCGCCACGACGGTGGCCAACGCCATCAGCAGTAGCACGCCGCGCACCAGGCCGAAAGCGGCACCCAGAACGCGGTCGGCGCCACGCAAAGGCGTGGCATTGACCAGCATGCGCAACACGCGCGAGGCCAGGCCCCAGGCCACCAGCACGGCAATGAAGGCGATAGCGAACGTGGCCGCGTGGTTGAGGCTCGAGCCCGGCTCACCGACCGGCACATGGCGCGCCCATGTCGGCGTCAACCACTGCGCCGAGAAGTAGGCCACGACCCAACCCACCAACGCCAGCACCTCGAGTACGAAGCCACGCCAGAGGCCCACGACCAGGGAAAGCAGCAGCACGCCGAGCAGCGAAAGGTCGACCCAGGTGAGCGTGTCCATCACAGGCTCAGGATGCTCGTGGCCAGACCGCTGCCCTTGATGCGGGCGGCCGCCTTGTCGGCTTCTTCGCGCGTGGCAAAGGGCCCGACACGCACCCGGGTGCGTGCGCCGGACTCGGTCTCGATCACCTGGGTGTAGGTCTTCATACCGAGTCTTTCCACCTTCTGCCGCGCCTCGCGCAGTGCGGTGGCGTCGGTGTAGGCGCCGGCTTGCACCACGAAGCGCCCGCCTTTCGACTCTGACGCGGCTGCGCCAGGGGCCGATGCGGCGCTGGGCGTTGCCGGGTTTCCGTCCAGCAGGGCCTGCGCGCGTTGCGCGTCGTTGGCCGCCGCGGTCGCCGGCACCACAACGCGGCTGGCCGGCGCAGGCTCAGCAGCCGTCGTGGCACGCTCGGCACGCGGTGGTGTCGATGCAGCCACCGGCGGCAACGCCACCGACGAAGCCGTTGGCGCCGCTGGTGCCGGCGGCGGAGGCGCCGGCTCGATCGGCGCTTCGGCGGCACGTTCGGCCACCACCGGCGCGCTGGGCTTCGGCACAGGCCTCGTGCCGGCCTTCGGCACCGGCGGGCCCAGTGGTGGTGTGCCTTCGCGCGACGGAATCTCGATCGGGATGTCAACCGCGATCGGCCGCGGCTGCGTCTCGAACAGCAAGGGAAAACCGATGATGCCTACGCCAACGAGAACAGCCGCACCGATCAATCGGCGGCGCGCTCGCGTCCTGGCGGCCTGCACCGAAGCCGCTTCATCGACGGCGCTGGCGGCGGGCGAGGTGTCTTTGCGCTTGAGAAATGAAAGCACTGGCTTGCGTCCGCTGGATGTGGGGCTCGGGTCCGTTCGACCCGGCGGTTGGCGACGCCGACCCGCTGGACGGAGGCCCTCGGTCCGACCGAACCGGTGTGGCGCAGCGACCGCCGCAGCCGACATCAGCCACCGTGTGCGACGCTCAACCGGGGGACGCCGTCCTTCAGCACGCCACCGACGCAAAGGAACGAACCGAAGACGACGATTCTATCAGCCGGGTCGGCCACGGCGAGGGCGGCGCGCAGCGCGGCGGCAGGCGATTCGTGGCAGCTCGGTGCCGCTTCGAGTCGCACAACTGCCGTCTTGACCATGGCGGCCAGGTCCTGCGCGGTGGCGGCCCTTGGCAGCGGCAGATCGCACAGGTACCAGCGATCCACCAACGGCGCCAGGCGCGACAGCATGCCTGGAATGTCCTTGTCCTGCATCGCGCCGAACACGGCATGCGTGCGCGGGAAGAAGCCCATCTGGTCGAGGTTGAAGGCCAATGCCGCCGCGGCCTGCGGGTTGTGTGCGACGTCCAGCACCAGCGCCGGCTGGCCCGGCACGATCTGGAAACGCCCCGCCAGCTCCACCGTGGCCAGCCCGTTGCGCACCGCCTGCGCGCTGACCGGCAGGCGCTCGCGCAAAGCCTCGAACACCGCCAGCACGCCGCTGGCGTTGAGCAACTGATTCGCGCCGCGCAGCGCCGGATAGGCCAGCGCGTTGTGACGCCGGGTGCGCCCAGCCCAGGACCACTGCTGCCGGTCGCCTGAATGGCTGAAATCGCGGCCGACGAGCCACAGGTCGACGCCAAGGGCCTGCGCATGGCGCAGCAAACTGGCGGGCGGCACCGGGTCGCTGACCACGGCCGGCTTGCCGGATCGCAGGATGCCGGCCTTCTCGAAGCCGATCGACTCGCGGTCCGGACCAAGGTAGTCCATATGATCCAGATCGATGCTGGTGATCAAGGCGCAATCGGCATCCACCGCATTCACCGCATCCAGGCGCCCGCCCAGCCCCACTTCCAGGATCACCAGATCGAGTTCGGCCAGTGACAGGGCGCGCATGATGGCCAGCGTGGTGAATTCGAAGTAGGTCAGCGTAATCTCGCCACGTGCCGCCTCGACCGCCGCGAAGTGAGGCAACAAGGCCTGGGCGTGCACGCTCTGCCCGTCGATGCGGCAACGCTCCTCGAAGCGCACCAGATGTGGCTTGATGTACAGCCCGACGCGGTAACCCGCCTGCCGCGCGATCGACTCCATCATCGCGCAGCTCGATCCCTTGCCGTTGGTGCCGGCGACTGCGACCACGGGCATCCGGAAACGTAGGCCCAGGCGCTCGCGCACCGACGTGACGCGCTGCAAAGTCAGGTCGATGGTCTTCGGATGCAGCCGCTCACAGTGAGCCAGCCAGTCATCGAGCGTCGCGGGATCGGGCATGGGCCGCGATGCTATCGCCAGTCGCCGCACGCCGTGGCGCGGGAGCGGTATTCGGATCGGCGGCCTTCAGGCCACGGCGTCGGCGCTTTGCCGTTGCAGCATGGCCAGCGCACGCGCAATGGTCGAGCGCAACTGGCGTCGGTCGACGATCATGTCCAGCGCGCCCTTCTGGATCAGGAACTCCGAGCGTTGGAAGCCCTCGGGCAGGGTCTCGCGCACCGTGTTCTCGATGACGCGCGGGCCGGCAAAACCCACCAGGGCCTTCGGTTCGGCAATGACCAGGTCGCCCATGAAGGCGAAGCTCGCCGACACCCCGCCCATGGTGGGATCGGCCAGTACGCTGATGTACGGCAGCCGCGCCTTGGCCAGATGCGTCAGCGCAGCATTGGTCTTGGCCATCTGCAGCAGGCTCAGAAGGCCTTCCTGCATGCGCGCGCCGCCAGTGGCGGTGAAGGACACGAAGGGCACCTTCTGCTCGATGGCGGTTTCGACGCCACGCACGAAGCGTTCGCCGACCACCGAGCCCATCGACCCGCCCATGAACTCGAACTCGAAGCAGGCCACGACCAGCGGCACACTCATCACCGCGCCACCGAAGACCACCAGCGCGTCGGTCTCGCCGGTGGCTTCGAGCGCGGCCTTCAGCCGCTCGGGGTACTTCTTGCTGTCCTTGAACTTCAGCGCATCGACCGGCAACACCTCCTGGCCGATCTCGTAGCGGCCTTCCGGATCGAGAAAGGCGTCGATGCGCGCGCGCGCGCCGATGCGGTGGTGATGGTCGCACTTCGGGCAGACGTTGACGTTCTGCTCGAGGTCGGTCTTGTAGAGCACGGTTTCGCAGGATGGGCACTTGATCCAAAGCCCCTCGGGCATGGTGCGGCGTTCGCTCGGGTCGGTCTGCTGCATCTTCGGCGGTAGCAGCTTTTCAAACCAGCTCATGGCTTCGCTCCTTGTGTCATCGTGTCCAACGCGTTGCGGATGCCGGCGATGAAATCCTGGCCGGCGCGGGCCACATTGTCGCGCGGTGCGGATTCCAGGATCTGCACCAGCCGCGTGCCGATGACCACCGCATCGGCCACCTGCGCCACCGCACAGGCGCTGGCCGCGTCGCGGATGCCGAAGCCCACACCCACCGGCACCGTCACCTGGGCACGAATGCGCGGCACCATCGCCGCCACGCCGGCTGTGTCCAGATGCGCGGCACCGGTCACGCCCTTCAACGACACGTAGTACACGTAGCCGCTGGCCAGGCGGCCGACCTGCTGCATACGTGCGTCGGTCGAAGTGGGCGCCAGCAGGAAGATCGGGTCCAGACCGTGCGCCCGCAGGCTGGCCGCGAAGGCCTCGCATTCCTCGGGCGGATAGTCCACCACCAGCACGCCGTCGACGCCGGCCTCGGCCGCTGCAGCAATGAAGGCACCACTGCCGTGGCGCTGGTCGAAGCGCTCCACTGGATTGGCGTAGCCCATCAGCACAACGGGCGTATTCGCGTCGTCACGCCGAAAGTTGCGCACCGCGTCCAACACCTGCCGCAGCCCGACACCGCGGGCCAGCGCGCGTTCCGAAGCCTTCTGGATGACCGGGCCGTCGGCCATCGGGTCGGAGAAGGGCACGCCCAGTTCGATGATGTCGGCGCCCCCGGCCACCAGGCCGTGCATGATGTCCGGCGTGGCATCGGCATAGGGGTCGCCGACGGTCACATAGGGGATCAGCGCCTTGCGGCCGCGCGACAGCAGTGCATCCAGCGTGCCCGCGATGCGGCTCATCGCTGCACCTCGATGGCCTGCGCGCCCTTCACCGACTGGCCCTGGCACGACGGCCGGCAATAGAACTGGGCGCCCGACAGGTCGGCCACGGTGCCGATGTCCTTGTCGCCGCGGCCGGACAGGTTGACCAGCAGGTGCTGGTCGGGGCGCATGGTCGGCGCCAGCTTCATCGCATAGGCCACTGCATGGCTCGATTCCAGGGCCGGGATGATGCCTTCGGCGCGGCACAGGTGGTGGAAGGCGGCGAGTGCCTCGTCGTCGGTGATGCTGACGTATTCGGCGCGGCCGATGTCGTGCAGGTACGCATGCTCCGGGCCTACGCCAGGGTAGTCCAGGCCGGCCGAGACCGAATGCGTCTCGATGATCTGGCCGTTGTCGTCCTGCAGCAGGTAGGTGCGGTTGCCATGCAGTACGCCTGGCGATCCGGCAGAAATCGAGGCTGCATGCTTGCCGGTGGCGATGCCCTGCCCTGCGGCCTCGACGCCGATCAGGCGCACGCCTTCATGCTTGATGTACGGGTAGAAGATGCCCATCGCGTTGCTGCCGCCGCCGACGCAGGCGATCACCGCATCCGGCTGGCGGCCGGCCAGCGCCGGCATCTGCGTCAGGCATTCCTCGCCGATGACGCTCTGGAAGTCGCGCACCATCTCCGGGTACGGCGCCGGTCCGGCCACGGTGCCGATGATGTAGAAGGTGTTCTCGACGTTGGTCACCCAGTCGCGCAGCGCCTCGTTGAGCGCGTCCTTCAGCGTCTTGCTGCCCGATTCCACCGGCACCACCTTGGCGCCCAGCAGGTGCATGCGATAGACGTTCGGCGACTGGCGCTTCATGTCCTCGCTGCCCATGTAGACCACGCATTCCATGCCGTAGCGGGCGCAGATCGTCGCCGTGGCCACGCCATGCTGGCCGGCACCGGTCTCGGCGATGACGCGCGGCTTGCCCATGCGCCGCGCCAGCAGCGCCTGGCCGATGGTGTTGTTGATCTTGTGCGCGCCGGTGTGGTTGAGGTCCTCGCGCTTCAGGTAGATCTGCGCGCCGCCCAGTTCGCGGCTGGTGCGCGCGGCGTGGTACACCGGGCTCGGCCGGCCGACGAAATGCGCCAGCTCGCTGCGAAACTCGGCCAGGAATTCGGCCTCGTTGCGGTAGCGTGCATAGGCGGCCTTCAGCTCGTCCAGCGCGTGGACCAGGGTTTCGGCGACGAAACTGCCGCCATAGGGCCCGAAATGCCCGCTCGCGTCGGGCTGTTGATAGTTCAGCATGGTGACGATGTTCCTCAGGGTGTGGCCGGCGCACGGGCATCGGCCTCGCGCACCGCATCGCAGAACCGGCGCATCAGCTCGGCATCCTTGATGCCTTTGGAGCTTTCGACGCCGGAGCTCACGTCAACGGCCCAGGGCCGGACGCGACACACCCCTTCGATCACGTTGGCAGCGTTCAACCCACCAGACAAAACGACCGGAAGGGGCACGCTTGGAGGAATGAGTGACCAATCGAATGCCTTTCCACCCCCGCCATAGCCTTCGACATGGGTGTCGAGCAGCAGGGCCTGTGCGCTGGCATAGCGCGAGGCAAAGTCTAACAAATCGAAGTCCGGGGCCATGCGCGCGGCGCGCAGGTAGGTGCGCTGCGGCGCCTGGCACTGCGCCGGGGTCTCGTCGCCGTGGAACTGCAGCAGCGCCTGCGGCACGGCCTGCAGCGCCGAGCGCAGCAGTTCGGGCGCGGCATTGACCAGCAGCAGCACCGGTGTGACGAAGGGCGGCAGCCGACGGGCCAGCGCGGCGGCGCGGGCCGGCTCGACATAGCGCGCGCTGCGCTCGTAGAGCACGAAGCCGATCGCATCGGCGCCGGCCTGCACCGCGGCGTCGACATCGGCCTCGCGCGTCAGGCCGCAGATCTTGATGCGGGTGCGCATCACTCAGCCCAGCCAGTCCATGGCCGGCGTGTGTTCGGGGATGGCATGGCGCGCATCGTAGTACGGGCCGACGAAGTACAGCCCGTCCGGGGCGAAGGTCGGTGCCGCCGCATCGCGGCTGCGCGCGGCCAGCACCTCGGCCATCCAGCCGAGGCCCTGGCGGCCCTCGCCCACCGCCACCAGGCAGCCCATGATGTTGCGCACCATGTGGTGCAGGAAGGCGCTGGCGTCGAAGTCGAAGCGCCAGTAGGCACCGCGCTGCTCGATACGAATGGCACGCATCGTCTTCACCGGCGACAGCGCCTGGCATTCGGCAGCGCGGAAGGAGCTGAAGTCATGTTCGCCGATCAGCAAGGCCGCGGCGGCACGCATCGCATCACCATCCAGCGGCTTGAAGCTCCAGCCGCACAGGCCGTGCTCCAACGCCGGCCGCACCGGCGATTGCAGCAGCAGGTAGCGGTAACGCCGCCCCTGCGCCGAACGCCTCGCATGGAAGTTCTGCGCCACAGGTTGGCACCACTGCAGCGCGATGTCGCGGTCGAGGTAGCGGTTGGTGCCGCGCACCCAGGAGAAGGCCTCGCGCTGCACTGGCGCATCGAAGTGCAGCACCTGGTTCAGCGCATGCACGCCGGTGTCGGTGCGCCCGGCGCAGACGGTGGGCACGTCGGTGGCCGCAAATTCGGCGAGTGCGGCTTCGACGCGATCCTGCACCGTCCGGCCATCGGGTTGCGACTGCCAACCGTGGTAGGCGCTGCCGCGATAGCTCAGGCCAAGCGCCAAGCGCTGCGGATGCGGATCGGGCATGCGCGCATTGTCCGCCAACGACAAGGCCGGTCCGGCACGACGTACCGGCACCGGCCCGCAGCGTGACGCCGGATCAGCTCAGCCGGTCGAGCATGCCTTGTGCCTTGGTCTTCAGCGCGCCGTCGGCATTGGCCACCACCTCTTCGAGCAGGTCGCGCGCGCCCTCCATGTCGCCGATCTGCCGGAACTCCTCCGCCAGTTCGAGCTTGCGCGACAGCGGGTCGGCGCTGTCGTCGCTCAGGTCGAACGAAGGCAACGAGGCCGCAAAGTCTTCCTGGCCGCCCAAGGGCGCGGGCTGCGAGGTTGTGCCAGCCCTACCAGGACTGTCATCGTCGAGCGACAGCTCGCCCAGATCGAAGTCCAGCGGGCCGGCAGGCTCTGGCTTGGCCACAGCCGGCTTGCCTGCGGCCAGGTCCGGCATGTCGAACGACATCGGCGCATCGTCGGACATTGCAGCGCCGGTGGTGAATGGTCGGGTGACTTCCAGCGCACCGGGAGCGGTCTCGCCGCCAGTGCGGCCACCCAGGTCGAGATCGAGGTCGAGGTCCAGGTCGGGTTCCAGGTCGAGCGAGCCGGCCGCGGCAATCGGCCCCACCGGGGGTGCCTTCGGCATCACCGATTGCGGCATCGTCGTGGCATCCAGCGGCTCCACCAGGCGCCCGCCTTCGCGCACGATCAGGTCAGGCTGTCCGCCCGGCGAGTACAAGGGATTTTCCGGATCGATCTGCCGACCCATTTCCTGTGCCTTGTGCCAGTCTTCACTGTCTGCGCCGGCAAGCGCGAACAACTGGCCGGCCAGCAGTTCGAAGCCCTTGGTGTCGCGTCGCTTGGCATAGACCTCGAGCAGCTTGGTACGCACCGCCATGCGCTCCGGATTGCTGCGCATGGCCTCCTTCAGGATCTCCTCGGCCTGCAGGTCGCGCCCATAGGCCAGGTACACATCGGCTTCGGCCACCGGGTCGACATCGCCGATCGCATCCAGCTGGCTGAGCGAGTAACTCATCGACGAGGACGACGAAGCCGCGCTCGGCGCATCGTGCGTGTCAATGCGTTGGCCACCGCTGGCGCCGAAGAACGAATCGGGCTGCAGACGGCTTTCCAGGAACGAGGTCTCTCGCGCGCCCTTGCGCAGTCGGCCACGCAGTCGGTACGCGCCGAAGCCCGCGATCAACGCTACCAGCAAGCCCGCGCCGGGCAGCAGCATCGGGTTGTCCAGCAGTGAATCGAGGAACCCCGGCTCGGCGGCTGCGACCGGCGCCGGCGAGGCCGGCTTGGTCGTAGCAGGTGGAGCCGCCGCCACGACCAGCGGAGCCGACGCAGCCACCGTCGGCGCCGCAGCGGAGGCCGCCTCTGTCGCCACGGCTGCCGCCGGCAGCGTCGCGACGATGGGGGCGGAAGCCGCCGGCTGGGCCGCCAGCCCCACCGCACCGGCCGGAGCGGAGGCCTTGGATGCGGCCGTTTCTCCCTGCAGGCGCTTGAGTTCCTCGACATTGCGCGACAGCTCGGCCACGCGGGTTGCGGAATCCTTCTTCTCGGCCTCCTTGGACAGCGACGCTTCCGGCGCCGAAGCCTTGACGGCGCCCTGGCTGAGCGTGAGCTTGTCGGGTGCCGGCGCAGCCGCCTGCTTGCTGTCCTGGACCGAGGCCTGCACGCTGCCCTTGGCCTGGCGCGTCGGCTCCTCGGCCTTCATCGTGGTCACGCCGGAGGCCAGTTGCTGACGGTAGGCGGCAAAGTCGGCACTCTGTGCGCGAATCACCTCGCGCGCGTCGGCTGTCGTGACCTGTTGCGCCGCCTCGGCCGACGGCACGGTCAGCAACTCGCCGGCCTTCAGGCGGTTCATGTTCTTATCCACGAACGCATCGGGGTTGCCGCGAAACAGTGCCACCAGCATCTGGTCGAGCGAGACGTTCGGACGCTGCACGGTCCTTGCAATGCGGGTCAGTGAGTCGCCCGCGCGGACGCGGTACTCGTCCGCGCCCGTCGGCGCTGGCGCTGCGGCCACCTTGGGGGCGGGCGCCGCAGCCGGCGCATCGACCTTCGGCGCCGCGCGACGTTCAACTGGCGCAGGCCGGGGCGCAACTGCAGCAGCCGACTGAGCCGGCGCCGGGGCGGATTGCGGCACCGGCGCGGGGGCCACGGCGGGTGCTGCAGAAATGACCGGGGCGACGCTGGGCGCCGGCGCGGCGGCCACATTGCGCGGCGTGCCAGGCGGGTCAAGCAAGAGCGTGTATTCGCGCACCAGCCGTCCGCTGGCCCAGTTCATCTCCAGGATGACATCGACAAACGGCTCCAGCACCGCACGGTCGCTGGTCACGCGCAGGTACGAGCGGCCATCGGCACGCCGCATCAGTTGCACCTGGGTGCCTGGCAGCACCGAGTTGTAGTCGACACCGGCCGCGCGATAGGCGTCGGGCGAGGCCACGCGCAGCTTCAGTGTGCCGGCTTCCTCGGCGGACAGACTGGTGACGTCGATCTCGGCACGCAGCGGTTCGCCGAGTGCCGATTGCACCGTGAGCCGGCCCAGGCCAAGGGCCTGCGCATTCAGTCCCCACAGGCATGCGGTGGCGATGGCCAGCCCACTCAGCGCGAAGCGCCCTGCATTCAACTTGCGGTGTTTCAAAGCGTCTCCCCAAGGTGCGCGCTGGAGCCCGTCTCCATTACCCACCAACATCGACAAATCCGGCCTGAGATCGAGCCTGCCCCAGCCCAGCAGGCGCGAGCTAAATCACATTGCCGACAAGCATATAGGCTCACAAGCTCATGCAAATGCTGATGTTCGGGGCCAAACGGGCTTGTTTCGGGCCTTTGTCGCAACTTGTTGCCCCGAGGCAACGTACCGGGGCCCCGTCCCTGCTCGCAGGCTGCCTCAAGCCTCCAGCAGGATGCGCAGCATGCGACGCAGCGGCTCGGCTGCGCCCCACAGCAGCTGGTCGCCGATGGTAAATGCACCAAGGTAATGTGGACCCAGCGCCATCTTGCGCAGACGACCGACCGGAATGTCCATCGTACCGGTCACGGCCACCGGCGTGAGCTGGCGCACGCTGGCTTCGCGGGTGTTAGGCACCAGCTTGACCCAGGCATTGTCGTGGGCGATCAGGCCTTCGATGTCGGCCAGCGGCACGTCCTGCTTCAGCTTGAGGGTCAGCGCCTGGCTGTGGCAACGCATCGCGCCGACACGCACGCAGATCGAGTCGATCGGCGTGGCCTCGCTGCCAAAGCCCGGGCCGCGGCCGAGGATCTTGTTGGTCTCGGCGCCGCCCTTCCACTCCTCCAGGCTCGTGCCGTCGCCGCGGTCGGCGTCGATCCACGGGATCAGGCTGCCGCCGAGCGGCACGCCGAAGTTGGCCACCGCGTCGCCCGACAGGCCGCGCTGCGTCTCGGCCACACGCCGGTCGATCTCCAGGATGGCCGAGGCCGGGTCGTCGAGCAGCGAACGCACCGAGGCATTGAGCGTGCCGTACTGCGTCAGCAACTCGCGCATGTGCTGCGCGCCGCCGCCCGAGGCTGCCTGGTAGGTGGTGCAGCTCATCCATTCCACCAGGTCGGCCTTGAACAGCGCGCCCACGCCCATCAGCATGCAGCTGACCGTGCAGTTGCCACCGATGTAGTCACGCACGCCGCGCTTCAGCGCGTCCTTGATGACGTTCAGGTTGACCGGGTCGAGGATGATGACCGCGTCGTCCTGCATGCGCAGCGTCTTGGCAGCGTCGATCCAGTAGCCCTTCCAGCCGGCTGCGCGCAACTCGGGGTAGACCTTCTTGGTGTACTCACCGCCCTGCGCGGTGATGACGATCTCGCAGCGCTTCAGCGCCGCGATGTCGTAGGCGTCGAAGAGCTTGCTCTCGTTCTTCGCCTCGGCCGGTGCGGCGCCGCCGACATTGCTGGTGGAGAAGAACACCGGCTCGATCAGCGCGAAGTCGCCTTCGGCGCGCATGCGCTCCAGCAACACCGAGCCAACCATGCCGCGCCAGCCGACGAGACCCGTGAGTACCTGCTTTGCCATTTGAATCGCCCCTTGGATTGGTGAAGGTTTTCTGTCCCCGACTCGATTCGCCGGACACAGAAAGGGCGAAACGAGACCGAGCTAACTAGCTCTTGGTAATGGTGGTTTTGGTGGTCAGCGCGGCCACGACGGCGTCGCCCATTTCGCGCGTGCCCACCTTGTGCGTGCCTTCGGACCAGATGTCCGGCGTGCGCAACCCGCTGGCCAGCACCCGCTGGACGGCCGACTCGATGCGGTCGGCAGCCTGGGCTTGTTGGAGCGAATAGCGAAGCATCATGGCAGCAGACAGGATTGTAGCCAGCGGGTTGGCGATTCCCTTGCCGGCAATGTCCGGCGCGCTGCCATGGCTGGGTTCGTACAGGCCCTTGTTGTTTGCGTCCAACGATGCCGAGGGGAGCATGCCGATCGAGCCGGTGAGCATGGCCGCGGCATCGGACAGGATGTCGCCGAACATGTTGCCGGTGACGACGACGTCGAACTTCTTCGGCGCCTTGACCAGCTGCATCGCGGCGTTGTCGACGTACATGTGGTCCAGTTCCACGTCCGGATACTGGGCATGCACCTCGGTGACCACGTCCTTCCAGAACTGGAAGGTTTCCAGCACGTTGGCCTTGTCGACGCTGGTCACGCGCTTGGAACGTTGGCGCGCCGCCTGGAAGGCGACGTGCGCGATGCGCTCGATCTCCGGCTTGCTGTAGCGCATGGTGTCGAAGGCTTCCTCGGTGCCGGGGAAATGCCCGTCCACCGCGATGCGGCGACCGCGCGGCTGGCCGAAGTAGATGTCGCCGGTGAGCTCGCGGATGATCAGGATGTCCAGGCCGGCCACCAGCTCGGGCTTCAGGCTCGATGCCGCCGTCAGCTGCGGGTAGCAGATGGCCGGGCGGAAATTGGCGAACAGCCCCAGGTGCTTGCGCAGCCCCAGGATGGCCTGCTCGGGGCGCAGCGCGCGCTCCAGCTTGTCGTACTTCCAGTCGCCGACGGCGCCGAAGAGGATGGCATCGGCCGCCTTGGCCAGCTTGAGCGTGCTGTCGGGCAGCGGATGGCCGGCGGCCTCGTAGGCGGCGCCGCCCACCGGCGCGGTTTCGGTCTCGAACTTCAGGTCCAGAACGTTCAGCACCTTCACGGCCTCGGCCATGATCTCGGGGCCGATGCCGTCACCGGGCAGCA
>CAWGOK010000032.1:0-29539 GCA_963824005.1 uncultured beta proteobacterium
GAGCAATCTTCATTGGGAGTACTTTCCTTCTCAGGCCAGGTTGCGGTGCGCCAGCCACGGCATCCGAGCCAGGCGTTCGGCTTCGAAGACGCGGATCTTGTCGGCATGGCGCAGCGTCAGGCCGATGTCGTCGAAGCCGTTGAGCAGGCAGAACTTGCGGAAGGCCTCGACCTCGAAGGGCAGCTCGCTGCCGTCCGGCTTGACGATCACCTGCCGCGGCAGATCGATGGTCAATGCGTAGCCGACGAAACCCTTCACCTCGTCGAACAGCTGCGCCACCTGCGCTTCAGGCAGTTGGATGGGCAGCAGGCCGTTCTTGAAGCAGTTGTTGAAGAAGATGTCGGCATAGCTGGGCGCGATCAGTGCGCGGAAGCCGAACTGGTCCAGCGCCCAGGGCGCGTGCTCGCGGCTGGATCCGCAGCCGAAGTTGCGCCGCGAAA
This sequence comes from uncultured beta proteobacterium, assembly GCA_963824005.1. GTDB lineage: Bacteria > Pseudomonadota > Gammaproteobacteria > Burkholderiales > Burkholderiaceae_C > Rubrivivax. The sequence continues at coordinate 441 of CAWGOK010000032.1, forward strand.
GCAGCACCGAGGCGCCGGCATAACGCGGCTGGTTGAGCACGAAGTCCGGGTTCGGCTTGCGTGAGTTCGGGTCCTGGCCGGGCTCGCCCTTGTCCAGGTAGCGCCATTCGTCGAACAGGTTCGGGCCGAAGCCGGAGCGCTGGATCGACTTCAGGAACTGCTTCGGGATGATCGCGTCGGTGTCGACGTTCTCGCGGTCCATCGGGGCGACGAGCCCCTTGTGCACGGTGAAGGCTTGCATCGCGCGATCTACTTCTTCTTGGCGGCGTTCTCGATGCTGTCGCCGGCATTCGAGATGTCCTTGCCCATGCCGGCAATGGTGTTGCAGCCGGCCAGCAGGGCCAGCACGGCGAGGCAGGCAAACAGTGTCTTCATGTCCTTGGCTCCTTGTTCAGACGAGGCGGCGCACATCGACGAAGTGGCCCTGCAGCGCGGCGGCCGCGGCCATGGCCGGGCTGACCAGGTGCGTGCGTCCGCCATTGCCTTGGCGCCCTTCGAAATTGCGGTTGCTGGTCGAGGCGCAGCGTTCGCCGGGCTCCAGCCGGTCGGCGTTCATCGCCAGGCACATGCTGCAGCCGGGCTCGCGCCATTCGAAGCCAGCCCCCTTGAAGATCTCGTGCAGGCCTTCACGCTCCGCCTGCGCCTTCACCAGGCCGGAGCCAGGCACCACCATCGCCAGCTTGATGTTCGGCGCAATCCTCCCGCCGACACTTCTGACGACTGCCGCCGCGTCGCGCAGGTCCTCGATGCGGCTGTTGGTGCACGAGCCGATGAACACCTTGTCGACAAACACATCGGCCAGCGGCTTGTTCGGTTCTAGGCCCATGTAGGCAAGGGCGCGCTCGATGGCGCCGCGCTTGACCGCGTCCTTCTCCTTGTCGGGGTCGGGCACGCGGTCCTCGATCGACAGCACCATCTCGGGCGACGTGCCCCAGGTGACCTGCGGGCGGATCTGCGCCGCGTCGAGTTCGACCACGGCATCAAAAAACGCGCCGGGGTCGGAGTGCAGCGTTCGCCAAGTGGCCACCGCCTGATCCCATTCGACGCCGGTGGGCGCAAACGGACGGCCCTTCACGTAGGCCAGCGTTTTGTCGTCCACACCCACCAGCCCGGCTCGCGCGCCGGCCTCGATGGCCATGTTGCACACCGTCATGCGCCCTTCCATGCTGAGCGCACGGATGGCCGAGCCGCCGAATTCGATGGTGGTGCCGGTGCCACCGGCCGTGCCGATGCGGCCGATGATGGCCAGCACGATGTCCTTGGCGGTCACACCGCGGTGCACCTGGCCGTCGACCTTGATCAGCAGGTTCTTCGCCTTCTTGGCCAGCAAGGTCTGCGTGGCCATCACATGCTCGACCTCGCTGGTGCCGATGCCGTGCGCCAGCGCACCGAAGGCACCGTGCGTGCTGGTGTGGCTGTCACCGCAGACCACGGTCATGCCCGGCAGCGTGGCCCCCTGCTCCGGTCCGATGACATGCACGATGCCCTGGCGCTTGTCCAGGAACGGAAAGTACGCCGCCGCCCCGAAGGCCTTGATGTTGGCATCGAGTGTGACGACCTGTTGCTTGCTGGTGGGGTCGACGATGCCGTCGTAGCCTCGTTCCCAGCCGGTGGTGGGTGTGTTGTGGTCGGCGGTGGCGACGATGGAGCTGGTGCGCCAGACCTTGCGGCCGGCCAGGCGCAGGCCTTCGAAGGCCTGCGGGCTGGTCACCTCGTGCACCAGGTGCCGGTCGATGTACAGCACCGAGGTGCCGTCTTCTTCGGTGTGGACGACATGGTCGTCCCACAGCTTGTCGTACAGGGTGCGTGCGCTCATCGCTGGTGCCCGGGGCGGGGAAACGCGCATTTTCCCGCGTTTTCGCCCGACCCTTCAGGACAAGGCCTTGACCACCTCCGGCGGCGCCTGCACCAGCTCGATCAGCACGCCCTCGCCGCCCAGCGGGAACTCCTCGTTGCCCTTGGGGTGGATGAAGCAGATGTCATGGCCGGCCGCGCCCTTGCGGATGCCACCAGGCGCGAAGCGCACGCCGTTCGCCGTCATCCATGCCACCGCCTGGGGCAGATCGTCGACCCACAAGCCGACGTGGTTGAGCGGCGTGGTGTGCACCGCCGGCTTCTTGTCCGCGTCCAGCGGCTGCATCAGATCGACCTCGACCGCGTGCGCGCCTTCACCCAGCGCGCAGATGTCCTCGTCGACGTTCTCGCGCTCGCTGACGAACGTGCTCTTCACGCTCAGGCCGAAGACGTCGACCCACAGCGCACGCAGTTTCTGCTTGTCGGGCCCGCCGATGGCGATCTGCTGCACGCCCAGGATGCGGAAGGGTTTGGCACTCATCGTCGGGCTCCTTCAGGCAAAACGCAGGATCGGCTGGTCCACCGCCAGGCTCTCGCCCTTGGCGGCCATCACCTCGGCCACGGTGCCGTCCTGTGCGGCAGTGAGGATGTTCTCCATCTTCATCGCCTCGATCACCGCCAGGCGCTCGCCCGCCTGCACCACCTGCCCCGGCTTGACCACGATGTCGGCCAGCAGCCCGGGCATCGGCGACAGCAGGAAGCGGCTCATGTCCGGCGGCGCCTTGAAGGGCATGCGGCGCAGCAGCTCGGCGGCACGCGCGGTCATCACCTGCGCGTCGATGCGCAGGCCGTTGTGCTCGACACGCAGCCACAGGCCATGGCGCTCGACCTGCGCAGTGAACAGCCGACCGTTGCAGCTGCCGCTGGCGCGGATGCCGCCAAATTGCCACTGGCTGTCGACCGCGTAGGAGCGGCCGGCGACATGCACCACCGTCGCACGCTCCACCTCGATGCTCACTGGCACGTGCGCATGCTCGCCCTGCTGACCCTTGACGACAACCACGAACTCGTCGCCGATGACTACCTGGTGCCCGGCCAACTGGCCGCTGATGCCCGAGGCCCGCTCCAGATAGCGGCGGTAGGCGGCGGCCGCCAGCGCCACCAGGAAATTCGGGTCGTCGTGCGGCACGTCCTCGGCACGGAAGCCATGCGCATAGTGTTCGGCGATGAAGCCGGTGTTGAAGTCGCCGGAAACGAACTTCGGGTGCGCCAGCAGCGCCGCCTGGAAGGGGATGTTGCTGGCCACGCCGCGGATGACGAAGCCGTTCAGCGCCTCGCGCATCTTGGCAATGGCATCGTCGCGGTCCAGGCCGTGCACGATGAGCTTGGCAATCATCGAGTCGTAGTACATCGGGATCTCGCCGCCTTCGTACACGCCGGTGTCCACACGCACGCCGCCGCCTTCAGGCACCGGCGCCGCTGCCTCCATGGTCTGCGGCGGCGGCAGGTAGCGCACCAGCCGGCCCGTGGACGGCAGGAAGCCGCGGAACGGATCCTCGGCGTTGATGCGGCACTCCATCGCCCAGCCGCGGCGCGCGATGTCGGCCTGCGAGAAAGGCAACTTCTCGCCAGCGGCCACGCGGATCATCTGCTCCACCAAGTCGATGCCGGTGATGCTCTCGGTGACCGGGTGTTCCACCTGCAGCCGGGTGTTCATCTCCAGAAAGTAGAAGCTCTGGTCCTTGCCGACCACGAACTCCACGGTGCCCGCGCTCTGGTATTTCACTGCCCGGGCCAGCGCCACTGCCTGCTCGCCCATGGCCTTGCGCGTGGCCTCGCTGATGAAAGGCGACGGCGCCTCCTCGATCACCTTCTGGTGGCGGCGCTGGATGCTGCATTCACGCTCGTGCAGGTAGAGGATGTTGCCGTGGGCGTCGCCCAGCACCTGGATCTCGATGTGGCGCGGGCTCTCGACGAACTTCTCGATGAAGACGCGGTCATCGCCGAAGCTGTTCTTGGCCTCGTTGCGGCAGGAGCTGAAGCCGTCGAAGGCCTCCTTGTCGTTGAAGGCCACGCGCAGGCCCTTGCCGCCGCCGCCGGCGCTGGCCTTGATCATCACCGGGTAGCCGATGTCCTTGGCAATCTGCACCGCCTGATCGGGCGATTCGATCGCCGCGTTCCAGCCGGGGATGGTGTTGACCTTGGCGTCCAGCGCCAGCTTCTTCGAGGCGATCTTGTCGCCCATCGCGGCGATCGAATAGTGCTTCGGCCCGATGAAGACGATGCCCTCTTCCTCGACGCGGCGCGCGAAGACCTCGTTCTCCGACAGGAAGCCGTAGCCCGGATGCACCGCCTGCGCTCCCGTGGCCTTGCAGGCGTCGATGATCTTGTCGGCCACCAGGTAGCTCTCGCGGCTGGGCGCCGGGCCGATGAAGACGGCTTCGTCGGCCAGTTCGACATGGCGCGCGTCGCGGTCGGCCTCGGAATACACCGCCACGGTGGCGATGCCCATCTTCTTGGCGGATTTGATCACCCTGCAGGCGATCTCGCCCCGATTGGCGATCAGGATCTTCTTGAACATGATGTGGTCCCTCAGAGCGGGATGTTCCCGTGCTTGCGCCACGGGTTTTCGAGTTTCTTGTCCTTGAGCATCGCCAGGCTGCGGCAGATGCGCTTGCGCGTTTCGTGCGGCTGGATCACATCGTCGATGTAGCCGCGCGCGCCGGCGACGAAAGGGTTGGCGAAGCGGGCCTTGTACTCGGCCTCGCGCGCGGCCAGCTTGGCCGGGTCGCCCTTGTCGTCACGGAAGATGATCTCCACCGCGCCTTTGGCGCCCATCACCGCGATCTCGGCATTCGGCCAGGCGAAGTTGACGTCGCCGCGCAAGTGCTTGGAACTCATCACGTCGTAGGCGCCGCCGTAGGCCTTGCGCGTGATCACCGTCACCTTCGGCACCGTGCACTCGGCATAGGCGTAGAGCAGCTTGGCGCCATGCTTGATGATGCCGCCGTACTCCTGCGCCGTGCCGGGCATGAAGCCGGGCACGTCGACGAAGGTGATGACCGGGATGTTGAAGGCGTCGCAGAAACGCACGAAACGCGCCGCCTTGATGCTGCTCTTGATGTCCAGGCAGCCGGCCAGCACCATCGGGTTGTTGGCAACGATGCCGACACTGTGCCCGTCCATGCGCGCAAAGCCGATGACGATGTTCTTCGCATGCTCGCGCTGCAGTTCGAAGAAGTCGCCGTCGTCCACCACCTTGTAGATCAGCTCCTTGATCTCGTAGGGCTTGTTCGGGTGGTCGGGCACCAGCGTGTCCAGGCTCATGTCCAGGCGCTCGGCCGGGTCGCCGCTGCGGCGCACCGGTGGCGTTTGTCGATTGTTCAGCGGCAGGTAGTTGAAGAAGCGACGCAGCAGTGCGATGGCCTCGACATCGTTTTCGAAGGCCAGGTCGGCGACGCCGCTCTTGCCGGTATGGGTGGTGGCGCCGCCCAGCTCCTCGGCAGTGACTTCCTCGTGCGTCACGGTCTTGACGACTTCGGGGCCGGTGACGAACATGTAGCTGCTGTCCTTGACCATGAAGATGAAATCGGTCATCGCCGGGCTGTAAACCGCGCCGCCGGCGCAAGGGCCCATGATCAGGCTGATCTGCGGCACCACACCCGAGGCCATGACGTTGCGCTGGAACACCTCGGCATAACCGCCGAGCGAGGCCACGCCTTCCTGGATGCGCGCACCGCCGCTGTCGTTGAGGCCGATGACCGGCGCGCCGACTTTCATCGCCTGGTCCATCACCTTGCAGATCTTCTCGGCATGCGCTTCGGACAGCGCGCCGCCGAAGACGGTGAAGTCCTGGCTGAAGACGAAGACCAGCCGGCCGCTGATCATGCCGTAGCCGGTGACCACGCCATCGCCAGGCACCTTGTTGTCGGCCATGCCGAAATCGGCACAGCGGTGCTCGACGAACATGTCCCATTCCTCGAAACTGCCCGGGTCGAGCAGCAGTTCGATGCGCTCGCGGGCCGTCAGCTTGCCCTTGGCATGCTGCGCGTCGATGCGCTTGGTCCCGCCGCCGGCACGGGCCGCCTCGCGTTTGTGCTCGAGCTGTTCAATGATGGCGTGCATGGGTCACCTTGTCGTGTTCACGGAAGTAGTTGTCGGAGTTTGGGCGGGCAGGCACGCCGCCAGCGGCTCGGCCGGCTGCGCCAGGCCCATCTCGCGCAGCAGCTGGCGCGCCGCCACCGAGGGCAGCAACTGACCTGCATCCACCCGTTGCTGCACGCCGGGCAGCGCCAGTCGCACACGGGCGTGCTGGCGGAAGGCGGAGCGCAGGCCGGCATCGATGCGCTCCCACATCCAGGCGGTGTTCTGCTGCTGCCGCCGCGCAGCCAGCCGACCATTGGCTGTCTGAAGCTCGCGAAAGCGCGTCACCTGCGCCCAGAACTCGTCCAGGCCTTGCGATTTCAGCGCGCTGAGCTGCAGCACCTGTGGGTGCCACAGCGTGGCATCGTGCGCCGCATGCTCGGGCCGGCCATGCTGGCCGAACAGACGCAGTGCCGAGCCGATCTGTGCGCGCGCGCGCGTTGCCGCGTCGGCGTCCAGATCGGCCTTGTTGATGACCACCAGGTCGGCCAGTTCCATCACGCCCTTCTTGATGGCCTGCAGGTCGTCACCAGCATTGGGCAGCTGCATCAGCACGAACATGTCCGTCATGCCGGACACCGCGGTTTCGCTCTGGCCGACGCCGACGGTTTCGACGATGACGATGTCGTGGCCAGCGGCTTCCACCACCAGCATCGATTCGCGTGTCTTCTCGGCGACGCCGCCGAGCGTGCCCGACGTCGGGCTCGGCCGGATGAAGGCCTGCGCCTGCACCGACAGTTGTTCCATGCGCGTCTTGTCGCCGAGGATCGAACCGCCGGAGACGCTGCTCGACGGGTCCACCGCCAGTACAGCAACGCGGTGGCCGCGTGCGATCAGCCACAGGCCCAGCGCCTCGATGAAGGTGCTCTTGCCCACGCCTGGCACACCGCTGATGCCCAGCCGGAACGCGCCGCCACTGTGCGGCAGCAGCCGGTGCAGCAGCGCGTCGGCACGAAGTCGGTGGTCCTCACGCGTCGACTCCAGCAGCGTGATGGCCTTGGCCATGGCGCGGCGCTGGCGCGTGCCCGGCGCGCCCCGCACATCGTCCACCAACGCCTGATCGGCCAGCACGGTCATGGCGTCGCGCTCAGGCCGCGCCCTGGGCCTTGCGGATCTGCTCGAGCACATCCTTCGCGCTCGCCGGGATCGGCGTGCCCGGACCGTAGATGCCCTTGACACCTGCGCCATACAAATAGTCATAGTCCTGCCGCGGCACCACGCCACCGACGAAGACGACGATGTCGTCGCCACCCTGGTCGCGCAGCGCCTGGATGATCGCCGGCACCAGCGTCTTGTGGCCGGCGGCCAGCGTGCTGACGCCGACCGCATGCACGTCGTTCTCGATCGCCTGACGCGCGCATTCCTCCGGCGTCTGGAACAGCGCGCCGATGTCGACGTCGAAGCCCAGGTCGGCAAAGGCCGTGGCCACCACCTTGGCACCGCGATCGTGGCCGTCCTGGCCGAGCTTGGCGATCATCACGCGCGGGCGGCGGCCCTGCGCTTCGGCGAAGGCCGCGATCTCGGCCTTGAGCTTGTCCCACCCTTCGGCGGAATCGTAGGCGGCTGCATACACACCGGTCACCTTCTGGATGTCGGCGCGGTGGCGCCCGAAAGTCTTCTCCAGCGCATCGCTGATCTCGCCGACGGTGGCGCGCGCGCGCACAGCCTCGATGCTCAAGGCCAGCAGGTTGCCGCTGCCGCTGCGCGCGGCCGCGGTCAGCGCCTCGAGCGCGGCCGCGACCTTGGTGCCATCACGCCCGGCCTTCACGACCTTCAGCCGCTCGATCTGCTGCAGCCGCACCTGCACGTTGTCGACCTCGCGCACCTCGATGGCGTCTTCCTGCTTGAGCTTGTACTTGTTGACGCCGACGATGACGTCGCGCCCGGAGTCGATGCGCGCCTGCTTCTCGGCCGCGCTGGCCTCGATCTTCAGCTTGGCCCAGCCGGAATCGACGGCGCGGGTCATGCCGCCCATCGCCTCGACCTCCTCGATGATGGCCCAGGCCGCGTCGGCCATGTCCTGCGTCAGCTTTTCCATCATGTAGCTGCCGGCCCAGGGGTCCACCACGCTGGTGATGTGCGTCTCTTCCTGGATGATCAGCTGGGTGTTGCGCGCAATGCGCGAGCTGGTCTCGGTGGGCAGTGCGATGGCTTCGTCGAAGCTGTTGGTGTGCAGGCTCTGCGTGCCGCCGAAGACCGCGGCCATGGCCTCGATCGTGGTGCGCACGACGTTGTTGTATGGGTCCTGTTCGGTCAGGCTCCAGCCGCTGGTCTGGCAGTGGGTGCGCAGCATCAGGCTCTTGGGCTTCTTGGCGCCGAAGCCCTGCATGATGCGGCACCACAACCCCCGCGCGGCGCGCATCTTGGCGATCTCGAGATAGAAGTTCATGCCGATCGCCCAGAAGAAACTCAGGCGGCCGGCGAAGTCGTCGACGTCCAGGCCCTTGGCCAGCGCGGTCTTCACATACTCCTTGCCGTCGGCCAGTGTGAAGGCCAGTTCCAGCGCCTGGTTGGCACCGGCTTCCTGCATGTGGTAGCCGGAGATGCTGATCGAGTTGAACTTCGGCATCTTCTGCGCCGTGTACTCGATGATGTCGCCGATGATGCGCATGCTCGGCTCGGGCGGGTAGATGTAGGTGTTGCGGACCATGAACTCCTTGAGGATGTCGTTCTGGATGGTCCCGCTCAACTGCTCCTGGCCCACGCCCTGCTCCTCCGCTGCTACCACGTAGCCAGCCAGGATCGGCAGCACCGCGCCGTTCATCGTCATGGACACGCTCACCTTGTCCAGCGGGATGCCGTCGAACAGGATCTTCATGTCCTCCACCGAGTCGATGGCCACGCCGGCCTTGCCGACGTCGCCGGTGACGCGCGGATGGTCGCTGTCGTAGCCGCGATGGGTGGCCAGGTCGAAGGCGACGCTGACGCCCTGCCCGCCGGCGGCCAGCGCCTGGCGGTAGAAGGCATTGCTTTCCTCGGCGGTGGAGAAGCCCGCGTACTGGCGGATGGTCCACGGCCGCACCGCGTACATCGTGGCCTGCGGGCCGCGCACGAAGGGCGCGAATCCGGGCAACGTGTCGGTGTGCGGCAGGCCCTGCAGGTCGGCCGCGGTGTACAGCGGTTTAACGTTGATGCCCTCGGGCGTGACCCAGTTCAGCGCCGCCAGCTTGCCGCCCGGCACCGACTTGGCGGCGGCCTGGGCCCAGGCTTCGAGTGCGGCGTTGGCTTGTTCGACGGGTCCGGGCATGAGGGCTCTCCAGTGGCCGCGACCGGTCGCGGCGGTATGTCGACAATGCGTCGTGGCGATCGGCCCAAGTGTCGCGCAAATCGCGCAGCCTTCGGCGCCGGCACTCGGGCCCGCAGGCCCCGCGCCGGCCTTGCAGGCAAAGCTCGCGCGACGCTGTATTATCCATAATTATGAATGCAAAACCGTCATCGGCCTGACATGAGCGTCCCGCCGGACCTCGCGCCCGCAGACGGCTCCAACCCCAACACACCGCGATCCTTGTCGCCGCGCGCGCTGTACCAGGAGGTGGCCGACCGCCTGCGCCAGCAGATCTACAGCCGCGTGCTCGAACCAGGCAGTTGGATCGACGAAATGAAGCTGACCCAGCAGTTCGGCATCAGCCGCACGCCGCTGCGCGAGGCGCTCAAGGTGCTGGCGGTCGAAGGCCTGGTAACGATGAGGGTGCGGCGCGGCGCCTATGTCACCGACGTGTCGCGCGATGACGTGGCCCAGGTCTACCACCTGCTGGGCTTGCTCGAAAGCGATGCCGCAGCATGGGTGGCACGACACGCCGACGATGCGCAGCGCAAGCGCCTGCAGCAGCTGCATGATCGGCTTGAAAAGCAGGTGCGGCAACGCGATGCCTTCTTCGCCGCCAACGAGCAGTTCCACATGGCCTTGTTGGAGATCGCCGGCAACCGCTGGGCCATGCAGATCGTCACCGACCTGCGCAAGGTGATGAAGCTGAACCGCCACCACTCACTGTTCAAGCAGGGTCGTCTGGCCGATTCCTTGGCCGAACATCGCGCGCTGATGCTGGCCATCGACGCCCGTGACGGACCGCGCGCGCGCACCTTGATGCAGGCGCACTTCGACACTGGGCTCGAGGCCGCCGCCTGAGGCACTGCACGGCTCGGTGCGATCTCAGCGCGGCGGAACAGCCAGGTCCTGCGCCACGAGCCCGGCCACGTCGGCATCGATCAACGGCCAAAAGGGGTTGCTGCGCAGCCGGGTCAGCGAGCCGAGCGAGAGGGTGATGGCTCCGCTCTCGCCGCGCAGCAGCCACGAGCCGATGCTCGGGATGCCATCGCGCCCGCTGCCGGGAACGAAGCCATAGACCGGATCGTCCGGCGGAAAGGGCAGCGCCACATGGCCCAGCGAGACCAGGCTGCCCGGCCAGTCGAGCGCAGTGTCACGCACTTCGCGGCCGCCATCGGGCGCCAGCCTGACGACGCCGATGCGCGCGCCCGTCGCGTCGGCATTGCTCACGATGTCCAGCGTGTAGCCACGCTGGCCGCGCTCCAGCCGCTCGATGAGTGCGCGCGCCGCGGGGCGGGCCACGCCACGAAATTCGGGCATGCGGTTCAGGTCGAAGATCACCAGGCGGTGTTTCGGATCGCGCAGCCGCGCAAAGAGCCGATCGGCCACGCCGACCGAGCCGACGGTGGAATCGACCACCGATTGCCAGGCCACCACCGCGGGCAACTGCGACAGCCGCCCGTCGCGCTCGGCCTGCGCCAACGCGCGGTGCAGCGCGCGCGTGGCGCGGTTGATCTGGCGCGACGCGTTGACCGGGAAGGAGTTGAACTTGTAGGGGTCGAACTCCGGGGCGATGCTCTGCCAGCGCACCTTGTCCAGCACCGGCAGCGGCACGATGGTGAGGACATCGATCAGCTCGGACAGCGACGCCACCGGTGTCAGCTCGATCGCCGGCGAGACCAGCAACACCCGGTCGGGCCGGCGCAGGCTGCCGTCCTGCAGGGCATCCAACGCATACTGCAATGCCAGCGTGCCGCCCGATGAATATCCGCCGATGTAGAACGGCTGGTGGGCAAGCGTGCGCGAGGCCACGTCGCGGGCTGCGATGCGCACCGCGGCGCTCCAGTCGCGCGTGCTCATCTCGGCCATCATCGACGGCAGCGTGCCGTGCCCCGGAAGGCGCAAGACCGTGACCTCGAAGCCACGCGCATGCAGCGACTGCGCCAGCGCCTTCATCGAATACGGCGAGTCGGTCAGCCCATGAATCAGCAGCGCATGCCCTTGTGGCTGCGGCTGCGCCAGGCGGAACGACCGGTTGAAGGGTGCGCCCTCGGCCAAGCGGTGCGGCTGGCCGGACTTGTTGAAGCGGCTGTTGGCAAGAGCCTCACGGGCATCGGCCGCGCAGTCCGCATTTGCGGTGCCGAAGTGGACGCAGGAGCCACCGATCCCGTCGCGCACCCAGGCATCGGTCTTGTGCGCCAGCTCGTCGAAGAGTTCCGCCTCGAGCTTGCGGTAGCCCACGAAATCCAGCCCGTCGTGCGCATCGGCCGAGAATTCCTTGCGCAGCAGTTCGGTGTGCCAGGGCTGCAGCGGCGGCAGGGCGCTGACCGCGAAGAGCGTGAATCCCAGGACGATTGCCAGTGTCAACGCCAACAGCCACAGGCCCAGGCGCAGCGCCCAGCGCACCAGGCGGGATGTCATGAGGAACGCGCCGCGCTATGCAGGGGGTGGCCCGTCCGCTGGTCGGCGCGTGTCAACTGGTCTTGGCCTTGGCCGCCGCGACCTCGCGCGCCAGTTCGTCGCTGCTCTTGTAGTGCGGCACCCGATCGAGCCGGCGCCTGGCGCGCTGCCAGGTGCTGTTGCTGCCTTCGACCTCGGATTTCCAGTACTGGTCGGCCAACGCGACATTGGCCGGGGTGTCCAACTCGAAGGCGGACTTGGAGGCCTCATCGGCAAATATGAACAGCCGCCCGTCGATCACTCGCCAGACGCGCGGGTCGCCACCATCGGGGATGGCGAAGACGATCCGGGTCGCGTCGTAACCGTGATACGCGGGCTGGTACTTGCGCGGGTTCTGCTCGAACAGCGACCGATTGGCTGCACTGGCGAAGTGGTAGGCCACGCCTTCATGAGTGCTGCGGAACTCGGCCCTGCCCTGCACCGCCTGCCCCTGAGTGAAGTACGCCACCACGTCATGGCCCTGCAGCAGCAGACGCGACTCGTCGCCGTCGCGCACCGCGTTCACCGGCCGCATCGGCGACGAGGGGTTCTGCGCGAGCATGGCATTGCAGCCCCCGAGCAGCGCCACCACGAGCAGCAACGCCGCGCCTTGCCAACGCGGCACGAGTGTCTTCAACGGCGGGCGACGGGCACGACGTTACGCGACACAGAACCGGCGTACAGCTGACGTGGCCGTCCGATCTTGTACTCGGGGTCGGAGATCATCTCGTTCAGTTGCGCGATCCAGCCGACGGTGCGCGCCAGTGCGAAGATGGCCGTGAACAGGCTCACCGGGATGCCGATCGCGCGCTGCACGATGCCCGAGTAGTAGTCGACGTTCGGGTAGAGCTTGCGCGAGACGAAATAGTCGTCTTCCAGCGCGATCTTCTCCAAGGCCATCGCCAGCTTGAACAGCGGGTCGTCGTGCAGGCCGAGCGCCTCGAGCACCTCGTGGCAGGTCTCGCGCATCAGCTTGGCGCGCGGGTCGTAGTTCTTGTACACGCGGTGGCCGAAACCCATCAGCTTGACGTTGGAGTTCTTGTCCTTGACCTGCTTGACGAACTCGCCGATCCGCTCGACGCCGCCCACCTTCTGGATGTCCTCCAGCATGTTCAGGCAGGCCTCGTTGGCGCCGCCATGCGCCGGGCCCCACAGGCAGGCCACGCCAGCGGCGATGGCCGCGAAGGGGTTGGTACCGGAGCTGCCGCACAGCCGAACCGTCGAGGTGCTGGCGTTCTGCTCGTGGTCGGCATGCAGGATGAAGATGCGGTCCATCGCCCGCACCAGCACCTCGTTCGGGTGGTAGTCCTCGCAGGGCGTGGCAAACATCATGCGCATGAAGTTGCCGGCATAGCTCAGCTCGTTGCGCGGATACATGTAGGGCTGGCCGACGCCATACTTGTAGGCCATGGCCACCAGCGTGGGCATCTTGGCGATCAGCCGGATGGCGGCGATGTCGCGGTGTCGCGGATTGTTGATGTCGGTGCTGTCGTGATAGAAGGCCGACAGCGCGCCCACCAGCCCGGTCATCACCGCCATCGGGTGCGCGTCGCGGCGGAAGCCGCGCAGGAAGAACTGCATCTGCTCGTTGACCATGGTGTGGTTGTTGACGAGCTTGTGGAAGTCCTTCTGCTGCACGGCATTCGGCAGCTCGCCGTACAGCAGCAGGTAGCAGGTGTCGAGAAAGTCGCACTGCGTGGCGAGTTGCTCGATCGGGTAGCCGCGGTACAGCAACTCGCCCTTGTCGCCGTCGATGTAGGTGATGGTCGAGTTGCACGAGGCCGTGGACAGGAAGCCCGGGTCGTAGGTGAACTTGCCGGTCTGCGCGTACAGCTTGCGGATGTCGATCACTTCCGGGCCGATGCTGCCCTTGTAGATCGGCAAATCCATCGTCGGGCTGCCATCCGAGAACGACAGCGTGGCTTTCACATCGGACAGGGACATCATGGCGTTCTTCCTTCTGTAAAAAACTCCGGTGCCGGTCGGCGCATCAACCCCAGCACCTCATTCACCTCGGGCCGGCCCAGATCGGACGGCAACTCGCTGCGTCGCAGCAGCAGATCGAGCAAGTCATTGTCAGACAGATCCATCAACCATCTCAACCCGTCGGCTTCGCGCACACTGAGCGTGTGCTCGTGCCGCTGGAAGAAACCGTCGATGAACAAGTCGTTCTCCAGCAAGCCCCGGCGGCATGCCCACTTCAGGCGGCTCAAAGCCCGTCTCGTCGATCAAAGGTTCCACGCCTTGCCTTGTGGGGTCTTGAACTCGATGCACTCAAATTGTGCGCCGCACAATCATTTCTTTGATCTTGCCAATGGCGCGCGTCGGATTCAAGCCCTTAGGACAAACATCGACGCAATTCATGATGGTGTGGCAACGGAACAACCGATACGGATCTTCCAGGTTGTCGAGCCGTGCCGCGGTGTCCTGGTCGCGGCTGTCGACGATGAAGCGATAGGCCTGAAGCAGCCCGGCCGGACCGACGAACTTGTCCGGGTTCCACCAGAAGCTGGGGCAGCTGGTCGAGCAACTGGCGCACAGGATGCACTCGTACAGGCCGTTCAGTTCGTCGCGCTCCTCGGGCGACTGCAGGCGTTCCTTCTCGGGCGGCGGCGTGTCGTTCACCAGGTAGGGCTTGATCGAGTTGTACTGGGTGAAGAACTGCGTCATGTCGACGATCAGGTCGCGCACCACCGGCAACCCGGGCAGCGGCTTGAGCACGATCGTGCCCGGCAAGGTGCGCATGTTGGTCAGGCAGGCCAGGCCGTTCTTGCCGTTGATGTTCATCGCGTCCGAACCGCACACGCCTTCGCGGCAGGAGCGGCGGAAGCTCAAGGAGGGGTCGACGGCCTTGAGCTTCATCAGCGCGTCGAGCAGCATGCGCTCCGAGCCGTCGAGCTCGACCTGCAGCGTCTGCATGTAGGGCTTGGCATCCTTGTCCGGGTCATAGCGGTAGATCTGGAACGTGCGCAGAGTCATGGGATGTCTTTCAGAACGTGCGGACCTTCGGCGGGACGGATTCCACTGTCAGCGGCTTCAGCTTCACCGGCTTGTAGTCGAGCCGGTCGCCGTCCGAGTACCACAACGTGTGCTTCATCCACCGCCCATCGTTGCGGCCGAGGGGGAACTCGGGGCTGTCGGCGTAGTCGTTGACCGTGTGCGCGCCGCGGCTTTCGTGCCGCGCCGCCGCCGAGACGATGGTGGCACGCGCCGCCTCGATCAGGTTCTCGACTTCCAGCGCCTCGATGCGCGCGGTGTTGAAGACCTTGCTCTTGTCCTTCAGCGTGATGGCCTTGACGCGCTCGGCCAGCGCCGCGATCTTGACCACGCCTTCGTCCATGCTGGCCTGGGTGCGGAAGACGCCGGCATGCAGTTGCATCGCGTTGCGGATGTCGTTGGCCACGTCCTGCGCGTATTCACCCGAGGCACTGCCGTCCAGCCGCGCCAGGCGCGAAAGGGACGCTTCAGCCGCATCGGCCGGCAGCGGCTTGTGCGACTTGGTCTTGCCCACCTGGTCGACGATGTGCAGCCCGGCCGCGCGGCCGAAGACCAGCAGGTCGAGCAGCGAATTGGTGCCCAGCCGGTTGGCGCCGTGCACGCTGACGCAGGAGCATTCGCCCACCGCATACAGTCCGTTGACCACGCCGTTCGGATCGCCGTCCTTCGGCGCCACCACCTGGCCGTGGATGTTGGTCGGGATGCCGCCCATCTGGTAGTGAATGGTCGGCACCACCGGGATCGGCTCCTTGGTGATGTCGACGTTGGCGAAGTTGTGGCCGATCTCGAACACGCTGGGCAGGCGCTTCATGATGGTCTCGGCACCCAGGTGCGTCATGTCGAGGTTGATGTAGTCCTTGTTCGGCCCACAGCCGCGACCTTCCTTGATCTCCTGGTCCATGCAGCGCGACACGAAGTCGCGCGGCGCCAGGTCCTTCAGCGTCGGCGCATAGCGCTCCATGAAGCGCTCGCCATTGACGTTGCGCAGGATCGCGCCTTCGCCGCGGCAGCCTTCGGTGAGCAGCACGCCGGCGTTGTGCACACCGGTCGGGTGGAACTGCCAGAACTCCATGTCCTCCAGCGGCACGCCGGCACGCGCCGCCATGCCCAGGCCGTCGCCGGTGTTGATGAAGGCATTGGTGCTGGCGGCGAAGATGCGCCCCGCGCCGCCGGTGGCCAGCAGCGTGGTCTTGGCCTCGAAGAGGTGCAGCTCGCCGGTTTCCATCTCCAGCGCGGTGACGCCGACCACGTCGCCGTCGGCGTCACGGATCAGATCCAGCGCCATCCACTCGACAAAGAAGTTGGTGCGCGCCTTGACGTTCTGCTGGTACAGCGTGTGCAGCATCGCGTGCCCGGTGCGGTCGGCCGCGGCGCAAGCCCTCTGGACAGGCTTCTCACCATAGTTGGCCGTGTGGCCGCCGAAGGGGCGCTGGTAGATCGTGCCGTCCGGGTTGCGGTCGAAGGGCATGCCGAAGTGCTCGAGCTCGTAGACGACGTTCGGCGCCTCGCGGCACATGAACTCGATCGCGTCCTGGTCACCGAGCCAGTCGCTGCCCTTGATGGTGTCGTAGAAGTGGTAGTGCCAGTTGTCCTCGGACATGTTGCCCAGGCTGGCGCCGATGCCGCCCTGCGCCGCCACGGTGTGCGAGCGCGTCGGGAACACCTTGCTGAGCACGGCCACGTTCAGGCCGGCGCGCGCCAGGCGCAGCGAGGCCTGCATGCCGGAGCCGCCGGCGCCGACGATGACGACGTCGAACCTGCGCTTGGAAATCGGTGCCGCTGCCATCTACAGTCTCCAAATGACCTGGACGGCCCAACCGGCACAGCCCAGCAACCAGACGATGGAGAACACCTGCAGCGCCAGGCGTAGGCCCACCGGCTTGACATAGTCCATCCAGATATCGCGCACGCCGACCCAGGCATGCACGGCCAGCGCGACGATGACGACGAAGGTCAATACCTTCATCCACTGGGCCGAGAAGATGCCGGCCCACTTGTAGTAGCCCAGTTCGCCAGGCAGCAGCACCTGCACCAGCAGCACCAGCGTGAACAAGGCCATCAACACCGCAGTGACACGCTGGCTGAGCCAGTCGCGCGAGCCGTAGTGCGCACCGACGACGATGCGCTTGGATCCGAAGTTCGTGCTCATGCGCGCCTCCTTCAGAACAGACCGAACAGCTTGGCGGCCAGCGCCACGGTGAGCAGCGAACTCAGGGCCAGCGTGATCACCGCGCTGCCGTGGCCCTGCTCCTTGCTGACACTGTGCGTCATGTCCATCCACAGGTGGCGCGCGCCCGCGATGAAGTGGAACAGATAGGCCCAGATCAGCCCCAGGCACACCAGCTTGATGAACCAGCCCGGCAGGAAAAGTGCGCCGGCGCTGAACACGCTGGCAAATCGGTCGAAGGAGATTTCGCTGCTCAAGCTGTTGTCGAACAGCCAGATCACGAAGGGCAGCAGCAGGAACATCAGCGCGCCGCTGACGCGGTGCAGGATCGACACGATGCCCGCGGGCGGGAGCCGATAGCCGACGATCTGCGAGACGTGGATGTTGCGATAGACCGGGCGTTCCTTCAGCGTGTCTGCCATCTCGTGTCCTTGTGCTCGTCGCCCGCAGCAGAGTCGCTGTGGGCGCCCATCGATCTTATTTCAACCTGCCGGCCTTACTCGAAGCTTGGGCACGGGGCGCCTGATGTCGTCAATTGAGCTCATTGCGATAGTAGTGCGCTTCGGTGCGGTACAGGCCACGGCGCAATTCGACGGGGCGGTCGGCGTAGGTCAGCGAGCGCCGCTCCACCAGCAGCAGCGGCGCGCCGACGGGCAAGTCCAGCAGGCCGGCCTCGGCTCCGGCAGCGGCGACGGCACGGATCTTTTCCTCCGCGCGGATCATCTGCACGCCGAATTCCGCCTCGAACAGGCTGTACATCGGACCGCGGTAGGCCGAAAGGCGCTCGGCGGTCAGCCCCTTGAACGGCCGCGCCGGAAGCCAGATATCGTCCAACACCACTGGCACCTCCCCCGCCAGCAGCAGGCGGCGCAGTTGCAGCACGCTGTCGCCGCTGTCCAAGTCGAGCGCGCGCGCGATCTCCGCCGGCGCGCGCAGGCGGCGAAAGTCCAGGAAACGCCGCTGCATCGCCTCGCGCGGGCCCTGGTCGGGCATCAGACGCAGAAAACGGTACTGCACCTGCGCCTCGGCATGCGTGGCGACGAAGGTGCCCTTGCCCTGCCGGCGCACCAGCAGCCCGTCAGCGGCGAGTGCATCCAGCGCCTTGCGCACCGTGCCCTGGCTGACCTTGAAGCGCTGCGCCAGTTCGCTCTCGCTGGGCAAGGCCTCACCGGGCTTCCATTCGCTGGAACTCAGGCTGCGCGTCAACAGGCCCTTGATCTGCTGGTACAGCGGGCTGAACGCCGGGGCCGAATTGTCGGCACTGCTGTCGGTACCGCTGCCATGCGGGGTCTTGAGGGCGAGCATGAATCGATTGCAGCACAGGCGCCACGGGTCGTCCACCCTTTTGGTCACAGATATCTTCTATAAGACATAAGAGTTGAGCTATGCTTCGGGTGAACCCTTAGAAGCCGCCGCGCTCTGGCCTACACTTGCCTGGGCGCCGCGATCCGTCCGACCCGAACCCTCCCTCCACCCATCTCTTACGGAGTTCCCATGAGCAAGAAGCCCGCCCGTGTGGCCGTGACCGGCGCTGCCGGCCAGATCGGTTATGCCCTGCTGTTCCGCATCGCTTCCGGTGAAATGCTGGGCAAGGACCAGCCGGTCATCCTGCAGATGCTGGAGATCCCCGACGAGAAGGCGCAGAACGCCCTCAAGGGCGTGATGATGGAGCTTGAGGACTGTGCCTTCCCGCTGCTCGCCGGCATGCAGGCGCACAGCGACCCGATGGGTGCGTTCAAGGATGCCGACTACGCGCTGCTCGTCGGCTCGCGCCCGCGCGGCCCGGGCATGGAGCGCGCCGAACTGCTGTCGATCAACGGCCAGATCTTCATCGGCCAGGGCAAGGCGCTGAACGCCGTGGCCAGCCGCAACGTCAAGGTACTGGTGGTCGGCAACCCGGCCAACACCAACGCCTACATCGCGATGAAGAGCGCGCCCGATCTGCCGCGCAAGAACTTCACTGCCATGCTGCGGCTGGACCACAACCGCGCCTTGAGCCAGCTCGCCGCCAAGACCGGCAAGCCGGTGAGCGCGATCAAGTCGATGGTCGTGTGGGGCAACCACTCGCCGACGATGTATGCCGACTACCGCTTCGCCACCATCGACGGCGCGTCGGTCAAGGACATGATCAACGACGCCGTCTGGAACGCCGACACCTTCCTGCCCACCGTGGGCAAGCGCGGCGCGGCGATCATCGCCGCACGCGGCCTGTCCTCTGCCGCGTCGGCCGCCAACGCGGCCATCGACCACATGCACGACTGGGCGCTGGGCACGCAGGGCGCCTGGGTCACGATGGGTGTGCCCAGCAATGGCGAGTACGGCATCCCGAAGGACGTGATGTTCGGTTACCCGGTCACCTGTGCCGGCGGCGAGTACAAGATCGTCGAAGGCCTGGCCATCGATGCCTTCAGCCGGGAATGCATCAACCGGACCCTGGCCGAGCTGCAGAGCGAGCAGGACGGCGTCAAGCACCTGCTGTAACGCCGCGGTGAGCGACACGCAGCGGGCGGCACCCGACGCGTCCGGCGTGCCGTTTGCCGGGATCGCGGACCAAGCGGCGCGCGCGCGCGTCAGGCCGGGCGAGGCGCTCTTCGACGAAGGCGAATCCGCGCGCGCCCTGCCGGTGTGCGACCACTACTGCGGCGTGGAAGCACGCATGCGCAAGAGCCTGGAACTGCAGGCCGAGCTCGGGCCGGTGTTCGACATCACGCTCGACGGCGAGGATGGCGCGCCGGTCGGCGGCGAGCGCGAACACGCGCTGCTGATGTCCGAGCTGGTGAACTCGCCACACAACCGCTTCGGCCGCGTCGGCGTGCGCGTCATGCCGGTGGACCATCCGGCCTTCGGCGAAGTGGTATCCACCGTGGTGCATGCGGCCGGGGCGCGGCTGGCGTACCTGATGATTCCCAAGCCGCGCGGCCTGGCTGAGTTGCAGCGCGCCGTCGACGCCATCGACGCGGCCGCGCGCAGTGCCGGCCTGTCCGCACCGATACCGCTACATGCGCTGGTGGAAACCCACGGTGCGCTGCGCGAGGTGCACGCCCTGGCCGCGCACCCGCGCATCGAATCGCTGTCCTTCGGCGTGATGGACTTCGTCTCGGCGCACCGCGGCGCGATCCCCGCGTCAGGCATGAGTTCGACCGGTCAGTTCGAACATCCGCTGGTGCTGCGCGCCAAGCTGGAAATCTCGGCCGCCTGCCACGCCTTCGCAAAGACGCCCTCGCACTGCGTGGTCACCGAGTTCAAGGACACCGCCGCGCTGGCGGCGGCGGCCACCAAGGCCTCGCGCCAGCTGGGCTACACGCGCATGTGGAGCATCCATCCGGCGCAGATCCGCGTCATCGTCGATGCCTTTGCGCCCAGCGTGGCCGAGGTCGACCAGGCCATCGAGATCCTGATGGCCGCGCAGGCCGCCGACTGGGCGCCGATCCGCCACCGCGACACGCTGCACGACCGCGCCAGCTTCCGCTATTTCTGGCACCTGCTGCAACGCGCGCACCGGACTTCGTACGCCGATGGCGCGCAGTTGCCGATCGAGGTGCGGCAAGCCTTCTTCGAACCGCCCCTGGATCGAGTCGGATGATTTCTGCATGCATGCGAAGGTACGTATACTTCATGCATACTGAATGAAGGATACCGGCCATGGAAGCCATCGTTGCCGAACGCGGACAGATCACCTTGCCCAAGGCAGTGCGCGATGCGCTGGGCCTGACCAAGGGCACCATGTTGCGCGTGGAACTGGACGGCGGGCGCATCATCCTGCGCAAGGACGTGAGCGAGGCGCTGCGCAAAGTGCGCGGCAAGTTCAAGCTGGTCGACGGGCTGCAGACCACCGACGAGGCCATGCGCGCGATTCGTGGCCGCGCCCCTGGCGACCCGCTGGACCGGTAGCACGATGATCGCCATCGACTCATCGGTGCTGATCGACATGCTGATCGACGACCCGGTGCACGCCGAGGCGTCGCAGGCGTGCATCGAGGACGCGCTGGCCATCGACGATGTCGTGGTCTGCGAGGCCGTGGTGGCCGAGGTGCAGGCCATGCTCGACACCTCGGTCAGCCTGATGGACACGCTGGGCGGGCTCGGCGTGCGCTTCGAGCCCATCACCGAGGCTTCGGCCATGCGTGCCGGCCACATGAACAAGCGCTTCCGTGCACGCGGCGGCAAGCGCGAACGCGTGGTGGCCGATTTCCTGATCGGGGCACACGCCTTGCTTCAATCGAGCGCGCTGATCACCCGCGATGGCGGCTTCTTCCGTGACTACTTCAAGGGGCTGAAGGTCATCGTGCCGAAAGCTTCGTGACCCATCATCGCATCACCGTTCGACCTCATTCGCCAGGAGATTTCATCATGCAACAAGCCTATCGCCAACATGTCGCGGAGCGCGCCGCGCTCGGCATCCCGCCACTGCCGCTTTCGGCCAAACAAACCGCCGAGCTGATCGAGCTGCTCAAGGCGCCACCCGCGGGCGAGGAGAAGGCGCTGGTCGAGCTCATCACCTACCGGGTGCCGGCCGGCGTGGACGATGCCGCCAAGGTCAAGGCCAGCTACCTGGCGGCGCTGGCCCACGGCAGCGAGAGTTGCGCGCTGATCACGCCGGCGCGCGCCACCGAACTGCTGGGCACGATGCTCGGCGGCTACAACATTGCCCCGCTGATCGACCTGCTGGATCACCCGGCCGTGGCCGAGGTGGCTGCTGCGGGCCTGAAGAAGACGCTGCTGATGTTCGACCAGTTCCACGACGTCAAGGACAAGGCCGACGCCGGCAATGCCCAGGCCAAGGCCGTGCTGAAAAGCTGGGCCGACGCCGAGTGGTTCACCTCGCGGCCCGAAGTCGCCGAGAGCATCACCGTCAGCATCTTCAAGGTGGCCGGCGAGATCAACACCGACGACCTGTCGCCCGCGCCCGACGCCTGGAGCCGGCCCGACATCCCGCTGCATGCGCTGGCCATGCACAAGAACCCGCGCCCCGGCGTCACACCGGAAGAAGAAGGCAAGCGCGGCCCGGTGAAGTTCATCGAGGATCTGCGCGCGCGCGGTCATCTCGTCGCCTATGTCGGCGACGTGGTCGGCACCGGCTCCAGCCGCAAGTCGGCCACCAATTCGGTGCTGTGGTTCACCGGCGAGGACATCCCCTTCGTGCCGAACAAGCGTTTCGGCGGGGTGTGCCTGGGCGGCAAGATCGCGCCGATCTTCTACAACACCATGGAAGACTCGGGCGCGCTGCCGATCGAGCTCGACGTCAGCCAGATGCACATGGGCGACACCATCGAGCTTCGGCCCTACGAAGGCAAGGCGCTGAAAGACGGCAAGGTCATCGCCGAGTTCAAGGTCAAGAGCGAGGTGCTGTTCGACGAGGTGCGCGCCGGCGGCCGCATCCCGCTGATCATCGGCCGCGGCCTGACCGCCAAGGCGCGTGAAGCACTCGGCCTGCCGGCGAGCACCTTGTTCCGCCTGCCGCAAAGCCCGGCAGCCAGCAACAAGGGCTTCACGCTGGCGCAGAAGATGGTGGGCCGCGCCTGTGGCTTGCCCGAGGGCCTGGGGGTACGCCCCGGCACCTACTGCGAACCGCGCATGACCAGCGTCGGCAGCCAGGACACCACCGGCCCGATGACGCGCGACGAACTGAAGGACCTGGCCTGCCTGGGCTTCAGTGCCGACCTGGTGATGCAGAGCTTCTGCCACACCGCGGCCTACCCCAAGCCGGTGGACGTGAAGACACACCATGAGCTGCCCGAGTTCATCAGCACGCGCGGTGGCATCAGCCTGCGCCCGGGTGACGGCGTGATCCACAGCTGGCTGAACCGCTTCCTGCTGCCCGATACCGTGGGCACCGGCGGCGACAGCCACACGCGCTTTCCCATCGGCATCAGCTTCCCGGCCGGCTCGGGCCTGGTGGCCTTTGCTGCGGCCACCGGCGTGATGCCGCTGGACATGCCCGAAAGCGTGCTGGTGCGCTTCAAGGGCAGCATGCAACCCGGGGTGACGCTGCGCGACCTGGTGAACGCGATTCCGCTGTACGCCATCAAGGCCGGATTGCTGACCGTGGCCAAGCAAGGCAAGAAGAACATCTTCTCCGGCCGCATTCTCGAAATCGAGGGCCTGCCCGAGCTGAAGGTGGAACAGGCCTTCGAGCTCAGCGATGCTTCGGCCGAGCGCTCGGCCGCCGGTTGCACCGTGCACCTGAACCCCGAGCCGATCAAGGAGTACATCCACAGCAACATCACGCTGATGAAGTGGATGATTGCCGAGGGTTATGCCGACGCCCGCACGCTGCAGCGGCGCATCGCCGCGCAGGAAGCCTGGTTGAAGAACCCGCAACTGCTGAAGCGTGACGCCGACGCCGAATATGCCGCGGTGATCGAGATCGACCTGAAGGACATCGTCGAGCCCATCGTCGCCTGCCCGAACGACCCGGACGACGTGAAGACGCTGTCCGACGTCGCCGGCGCGAGCATCGACGAGGTCTTCATCGGCAGCTGCATGACCAACATCGGCCACTTCCGTGCCGCCAGCAAGCTGCTCGAAGGCAAGCGCGACATTCCCGTCAAGCTGTGGGTGGCGCCGCCGACGAAGATGGACGCGCGCCAGCTCAGCGAAGAGGGGCACTACGGCGTGCTCGGCACGGCGGGCGCGCGCATGGAAATGCCCGGCTGCAGCCTGTGCATGGGCAACCAGGCGCAGGTCAAGGAAGGCGCCACCGTGTTCTCGACCAGCACGCGCAACTTCCCCAACCGTCTGGGCAAGAACTCCAACGTCTATCTCGGATCGGCCGAACTGGCCGCGATCTGCTCCAAGCTCGGGCGCATTCCCACGCGCGAGGAGTACATGCGCGACATGGGCGTGCTCGGTGCGGCCAGCGCCAGTGTCTACCAGTACCTGAACTTCGACAGGATCGGCGACTACAGCGATGCCGCGGAGAAGGTCGAGGCCTGAGGCTGCGGCCAGCCGGGCGGGGCCATGCAGGCCCTGCGCGGTCGCGCAAAGTCCGAACTGGGTCACGCTTGCCGCCCAATTCCGCGTTTGCCGGGCGTCGACAGTCGCGGCACAATCACCCATCTCCCACTGACACAGGGCCACTCGTGAAAACACTCCGTTCGCTGGCGCTGTTGGGCGCCTCGCTCGCGCTGTCGACCCTGGTCGCGGCTCAGGACAAGCCCTCCGCAAAATCGGCAGCCAAGGCGCCGGTGCCTGCGGTCGTGGCGGCGATTCCCACCCTGGGCGTCGCCAGCCCCGAGCAGCTGCTGGCCGCGGCGCAGGCCTATGTCGGCCCCTACGACTGCGAGTTCAAGCAGACGCTGAGCGTGTCGAAACACCAGGTCGACGGCTATGTCGTCGTGACCTTCAGCAGCAAGGCTTACACGATGAAGCCGGTGCGTTCCTCGACCGGAGCCTTGCGGCTCGAAGAGGTTGCCGGCGGGCCGATGCTGATGGTGCAGATTCCGGCCAAGTCGATGCTCATGGACACGGCGCGGGGCCGCCGCATCGTCGATGCCTGCATTCACGAAGAGCAGGCCAAAGAAGCCAGCGCGCCCAACAGCCTGGGCATGAACCTGCAAGGCCAGGTGGACACCACCGACGCCACGACAGCGCCGAAGCGCTGAGTCCCGACCCGAGGGCCTGCCTGCGCGGACCCTCGTGGCGGATGAACACCCCGCCGCGAGTCAAGCGGCACGGCCGGTCGATCAGGGCGCTGCGCCGCAGCGCGGCGCGATCTGCTGCGCATAGGCCCGAAGCGCGGCCAGGATGCCACGGCCGCGCTCATCGGTGCCGGCCTCGAGTGACGCCAGGCGTTCGCCAAATTCACGCAGCCCGAGCGCCCCTGCCGATCCTTCGCAAAGGCGGCCGGCGCAGTGCTCCTGCCATTGCACCTGTTCGGCGGCATGCAGCGTTTCGGGAAAGTTGCGCGCGCGAAAGCGAAACAACAGTTCCGCGAGCCGCGGGTCCGAGAACGCAGGTCGCTTGTCGGCCAGTTTCTCCGGACTCAAGGCGCGCAGCCGCTGCAGGGTGCGCCGGTCTTCGTTGCCAATGAAGCCGCCATAGAGATCCTGGTCCACATCCGGCGGCCTATCGGCTTGCGGGCGCTGGAACACGTCAGGCCACATGCCGGCGAGCTTGCCGGCATGGCGCGCCGCCGCGTCGGCATGGCGCATCGCCTGATCCACGTCGACTCCCCAACGCTGCGCCATCGCCGGCGTCAGCGTCTTGAGGTTGGCGATGACCACCGGCGACTTGTTGATGTGGATGGTCTTGATGGGCAGGCGACTCACGCCGGGCGGCAGGTCCTCGGCGCGACTGAAGAGGCGCTGCCGCAGACTCGCCACGTTCAGCAAAGGCAGTTCGGACGGATCCTGCGACAGGTCCCAGACGATGAGCTCGTTCTTGTTCGTCGGGTGCGGCGCCAGCGGCCAGACCACGGCGAGGCAGCCGCGCTCGGTACCGTAGCGGCCCGACACGTGCAGGAAGGGCCGGCCCTGAGCCTGCGCCTCGGCGATCTCGCCCTGCACGGCATCCTTCTTGCGCAAGCGCAGGCAGAAGTCCCACAGCTTCGGCTGCCGGCCCTTCAGCAGCCGTGCCAGGGCGAGTGTGGCGCGCACGTCGGACAGGGCGTCGTGCGCGCTGTCGTGGTCCAGCGCGTTGGCGCGGGCCAGGTGCTCCAGCTTGAAGGAGGGACGGCCGTCTTCGTGGCGGGGCCATTCGATACCCTCGAGGGCGCAGCGCCCAGGCGCAGCGCAGCACGTCGAGCAAGTCCCAGCGGCCGCACTGGTTCTGCCATTCGCGCGCATACGGGTCGAGCAGATTGCGCCAGAACAGAAAGCGCGTCACCTCGTCGTCGAAGCGGATCGAGTTGTAGCCCACACCCACCGTGCCGGGGCGCGCCAGCTGCAACTCAATGGCATCGGCAAAGGCATGTTCAGGCAGGCCCTTCTCAAGACACTGCTGCGGCACGATGCCGGTGAGCAGGCAGGCCTCGGGCTCGGGCAGGAAATCCGGTGCCGGCCGGCAGAAGCACATCACCGGCGCGTCGATCGGGTTCAGCTCGGCATCGGTGCGCAGCCCGGCAAACTGCGCCGGCCGGTCGCGGCGCGGCACGGCGCCGAAAGTCTCGTAGTCATGCCAGAAGAAGCTCAGCTCGCTCATGCGCGCAAGATAACCGATGCGCCGGGCCGCCTCGTTGCGGTGGCATGATTCCTCCCCCGCCGGCCGCGGCCGGCCACTGCCCGAACCCGCAGGACCATGAAGACCCTCGCCAAGCTCCTGATCCCGTTGTTGCTCGTTGCGCTGGCCCCCGCCGCAAGCGCGCAGGGCGCGGGCAACAAGTCCATCGGCACGGCCAAGGGCGGCAAGCTGCTCAGCCGCGAGGAGCTGCGCGCCTGCCTGGCGCAGCAAAAGGACTTGGCGGCACGCAAGCCCGAGCTGGAGAGCGAACGCAGCGCGCTCGACCGCGAACGCGACGAGTTGACAGAAGATCGATGAATCGCTGAAGGGCGACGAGGCGGCAATGCAGAAGCTTGCGCAGTCGGCCGAGGACATCTCGCGGCGCACGACGGCACTACAGCAGCAGATCGCCGACTACAACGACAGGGCGGCGAAGTTCCAGACCGCACAGCCGTCTGGCCCGACCGGCGATCGGCAGCGGCGCGCGCTGGACAACGACAAGGCCGCGATCGACAAGGCCACCGCGCAGCTCGAGGCCGACCGCGCCGCGATCGGACCCAATGCCGAGCAGATGGCCAAGACCTACAGGGCACGCGCCGATACGCGCAACCAGGCCGCGGAAGCCTGGAACATGCGCAACCGCGAACTGACGCGCAAGGCGCAGGCACTGGAGCTCGACCAGGAGAACTTCAAGGCCGACTGTGAAGGCAAGTCTTACCGCGAGGACGACGAGAAGGCCATCCTTTCCGGGAAGTGAGCCGCGGCATGCTGCCGCGGCGCGCTCAGATCGCCATCTGGCGCGCGGCCAGGTCCTTCATGATCTCTTCCGAGCCGCCGCCGATGACCATGACCTTGACCTCGCGGTAGATGCGCTCGCTCTTCGTGCCGCGCATGAAGCCCATGCCGCCGAGGATCTGCACCGCCTGGTCGGCGCAGAACTGCATCGCCTGCGTGGAAACGATCTTCGCCATGCAGGTGCGCGCGACCATCGCCTCGGCCGGCCCCAGCCGCTGTTGCAGCCGCCAGGCCAGGTCGTAGACCAGGGCCCGCGCGCACTCCACGCGCGTGGCCATGTCCACCAGCTTGTGGCGGATGACCTGGCGCTCGGACAGCGGCGCGCCGAAGGTCTTGCGCTCGCGCGCCCAGTCCAATGCTTCTTCGGTGCAGGCCTGCGCATAGGCGCAGGCCAGCGTGGCCATCATCAAGCGCTCGTGGTTGAAGTTGTGCATGATGGCCTTGAAGCCGCCACCCTCCTCGCCGATCAGGTTGCCCACCGGCACGCGACAGCCGTCGAAGCGCAGGTGCGCGGTGTCGCTGGCCCACCAGCCCATCTTCTTCAGCTCGCTGCGCGACAGCCCCGGCGTGTCGCCTTCGATCAGCAGCAGCGACACGCCGCCGGGGCCGCGGTTGGCCGGGTCGGTGCGCACCGCCACGCTGAGGAAATCGGCGCGCATGCCCGAGGTGATGAAGGTCTTCTCGCCGTTGACGATGTAGTGGTCGCCATCGCGCACGGCCGTGGTGCGCAGCGCCGCCACGTCGGAGCCGCCGCCGGGCTCGGTGATGGCCAGCGCGGCGATCTTCTCGCCGCTCAGCACCTGCGGCACGACGCGGCGCTTCAGCGCCTCGCTGCCGTGCGCCACCACCGGCGGCAGGCCGATGCCGTGCGAGCCCAGGCTGGCCTGCAGGCCACCGCAGCCGGCGCGCGCGATCTCCTCGGCGGCGACGATGCCGTAGAACAGGTCGGCCGGCGTGCCGCCCAGTTCCTCGGGGTAGCCCATGCCGATCACGCCGATCTGCGCCGCCTTGCGGTACAGCTCGCGCGGGAAGGTGCCGGCCTCGTCCCAATCGTTGACATGCGGCGCAATCTCGCGCTCGACGAAGGCGCGCACCGTTCGCCGGAACTCCTCGTGTTCGGGGCTGAAGTATTCGGGTCGCGGGCTCAGGTTGAACATGGTGGACTCAGGAGACAATAGCGGCAGTGGCGAAGATCGCGCTGCGAGTGTGCCGCATCCGGCACACCCGGCCTTGTCGGGCACCGGCCGGGACCGCCCCACCCTACCCTTTGTTGATGGAGATCATCCGATGACCCGTGTCTTCAATTTCAGCGCCGGCCCGGCCGCGCTGCCCGAACCGGTGCTGCGCCAGGCGGCCGAGGAAATGCTCGACTGGCACGGCTCGGGCATGTCGGTGATGGAGATGAGCCACCGCGGCAAGGAGTTCATCGCCATCCATGCCGAGGCCGAAGGCCTGCTGCGCGAGCTGCTCGCCGTGCCCGCGAACTACAAGGTGCTGTTCATGCAGGGCGGCGCCATCGGCGAGAACGCCATCGTGCCGATGAACATGCTGCGCGGCAAGACATCGGCCGACTACATCGACACGGGCGAATGGTCGAAGAAGTCGATCAAGGAGGCGGGCAAGTACTGCACGGTCAACGTCGCGGCCAGCGCCAAGGCGGGCGGCTACACCGGCATCCCGCCGCGCGACAGCTGGAAGCTCGACCCGAACGCCGCCTACGTGCACATCTGCAGCAACGAGACCATCGGGGGCGTCGAGTACCACTGGACGCCGGAGGTCGGCGCAGTGCCGCTGGTGGCCGACATGTCCAGCAACATCATGTCGCGCCCTGTCGACGTGTCGAAGTACGGGCTGATCTACGGCGGAGCGCAGAAGAACATCGGCCCGGCAGGGCTGACGATCGTGATCGTGCGCGACGACCTGATCGGCCAGGCACTGCCGATCACGCCGTCGGCCTTCGACTACAAGCAGCAGGCCGAGAACGACTCGATGCTCAACACGCCGCCGACCTACGGCATCTACATCGCCGGCCTGGTGTTCAAGTGGATCAAGGCGCAAGGCGGACTGGACGCGATGGAGACGCACAACCGCGCCAAGGCCGCGCTGTTGTACGACTACCTGGACCAGAGCAAGTTCTTCAGCAGCCCCGTGGCCCGGGCCGACCGCTCGCTGATGAACGTGCCCTTCAAGCTGCGCGACGAAGCGCTGGACGAGGCTTTCCTCAAGGGCGCACAGGCGCGCCACGTTGCAGCTCAAGGGCCACCGTTCGGTGGGTGGCATGCGCGCGTCGATCTACAACGCCATGCCGGTCGAGGGCGTGAAGGCGCTGGTGGCCTACAT
>CAWGOK010000033.1:0-96088 GCA_963824005.1 uncultured beta proteobacterium
GAACTGCCGCACGCTGTACTGCACGCCGGTGGCGATGACGAAGTCTTCCGGCTGCTCCTGCTGCAGCATCAGCCACTGCATCTCGACATAGTCCTTGGCATGGCCCCAGTCGCGCAGCGCGCTCAGGTTGCCCAGGTACAGGCAGTCCTGCAGGCCGAGCGCGATGCGCGCCATCGCGCGCGTGATCTTGCGCGTGACGAAGGTCTCGCCGCGCAGCGGGCTCTCGTGGTTGAAGAGGATGCCGTTGCAGGCATACAGGCCGTAGGCCTCGCGGTAGTTGACGGTGATCCAGTAGGCGTAGAGCTTGGCCACCGCGTAGGGGCTGCGCGGGTAGAAGGGCGTGGTCTCGGTCTGCGGCACCTCCTGCACCAGGCCGTAGAGCTCGCTGGTGCTGGCCTGGTAGAAGCGCGTCTTCTTCTCCAGGCCCGAGGATGCGGATCGCTTCCAGGATGCGCAGCGTGCCGATGCCGTCGGCATTGGCCGTGTACTCCGGCGTCTCGAAGCTCACCGCCACGTGGCTCATCGCCGCCAGGTTGTAGATCTCGTCGGGCTGCACCTGCTGGATGATGCGGATCAGGTTGGTGCTGTCGGTCAGGTCGCCGTAGTGCAGCGTGAAGCGCTGGTGCTCGACATGCGGGTCCTGGTACAGGTGGTCGATGCGGTCGGTGTTGAACAGGCTGGCGCGGCGCTTGATGCCGTGCACCACGTAGCCCTTGTCGAGCAGCAGTTCGGCCAGGTAGGCGCCGTCCTGGCCGGTCACGCCGGTGATCAGGGCGACTTTGGGTCTGTGTCATGTGGGTCTTTCGTGAATGGGTGTCTTCGGCTGCGTGTGGCTCAGGCGTGGAACGGCGCGGCCGCGTACGCGCGCTCGATGCCTTCGCGCAGCGCTGTGCGGGCACGCCAGCCCAGCGCGGACATGCGGCTCACGTCGAGCAGCTTGCGCGGCGTGCCGTCGGGCTTGCTGCGGTCGTAGACGATGCGCCCGTCGAAGCCCACCACGTCCATCACCGTCTCGGCCAACTGGCTGATCGTCACGTCCTCGCCGGTGCCCACGTTGAGCAAGGGCCCGTCGTAGCCCGTTTCCATCAGGAACACGCAGGCATCGGCCAGGTCGTCGACGTACAGGAACTCGCGGCGCGGCGTGCCGCTGCCCCAGACCACGTACTCGGCGTCACCGCGCTGCTTGGCCTCGTGCGCCTTGCGCAGCAGCGCCGGCAGCACATGGCTGTTGGCCAGGTCGTAGTTGTCGTTCGGCCCGTACAGGTTGGTCGGCATCACGCTGATGTACTGCCGAGCCGTACTGCCGCTGGTAGCTTTCGCACAGCTTCACGCCGGCGATCTTGGCAATGGCGTAGGGCTCGTTGGTGGCCTCCAGCGGGCCGGTCAGCAGGTACTCCTCCTTGATCGGTTGCGGGCAGTCGCGCGGGTAGATGCAGCTCGAGCCCAGGAACATCAGGCGCTGCACGCCGGCCCGATGCGCGCCGTGGATCAGGTTGGCCTCGATGACCAGGTTCTGGTACAGGAAGTCGGCGCGGTACTGGTTGTTGGCCTGGATGCCACCGACCTTGGCGGCGGCGATGAAGATGTACTGCGGCTGCTGCTCGTGCCAGGAAGTCAAACACCGCGCGCTGGTCCAGCAGGTCGAGCTCGGCATGCGTGCGCAGCAGCAGGTTGTGATAGCCGCCGGCCTGCAGCCGGCGCACGATGGCGCTGCCGACCATGCCGCGATGGCCGGTGACGAAGATGCGTGCGTTCTTGTCCATGTTCAGGCGCGGGTCACTTGCCCTCAGGCCTTGGGCTTTGAATGCACTTGAGCGAAACGGTCTTCGCGAACTCCGAAAAGTCCACGAGGTGCTTGCTGGCGATGCTGTGCACGATGTGCCAGTTGATCGCCTCGTAGCTGTGGACGGCGATGTTCCTGAAGCCGACGGCCTTCTTCATGCGGTCAGCGAGCTTGCGTTCGATCACTTCCCGATCCATGCGGCCCTCCTTTCCGCCAGCACCCTGGCACGATAGGGCATGAAGTCCGCTTGTTCGAACAGATGTCGGCTGATCAATTCACCGTATGCGCTGTCAGTGCCCAGTAGCCGATGGCCATGTCGCAGGATTTGTCCGAGCAAGGGTTCGGCCACCGTCCGCAGATCGACCAGGTCGATCGGTCGACCGGTACGTTCCGCCATGGCTTCGACGAGGGCAATCTTCTCCGCAGTGGTGAGTGCGCGGCGGGCAGCCACCGCAATGTCGACATCGCTTTCCGGGCGCTCACGGCCGCTCGCGACCGAACCGAACAGCACGGCCAGTTCAATCTGAGGAAATGCCGACAGCACCGCGTTCAGTTGGCTGACCGTGTCGCGCTGGCCGGTGACGCGCGATGGGTGCGTCCTTGTTCATGCTCGGGCCGGCCTCACTTCGGGTTGTCCACCAGTTCGTTCCTCAGCGCGACGATGGTGTGCCGCAACTGCTCGAACTCGGCCTCCTTGCGCGACAGGAAGGCCCGCGTCAGGCGCAGCTTCTCGCGCAGGCCGGTGGGCGTGAGCACGTAGGCATAGGCCAGCTTGTTGCCGCTGCGGCGGAAGTTGCCGGCCTTGACCAGGCCGCGGTCGAGCAGCGAATGCAGCACGTAGTGCGTCTTGCCCAGGCTCAGGCCGAGCGCTTCGGACAGCTCGCGCTGCGACATGTCGGGCCGCTGCTCCAGCAGGCGCAGCACGGCCAGTCGCGCGGCCTCGGCGTCGCCATGTGCGGGTGCCCCGGCGCGGGTGGGGGTGGCTTGTTCAACCATTGAACGCGCGATTGTAGGGCATCGCGCGTGCTGATCGGCGTCAGTCGAATGTGGGTGCGTCGGCAAGCAGCGGCGCAGCGGCGTCCTTGGCCGACAGCACCGGCGCGCGGCCCAGCGCGGGCCAGTCGATGCCGATCGACGGGTCGTCCCAGCGCACGCAGCGCTCCGCCTGCGGTGCGTAGTACTGGGTGGTCTTGTAGAGGAAGTCGGCGCTGTCGCTGGTGACCAGGAAGCCGTGCGCCATGCCGGGCGGCAGCCACAGCTGGCGGTGGTTCTGGCCGCTGAGCTCGACACCGACCCAGCGGCCGAAGCTCGGGCTGCCGCGGCGCATGTCGACGGCCACGTCGAACACCGAGCCCTGCGTCACGCGCACCAGCTTGCCCTGGGCATGCGGCGGCAACTGGTAGTGCAGCCCGCGCAGCACGCCTTTGGCCGAACGCGAGTGGTTGTCCTGAACGAAGCGCACTTCGTGGCCCAGTGCGTCGTCGAAGACCTTCTGGTTGTAGCTTTCCAGGAAGAAGCCGCGTTCGTCGCCGAACACCCGGGGTTCGAGGATCAGCAGCCCTGCGATCGCCGTGGTCGTGACCTTCATCAGAACACCTGGCTGCCCGCCACCTGCATCAGGTACTGGCCGTAGCCGTTCTTCAGCATCGGCCGGGCCAGCGCCTCGAGCTGCTCGCGGCTGATCCAGCCGGCGCGAAAGGCAATCTCCTCCGGGCAGGCGACCTTCAGGCCCTGGCGCTTTTCCAGCGTGGCGATGAACTGCGACGCCTCGAGCAGGCTGTCGTGCGTGCCGGTGTCGAGCCAGGCATAACCGCGGCCCATGATCTCGACCTCGAGTTGCGCCTGCTCCAGATAGCGCGCATTGACCTCGGTGATCTCCAGTTCGCCGCGCGCCGACGGGCGGATGCTGGCGGCGATGTCGCACACCTGCTCGTCGTAGAAGTACAGCCCCGTCACCGCGTAGTTGCTCTTCGGCGCGGCGGGCTTTTCTTCGATGCTGAGCGCGCGCTTGCGGCTGTCGAAGGCCACCACGCCGTAGCGCTGCGGGTCGTGCACGTGATAGGCGAACACGGTGGCGCCGGCGGTGCGCGCGCCGGCGCTGTGCAGCAGGCCCTGGAAATCGTGCCCGTAGAAGATGTTGTCGCCCAGCACCAGCGCGCTCGGCTGGCCGTTGACGAAGCTGCGGCCCAGGATGAAGGCCTGCGCCAGGCCGTCGGGGCTGGGTTGCACGCAATAGCCGATGTTCACGCCCCATTGCTGGCCATCACCGAGCAGCGCCTGGAAGCGCGGTGTGTCCTGCGGCGTGCTGATCAGCAGGATGTCGCGGATGCCGGCCAGCATCAGCGTGGCCAGCGGGTAATACACCATCGGCTTGTCGTACACCGGCAGCAGCTGTTTGCTCAACGCCAGCGTGGCCGGATGCAGCCGCGTGCCCGAGCCGCCGGCCAGAACGATGCCCCTGCGCTGGGGGGATGAGGGGTTCATGCAGAACTTCCTTGGTGTGTGGCTGTCTTCAGCCCAGCACTTCACGCAGCATGCGATCGACGCCGATGCGCCAGTCGGGCAGTGCCAGGCCGAAGCTGTGTTGCAGCTTGCGCGTGTCCAGCCGCGAATTGTGCGGGCGCCTTGCCGGCGTCGGGTAGGCACTGGTGGGCACGGGCGTGATGTCCTGCGGCTTGACCTTCACGGCCTGCCCGGCGCTGCGCGCAAACTCGATCACATGGCGCGCATAGCCGTACCAGCTGGTTTCGCCCGACGCCACCGCGTGGTAGGTGCCACCGAGTGCGGGCTGGGCATGCACGCTGCGCAGCATGTGCGCCGTCAGGTCGGCCAGCAGCTCGGCGCCGGTCGGCGCGCCATGCTGGTCGTCGATGACACTCAGCTGCTCGCGCTCGGCCGCCAGCCGCAGCATGGTGCGCGCGAAGTTGCCGCCGCGTGCCGCATAGACCCAGCTCGTGCGCAGGATCAGGTGGTTGCATGCCACTGGCGCGGATCGACTGCTCGCCTTCGAGCTTGGTGCTTCCGTACACGCTCAACGGCCCGGTGGGCGCGTCCTCGGTTCGCGGCGCGTTGCCGCTGCCGTCGAAGACGTAGTCGGTGCTGTAGTGCACCAGCCAGGCGCCGATGGCTGCCGCTTCGCGTGCCAGTACGGCCGGAGCCGCGGCATTGATCGTGCGCGCCAGCTCGGGTTCGGCTTCGGCCTTGTCGACGGCGGTGTGCGCGGCGGCGTTGACGATGATCTGCGGCGCCACGGCACGCACGGTGGCGGCCAGCGAATCGGGCCGCGTGAAGTCGGCGGCCAGCGGGCCGGGGCTGTCGAAGTCGAGCGCCACCAGCTCGCCCAATGGCGCCAACGAGCGTTGCAGTTCCCAGCCGACCTGGCCGTTCATGCCCAGCAGGAGGATCTTCATGCGGTCGATGGCCTTGCTGCGAAGCTCAGCGCCGGCCGAAGGCAGCGCGCAGGCGCGCGACCTTCTCCGCGCCCTCCGGGTCGGTTGCCGAAGCGCGCCAGAAATGGCGCACCAGGATGAACATGCCCAGCAGCAGCAAGCTCAGCAAGGTGGCCGCCACCGCAATGAAGAGCCGCTTGGGCTTGCTCTTGTATTCAGGCGGCACGGCGACATCCACCACCTGGATGAGTGCACCCTCACGGCTTTCGTCCACGCGGGCGATCTCGTACTGCCGAGCGAACAGCTCGAACAGGGTTTCGCGGTACTTGAACTCGCGGTACTTCGACAAGTAGTCGGGACCGACGTTCGCATCGACAGCTTGTTCCAGACGCGCCAGCTGAGCGCGCAGCGCGCCGAGCTGGGCCAATTGCCGTTGCACTTCGGGCGAGCTGTCGGCCAACGAGCCGCGCAAGACCTGGGTGCGTACTTCCGCGGCGGTGATTTCGGCCTTCAAGCGTGCATAGCTCTCGGCGGCAGCCTTCGGCTCGGCGCGCAACGCGCCCACGTTGAAGCCGCTGGCCTGTAGCTCCTGCTGGGCCTTGGCCAGTTGATCGCGCGCGTCCTTCAGTTCCTTTTCGAAGAACATTCGCCGCTGCTGCGCCTCGCTGACTGCCAGCACGGATGTCATGCGCCGCAATTCCTCGACATAGGCGTTGGCCATGTCGGCGGCGCGCTGCGGGTTCTCATCGTCCACCTCTACGCTGATCAGCCCGTCCTTCTTGCCGACCGCGATGCGCGTGTTCTGTTCCAGCGCGCGCCTGGCCTCGAAGCGATACTTTGCCTCGTAGACCTGCTGCAGCTTGAACTGATCGATCAAGCGATCCTCGGCCGTGACGCTCTGCATCAGCGCCACGTACTGGTCGGCCGGACTCTTGATGCCGCCGCGGCACCTGCGAGACCGGCCAGGCCGCCCAGCGACGCCAGCGCCGAGGCCACGCCGCTTTGCTGCTGCTGGGGCGGAAGGAATGTCGTGCGTGCGGTGAACACGGGTGTCATGACGAAGGCGATGCCCAGCGCCCCCAGCCCCACGACCAGGGAGCCAAGGATCCAAAGCTTCCAGCTTTCGACCAACGGCAGTGCCAGGTCGAGCAGGCTGACCGAATCATCGAACTCGTCTTCGGGTGGCCGCCCCGCGGTTCCGCCGGTGGCCGTTTGCTCGTTCATCGTCAATTCGTCAGCGTCACGAACGCCGCCACGCCCAGCGCGAACTGCGCCAGGATCTGCGTCCAGTCCTTGGCGTATTGCACGAAGGTGGTCTTGTCGAGTTCCTCGGGCACGAACAGCGTGTCCCCAGGCAGCGCCGGCAGCCTTTCGAAGTTGTCGCTCAGCCCGCTGCCCCAGGTCTTTTCCTGCAGGTTGCTGACCACCGTGCCGTTGGCGCGCAGCACGAAGCTGCTGCCGGCGGCCGCGCCGCGCGTCGGGCCGCCGGCCAGCCGCAGATAGTCGGCCAGGTTGCGGCCGTCTTCACGCAGGTAGTTGCCGGCGTTGAAGACGCTGCCGAAGACGCCCACGCTGGTGGGTACCGGCGGCACGAACAGGCGGTCGCCGTCCTCGAGCACCAGGTTGGGCAGTTCGCGGCCGTCCGGCGGCAGCTGCAGCACCACGCGGCCGGTGGGCTTGATGGCACGCAGGCGCTCGATCAGCCGCGCCGTGGCAGCGCTTCGCCCGGCTGTTGCGGCGGCCTCGTCGGCGCTGGTGACGCGCTGCGTCGAGGTGGCGAGCGCGACTTCAGTTTCCAGGTTGCGCAACGCGCGTTCATAGTTTTCCTGCTGCGACTGGCGCACGCTTTCGCGGGTGAAGTCGGTGCCGAAGACGAAGGCGCCCGCGGTCAGGCCGCCCGCGGCGCGCAATGCATCGGCAATGGAGCTCTGGGGTGGAAGCACGTAGTCACCGGGTCTCAAGACTTCACCCTCGACTCGCACGCGCTTGTTCTGGCGCTGCAACGACGTGGCCACGGTCACGGCGTTGAAGGCCCGCAGCACGTCGCCGCTGCGAAGCGGCGTCTGGTCGGCCTGGGCCATGTCGACCTGGATCACGCGCACCGTGGTGCGTTCGTCGACGCGCTCCACGGCCAGGCGCGTGGTGTCGGCCACCGCCGCAAACCCGCCGGCCATGCGCAGCGCATCGGTCATGGACTCACCGGCCTTGAGTTCGAAGATGGCAGGACGGTTGACGCTGCCGATGACGCCGATCTGCTGGCCGATCGGGCCGACGTGGATCACGTCATCGGCCTGCACCAGCCGGTCGGAGCTGCGATTGCCCTTCAGAAGCAAGTCATAGAAATCCAACGTGGACACCAATGTGTTGCCGCGGCGCAGCTGGATGTCGCGGAAGCTGCCCGATGCCGATGGGCCGCCGGCGCGCACCACGGCATTGGCGATGCTCGACAAGGCATTCACGGTGTAGGCGCCGGGGCGCACCACGAAGCCCGTGACAAAAACGCGCACGCCGCGCAACTGGCCCAGCGACACACTGAGCTGAAAGTTCTTGAAGGTCTGCCCGATGCGTTGGCTGATCGTGGCGGGCAGGTCCGCATAACGCACGCCGGAGACCATGATCGAGCCGACCCGTGGCACCGTGATGCGCCCGGTACGGTCGACCACCAGGCGCAGTTCCGCATCCACCGAGCCCCAGATCGACAGCACGATCTCGTCGCCGGCCGAAACCAGGTAGTCCGGCGGTACCAGCGGGCTGTAGTCGATGGCCTCGCCGCCCCGATTCTGTTCGGTGATCAACCCCGTTCCCAGGCGCCGTATCGCCAGCGGGATGTCTGGCGACTGCACTTCGTTCGGGAAGGCCAACCTGTTCACATACTCTTCGAATTCGCTCGGCTTGGGCAGCGGGGCCTCGAACACGTCCGCGCGGCGCGTCGGCCGCTTGTCTCTTGTTGACGCCTGCGCGTCGACGCCGGACTGGCGCAATTGCGTGGCGCCGCCGTTGACGGCCGCGCTGTTGTCGACCGCGTCAGCCTCGGGCTGGGTGCTCAGACGACCGGCACTGCCCTGGCCATGTGCCATGCCGGTTGCCGCCAGCACCAGTGCCGCCAGCGAGATTCGACGCAAGGCGTGCAAGGCGGCTGAAGACAGGCTCGGGATTGGCATGTGAGGGTGAACTAGGTGCAATCAGGCCGGCTTCTAGGCGAAGCCAGTGGGTTGCGACGGTGTCTGCGCGGCGCGTGCGACGCGAAGGTCAGCAGACCGCCGCCGCGCATTCTAGCGGCCCGGCCACGGCAAACCCGCCCGATAGAATTCGCCGATGCTGATCCTGATCGTGGCATTTGCGGTGTCGCTCGTCATGACGTTGATCGCTTTGCGTTCGGCCAAATCGCATGCGCATCTGTCGCACGACCATGACCTGTCGGGACCGCAGAAGTTCCATGTTCGGCCGGTGCCCCGCATTGGTGGGTTGGGCATCGTGCTGGGGGCATTGGCAGGTGCCTGGGTGATGTGGTCGCGCGACCACGCGACCGGGGCCCAGGCCTTCGTGCTGCTGGCTTGCGGCTTGCCCGCCCTTGTGGCCGGCCTGACCGAAGACCTGACCAAGAGCGTCACGCCGACGTGGCGTCTGCTGGCCACGGCGGTGTCTGCGCTGCTGGCGGTATTGCTGCTTGATGCCGTGCTCGTGCGCACCGCCATTCCCGGCCTGGACTGGGTAGTCTCGTTCCCCGTCGCGGCGACGCTGGTGTCGGTGTTCGTGGTCGCCGGCGTGGCCAATTCCATCAACATCATCGACGGCTTCAATGGCCTGGCGTCGATGTGCGGCGTGTTGATCCTGCTGTGCCTGACCTATGTGGGCTTCCAGGTCGACGACCTGCTGGTGGCCTGGCTGGCCCTGGCCGGCGTGGGCGCGTTGCTTGGCTTCTTTGTCTGGAACTTCCCGGCCGGCCTGATATTCCTGGGAGACGGTGGCGCCTACTTCCTGGGCTTCTACATCGCCGAACTGGCGATCTTGCTGCTGCACCGCAACCCCACGGTCTCGCCGATGTTCCCGCTGCTGCTGTGCATCTACCCGGTGTTCGAGACGGTGTTCTCGATCTACCGGCGCCGCTTCCTGCGCGCCATGCCGCCGAGCATGCCCGACGGCATCCATCTTCACTCGCTGATCTACCGGCGCGTCATGCGCTGGGCCGTGGGCAACCGCAGTGCCAAGGCGCTGACGCGGCGCAATTCGATGACCTCACCGTACCTGTGGCTGCTGTGCATGTTCGCGGCCATCCCGGCGGTGCTGTTCTGGGACAACACGGCCGTGCTGTCGGTGCTGATCGTGCTTTTCGGCGTCAGCTACGTGGCGCTGTACTGGCGCATCGTGCGCTTCAAGGCGCCGCGCTGGTTGGTGTTTCGGCGCTGAGTGCTGAATGCATGAGGGATAATCCCTACTGCATGAATCAAACCACCCCAGCCGACACGGCCGCCAGCCTCGAGGTCACCGCCTCACCCTTGTTCAACACCCTTGCGCTCGACGCGAAGCTGCTGCGCGCCGTCGCAGACCAGGGCTACGCGTCGATGACGCCGATCCAGGCCAAGGCGATCCCGATCGTGCTGGCCGGGCGCGACGTGATGGGCGCCGCGCAGACCGGCACCGGCAAGACGGCCGCCTTCTCGATCCCGCTGCTGCAGAAGATGCTGCGCCACGAGAACGCCAGCATGTCGCCGGCGCGCCACCCGGTGCGCGCGCTGGTGCTCGCCCCCACGCGCGAGCTGGCCGACCAGGTGGCGGCCAACATACTGGCCTATGCACAGCACACCAAGCTGCGCACCGCGGTGGTCTTCGGCGGCATCGACATGAAGCCGCAGACGCTGCAGCTGAAGGGCGGGGTCGAGATCCTGGTGGCCACACCGGGGCGGCTGCTCGACCACATCGAGGCCAAGAACTGCGTGCTCAACCAGGTCGAGTACGTGGTGCTCGACGAGGCCGATCGCATGCTCGACATCGGCTTCCTGCCCGACTTGCAGCGCATCCTGTCCTACCTGCCCAAGCAGCGCCAGACCCTGCTGTTCTCGGCCACCTTCTCGCCCGAAATCCGCCGCCTGTCGCAGAGCTACCTGCAGGACCCGGTGACGGTGGAGGTGGCGCGCCCCAACGCCACGGCCACCAACGTCGAGCAGCATTTCTACAGCGTGGCCGACGACGACAAGCGTCAGGTGGTGCGGCAGATCCTGCGCCAGCGGGAGCTTTCGCAAGCGCTGGTGTTCGTCAACTCCAAGCTCGGCGCGGCGCGGCTGGCAAGATCCTTCGAGCGCGACGGGCTGAAGACCAACGCGCTGCATGGCGACAAGTCCCAGGACGAGCGGCTCAAGGCGCTGGACGCGTTCAAGCGCGGCGAGGTCGACGTGCTGGTGGCCACCGACGTGGCCGCGCGCGGCCTGGACATCGTCGACTTGCCGGCGGTGTTCAATTTCGACGTGCCCTTCAATGCCGAGGACTATGTGCACCGCATCGGCCGCACCGGCCGCGCCGGCGCTTCCGGCCTGGCCGTGACGCTGGTGGCGCGCGACGACGTGCGCCTGGTCACGGACATCGAAAAGCTCATCAAGAAGAAGATCGAGATCGAGCCTTTCGAGATGGAGGACGATCGTCCCCGCCGGCCGCGGCGCAGCCTCGACGACGACGCGGCCCGGCTGCCAGCGCCACGCGCCGTGGACCGCGCCACGGATCGGCCGGCCTGGCGGCCGCCTGCACCGCGCAATGACGACCCCTTTTTCGACAGGCCCTACGAGCCTTCGGGCACAGGTGCACCTGCATGGGAAGCCACCAAGAGCGCCGCAGCGCCGGTGCTGCGGCAGCTTTCGCCCAATATCCGCACGAAGAAGAAGACGGCCTCGTTGCTGGGCGGCGGCGCCGCTTGATCGGCGGCAGGGTTCAGCCGGCCAGGAAGGCAAACACCGCCGGAACGCGGTCGGGCATCTGGGTCGGCCGGCTGCGCCACACGGACACGCGGTCGGTGCGTGTCCAAGCGCCCGGCAGGGTGAGCCCGCAACTCACAGACAGGCGCGTGTCGTCGCTCAATCCGGCCAGCAGGGCGCCCAGCAGCGCCGCGTTGCGGTAGGGCGTTTCGATCAGCAACTGGGTTTGTGCCGAGCGTCGAGAAAGTGCTTGCAGCTCCTTCACGCGGGCCAAGCGTAGGCCAGCATCCTGGGGCAGGTAACCGACGAAGGCAAAGCTCTGGCCGTTCAGGCCGCTGGCCGCCAGCGCCAGCATCAGCGAACTGGGGCCGGGCAGCGGCAGCACGGTGATCGACAAGGCGTGCGCGGCCGCCACCAGCGCCGCGCCGGGGTCGGCCACGGCCGGCAAACCGGCTTCGCAGATCAGGCCGATGTCCTGGCCGGCAAGCGCCGGCCCGAGCAACTCGCGCCAGGCGCCGTCGCCCACCGGCGCGGCAGCTGCGCTGCCTTTGGGCGGACGCGGCAGTTCGCGGATGTCGATGGCCTGCAGGGCCTGCGTCAGCGGCACCACCGCGTGCACCCTCTTCAGGAAGGCGCGTGTGCTGCGCGCGTCCTCCGCCAGCCAATGCGCCAGGCTGGCAGCGCGCTGCAGCACACCCAGCGGCAGCACCTGCTGCACCTCCACCAGCTCGGTACCCAGGTCGAGCGTGTTCGGCACCAGCACCAGCTTGCCCGTTGCCGCCGTCATGAGGCAGCAGTACGTAGCGGGTCGATGCCGGCCTGTCGCAGCAGCTCGCAGGTGCGGATCAGCGGCAGGCCGACCAGCGCGGTCGGATCGTCCGACTCGATCGCGCTGAGCAAGGCAATGCCCAGCGTCTCGCACTTGGCGCTGCCGGCGCAGTCGTAGGGCTGCTCGGTGCGAAGGTAGTGCTCGATCTCCGCATCGCCGAGATCGCGAAACCGGACCTTCACGCTGGCCAGCAAGGCGCGTTCGAACCCGGTATCCGACCGGACCACCGCCACGGCGGTCTGAAACAGCACCTGCCGGCCGCGCATGCGGCGCAGCTGCAATACGGCACGTTCGTGCGAGCCGGGCTTGCCCAGCGCCTGCCCCTGAAGGTCGGCCACCTGGTCCGAACCGATCACCACCGCACGCGGCTTCAGGCGAGCAACGGCTCGGGCCTTGGCCAGGGCGAGCCGCAGCGCCAGCGCGGAGGGCGTCTCGTCGGCCAGCGGCGTTTCGTCGACCTCGGGCGCATACACCTCGAAGGGCAAGCGCAGCCGTGACAGCAGCTCATGCCGATAGCGTGAGGTCGAGGCCAGGATCAGCGGCGGGTCGGACGACATGCGCGAATTGTCCCACCCGCATTGCGGCACTGGCCGGCCGCTACACTGCTGCGGTGACTCAACGCATTGCCCCATCGCCCGCGGGCTGCCCGCGATGACCTCTGCCCGCCCCGTCGACCCGAGGCACCTGGATGTGCAGGCCTTCGCGCTGTCCCAGGGCCGCTTGCAGGGCGAGTGGCCATTGGCCGAAATGGGCAGGCTGCAGCAGGATGCGCTGCCCCTGACCAAGGACAGCCCGGCCCAGTCGGTGGCCTGGTCTGCGCAGGGTGAGCGACACACCGTCGCTGGCGGCGAACCCGAGATCCGCCTGCGGCTGCAAGCGCAGACAGCGTTGTTGCTGGTGTGCCAGCGCTGCCTTCAGCCGATGGCGGTGACGCTGGATGTCCGGCGATCGATCCGCTTCGTGCACGGCGCGGACCTGGCGCAGCAACTCGACGAAGAAGGCGAAGAGGACGTGCTGGACTCGAGTGCCGCACTCGACCTGCGCGAATTGATCGAGGACGAGCTGATACTGGCGCTGCCGCTGGTGCCCCGGCACGACATGTGTCCGCAGCCGTTGACGCAGGCCGACCACGGCGCCGACGCTGACGACATCGGGTCGCAGGCGCATCCTTTCGCAGTGCTGGCGTCCTTGCGTCGCGACGGTGGCAACGGGAACTGAGCCGAGCGCTGCCCCTGCAGCACGGTGATATACTCGCGGGCTTTTCCCGGCATGGTGTGTCCGTGCCGCGTGCGGGCCGCGCCCGCAGGAGTTCACACATGGCTGTCCAGCAAAACAAGAAGTCGCCTTCCAAGCGCGGCATGCATCGCTCTCATAACGCGCTTAGCCAGCCGGGTACGGCCATCGAGCCCACCACGGGCGAGGTGCATCTGCGTCACCACATCAGCCCCACTGGCTTCTATCGTGGACGCAAGGTGCTGAAGTCGAAGGCCGACGCCTGAGTCTGGGGCAAAGGCGCGGTGCGCCAGGGCGGCGCCCGCCATCGGACCCCCAGCGGTCAGCGAGGCCTGATTGCGTGAGACCCATCGATTGGGCCACCGACTCTGCCGTGCCGCGCTGAACTTGCGCGCTGGCGCAAGTTCACCTACCGTTCGCGCTCGGCGTTTCGGATCAGCTACCCGTCCTTGACGGTGCCTCGGTTCGATCTGCCCGCCCTACCGTGACACACCCCATTGCCCCCGAACCCCTGCGCGCGGTCTGCATCGCCGTGGACTGCATGGGCGGGGACCATGGGTCATCGGTCACGCTGCCCGCGTGCAGGGCCTTCCTGGACAGCCATCCCCAGGCACAGATGATTCTCGTCGGCACCGCAGCTGCTATCGAGCCGGCGCGCCACTGGGCTCGCTGCCAACTCGTCGAAGCCAGTGAAGTGGTGACGATGGACGACCCGATCGAGGTCGCGCTGCGGCGCAAGAAGAACTCTTCGATGCGGGTGGCCATCAACCAGCTCGTCGGCGCGGACGGCGCCGCCCCCTTGGCGCAAGCCTGCGTCTCCGCCGGCAACACCGGTGCGCTGATGGCGCTGGCGCGGTATCTGCTCAAGACCCTGGACGGCATCGACCGCCCGGCCATCGCCACGGTGATGCCCAATCGCAACGACGGCTACACCACCGTGCTCGACCTGGGCGCGAACGTCGATTGCACGGCCGAGCACCTGCTGCAGTTTGCCGTGCTGGGCAGTGCGCTGGTGGCAGCGGTCGACGGCAAGGAAGAGCCCAGCGTGGGTCTGCTCAACATCGGCGAAGAAGCCATCAAGGGCAGCGACATCATCAAGCGTGCGGGCGAGTTGTTGCGCGCGGCCGCAGCCGACGGTCAGCTCAACTTCCACGGCAACGTCGAGGGCAACGACATCTTCAAGGGCACGACCGACATCGTGGTCTGCGACGGCTTCGTCGGCAACGTGCTGCTGAAGTCGGCCGAGGGCCTGGCGACCATGCTCACCGACTTCATCCGCCAGGAGTTCACGCGTGGCCCATTGAGCAAGCTGGCCGCGCTGGTCGCCCTGCCGGTGCTCAAGCGATTCAAACACCGCGTCGACCCCCGGCGCTACAACGGCGCGGCGCTGCTTGGTCTGCGCGGGCTGGTCTTCAAGAGTCATGGTTCTGCCGATGCCTTCGCCTTCGAACAGGCCTTGAGGCGGGCTTATGATGCGGCCCGCAACCGCCTGACCGATCGCGTGCGCGACCGCATAACGTTGAGTGCCGCCGTGCTCGCATCGGGCAGTGCAACAACTTCCGACGCCACCGGCAGCTCGCAAGCCGCATGAAGCCAGCCTTTCCCCGCCACACGCGCATCGCCGGCACCGGCAGCTGCTTGCCGCCGCGCCGCGTGAGCAATGCCGACCTGGTGCGCCAGCTGGCCGCGCAGGGCATCGAGACCAGCGACGACTGGATCGTCGAACGCACCGGCATACGCGCGCGGCATTTCGCCGACGATGGCGTCTGTGCCAGCGACCTGGCGCTGCCCGCCGCACGCCATGCGCTCGAAGCCGCGGGCTGCCGCGCCGAAGACATCGACCTGATCATCGTCGCCACGTCGACGCCGGACATGGTGTTTCCGTCGACGGCATGCATCCTGCAGCGCAAGTTGGGCGTGCACGGCTGCCCGGCCTTCGACGTGCAGGCGGTGTGCTCGGGATTCGTCTATGCGCTGACCGTGGCCGACGCGATGATCCGCACCGGTGCGGCGCACAAGGCGTTGGTGATCG
This sequence comes from uncultured beta proteobacterium, assembly GCA_963824005.1. Taxonomy (GTDB): domain Bacteria; phylum Pseudomonadota; class Gammaproteobacteria; order Burkholderiales; family Burkholderiaceae_C; genus Rubrivivax. The sequence continues at coordinate 15,170 of CAWGOK010000033.1, forward strand.
GCGCGGAGGTGTTCTCGCGCATCCTCGACTTCAGCGACCGCGGCACCTGCGTGCTCTTCGGCGACGGCGCCGGCGCGGTGGTGCTGCAGGCCAGTGACACACCGGGCATCCTGGCCACCGATCTGCATGCCGATGGCCGGCATGTGGGCATTCTGTGCGTGCCGGGAACTGTCTCCGGCGGCAAGGTCCTGGGCGATCCACTGCTCAAGATGGACGGCCAGGCGGTGTTCAAGCTGGCGGTGGGCGTGCTCGAAAGCGCCGCGCGCGCCGTGCTCGACAAGGCCGGGCGCAGCGCGGAACAACTTGACTGGCTGATTCCGCACCAGGCCAACATCCGCATCATGCAGGCCACGGCGCGCAAGCTGAAGCTGCCGATGGACAAGGTCATCGTCACCGTCGACGCGCATGGCAACACTTCGGCCGCATCGATCCCGCTGGCGCTGGACGTGGCCGTGCGCGATGGCCGTATCCGAAGTGGCAACACCGTGATGCTCGAAGGTGTGGGCGGTGGCTTCACCTGGGGTGCGGTGCTGTTCGACCTCTGAATCCATCTGGACTTTCGATATGGCTTCGTTCGCGTTCGTCTTTCCCGGGCAGGGCTCGCAATCGGTGGGCATGCTCAACGGCTGGGGCGACCACCCCGCGGTGCGCGATACGCTCAGCGAGGCGTCGGCAGCGCTGGGCCAGGATCTGGGCGCGCTGATGCGCGACGGTCCACAGGACGATCTCGATCTCACCACCAATACCCAGCCGGTGATGTTGTGCGCCGGCATTGCCTGCTATCGCGCCTGGCGCGCCGAAGGCGGCGCCGAACCGGTGGCCGTGGCCGGGCATTCGCTGGGCGAATACAGCGCGTTGGTGGCGGCGGGCGTGCTGACGCTGGCCGACGCCCTGAAACTCGTACGCTTTCGTGCGCAGGCGATGCAGCAGGCGGTGCCGGTCGGCAGTGGTGCGATGGCGGCGGTGCTGGCGCTGGAGCCGGCGCAGGTGGTCGAAGGTTGCGCCAGGGCCATGGCCGAAAGTGGCGAGGTGGTGGCGGCCGCCAACTTCAACGACCCGCGGCAGACGGTCATCTCCGGCACGGTGGCCGGCGTCGAGAAGGCGCGCGATGTGCTCAAGGCGATGGGTGCCAAGCGTGTGGTGCAGCTGCCGGTGTCGGCGCCATTCCATTGCTCGCTGATGCGTCCCGCGGCCGAGGCATTGCGCCAGCGCCTGACCGACGTGGCCTTTGCGGCGCCGCGCATCGCGCTGGTCAACAACGTCGATGTCGCGGTTGAATCCGACGCGGAAGCGATCCGCGATGCGCTGTATCGCCAGGCTTTCGGCCCGGTGCGCTGGGTCGAGGTGGTGCAGGCCTTGCGCGCGCGAGGCCTGAGCCACGTGGTCGAGTGCGGCCCGGGCAAGGTGCTGGCCGGCATGGCCAAGCGCATCGATGCCGAGTTGCAGGTCGGCGCCCTGTTCGATCCGGCCAGCCTGGCCGAGTGCAGGGAGTTGTTGGCATGACGGTCGCTTCCCAGGTGGCATTGGTGACCGGCGCGTCGCGCGGCATCGGCCGCGCGATTGCCGGCACGCTGGCAGCCGGCGGCTTCAGGGTCGTGGGCACGGCCACCAGCGAGGCGGGTGCCCAAGCCATCTCGCAGGCGCTGGCGGCTTTCCCGGGTTGCCGCGGTGCGTGCCTGGACGTCAACGACGCCGGCGCTGGCGACGCGCTGATCGACGCCATCCACAAGGAGCATGGCGCGCTGCATGTACTGGTCAACAACGCCGGCATCACGCGCGACCAGCTGGCGATGCGCATGAAGGACGAGGACTGGGACGCGGTGCTCGACACCAACCTCAGTGCCGTCTTCCGCCTGTGCCGCGCGGTGATGCGCGGCATGATGAAGCAGCGCTTCGGCCGCATCGTCAACATCACCTCGGTGGTGGGTGCCAGCGGCAACCCAGGCCAGGCCAACTATGCGGCGGCCAAGGCCGGCGTGGCGGGCATGACACGCGCGCTGGCGCGCGAACTGGGCAGCCGCAACATCACCGTCAACTGCATCGCGCCGGGCTTCATCGCCACCGACATGACCGATGGCCTGCCCGAAGCGCAGAAGGCAGCGCTGCTGCAGCAGGTCCCGCTCGGTCGACTGGGCACACCGGAAGAGATCGCCCATGCGGTGGCCTTCCTGGCCTCGCCGCTGGCCGGCTACATCACCGGTGCCGAATTGCATGTCAACGGCGGCATGTTCATGAACTGATGCGTCCGGTGGGAGCCCTGCGGTGCCGTTGGGACGCACCGGTAGAATCCGCGGGTTTGTTGAATTCACTCCTGGAGGAGTCATGAGCGATATAGAAGCGCGTGTCAAGAAGATCATTGCCGAGCAACTCGGCGTGCCCGAGTCCGACGTCACCAACGCCAAGGCCTTCGTGGCCGACCTTGGGGCGGACTCTCTCGACACGGTCGAACTGGTGATGGCGCTCGAGGACGAGTTCGGCATCGAGATTCCCGACGAAGAAGCGGAAAAGATCACCACCGTGCAACTGGCGATCGACTACGCGTCCAGCCACCAGAAGGCCTGAGCCGGCCTTCGCTCATGAGCCGCCGGGCCGTTCCCAGGGCGAATACCGCAGTGCGCAGCACGGAGCTTGCCTGATGAGCCGTCGTCGCGTCGTCGTCACCGGCCTCGGGCTGGTCAGCCCGGTGGGCAATACCGTGGCCGAGGGCTGGGCCAACCTGGTGGCCGGGCGCAGCGGCATCGATACGGTCACACGCTTCGATGCCTCTGCCTTCGCCTGCCGCTTTGCCGGCGAGGTGAAGGGCTTCAATGTCGAGGACTACATCCCCGGCAAGGAAGCGCGGCACATGGACACCTTCATCCATTTCGGGCTGGCGGCGTCGATGCAGGCAGTGCGCGACGCCGGGTTGCCGGTGGGGCAGGCGCTGAGCGAAGAGGCGGCCGAGCGCATCGGCTGCCTGGTGGGCTCGGGCATCGGCGGTTTGCCGATGATCGAGAGGACGCACCAGGAGTACAGCGAGCGCGGCCCGCGGCGCATCACGCCGTTTTTCGTGCCGGCCTCGATCATCAACATGATCTCGGGCCATGTGTCGATCCAGTTTGGGTTCACCGGCCCGAATCTGGCCATCGTCACCGCCTGCACCACCGGCCTGCACTGCATCGGCGAGGCCGGGCGCTTGATCGAATACGGCGATGCCGATGTCATGGTCGCCGGTGGTGCCGAATCGACGGTTTCGCCGCTGGGCATCGGCGGCTTTGCCGCGGCGCGCGCCCTGTCCACGCGCAATGACGATCCGAAGACCGCGTCGCGGCCTTGGGATGTCGATCGCGATGGCTTCGTGCTCGGTGAGGGTGCGGGCGTGATGGTGCTCGAGGAGTACGAGCACGCCAAGAAACGTGGCGCGAAGATCTATGCCGAGCTGGCCGGCTACGGCATGGGAGCCGATGCCTTCCACATGACCGCGCCGAACGTCGATGGGCCGAAGCGCGCCATGCGCGCCGCGCTGCGCAACGCCCGCGTCAACACCGATCAAATCCAGTACCTCAATGCGCACGGCACCTCCACGCCGCTGGGCGACTTGAACGAGACCAATGCCATCAAGCTGGCCTTCGGCGAACACGCCAGTCGCATGGTGGTGAATTCCACCAAGTCGATGACGGGGCACCTGCTAGGCGGGGCCGGCGGCATCGAATCGGTGTTCACGGTGCTGGCGCTGCACCACCAGGTGTCGCCGCCGACGATCAACATCTTCAACCAGGATCCGCAGTGCGACCTGGACTACTGCGCCAACACGGCGCGCGACATGAAGATCGACCTGGCGGTGAAGAACAATTTCGGCTTCGGCGGCACCAACGGCACGCTGGTCTTCCGCCGGGCCTGAAGTCGCCCGCAACGCCGCGCATGCGCGCTGCCCCACCTGTCCAGGCCCTGTCCTGCGGCGCCGGGCGTTGGCGATCAATGCAGCAGCTGTTGTATGCATTGGCCGTCGCGGTATCGGCTTATTGGGCCGGCAGTCATCTCGTAGGCGGCGGCCCTTGGCTGGCGCTGGCCAGCCTGGTGCTCGGGCTGGGGGGCGCCGCAGGGGCGGGCCGGGGCACGGCCCAGCCGCCAAGGCAACTCGCTTGGGACGGCGCGGCCTGGACGGTGCATTCGTCGGAAGATGGCCAACAGCCGGGGCAGGTGATGCTGATGCTCGATCTCGGTGGCTGGATGCTCGTGCGTTTCACGCCGAGCCTGCCGCACGGGGCACATAGCGTGACGACGCAGTGGCTGCCGCTGTCGGCGCGTGATGCGGGTGCGTCCTGGGCCGCGTTGCGCGTGGCGCTCCACGCGCGGCAAGCCCCCGGTGACCCTCCGGCCGTGCCACCGCGGCACTTCGATGCCGCATGAACACTGCGGATGCCGATGCCCTGCTGGTCGAACGCTTCAAGCGCGGCGACATCCGGGCCTTCGAGATGTTGGTGGTCAAGTACCAGAGGCGCATCGAGCGCTTGATCGGGCGCATGGTGCGCGATACCGACCTGGTTCAGGACATCGCCCAGGAGACCTTCATCCGCGCCTACCGGGCGCTGCCGCAGTTCCGTGGCGAGAGCGCCTTCTACACCTGGCTGTACCGCATCGCCGTGAATTCCGCGAAGAAGGCGCTCACCGACATGAAGCGCGATCCGGTGGTCACCGAAGCGGCGCTCGCGCTGCGCGACGAGGACGACGAAACTTCCCGCGCCGGGACTGAACTAACCGACGGCGAAACACCCGAATCGCTGCTGGCAAGCAAGGAAATCGCCGCCACGGTGAACGCCGCCGTCGAGGCCCTGTCCGAGGATCTGCGCCGGGCCATCACCTTGCGCGAGATCGAAGGTTTGAGCTATGAAGAGATTGCCGACGCCATGAACTGCCCCATCGGAACCGTGCGTTCACGCATTTTCCGCGCGCGCGAAGCCATCGCCGAGCGCCTGCGACCGCACATCGAGGCCAAGGACGGAAAGCGCTGGTAGCCCATGCCAAGGAGTGAGCGATGAACTCTCGACCCCCCGCAGATGTGGGCGATCCACGCTGGCAGATCTCGGCCCTGGCCGATGGCGAGGCCGACGCAGCGCAGTGCGGTCGCGGCTGTGACGCGTGGGCCGACGCCGATGCCGGCTCCGTGGCACGGCGCAGCTGGCACACCTATCACCTCATCGGTGACGTGCTGCGCAGCGACGACCTGGCCAGCCCGCCCGGGCGCGACCGGGTCTTTCTGGAGCGACTGCGCGCGCGCTTGGCCGAGGAGCCCGCGCTGCCGACACTGCGGCCCCAGGTGTCCAGCGTCGAGGTCCGCGCGCGTGCGCCGCGGCGCACGGCCTGGGTCATGCCGGCGGCGCTGGCCGCGGGTGTGATGGCGCTGGCGACGGTGCTGGTGGTCACGCTGGGCCGGGCGGGCAGTGTCGGTTCGTCCACCGCCGTGCTGGCGGCCGCCCCGGCCCCTGCGGGGGTGGCGGCAGGCGCGGCTGCGGCGCCGCCGGTGCTCGAAGCATCGGCCCAGGGCAGCCGCATCGTGCGCGACGCGCAACTGGATCGCTATCTGCGCGCACATCGCGACTACGGCACGGCGCTTCCGGGCTCGCTGCCGGGCGGCCCGGCGCGCAGCATCGCCACGGTGTCGCTCGAGCGCTGAAAGCCGATGCGTACCCTTGCCACTGCCTTGCCCTGGTTGCCCGTGCTTGCGGTATGGGCGCTGCTGACGGCTGCTCCCGCGTCCCGTGCGAACCCGCCGGAGGTCGCCCAGAAGCCGCTGCCTGCGGGCGAAGCGCGCAAGTGGTTGGTGCGCATCCATGCGGCGGCGCACGAGCGCAACTACCAGGGCACGCTGGTGTTCAGCGCCGACGGGGCCCTGTCCAGCGCGCGTGTGGCCCACTTCTGCGACGGCGCGCAGTCCTACGAGCGTGTCGAGGTACTCGACGGCCGCATGCAGCAGACCTACCGTCACAACGACCGCGTCTACACGCTGTGGCCGCACAGCCGTGTGGCGGTGGTCGAGGAGCGCGATCCGCGCCAGGCCTCGCTGCGGCAGGTGATCGAGCCGCGCGCAGAGGAGCAGTACGAACTGCATGAGCAGGGCAGCGAGCATGTGGCCGGGCGCGAGGCGCAGATCCTGCTGCTCAGCCCGCGCGACGAGAATCGATTTGCGCAGCGCCTGTGGATCGACAGCCGCACCGGCCTGATGCTGCGTGCCGATGTGCTCGGGCCGCGGCATCAGGTGCTCGAATCCAGCGCGTTCTCCCAGGTCGAGATCGGGGTCAAGCCGCGCCCGCAAAGCGTGCTGCAGCCGATGAAACAACTGGAGGGCTATCGCCAGGTGCGTCCGGTCCAGGTGGCCACCCAGCTCGAAAGTGATGGTTGGGCCTTGAAGTCGGTGGTGGCCGGTTTCCAGCTGAGCAGTTGCACAAGGCGCACGCTCGACCCGGAGGACGGCGCTGCAGTACCGGCACCCGTGCTGCAGGCAGTGTTCTCCGACGGCTTGACGCATGTGTCGATGTTCATCGAGGCCATCGACCGGCAGCGCCACAGACAGCCCCTTCTGACGCAGATGGGTGCAACGCACACTTTGATGCAAGCTCATGGCGGCGATTGGTGGGTTACCGTCATGGGCGACGTGCCCGCGAGCACCTTGAAACAGTTCTATCAGGCACTCGAACGGCGGCGCTGAGGCCCCATATGACGAGCGGGCGCCTGTCGCCCGGTCTTTCCAGGAGTTTGCATGCGATCCAGAGTCCTTTCCTTTCCTGCCGCGGCCCAGGCCAGGGCGTTCGCCAGCGGTCTGATGCTGTTGCTGGCACTGGCGGCCTGGCCCGGCTTGGTGCGTGCGCAGTCGCTGCCCGACTTCACCGAACTGGTCGAGCGCGTCGGGCCGGCTGTGGTGAACATCCGCACCCTCGAGCGCAATCGCCAGGCGGCGGCGGGTGGTGGTGCCGAAGTCGACCCGAATGTCGAGGAGTTCTTCCGCCGCTTCGGCATCCCCCTGCCCGGGCGGCCCGATCCGCGCCGCGGGCCACGCGGTGGCGATGAAGAGCCGCAGCAGCGCGGCGTGGGCTCGGGCTTCATCCTCAGTGCCGACGGCTTCGTCATGACCAACGCGCACGTGGTCGACGGTGCCGACGAGGTGCTGGTCACGCTGACCGACAAGCGAGAGTTCAAGGCGCGCATCGTCGGTGCCGACCGGCGCACGGACATCGCCGTGGTCAAGCTCGAAGCCACCGGGCTGCCCTTCGTGAAGATCGGCGACAGCGACAAGCTGAAGGTCGGTGAATGGGTGGTCGCCATCGGCTCGCCCTTCGGCCTGGAGAACACCGTCACCGCCGGCATCGTCAGCGCCAAGCAGCGCGACACCGGCGACTACCTGCCCTTCATCCAGACTGACGTGGCCATCAACCCCGGCAACTCCGGCGGCCCGCTTCTCAATCTGAAGGGCGACGTCGTCGGCATCAACTCGCAGATCTTCAGCCGATCGGGCGGCTACATGGGCATTGCCTTCGCCATCCCCATCGCCGATGCGATGCGCGTGTCGGAGCAACTGCGCACCAACGGACGGGTCATTCGAGGGCGCATCGGCGTGCAGATCGCGCCGGTGACCAAGGAGGTGGCCGAGTCCATCGGCCTGGGCAAGCCCACTGGTGCGTTGGTGCAGAACGCCGAAGCCGGCGGGCCAGCCGACAAGGCGGGAGTCGAGGCGGGCGACATCATCACCCGGGTGGATGGCAAGCTGGTCGAGAAGTCGGGCGACCTGCCGCGTCTGATCGGCAATACCAAGCCGGGAAGCAAGGCGACGCTGCAGGTGTTTCGACGGGGTAGCACCAAGGACATCAGCGTGACCGTCGCCGAGTTCGAGGCTGAACGGCCGGTGCGCCGTGTCAGCGATCAGGCCGCGCCGCCGGCACAGAAGAGTGTGCTCGGGTTGTCGGTGGCCGAACTGACCGAAGCGCAGAAGCGCGAGCTGCGCCTGCGCGGCGGTGTACGTGTCGAGGCGGTCGACGGTGCTGCCGCGCGCGCAGGCCTGCGCGAAGGTGATGTGATCCTGTCGATGGACAACACCGAGATCACCGACGTGAAACAGTTCAACCAGCTGGCGCAAAAGGCCGAGAAGGCCAAGGCAGTGAGCGTGCTGGTACGTCGCGGTGAGGCTGTCAACTACCTGGTGATCAAACCTTCGCGTTGACGACGAGCTCGAGCGACGATTGGCCGAGCGCCTTGCGGGGTGTTTCCGCAATGCGGGAGCGCCAAGATCCGTGCCAGGCCGACTGATCGTCCTATACCGGACCACCAGGTTAGTGACCTGTCACTTCAAATAGCGCCCGGCCTGGATTGCGCCGTCTGGGGACTAGAATCGCAGCATTCAGGTTGCATTTTACGGGCCTGGACGTTTCGACTCAGGCTCGCTTCGCTCGGCAACACAAGTTCTTGTCAGCCCTGTGGATATCTTGTTGACAAGATTCCATGTTGGCGCCCCGCAACGGCCTAAAAACAAGCACTGGCGCGGTTTCCCGGCCAGTCCTTTTGACTACAATGAAAGCCCAACAAGCAGTTGCCAAACGTTCTGTTGGAAGGCGCGTCAACCATTCGACGTGCCTTTTTTTTATCTTCAGCACGGCGCTTCGCGCCTTCACGTTGCACCGCGATACGAGCTTGCGCTGAAACGGCATCGCCGTTTCGTCTGTAGGCACAAGCCACTGCATCTGCGCTCATGGATCACATCCGCAATTTCTCCATCATTGCCCACATCGACCATGGCAAGAGCACGCTGGCCGATCGCATCATCCAGCGCTGCGGCGGCTTGAGCGACCGCGAGATGGAAGCGCAGGTGCTCGATTCGATGGACATCGAGCGCGAGCGCGGCATCACCATCAAGGCGCAGACCGCGGCACTGGAATACACGGCGCGTGACGGCCAGGTCTACAACCTCAACCTGATCGATACGCCCGGCCACGTGGACTTCAGCTACGAGGTGAGCCGCTCGCTGTCGGCCTGCGAGGGCGCGCTGCTGGTCGTCGATGCCAGCCAGGGCGTCGAGGCGCAGACGGTGGCCAACTGCTACACCGCGCTCGAGCTCGGCGTCGAGGTCGTGCCGGTGCTGAACAAGATGGACCTGCCGCAGTCCGATCCCGAGCGCGCCAAGGAGGAGATCGAGGACGTCATCGGCATCGACGCCACCGACGCCATCCCCTGCTCGGCCAAGACCGGCATGGGCCTGGACGACATCTTGGAGGCGGTGATCGCCCGCATGCCTGCGCCACGCGGCAAGCCCGACGGGCCGCCGCGCGCGATGATCATCGACAGCTGGTTCGACAACTATGTCGGCGTCGTCATGCTGGTGCGCGTGGTCGATGGCTCTCTAGGCAAAGGCGAGCGCTTCCGCCTGATGGCCACGAACGCGGTCTACGGCATCGAGCAGCTGGGCGTGTTCACGCCCAAGTCGGTGCCGCGCGAGTTGCTGCGCGCCGGCGAGGTGGGCTTCATCATCGCCGGCATCCGCGAGCTGCAGGCGGCCAAGGTCGGCGACACCATCACGCTGGAAAGGAAGCTGCCCAACAACGCCGGCCCGGCCAGCGAGCCGCTGCCCGGCTTCAAGGAAATCAAGCCGCAGGTCTTCGCGGGCCTGTACCCGACCGAGGCCAGCGAGTACGAGCAGCTGCGCGATGCGCTCGAAAAGCTCAAGCTCAACGACTCGTCGCTGCACTACGAGCCCGAGGTCAGCCAGGCGCTGGGCTTCGGCTTTCGCTGCGGTTTCCTCGGCCTGCTGCACATGGAAATCGTGCAGGAGCGGCTGGAGCGCGAGTTCGACCAGGACCTGATCACCACCGCGCCCAGCGTCATCTACCAGGTGGAGCTGGGCGACGGCGAGGTGATCGAGATCGAGAACCCCTCGAAGATGCCCGACCAGGGCCGCATCAAGGAGATCCGTGAACCGATCGTCACCGTGCACCTGTACATGCCGCAGGACTACGTCGGCCCGGTGATGACGCTGGCCAACCTGAAGCGCGGCGTGCAACTGAACATGGCCTACCACGGCCGCCAGGTGCTGCTGACCTACGAGATGCCGCTGGCCGAGATCGTGCTGGACTTCTTCGACAAGCTCAAGAGCGTGTCGCGCGGCTACGCCTCGATGGATTACGACTTCAAGGAGTACCGTGCCGCCGACGTCGTCAAGGTCGACATCCTCATCAACGGCGACAAGGTCGATGCGCTGTCGATCATCGTGCACCGCGCGCAGAGCCAGTTCCGCGGCCGTGCGGTGGTGGCGAAGATGCGTGAAATCATCCCGCGCCAGATGTACGACGTGGCGATCCAGGCGGCCATCGGTGCCAACATCATCGCGCGCGAGAACATCAAGGCGCTGCGCAAGAACGTGCTGGCAAAATGCTACGGGGGGGACATCACGCGCAAGCGCAAGCTGCTGGAGAAGCAGAAGGCCGGCAAGAAGCGCATGAAGCAGATCGGCACCGTCGAGGTGCCGCAGGAAGCCTTCCTGGCCATTCTTCGCGTGGACGACTGAACTGATGAGTACGTTGACTGCCGTGTTGTACGGCGCGCTCGGGGTCTACCTGGGCGGCTGGTTCCTGGGCTACTGGACGGGCAACTTCGCGTTGCTGCTGTTCACGCTGACGGTATGCACACTCGCCTACTGGCTGGCCGAGCGCTTCCGCTTCAAGCCGGCGCGCGAGGCCGCAGCGGCGGCGTTGGAAAGCCAGGACAGCGCACGCCGCGCCGGCCTGGCCAAGATGGGCATCGACAAGGTCGACGGCGACGTCGAGCAGGCCAAGCGCAAGCTGCTGGCCCAGCCCTGGTGGCTGGACTGGACGGCCGGGCTGTTCCCGGTGATCCTGATCGTCTTCCTGCTGCGCTCGTTCCTGTTCGAGCCCTTCAAGATCCCGTCGGGCTCGATGGTGCCCACGCTGCTGGTCGGCGACCTGATCCTCGTGAACAAGTTCCACTTTGGCGTGCGGCTGCCGGTGCTGAACAAGAAGATCATCGCCAACAACGACCCGCAGCGCGGCGACGTGATGGTCTTCCGCTACCCGGTGGACCCGCGCGTGGACTACATCAAGCGCGTGGTCGGCGTGCCCGGCGACGAGGTGGCCTGGCTGAACCAGAAGCTGTCGATCAACGGCCAGCCGGTGCCGACCAAGGCGCTGGGCGAGTTCTACGACGAGGACAGCATGCGCTACGTGCCGATGTTCAGCGAGTTGCTGGGGGCGGTAGAACACCGCATCTTGGTCGATCCGCGGCGGCCGGCCTTCTTCGGTGGCGACCAAAAGACCTTTCCGATGCATGAAAACTGCCGATATCAGCCCGAGGGCGTGGTCTGCAAGGTGCCGCCGGGTCACTATTTCATGATGGGCGACAATCGCGACAACTCGCAGGATTCACGATTCTGGGGCTTCGTGCCCGACGAGAACATCGTCGGCCGAGCCTTCTTCGTGTGGATGAACTTCGGCAATCTGGGCCGCATCGGGGCCTTCAACTGATGCGGCCGCAGCCGGCCGGCGAGAGGTGCAGATGATCTTCGGACAAACCCCTTCACGTGCCCGCGCACCGCGTGGCTTCAGCCTGATCGGCCTGATGTTCTGGGCCATCGTCATCGGGTTCATCGGCTATGTGGCAGTGCGCGTGCTGCCCACGGTGAACGAGTACCTGACGATCCAGCGTGCCGTCAACCGCGTCGCTGCCGAGTCGCCGGCCACGGTGGCCGAGGTGCGCAAGGCCTTCGAGAAGCAGAAGGACATCGAGTACGCCATCAGCAGCATCTCCGGCAAGGACCTGGAGATCACGAAGGAAAACGAGCGGCTGGTCATCCGCTTCGCCTACGACAAGGAGATTCCGCTCGTCGAGCCGGTGTTTCTGCTGGTGAAGTACCAGGGTCGCTCCAAGTAGGGCCTGCTCACACGACACAGGCACCGGTTCAAACTTTCGGGTGACGATGACCGACTCATCTCTCGACGCACTGCAGCAACGGCTGGGCCACGCCTTCGTGCAGCCTGGGTTGCTGGCGCGCGCGTTGACGCATCGCAGTTCCGGCATCGAGCACAACGAGCGGCTCGAGTTCCTGGGCGACGCAGTGCTCAACATGGTCGTATCGGCCATGCTCTACCAGCGTTTTTCCGGCTCTGACGAAGGCGACTTGACTCGCGTGCGCGCCCACCTGGTGCGCGAGGAGAGCCTGCACCGTGCTGCGCTGGCGCTCGGGCTGCCGCAGGTCGTGCGCTTGTCCGACGGCGAGACACGCGGCGGCGGCGCGCAGCGCGCGTCGATCCTGGCCGATGCGCTGGAGGCGCTGATCGGCGCCGCCTTCCTGGACGGCGGTTTCGACGCTGCGCAGCAGGTGGTGGGGCGGCTGTTCGGCGAAATCATCGACAGCACCGAGATCGACAACTGGAGCAAGGACGCCAAGACCGAACTGCAGGAATGGTTGCAGGCCCGACGTCTGGCGGTGCCGACCTATCGCATCGCGGCCACGCGTGGGCAGGCGCATGCACAGACCTTCGAGGTCGAGTGCGAGGTGCAGGCACTGGCGCTGGTCGAACGCGGCGAGGGCCGCTCGCGGCGCAGTGCCGAACAGCAGGCGGCGCGCCGCATGCTCGAAGGCCTGAAGGCCAACGACCGGCCCGGCAGCCCGCTGCGATCGTGAGCGTGCCTGCCACCGATGACGCGCCGCGGCGCTGCGGGCTGGTGGCCATCGTCGGCCGGCCGAACGTCGGCAAGTCCACGCTGCTGAATGCGCTGGTCGGGCAGAAGATCAGCATCACCTCGCGCAAGGCGCAGACCACGCGGCACCGCATCACCGGCATCCGCACCGTCGGGCCGGCGCAGTTCGTCTTCGTCGACACGCCCGGCTTCCAGATGAAACACGGCACCGCGCTGCACCGCACGCTCAACCGCACCGTGCTGTCCTCGCTGTCCGAAGTCGACGTGGTGCTGTTCGTGGTCGAGGCCGGACGCTTCGGGCTGGACGATGCCAAGGTGCTGGCGCTGCTGCCGCCGGGCAAGCCGGTGCTGCTGGTCGCCAACAAGCTCGACGCCGTCAAGCGCCGCAACGACATGCTGCCGTGGCTGAAGAGCATGCAGGAGCGCCATGCCTTCGCCGAATTCGTGCCGATGTCGGCGCAGAAGGACGCCGACGTGCAGCGGCTGTTCGAGATCCTCGCGCCGTACCTGCCCGAAGGCCCGTGGCATCACGAGGAGGATGCGCTCACCGATCGCAGCGACCGCTTCCTGGCCAGCGAGCTCATCCGCGAGAAGCTGTTCCGCCTGACCGGCGACGAACTGCCCTACAGCTGCACGGTGCAGATCGACAAGTTCGAGGAGGAGGGCAACCTGCGCAGGATCGCCGCCAGCATCATCGTCGAGCGCGACGCGCACAAGGGCATGGTGGTGGGCTCAGGCGGCTTGCGGCTCAAGCGCATCGGCAGCGAGGCGCGCCAGGAGCTCGAGCAGTTGCTCGGCGCCAAGGTCTTCCTCGAGTTGTGGGTCAAGGTGCGTTCGGGCTGGGCCGACGACGAAGCGCACCTGCGCAGCTTCGGCTACGAATGACCGCGCGGCGCGGCGCCTCGGCTGCGTTGCAGGCCTATGTGCTGCACCACTACGACTGGAGCGAGTCGAGCCTGATCCTCGACCTGTTCACCCGCGAGCGGGGCCGGTTGGCGGTGGCGGCAAAGGGGGCCAAGCGGCCCTATTCGCAACTGCGCGTGGTGCTGCTGCCGTTCCAGCGCCTGCATGTCAGCCTGGGCCGCAGTGCCGACGAGCAGGGTGCCGAGGTGCAGACGCTGCGTGCGGCCGAGTGGGCCGGCGGCATGCCGATGCCCAGTGGCGCTGCGCTGTTTCCCGGCTTCTACCTGAACGAACTGCTGCTGCGCCTGCTGGCGCGACAGGACCCGCATCCGCAACTGTTCGACGCCTATGCGCAGGTGCTGCCTGCACTGTCGGAGCCGGACGAGGCGCAGGCCCAGGCGGCATTGCGGGCCTTCGAGCTGACGCTGCTGCGTGAGATCGGCGTGCTCCCGGAGCTGAGCGGCGTGACCCTGACCCTGCAGCCGTTGCGACCCGACGCACCGTACATGCTGCGCCCCGAGGTCGGCGTGGCAGCCGCGTCGGCCGAGCCGAACCCCTTCACCGGCGAGCAACTCGTGGCCTTGCAGGCGGCACTGGAGCACGGCAGCGTGACCGCCCTTCGCGCCGCCTGTAGTGCCGCGCTGCCGGCGTTGCGCGGCGCGCTGCGCAAGCTGCTTCACTATCATCTCGGCACACCCGTGCTGCGCACGCGCCAGGTCATGGCAGACGTGCGCAAGCTGCTCGATCCACCGCAGGCCCGAAGATGAATCCCCTTGTTGCCCCCGAAGCCGGCCGCAGCGCCCACGATGCCGGCACGGCGCTGTCGGTCAACGTGAACCGCGTGGCGCTGCTACGCAACACGCGGCCGTTGGACATCCCGAACGTGCTGCACATCGCCACGCTGGCGCTGCGCTCCGGCGCCGACGGCATCACCGTGCACCCGCGCCCGGACGAGCGCCACATCCGGGCCCAGGACGTGCACGACCTGCATGCGCTGCTGCAGGGCTGGCCGCAGGCCGAGTTCAACATCGAAGGCAACCCCTTCCACAACCTGATGCCGCTGGTGCGCGCGCTGCGCCCGCAGCAATGCACGCTGGTGCCCGACAGCGCCGACCAGGCCACCTCCGACCATGGCTGGGACCTGCACGCCGACGCGCAACGCCTGCGTCCGCTGGTCGCCGAACTCAAGTCACTGGGCGTGCGTGTGAGCCTGTTCATGGACCCCGTGCCCGAGGCCATGTCGCTGGCGCGCGAACTCGGTGCCGACCGGGTCGAGCTCTACACCGAGAGCTACGCCCGCGCCCATGGCGGCGCGGCGCAGGCCGAACGGCTGGCGGCCTATGCCCAGGCCGCGCGCGCGGCGCTGGCGTGCGGCCTGGGCGTGAACGCCGGCCACGACCTGAACCGGGCCAACCTGGGCGACTTCCTGCGCGCGGTGCCCGGCGTGCGCGAGGTGTCGATCGGCCATGCGCTGATCGCCGACGCGGTCGAACTGGGCATCGCCGAGGCGGTGCGCGCCTACCAGCGCTGCATCCGTGCGGCGTACTCCGAACCGCGCGCGGTGCCATGATCTTCGGCATCGGCACCGACATCGTCGACATCCGCCGCATCGAGGCCACGCTGGCACGGCGCGGCGAGCGCTTTGCGGAGAAGGTGCTGGGCGCGAACGAGTTGCAGGTGTTTCGTGCGCGTGGCGCGCGCGTGCCGGCGCGCGGCCTGAGCTACCTGGCGACACGCTTCTCGGCCAAGGAAGCCTTCTCCAAGGCCATCGGCCTGGGGCTGCACATGCCGATGAGCTGGCGTGCCTGTGAGATCCTCAACGCTGCGGGCGGCAAACCCACGATCCGGCTGCACGGCGCGCTGGCCGAGTGGTTTGCGCAGCGGCAGCTGGTGGCACATGTCAGCCTGTCCGATGAAACCGACTACGCGGCCGCCTTCGTGGTGGTCGAATGCCAGGAGCCCCCACCATGACCCCACACGCACCGGTCGTGCTCGACATCGCCGGCACCACGCTGAGCGCCGACGACCGCCGCCGCCTGAAGCACCCGCTGACCGGCGGCTTGATCCTGTTCAGCCGCCACTGGGTCGACCGGCGCCAGCTCACCGAACTGACGAGTGCGATCAAGCGGGTGCGCCCCGACCTGCTGATCTGTGTCGATCACGAGGGCGGGCGCGTGCAGCGTTTCCGCACCGACGGCTTCACCCACCTGCCGCCGATGCGACGCCTGGGCGAGCTGTGGATGAAGGATGCGCTGGCCGCCACCGACGCCGCCACCGCCTGCGGCTACGTGCTCGCTGCGGAACTGCGCGCCTGTGGTGTGGACTTCAGCTTCACGCCGGTGCTCGACCTCGACTTCGGCGCCAGCAGCGTCATCGGCGACCGTTCGTTCCACCGTGACCCGCGCGTGGCCGCGCTGCTGGCCAAGAGCCTGATGCACGGGCTGCTGCTGGCGGGCATGGGCAACTGCGGCAAGCACTTCCCGGGGCATGGTTATGTCAAGGCCGACAGCCATGTGGCGGTGCCGGTGGACAAACGCCCGCTGAAGGCCATCCTGGCCGACGATGTGCGGCCCTACGAGTGGCTCAGTACCAGCCTGACGGGCGTGATGCCGGCGCATGTGGTGTATCCGAAGGTGGACCACCGGCCCGCTGGTTTCTCGCCGCGCTGGCTGAAGGACATCCTGCGCGGCCAGCTCGGCTTCACCGGCGCCGTCTTCAGCGACGACCTGAGCATGGAAGGCGCGCGCCACCTCGATGGCGGCGATCTGCGCTACGCCGAGGCGGCAGCCCTGGCACTCGACGCGGGTTGCGACATGGTGCTGCTGTGCAACCAGAGCGCCGACGGCGGCGAAGCGGTCGACGAGCTGCTGGCCGGACTTCAGCTACAGGCCGACGCCGGCCATTGGCAGGCCGACCCCGACAGCGAACGGCGCCGCCTGGCCTTGTTGCCGCAGACGCCGCCGCTGACCTGGGACGAGCTGATGCACCAGCCGGCCTACCAGCACGCGCTGGAACGCCTGCCCTGATGCGGCACCGGGCGGCCCAGATCGGGCGCCCGTCTGCACCGAGAGCGGCTCAGGCCGCCGGCGCCTGCTGCTGTTCGAAGGGCAGCTTCAGCTGCGACAGGTCCTTGCGTGTTTCCACCAGCACCAGCGGGCCATCGTCGATGACCACGCGCGGGCGAGGTGTGCGTGGCACGTGCGCCGGCTTCGGTTCATTGGCCATCGCCTGCTGTACCACCAGGATGCGCTCGGCATCGGAATTCACCCACTCCAGCCCGGCGGACCGGGCCAGCGCACGCAGATCCTCGAGTGGCAACTCGAAACGCTCGGTCGGCGCGACGGGTGCCGTCGGCGGCACCACCGTCGCGACTGCGGCCACGGCAGGCGCCACCGCCGCCGGCATGGCCACAGCCTCGGCGTGCGGTGGTTGCGCGCGCATCTCGTCAACCACGGGCTCGGTTTCGCGTTGGCTTTCGATCCGATCCGCCGCGCGGGTGGCGCGCTCTTCTGCCGCAGCCAACGGGGTGTTCGCTGCAGCCGTGGCCAGCGCCTCGGCCTGACCTTCGCCGCCTTCACCGTCGCGTCCTTCGCGGCGTTGGCGGTCGCGTCCACGGCCGCGGCGGCGTCCGCCTTCGCGCTCGCCGTTGCCGTCGGTGCGCTCTTCGCTGCGCGGTTCGTCCGCACCTTCCAGGCGCGGCGTGGTCTCGTCCCCGGCCGTCAGCGGCCTGCCTGCCAGGTCGGGCGCGGGGGCGCTCGTGTCGTCGGCCTGGGCCAGTGCGCTCGGGTCTTCAGCACGCGTCTCGTCGCGGTCGCGTCCGCCGCGGCCGCCGCGGCGACGGCGGCGCTGTCCTTCGCGTTCGCTGTCTGCGGGCGCCGCGTCCGTGGGCACGGTGTCGACGAAGCTGCGCACCACGCCGGCGTCGCCGCCTTCGGGCGCGCCACGGTCAACGCGTTCGCCTCGCTCACCGCGTTCGCCACGCCCACCGCGGCGCGAGTCGCCACGCTCGCTTCGCGGCGGCCGAGCCGCCGCTTCGCCCCCGAGTGTCGGGTTCATTGAGGTGTCGGCCTGAGCTTCGGCCATGCCTTCGCCGCGCGGACCCTCGCGCCCGCCGCGTGCGCCTTCGCGCGGCGGACGTCCATCGCGTCCCTGGCCTTCGGCACGTGGCTCGCCACGCCCGCCGCGGCCTTCGCCCTGGCGGCCGTCGCGGCCGCGTCCGCCGCGCCCACCACGATCGCCTCGCTCCCCTCGATCGCCTCGTTCAGCCCGGCGACCGTCGCCGCGCGCCTCGCGGCCTTCGCGCCGGTCGGCGGTGGGTTCGACCGCCACCTGGGCCGGTTGCTCCACCGGGGCCGGCGCCGCGCCGCCACCAAAGAGCTTCTTCACCCAGCCGAAGAAGCCGCTGCCGGCGGTCGACTCCTGTGCCACGACGGCAGCCGGCGCGCGCACCACCGGCGCTGCCACCACCGGCGCTGGCGTCGGCGGGGCGGGCGGTGTCGGTGCCGGCTGGTCCGGCAGCACACCCTTGATCACCGGCTCCTGCTTCGGCTTGAGCGACTTCTCGCGCCGCGTGATGCCGACCTCGTCGAGCGGCTCCTCGATCATGGTGTAGCTGGCCTGCAGGCCTTCCAGGCGCGGGTCGTCCTGGCGCAGCCGCTCGAGCTTGTAGTTCGGCGTCTCCAGGTGCTTGTTCGGCACCAGCAGCACGGTGACACGCTGCTTGAGCTCGATCTTGGTGATCTCGGTGCGTTTCTCGTTGAGCAGGAAACTGGTCACCTCCACCGGCACCTGCACGTGCACCGCGGCGGTGTTGTCCTTCATCGACTCTTCCTGCACCATGCGCAGGATCTGCAGCGCGCTGCTCTCGGTATCGCGGATGTGGCCGGTGCCGTTGCAACGCGGGCAGGTGATGTGCGAGCCCTCGCTCAGCGCCGGGCGCAGGCGCTGGCGGCTCAGTTCGAGCAGGCCGAACTTGCTGATGCTGCTGAACTGCACGCGCGCGCGGTCGCTGCGCAGCGCGTCGCGCAGCCGGGTTTCCACCTCGCGCCGGTTCTTCGACTCGTCCATGTCGATGAAGTCGACGACGATCAGCCCGCCCAGGTCGCGCAGCCGCATCTGGCGCGCGATCTCGTCGGCGGCTTCCAGGTTGGTGCGCGTGGCGGTTTCTTCGATGTCGCTGCCGCGCGTCGAGCGCGCCGAGTTCACGTCCACCGACACCAGTGCTTCGGTGTGGTCGATGACGATCGCGCCGCCCGAGGGCAGGTTCACCGTGCGGGTGAAGGCGGTCTCGATCTGGTGCTCGATCTGGAAGCGGCTGAACAGCGGCGCATCGTCGCGGTAGCGCTTGACCCGCGACGCCGATTCCGGCATCACGTGGTTCATGAACTGCTGCGCCTGGTCGTAGATGTCGTCGGTGTCGATCAGGATCTCGCCGATGTCGGCGGTGAAGTAGTCGCGGATCGCGCGGATCACCAGGCTGCTTTCCTGGTAGATCAGGAACGCGCCCTTGCCCACCTTGGCGGCGCCGTCGATGGCGTCCCACAGCTTGAGCATGTAGTTCAGGTCCCACTGCAGCTCGGGCGCGCTGCGGCCGATGCCGGCGGTGCGCGCGATCAGGCTCATGCCCTTGGGGTAGTCGAGCTGGTCGAGGTTTTCCTTCAGCTCCTCGCGGTCCTCGCCCTCGATGCGCCGGCTGACGCCGCCGCCACGCGGGTTGTTCGGCATCAGCACCAGGTAGCGCCCGGCCAGGCTGACGAAGGTGGTCAGCGCCGCGCCCTTGTTGCCGCGCTCTTCCTTCTCCACCTGCACCAGCAGCGAATCGCCGTCCTTGATGGCGTCCTGGATGCGCGCGCTGCGCACGTCGGTGCCTTCACGGAAGTAGTTGCGCGAGATTTCCTTGAAAGGCAGGAAGCCGTGGCGGTCTTCGCCGTAGTCGACGAAGCAGGCTTCGAGCGAAGGCTCGACGCGCGTGACCACGGCTTTGTAGATGTTGCCCTTGCGTTGCTCGCGGCCTTCGATCTCGTTCTCGAAGTCGACCAGCTTCTGGCCGTCGACGATCGCCAGGCGGCGCTCTTCCGGCTGCGTGGCATTGATCAGCATGCGTTTCATTCAGTCTCCTTTCGCGCCGGCGCTGCATTGGCGCAATGCGGCGGCGCACCCATCTGAGGTCGCGCGACTTGCGCCGCGCAACCGACACGATGCAGGAGAAACGCAATCGACCCCGTTGGCTCGAATCGCCCTGGACTGCGTGGTGAAGGGCCCCAACGGGCCGTTCAGACGGGCAGCGTTGGCGCGTGCGTGTCAGCGAAGCGCTGGCGCGTTGCGCGGCGTCTGCCCGAAGCGCTGCATCGTGAGCAGCGGCCATGCGGCGACACGGGCTGCGACGGCGTGGCGCCGCGAGCATCGGTCAGGCATCGAGTGGGCAGACGGGGACGACATGCGCTGTGAGCGTCGCTGGACGCGGGTGCAAGGCTGGCCTGAAGCCATCTTGCACCGGAATTTTTCGGGTGCCCCTCAAGGCTGGGTTCTTGTGCGTGTCTCTTGTGCCGACTTCCCCTGGCCGCCGGGTCACTTGGGGACCGCGGCCCACCTGGGGTGGGGTTGGCATTGCATCACCTGCGAATGCACCGACTCCGGCGCATCCGGCCTCACCTTCGAACCTGCGGTGCCCCGGGTAAACTCCGGCAAATCAAGCACTTACGGAACGATCGTGGACCGGCGCATTATAGGGGGCAAAGGCCGGTCGGGGGCGCCGCAGGCGTCGCTGGCGCCAGCCCGCGCCACATCCCCGGGCGTGACGGTTGTCACGCCGGCCGCACCCCAGGTCCAGCACCTGCGGGTCGATGAATCCTCGGCCGGGCAACGGCTCGACAACTTCCTGCTGCGCCGCCTGAAGGGCGTGCCGAAAACCCATGTCTACCGCGTCATCCGCTCCGGCGAGGTGCGCGTCAACAAGGGCCGCGCCGCCGCCGACACCCGCGTGCAGACGGGCGACGACGTGCGCGTGCCGCCGGTGCGGGTGGCCGAAAGACCCGCCGCGACGCCGGCGCCGGCACGTGACTTCGAGGTGCTGTTCGAGGACGAGTGGCTGGTCGCGATCGACAAGCCCGCCGGCGTGGCGGTGCACGGTGGCAGTGGCTTGAGCTTTGGCGTGATCGAGCAGATGCGGCGCGCGCGTCCGCAATCGAAGTTCCTCGAACTGGTGCACCGGCTCGACCGCGAGACCTCGGGCGTGCTGTTGCTGGCCAAGAAACGCAGTGCGCTGACGGCGCTGCAGGACCAGTTCCGCGCGCGCGACACCGGCAAGACCTACACCGCGTTGGTGCTGGGCGCGTGGCCCGACAAGCTCAAGCTCATCGACGTGCCGCTGCACAAGTACCTGAAGGCCGACGGCGAGCGCCGCGTGCGCGCCAGTTCCGTCGACGACGAGCAGGCGAAGCGCTCGATCACGCTGGTCAAGGTGGTGCAGCGCTTTGCCAGCTTCACGCTGCTCGACGTGGGCATCAAGACCGGGCGAACGCACCAGATCCGCGTGCACCTGGCGCATTCGGGCCACCCGATCGTCGGCGACGACAAGTACGGCGATTTCGAGTTCAACAAGTCGCTGGCGCGCGGCGAGGCGCTGCCGGGCCATCGTTTTGTCGGCATGTTCCTGCATGCGCGGCGCCTGGCCTTCGACCACCCGGCCAGCGGCGAGCGCGTCGAGCTCGACGCACCGTTGCCGGCCGCGTGTGCAGCGCTGTTGCGGCAGTTGCCGGCTTGATGCGACCTGGCGCGCAGGGTCGGGCCCGCACGGTGCGATGCGCCACGCGCCGCATTGGGCGACACTTCCATCCATGAAGGAAAAGCCTCGGCCGCGCCGCTTCGACCTGATCGCCTTCGATTGGGACGGCACGCTCTTCGACTCCACCGGCCTGATCGTGCGCTGCATCCAGGCGGCCTGCCGCGACATCGGCACGCCGGTGCCCAGCGACATGCAGGCGGCCTACGTCATCGGCCTGGGGCTGATGGACGCGCTGCGCCATGCCGTGCCCGACCTGGCCGTAGAGCGCTATCCCGAACTGGGCCGGCGCTACCGCCACCACTACATGGCCTGGCAGCACGAGATCGTGCTCTTCGACGGCACACGCGACATGCTGCAGGCATTGAAGGCGCGCAACCACTGGCTTGCGGTGGCCACCGGCAAGAGCCGGCTGGGGCTGAACGAGGCCTTGGACAGCGCGCAACTGCACAACGTCTTCGACAGCACGCGCACGGCAGACGAAACCGCGTCGAAACCCGACCCGCTGATGCTGCTGGAGCTGATGCGTGAACTGGGCGCCGAACCGGGGCGCACGCTGATGATCGGCGATACCACGCACGACCTGCAGCTCGCCGCCAATGCCGGCGTGGCCTGCGTCGGCGTGAGCTACGGGGCACACCCCAGCGAGGACTTCCACCGCTTCTCGCCCTTGTTCGTCGCGCATTCCACGCACGAGCTGCACGACTGGCTGCAACGACATGCCTGACGCGCAGGTGGACACCGAGGCCGAACACCTGTGCGCCTCCGACGCGCTGGTCGAGCGCGGCCAGGCCCTGGTGTTCGACGTGCTGCAGTACCGGCAGCCCGCGCGCGCCTTCGCGCTGCGCTTCGATGGCCGGGTGGTCGCCTACCTGAACCGCTGCGTGCACGTGCCCACCGAGATGGACTGGCAGCCAGGTGAGTTCCTGGACAGCGACAAGCGTTTCATCCTGTGCGCCACGCACGGGGCGGCCTACGAGCCCACCAACGGCCGCTGTGTCGGCGGCCCGTGTGGCCGCGGCCGACTGACGGCCATCCAGGTGCAAGAACGTGACGGGCAGGTGTATTGGTATCCTTCCCGTGACATCCGGCCGATCGAATTCGATGCGCCGGCACCAGGGGGGACACCATGAACAGCAACGACGATGGCACGCCGGGCGTCGTGCCCGAGCCCACACCCACAGCGGCCGCGCCCGTGGCACCGCAGTTGTCGGCGCGGCTGGAAAGCACGCTGGAACTCGCGGCGCGCGAACTGCTTCGCGGGCGCCGCAGCGAACGTCGCTGGCGAATCTTCTTCCGCATGGTGTGGCTCGGTCTGGCGCTGGCCATCGCCTGGGCGCTGCTGGCGCAGCGCATGCACATGTCGGCGCCGGCCGGTCCGCACACGGCGCTGGTCGACATCCGCGGCGAGATCGACAGCGAGTCCGAGGCCAATGCCGAATCGTTGGTGGCGGCGCTGACCAGCGCCTTCGAGGACGCCGGCGCACAGGCGGTGGTGCTGCGCATCAACTCGCCCGGTGGCAGCCCGGTGCAGGCCGGCATCGTCAACGACGAAATCCGACGCCTGAAGGCGCTGCACGACAAGAAGATCTATGCCGTGGTCGAGGAGGTCTGCGCCTCGGGCGCTTATTACATCGCCGTGGCGGCCGACGACATCTACGTCGACAAGGCCAGCCTGGTGGGCTCGATCGGCGTGCTGATGGACGGCTTCGGCTTCGTCGGCCTGATGGAGAAGTTGGGCATCGAGCGGCGGCTGCTCACCGCGGGCGAGAACAAGGGCATGCTCGACCCGTTTTCACCGCAGGACGAGCGGCAGCGGGCCTATGCGAAGGTGATGATCGACCAGGTGCACCAACAGTTCATCAAGGTGGTGCGCGACGGGCGCGGCAAGCGCCTGAAGGAAACGCGCGAAACCTTCTCGGGCCTGTTCTGGAACGGCGAAGAGGCCGTGAAGTCGGGTCTGGCCGACCACTTCGGCAGCCTCGACTACGTGGCGCGCGAGGTGGTCAAGGCGCCCGAGGTGATCGACTACACGCCCAAGGAAAACGTCGCCGAGCGGCTGGTCAAGCGCTTCGGCGCGTCGATCGGCGCCGGCGCGATGAAGGCACTGCACGCCGGCACGGGGTTGCGCTGAGCGCGCGCGACCGGCCGGTCGCTGCGCGCGGGTCAGGCTGGCGGGATGCGCAGCATCTGCCCCGGATAGATCTTGTCCGGGTGCGAGAGCATCGGCTTGTTGGCCTCGAAGATCAACGGATACTTGTTGGCGTCGCCATAGAACTTCTTCGCGATCTTCGACAGGTTGTCGCCCGACACCACGGTATGCCACTGCGCCTCGGGCGCAGGCGCGCTCACGACCAGCATGTCGTTGACCGCGGCCACGCCGTGCACGTTGCCGCAGCACAGCAGCACCTTTTCCTTGGTGGCCTGGTCGTCGACGGTGCCGGACACGGTCACGGTCGAACTGGGCGCGTCGAAGGCGATGTCGAGGCTGCCGACCGGCAGCCCTTGCGTGGCCAGGTAGTCGCCGATGGCCTTGCCGGCGGCGGCGCTGAGCGCCGCCACGGTCTCCGGCGATGGCGCCGCCGCCGCAGCCTCCTGGGCGGCCTTGGCTTCGCCCTTGCCGAACAGCTTCTCGCCGGCTTCCTTGAAGAAACTCATGATGCCCATGGTGCTCACTCCTTGATCTTGGTTTGGGGAACTCGGGACTCTAGCGCAGCAGGCCGCGCGCTTCGATGAATTCGACGACCTCCGACAACCCCGCATGGGTGCGCAGGTTGCTCATCACATAGGGCTTGCTGCCGCGCATGCGTTTCGTGTCGGCCTCCATCACCTGCAGGCTGGCGCCGACGTACGGCGCCAGGTCGGTCTTGTTGATGACGAACAGGTCGCTCTTGGTGATGCCCGGGCCGCCCTTGCGCGGGATCTTCTCGCCGGCGGCGACGTCGATGACATAGATCGTCAGGTCGCTCAGTTCCGGGCTGAAGGTCGCGGCCAGGTTGTCGCCGCCGGACTCGATGAACACGATGTCGGCGTCGGGGAACTTCTCGAGCATGCGGTCCACCGCCTCGAGGTTGATCGACGCGTCCTCGCGGATCGCCGTGTGCGGGCAGCCGCCGGTCTCGACACCCATGATGCGCTCCGGCGCCAGCGCGCCGGCCACGGTCAGCAGGCGCTGGTCTTCCTTGGTGTAGATGTCGTTGGTGATGACCACCAGGTCGTAGCGCTCGCGCATCGTCTTGCACAGCATTTCCACCAGCGTGGTCTTGCCCGAGCCCACAGGGCCGCCGACGCCCACGCGCAGCGGCGGGAGCTTGCGTGTGCGGCCAGCAATGTGGTGCAGCGCGTTCATCGCACCGATTATGGTGCGGCCGCGCTTGGCCCCGTCAGGAGCGGAACAGCCGCGAATACTGCGTCTCGTGTTGCGCGCTCAGGATGGCGAGCATCGGCGTGAAGGCCTGGCGAGCGTCGTCGGGCAGATCGGCCGCACGCTGCACCGCGTCGGGCAACGCGTCGATGAGCCGCGCCAACATGCGCTGCGCGGCGCTCTGGCCCAGCGGCACGCTGCGCATGGCCGCCTGCACCATGTTCTCGGCCCAGCCGAAGCCGAAGGCCAACATGGCGTCGCGCGGCGGCGCACCGATTTGCGCCGCCGCCAGCGCGAAGGCCAGCGGCCAGGTGGGTGCGGGGCGCAGTGCGGCGAGCTGGGCCACGCGAGCATCGGGCGTCTCGACGTTCTTCAGCCATTCGGCCAGCGAGCGGCCCATCTGCTGAGTCTGCTGGCGCAGCTCGGCGCTTTCGCGCGTGCACGCGACCCAATCGTTGAGTTCGACGATGCGTACCAGATCGTTGGCCTGCCACGCCGGCAGGGCTTGCGCCAGCACCGGCAGGTCGGCCCGTTCCAGGCTCAGCAGCAGTTGATCGAGCAGCCAATCGCCGGCCTGGACCTCGCTGCTCACGTGGCCGCTCTCGACGGCGGCTTCCAGGCCCTCGGAGTAGCTGAAGCCACCCACCGGCAAGGCCGGCGAGGCCAGCTGCATCAGCTGCAGCAACGCCTTCGGCGACGCGGGCGCGTCGGCCATCAATGCCCGTGGTCGTGGCCGCAACCCGGCCCGTGCACATGCGCGGCCGGCTTGGTGGAAACGGGTGCACTTGCATGCACATGGGCATCGCCGTGCGCGCCATGCCCGCCTTGCGCATAGGCGCCGGACTCGGGCTCGAAGGGCGCACGCTCCTCGCTGACGATCAGGTGCATCTGGCGCAGCATGTCGGCCAGCACATGGTCGGGCTCGAGCTGCAGCCGCTCAGGTCTTCAACTCGAGTTGCACATGACGGTTGCCCAGGTGGTAGGCCGCGCGCAGCAGGTCGATGGCCGAGCCATGTTCGGGGCAATGGCGCACCACCAGCACCGGCTGCGGCGCGGCGTTGACACGCACCAGCGAGCCGTCCTCGGCCAGCAGCACGTCGCCGCCGCGCACCACCTGGCCGCGAGGCAGAAACACGCCGAGCAGGCGGCCCGCCGAATCGGTGACATCGAAGCGGCTCTTGCAGCGCAGGTCCCAGTCCAGGTCGACGCTCGTGGCGCGCTTGAGCAGCACCGGCGCCAGGCCACGGCCCTGCGCCACGAGTTTGTTCACGGTCAGCATCGCGCGCAGCT
Organism: uncultured beta proteobacterium; assembly: GCA_963824005.1. Taxonomy (GTDB): domain Bacteria; phylum Pseudomonadota; class Gammaproteobacteria; order Burkholderiales; family Burkholderiaceae_C; genus Rubrivivax. The sequence goes on from CAWGOK010000033.1 coordinate 41,182, forward strand.
CCTGAGTTGGCGTTCAGTGTGGATGGGGGTTAGTATAACGTTCGTTATAACGCTGTGGAGATGTCCATGACCGCACTCAAGCTCACCCAGATCGGCAACTCGGTCGGCGTGATTCTGCCCAAGGAAGTTCTGGCACGGCTGAAGCTGGAGAAGGGCGACACGGTGTTCGTCACCGACGCGGCGAACGGGGTGATGTTGACGCCCTATGACCCCGCGCTGGACGAGCAACTGGAAATCGGTCGTGAGTTCATGCGCGAGTACCGAGATACCTTCCACCAGCTGGCGAAATGAGCGCGGCGACAAGCTCGTCCGCTGGCGAGCAGCCTCTTGCAGACGCGGCAATCGGACGCCAGGGGGCTATTTGAACTGGCGCTGGATCGACCGGCGAGCCCTTGAACTCCTGCATGACCAGAGCCTGTCCGAGCATGGCGGGGCAAGTGGTCTGCGAGATGAGGGGCTGTTGGAGTCAGCGCTCGCGCGTCCGCTGAATCTGGTGGCCTACGGCTCGCCCGACGTCGCGGATCTGGCTGCCGCTTATGGCGTGGGCTTGGCCAAGAACCACCCCTTTGTCGATGGCAACAAACGCGCGGCCTTCCTGGCAGTGGGACTATTTTTGGCATTGAACGGCCGGCGGCTGGTCGCCAGCCAGGCCGAGGCCACTCTCACCATGCTCGCCGTCGCCGCCGGACAGACGGACGAAGCCACCTTCGCGCGCTGGCTGCGCGATCACAGCGCCCTTCGCTGAGGCCGCGCACGCGGGCGCCGAAACGCCGCGCGCGTCGTGGTACGTGCTGAGCATGGACCCTCGACCCCGCATGCACCGTTTGCGGGCCGTCGGATTGCTCCGGAAACTGGTGCACCAACAAGAGCGCCCTGCGCCCGAGACTGGTGCATTCAGGCGGAGCTGCCACCCTGTGCCGATTCGAAGACATGGCGCAGCAGCGCTGGCACAGCCCTTGCTGACTCGGTTGCGGACACCTCAACCATTGCCCGCTGTGCGGGCTTTTTCAGGAGAAGGACACATGCAACGTCGTTTCGCGCTCAAGCTCACCACGGCAGCCATGGCTGCTGCGGGCATGCTGCCCCTGTCGGCCTTCGCCGCCGACACCATCAAGGTCGGTGTGCTGCATTCGTTGTCGGGCACGATGGCCATCTCGGAGAGTGTGCTCAAGGACACCGTGCTGATGTCCATCGCCGAGATCAACGCCAAGGGCGGGCTGCTCGGCAAGAAGCTGGAGGCCGTGGTCGTCGACCCGGCTTCGAACTGGCCGCTGTTCGCCGAAAAGGCGCGCCAGCTGATCACGCAGGACAAGGTCGACGTGACCTTCGGCTGCTGGACCAGCGTGAGCCGCAAGTCGGTGCTGCCGGTCTTCGAAGAGCTGAACAGCCTGCTGTTCTACCCGGTGCAGTACGAGGGTGAAGAGCTGTCGAAGAACGTGTTCTACACCGGTGCGGCGCCCAACCAGCAGGCCATCCCTGCCGTCGAATACCTGATGAGCAAGGAAGGCGGCGGCGCCAAGCGCTGGGTGCTGCTGGGCACCGACTACGTGTACCCGCGCACCACCAACAAGATCCTGCGCGCCTTCCTGAAGAGCAAGGGCGTGGACGAGAAGGACATCGTCGAGACCTACACGCCGTTTGGCCACGCCGACTACCAGACCATCGTCGCGGACATCAAGAAGTTCTCGGCCGGTGGCAAGACCGCGGTGGTGTCCACCATCAATGGCGACTCCAACGTGCCCTTCTACAAGGAGCTGGGCAACGCCGGCCTGAAGGCCAAGGACGTGCCGGTGGTCGCCTTCTCGGTGGGTGAGGAAGAGCTGCGCGGCGTGGACACCAAGCCACTGGTGGGCCACCTGGCGGCGTGGAACTACTTCATGTCGATCAAGTCGCCGGCGAACACCGAGTTCATCAAGAAGTGGAGCGACTACGCCAAGGCCAACAACGTGCCGGGCCACAAGGACAAGCCGCTGACCAACGACCCGATGGAAGCCACCTACATCGGCTTCAACATGTGGGTGCAGGCGGTGAAGAAGGCCGGCTCCACCGACCCGGACAAGGTGATCGCGGCCATGGGCGGCCAGACCTTCCCGGCGCCGAGTGGCATCACCTCGAAGATGGACGAGAAGAACCACCACCTGTGGAAGTCGGTTTTCATCGGCGAGATCCGTGCCGACGGCCAGTTCAACGTGGTGTGGAAGACGCCGGGCCCGGTGCGCGCGCAGCCGTGGAGCCCGTTCATCCCCGAGAACAAGGGCAAGAAGGACGAGCCCGCTCTGGTCGCCGTCAAGAAGTAAGCCGGTTGGGCGACAGAACGTGACGCGCTGGCTCGTTCTGTGGCTGGGTGCGCTGGTGCTGTGTGCACCGGCGCACTCGCTCACGTCGGCCCAGGCGCGCGCCCTGGCCACCGGCGAGACCGAGTCGCGCATTGCCGCGCTGAACGCGCTGCTGGCCACGCCGGACGACAAGGCGATGGCGCTGATCCAGGCACTGTCGGACGACGCGGTGAAGTTCAGCGAAACCGCGGTCATCGTCATGAAGGACGGCAAGGGTTTCGACCCGGTCACCGGCGCGCAAGTCGCCGTGCCCGACACGGCCGAGGACGTGATCAACAACAACCAGATGCGCACCGAACTCGGTGCCGCACTGGCCCTGGTCGGGCTGCAATCGCCCGACACCAGGGTTCGGCTCGAAGCGGTCAAGACGCTGGCCAGCGACCCGAGCGAAGACAAGTTGCCGCTGATCGAAAAGGCCTATGCGGCCGAATCGGTGCCGGCCATCAAGGACGCGTTGGCAGACCTGCGTTTCGCATTGCTGCTGGGCAATGCCGACAAGGCCAAGCGGCTGGAGGCGGCCCGCTCGCTGGCCGATTCCGGCACGCCGGCCACCAAGCTGCTGCTGTCCGAGCGCATCAAGGTCGAGAGCGACGCCGAGGTGCGCACCGCGCTGCGCGCGGCGCTCGACCAGATCGACGGCCGCCTGGCTTGGGGCGAGCGGCTCGGTGTGATCTTCACCGGCATCAGCCTGGGTTCGATCCTGCTGCTGGTGGCCCTCGGCCTGGCCATCACCTACGGCCTGATGGGCGTGATCAACATGGCCCATGGCGAGCTGATGATGATCGGCGCCTATGCCACCTACGTGGTGCAGAACCTGTTTCGCAGCTACCTGCCCGGCGCCTTCGATGCCTATGTGCTGGTGGCGATCCCGGCCTCGTTCCTGGCTGCGGCCGCGGTGGGCGCGGTGCTGGAGCGTGGCGTGATCCGCTGGCTCTACGGCCGGCCGCTGGAAACGCTGCTGGCCACCTGGGGCATCAGCCTGATCCTGATGCAGGCGGTGCGCAACCTGTTCGGCGCGCAGAACGTGCCGGTGGAAAACCCCGCCTGGCTGTCCGGCGGCGTGGCGGTGATGAGCAACCTGACGCTGCCCTACAACCGCATTGCCATCATCGTCTTCGCGATGCTCGTGCTGGCCGGCGTGGCGGCGCTGATAGCGCACACACGCCTGGGTCTGTTCGTGCGCGGCGTGACGCAGAACCGCAAGATGGCCGCCTGCATGGGCGTGAACACCGCGCGCATCGACACCTATGCCTTCGCGCTGGGCTCGGGCATCGCCGGGCTGGCCGGCTGCGCGCTGTCGCAGGTGGGCAACGTCGGCCCCGACCTGGGGCAGAGCTACATCGTCGACTCGTTCATGGTGGTGGTGCTGGGCGGCGTCGGCCAGCTGGCCGGCACCGTCTATGCCGCACTGGGACTGGGCGTGCTGAACAAGCTGCTCGAAGGCTGGCAGGGTGCGGTGCTGGCCAAGATCATGGTGCTGGTGTTCATCGTCATCTTCATCCAGAAGCGGCCGCAGGGCATCTTCGCGATGAAGGGCCGGAGCGCGGAAGCATGAGTCCCGCACGGCCGCCCGAAGGGGCTCATTCCCGCTCGGCGGGAGCGAGGGCCGCGGCTCCAAGCCCGCCGACGCGGGCTTGGACGGGCCGAGCGCCTTGCCTGTCTCGGGCCAGGCCGGCCGCAGGCCGTAGGGTGCCCAAATGAGTGCGGTACTGCCTGTGCCGGTGGTGATGCCGCCGAGAGGGTTGCTGAGCGCGCGCAGCTGGAGCGCGGTGTTCGCCGCACTCCTGGTCGTAGTGGTGCTGGTGCCGGTGCTGAACCTGGTGGTGCCGGCCGGCAGCATGTTCCACATGTCCGACTACGTGGTGCAGCTGGTCGCCAAGATCATGTGCTACGCCATGTGTGCGCTGGCGATGGACCTGATCTGGGGCTACACCGGCATCCTGTCGCTGGGCCACGGCCTGTTCTTCGCGCTCGGTGGCTACATGATGGGCATGTACCTGATGCGCCAGATCGGCAGCGACGGCCAATACCGCATGCCGATGCCGGATTTCATGGTGTTCCTGAACTGGAAGGAATTCCCCTGGCACTGGGCGGTGTCGGACTCCTTCATCGCGCAGATGCTGCTGGTGCTGCTGGTGCCGGGGCTGGTGGCCTTCGTCTTCGGCTACTTCGCCTTCCGCTCGCGCATCAAGGGCGTGTACTTCTCGATCATCACGCAGGCGCTCACCTACGCGGCGATGCTGCTGTTCTTTCGCAACGAGACCGGTTTCGGCGGCAACAACGGCTTCACCGACTTCAAGCGCATCCTCGGCCAGCCGATCACCACGCCAAGCATGCGCATGATCCTCTTCGTCATCACCGGCATCACGCTGATCGGCATGTTCGTGTTCGCGCGCTGGCTGATCGGCACCAAGTACGGCCGCGTGCTGCAGGCCATACGCGATGCCGAGAGCAGGGTCATGTTCACCGGCTACAACCCGGTGGCCTACAAGCTGAGCATCTGGACGCTGTCGGCGGTGATGTGCGGCATTGCCGGTGCGCTGTACGTGCCGCAGGTGGGCATCATCAACCCCAGCGAGATGTCGCCTGCAGCCAGCATCGAGATTGCCATCTGGGCGGCGGTGGGCGGGCGCGGCACGCTCATCGGGCCGATCGTCGGCGCGTTCTTCGTCAACGGCGCGAAGAGCTGGTTCACCCAGGCCTTCCCCGAGATCTGGCTGTACTTCCTGGGTGCGCTGTTCATCGCGGTGACGCTGTTCCTGCCGCAGGGCATCGTCGGCCTGGTGCGGAAGTGGGGCGGCAAGGGCGAACGCGCATGACGCCCGACCTGATGGAGGCCGGCTCGCGAGCGCGCGAGGCCCTGCGCGAACGCCAGGCGCAGCAGACCGCAGCCGGCGGGCGGGTGGCGGCACGGGCGCGCCTGCTGCAACTGCGCCAGCCCGATTTCACGCAAGGCGTGGCGCTGTATCTGGACGACATCAGTGTCAGCTTCGACGGCTTCAAGGCGCTGAATGCCTTGACCATGACCATCGGTGTGGGCGAGCTGCGCTGCATCATCGGGCCCAACGGCGCGGGCAAGACGACGATGATGGACGTCATCACCGGCAAGACGCGGCCCGATGCCGGCAAGGCCTTCTTCGGCAGCACCATCGACCTGCTGCGCCTGCGCGAGAACGACATCGTGCAGGCCGGCATCGGCCGCAAGTTCCAGAAGCCCACGGTGTTCGAGCAGTTGAGCGTGTTTCAGAACCTGGAACTGGCACTCAAGGCCGACCGCAGCGTGCGCGCGTCGGCACTGTTCCGGTTGAACGGTGCGCAGGTCGATCGCATCGGCGAGATCCTGACGCTGATCCACCTGAAGGACAGCGCGCAGCGCACCGCCGGCCTGCTTGAGCCATGGCCAGAAGCAGTGGCTCGAGATCGGCATGCTGCTGATGCAGGACCCGAAGCTGCTGCTGCTGGACGAGCCGGTGGCCGGCATGACCGACGAAGAAACCGAGCGCACCGCCGAACTGTTCCTCACGCTGGAAGGCAGCCACTCGCTGGTGGTGGTGGAACACGACATGAAGTTCATCGGCGAGCTCACCGAAGGCAAGGCCAGCAAGAAGGTGACCGTGCTGCACGAAGGCAGCGTGCTGGCCGAAGGCACGCTGGCCGAGGTGCAGGCCAACGACAAGGTCGTCGAGGTTTACCTCGGCCGATGACCGCCATGCTCAAGGTCGAAGGCGTCAACCAGTATTACGGCGGGTCGCACATCCTGCGCAACTTCAGCTTCGAGGCCAAGGCCGGCGAGGTGACGGTGATCCTCGGCCGCAACGGCGTGGGCAAGACCACGCTGCTGAAGAGCCTGATGGGCGTGATCCCCATCCGCACCGGCACCATCGCCCTCGATGGTGATTCACTCAACAAGGACACGCCCTACGAACGCGTGCGCAAGGGCGTGGGCTACGTGCCGCAGGGGCGCGAAATCTTCGGCCGCCTGACGGTGGACGAAAACCTGCGCATGGGCCTGGCCTACAAGCCCGGCAGCACGCCGGTGCCGGCCGAGCTGTTCGAGCTGTTCCCGGTGCTCAAGCAGATGATCAATCGCCGCGGCGGTGACCTGTCGGGCGGGCAACAGCAGCAACTGGCCATCGCCCGCGCGCTGGCCGCGGGACCGAAGCTGCTGATCCTGGACGAGCCCACCGAAGGCATCCAGCCGAGCATCATCAAGGACATCGGGCGTGTCATCCGCGCTCTGGCCGACCGCGGCATGAGCGGCGGCAAGCCGATGGCCATCGTGCTGGTGGAGCAGTTCTACGACTTCGCCGCCGAGCTGGCCGACCAGTACTTGGTGATGGAACGCGGCGAGGTCGTGCAGCGTGGCCGCGGCAAGGACATGGCAGCCGAGGGCGTGCGCCAGCGCATGTCGATCTGAGCAGCGGCGCCACAATGCGGGCCTCTCCACCCGCCGCTGCCGCCGATGATCACCGTCCACCATCTCGAACATTCCCGCTCGCAGCGCGTGCTGTGGCTGCTGGAGGAGCTGGGTCTGCCCTATGAGATCCAGCACTACAAGCGCGACCCGAAGACCAGCCTGGCACCGCCCGAGCTTCGCCAAGTGCACCCACTGGGCAAGTCGCCGGTGATCAGCGATGGCGAGCACGTCGTGGCCGAATCGGGTGCGATCATCGAGTACCTGGTCGAGCGTCACGGCAACGGCAAGCTGGCGCCGCCGCCCGGCAGCGGCGAACGGCTGCGCTACACCTACTGGCTGCACTTTGCCGAAGGCTCGGCCATGCCGCCGCTGCTGTTCACGCTGGTGTGCGACAAGGTCAAGAGCGCGCCGATGCCCTTCTTCGTCAAGCCGATCGCGCGCGCTATTGCCGGCAAGGTGATGGACGGCTTCGTCAGCCCCAACCTGAAGAGCCAGCTCGACTTCATGGAAACCGAGCTGAAGGCCCACAAGTGGTTCGCCGGCGACGAGTTCAGCGCCGCCGACGTGCAGATGAGCTTCCCGCTCGAAGCCGCGGCGCAGCGCGCCGGGCTGGACGAGACCCGGCCGAAGCTGATGGCTTTCCTGAAGCGCATCCACGCGCGGCCGGCATACAAGCGCGCGCTGGAGCGCGGCGGGCCCTACAGTTTCGCGGACTGAGCGATCAGGTGCGCCACAGCCGCGGTGGCGTCGCGGCCAGTTCCCAGGCCGTGCCACGCCATGCGGCCCACACCTGCTTCAACAGTTGCATCGCCGGCTCGACACGATCGGCCAGCGCGCGCAGTACCACCACGCGATCGTGCGGCGCGGTGGCGCCGGCATTTGCCGACAGCGTGGCGTGCGATGCCGCCGCGGAGCGGGCGCCGTCCAGCAAGGCATCGCGCCGCGCCGGCTGCAGGGCCGAGCCGGCGGCGAACCACATCGTCGCCAGCACGCGTCGGCCGGCCCAACCCAGCGGTGAATCCAGTAGCCGCACATCGGCGGCGTCGATGCAGCCGCGTTCCAGCCAAGCGCCCGGCAGTTCCAGCTGTTGCACGAAGCGCCCGCATTCGAAGGCCTGGCCGGCGGCCGGCAATCCCAGTGCGAGCAGGTCCCAGCCGATCATCTCGGCGCCTGGCGCCAGGTTGAAGCGCAACTGGTTGTGCGCCTGGCAGGCGCTGTAGGCGATGGTTTCCATCGGCAACCATTCCAGCCGCGCACCATCGGCCAGCGAGGCCTGCACCGATTGCGTCGAGGTGTCGCCGGCGCTGCGATAGAAGCGCGTCGCGCCCGGTGTGGTGATCAGCGCATGGCAATGACGTTCCAGCCGCGCTTCGAGTGCCAGCACGTCGCCGCCGACGATGCCGCCGGGCGGATGCACCAGCACGTGGTGGCAGATGCCCGGGCCTTCGGGGTACAGCCGCTGCAGCACGCGCAGCGGGCCTTCGTGGCGGTCCAGCGCGCCGGTGGTGTGGCCGTCGTGGGTGTAGTGAAGTTGGAGTCTGGCGTGCCAGGGCATGGCGCCTATGTTGCCCTACGAGGCAACCTGCCCGACTATCGCGTGCGCCAGAAGCGACGGTGCAGGGCCGCGACTTCCTCTTCCATCTCTACCACCGGCCCCCACACCATCATCGCCTTCTGCCCGCGCGCAAACACCTCGCGGCAGGGCAGGTCGAGCGTCGGGTTCTCCGCATGGTTGCCGGTCAACTGCAGCAGCCGCTGCTCGCTCATGCCATAGACGAGCTTGCCGATGTGGGCCCAGTACTGCGTGCCGGCGCACATGGCGCAGGGTTCCACCGTGGTGTAGAGCGTGCAATCCCACAGCACATCCGGCGCGAACTGCCGCGCCGCGTCGCGCGCGAGCACGGCTTCGGCATGGTTGACGCTGTCGACATTGCGCTGCTCCAGCAACACCGTCTCGCCGTCCGGCGCCACCAGCAGCGCGCCGAAGGGGTGGTGCCCCGCCTCCATCGCCGCCTGGGCCACCGCGTTGGCGCGCCGCAGGTGGCGCAGCATCTGTCCAGGCGTCGGGTCAGCCATGCTCAGTGGCCCTGCGAGCCGCGATGCGCCCAGCCGGTGGTGCGCTTTTCGATCACCGAGAACAGCTCGTACATGGCCATCGCCATGATGCCCACCACCACCAGGCCCGAGAACGCCAGGCCCATCTGCATCGAGCTGCCGGCGCTGATCAGCAGGTAGCCGATGCCTTCGTTGGCGGCCGTCATTTCCGACACCGTGGTGCCGACGAAAGCCAATGTGATCGCCACCTTCAGGCTGCCGTAGAAGTAGGGCATCGAGCGCGGCAATCCCACCTTGGTGAGCACGTCCCAGCGCTTGGCGCCGAGCACGCGCAGCACGTCTTCCAATTCGGGTTCGAGCGTGGCCAGGCCGGTGGCGATGTTCACCATGATCGGGAAGAAGGAGATCAGGAACGCGGTCAGGATCGCCGGGCCCGCGCCGATGCCGAACCACACCACCAGGATCGGCACGAAGGCCGCCTTGGGCAGCGCGTTGAAGCCGGTCATCAGCGGGTACATGGCGTTGTAGGCCAGGCGCGAGCTGCCCATCAAGAAGCCCAGCAGTACGCCGACGATGATGGCGATGCCGAAACCCACCATCGTCACCCAGAAGGTGCGCCAGGCATGGCCGAGGATGGTCCAGCGGTGCTCCCAGGTCTGCTCGACGATGCGCCAGGGGCTGGGGAAGATGAACTCGCTGACGTTGAAGGCGCTGCAGATCAATTGCCACAGGATCAACGTGGCCGCCAGCAGGATCAGCGGCGCGAAGCGTTCGACGGTCTTGTTCATTGGGCCACTCCGGCTGCCGAGATCGCGCCCACGGGCTTTGCGTTTGTGCCACGTATGGCGCCGATGTGGCCACGCAACTCGTGCACGATGTCGGTGAAAGCGGGTGTGTAGGTGATCTCCAGGTCGCGCGGCCGGGGCAGGTCGATCTCACGCTTGACGACGATGCGCCCCGGGCTCTTGCTCATCACGTACACCGTGTCGGCGAGGAACACGCTTTCGCGCAGGTCGTGCGTGACCAGGATGACGTTGAACTTCTGTGCCGCCTGCAGGTCGCGCATCGCGCACCACAGCTCCTCGCGCGTGAAGGCATCCAGCGCGCCGAAGGGCTCGTCCAGCAGCAGCATCTTCGGCTCGTGCACCAGCGCGCGGCAAATGCTGGCGCGCTGCTGCATGCCGCCGGACAGCTGCCACGGAAATTTGTCCTCGTAGCCGCCCAGGCCCACGCTTTGCAGCAGCGTGCGCGCCTTGGCCACGTATTCGTCGCGCTTGGCGCGGAAGGTCGAGCGGTAGGGCTCGACGATCTCCAGCGGCAGCAGCACGTTGTCCAGCGTGCGTGCGCCAGGGCAGCAGGCTCGGCGCCTGGAACGCCATGCCGCTGATCTTCAGCGGCCCGGTCACCGGCTGGCCGTCGATGTGGATGCTGCCCTTGCTCGGCATGTTCAAGCCGGTGGTCAGCTTCATGAAGGTGCTCTTGCCGCAGCCCGACGGGCCGACGATGGCGATGAACTCGCCTGAGTCCATCTGCAGCGTGATGTCCTCCACCGCGAACTGGCCCGTGGCCAGCAGCTGCTTGTTGTAGGCCAGCCAGACGTTGCGGAAATCGACGAAGTGGCTCATCTGCAGGCGGGCGCCAGGGCGCGTTGGGGTGCGGGACACAAAGCAACTGCTGCGCCAGTGGAGCCGGCGTCGTGTGGGCTGGTGGCAAGGCGGAGATAATGCGCCGGCCATTCTGCAGGCCGCCCCCGGTTCCACCGTCTTCCATGCGCTTCGACCATGCTTCGGCCCTCCTCATTCCACTGGTCCTGGGCGCCACGCCAATGGCGGCCAGCGCCCAGTCGGACAAGCCCGAGGCCAGTGCCGACAGCACGGCAGCGACCAGTGGCGACTACTGGCGCTTGGTGGGCTCGCCCTACACGGTGCACTATCACAAGGACGAGACCGGCGACCACGAACCCGTCTACATGATCGGGCTGGAGCGCCAGCGCAGCGACGGCTGGGTTTGGGGCGGCATCTATTTCAGCAACTCCTTCGGCCAGCCGAGCGGCTACGTCTACGTGGGCGAAAAGGTCATCCAGTTCAGCCGCTGGGACAAGCTCTTCTTCCAATGGACGGCGGGTGTCATGTACGGCTACAAGTACCCGTACGAGGACAAGGTGCCGTTCAACTACAACGGCTTCTCTCCGGGTGCGACGGTCGGCCTGGGCTGGCAGTTCACGCGCGATTTCTCGATGCAGGCCATTGCGTTGGGCGCCGCCGGGCTGATGTTCCAGGTGGCCATCGACCTGCGCTGAGCGCAATGTCCCGCCGGCGCGCCGCGGCTACTTTTTCGCCACCGCGAAGATGTTTCGGTCGGCCTCGCTGGGCAGCAGCGTGCCGTTCCACACCGCGCTGGGGTTGATGCGCTCCTTGGTGCCGAAGGCATCGGACACCTGGCTGGCCATCAGGCTCAGTCGCGGCGCCAACGCGTTACCGAAGCCTTCGGCCTTGGCGTCGGGTGTCAGCACGGTGGCGTCCAGGCACAACTGCAGGCGGCGCAGTTCCAGCGCCTCGTTGATGATGCCGTCGCGCGCCTTGACGGTGGCGATGCCGGCCTTGGGGTCGGCGACCACGTCCTTCACGCCCTTGCTGAAGGCCTTCAGGAAGCGCTTGACCGCGTCGGGGTTCTTCTTCAGGAACTCCTCGCCTGCGATGACCACGTTGCCGTAGAGCTTGACGCCGTATTGCGGGTACGGCAGCGTGACGATCTCCTCGGCCTTCACGCCGCGCGCTTCCAGGTTGAGGATCGAGGTGAACGAGAAGCCGGTGATGGCATCGATGTCGCCGCGCACCAGCATCGTCTCGCGCAGCGGCGGGTCCATCGAGGTCCAGGCCACGTTGCTGACGTTGTTGGCCTTGGCGAAGATCGGGAAGGCCTTGCGCCCGGCATCGAACACCGGCGCGCCGAGCTTCTTGCCGCTCAGGTCGGCGGGGCCCTTGATGCCGCTCTTCTTCAGCGCCATCACCGCGGCCGGCGTGTTGTTGTAGACCATCATCACCGCCACCGGCTTGTTCGGCGCGGTTGGGTTGTTGGCGTGGAACTCCATCAGCGCCGCCAAGTCGGCGAAGCCCATGTCGTAGGCGCCCGAGGCGACGCGCGTGACCGTGCCGCCCGAGCCGTTGCCGGCATCGACCACCACGTTCAGGCCTTCGGCCTTGAAATAGCCCTTGCTCACCGGCACCAGGAACAGCGCCGCCGGGCCTTCGAAGCGCCAGTCGAGCTGGAACTTGATGGTCGTCTCCTGCGCATGCGCCGCCGACAAGGCGCCGGCGGTCAAGGCGGCGGCCAGGGCGGCCAGGCCGCGGCGACGGGTGAAGGACAGAAAGTGCATCGTGACTCCGGGGGTGATGGGTGGGTGTTCTGGAACAGCAAATTCTGTGCGCAGTCGATGCACCAGGGGAATCGGGTCAAGCACTCATTCGGTGCTGGATTCAGTGCAGAAGGTCGAACAGGGTGCGTGCCACCACCTTCGTGGCGCGCCGCAGGTCTTCCAGCTGGATGTGTTCGTCGGAGCGCTTGGCATTGCTTTCCAGCACCGTGCGCGGCCCGCAGCCATACAGTGCCGCCGGGATGCCCTGCTCGCAGTACAGCCGCGCGTCGGTATACAGCGGCGTGCCCGACGCGGTGATCGGCTCGCCGAACAACTCGCTGGCATGCCGGCACAGCGCATCGACCAGTGGCTTGTTGCCGGGCAGCGGCTTCAGCGAGTTGGCCAGCAGGATGCGCTTGATGTCGACGCGGATACCTGGGCTGTCGGCCACCGCGTCGGCAATGACACGGCGGATCGTGGCTTCCACCTCGGCCGGGTTCTCCTCGGGGATCATGCGCCGGTCCAGCTTCAGCAGCACCTTGCCGGGCACCACGTTGGTGTTGGTGCCGCCTTCGATGCTGCCGACGTTCAGGTAGGGGTGGGTGATGCCGGGCACCTGGCTCGTCACCTGCTTGTACAGGGTGTTCTGGTGGTACAGCGCGTTCAGGATCTTGGTCGCCGCCTGCAGCGCATCCACCGCCGTGTCGGGCACCGCCGCGTGGCCCATCTTGCCGTGCACCGTGACTTCCATCTGCAGGCAGCCGTTGTGCGCGGTCACCACCTGGTAGCTGAAGGCCGCGGCCAACAGCAGGTCGGGCGTCGTCAGCTCGTTCTTCAGCAGCCAGCCGGGGCCGAGCTCGCCACCGAACTCTTCGTCGTAGGTGAAGTGCAGCTCGACGCCGCCCTTCAGCGGCGCCTTCAGCGACTCGAGCGCACGCACCGCGAAGGTGTAGGTCGAGAAGTCGCACTTGCTCACCGCCGAGGCACGGCCGTAGAGCTTGCCGTCGACCACCTCGCCGCCATAGGGGTCGTGGGTCCAACCTTCGCCGGGCGGCACCACGTCGCCGTGGGCGTTGAGCGCGATGGTGCGGCCCGCGCCGTAGGGCCGGCGCACGATCAGGTTGGTGATCGACTGCAGCCCGTAGTCCTTGACCTGCTGTACAGGCACCGGGTGTTTCTCAGCCTGGAAGCCGAAGGCCTGCAGCAACTCGGCCGTGCGTTCGGCATGCGGCGCGTTGTTGCCCGGCGGCGTGTCGGTGGGCACGCGCACCAGTTCCTGCAGGAATTTCACCTGCTCGTCGAAATGTGCGTCGACCCAGGCGTCCAGGGCTTGATAGGCGGCTTGGGTCATGGCTTTTCCGTGGCAAGGTTGTCGAGCAGGTTCTGGAAGGCGCGCACGCACAACTCGGTGTCGTGGTTGGTGATCGATTCCAGCGGGTTGTGGCTGATGCCGGCGTTCAGCCCGCGCATGAACAGCATGGCCTGGGGCATCAGCTCGTGCAGCTTCATGGCGTCGTGGCCGGCGCCGCTGGGCATGTGGAACAGCGGCAGGCTCAAGGCTTCGACTGCGCGCTCCCAGCGCTTCATCCACGCCGGATCGCTGGGCGCGGCTGAGGCGCGCACGGTTTCCTCCAGCTTGAAGTGCAGGCCGCGGCGTTCGCAGATGCGCGCCAGTTCGGCCTTCACGTCGTCGACGCAGGCGTCGCGCACCTCGTTGGTGGTGGCACGGATGTCCAGGCTGAACCTGCAGCGCCCCGGCACCACGTTGATCGAGCCGCTGGGCACGTCCAGCATGCCCATCGTCGCCACCAGGTTGGGCACGCTGGAGCCGCGCTTCTCGAGATAGAGCGCCAACTCGGCGGTGGCCGTGGCGGCATCGCGGCGCCGATCCATCGGCGTGGTGCCGGCATGGCTGGCCATGCCGACGATCTCGCCGAGGAAACGCGCATTGCCGTTGATCGAGGTGACGATGCCCAGCGGCAGATCCATCTCGTTGAGCACAGGGCCTTGCTCGATGTGCACTTCGACGAAGCCCAGGTACTTGGCCGCGTCGCGTTTCAGTTTGGGGATGTCGTCGATGCAAAGACCGGCATGCACCATGGCCTCGCGCATGCTGATGCCGTCGGCGTCCTTCTGCTCCAGCCAACTCATGTCGAAATGCCCCGTCAGCGCGCCCGAGCCCAGGAACACCGCCCTGTAGCGCTGGCCTTCCTCCTCGGCGAAACCCACCACCTCGAAACCGAAGGGCAGCCGCTTGCCCGCGCGGTGCAGCTCGCGCACGCAGGCCATGGGCACGAAGATGCCCAGCCGCCCGTCGTACTTGCCGCCGTTGCGCACCGTGTCGTAGTGCGATCCGGTGAGCAGCCGCTTGGCGGTGCGATCGCTGCCGTGATAGATGCCGACGACATTGCCGACCGCGTCGATCTCCACCTCGTCGAAGCCGCAGTCGGAGCGCATCCAGTGCGCCAGCCGTTGCGCGCAGGCGCGGTGCGCGTCGGTCAGGTAGGTGACGGTGAGCTCGCCACGCTCTGCGTAACCCGGGTCGCTGTGGGCGGCCAGGCGCTCGGCCCAGTCCCACACCAGGTTGCCCAGCTCCGGCACATGGCCGAACTTGTCGTCCAGCCGGATCTCGGCAATGCGGTGGATGTTGCGCAGGCTTTCGGCGCGTTCGTAGTCGGGGTGGTTGTCCAGCCGGCGCTCGAAGGTGGCGATGATCTCGGCCTTGGGCAGGCCCGTGCCGCGCGGCCCGCGCACCGCCAGGATGAAGGGGAAGCCGAACTTGGCGTTGTAGTCGGCATTGAGCTGCTGGATCTTCGCGAACTCGGCCGGCGTGCAATCGGTCAGTCCGGCCTTGCCCTGTTCGTTCGTGACTTTCGGCGGTGAGCGTCTTGCTGACCATCGCCTTGCCGGCCAGTTCCGGGTGGGCGCGGATCAGCTTCAGCTGCGCGTCGGTGCCGGCGTCGCGCAGCACCTGCACCAGTGCCAGCTTCAATGCGGCAAGGCTGGCGAAGGGGCGCTTCGCCCAGGCGCCTGAAGCCACCCAGGGCGAGTGTTCGTAGGTGCCGTCCAGCAGGGCGGTGAATTCGGCCTGTGACGCGGCGTTGAGTTGCTGCAGGGTCAGGGTCATGTCATTTCCAGACAAAGGCGGTTTGGGCGTCGAAGGGATGCGTGGCCTTCCAGTGGCGCGCGATGTCGATGCGCCGGCAGACCCACACCCGCTGATGCGCCTGCACGTGGTCGAGAAAGCGCCGCAGCGAGCCGATGCGCCCGGGCCGGCCGAGCAGCCGGCAGTGCATGCCGATGGACATCATCTTCGGCGCCTCGTCGCCTTCGGCATACAGCGCATCGAAGCTGTCGCGCAGGTAGTTGAAGAAGTGCTCGCCGGTGTTGAAGCCCTGCGCCTGCACGAAGCGCATGTCGTTGGTGTCGAGTGAGTAGGGCACCACCAGGTGCGGCGCCAGGCTGCCGTCGGTCTTGCGCACCTGCAGCCAGAAGGGCAGGTCGTCGCCGTAGTAGTCGCTGTCGTACTCGTAGCCGCCCTGGTCGGCCACCAGGCGGCGTGTGTTCGGGCTGTCGCGACCGGTGTACCAGCCGGCCGGCCAGGCGCCGCCGGTCAGTTCCTTCAGCAAGTGCGTGGCCACGCCGACATGGCGGCGCTCGGTGCCTTCGGGCAGGTTCTGGTAGTGGATCCAGCGCAGCCCATGGTTGGCGATCTCGTGGCCCGCGTCCATGAAGGTCTTCAGCAGCTCGGGGTAGCGCTCCAGCGCCGAAACCACGCCGAACACGGTGAGCGGCAGCTTGCGCTGCTCGAACTCGCGCAGGATGCGCCAGACGCCGACGCGCGAGCCGTACTCGTAGATCGACTCCATCGTCATGTGGCGGTTTTCGTAGGCCTGCGCGGTGACCAGCTCGGACAGGAAGGTCTCGGACGTGGGGTCGCCGTGCAGCACGTTGTTCTCGCCGCCTTCTTCGTAGTTGAGCACGAACTGCACGGCGATCTTCGCATCGCCGGGCCAGCGCGCGTGCGGCGCCTGGCGGCCATAGCCGCGCAGGTCGCGCGCATAGGGCAGGGCGTCGGGAGCGGGGGCTTGGGCCATGGTGAAACTTTCTGGTGGGGGGGCCGGCGCTTCAGCCGGGTTGGAGCACCGTGGCCAGGTCGGCGACACGCGGACTCAGCCGCAGGTTGCGCTCGACGTTGCCGAGGTGCGATTCGAGCAGCCGCACCGCGGCGCGTGCGTCGCGCCTTTCCAGCGCGTCGACGATGGCCACATGCTCTTGCTGCGAATGTTCGGCCGAATGGGAGGACTGGTACATCAGCGCGATCAGCGAACTGCGCGTCAGCAGATCTTCCAGCAGCTCGGCCAGCACCTGGTTGCCGAGCATGTGCGCCAGCAGCACGTGAAAGTCGGCCAGCAGCCGCGTGCGACCGCTGACGTCGGTACGGGCCACGGCCAGTGCCTCGGCCTTGATGTGCTGGCGCAACTCGGCAATCTGCGCATCGACAACCACGGCACAAAGCTGCTTGACCATCGCCGCTTCCAGCATGGCGCGCACCTCGAAGACCTGGCGCGCTTCCTGCACACTGGGTTTGGCAACGAAGGCGCCGCGCGCCGGCTCCAGTGTCACCAGCCGGTCGCGGCTGAGCTGGTTCAGCGCCTGGCGCACGAGGGTGCGCGACACGCCGAAGATGTCGGCGATCTGCTGCTCGGCCAGCTTGGTGCCGGGCATCAGGCGGCGTTCGACGATGGCGGTGGTGATGGCATCGACGATGCGCTGCGTCGGCCCGGCCACGCTGCCGTCGGCCGGGCCGGGCAAGGCGCTGCTGCGCGATTTCTTGCGCGCGGCAGGGGCGGTGGCAGCAGGGCGGGACATGGCGGCGCGCGTCGATGGGGCTTGCGTTGTATCCCGAAGTGTATACACTTTGCTGCGCGACGCAAGCGCATTTGTAGCACCCGCGGGGTTGGCGCCTCGCATTCCAAGCAAGGACTCTTCATGGGAAAACTCACCACCCACGTGCTCGACACCATGAACGGCTGCCCCGCCGCCGGCATGGCCGTGAGCCTGTACCGCATGGACGGCGCGGCGCCGGTGGCGCTGGCGCAGCTGCAACTCAATCACGACGGACGCGCCGACCGGCCACTGCTGGCCGATGCCGCGCTTGTGCCCGGGCGCTACCGGCTGGTGTTCGGCGTGCTCGCGTACTTCCGCGGCCGCGGCGTGGCGCTGCCCGAGCCGGCCTTCCTGGACGAGGTGCCGCTGGACTTCGGCATCGCCGATGCGTCGCTGCACTATCACGTGCCGCTGCTGGTGTCGCCCTGGAGCTATTCCACCTACCGTGGCAGCTGACGCTTGCTGGCATGGCGATTGCGTTAGTCCGCGAATGAGCCCGAGCGGAGCGATGGCATGAGGCTGGCCGGCCACGGCGACGAACTGCTGCGGCGGCTGGCGCACGGGCCGGCGGTGCGCATCGTCGTCAATCGGGTGCAGGGCTCCGGGCCGCGCGATGCCGGTGCGTGGATGGCGGTGTTCGGCGACACGCTGGTCGGCACCATCGGCGGCGGCAAGCTGGAGTTCGATGCCGTGGCCGATGCGTGCGCGCTGCTGGCCGGCCGCCCGGTGGCAGCGGAACGTCGCTTCGCGCTGGGCCCGTCGCTGGGCCAGTGCTGCGGTGGCGTGGTCTGGCTGCGCTACGAGCTGCTGCAGCCCGCCGACACCGAACGTGTGCGCACCGAGCTGCTGGAAGCCATGCGCGGCCACATGCCGGTGGCGCTGTTCGGCGGCGGTCACGTGGGCCTGGCCATCGTCTCGGTGCTGGGTGCGCTGCCGGTGCGCACCCACTGGATCGACAGCCGCGAGGAGGTCTTTCCCGCCGAACTGCCGGTCAATGTGCGCATCGAGCATTCCGAGCCGGTGCACGGCGCGGTGCCCACGCTCGAAGCCGGCTCGCACGTGCTGATCATGAGCTTCAGCCACGCCGAGGACATGGACATCCTGGCCGAATGCCTGAAGCGCCGCCGCGTGCACGCCGACCTGCCGTTCATCGGCCTGATCGGCAGCAAGAGCAAGTGGGCCACCTTCAGGCACCGCCTCGAGGCACGCGGCTACAGCCCGGCCGAACTCGATGCGGTCACCAGCCCGATCGGCGTGCCCGGTGTGGTCGGCAAGGAACCCGAGGTCATCGCCGTGGCGGTGGCGGCGCAGCTGATGCAGCAGCGCGCATGAATGCGAATTGCGGGTTTACCCGGGGCTTGGAATCGAATCCAAGTGTATACACTTTCGTGTACACGTCGCAGCGGCGCAGGCCAGCCCCGAAGCCTTCCGGGCCGGTCTTGTGCGCGACCCAAGCACAGTGGCTCAGAGCGCCCGCAGTGGTGAGCCCACAGGAGTGATCGATGGACAGCTATCTCCTCGACTGGGTCAATCTGCTGCTGCGCTGGACGCATGTCATCGTCGCCATCGCCTGGATCGGCTCGTCGTTCTATTTCGTCTTTCTCGACTTCAGCCTGACCAAGCCCACCGATCCGGCTCTCAAGGCCAAGGGCGTGGACGGCGAGCTGTGGGCGGTGCACGGCGGCGGCTTCTACAACCCGCAGAAGTACCTGGTAGCGCCGAAGACGCTGCCCGAGCACCTGCACTGGTTCTACTGGGAAAGCTACTGGACCTGGATGTCCGGCTTCGCGCTGTTCGTCGTGCTTTACCTGTTCAACGCGAGCAGTTTCCTGGTGGACAAGAACGTGCACGACTGGTCGGCCGGCGCGGCCGTGGCGGCGGCGCTGGGCTTTCTGGCGGTGTTCTGGTTCGTCTACGACCTCATCTGTCGCAGCCTGGCGCAGCGGCCCAACGGCGACCTGATCGTCGGCGTGCTGGTGGCGGTGTTCGTCGTCGCCGCGTCCTGGGTGGCCTGCCACCTGTTCGCCGGGCGCGCCGCTTTCCTGATGGTCGGCGCGATGATCGCCACGGCGATGAGCGCCAATGTCTTCGTCTGGATCATCCCGGGCCAGCGCAAGGTGATCGCGCAGATGAAGGCCGGGCAGCCGGTGGACCCGATCCACGGCCAGCGCGCCAAGCAGCGCAGCGTGCACAACACCTACTTCACGCTGCCGGTGTTGATTTCCATGCTCTCCAACCACTACGGCTGGTTGGTCCAGGCCAAGCACAACTGGCTGGTGCTGGTGCTGATCATGTTGGCCGGCGCGCTGATCCGCCACTCCTTCGTGGCGCGGCACAAGGCGCTGGTGGCCGGCAAGCGCGTGCCCTGGGAATACGCCACCGTGGGCACGCTGATCATCGTCGGCCTGGTGGTGTGGCTGGCGCCTGCGCCGCGACCCGCAGCTGCCGCCGCGCCGGCCGCGGCGAGCATGGCGCAGGTCAAGGCGGTGGTCGACCAGCGCTGCGCCATCTGCCACAACGCCCAGGTGCAGCAGAAGAACGTGGCGCTGCACACGCCCGAGTTGATCAAGCAGCACGCACAGAACGTCTACCAGCAGTCGGTGGTGCTGAAGCTGATGCCGTTGAACAATGCCACGCAGATCACCGACGACGAGCGTGCGCTGATCAAGCGCTGGTACGAAGCCGGCGCTGCGCTGAACTGAAGCACGGCCACCGACGGCCGCAACCCCGAGGAGATAGCTCTTGAGCACAGCCACGACCGTCCACCCGGTGGACGAAAAACTGCCCGTCGGACGCCTCACCGCCTTGGGCCTGCAGCACGTGCTGGTGATGTACGCCGGCGCCATCGCCGTGCCGTTGATCGTCGGCCGCGCGCTGAAGCTCACACCCGAGCAGGTGGCGCTGCTGATCAGCGCCGACCTGTTCGCCTGCGGCATCGTCACGCTGATCCAATCGCTGGGCGTGACCCGGTACTTCGGTATCAAGCTGCCGGTGATGATGGGCGTGACCTTCGCCGCCGTCGGCCCGATGGTGGCCTTCGCCAACGCTCAGCCGGGCGTGGACGGGGCGCGCGCCATCTTCGGCGCGATCATCGGCGCGGGCATCATCTCGATGCTGATCGCACCCTTGATGAGCCGGCTGCTGCGCTTCTTTCCGCCGGTGGTCACCGGCACCATCATCGCCATCATCGGCATCAGCCTGATGCGCGTGGGCGTGGGCTGGGCGATGGGCGGGCCGGCCTTCCTGGCGCAGCGCACCGACGTGCCCAAGCTGGTGGAAATGGTGGACAAGGCCAAGGCCAGCGCGGCGGCCGCTTCGGCACCGGTCACGCTGGGGCCGATCCCGATGGTCGACAACCCCGCCTACGGTGCGCTGGACAACATGGCCATTGCCGCCTTCGTGCTCGTCGTCGTGCTGCTGCTGGTGAAGTACGCCAAGGGCTTCTTCGCCAACATCTCGGTGCTGCTGGGCATCGTCGCCGGCTGCGCGCTGGCCATCGGCATGGGCAAGATGAACTTCGACAAGGTGGTCACGGCGAACTGGCTTCGACGTGGTCACGCCTTTCGCCTTCGGCATGCCCACCTTCGACATCGTCATGATCCTGACGATGACGCTGGTGATGATCGTGGTGATGATCGAATCCACCGGCATGTTCCTGGCGTTGTCGGACATCACCGGCAAGAAGATCGGCCAGCCCGAACTGGCCGCGGGCTTGCGCACCGATGGCCTGGGCACGCTGATCGGCGGCATCTTCAACACCTTCCCCTACACCAGCTTCTCGCAGAACGTGGGCCTGGTCGGCGTGACCGGCGTGCGCAGCCGCTATGTCACCGTGGCCGGCGGCATCATCATGATCTTCCTGGGCACGCTGCCGAAGATGGCGGCCTTCGTCGAGGCGATCCCGCAGTACGTGCTGGGCGGCGCCGGGCTGGTGATGTTCGGCATGGTCGCGGCCACCGGCATCCGCATCCTGTCGACCGTGGACTACAAGAACAACCGCCACAACCTGTACGTGGTGGCGCTGGCCATCGGCTTCGGCCTGATCCCGCTGGTGGCGCCGCGTTGGACGCAGCAGATGGCGCATGGCCTGCACCCGCTGCTGGAAAGCGGCATCCTGCTCACCGCGGTGGCGGCGGTGGCGCTGAACCTGTTCTTCAACGGCGCCAAGGACGATGCGGCCGGCGCCATCGAAGCGGCGAAGGCGGCCGAGGCCCATTGAGGCTGCGGTGGTGAGCAAGACGCTGCTGATCCGCCACGCCCGGCTGCTCGTCACGATGGACGCGCAGCGGCGCGAGATCGTCGATGGCGCGGTGTTCGCACGCGACGGCGTCATCGAGGCCGTCGGCGCCAGCCAGATGCTGCCGCCCACGGCCGACGAAGTCATCGACGCGCGCGACCAGGTCGTCATCCCCGGGCTGGTGAACACCCACCACCACATGTACCAGACGCTGACGCGCGCGGTGCCTGCCGCGCAGGACTGCGAACTGTTCAAGTGGCTGCAGACGCTGTACCCGATCTGGGCCAACCTGACGCCTGAGATGGTGCAGGTGTCCACGCAGACGGCGATGGCCGAGCTGCTGCTGTCGGGCTGCACCACCAGCGCAGACCACCTGTACATCTACCCCAACGGCGTCACGCTGGACGCACAGCATCGAGGCGGCCGCTGAAATCGGCATGCGCTTCCATGCCGCACGCGGCTCGATGAGCGTGGGCGCCAGCGCCGGCGGCCTGCCGCCGGACAGCGTGGTCGAGAGCGAGGCCGCGATCCTGAAGGACACGCAGCGCCTGATCGAACGCTGGCACGACCCATCGCGGCATGCGATGCAACGCATCGTCGTCGCACCCTGTTCGCCGTTTTCGGTGAGCCGCGAGCTGATGCGCGACTCGGCGCTGTTGGCACGGGAGCACGGCGTGTCGCTGCACACCCACCTGGCCGAAAACGACAACGACATCGCCTACACGCGCGAGAAGTTCAATTGCACGCCCGCCGAATACGCCGAACAGCTCGGCTGGGTCGGCCCCGATGTCTGGCACGCGCACTGCGTCAAGCTCGACGAAGCCGGCATCGCGCTGTTTGCGCGCACCGGCACGGGGGTGTCGCACTGCCCGGGCTCGAACATGCGCCTGGCTTCGGGCATTGCGCCGATCCGTGCGATGCGCGATGCCGGCGTGCCGGTGTCGATCGCGGTCGATGGCTCGGCCAGCAACGACTGCGGCCACATGCTGGGCGAGGCGCGGCTGGCACTGCTGCTGCAGCGTGTGGCCTACGGTCCGGTCAAGGGCCCGTCGGCGCTGAGCGCGCGCGAGGTGCTGGAGATCGCCACGCTGGGCGGCGCGAAGGTGCTGAATCGCGACGACATCGGCGCGCTGGCACCGGGCATGTCAGCCGATCTCGTCTGCGTGCCACTCGACGATATCGGCATGGCCGGCGCCCATCACGACCCGCTGGCCGCGCTGTTCTTCTGCCATGTGCCGCGCGTCAAGCACAGCGTGGTCAATGGCCGGGTGGTGGTACGCGATGGGCAACTCAGCACGTTGGAGCTGCCGCGGCTGATCGAGCGCCACAACCGGCTGGCGGCCGAACTGGCAAGCGCCACTGCGGCGACGCGATAGCCGATCATCGGCAACTTGCGGATGGGCACCCTGCGTCGAGGAGAAGAGCATTCGCCTTGTTATCGGAACCAGATCCGCCAAAGGCCGACCAGCACATGTCCCCAGATGAGGATGTTCATGCCCAGCAACGTGAACAGCCGCGTGTAGTTCCAAAGCGCCCGCGCACGGCGCGCGCACTCCTGTTGGCCGGTCACTGCATAGAGCAGCAGGTACAGCACCGAGGGTACGAACGTGCCCACGATGAGCACGCCCATCACCCAGTAGAAGAACAGTCATGCGGTGATTATCAGGGTGCTGCGTGGCTGCACTTGCGACATCTTCTGCGCACGCTCCCGGACCTTGGGCGACCCAGGCGACGAGCGGGAGATACGATGCCACACGCCGGGCAGCAGCTTGCCCCACAGACAAACAAGGGGTCCGCGTGCAGACACTGGACGAGATGCTGAGCCGCAGATTGCTGACACCGACGCAGCACGCGCAGATCGGCGCATGGATTGCGCATGCCAGGAGCCCGGAGCGCATCCGGCAGATGCCGGCGCCGCTGTGGCGCACGCTGGCGCTGGCGAGCATCCTGATGGATGTCGATGCCGACCTGACGCGGATTCCGCCACTGGGCGAACAGGCCTATAGCGACACCGGCCAACCCGGCTAACGCTGAGCCAGGCCGTCGCTTCGGCCGGTGCGCCGACGCCAGCTCGTCCGACGCGGGCGCGCAGCCTCAGCGCAGATTGCCGGTGTGCCCCAGGTTGTAGCGTCCGGGCTGCGGCCAGACGGTCAGGCCGTGGGGCTGCTTGCCGACCTTGACGAAGTCGACTGCGCCGCTGCCGGTGTCGATGCGGTAGACCACGTCGTCGTAGCGGCCCGACAGCCACAGGTACCGGCCGTCGGCGCTGACGTTGCCCATGTCGGGGCTGCCGCCGCCGGGGATCGGCCAGGTCTTGATGACCTTGCCGCTGGCGAAGTCGATCACCGACACGCTGCCCTTGCCCAGCGGCTTGCCGTGCACGTAGTTGCTGCCGCGGTTGGCCACGTACAGCAGCTTGCCGTCGCGGCTGGGGTACAGGCCGTGCGCGCCGACGCCGGTGGGCACGAAGCCGACCTGCTTGAAGCTCTGCGGCGTCGATCACGTGCACGCCGTCGGCCATCATGTCGGCGACGTAGAAGGTCCTGCCGTCGGGCGAGGCGCGCACGTCCTGCGGCATGCCCGGCGTGACGCAGATCTGGCCGCCGATCTGCGCCGGGTCGGGCACGTACTTCGGCGTCTTCAGGCTGGTGCGCACCAGGGCCAGTGCGTCGGGCCGGTCGAAGTAGCGGCTCAACTTGAGGGTGCCCAGCACCTTGCGGTTCACCAGGTCGATCTTGGTGACCGCGCCATTGAACTCGCAGGTGAAGAACGCGATCCGCCCGTCGATGCTGAAGTCGGCGTGGTTGATGCCGTCGCAGTCGGGCGTGTTGATGCTGTAGTCCAGTTTCATCGTCTGCGCATCGCGGAAGTCCAGCCGCTTGAAGGCTTCGGCGACGACGATGGCGTGCTTGCCGTCGGGCGTCCAGTACATGTTGTACGGGTCGTCCACCGGGATGGTCTTGCCCGGCTTGCCGGTCAGCGGGTCCAGCACCGTCAGGCTGCCCTTGTCGCTGTTCTCGGCGTTGTTGGCCACGTACAGCGTCCTCAGGTCCCAGCTCGGCACCACGTGCTGCGGGTACAGGCCGACCTTGAAGGTGTGCGTCACCTTCAGCGTGGCCGGGTCGATGACCGACACCGTGTGCGCCATGTGGTTGGGCACGTACACCCGCTCCAGCGCGCCGGCCACGGCCGGACTCATCTTGCCGGCGGCGGTTTCGCTGTACAGGTTGTTCGGGTCGGGCACCGGCGCCATGCCGGGCACGGTCTGCAGCGCGGTTGGCGGCTGCTGGGCCAGTGCCGGCAGCGTAGTGGTGACTGACAGGCCGATGCCGAAGCCAAGGCCGAGGGCGCGGAACGAAATTGGACGCATGGGTGTCGAGGAGGTGGAAACAGGGGATAGGTCAGCGTGGCGCCGCGGCGGCACTGCGGATCGCGGCCACGCTGCGCTGCACGATCAACTCGATGCCGAGCTGGCCGAGTTCGGCGCTGGCGCGAGCCGGGTCGCCGCTGACGCCGGCGGCCTGGGGCGACATTTTCGCAGACCACACGCGCGAGCCATCCAGGGCCAGCATCAGCGCGGTGTCGGCCGCGCCGGCATGGCTGCCGATCTGCGCGTCGCTCAGCCCACGCTCGCGCAGCAGCTGGTGGAAGGGCTGCTGCGCTGCCAGGTAGTAGTCGGCGATGAAATGCGCACGCGCCGGCCCGCCTTTCCAGTCGCGGTTCAACGCGTCGGCCACGGCCTTCAGCGCGGCCTGGTAGTTGCCGCTGTCGCCGAGGATCACGATGTCGCTGAAGCCGTGCTGCGCCAGCGAGCGGGCCGCACCGTCGATCACCGCCTTGAAGGCCGCTTCGGGCACGCTGATCGTGCCGGCATAGCGCATGTGCTCGGTGGGCGGCGCGATGCGGCCTTCGGGTACGTAGGCCACGACCGGTGCCACCAGTGCATTGCCCAGCTCGGTGGCGATGCGCCCGGCCAGCAGCTGCGCGCGGAAATTGTGCTTGCCCAGCGCCATGTGCGCGCCGTTCTGCTCGGTGCCGCCGACCGGGATGATGATCGTGCGCCGGCCCTCACGCAGCGCGTCGCGCACCTCGGGGCTGCTCAGGTCCTGCAGGTACACGCTGGACGGGGCGGCGCGAAGGGCCGCCGCATGCAGCCCCAGGCACAACAGGGCGGTGGCAAGTGCAAGGCGCATGGGGGAGGGGCAACGGCGGCAGGCGCCTGACAGCGGCGCGCCGCGCAATGTAGCGCACGCCTGGCTGATCCAGGCTGCGTAAGATCAAGCGCCATGAGCCAAAACACCGCAAACCCCGTCCTGCCCGTCAGCGTGCAGCGCCCCGCGCAGGGTGCGCTGCCGATCGTGATCGATTCGCCGCACAGCGGCACCGCCTACCCGCCGGACTTCGGCTACAGCGCCCCCTTCGAGCTGCTGCGTCGCGGCGAGGATCTGTACGTCGACCGGCTGTATGCACACGCGCCCGGCTTCGGCGCCACCCTGGTGGCCGCGAACTTCCCGCGCGCCTACATCGACCCGAACCGCCTGCTCGCCGACATCGACACCGCGCTGCTCGACGGGCCGTGGCCCGGCGAGGTGGCCACGGGCGCGAAGACGAGGCTCGGCATCGGCCTGATCTGGCGTCTTCTGGGTGACGTGACGATCTACCAGCGCAAGCTGTCGGTGGCCGAGGTGCAAGCGCGCATCGAATCCTGCTACCGACCGTACCACGCCGCGCTGGACGAAGCCATCGAAGGCGCCTACGCCCGCTTCGGCGCCGTGTGGCACCTGAACGTGCATTCGATGCCCGATGACTCCTACGAGCGGCTGGGCCTGCCGGTCAAGCCGCTGGCCGACTTCGTGCTGGGCGACCTGGACGGCCGCACCGCGGGCGAGCCGCTGATGGCGCTGATCGAAAACGTGCTGCGCGGGCAGGGCTACAGCGTGGCCCGCAACGACCCGTTCAAGGGGGTGGAGATCATCGCGCGCAACGGCCGGCCGGCCGAGAAGCGGCATTCGCTGCAGATCGAGATCAAGCGCTCGTGTTATGCCGATGTGGAGCGGCATCAGCCGAACGCGGGTTTCGAGCGCATGCAGCAGGCGCTGGACGCGATGCTGGCCGCGCTGGCCATGCATGTGCGCGATGCCTGCGCACCGGGGGACGGCCGATGAAAGCCTGGCGATCGCTGCTGCTTGCCGCCTGCGTGGCGCTCACGGCGGGATGCGCCAGCCTGCCGCCGCCGCAGCAGCGCACCGATTCCAGCGCCTTCACCGACACCGCCGGCACGCGCATCGGCCAGGGCGTTGCGCCGTTGTTGGCTGCCCATCCGGGCCTGTCGGGCATCCATGCCATGCCCGACGCCTTCGATGCCTTTGCCGCGCGCGTGGCCATGGCAACGCGGGCGCAGCGATCGATCGACGTGCAGTACTTCATCTGGCACGACGATCAGGTTGGCATGCTGCTGCTCCAGGCCCTGTGGCAGGCGGCCGAAGCGCGGCGTGCGCGTGCGCCTGCTGCTCGACGACGGCGGCACCAGCGGCATTGACGGCCTGCTGGCGATGGTCGACGCGCACCCCAACATCGAGCTGCGCCTGTACAACCCCTTTGCCTACCGCGGCTCGCGGGCGCTGGGCTACATGACGGACTTCCAGCGCCTGAACAAGCGCATGCACAACAAGTCCTTCACTGCCGACAACCAGGTGAGCGTGGTCGGGGGGCGCAACATCGCCAACGAATACTTCGGCGCGGCCGGTGCCATCGGCTTTGCCGACCTGGACGTGCTGGCCATCGGCGCGGTGGTGCCGCTGGTGTCGGCGCAGTTCGACCGCTACTGGAACAGCGCCTCGGCCTATCCGGCGGCGCAGTTCCTGGCGCCGCCGCCGGCCGATGCGGCGCAGCTGCTGCAGGCTGCATTTGCCAAGGCGCGCGCCGACCCGGCATCGGTGGAGTACCTGAAGGCCGTGATCGAGAGCCGGCTGCTGACGAACCTGCTGAACCGCAGCCTCGATCTGGACTGGACGCATGCGCGGCTGCTGTACGACGACCCTGCCAAGACGCTGGACCGCAGCGCGCGCACCGACATCCTGCTGTTCCCGGCGCTGATGGAATCGCTGGGCAAGCCGGTGAAATCCTTCGACATCGTCAGCCCCTATTTCGTGCCCGGGGACAACGGCACCGCGCTGCTGGCCGAACTGGCGCGCAGCGGCGTGCGGGTGCGGGTGCTGACCAATTCGCTGGCCTCGTCGGACGAGAGCGTCGTGCATGCCGGATACCTGAAGCGCCGCCGCGACCTGCTGCGCGCCGGCGTCAAGCTCTACGAGCTCAAGCCCACGGCGAAGGAACAATCGGTGCAGGTGCGCGGCCGCTTCGGTGCCGGCAAGGTCGCCGGACTGCATGCCAAGACCTACGCCGTCGACGGCCAGCGCATCTTCATCGGCTCCTTCAACTTCGACCAGCGCTCGGCACGGCTGAACACCGAACTGGGCGTGGTGCTCGACAGCCCGCTGGGGGCCGGCGAACTGGCCGAGCTGTTCGACCGCGAACTGCGCGCGCTGGCCTACGAGGTGCTGCTCGCGCCGCAGGGTGAGGGTCTGGTGTGGGTCGAGCACGATGCCGCGGGCGCCGAGATCCGCTACGACGTGGACCCGCAGACCGACTGGGGCCTGCGCTTCAAGGTCGGCTTCCTGTCCGGCCTGCCGATCGACTGGCTGCTGTAGCCACGCGCGGCGCAGCGCGACAGCGCGCGCTACGGCCTGGTTTTGCCTGCTATCGATGACATCCCGAACAAGCGTCGCAGCCTCGCACGAGTGTCCCGAAATGCCAACTTGTTGTCCCGGATAGTCAAGTCTCGGCGCAGCGGCGCGCACGATGCGGCGCGCCGCTGCCTGGTAGCGGCCATCGCCGCCATCGGCATGAAGACCCAGTTGAAGGAATCCGCGCTGGTCCCAGGCTGAGGCAAACTTGCGGTCCGTGTGGCGCCCAGCCCAATCCTGCGGTCCAGAGAAACAAAGGAACGAACATGAATGGCCTGATGATGCAGCAGCCGCTGCTGATCTCCTCCCTACTCGTGCATGCCGAGCGCCACCACGGCGAGCAGGAAGTGGTGTCGCGGCGCGTCGAAGGCGACATCCACCGCACGAGCTACAAGGAGCTGGCGTCGCGATCGCGCCGCATGGCCAAGGCCTTGGGCGCATTGGGTGTGAAGCCGGGGCAGACGGTGGCCACGCTGGCCTGGAACGGCTACCGCCACATGGAGCTGTACTACGCGGTGTCGGGCAGCGGCGCGGTGCTGCACACGCTGAACCCGCGCCTGCACCCCGACCAGGTGGTGTACATCGCCGACCATGCCGAGGACCAGGTGCTGTTCTTCGACATGAGCTTCCTGCCGCTGATCGAAGCCGTGGCCTCGCGCGTCAAGACGATCAAGCACTTCGTCGCCATGACCGATCGCGCGCACATGCCGGCGAGCTCGAAAGTGCCGAAGCTGCTGTGCTACGAGGAGCTGCTCGCCGCGCAGGACGACCGCTACGACTGGCCGCAGTTCGACGAGAACACCGCCAGCTCGCTGTGCTACACCTCGGGCACCACCGGCAACCCGAAGGGCGCGCTGTACAGCCACCGCTCGACCTTGCTGCACGCGCTGGCCGCGGCCACGCCGGATGCACTGAACTGCTCGGCCGCCGACACCATCCTGCCGGTGGTGCCGATGTTCCACGTCAACGCCTGGAGCCTGCCCTATGTGGCCTGCATGGTCGGCGCCAAGCTGGTGTTTCCCGGCGCAGGGCTGGACGGCAAGTCGCTGTACGAACTGTTCGAAGCCGAGAAGGTCACCTTGTCGGCCGGCGTGCCTACGGTGTGGCAGGGGCTGCTGGCTTATGTCGAGGCGAACCAGCTGAAGTTCAGCACCATGCGGCGCAGCGTCATCGGCGGTTCGGCCTGCCCGCCGGCGATGATCAAGCAGTTCAAGGAAAGCTACGACGTGCATGTGATGCATGCCTGGGGCATGACCGAGATGAGCCCGCTGGGCACCGTGGCCAGCTTCAAGGGCCACCACCGGGCGCAGACGCAGGAGCAGCAGTACGCGGTGATGGCCAAGCAGGGCCGCTCGATCTTCGGCGTGGACATGAAGATCGTCGACGGCGACGGCAAGGAGCTGCCCTGGGACGGCAAGGCCAGCGGCGAGTTGCTGGTGCGCGGGCCGTGGATCCTGGCGCAGTACTTCAAGGGCGAGGGCGGCAACCCGCTGGTGGACGGTTGGTTCCCCACCGGCGACGTGGCGCTGATCGACGCCGACGGCTACATGCAGATCACCGACCGCAGCAAGGACGTCATCAAGTCCGGCGGCGAATGGATCGGCTCGATCGACCTGGAGAACATCGCCATGGCGCACCCGGCGGTGGCGATGGCGGCGTGCATCGCCGCCTTCCACCCCAAGTGGGACGAGCGACCGCTGCTGGTGGTGGTGAAGAAGCCCGGCGCCGAACTCACGCGCGAGCAGATGCTGCAGTTCTTCGACGGCAAGATCGCCAAGTGGTGGACGCCCGACGACGTGGTCTTCACTGACGCCATCCCGCTGGGCGCCACCGGCAAGATGCAGAAGAACAAGCTGCGCGAGATGTTCAAGGACCACAAGCTGCCGACCGCTTGACGGCATCGCCGCTGTCCCCGCGTGACTGCGGCATCTGCTAGATTGCACGCATCCGACATCGCCGGGGTTTGTGCCATGGGCTCACCACTTCCAAGACTGACGCTCGAGGACTTCCTGCTCTGGGAAAACGAGCAACCCGACAAGCACGAGTACCACAAGGGTGAAGTGTTTGCCATGGTGGGTGGCCGACGCGTGCATGGATGCGTGGTTGCAAACCTGTCGCGCTCGATTGGCAACGCGTTGCGAGGGAGCCCCTGCCGGGTATTTGCAGAGGGCATGAAGGTGCAGCCCGCGAACGACACCCTCCTGTACCCGGACGTGTTCGTGACCTGCGATGCGGCCGACCTGCGAACCGACATGATCTTCAAATCGCCCATGCTGGTGATTGAGGTGCTGTCGCCCAGCACCCAGGCCTACGACCGCAGCCTGAAGTTCGCGCTCTATCGTCGGATGGCCAGCTTGCAGGAGTATGCGTTGGTCGATCCTGACACGCGGCGCATCGAGGTCTTTCGTGTCGGTGCCGATGGTCTGTGGGTGTTGCACGACATGAGCGAGCGCAGTGCGCTCACGCTCGTCAGCGTGGGTTGCGACATAGCGATGATCGATGTGTTCGACGGCGTCGAGCCGCCGGCAGCCACCTGAGCGAAACCGCCATGCCGACCCTTCGAGTGGAAATGTTCGCCGGCCGCACGGTCGAGCAAAAGCGTGCGCTGGCGCGCGAGCTGACCGATGCCACCGTGCGCGCGCTGGGCGTGCCGGCCAGCGCCGTGGAGGTGCTGTTCTTCGACATCGAGCGCAGCGACTGGGCGCTGGCCGGCCGTCTGTGCAGCGACCCGCCCGCCGCGTCGCCCCCGTCCTCTGGCTGAAGTCCCCGACGCATGGCCGCCGCCGATCCAATCCCCGGCCGGCCAGCGCCCTGGCCCTGGACCAGTCTCCCAGAGTTCGGCTACGCTTGCGCCAGATGCTCAGCTGCGAGGGCGCGATGAGCCGACACCATGCCAACCTGATCCGCACGATCTTCCACGATCCACCCAGCGGCAACGTGCACTGGCGCGACATCGAGTCGCTGCTGCGGCATGTGGGTGTGTCGCTGGAGCCCTTGTCGGGTGCGCGCGTGCGCATGAAACTCGCCGGCATGGAGGGAGTGCTGCATCGGCCGCACCACAGCAACGTGCTCGACGCCAGCGGCCTGCTGCACCTGCGCGGCTTTCTCGCGCGCGCCGGCGTGACGCCGTCGCAGTACGAGGCCAAGGGCGAACAGTCGGACTGAGCCGCGACCTGCGGGCCGTTCCGGGCTTGTCACCGTTTCGCGATTCGACAGATGAATGCCGGCGGCAGGTCGCGGCGCATTGCCGAACTTCAAAGTCCGCTGTGCGCGTCGCGTTCAGCGGGGCAAAGTCGGGCCCGGGCAGGCCGCGACGTTTCGCTGAGGCGGTCGGCTGCGCCGACTACCCTGCGGTGCTCGGTCCCATGGCCTCGTCGCCAACTCACTGCGCGAACTGCGTTCGCTCCGTTCAGACAGTCGCGACGAAGTCAGTCCACGAGGCGCGCTGCGCGCGCTGGCCATGGGCCCTGCGCTCCTCGGCGCCTCACAGGCGCATCGCAGCCTGCCCGGGCCCGTCTTTGCGGAGGCGCTCATGGTGTACGTCTGCGAACAGCCCCAACCACGACCTCGCGACAGGCGGCACCCGGCAGGGGCGATTTCTGCGGCGACGAGGAGCACAGTCCCGGGGTCGGCGCGCGCAGCGCGCTTCGTGATCTGACTTGCCGCAGACTGTTTGAGCGCAGCGCCCGACAGGGCGCGGAGTGAGTTTTGCGGCACGACCCCGGGACGAGCACCGCAGTGGAGTCGGCGCGAAGCGGCGACCGCCGCAGCATGAGCCGCTGGCGGGTGCCGCTTGGCGCGACGCGCTGAACGCCCGTAAGAGCGGCTGTTCGTCTTCGTCCGATATGCGCCGAGAACTGCCTCTCGGTTCTGCAGTTTGAACGCGGTTTCGCATGAGCGCCCGGGGCCAGCCTGTGCGCTTGTATCGCGTCGGGGCTTTTCAGGCTTCGGCCGTGATCGCACGGCGACGCAGCGGGTCGCGTTCCGATCAGGTACAGCGACGCGCCGCCGATTCCCTTGATCGCACTCGGCTCAGGGCTTGGCCGGCGTGTCCAACCGCGCCGACACGGCCAATGCGCCGGTGGCCGTGCGCAACTCCAGCTTGTCGCCCTCGCGCCGCGCGCTGGCGGCGCTCTCCAGCGCGGCGAGCAACTGCGCCTCCTGCGCCATGCGGCCCTCGGGCTCGGCGCAAGCCATGCGCGTGCTGGCCAGGCGGCCGATGCGCAGCGACTTGCCTTCTTCGCTGAAGCTGCCGTTGAAGCGGTTGCAGCCGCCGCTGCCTTGCAGCTTGCCGTCGGCCAGGAACTGCAGCGTCAGTTCCGTGCCGGTGATCACGCCGACCACGGCCTGCTTGCCGTTGTTGACGCCGGTGACGCGCCAGGCCGTGCCGGTCAGCGTGCTGGGCTGGGGTGCCAGTGTGGCCAGCGTCGCGCCGCCGGCATTCAGCAGCAGCAGCGAGCCGGCTTCGATACGGTAGCCGCGCACCTCGTCCAGTACGCGGTTGAAGGCCGCCGCCAGTTGCCGCTCGGGCTCCGGGCAGGCCATCTGCGTCGACATGCGATGCGGTGCCAGCTCGAGCTTGCCGTCGGCCGCCTTGAAGCCGGTGCCGTAGCGGTTGCAGCCGTCGCTGCCCGCGGCGCGGCCGTCTTCGAACTGCAGCGTCGGCCGTGCCGTCGCTGGCAGCGCCGTGCCGGGCAGCGAGGCCAGTGTCCAGGCCGTGTCGTCCAGGCCCTGCATGGAGGTGGCTGAGGAGTTTCGTGTGTTCATCGGGGAGCAACCCTGCAAAACGGCAGCTACCAGGACGGCGGTGCCGAAGCGTTTGAAGAATAACGTCGATGTCATGGCTGCGGGTCGCAGGTGGCGCCGCTGGGCCGGCCGCAAATTGTGGCGCATCGGCGTCCCGTTACGGCAGGCTCAGACGCGCGGCGACAAGCCATCGGCCAGCGACAGGCGATAGGCCCGCAAGCCCGGCACCAGGCTGGCCAGGAAGCCGGCGGCGAGCACCGCGCCGAGCAGGCCCCATTGTGTTGCGCCGGGCGGCGACAGCGTCAGTGCGATGCCGTACTGCGCCTGCACCCAGGGCGCGGCCGCGGCGATGGCCAGGCCGACGGCGGCGACTCCCAGCATGGTGCCCAGCAGCGTGATCACGGCGCCCTCGGCGGCCAGCATCAGCAGCACATGGCGCGGCGCGGCGCCCACCGCGCGCAGCACCGACAGCTCGCGCCGCCGCTCGTTCAGCCCGGCCAGCACCACGGCCACCAGCCCGGCCAGGCTGACGACCGCGACCATCGCCGACAGCGCCAGCAAGGCGCGCTCACCCACGCCGACCACGTCCCACAGCGCGTCGAGCGCCACGCCCGGCAGTACCGCCATCAGTGGCTCGGCTTCGAAGTCCGCCACCGCGCGCTGCACGGCGAATACCGCGGCGCGGCTCTTCAGGCCCAGCAGCGCGGCGGTGACCTGCTTCGGCTGCAGCTCGAGCTGGCGCGCCTGCTCGGCATCGACCTTCATGGCCGGCAATGGCACGCCGGCCACCCAGTCGAGGTGGATCGCCTCCATTGCCTGCAGGCCGATGTGCAGCGTGCGGTCCACCGGCGTGCCGGTGCGCTGCAGGATGCCGACCACCGTGAAGGGCTTGTCGGCATGTTCCGAGCCGGGCATCTCACCGCCGCCATGGCTGAGCGTGAGGCGACTCCCCAAACGGTAGCCGAGGGACCGCGCCACCTCGGCGCCGAGCACCACGTCGTACAGCCCGCCCCGATCGCCCGCGAACGGCCGACCCTGGGCCAGCGCCAGCGGCTGCTTGTCGCCGTAGCGGAAATGTTCGAAGTAGCCGGCTGTGGTGGCCAGCACTGGAAAGCCGCGATGCGAATCGCCCAGCGACAGCGGCACCATCCAGGCCACGGCGCGGTGCTTCGCGATGGCTTCGAGGCTGTCCATGCGCACGTTGTTGGTGGCGCCACCGACGCGGAACACGGCATACAGCATCAGCTGCATTGCGCCGGTGCGCGCGCCGACGATCAGGTCGGTGCCGCTGACCGACTGCGAGAAGTTCTCGCGCACGTCGTTGCGCAACCGTTCCACGCCCAGCAGCAGCAAGGTGGACAGCGCCACGCAAAGGACCACCAGCGACAAGGTGCCGCGCCGGTTCCAGGCGCTGCGCAGCGCCAGCACGAGAATCGCCTTCATGTGCCCGCTTCCACCGCCGCATGGTTGATGTTGGCCAGCGACAACCGCTCGTCGAAGCGCGAAGCCAGCCGGTCGTCGTGGCTGACGAAGACCAGCGCGCTGCCGGCGGCGCGGCACTGCTGCAGCAGCAGGTCCATGAAGCCGTCGCGCAGCGCGGTGTCGAGCGCCGAGGTCGGTTCGTCGGCGATGACCAGCTCGGGTTGGCCGATGAGTGCGCGTGCCGCCGCCACGCGCTGCTGCTGGCCCACCGACAACATCGCGGCCGGCCGCTGCCACAGTTGCGCGCTCAGGCCCACCTGCTGCAACAGGTGTGCGGCGCTGGCCGCCGGCGAGCCCGCCACGCCGGCGGCCCGCTGCCGGCGCAGGCCCGAGAAGCGGCAGGGCAGCAGCACGTTGTCGAGCACGCTCAGGTAAGGCAGCAGGTTGAACTGCTGGAAGATGTAGCCCACATGGTCGGCACGGAAGGCATCGCGACGCGCGCCGGACAACGACGCCCAGGGCGTGCCGAGCAACGCAACCTGGCCTTCGCGCGGCAGCAGCACGCCGGCCAGCAGCCCGAGCAGCGTGCTCTTGCCGCCGCCGCTGGGCCCGTACAGGAACAGCGTGTGGCCGGCGCGAACACGCAGCGCATCGACGGCGATGCAATCCTGTGCGGCGCCGCGCCAGCGGTAGCGCAGCTTGAAGGCCTCGATCACCGGCGCAGGCTCACTTCGTCAAGACGATGCGTTGCGCCGGGCGCTTCAGCTCGCGCTTGAACTGGCCGCCGGGCAGGGCGAGCTGTACCTGCACGCGCTTGAGTTGATTGAAGCCGAACAGGCCGACATCGACGTAGCCGGCCTTGCCGGCATCGGCGCAGGCGAACTCGTAGCTCGCGTCGATGTCGGCATGATCGCCCTTGGCCGGCGCGACATCCGGCGCGCCCAGCTTGAGCGCGGCCGAACTCAAGTCCACCTTGGCGAGCTTGCACCGTGCCGCGGGGTCGAAGCGGAACATCGCGTCACCCGCCTTCAGGCGCGCCATCGCCTCGTCGACGCGCTGGCGTTCAACGTCGGTGCGCGGCGCACGTTCGAAGCCGACCAGGTTGTCCAGCGGGGTCTCGAATACCACGACGATCTTGCGCGGCTCGACGGCGATGTCGAGCGTGGCCACGCCGTGCACATGCGCGTGCCCCTGGGCCAGCGACGCCAGGGGGGCGGCGAGCCACGCCCACAAGGCAGCCCGGTGGATGAGTCTCATGGGTGGGCTTCCTGTTGGGGGCCATGGCACCAGGCGCTGCAACGGCATGTCGCGACACCTCAGCGACGCTCCTTGACGACATAGGGTTCGACGGCGGGTGCCTTGATCTGGTAGCTGCTGACGCCCATCGTCGAATCGGTGCGCTGTACCACGAGCGTGCCGCTGACCCACACCGCGTCCATCGTGCGCACGCCTTTCAGTGGCGGCGAGGCGATGACATGCACGATCTGGTTCGACGGCGGCGGCGGCGAATGCACGCAGGCGCCGAAGTACGGCACCAGCAGGAACTCCTTCAGCTCGCCCTTGAGCTCTTCCAGCGGCACCACGTAACCGGGCAACCTGACCGGCGCACCGTCCATCTTCGGATTGGTGGGTGCGTTGTCCCAGATCTCGCGCATCCGGCGCATCAGGTTGCGCTCCTTGACGCTGCCCTCGGGCACCAGCGCGGCGTCGCCGACGCGGAACTCCTTCATCGGGTCCCAGTCCTTGGGCATCAGACTGTCCCAGGGCGTTTCCTTGGCGGGCGCCGATGTGGCCTGGGCGGTGGCCGCGCCAGTGCCCAACAGGGCGAGCAGGCCGGCCAGGGGCAGGGCGAACAGCAGGCGGCGGGTGGTCAGGGGCAGGGCGGGCATGGGCGGTATCCGTGGCATCAGGGGCAAAGCCTACATGATGGCGCCTGACTCGCGGCGCCAGGGCGCTCGCACCCGGGCGCAGAATGCAGATCGTGACGGGCTTGCCGCGGGTGCCAGTTGGCTCGCCGCTCAGCCACCCATCCCGACCGGCACGAGGACGAGCATGGCGCAGCCGAAATCGCTTCTGGATCCCTTCGACCTGTTTCGCGGCGTGGCCGCGCGGCTGGAGCGCGGGCTCGAGCAGGCCGCCGACCTTGGCGTCAGCTCGAGCGGCTTCACCCGCGTCATGCACCGGGCACTGGACGCGTCGCTGCTGGCCAGACGCCTGTCGACGCAATTGCAGGACGGCCTGCTCGGCGCATTGAACCTGCCCACACGGGCCGACGTGCTGCACCTCGGCGAGCGGCTGCAGGCGCTGGAGGACCGCATCATCGCGCTGTCGGCCGACCTGGCCGCACGCGAGCGCCCGCACCGCGCCATCGCGACCGCGCTGCCCTCGCCACCGCGCACGAAGAAGCCACCGCGGGCCGCCGCGCCGGCCGCAGCGGCACCGAAGCGTCTTCGCCGCAAGGCACGATCGTGAGCGACCGCGCCGAATCGATCTCGAGCCGCATCCGCGCTGATGTGGACCGCCTGCTGCAGCGCGGCCGCAAGGGCATCGACTACCTGGCCACCGTGGGCCCGACGATGGGCGTGACGCCGCGCGACCTGATCCACCAGCGCGGCACGATGGCGCTGTACCGCTACCGGCCGCTGGCCGACGAGATCTACCGCGTGCCGCTGCTGCTGGTGATGGCGCTGACCAACCGCGGCTACATCCTCGACCTGGCGCCGGGGCAGAGCCTGGTGGAGTTCCTGCTGCGCCAGGGCTACGACGTGTTCGTCATCGACTGGAACCCGCCGCGCTCGGACGAGACGCGGCTGCGCCTGGAGGACTACACGCTCGACCTGATTCCCGAGGCCGTGGCCCGCGTGCAGCAGGCCAGCGGCGAGGCGGACCTGAACCTGGTGGGCTACTGCATGGGCGGGGTGCTGTCGACGCTGCACGCCGCGCTGCACCCGCGCGGACCGGTGAAGAACCTGGCGGTGCTGACCACGCCGATCGACTTCAGCCAGATGAAGCTGTTCAGCCAGTGGAGCGACCGGCGCTACTTCGATGTCGACAAGCTGGTCGATGCCACCGGCAACGTGCCGCCGGGCATGATCTACGAATCGTTCAACATGCTGCGCCCGGCCGACCAGATCACCGCCAAGGTGCACCTGTGGGACCAGATGTGGAACGACGAGTTCGTCAAGTCGTACCGCATGATCGGGCGCTGGGGCCGCGACATCCTGCCGCTGCCGGGCGAGCTGTTCCGCCAGCTGACGAAGGAACTCATGTGGGACAACAAGCTGTACCGCGGCGAGCTGGTGCTGGGCGGCCAGCGGGTGGACCTGGGGCGCATCGAGCTGCCGTTGCTGCACGTGGTGGCCGAGCATGACCACATCGTGCCTTACGGCGCGGCCAAGCCCTTGGTGCAGATGGTCGGCTCCACCGACAAGGAAGAGCTGATGCTCAAGGGCGGCCATGTCAGCGTGGCCGCCGGCGGCAACGCGGTGCGGCGGCTGTGGCCGAAACTCGATGCCTGGCTGGGAGGGCGCTCGACATGACGATGCAAGTCAACCGCGGCTATCCGCACTGGCTGGCGTGCGAAGGCGGCGAGGTCGAGTTCCGCCTGATGACGCCCGACGACGCGGCGCAGGTGCTGGCCTTCGCGCAGCAGTTGTCCACGCACGACCTGCTGTTCCTGCGTCGCGACATCAGCCAGCCCAAGGTGGTGGCGGCGTGGATGGAGGCGACGCGGCACGACGGCATGCTCACGGTCGTCGCCATGCGCGGCGGCGCGCTGCTGGGCTGCGCGACGCTGGTGCGTGACCCGTTGTCCTGGTCACGCCATGTCGGCGAGCTGCGCGTCATCGTCGCCGCGTCGATGCGTGGCAAGGGCATCGGCCAGAAGCTGACGCATGAGTGTTTTGCGATCGCCCTGGAGATCGGGCTGGAGAAGCTGGTGGCGGTGATGACGCTGGACCAGCGCAGCGCCATCGCCGTGTTCGAAGGCCTGGGATTCCAGCCCGAGGCGCTGCTGCGCGCTCAGGTCAAGGACCGCGAGGGCAAGGCGCATGACATCGTCATGCTCAGCCACGACGTGGCCGGCTTCGAGGCGCAGCGCACGGCCTACGGCATGAGCGACGCGTTCTGAACCTGCAGCGGCAGGAGCCTGCAAGTGCTTGCGCAACGGACGGGGCACCCATCAGGCAGGCTTCACAAGCCCGGGGCGATGGCCGCGCGTTCGACCCAGCGCCACTGCCCCGCGGCCAGATCCGGCGGCAGCTGCAGCGCGCCGAAGTCGCTGCGCTGCAGCGTCGCCACATGGTTGCCGGCGGCGGCGACCATGCGCTTGACCTGGTGGTACTTGCCTTCGGTCAGCGTCAGCCGCAGCTGCGACTCACCGACGGCTTCGCACGCGGCGGCGCGCACCGGCAATGGGTCGTCGTGCAGCACCACGCCACCGAGCAGCTGCTGGATCTGCTGCGGCGTGACCGCCTCGGCGCAGCCGACGAGATAGACCTTCGGCACGTGCCACTTCGGCGACGTCAGCTTGTGGATCAGTGCACCGTCGTCGGTGAAGAGCAGCAGCCCGGTGGTGTCTTCGTCGAGCCGGCCGATCGGCTGCACGTCGCGCAGACGCAGCGGCGCCGGCAGCAGGCTGAGCACGCTCGGGTGGTGCTTCGGCTTGCGCGAGCATTCATAGCCCGGCGGCTTGTTCATCATCAGCAGCGCCTTGTCGTGGTAGGCCCATTCCTGGCCGCGCACGCTGAACACCAGGCCCTCGGTGGCGACATCCTCGCCGGGGTCGTCGACCACCTGGCCGCCCAACTGCACCAGGCCGTGCGTGATCAGCGCATCGCATTCGCGGCGCGTGCCGAAGCCCTGGCTGAAGAGGACTTGACGCAGCAGCACCTCAGTACCGCCCGGCCGTTCCGAAGGTACTGAGCGCCCCGTGGGGGGGCAGCGAACACAGTGAGCGCGGGTGGGGTCTCACTTCAGGGCCCGGCGGCGCCTTGCAGCCGCTCCCAGGCCCGCGTCGCACGTTGCCCGCGTGCCGACGAGGCCACGGCGAACAGCGCCGCATCGCGCTGCCAACGCCGGGCCGCTGGATCGTCGCCCGCCTGTTCCCACAGCGCGCCCGCCTCGGCATACAGGGTGTGCGCGCAAGCCAGTGCGCCGGCCAGTGCGATGTGCGTGGCGGGCGCATCGGCAGCCGACTCGGCCAGGTCGGCCAGGACCGCCATCACGGCACACAGCCTTTCGGCAAAGGCCGCGGGCCAGGCCCGGTGCCGCGCCTCGCGCAGCAGGTAGGCCAGGACCGCCAGCGTGACGTGGGCGTCCTCGATGGTGCGGAAGGGCTTGACGTAGCGCTCGTAGCCATCGCCCGGCAGCAGCGCCGCAGCCGCGACGCGCACCGCGTCGAGCTGCACGCGGGCGTGCGGGACTTCGGGCACGAAGCGCGTCTCGGGCATCGGCAGCAGTTGCAGCCCCGGCGCGGCGATATCGACACAAGCCACCTTCAGCTGCGGTCGCGAGGCGGCGTCGGCCGGCGGCAGCGCGCCGACGATCAGCAGCACGCTGCTGTCGGGACCGAGCGTCGTCCAGCGCTTGGCGCCGGTGATCGACACCGAGCCGTCGGCCGAGGGCGTGAATCGCGTGCCGATGTCGCGCGGCCGGTTGCCCGACGCCTCGGTCACGCAGAACGCGGCCAGCGTGTCGGCCGGCAACGCAGGCCACAGCGCGCGCAGCGCGGCCTGGTAACCGCTGGCGAAGGCCCAGCCCACGCGGTCGGCATCGAAGCCGCCGAGCAGGGCCTGTGCCGCACTGCCCGGCGCCCGTGCGGCACCGGTGCGCCAGCGCGGCCACCATTCGGCCACGCTGCTGCGTGGCGGAACCGTCGTGGGGGCACGCAGGCAGGTATCGATGGCAGGATTCATGGGTATGCGGCGCGAGGGATTTCCGTCATGTTAGCGGCGCAGATCGCCGGCGATGCGTAGCATGTGCTGCACTGTGTCGCCATGGAGGACGGGAATGAACGCGAGAACATGCATCCTGGGGGCGGGCCTGATCTGCGTGGCCACCTTGGCTGCCGCGGCGGGCGGCGACGAGACCCCCAGCGCCAGCCCGCGCAGCGGCTGGTCGACCGGCAGCAAGGCGGATGACCCGGCGCTGAAGTCGGCGAAGGCAGCCTTCGCGGCCGGCGACTATGCCGGTGCGCAGGACACGCTCAAGGCGGCGCTGGCCAGCGACCCGGGCAATGCCGACCTGCACAACCTGTATGCCTATTCGATCCGCAAGGGTGCCAACCCGGACATGCCGCTGGTCTTCAAGCACTACACCGAGGCCTTGCGCATCGACCCCAAGCACCGTGGCGCACAGGAATACATCGGCGAGGCCTACCTGATGGTCAACAACCCGGCCAAGGCGAAGGAGCACCTCGCGGCACTGGACAGGCTGTGCTTCTTCGGCTGCGAGGAGTACGAGATGCTGAAGAAGGCCATCGCCGCCTACGAGGCCAAGCCGAAGTAGTGGCTCCGCGTCAGTGGGTCAGCTCCAGCACGACCACACGGTTCTGTGCGGCCGGCCAGGCAACACCGACGATGCGTTCCTTGATGGCGCCGGATTCGAACTCGGCCGCTACCGGCCGCCCGGCGCCGCTGCCCAGCTTGAGCTTGGAACTGGCCACGCCGGCCACGCCCTGGGGGATGCCGGGCGCGGGCGAGATGCCATCCAGCGTGATGCGGTCGCGCGGCACGCCGAAGTAGCCACGCGGCCGAGTCAGCGTAACCACCGACACCGCGTCCTTGTCGGCATCGGCGAGGCGCTCGGCGCGCAGGTTCACGATGTCGCTGGAGCGCGCGAACGGCGAGCGGTAGATGTGCGTGGTGGCATAACCCGGCGCGCTGATGACGAACTCGTAGGCCGTGCCGCCGACGGCCGTGAACGGTCCCCAGCGGCCATCGGCGCCGACCGCCATGCGGTGGCGCGCCTCGCCCTGGCGTGCCCCCGTGTTGCCGTCGACCGCAAACACCTCCAGCAGGGCGCCCGCCAGCGGCAGGTTGTTCGGCCCACCCGGGCCAATGCCGCTGAGCTTGCCGTCGAGCACCGGTTTGCTTTCGACCACGATGGTCAGCGTGGCCGGCGTGCGGCCGGTGATGAATTCGTAGGTCTGCGCGAAGGACTCGGCGTGGAAGCTCACCTCGCGATGGTCGCGCGTGGGTAGCACCACGTTCTTCGCGCCCTTGAGTGCCGGGCCGTCGAAGCTGACGTGGGTGGGCTTGCCCTTGGCGCCGATCCACACGCCGTCGGGCTGCGCGAACTTGTCGTTGTTGTCGGAGCGGATCGTCAGCCACTTCACGCCGGGCGTGACTTCGTCGCCGTTCGGCCCTTTCGGGGCGTTCAATGCCACGAGGAACGGGCTGAGGCCATTGAATTCGCTGTTCGGTCGGAACGTGCTCAGCGCCCACACGCCGTGGTTGGGTGTGCCGCCGAGCACGGCCATCGACACCTTGGTCGAGCCGTCCAGGTTCTGCACGTAGTTGCGGATGGCATTGCCGCCGCGCGAATTGCCCACCAGCACCACTTGGCTGGCGCCGGTGCGCGCCAGCACCTTGTCGACCTCTGCTGAAAGGTATTGCGCATGCTCGGCAGTGGAGCTTCGGCCAGCCTGCGGCACGCTGTCCTCGTCGCGGGCCAGCGGGTTGGGCAGGTCGATGGCGTACAGCCTGTCGCGCGGCCAGTCGTTGGATTCGAAGCGCCACAGCGTCGTGGTCCATAGCGCGGCGGTGTCGCCGTTGCCGTGCACGAACACCACCGGCGGTTGAGGCGGCGTCGTCGGGGTCCCGCAGGCCGCCAGCAGCGCCGCAGTGGCCAGACCCAAGAGCAGGTGTCGACGCAGCATCGTTCGTCTCCTCGTGGTGTCAGTCCGCGCCCAGGTCGTGCGCCGACGGCAGCGCGGGCGACGACAGGCCGCGCGCATGACGCACGGCATTCAACACGGCCTGGGCCGTGACGGCCGCCGCCAGCGCGCCGAGCACGCTCATCTCGCCCGACTTGCCCGACATGCCGGTGGCCAGCGCGAACAGCGTGTCGCCATCGGCCATGGTGTGCACCGGGTCGATGCAGCGTGCCAGGCCGTCGTGCGCCATGGTCGCCAGCTTGTTGGCCTGCGGCTTGGTGAGCACGGCGTCGGTGGCGACGATGCCGATGGTCGTGGCCATGCCAGGCTGCGCACGCGGCGGCAGTTCGCCGCGCATGATGGCCGCGGTGGCGCTGCGCGGGCGACCATCGTCGCCGCGCGTGCCGGCGAGAATGCGGCCATTCGCCGGGTCGACGATGTCGCCGGTGGCATTCACCGCCACGATCGCGCCGACGGTGACCGCGCCGACCTTCAACGACGCCGTGCCGATGCCACCCTTCATGCCCCGCTCGAAGCCGAAGAGTTTGCCCACCGTGGCGCCGGCACCGGCGCCCACGTTGCCCTGTGCCGGCGCATCATGGCTGGCGGCCTGGCAGGCCGCGTAGCCCGAGGCCGCATCGGGCCGGATGCGCGAATCGCCGACCAGCAGGTCGAAGAGCACGGCAGCCGGCACGATGGGCACACGCACCGGGCCGACCTGCAGGCCGAAGCCATGTTCCTCGAGCCAACGCATCACGCCGGTGGCCGCATCGAGACCGAATGCGCTGCCGCCCGTGAGCAGAATGGCATGGACCCGTTCGACCAAGTTGTCGGGCTTGAGCAAGTCGGTCTCGCGCGTGCCCGGCGCGGCGCCGCGCACGTCGACGCCGGCGATGGCCCCGCTCTCGCACAGCAGCACGCTGCAACCCGTGGGGCGGCGCGATTCGGTGAAGTGGCCGACACGCAGCCCGGCTACGTCGGTGATGGCGCCGGGGTAGATCGTGGCCGCGTTGGGCATCAGACGATTCTTTCGTTCGGCGCGCTGATCTTGCGCATCGGCTCGTAGCGCGGCGAGCTCACCATCAGCGGATGCACCGCGTCGCCGCCGTCCCAGCGCGGGTCGTCGATGCCTTCGAAGACCTCGTGCAGGCGCTGGCCCCAGGTGCTGCGGATCATGCGGAAGTAGGGGTTGTGCTCGTCGATGCAGGCCACCTGCTCGGTGCAGAACGTGCCCTCGCGGTACACCAGCAGATCCAGCGGCAGGCCCACCGACAGGTTCGACTTCAGCGTCGAATCCATCGACACCAGCGCGCACTTGGCGGCTTCGTCCAGCGGCGTGGCCGGTGTCAGCACACGGTCGAGAATCGGCTTGCCGTACTTGCTTTCGCCCACCTGATAAAAGCAGGTCTCGCGCGTGGCCTCGATGAAGTTGCCGGCCGAATAGACCATGAACAGGCGCATCGCCTCGCCCTTGATCTGGCCGCCGAAGATCATCGACGCGTTGAAATCGATGCCCGCCGCCTTCAGCGACGGGCCGTCCTGCTCGTAGACGCGGCGCACCGCGCTGCCGAGCACGCGCGTGGCGTCGAACATGCTGGTGGCGTTCCAGATGGTCAGCGGCTCCTCGTGCACGCCGCGGTCCACCTTCTCCACCTGCAGGATCTCGCGCACCGACTGCGACACGCTCAGGTTG
The DNA here is from genome assembly GCA_963824005.1 of uncultured beta proteobacterium. GTDB lineage: Bacteria > Pseudomonadota > Gammaproteobacteria > Burkholderiales > Burkholderiaceae_C > Rubrivivax. The sequence goes on from CAWGOK010000033.1 coordinate 84,955, forward strand.
CCGGCCGACAGCAGCACCATGAAGCGGTCGCCCGGGCGCTCGTAGATCATCATCTTGCGGTAGGTGCTGATCTGGTCCAGGCCCGCGTTGGTGCGCGAATCGGACATGAACACCAAGCCGGCGTCGAGGCGGATGCCTACACAATAAGTCATGGGGAGGGCTCTTTCTGCAAGCTCTTCAAACGATAGAGGGCGTCCAGCGCCTCGCGGGGCGTGAGGCTATCAGGGTCGAGGGCGGACAGCGCCGCGTCCAGCGCCGACGGTTGCGGCGACGCGGGGCTCGTGGGTGCCGGCGCGAACAGGTCGACCTGGGCATCGCGCGCATGCTGCATCGTCTCCAGTGCCTCCAGCGTGTGCCGCGCCTGGCGCACCAGTGATGCCGGCATGCCGGCCAGACGTGCCACCTGCACGCCATAGCTGCGGCTGGCCGGGCCCGCTTCGATCTGGTGCAGGAAGACGATCTGCTCGCCGCTTTCCACCGCGCCCACGTGCACGTTGAGGGCGCGCGCGTGTTGCGCCGGGAACTCGGTGAGCTCGAAGTAGTGCGTGGCAAACAGCGCGAAGCTCTTGTTGCGGTCGTGCAGGTGGCCGGCAATGGCCGAGGCCAACGCCAGGCCGTCGAAGGTGCTGGTGCCGCGGCCGATCTCGTCCATCAGCACGAGGCTGTGCTCGCCGGCGCCGTGCAGGATGGCTGCCGCCTCGGTCATCTCCAGCATGAAGGTGGACTGTGCGTTCGCCAGATCGTCGGCGGCGCCGATGCGCGTGTGGATGGCGTCGATCGGCCCGAGACGGCAACTCGCCGCTGGGACGAACGAGCCCATCGCGGCCAGCAGCACCGTCAACGCCACCTGGCGCATGTAGGTGCTCTTGCCGCCCATGTTGGGCCCGGTGATGACCAGCAGCCGCGTGCGCGCGTCGAGCCGGCAGTCGTTGGCGATGAATTCGCCGCCGCCGGTCTCGCGCAGCCGCATCTCCACGACCGGGTGGCGCCCCGCCTCGATGTCGATGCAGGGCATCGACACGAAGCTCGGGCGGCACCAGTTCAGCGTGTACGCGCGTTCGGCCAGCGCCGCCAGCGCATCCAGCGCCGCCAGGCTTGAAGCCAGCGCCGACAGTTCGCCCAGGTGCGATTGCAGCGCATCGAGCAGCTGCTCGTAGAGCCACTTCTCGCGCGCCAGCGCGCGCTCCTGTGCCGACAGCGCCTTGTCCTCGAAGCTCTTCAGCTCGGGCGTGATGTAGCGCTCGGCATTTTTCAGCGTCTGCCGGCGCTGGTAGTCGGCGGGCACCCGGTCCAGGTTCGAGGCCGTGACCTCGATGTAGAAGCCGTGCACCTTGTTGAATTGCACGCGCAGGTTGGCGATGCCGCTGCGCGCGCGCTCGCGCTGCTCCAGGTCGAGCAGGTAGGCGTCGCAGTTGTGGCTGATGCCGCGCAGCTCGTCCAGCTCGGCGTCCACACCGGTGGCGATGACGCCGCCGTCGCGCAGCAGCACCGCGGGTTCGTCGGCGATGGCGCGCAACGCGTCGGCGATGTCGGGCGAGGGCATCAGCGCCAGGTGCAGCGCGTCCAGCAAGGCGCTGCCGGTGGGCGCCGCGGCCGCCAGGCCGGGCAGCGAGTGCAGCGTGAAGCGCAGAGCGGACAGCTCGCGCGGACGCACCTGGCGCAGCGCGATGCGCGCCGTGATGCGCTGCACGTCGCTGACATGGCGCAGCGCATCGCGCAGCGGCTCGAAGCCGCTGTCGAGCAAGCGCGTGATGGCCTCGTGGCGATCGGTGGCTTGCTGCCGCTCGCGTTGCGGATGCGTCAGCCACTGGCGCAGGCAGCGGCTGCCCATGCCGCTGCGGCAGGTGTCCAGCAGCGACAGCAGCGTGGGCGAGTCCTCGCCACGCAGCGTCTGCGTCAGCTCCAGGTTGCGGTGCGTGGCGGGGGGCAGCTCGAGCAGTTCGCCGGCACGCTCGACCTCCAGCCGGGTGACGTGGCGCAGCGCCTGGCCCTGGGTGTGCTCGGCGAAGGCCAGCAGCGCGGCGGCAGCCGACTGGGCCAGCAGCAGGGCCTGCGCGTTGTAGCCGGCCAGCGAGGCCACCTTCAGCTGCTCGCACAGCTTGCGCTGCCCGAGCAAGGGGTCGAATTGCCAGGCTGGCCGCGGCGTGCATGCGGCGCGGGTCTGCAACACCAGGGCCGGCAGCGCGCTGCCATCGAACAGGATCTCGGCCGGATCCAGCCGCGCCAGCCAGGCGGGCAGCTCGCGTTCGCTGCACTCGCCCAGGCCGAGCCGGCCGCTGGACAGGCCGAGCCATGCCAGGCCCCACTGTTCCTTGCGCCGCGCCAGCGCCAGCAGCAGCGTATCGGCACGCTCGGCCATCAGCGCGCTGTCGGTGACGGTGCCTGGCGTGACCACGCGCACCACCTTGCGGTCGACTGGCCCCTTGGCGGTGGCGACATCGCCCACCTGTTCGGCCACGGCCACGGCCTCGCCAAGCTTGATGAGTCGAGCCAGGTAGCCTTCGACCGAATGCACCGGCACGCCGGCCATGACCACCGGATCGCCGGCGCTCAGCCCGCGTGTCGTGAGCGTGATGTCCAGCAGCCGGTGCGCCTTGCGCGCATCGTCGTAGAACAGCTCGTAGAAGTCCCCCATCCGGTAGAACACCAGCGTGTCCGGATGCTCGGCCTTGATGCGCAGGTACTGCTGCATCATCGGCGTGTGGTGGCTGAGGTCAGGGCCGGGGGCAGGCATGTCGGGCTTGGGTTGGCGGCGGGCGACTGAGGGCTTGCCTGGAGGCGAATTCCAAGGCGCAGGCCGCGGAGCTCGGCAGCGCGCGTCAATATGGGCAGCACTATAGGCGGTGCGCCGAGTGGCATCGAGGCGCTGACGCCGCAGCCCGGCACCAGCAAACGTGCGCCGGGCCACAAGATCTACCCGTACCTGCTGCGCAAGCTGGCCCATCGAGACACGAACCAGGTCTGGGCTCTTGCATCAGACCATCACGGTCTGACTCAAGCCAACCGGCCTCCTCGAAAGCCGGTGCGGTTCAGTACGTGCTTCCCGGGAAGCAGAACAAGTCGAGCCGCCGTTCCATAATCATCGCTCCACTCGCTTGACGGCGACCGGAATTTGGCAGCAGTTCGGATGGGGGAACACTTGAGGACTCCATCCATCAACAGGAGCCCCGAATGAATCGAACCATCTCGACCGCGCTGGTTGTGGCCATTGCGGGGCTTGCGGCCTGTGCGAGCCCCGATCCCATGTCGCAGCGCAAGCCCGAATTCATGGTGATCGGCATCGACAACAAGGCCACCTGGGGCGAGGACGGCAAGCTGCAGTTGCTGCCACCCGGCAAGGATGCGGTGACGATCGTCGACATCGGCACCGACCCTGCCAATCCGAAGATCGTCGCCAGCCTGCCCCTGATGAACTCGATCTTCGGCCCGCCGACCAACCTGGGCATCACGCCCAACGGCCAACTCGCGCTGGTGGCCAACTCGGTGGACTGGGTGGCTGACGGTGCCAACTGGAAATCCGTGCCCGACAACAAGCTCTACGTCATCGATCTCACCACCAGCCCGCCGGCGCTGATCGACACCGTGGCGGTAGGCAAGCAACCCTCGGGCATGTCGATCAACCGGGCCGGAAACCTGGCGCTCATCGCCAACCGGGCCGACAACTCGATCAGCGTGCTCTCGATCCAAGGCAAGCAGGTCAAGCTGGTCGACACGGTCGCCATCGGTGAGCACGTGGCCCACGTGGTGTTCACACCCGACGGCAAGCGGGCCATTGCCGGCAAGTTCCCGGGCCACAAGGCCGCCTTGCTCGAAGTCGACGGCCAGAAGGTCACCTACACCAAGCGCGACCTGGCGGTCGGGCTGTGGCCCTACAACCTGGACGTCACGCCCGATGGTCGGCTGGCGCTGACCGCCGACAACGGCAACAACGGCGGCTCCGACGGCCATGTCGATACCGTCTCGGTGATCGACCTCGAGGCCCGGCCCGAGCGGGTGATCGACAAGGTGGTGGTGGGCGACGCGCCAGAGGGCCTGGCCATCAGCCCGACCGGAAAGCTCGCGGTGGCCATACTGCTGCGAGGCTCGAACAACGCGAAGACGGAGTTCTTCTACAACCGCAATGGCAGCGTCGTGGTGCTCAAGATCGATGGCAAGAAAGTCACCAAGGTCGGCGAGGTCGAGGTCCGCGGCTTGCCCGAGGGCGCGGTGTTCAGCCCCGACGGGCGCTGGCTCTACGTCGGCAACTTCCTCGACTCGGATCTCTCGGTGCTGCGGGTGGACGGCGACACCGTCACCAACACCGGCACGCTTGTGAAGCTGCCGGGAAGGCCGGCGTCGATGCGGGGGAAGACATTGTGAGTCGGCGGCTGGCCTTCGTAGACATTGGCCCGGCGCAGGTCTAAAGGCGTTCAACGAGCGCCGCGCCGGACGTCGAGAGCCACCCGGTGCGCTCGCGGCCAGGCCGCTGCAGCGCAGCGGATGTCGGCTTCAAGTATGGCGTCGAACTCGCCTTTCACAAACTGCGTCAGGTCGACCCCGGCGGCGGCTCCGGTCTGCGCGAAAAGGGCCGCGGCGACTTTCAAACATCGCGCGAAGCGGCCAGATCGTCCGGTGGATGCCTGGGACTGGGCGGCATGGCGTATCGGTGTTTGTCCCGTTCCGACCGTCGCGGGTGCGGCTTAGCGTAAAGCCCTGGCTGGAGAGATGAGATGAAAGCATTGACCCACCGCACGCTACGGCTCGCTCTGACGCTGGCAATCGCCAGTCAAGTCTTCGCCGCCCCCGCGCTGGCCCAGGGCAACGCTCGCGTCGAGCGCGGCCGCGTGCTGATGGAAGGCATCGTGGCCTGCGGCAATTGCCACATGGTGCGCGGCCCGGAGGGACAACTGCTACCGGACAAGGGCATGTCCGGCGGCTTCGTCGTTGTGGACGAGCCGGAAATGCGCGCCGTGGCCGCCAACATCACGCCCGACAAGGCCACCGGGATCGGCGGCTGGACCGATGCGCAATTGCGCAAGGCCATCCGCGAAGGCATCCGTCCCGACGGCTCGCTGATCGGCCCGCCCATGCCCATCGAGTTCTACCGGGGCATCTCCGATGCCGACCTCGACGCCATCATCGCCTACCTGCGCGCGCAGCCCGCGGTGGCGAACAAGGTCGAGAAATCGGTCTACAAGATCCCGCTGCCGCCGAACTACGGCCCGCCGGTGGGGCACGTGAAGGCGCCGCCCAGCAGCAGCAAATTGCGCTACGGCGAATACCTGGTGCGCATTGGCCACTGCATGGATTGCCACACACCGCGCGCACCCGACGGACGCCTGGTTGAGGGCAAGTGGGGGTCGGGCGGCCAAGTGATCGCCGGGCCCTGGGGCAAGTCGGTCACGCGCAACCTCACACCCCACGAGAGCGGGCTCAAGGGCTGGAGCGACGCCGAGATCGCGCGTGCCATCCGCGAGGGCGTACGGCGCGACGGCACGAAGCTCAATCCGCCGATGGCCTTCTCGTTCTACAAGCACATCAACGACGCCGACATGGCGGCCATCATCGCCTACCTGCGCACGCTCAAGCCGCTGCCTTTCGGTGGCTGAGGAGGACGAACGCCGCGCGCGTCCGCCTGACCGGGTCGATCAGATGGGAGACACGTGTGGCGCGCCCGGCACGGCGTGGCGAGGGACTCTGCCGCAGTGCGTCTCAGTCTGCTGGAACTTGGCCAGTGCGTCAGGCGGCTGCTCGTTGGTGTGGCTGTATACGACCCGTACCTCTGCCGACCCAGCCCGGTTGCGCCGGGCTAAATGCGAAACGCCCCGGGTTTCAGGGGTGAAACCCAGGGCGCTGGCAGAGCGTTCGCCTGCGGGGCCGCTCAGCTTGAACTCTTGTCCTTTGCGAACCAGGAGTCATCGGCCTTCTTCACCCATTCACTGACCTGCTTTTCGGCGTCATCCTTGGCGATGCCGTAGCGCTCCTGGATCTTGCCGGCGAGCTGCTCGCGGCGGCCGGCGATGATGTCGAAATCATCACTGGTCAGCTTGCCCCATTGCACCTTGGCCTTGCCGGTGACTTGCTTCCAATTGCCTTCGATTCGGTCCCAGTTCATGTGCTTCTCCTTGTGTTGCGTTGAAATTCCTATGGGCGGTCGTGCGCCTACGGACGCACGGCGATGACGTTCTTCACCGCCACCACACCGGGCACTTTCATCGCGATGGTCTCGGCGGTGTTTTTCTCGGTGGTGTTCTTGGCAAAGCCGGACAACATCACCGTGCCCTTCAGCGTCTCGACGCTGATGGCCGAGGCGTCGACATTGGCACTGTCCACGAAGCGTGCTTTCACCGAGGTGGTGATAGCGCTGTCGTCGATGTAGGCACCGGTGCTTTCCTGCCCGCGCGTGACCGCGCAGCCCGAGGCGGTGATCAGGATGATCGCCGATGCGATGGCGGTGAGGGTGCTGCGTGTGTTCATGAGTGATCTCCTTTGGGGCTTGAGGGGGAGGCGGCTTGCGCCGGGTGGTGATCAGCCCCACCAGCCAGGGCAATGTCTTGGTGGCTCACTTCGCGAGCCAGCCCTTCAGTTCTTCGGCATGCCCCTGTTCGTCGGCGAGGATGTCCTCGAGCAGGCGTCGCGTGGTCGAGTCCTTGTGTAGGCTCGATGGCCGCCGGCAATCAGGTTGCGGATCATCGACTTCAGCTCCAGCGATTCGTCGTGCTGCGCGGGGTTCCGTCCAGCGCCATCGGCCTGCGCTCAGCAGGGGCAGGGTCTTGTCGTGGTCTTTGGCCATGTGGGTTCCTCGGCGGGGTGGACCTGCGCCGCAGCGGCAGGCGGGTTGGAGGGGTCCACTGTAGGCAGTGCACTGCGCTGCCTACATCGGCACCGTCCGCGTCTCGGCGTAGGACAGGGCCGCGATGGCCTGTGGGAGGCGCCGCTCTTTGCGCGATGGCCGTCGAATGCGTGCGTCAACGCACGGACACGGCGCGCCGATGCGCTCGCCGCTGCCCTTCGAGCCGCGGCTAGCGGGCAGCCACCCGCAGCCCACCGCTGCCGCTGGGCCCGACGGCACCCGGCTGCGCTGCGCTGCTGCTGGCCGCCACTCACCCGCGCCCAGCGCACAGGTGGCGGATTCGACGGCCGCATTGGCAAGTGCCGCGGCGTCCCGGGGTGGCCAGGCCGCGCCGCTGGAGATGCGCATGGCCCGCGCCAAGCTGGCCCGCGCCAACTTGGCCACTTCTGTTTCAGCCAACCACGATCGGTTCGTCGACAGACGCGACCATCGTGCGCTACCGCTCACAGCCTACGCGTCGAGCAAGCCGGTTCCTTCGAGACCGCATTGATGCAACTCAACGCGCAGGCCACCCAGGCCCATTGCGCCTATTGCTTCTGCGCGACCACCTTGCCCTGGGCATTGATGAACACCCGATAGCGGTTGCCGTCACTACAGGTTGCGACGTGGTCGTCATCTTTCAGCCGCTTTGCCGAGACCACCTGGCCGCAGGGCAGGCCGAGCAGTGCGATCACCGAGGTGAGGTCCCTCAGCAGTGCGGCATCCTCCGCCGCGCGCGCCGGCACCGACGAAAGCGCCGTCAGCAAGGTGGCAAGGATCCAGGTGCTCGCACGGTCATTCAACATGCATCTCCTTCGGGTCCGCTCTCTAGACCGCCGCGAACTTTGCGGGATTGGAAAGAATGCCCCAGATGGCCTCACGCGAGCCTGCGATGGCGCTGGCCAGCGGCGGGTCGGCGTCCTGCAGCAGCGCCAGCACCTTGAGCACCAGCATGTCGTACGAGCGCCGCAACTCGGCCAGCGAGGTCTTGACCTTGCCCTGGTAGAACGCCCGAAACTGATCCAGCAGTTGGTCGATCTGGTTCTTCAGCGTGAGCTTGGTGAATACGCCGATCGCCTGGGTCTCCTTGAGCCGGGTTTCGAGCGATTTCAGATCCAGTGGCGCCGCGGCTTGCGGTTTCGCCGGGGCCGCGGCGGGCGTCTCGCTCTTCGCGGCCGGCGCCGCAGCCGACGACATTGCGGGGGGCTTCGCTGGCGCCTTGGGCGGCGCCGCAGCGGCCTTGGCCGCGCCCTGAACCGGTGAGGCCGACGGCACGACGCCGGGCTGCCTGACCTTGTCCGCGGTGCTTGCGCGCTCCGCCGCCGTTGCCTGGGTCGGCGGCACCGGTGCAGCCGCCTTGGGCTCGACCGGGACGGTCGTCGCCGTCGGCGCGGATTGGGGCAGAGGCGACGCCTCGGGCTGCGACGCGCGCTCGATGCCGGCGCAACCTGTGGTCAGCAGCACGCCAACCACTGCGCCAATCCACGCCGAGGCGTTCAACGCTTCGGTCACACGCCGCAATGCCGGCCACTGGATCCTCCAGGGCGACAAAGCTTGGCTGCGAATAGGGTAGGCGGAGTTCATTCAGGGAGGCAATTGCCCATGGTCGGCGGTGGGTCGCGGCGCCTCGCAAGGCGGTCGCAACTCGGTTGAAGGAGAGTAGCAGAGACGGTGCTGCCATCGGCGGTCTTTGGAGCCGGTTGGCCTGACGGCCGACGCCCGATGTCGGTCGCGTCCTACAGCGATGTCCTGCAGCGGTGGCTATGGTTGTCGCAGAGCCTTCGGGTTCGGTTCGTTGCCCGGTGGATCGGCAACGGACGCCTCGCGCCAGCCCCACCGAACTCCGTGTCCATCGCATCGAATGGGCACGAGAGCATTGCTGGCAACTCCATTTCACAGATGACACAAGGAACGAACATGAGTACCAACTACGTGACACGCGACAACTTCGGCATGTACGCCAACAAGAACGAGGGCCCGGGCCCGGCGCTGATGGGCGCAAACACGCTTCTCGGCAACGACGTCTACAACAAGGACGGCCAGGATCTGGGCGATATCAAGGAGTTCATGATCGACATGGCCTCAGGCAAGATCGCCTATGCGGTGTTGTCCTTCGGCGGCCTGCTCGGCATGGGCGAGAAGTTGTTCGCAGTGCCCTGGGCGGCCCTGACGCTGGACACGGTGAAGGAGCGCTTCACGCTCAATGTGCCGAAGGAAGCGCTGAAGGACGCCCCGGGCTTCAACAAGGACCGCTGGCCGACGATGTCGGACAAGACCTGGGCGGCCGGTGTGCACAAGTTCTACGGCATGCCGTACAGCGCAGATTGACGCCACAGCCACCATGAGGCTGAACTGCATCGCGCCGGGAGGTGCGATGTAGGGCGCGCGGCGACGGATTGTTCTGGCCGCGCGCTGTCATCGCCACCCGGGCCTGCGTTCCGGTTCAGGCACCCGATGTGATCGCCGTGCCGACGTCCGTCGAAAGCGCGTATTGGCTTGGATAGGGCAGCACGATGCCGAGCGATGCATCCGCGATGGCCCGTGCACGAACGACGTTCGCTTGCGAGTTGATGCCACGCGCCATAGGCCAGCGCCCGGCGCGCACGCCGGACCCTCGATCGCAGTGACTGGCACGGCCGGTGCCTTCCTAACGGCCAGCCGCGCACGGTGAAGCGCGGTGGCTTCGTCGGACGTGGGTGAGCTATCGGCCAAGATCCGGCCCGGCTGGCTACGGCTTGCCGCCGTCCCCTGCCTTGTCGTGACCCTTCGCCTGGCCCTGCCCTTGTCCTTGTACCTGTTGCGGCGCCTGCGACATGCCCTTGCCCTGAGGCATGTCCTTCTGGCTCGACTTCGGCCCCTCCTGCGGACGCTCGGGTGACCCTTGCGGAGGCGGCCTCCCCTGATCCTGAACCGTCGGGCCTCGCTGCTGAGGGCCGCCCTGTCCGCCGTGTTGGCCCGGCGCCTGCGGGCTGGCACGTTGAGCATCCTGCGGCCTCGAACCTCTGTCCTGCGACGCTCCCGCCTGGTCGCGTTGCCCAGGCGCGGCCGGGCTCTGCACCGGCTGCGCCTGGTAGTGCTGCTGCACGACGGCGTCGCGCGGCTGGTAGCGGTAGTTCTGGTTGCGCAGCGCCTGCTGCTGCTCGACCTGGTGGGGATAGCGATCGCCCGAATACTGCCGCTGGTACGACGGCAGCGGCGCGGGCGCAGGAGCAGACTTGCGATTCCACTGGTCCCAGCCCCTTCGTTGTTGTGCCCAGTCATTGCCCCAGTGCTCACCCCAGCGCGGCGGCGCATCCGCTGCCACCCGCGAAAGTACGGCGGCGGCACACGGTAGTAGCGCACCGGGATCCGCAGCACGTACAGCGGCACATACTGCGGGCCGACGAGCCCCCACGGGCCGTTGTACCAGGAGCTCGCGTACCAGTTGTCGCCCTGGTAGACCCAGTACATGCCGTCGTAGAAGAAGAAGTTCGAGTTCAGTTGCGGCGCGTAGTAGACCGGGTAGCCCGGCACCTGAACGAGTTGCGGGTAGACCGGCAGGTTGATCCCGATGCTCACGCCAGGGAGCCCGATGCCGATGCTCACCTGGGCGACGGCCGAAGTCACCGAGCAACACAACATCCAAAACACTACGACGACGTAACGCACTTCTTTCCTCCATCTCGACCAGGCCCCTCAGTTCACATCCCACGCCGGGACTGCAGGCTCGGGTCGGACGCCCTCAAGGCCCTACTTGAACCACGAATCGTCGGCCATGCGGATCCATTCGCTGATCTGCTTGTCGGCGTCTTCCTTGGCCACGCCATAGCGTTCCTGGATCTTGCCGGCGAGCTGTTCGCGACGGCCGGCGACGATGTTGAAATCGTCGTCCGTCAGCTTGCCCCATTGGGCCCTGGCCTTGCCGACGACCTGCTTCCAGTTGCCCTCGATGCGATCCCAGTTCATATCAACCTCCTTGTAGGCGGCCTCAGGGCCGCACGGCGATCTCGTTCTTCACCGACGTCACGCCGCTCACGCCGCGTGCGATGGTTTCCGCGCTGCTCTTTTCGTTGGCACTCTTCGCAAAGCCCGACAGCATGACCGTGCCCTTCATCGTCTCGACGCTGATCGACGCAGCGTCGACGGCCTTGCTCTCAACGAAGCGACTCTTCACCGTGGCGGTGATGGTGGAGTCGTCGATGTAGGCCCCGGTCGTCTCCTGCCCGCGCGAGACTGCGCAACCGGTCGTTGTGCTCAGCAAAGTGACCGCGACGGCGGCAGCCACCAAAGTGGTGCGGATGATCATCTTGAAACTCCAATAGGCAGTCGATGGATGCTCGACCC
>CAWGOK010000034.1:0-197134 GCA_963824005.1 uncultured beta proteobacterium
CCGCGACCACGGCGACGGCCGCGGCGACGCCCTGGCCTGGCTGGACGAATTGCTGCAAGCCGAAGGCATCGCCGATGCGACGGGCGAGGTCTGGCTGCAGACCTACCCGCGCGTGCTCGGCTATGTGTTCAAGCCGGTCAGCTTCTGGTTCTGCGAGCGCGCCGACGACTCGTTGGCGGCAATCGTGGTCGAGGTCAACAACACCTTCGGCGAGCGTCACTGCTACCTGCTGGCCGGCGACGCAGCTGGCCTACGGGCGCGACCTTCAGGCGCGCAAGGTGTTCCACGTCTCGCCCTTCAGCCACATCATCGGCGGCTACCGCTTCCGCTTCATGCGCAGCCGCTTCGCCCGACGGCGAGCGCTGCGTCGCCCGCATCGACCACGAAGACGCCGACGGCGCGCTGCTGCAGACCAGCCTGTCCGGCCGCTTGGCGCCGCTGACACCGGCCAGCGTGCGCGCCGCATTCTTCGGCGTGCCGCTGATGAGCTTCGGCGTCATCGCCCGAATCCACTGGCAGGCGCTGCGCGTATGGGTCAAGCGCGTGCCCTACGTAAAGAAGCCGGCGCCGCCCGAGCGCTTCGTCACCCGTTGAACCCCTTGCTTCCGTCCGCCACCATGAGCAGCAGCACACCACCGCCCCGCCCCTGTCCTTGCCCGAATCGGCGCCGGCCGCCGCGCGCGCCGCCTTCGGCCTGCTGCGCCAGTTGCGCAGCGGCACGCTCGACCTGCAGCTGCCCGACGGCACGCAGATGCGCTTCGGCAGCGGCGCCGAAAACGAACCGCGCGGCGCGATGCGGCTGCGCAACTGGAAGGTCTTCGGCGCCGCGCTGCGCAGCGGCGACATCGGCTTTGCCGAATGTTTCATCGACGAGGACTGGAGCTCGCCCGACCTGGTCGAACTGCTCAAGGTCTTCATCGCCAACCGCGAGGCGGTGGAATCGGCCATCTACGGCAGCTGGTGGGGCTCGCTGATGTACCGCATCAAGCACCTGCTGAACGGCAATTCACGCCGCGGCAGCCGCAAGAACATCCATGCCCACTACGACCTGGGCAACCCGTTCTACAAGCTGTGGCTGGACGAGACGATGAGCTACTCGGCCGCCTGGTTCCAGGGCGACCTGGGCGGTGACCTGGCGCAGGCGCAATGGGCCAAGGTGCGGCGCGCGCTGGACGAATGCCGGGTGCAGCCGGGCCAGCGCGTGCTCGAGATCGGCTGCGGCTGGGGCGGCCTGGCCGAGTACGCGGCGCGCCACTTCGATGCGCATGTCACCGGCGTCACGCTGTCCACCGAGCAGTTGGCCTTTGCGCAGCGGCGGCTGCACGATGCCGGGCTGGCCGACCAGGCCGATCTGCGGCTGCAGGATTACCGCGACCTGGCCGACGGCCCGTACGACGCGGTGGCCTCGATCGAGATGTTCGAAGCCGTCGGCCGCAAGTACTGGCCCGGCTTCTTCGCCCAGCTGAACGCGCTGCTCAAGCCGGGCGGACGCGCCTGCATCCAGAGCATCACCATCCGCGACGATCTGTTCGCACGCTACGTCGATTCCACCGATTTCATCCAGCAGTACATCTTCCCCGGCGGCTTGCTGCCCAGCCCCACGGCCTTTCGCGAGCAGGCCGAACGGGCCGGGCTGCGCATCGTCAACGAGCTGCGTTTCGGCGCCGACTATGCCGAGACGCTGCGCCGCTGGCGCGTGCGCTTCCTGGCGCAGGAAGCCGCCGTGCGCCAGCTGCGCTTCGACGGCCGCTTCATGCGCATCTGGGAGTTCTACCTGGCGTATTGCGAAGCGGCCTTTGCCACCGGCAACACCGACGTCATGCAGTTCACGCTGGAAAAGGCATGACGCCAGACGTTCGACTCCCGCGCCGACGCGCGCTGCTGCTGCTGGCCGCGCTGCCAGCCACTGCGCTGGCCAGCCGCGCGCCGCCAGCCGCTGCCACCGGAGCTGAAGGCCGAGTTGCGCGATGCACAACTGCTCGGCGAAGGCCGGCTGCGGTATCTGGGCCTGCATGTCTACGACATCCGCTTGTGGGCCGAGGCCGAGCTCAGCGGCCGCGATCTGTTGTCGCAGCCGTTGGCACTGGAACTGGAGTACGCGCGTGCGCTCGAAGGCAAGGCCATCGCCGAACGTTCGCTGAAGGAAATGCAGGGCCTGGAGGCGATCGACGCGGCGCTGGCCGAACGCTGGCTGCAGCAGATGCGGCAGATCGTGCCCGACGTGAAGAAGGGCGACCGCATCACCGGCGTGCAGCGCCCGGGCGAGGCAGCGCTGTTCTTCGTCAACGGCCAGCCGCGCGGCGAGGTGCGCGACGCCGAGTTCACGCGGCTGTTCTTCGGCATCTGGCTGTCGCCGCGCACCTCGCAGCCCAAGCTGCGCGAAGCGCTGCTCGGCACGCGGGTCGCCAGCTCGTGAACGGCAGCCTGGCCGCCATGCCCGCCGCCCCGCGGGCGCCAGCCACCGGCTGGCGCGACGGCTGGCGCAGCGGCCTGAGCTACGGCGCGCTCGGCCTGCCGCTGGCCTTCGTCGCGCTGCCGCTGTACGTGGTGCTGCCCAACCACTATGCCGAAGCTTTCGGCGTGCCGCTGGCCTGGCTGGGCGCGTTGCTGCTGGCGGCACGGCTGCTCGACGCCTTCGTCGACCCGTGGATCGGCCGCCAGTGCGACCGCTGGTTCGCGCATTCCACACCGCGCGTGCTGGCCATCTCGGTGGGCGCCGCGCTGGCCCTGGCCGTGGGCTTCGTCGCACTGTTCTTCCCGCCGATGCGCGATCTGCCCGGGCTGCTGGCCTGGTGCGGGGCGACGCTGGCGGTGTGCTACCTGAGCTACAGCCTGCTCAGCATCGTGCACCAGTCGTGGGGCGCGCGGCTGGGCGGCGATGCACCGCAGCGCGCACGCATCGTCTCCTGGCGCGAAGGGCTGTCGCTGGCCGGCGTGCTGCTGGCCAGCGTGCTCAGCTCCACGCTCGGCTTCGGCGTGACCAGCGCGGTGCTGGCCGTGTCGCTGGTGCTGGCCTTGGCGGCGCTGTGGCATGCGCCGCGCGCAACCGCCGGGCTGGCCAGCGCCGCAGAAACACCGATGCGGCTGGCGCTGGCCAACCCGTCGTTCCGCCGGCTGCTGGGCGTGTACCTGGTCAACGGCATCGCCAGCGCCATCCCGGCGACGCTGGTGCTGTTCTTCATCCGCGACCGGCTGCAGGCCGCCGCCTACGAGCCGCTGTTCCTGGGCAGCTACTTCCTGGCCGCGGCACTGTCGATGCCGCTGTGGCTGCGCGCGGTGTCGCGCTTCGGCCTGGCGCGCAGCTGGCTGGCCGGCATGCTGCTGGCCATCGCCAGCTTTCGTCTGGGCGGCGGGCCTGGGCGCGGGTGACGTGGTCGGCTTCGCCGCGGTGTGCGTGGCCAGCGGCGTGGCCCTGGGCGCCGACTTGGCCTGCCCGGCGCGCTGCTGGCCGGAGTGATCCGCCGCGCCGGCCACCAGGGCCGCTCCGAAGGCATGTACTTCGGCTGGTGGAACTTCGCCACCAAGCTCAACCTGGCGCTTGCCGCGGGCATCACGCTGCCGCTGCTGGGGCTGTTCGGCTACGCGCCGGGCAGCCGCGACGCAGGCGCGCTGGATGCGCTGACGTTGGCCTACTGCGCGCTGCCCTGCGTGTTGAAGCTGGCCGCGGTGGCGCTGCTGTATTTCGGCTGGATGCGCAGCCCGGAGGGATCGACCGAATGAGACGAACCTCTCTCGCCGCTGCCGCGGCCCTGCTGCTGAGCGCCTGCGCGGGGCCGAGCGTGAGCGACTATGCCGACCGAGAAGCCGGTGCTCGACCTGAAGACCTACTTCAACGGCGAGTTGGTCGCGCACGGCCTGTTCACCGACCGCAGCGGCAGCGTGCAGCGCCGCTTCGTCGTGCAGATGACGGGCACGTGGCAGGGCAACCAGGGCACGCTGGACGAGCGCTTCACCTACAGCGACGGCAAGACCGAGCGCCGCGTCTGGCGCCTCACCGACGAGGGCAACGGCCGCTGGAGCGGCCGCGCCGACGACGTGCTCGGCGTGGCCGAGGGCCGCGCCGCCGGCAACACGCTGAACTGGCGCTACACGCTCAAGCTGCCGGTGGATGGCGCGGTCTACGAGGTGCAGTTCGACGACTGGATGTATTTGATGGACGAGCGTGTGATGCTCAACAAGGCGGTGATGAGCAAGTTCGGCATCCGGCTCGGCGAGGTCACGCTGGCCTTCTACAAGAAATGATCGGCTCCCCATGTCCCTGAACCCGCGCTTCACCGACTGGAACGGTCAGATCGTCTGGCTGGTCGGCGCTTCCACCGGAATCGGCCGCGCCACCGCCGCGCTGCTGCACCAGCGCGGCGCCCGGGTCATCGTCTCGGCGCGCACCGGCAGCGCGCTGGACGGCTTCGTGCGTGCACACCCCGGTAGCGAGGCGCTGGCGCTGGACGTCACCGAGCGGCAGTCGCTGGCCGAGGCCGCCACCGAGGTGGTGGCGCGACACGGCCGTTTCGACCTGGTGGTGTACAGCGCCGGCGTCTTCAAGCCGATGCGCGCCACCGCCTTCGACCTGGACGAGGCGCTGCGCCAACTGCAGATCAACTACGTCGGTGCGCTCAACCTGCTGGCCGCGGTGCTGCCGCAGCTGCTGCAGCAGGCCGATGCCGGCCACAGCGGGCACCTGAGCCTGGTGTCCAGCGTCACCGGCTACCGCGGGCTGCCCACCGCGCTGGGTTACGGGCCGACGAAGGCGGCGCTGATCAACCTGGCCGAGACGCTGTACCTGGACCTGAACCCCAAGGGCGTGGGCGTGTCGCTGGTCAACCCGGGCTACGTGGACACGCCGGCCACGGCGCAGAACGACTTACCCGATGCCGGCGCTGATCGGTGCCGACGAGGCCGCACTGCAGATGCTGCGCGGCTGGGAGCGCGGCGAGTTCGAGATCCACTTCCCGAAGCGCTTCACGCGCGCGCTCAAGCTGGCCAGCTTGATCGGCGACCGGCTGTACTTCGCCGGCGTGCACCGCGTCACCGGGCTGTGAAGACACTCGATCCGCGCGTGCAGCGCATCGTCGAGGCTTTCGAGCGGCTGCAGCCGGCCGATGTCGAGCGCCTGGCTGAGCTGTACAGCGCCGACGCGCGCTTCAAGGACCCTTTCAACGAGGTGCAGGGCGTGCCGGCGATCCAGCAGGTGTTCCGCCACATGTTCACGGCGCTGATCGAGCCACGCTTCGTCATTCGCGATGTGCTTTGCGACGGCGACCAGTGTTTCCTGAGCTGGGACTTCCTGTTCCGCATGCGCCGCTTGCGCCATGGCGAGCAGTGCATCCGCGGCGCCACGCACCTGCGCCTGGCCGCCGACGGGCGCATCAGCGAGCACCGCGACTACTGGGACGCAGCCGAGGAGCTGTATCAGAAGCTGCCGCTGGTGGGCGCGCTGATGCGCTGGCTCAAGCGGCGTGCCAACCGCTGAGACGCTATATTTGCCCTTCAGTCAGCGAGTGCACCTGGAACTGACCGGACCTGTCCACCAGCCAGACTTCGACGAACTTGACGCGCCCGATGCGCGCCGGCGGCGGCAGCGGCGAAGCACGGCGGATCATCGACACCACCCAGGGCGTGACCTCGCGCGCCGCGGCCGGCTGGCGCACGATGCGCACCCTGAGCACCTTGCCGCGGGCGTCAATCTCGGTTTCGGTGACCAGGATGGCGTAGACCAGCGCTGGCACCTTGCCCTTGAGGATCTGCGCCGGATAGACAGCGTAGAGGTGCCGGGCCGCGTCGATGCGGTAGGCCTTTTCGTTCAGCGCGTCGGACGGCTGCAGTGCGGCCACCTTCAGCGGCTGCGGTGAGGCTGCGAATTGAGCGCGGGTCGACGCGCCGCCCAGCGCAAGGACCGCCAGCAACACGAGCCCGCATGCACGCTGAATCAACTTGGCCGAAGACATGCCGCAGCGTAGCGCTGCAAGTTGTATCGCCAGGTGCTCGAGTGCTGCCGGATGTGACGCACTCAGCGCAGCCAGCCCTTGCGCCGAAAGTAGATGAAGGGTGCGGCCACCGACGCGAGCATCAGCACCAGCGCGAAGGGATAGCCCCAGGCCCAGTCGACCTCGGGCATGAAGCGGAAGTTCATGCCGTAGATGCTGGCGATCAGCGTCGGCGGCAGCAGCGCCACGCTGGCCACCGAGAAGATCTTGATGATCTTGTTCTGGTTGATGTTGATGAAGCCGACGGTGGCGTTCATCAGGAAGTTGATCTTGTCGAACAGGAAGGTGGTGTGGCTGTCCAGCGAGTCGATGTCGCGCAGGATCTGCCGCGCCTCCTCGAACTGCTCGGCATTGAGCATGCGGCTGCGCATCATGAAGCTGACCGCACGCCGCGTGTCCATGACGTTGCGGCGAATGCGTCCGTTCAGGTCTTCCTCTTTTGCGATGGCCGACAGCGCCTCGCCCGCCGCCTGGTCGTTGACGCCCTGCTTCAGTACGCTGGCGCTGACCCGCTCCAGGCTGTCGTAGATGCCTTCCAGTGCGTCGGCGGAGTATTCAGCGTCGGCGTCGTACAGCTTCAGCAACACGTCCTTGGCGTCCTCGATCAGCGACGGGATGCGTCGGGCGCGCAGGCGCAGCAGACGGAACACCGGCAGGTCCTCGGCGTGCACCGAGAACAGCATGCTGCGCCACAGGATGAAGGCCACGCGCACGTTGCGCGGCGTGACGTCGTCGTCGATCAGGAAGTCGGAGCGGATGTGCAACTCGCCGTTGTCTTCTTCATAGAAGCGCGCCGATTCCTCCAGGTCGTCGTCGACGATGTTGTCGGGGATGTTCAGGCCGAACTGGCGCGCCACCCAGGCCTTCTCTTCGCCGGTGGGCGCCTCCATGTCCACCCACACCGGCGGCTGCTGGCCGGGCAGGTCCAGACGATCGACTTCTTCCTGGAAGATGCGGCCGCTCAAGCGACCGTTCTCCAGCGTGAACACGTTCAGCATCAGCGACTCCGGCGCGCTTGGGCGGCTGCCTTGCGCTCGCCATGGGGACTGCGGGAAGGATCGGCATGAACCGTCTCACCCCCGCGGACCTGGCGCGACATCCGCGCTGGGTCACTGGCTGCCGGAGTGGACGGTCACCGAGGGTGACTCTGGTCCAAGAAGGCCTCTGAGAAGACTGCAAAGAGCGATTATCACACCCCGCAGACGGCCTTCCGGACGGCGTTGCGAGATGCGCATTGGGTCACTTGTCAGCGCCGCATTTCGGTAGCACACTGGGCTTGACGACCGGGTGCATTGGCGCCCCACCCCTCAAAGCTCCGCTCCCCCTTCCCCTTCCCCTTCGAATTCCCACCACCCCTGTAAAGGAGGCCTTGATGAACCTGACGATCAGCGGACATCATCTTGAAGTGACTTCGGCGTTGCGAGAGTATGTGCTTACCAAGTTGGAACGCGTCACGCGTCATTTCGACCAGGTGGTGGATGTGAACGTCTTGCTCACCGTTGAAAAGCAAAAGGAGAAAGAGCGAAGGCAGCGTTGCGAAGTCACGCTGCATGTGAAGGGCCGCGATATCTTCGTCGAACAATCGCACGAGGATCTGTACGCTGCCATCGACCAGCTGATGGACAAGCTGGACCGCCAGGTGGTGCGTCACAAGGACCGTACCCAGGAGCACCACCACGCCACCGCCAAACGGCTGGATGTGGGCGCGGCATAGGCCCGCACGCGGTGGCCCGAATCGGCCGCCGCCAGGGTCTCGGATAGCGCAACCGTTGCTGCGGCGCAGCACCCGGGGGCCCATCCCTCAACTCCGGGGTCGCGCAAGCGCCGTCTTCGCGACCCGCTTTCTATAATTCACAGCTCTGTAACATGTCCGAGGTACGCGCCGCGTCCGCTGGCGCATCGGGCCCAACCATCGACATGAACCGTCTCGCTGCCATCTTGCCGCCCAGCAACGTGTTGGTCGATGTCGACGCCACCAGCAAGAAGCGGGTCTTCGAGCATGCTGGCCTGCTGTTCGAGAACCAGCATTCCATCGCTCGCGGCACCGTCACCGACAACCTGTTCGCGCGCGAGCGCCTCGGGTCCACCGGCCTGGGTCATGGCGTGGCCATTCCGCACGGCCGCATCAAGGGCCTGAAGAACCCGCTGGCCGCGGTGCTGCGCACTCAGCAACCCATCGGCTTCGATTCCCCCGACGATGAACCGGTGAGCCTGCTGATCTTTCTGCTGGTGCCCGAAGCGGCGACGCAGCGACACCTGGAGATCCTGTCCGAGATCGCGGAGATGCTGTCCGACCGCGACCTGCGCGACCGCCTGGTGTCCGAGCCCGATGCCCCGGCCGTGCACAAGCTCATCGCCGACTGGCAGGCGCAGAAGTCGACCGCCTGAGCAAGCGCATCCTGGCCATGCCGCAAGCCTGGCGCGGCCGCATCGCATGAAACCCACCACCATCAGCGCCGAGGCCCTGTTCGAGGCGCATCGCGAGGCGATGCGCTGGGAATGGATCGCAGGCCACGCCCACCCCGAGCGCCACTTCGACGACAACGCGGTGCGCGACGCGCGCTCGGCAGCCGACCTGGTGGGTTACCTGAACTACGTCCACCCCTACCGGGTGCAGATCGTCGGCCGCCGCGAGGTGGCCTACCTGCTGGCCTCGTCCGCCGAGGACCAGGAGCGCCGCATCTCGCGCATCGTCACGCTCGAGCCGCCGATGCTGATCGTCGCCGACGGCGAGACGCCGCCCGAGCGTCTGGTGGCGATGTGCGATCGTGCCGAGATCCCGCTGTTCAAGACAGCCGAATCAGCTGGCCACGTGATCGACGTGGTGCGCACCTACCTGGCGCAGCTGTTCGCCGAACGCACCACGCGGCACGGCGTGTTCATGGACATCCTGGGCCTGGGCGTGCTCATCACCGGCGAGTCGGGCCTGGGCAAGAGCGAACTCGGGCTGGAGCTGATTTCGCGCGGCCACGGCCTGGTGGCCGACGACGCGGTGGATCTGTTCCGCGTGTCGCAGACCTCACTGGAGGGCCGCTGCCCCGACCTGCTGCTGAACCTGCTGGAAGTACGCGGCATCGGTCTGCTCGACATCAAGGCCATCTTCGGCGAGACCGCGGTGCGACGCAAGATGCGACTGAAGCTGATCGTGCATCTGGTGCGCAAGGAGACGATGGAACGCGAGTTCGAGCGCCTGCCCTACGAGCCGCTGTACGAGGACATCCTTGACATCCCCGTGCGCAAGGTGGTGATCGCGGTCGACGCCGGGCGCAACCTGGCGGTATTGGTCGAGGCCGCGGTGCGCAACACCGTGCTGCAGTTGCGCGGCATCGACACCTACCAGGAGTTCATCAAACGCCACCAGAGCGCGATGGACGACCCGCAGTAGCGGGCGCGATGCCGGCCCGGCTCAGCTGGTGAGCCGCTCGTCGAAGATGGCCACCGCGCGCGTCCAGCCGGCCGATGCGCCACGGATCTTGTGCGGGAAGCAGCTGATGAAGAAGCCGCCGGCCGGCAGCGACTCCAGGTTGTGCAGTTTCTCCAGGTGGCAGTAGCCGATGTCGCGCCCGGCCTTGTGGCCTTCCCAGATCAGCGACGCGTCGTGCGTCTGGCCATACTTCTTGGCGGTGTGCACGAAGGGCGCGTCCCAGCTCCAGGCGTCGGTGCCGGTCAGGCGCACGCCGCGTTCCAGCAGATACATCGTCGCCTCGTAGCCCATGCCGCAGCCGGACGAGACGTAGTCGGCATGGCCGTAGCGCGAACCGGCACGCGTGTTGATCACCACGATCTCCAGCGGCTGGATGGTGTGGCCGATGCGCTTCAGTTCCGCCTCGACATCGGCTGCTGTGACGACGTAGCCGTCGGCGAAGTGGCGGAAGTCCAGCTTCACGCCAGGCTGGAAGCACCATTCCAGCGGCACCTCATGGATCGCGATGGCACGCTCCTTGTGCCCCAGCGCCTTGTTCATCGTGCTGTGGAAGTGATAGGGCGCGTCCAGGTGCGTGCCATTGTGCGTGGACAGGTTGATCATCTCCACCGCCCAGCCCTCGCCGTCGGGCAGGTCCTCGCGCTTCAGCCCGGGGAAGAAGGGCTCGATCTGCTCGAAGGTGTGGTCGTGGGTGAAGTACTGGATCTTCGGCGCGAAGGCCGGCGGGTCGCTCAGCACATCGTTTTCCAGGTAAATCGACAGGTCGACGAACTTGCGGCTCATGGCAGGCTCCTTGTGGGGGGACAGAATTCAACGCGGTTCATGCCAGTGCACCATCGGCAGGCCGGCCACCGGTGAACGGAAGCTCGGGATCGTGCTGCCCATCAGGCTGCCCAGGTACACGGTCCTCAGGTCGGCGCCACCGAAGGTCACGCTGGCCAGCCACGGCGCCAGCGTGCCGCGCGCGCGCAGCATGTCTTCGGGTGTGACTGTGCCGTCGACCATCTTCTGCATCAGACAACGCGAGGCCTCGGGCTCGCCATCGTCCAGCAGTTCCAGCCTCTCACCCTGCGGCGTCAGCGCGATCAGCCGGTCGACCATGACCAGCGTGCACCACAGGTTGCCGAAGACGTCCAAGGCGATGCCGTCGGGCGGACCGCCCAGGTCGGCCGGGCCGAAGACCTCGCGCTGCGCCAGGCTCACGCCGCGCTCGCCTTCCACCAGCCGCATGCGGCTGATGTGCGGGCCGGTGGTCTCGACGATGTAGAGCCATTCCTCGCGCGCATCGAGCCGCACTTCGTTGGCGAAGTGAAAGCCGTCGGCCACGACGCGCAGCCCGTGCGCGTCGAGCACCGCGATGTAGCCGTCGCGCACGCGCTGCGCGACCGCCCGAGTCCACGGGTTGACGCGCGTCGACACGGTCATCCACAGCCGCTGCTTCGAATCGCGAAGAACGAAGTTCACCTTACCGATAGGCTGACCGTCGATGCGCTCGTGCAGCGTGTGCGTGACGCCGTCGCGCGTCATGATCTCCAGCAGGTCGGTGCCGAAGTTGGCAATCAGGATGTCGCCGTTGGCGGCAAAGGCCAGGCCGTTGGGCAGCGTGCCCTGGGTGTACTTGCTTTCCATCGCGCCGCCGGAGTCGGCCGTGAGCGCACCGAAGCGCTCGCTGGCGCGCTGGCCGATGAAGCGCTGGCTGCCATCGCTGGCGATGCGCATCACGCCACCTCGCGCGTCGGCCGACCACAATGTGCCGTCGCGCTCGGCGAGGATGCACTCGGGGCGCTGCAGATCGTGGCCGATGTTCACGACCTGCGCACGGTCGACCTTGAAGCCGATCAACGGGTTGACGGGCATCTTCGACTCCTACTTCAACAGCACCAGGGACAACTGCGGAAAGGCCAGCAGCAGCAGCAGCACGCCAAACATCATCAGCGTGAACGGCGTGGTGCCGCGGAAGATGTCGCCGAGCGAGATGGCCGGGTCGTCGAGTGTGCTCTTGATGACGAACACCGACAGCCCGAAGGGCGGTGTCAGCAAGCCGATCTCCACCGCCACCACGGTGACCACGCCGAACCACACCAAGTTCATGCCGAAGGCTTCGGCGATCGGCAACATCAGCGGCAGCACGATGAGCATGATCGACGACGAATCGATGATCGTGCCCAACGCGATGATCACCGCCACGTAGAGGGCGAGGAAGGCGGTCTTGCCCAGCCCGGCCGCCGCCATGCTCTCGACCATGAACTGGGGCATGCCCGACATCGCCAACATGCGTGTGTAGATGCTGGCGCAGATGATCAGGAAACTCACCGCCACCGTCACATGGCCCGTCTCGGTGAGCACGCCCCACAGGCTGCCGGCATTGAGCTTGCGCTTGAGGGCGGCAATGAGCAGCGCCAGCGCCGCGCCCACCGCACCGGCTTCGGTGGCGGTGAACAGCCCGCCGTACAGGCCGCCGAGCACGGCGACGATCATGACGATGCTGGGCAGCAGCTTGCGCAGCAGCGCGCCCGGCGGCAGCAGGTCGACGGCGTCGATGGGGCGCGGCTTTGCATCGACGAACACCAACCCCGGGCGCAGGTACGACAGCGCGACGATGCCCACCGCATAGGCCAGCGCCAGCAGCAGCCCGGGCACGATGCCGGCGGTGAACATGTCACCCACCGACTGGTTGGACAGGAAGCCGTACAGGATCATCAGCAGGCTCGGCGGGATCAGCATGCCCAGCACGGACGAGCCGGCGACCACCCCGGTAGCGAAGCCGCTGCGGTAGCCGAAGCGCTGCATCTGCGGCACGGCCACGCGCGTGAACACCGCAGCCGAAGCGATGGAAATGCCGGTGATTGCGGCAAACACCGCGTTCGCCGCCACCGTGGCCACGCCCAGCCCGCCGCGCAAGCGCCGGAACAGCTGGTTGGCGACCTCGAAGGCATCCTTGCCGACATCGGCCATCGCCACGATGAAGCCCGTCAACACGAACAGCGGCACGACACCGAAGATGTGGCTGGCCACGGCATCCGACGCGCCCTGCGCCAGCAGGTTGGCCGCCACGGCGACATCACCCTTGATCAGCCACACGCCGATGAACGACACCGTCGCCAGCACCACGGCCACGTGCATACCGCTCCAGATGAGCAGCAGCATCAGCCCCAGCGACAGCGTAGCGATGAGCGACGACGCCATGCTCAAAGTGCCCGGTCGTGGCGCAGTCGACGCGCGCGTTTCAGGTCGGCCAGTGCGAGCAGCACGAAGGTGATCAGTGTGACCGTCAGCCCGACCAGCATGATCAGCCGCACCGGCCACACCGGCGCGGTGAAGTCGCCGATGGCGCCGACGTATTCGCGGATGCGGATCGATTCCACCAGCGGTGCCCATGCGGCCCACAGGATCACCGCCATCAGCGCCGCGCCCACCAGGTGAAAGGCTGCCTGCAACCACGCCGCGGCCACGGGCCGGCTGCGCTTGAGCCGGTCGAGCAGCACGTCGGCACGCGTGAAGCGTCCGCTGTGCAGGGTGTCGGCCAGTTGCAGGAAGACGATGCCGACGATCGACAGCGCCACCAGTTCGGTGACGCCGCGCACCGGCGCGTTGAGCAGGTTGCGGCCGAGCACGTCGCTGTTGATCAGCAGCATCAGCGCCACGATCCACAGCGTGCCCAGCGCGTTCAGCGCCCGGCCCAGGCGCTGGAAGCCGAAGGGCAGCGGCGTGCCGTAGGCGTCGGCCGGCGCTGTTGTGCCGGCCGCAGCGGAAGTCTGCGACATGCGAGCGCTAGTTCGCCGTCCAGTCGCGCGGCAGCTGCGTGCCGGCCTTCTTCAACGCGTCGGTGTAGCCCTTCAGCACCTCGTTGCCCGGCCCGCCCTTGGCCGTGACGTCGGCGCTCCAGGTCTTGGCGACGGGGCCCAGCGCGTCGGCCCAGCGCTTGCGCTCGGCAGGGCTGAGCTCGCTGATCTTCGCGCCGGCGCCGGTCATGCTCTGCAGCACGGTGTTCACTGCTGCGGTCTGCGCCTTGGCATAGGCGGCCGACCATTCGTCGGCAGACTCGCGCAACGCCTTCTGCACTTCGGGTGGCAGCTTGTCGAAGCGCGCCTTGTTCACCGCCAGACCGCCGGAGAACATGGCGCCGAAGTTCACCTTCGTGACGTACGGCGCCACCTCGTGCAGCTTGGCGCCCCAGGCGCCGGTGGAAAACACCACTGCACCGTCGGACACGCCGGACTTGATGTCCTCGTAGTAGCTGTTCAGCGTGCCGGCCACGGCCACCGCGCCGGTGCCCTTGACCCAGTTGGCCGCGGGGCCGGGCGCGCTGAGCTTCTTGCCCTGCAGGTCCTCGATCTTGGTCACCGGGAACTTGGTCCAGATGTGATACGAGTCCAGCGCCATGCCGTTCAGGTAGACCAGCCCGTTTTTCGTCCAGGCGTCGCTCATCGGCGCAATGCTGCCCTGCAGCTCGGCCACGGCCTTGGCCACGACATCGATGTCGTCGCTGCCGAAGGGCGTGTAGTAGGTGACGTTCTGCATCGGGAACTTGGCGGCCTCGAAGATGGTGCTCACCAGCCCGATATCGGCCACGCCGTCGGCCACGCCCTTCGATTCGCCGCCAAGCTTGACGAGCGTGCCGCCCCAGGCCTTGGTCCAGTCGATCTTGTACTTGCCGCCGGCCGCGGCCAGGCGCCGGTCGACACCGGGGATGAAGACCTCGTCGACGGTCTTCACCCACAGGAACACCGGCGGATGGCCGGCGACGATGGTCAGCTTGATCGCCTCCTGCGCCAGCGCGGGCGCGATGGCAGCCATGCCCCATGCGGCAAGGCAAAGGGACTTGAGGACGTTGCGTTTGTTCATGGCCGGCTCCGGGTGGGGTTGCGGGAAGGAATGCTTGAGTTCTTCGGGCGCAGCACGGCGGCGATGCCGGCGCTGACGAAGTCGATCAGCAGCACGCTGGCGTGCGCATCGTTCGGCACATTGCGCCCGCGCGACAGGGTCTGCACGCGGTGGTCGCTGATGTGGTGGATGAGCGCACCCAGCGCGAACTGGTAGGCCCAGGCGGCCTGCGCGCGCGTGCTGCCGGGGCAGGCGCGGTGCAGCGCGTCGATGAAGGCATGCGCCATCGGGTCGAAGAACTCGGCCAGCACGCGGCTGGCCTCGGGCGTGCGGTAGGCCAGCTCGCGCGCCACCAGCAGCGCATAGAACTCGCCCTCGGCGCTGGCACGCATCTGCAGCACCGGCTCGACGAAGGCGCTGACAATGCGGCGCAACGCGTCACCCTCGTCCGACGGCTGACGTGCCAGGCGCAGCCGCGCCAGGCGCTCGTCGATCGTGTGGCGCCAGTGTTCGAAGATGGCGTGGAACAGCTCGTGCTTCGCACCGAAGTAGTAGCCCACCAGCGCCAGGGGCACGCCGGCCTCGTCGGCGATGCGGCGGATGGTGACGGCGTGGTAGCCGTGCTCGGCAAACAGCTTCTCCGCCGCCAGCAGGATGGCTTGGCGACGCTCGCCGCGTACCGCTGCGGACGCACGCGTGCGCAGCGGCGGGGCGACGACCAGGCTGCGCATGTCCATGCGCCCGATTGAACGTTTGTGCAAGGAACTTGTACATGCGTACAAGCCCTGGGCGCGGGCCGGCCTTGCCGTTGTCAGCCGCGCCGGTAGATGCGCTCGGCGTACTCGCGCAGCATGCGCGTGGCCGAGAAGCGCGGGCCGTGGGTCATCAGGCTGCGGCGCATCATGGCCACCCAGCGTTGCGGCACGCCGTCGGCGTCGCGGTCGTGGAACATCGGCACCACCACCTGCTCCTCCAGATCGAACATGGCATGGGCATCGCGCCAGTCCTGCGCCTGGTGGTCGTGATCCACGTCGCCGTTGATGGCAAAACCGTTCGTGCCGTCGTAGGCCTCGGCCCACCAGCCGTCCAGCACCGACAGTTGCAGGCCGCCGCCGAGCACCGATTTCATGCCGCTGGTGCCGCTGGCTTCATTCGGCGGGCGCGGCAGGTTGACCCAGAGGTCACATCCAGCGACCAGATGGCCGGCCAGTGGAATGTCGTAGTCCTCGAGGAAGGCCGCACGCCCGGCCATGCTCGGCGCACGCTTGTTGGCGAATACCTGGCGCACGACGTCCTTGGCGGCGTTGTCGTCCGGGTGGGCCTTGCCGGCAAAGACAAACTGCACTGGCCGCTCGCCGGCGATCAGCGCCGCCGCGCGCTCGGGCAGCAGGGCGACGAGGTGCAGGCGTTTGTAGGTGGCCAGCCGGCGCGCAAAGCCGATGGTCAGGCGGTCGGGGTCGAAACCGGTACTGGCAGCCGCGGCATAGTCGAGCGGCTCGCCGCGGCGCAGCCGGTCGCTGGTGGCGCGGTGCCTGATCATGTCGACCAGTTGCTTGCGCGCGGCACAGCGCGCGGCCCACAGTTCGGCCGCGGGAATGTCGCCGACCGGGGCCCAGGTCGAGCTCTGGTCGGCACGCGCCAGCCAGCCTTCGCCCAGGTGTCGGTCGAGCAGCTCGCGCATCGGGCCGTGCAGCCAGGTGGGTACATGCACGCCGTTGGTGACGTGGCCGATCGGCACGCCCTCCAGCGCGCGGTTGGGAAACAGCGGCTTCCACATCTCGCGCGCGACCTGGCCATGCCGCCGGCTGACGCCGTTGACATGCCGGCTGGCTCGCATGGCCAGTGCGGTCATACCCGAGGGTTGGTCGACGTTGGCGGGATCCATGCGGCCCATGGCCAGAAACTGCTCGCGCACGCCGAACTCGTCGGCGACGCGGCCAAGCATGCCCAGCACTTCGTCGCGCGTATAGGTCTCGTTGCCCGCCGGCACCGGCGTGTGGGTGGTGAACACCACCTGCTCACGCACGCGCTGCCAGGCCTCCGCATCGCCAATGCCCGGTTGCCGGCCACGCACCTGCGCGAGCAGCTCGAACACGCCCAGCGCGGGATGGCCCTCGTTCAGGTGATACACCGCCGGCTCGATGCCCAAGGCGCGCAGCGCGCGCACGCCGCCGATGCCGAGCACGGCGTACTGCGCCAGCCGGATCGCGCGGTTGCTTTCGTACAGGCGCGAGGTGACCCAACGCCCGATCTGGCTGTTCTCGGGCCGGTCGGTGTCCAGCAGGTACAGCGGCACACGCCCCACGTCGACGCGCCAGACCTGCGCCACCACGTCCTCGTCGTTCACCGGCACGCTCACTGTCAGCGGCTGGCCGTCGGCCCCGGTCACCTTGACGCAAGGCAGGCGGTCAGGGTCGGCGTCGAGCCAGTACTCATGCTGGAAGCCGGTGACGTCGATGCGCTGGTGGAAGTAGCCGGTGCGGTACATCAGGCCCACGCCGACCATCGGCAGCGCCAGGTCGGATGCTTCCTTCAGGATGTCCCCCGCCAGGATGCCCAGTCCGCCGGAATAGATCGGCAGCGAGCCGTGCACGCCGAACTCGGCGCAGCAGAAGGCCACCGGATGCGCGGGGCTGGCAGCACCGGCGCGCCAGGGCCGTTCGCGGTCGGTGCGCAGCTCCTGCGCCAGGCGCACGACGCGCGCCACCAGGGCGGCATCGCCAGCCGCACGCCGCAGCGTCGACTGCTGCGCCTCGGTGAGCAGCCGGCGCGGATTGCTGCCACAACGCAGCCAATGCTCCGGGTCGATGGCGGCCAAGGTGGCGGGGCCGTCGGCCGCCCAGCACCAGCGGTAGTCGTATGCCACGCCTGCCAGCGCACGCAAGGGCTCGGGCAGTTCAGCGGCCAGCTCGGCCACCGCGCGTTCGATGTCTTTGTCTCCCGGGAACATGTTCGTCCTTTGGGCAATGAAAACTGCCCACACCAAGACGCACACTCGGCGGGGCCCGGATGCCGACTATCGGCCGCGCAGAAGCGGCGCAACTTGAGCTTGCTCAAGCCAGCCCATTTGAAGGCCGCAATGGCTTGTATTGAGCCTGCTCAACGTCCTCGTCCCCGGGCTGGCTAGGCTCGGGGTGCGCATAGTCATGGTTATGCGCATAGCGCGAGATTTCGACTTTTCCCTGTTCACAGCGGAGACACCTCATGAAGCACCATCACGCCACCACCTCGCCCGCCAAGCCCGTCGCGCCAAGGGCAGCCGCCGAGTCGACCGCCCAATCTACTGCCAGCACGACCGGCGATGCGAAGGATGAATTCGTCCGCCAGGCTGCGTATTACTACTACGAATCGCGCGGCCGCATCGGCGGCCATGAACTGGACGACTGGCTGCGGGCCGAAGCCGAATTCGAGCGCACGCGGGTCGAGGGCGCAACGGATGCGCCGTCCAGTCCCGCCACGCATTGACATCCAACGCCTGCGGCGCGCAGCCTTGCCGTCGCCGCAGGGTTGCCGCGGCGCGGCAGGTGGTTATGGTCTGAGGGCCTGGTTCCTGGGCTCAGCGCTTACGCGTCAGCTTGGGATCGAGCAGGTCGCGCAGGCCGTCACCCATCAGATTCAGGCCGAGAACGGCCAGCGCGATGGCCACGCCCGGGTAGATGGCCAGTTGCGGCGCCTGGAACATCTGCGTCTGCGCCTCGTTGAGCATGCGGCCCCAGCTGGGCATCGGCGGCTGCGTGCCCAGGCCCAGGTAGGACAGCGCCGCCTCGGCAATGATGGCGGTGGCGAATTGCACCGTGGCCTGCACGATCAGCACGCTGGCGATGTTGGGCAGCACATGGTCGACGCTGATGCGCCACGGCCCCAGCCCCGCGGCGCGCGCGGCCAGCACGTATTCGCGCGTCCACACCGCGTTGGCCGCGGCGCGCGTGGTGCGCGCGAACACCGGGATGTTGAACACACCGATGGCGACGATGCCGGTCATCAGCCCCGGCCCGTAGATCGCGCCGAGCATGATGGCCGACAACAGCGCCGGAAAGGCGAAGGTGAAGTCGGACAGGCGCATCACGCCCTCTTCGACCCAGCCGCGCCGCGCCGAGGCCAGCGCGCCGGCGGCCACGCCCAGACCCAGGCCGATCAACACCGCGACCACACCGACCAGGATCGAGGTGCGTGCGCCGACCAGCAGCTGCGAGACGATGTCGCGCCCCAGGCTGTCGGTGCCGAGCCAGTGCGCCGCGCTCGGCGGCGCCAGCTTGTTGGGAATGTCGATCTCGGTCGCCGGCCACGGCGTCCACACCAGCGACAGCAGCGCACTGGCCAGGAACAGCGCCGTCAGCACACTGCCGAGCACGAAGCTCGGGTTGCGCCGCGCGCGCGACCAGAAGCCGGTCTCACGCGTCGCTGCTCTTCAGCCGCGGGTCGACCACCGCATAGAGCACGTCGACGACGAAGTTGACGGCCACCACCATGGCCACCAGCAGCAGCACCACGTCGCGCACCACCACCAGGTCGCGGTTGGCGATGGCCTGGAACACCAGCCGACCCACGCCGGGCAGCACGAACACCTGCTCCACCACCACCGTGCCGCTGATCAGGAAGGCGAACTGCAGCCCCATGATCGTCAGCACCGGGATCATGGCGTTGCGCAGCACATGGCGCCACAGCGCCTGGCGCCGCGTCAGGCCCTTGGCACGCGCGGTGCGTACGAAGTCCTCGCGCATCACCTCCAGCACCGCCGATCGCGTCCAGCGCGCCAGCACCGAGGCCTGCACCACGGCCAGCGCCACGGCCGGCAGCAGCAGCGCCTTGAGGCCTTCCCACAGGCCACCGCCGTCGTCCTCGCTCCAGCCGGGGAAGCCGCCGGCGCTGACCCACTGCAGCTTCACCGCGAACAGCAGGATCAGCAGGATCGCGAACCAGAAGCTGGGGATGGCGATGCCCAGCTGGCTGGCCGCCATGACGCTGACATCGCCGAGCCGGTTGTGGCGCGACGCGGCGTACACCCCCAACGCCAGGGCCACCACCACGGTCAGCGCCATCGACATCGCCGCCAGCGGCAGCGTCACCCGCAGCCGCTCGGCGATCAGCGTGCCGGTGGGCGTGTCGTAGGAGATGCTCATCGCGGTGCGCCCCTGCAGCAGGCCGCCGATCCATTCGCCGTAGCGCTGATGGTGCGGCTTGTCCAGGCCCAGCTTGGCCTGCAGCGTGGCCAGCGACTCGGGCGTGGCGCTCTCGCCCAGGATGATCTGCGCCGCATCGCCGGGCAGCAGTTCGAGCACCGCAAACACCACCATCGACGCCACCAGCAAGGTGATGGCGAAGGTGGCAAAGCGCTTCAGCAGGAAGAGACCCATGGCGTTCTATGATGCCTCACAGCTTTCCCGGCAAGGAGCAACGGCCATGTCCTCCGTCCCCTTCGACCCCAGCGGCGTGTTCATCGGCGGGCTGTGGCGTGCCTGCGCCAGCGGCGAGACGCTGCCGCTGTTCAACCCCTCCGATGGCAGCCTGCTGGCGCAGATCGCGCGCGGAGCGGCGGCCGACATCGACGCCGCCGTGGCCGCGGCGCAGGCCGCGCTCGATGGACCTTGGGGCCAGCTCACGGCCGCCGAACGCGGGCGTGTGCTGCACCGCATGTCCACCCAGGTGCTGGAACAGGCCGACGAGCTGGCGCGTCTCGAGGCACTGGACGTCGGCAAGCCGCTGAAGCAGGGCCGCGCCGACGCTTTGGCACTGGCCCGCTATCTGGAGTTCTACGGCGGCGCGGCCGACAAGGTGATGGGCGAGACGATCCCCTTCGCCAACGGCTATACCGCGTTGACGCTTCGCGAACCGCATGGTGTCACCGGCCACATCGTGCCCTGGAACTACCCGATGCAGATCATCGGCCGCAGCGTCGGTGCGGCATTGGCCATGGGCAACGCCTGCGTGCTCAAGCCCGCCGAGGAAGCCTGCCTGACGGCACTGGCCTTCGCGCGCATCGCCGATGCCGCCGGCCTGCCCGCCGGCGCGCTGAACG
Organism: uncultured beta proteobacterium; assembly: GCA_963824005.1. Lineage (GTDB taxonomy): Bacteria > Pseudomonadota > Gammaproteobacteria > Burkholderiales > Burkholderiaceae_C > Rubrivivax. The sequence continues at coordinate 20,249 of CAWGOK010000034.1, forward strand.
TCGTGTCCGGGCTGGGCGAAGAGGCTGGCGCGGCGTTGTCCGCGCATGCTGGCGTGCGGCACCTGTCCTTCACCGGCTCGGTCAGCGTCGGCTCGATGATCCAGTCCGCCGCGGCGAGGCACACCGTGCCGGTGACGCTGGAGCTCGGCGGCAAGAGCCCGCAGATCGTCTTTGCCGATGCCGACCTGGACGCCGCGCTGCCCTTCCTGGTGAACGCAGGCATCCAGAACGCCGGGCAGACCTGCTCGGCCGCGTCACGCATCCTGGTCGAGCGCGGCATCTTCGACGACGTGGTGTCGCGCATGGCCGCGCGCTACCGCGCCTTGCGCGTCGGCCCGGCGCTAAGCGACCTGGACGTGGGCCCGGTCATCTCGGCGCGACAGCGCGACCTCATCGAGGGCTATCTGACGCTGGCGCGCCAGGGTGGGCTGAAGATCGTGGCCGAGGCCGCGCTGGCCGACAGCGCCAGCAGCGGCGGCTACTACGTACGCCCGACGCTGGTGGCCGACGTGCCGGCCACGCACCGGCTGGCGCAGGAAGAGATCTTCGGCCCGGTGCAGGTGGTCATCCCCTTCGACGGCGAGGCCGAGGCGCTGGCCATCGCCAACGGCACCGCCTTCGGCCTGGTGGCCGGCGTGTGGACGCGCGACGGCAGCCGCGCCATGCGCCTGGCACGCAGGCTCAAGTGCGGCCAGGTGTTCGTCAACAACTATGGTGCCGGCGGCGGCATCGAACTGCCCTTCGGTGGTGTCAAGGCCTCGGGCCATGGCCGCGAGAAGGGCTTCGAGGCGCTGTACGGCTTTTCCACGCTGAAGACGGTGGCCATCCATCATGGTTAGAGGAACAGACATGAGACTCAAGGACAAGGTGACCATCGTCACCGGCGGCGGCTCGGGTTTCGGTGAGGGCATCGTGAAGAAGTTCGTGGCCGAAGGCGCGCAGGTGCTGGTCGTCGACCGCAACTTCGAAGGCGCGCGGCGCGTCGCTGCCGACATGGGGCCATTCGCCGCTGCGCACCAGGCCGACGTCAGCCGCAAGGAGGATGTGCTGGCGATGGTCGACGCGGCGGAAGCGCGCTTCGGTCCGCTGGACATCCTGATCAACAACGCCGGCGTATCGCACCTGCCGATGCCGACCGAGGAGGTGAGCGAAGTCGACTTCGACCGCATCGTCGCCGTCAACATGAAGGCCATCTACCTGGCGGCCAGGGTGGTGGTGCCGCGCTTCAAGGCGCGCAAGAGTGGCGTGATCCTGAACATGGCCAGCACGGCCGGCGTGAGCCCGCGGCCGCGCCTGAGCTGGTACAACGCCAGCAAGGGCTGGGTCATCACCGCCACGCGTGCGCTGGCGGTGGAGCTGGCGCCCTTCGGCATCCGCGTCGTCGCGCTCAACCCGGTGGCCGGCGAGACGCCGCTGCTCAAGACCTTCATGGGCGAGGACACGCCGCAGATGCGCGCCAAGTTCCTGGCCACCATCCCGATCGGCCGCTTCTCGTTGCCCGAGGACCTGGGCAACGCAGCCTGTTTCCTGTGCAGCGACGAGGCTTCGATGATCACCGGGGTGGCCATGGAGGTCGACGGCGGCCGGTGCATCTGATGCGCGCCGCGCTGGCGGCGCTGGCGCTGTGCCTGGTCGGGCCCGGCGCGCTGCGCGCGCAAGAGGAGGTGCCCTTCGTCACCACGCCCGACAACGTCACGTTGTCGATGCTGCAGCTGGCGCAGGTCGGCCCGAAGGACTTCGTGCTCGACCTGGGCTCCGGCGACGGGCGCATCGTCATCCTGGCGGCCAAACGCTTTGGCGCACGTGGCCTGGGCGTCGAGATCGTGCCCGAGCTGGTGCAGCGCAGCCGCCGCAATGCCGCGCGCGCAGGCGTGGCCGAACGCGCGAAGTTCCTCGAGCAGGACCTGTTCAAGACCGACCTGTCGGTGGCCACGGTGATCACGATGTACCTGCTGCAAGAGGTCAACCTGCAGCTGCGCCCGGCCTTGTTGGCACTGCAGCCTGGCACACGCATCGTCTCGCACGACTGGGACCTGGGCGACTGGAAGTCGGACCGCGCGATCACGGTGGATGCGCCCGACAAGACGGTCGGCACGGACAAGCTCAGCCGTTTGCGTCTGTGGGTGGTGCCGGCTCAGGTGGAAGGCCTGTGGTGCGGCACCGGGCCACAGCACGGCGCGCGGCTGCGTCTGGCGCAACGCTTCCAGGACTTCGTCGGCACGTTCACCGTGGACGGCAACTCGCAGGAACTGGCCGGCCGCATCGACGGAGCGCGTCTGCGGGCGGCCAGCGATTTCGAAGCCGCGGTCGACGGCGCGCGCCTGCACATCGACCAGCCTGGTGCCTTGCCGGCGGTGCTTCAGGGCGCCGACTTCGAACGCTGTGCCGCTTGAGGGTGCAGCGTCGGCCCTTCGCCCGCGCCGCCGAGGGCGCGCTCACCCATTCAGCGTGCAAGCCTGCGCAGGCAGGCTTGCATGCCAAGCTCAGTCCACGCCGTGCAGTCGCTCGTGGCGGTCGGCTGCGGCAAACAGCTCGGCTGCGAAACGCGGGTCGGTGCGCTGAAGCTCCCACGCCATGTCGCGCACCTCCTGAGCCTCCTGGGTCGGGCTTTTCGCTCGCGGCGGGGCACGCTGTCCCAGCCGCTCGAGCCCGCGCCACAGCGCGATGAACATTGCCGCGGCCAGGCGCGAGCCTCGCGGGTTGACCGGGCCCACGCGGGGCGCAACTTGCAGGTGGATGGTGCTCATGAGGGGCTCCTTTCAGCCTTGTTCTGCGTCTCGGGACGGTGCGGCGGCACGGCGGCATTCGGCCGCTGCGCCGCGCAGTTGCCGCGCCAGCACCGGGTTGCCCAGCGCATGGCGGTTGGCCAGCATGTCGAGCTCCCAGGCGGCGCGCCTTTGCCCGAAATGCTCCAGACCACGCCAAACCTTCAGGGCAAACGCCGGCACGCGCCACTGGAACGGCGCCACCGCGCGCTGCGGTAGCGGCGCATTCGGAAAGTTCCTGATTGCAGTCATGTCGCTCCCTCTCTTCGCCTCTCGGGCGTTGCACCGGCCAATCGGCCGATGCAGCAAATATCGGGTTAACCCTAATGCTAATCCAATGAAATCTTCGTATGAGTGATATAAACAGATTGAATATCATTGGCAATCATGAACTTCCGCACCCTTGACCTGAACCTGCTGAGAGTCTTCGACGCCTTGATGGCAGAAGGCAGCCTGACAGGCGCTGCAGAGGTGTTAGCGATCACTCAGCCGGCTGCCAGCCATGCCTTGAAGCGACTTCACGAGGCGGTGGGCGAGGCGTTGTTCGTACGCCATGCCCACGGCATGTCACCCACGCCAAAGGCCGAGGCGCTGTGGCCGCAGGTGCGTGCCGCGCTGGCTTCGCTGCAGCAGGCGCTGGCACCCGAGCAGTTCGATCCGCAGACCCAGGCCGCCAGTTTCCGCCTGGCGATGACGGATGCCGGCGCCGCTCTGCTGACGCCGGCACTCGTGGCCGCGATCGAGAAGCAGCGCGCGCTGTGCAACCTGCGCGTACTGCCGCTCACCACCCGAGACCCGCGCCGGCTGATCCAGCTGGGTGAGGCCGATGTCGCGGTCGGCCATTTCCCCGAAGCCGTGACCGCCGTGCTGGCCGCAGGCGCCGACTCGCCGCTGCGCCAGACACGCCTGTTCGACACCCGCTTCGTCTGCATGATGCGCCGCGGCCACCCGCTGGCCGACCAGCCGCTGACGCTGGACGCCTATTGCGCGGCGCAGCACCTGCTGGCCAGCGCCACCGGCCGCGGCCAGGGTTATGTGGACGAGGCGCTCACGGCGCTGGGCCGGCAACGCCGCGTGGTGCTGAGCGTGAACCAGTACTACACCGCCGGGCGCGTGGTCACCCAGTCCGATCTGCTGACCGTGCTGCCGCTGGTCTTCATCCCTGCCACCGGCCATGAAGACGAACTGCTGGTGCGCGAGCTGCCCTTCGACATGGGCGCGATGCAGGTGACGATGCTGTGGCACATGCGCCGCGATGCCGAGCCGGCCCATCGCTGGCTGCGCACGCTGGTGCAGCAAGCCGCCCAACCCGAGCTCTGAGCGGTCGGCCATCGCGCACAATGCCCCGTATGGCCGACAAACTCATCCCCACGGCAGCGCTGCGGCGCTGGGTCGAACAACTCTGGCTGGCCGCAGGCTGCAGCGCCGACGAGGCGCGGCTCACCGCCGAGCATCTGGTGGGCGCCAACCTGGCGGGCCACGATTCGCACGGCGTGGGCATGGCGCCGCGCTACGTGAACAGCTGGCTGGCCGGCGAGCTGCAGCTCAACCAGCATGTGGCCATCACCAGCGACAGCGGCGCGATGCTCAGCCTGGACGCGAATCGCGGCATGGGCCAGAGCGTGGCCTTCGAGGCCATGAACCTGGCCATCGAACGGGCCAAGACACACGGCGTGTGCGTGATGGGCCTGAAGCACGCCCACCACATCGGCCGCATCGGCCACTGGGCCGAGCAGGCCGTGGCCGCGGGTCTGGTGTCGGTGCACTTCGTCAACGCGATGAGCAAGCCAGTGGTGGCGCCGTTTCGCGGCACCGAGGCGCGCTACGTCACCAACCCCTTCACCGTCGGCATCCCGGTGCCGGGCCGCGAGCCGATGCTGCTGGACTTTGCCACCAGCGCCATTGCCATGGGCAAGGTGCGCGTGGCCTTCAACAGCGGAAAGCCGGTGCCGGGCAATGCGCTGATGGACGCGATGGGCGAATACACCGATGACCCGGCCGCACTGTTCCCGAGCGCCGGCCAGAGCGGCGGCGCGCTGGTGCCCTTTGCGCAGCACAAGGGTTATGCGCTGGCCATGGTGGTCGAGGTGCTGGCCGCGGCGCTGACCGGCGGCGAGACCACGCGGCCGGCCAACCTGAAGTACCAGCACGCGGTGTGGAACAACATGTTGGCGATGGTCTTCGACCCGGCGCGGCTGGGCGACCAGCAGTTGTTCGGCGCCGAGGTCAATGCCTTCGTCGACTGGGTGCAGTCGGCAAGGCTGCGCGACAGCGCCGAGCCGATTCTGATGCCGGGCGACCCGGAACGTGCGTCGCGCCGCGCGCGGGCCGAGCGCATACCGGTGGATGAAGGCACGCTGGCCGAGTTGGATGAGGCGGCGGCGGCGGTGGGGAAGGCGCGTGGGCTGGCGCTGCCGGCGCTGTCGTCGCTGGCGCTGTAGCAGCCACGATCAGCCCGCTCGGCCACAACAGGAACCCCGGCTGACGAGGCCACACGATGAAGCGGCGCGACGCGCCGCTCGCCCTCGGCGCGCTGGCGCTCACGCCCGGCGGCGCGATCGCCCAGGCGACGGGCAAGGTGCACCGCATCGCCTTCCTCGGGCTGTCCAGCGCCAGCGATTACGCGCCCTTCCTCGGCGCCTTGTTGCAAGGGCTGCGCGATCTGGGCTACGAAGAGGGGCGCAACCTGCAGATCAAGTACCGCTGGGCGGACGGACACGACGAGCGCCTGCATGAACTCGCCGCGCAACTGGCAGCGCCGAAGCCCGCGGTGATCGTCACGCACGCGACCGGCGTCCGCGCGGCGCAGCAAGCCACGTCGACCATCCCGATCGTCATGGGCGTGAGCGCGGATCCGGTCGGACTCGGGCTGATCCGAAGCCTGTCCAGGCCCGGCGGCAACACCACCGGGGTCGCCTCGCTGATGGTCGACCTGTCCGCGAAGCGTCTGGAGCTGCTGAAGCAAGCCGTGCCGAAGCTGAAGGACGTGGCGGTGCTGTCGCACGTCGCCATTCCCGGCGCGCGCCGGGGTCTGGCGGAGACCGAGGCCGCGGCGCAGAAACTCGGCGTGCACGTGCGCGCGTACTGGACAGAGGCCGATCCGGCGGCCATCGATGCGGCGCTGGCCGCGCTGCTGCGCGAGCGGCCCGACGCGCTGATCCTGCAACCGCACCCGTTGACCGCGAGACACGGCGTGCGTATTGCCACGTTTGCGACACGCAACCGACTTCCGGCGATGGGCGGGGGACGGTGGTTCGCCGTGGACGGCGGGCTGATGTCCTACGGCAGCGACTTTGCCGAGGGCCGGCGCCTGGCCGCGCGCTATGTGGACAGGATCCTGAAGGGCGCCAAGCCCGCCGACCTGCCGGTCGAGCAGCCGACCAAGTTCGAGCTGATCATCAACGCGCGGACGGCGAAGGCGATCGGGCTGAGCCTGCCGCTGGGCCTGCTGCTGCGCGCCGATGCGGTGATCCAGTAGCCTCAGCTCAGCAGCTGCTTGCGCGCGCGGTGCAGCCGCACGAACAGGTTCTCCTCGCTGATTTGCAGCGCCTGGCACACCTGTTCGGTGGGCTGATCGTTCAAGACGCGCAGCCGGATCACGTCGCGCAGGCCGGTGGGCAGCGCGTCGATGCGCTGCAGCGTCTGGCGCAGGCGCTCGCGCTGCTCGGCCAGCTCGTCGGGCCGCGGCTGCGGGCATTCCAGCGCCTGGGTCTCGCCGTCGTCGGCTTCATCGTCCAGGCTGCGCATCGCGCGGCGCTGGCGCACCAGGTCGACGATCTTGTGCTTGAGCACCCCCGTCAGCCAGGTGCGCAGCGCGCTGGCGCCGGCAAAGGCGGCACGGCCGCGCAGCACGGCTTCGAAGACGTCGTGCACCACGTCCTCGGCCAGCGCCGGGTCCTGCAGCTTGCGCTGCGCAAAGCGCACCAGGTAGGCGCGGTGGCTCAGCAGCTCGGCCCAGTGGGTCGCGGGGCTCGGGGCGGTCAGGGCGGCGGTGGCGGGCATCGGCTTCTCCGGCATGCAGATTCGATGCCGCCACTGTGGCCAGCGCAGCTCGCACGCAGCTCGCCGAAGATCACAGCCAGATCACATTTGCGTAAGGGAGAAGTCGCCCGACGCGACAATGGCGCATGCCGCCGCACATCCTGGTTGCCGAGGACCAAACGGACATCCGCGACCTGCTGGTCATGAACCTGCGCGGCGCTGGCTACGACGTGGCCGCGGTGGCCGACGGCGCCGCCGCGCTGGCCAGCCAGGCCGAACGGCGCAGCGACCTGCTGATCCTGGACCTGATGATGCCGGCGCTGGATGGGCTCGAGGTCTGCAAGGCGCTGCGCGCGCGCGGCCACGGCACGCCGATCCTGATGCTCACCGCCAAGTCCACCGAGCTGGACCGCGTGCTCGGCCTGGAGCTGGGCGCCGACGACTACCTGACCAAGCCCTTCTCGCTGGCCGAGCTGCTGGCGCGCGTGAAGGCGCTGCTGCGCCGCGCCGAGATGCAACGCGCCGCGCCCGACAGCTCGCAGCCACGCGTGCTGCGCAACGGCAGCCTGGAGATCGAACCGGCCAAGCGCCTGGTGCGCCATGGCGGCACGCCGGTCGACTTCACCGCGCTGGAGTTCGACCTGCTGCTGCACTTTGCCAAGCACCCGGGCCATGTCTTTTCGCGCGCGCAGCTGCTCGACGCGGTGTGGGGCTACAGCCACGACGGCTACGAGCACACGGTCACCACGCACATCAACCGGCTGCGCAACAAGCTCGAGGCCGACCCGATGCGCCCGCAGCTGATCCTGACCGTGCGCGGCGCCGGCTACAAGATGCGCGACGTGACATGACCCGCCCCCGAAGCGGCTGTCGCCGCTCCCCCTCGAGGGGGCAACCCCGGCGGCCCGGCAAAGCCGGTTCCGCGGGGTTCGCTGGATCGTGCCAACCGCGGTGCATCAGTCAGCGCAGGAAATGACCGTCCGATTCAAGATCGCCTTGACGATCTTCGTCACCGGCGCGCTCACGGCGCTGGGCGTGGTGGCGATGGTGCTGTTCGCCTTCCAGCGCTTCGAGCACGAAAGCAGCTACTACCGCGCCACGGCCTTCCTGGGCCGGGTAGTGCAGGCGCATGGCGGCGAGCTGTTCGACCTGCATCAGCGCCAGCCCGAGGAATTCGTCGAGTTCCTGCGCAACCTGGTGCTGTACGAGCCCGACTCGCAGCTGTACCTGCTGGACGCGCAAGGCACGGTGCTGGCCAGCAGCGGCCGCGCCAAGCTGGCGCCAGGCTTCAAGGTGGCGCTGGCGCCAGTGCAGCAGGCGGCGGGCAGCGAACCGATGCCCTACGTGATGGGAGACGACCCCGAGCACATGAACGCCGACGCGGTGATCGCCGCGCGCGCATTGCGCCGCGCCGTCATCCGCAACGACGAGGGCAGGGCCGGCTACCTGTACCTGGTCTGCCAGAAGCCGGCGCTGCCCGAAGGCCGCATCGAGGCGCTGCGCAGCAGCTTCGCGCTGCCGCTGCTGGGGCTGATCGTCGCGCTGGTGGCGCTGACCACCGCGCTGGCGGCCTGGATCATTGGCGTGGTCACACGCCCGCTGCGCCGGCTGAGCCAGGCGGTGGCCGCGGTGGCGCGCGAAGGCCTGGATGCCGGCGCGCCCGGCACCCTGCCCGGCGCGTGGCCCGAGGCCGAGGCCAAGGACGAGTTCGGCCAGCTGAGCCAGGGCTTTCGTAGCATGCTCGATGCGCTGCGCCGGCAGTGGGAGGCGCTGCGCCGGCTGGACCATTTCCGCCGCGAAGGCGTCAGCAACCTTTCGCACGACCTGCGCTCGCCGCTCACCGCCACTGCCGCCTGCCTGGAAACGCTGGACGCGCGCTTCGCCGCCGAAGCCGCACGCGACGACGACCGACAGCTGCTGGAGGTGGCGCTGCGCAACACGCGCAATGCCGCGCGGCTGGTGCAGTCACTGGGCGACCTGGCGCAGCTGGACGAACCGCAGTTCGCACTGAAGCGCGAGAAGCTCGACGTGGGCGAGCTGCTGGGCGACATCGCACTGCGCTTCGCGCCGCGCGCCGCGGCACAGGGCGTGGCGCTGACGCTGGCGCCGGCGCGCGACGAAGCCACGGTGGCGTCGCTGGACATCGAGCTGTTCGAGCGCGCGATCGCCAACCTGGTGGACAACGCGCTGAAGTTCTGCGCCCCCGGCAGCCGCATCATCCTGGGCGTTCAGCGTGATGGCGACACGGTGCGTGTCAGTGTGGCCGACACCGGCACCGGCATCGCCGGAGCCGACGTGCCGCACCTGTTCGACCGCTTCTACCAGAGTCGCCAGAGCGTGGCGCCGGCCACCGGCGAAGGCGGCAAGGGTCTGGGGCTGGCGATCGTCAAGCGCATCGCCGAGCTGCACGGTGGCAGCGTGGCGGTGGATAGCCAGCTCGGCCAGGGCACGACGGTCACGCTGTTGCTGCCGGCGGCGGCAGCCATATCTGACGCCTGAACCTCACCCCCGGCCTGGCCGGCGCCTCAAGTCGGCCCCGGCAATGCCGAGAACCCGCATACGGCCTGCCGTCGCTTGCCGGGAAACGACCATGCAGCTGAAGACCCTGAGCTACCGCAAGACCACCGGATGGCAATCCGAAATACCCGCCAGCATGAACAGCCCGCACACTCTGGTGCTGGCCTTCGGTGCCAGCGAGCTGGCCGAAGATCCGGCGCCCTTCAACGACCTGGCTGCGGCCTTCCCCGACGCGGTGCTGCTGGGCTGCTCCACCTCGGGCGAGATCGCCGGTACGCAGGTGCACGACGCCAGCATCAGCGTGGCCGTGGCGCGATTCAAGCACACCGCCTTGCGCCATGCCGTGGTCGAGGTGCAGGGTCCAGCCGATTCCTGGCAGGCCGGCGCATGCCTGGGCCGGCAGTTGCAGGGCGAGGGCCTGCGCGCGGTGTTCGTGCTCAGCGATGGCCTGGGCGTGAACGGCACGCCGCTGCTCGCCGGGCTGACGCAGAACCTGCCCGCTGGCGTGGCCATTTCCGGCGGGCTGGCCGGCGACGGCAGCCGCTTCATGCGCACCTGGGTGCTGGAAGGCGGCAAGCCGGCGCAGCAGCGCATTTGCGCCGTGGGCTTCTACGGTCAGCGCCTGCGCGTCGGACATGGCTACGACGGCGGCTGGAGCGATTTCGGCCCCGAGCGGCGCATCACCCGCTCCGAAGGCAACGTGCTGTACGAGCTGGACGGCAAGCCGGCGCTGGACCTGTACAAGACCTACCTGGGCGATCGTGCGGCCGGCCTGCCCGGCACGGCGCTGCTCTTTCCACTGTCGCTGCGGCGCGAGGGTGGCAGCGGCGAGCCCGTGGTGCGCACCATCCTCGGCATCGACGAGCAGCGCCGCTCGATGACCTTTGCCGGCGACATGCCGCAAGGCGGCATGGCCCGGCTGATGCGCGCCAACAATGACCGGCTCATCGAGAGCGCCGGCAAGGCGGTAGCGCAGGCCACACACGGGTTCGATGCCGAGGAGGCACCGCTGGTCATCTCGGTCAGTTGCGTCGGGCGCCGCCTGGTGCTGGGCGAGCGCACCGAGGAGGAGGTCGAGACCGTGGTCGACGGCGCGCCCTGCGGTGCCGGCCACGTGGGCTTCTATTCCTACGGCGAGATTTCGCCGTCGCTGGCCGGCGGCGTCAGCGAACTGCACAACCAGACGATGACGGTGACCGTGTACAGCGAAGCGAACGACTGAGCGAATGGGTTCGCCGCTGCACCCGCTGCTGCAGCGCCAGCTGCGCCGGCTTGGCCTCGAGCCCGGCCCTGCCGCGCCGGATGCGCCGGATGCGCCGGCCTGGCTGCGGTTGCTCGAGCGCGTCAGCCAGGCCTATTTCGAGGCCGAGCAGGACCGCTACCTGCTGGAGCGCTCGCAGGACATCGCCTCGCGCGAGATGAGCGAGCTTTACGCCGCGCTGCAGGCCGAGCGTGACCTGCTGGAATCGCGTGTGCGCGAGCGCACCGATGCGCTGCAGCTCAGCCAGAGCCGGCTGAGCAGCCTGGTGTCGCTGTCCTCCGACTGGATCTGGGAGCAGGACGCCGAGCTGCGTTTCACCTACCTGTCCGAAGGCCTGCGGCAGGCCACCGGCGTCGATCCGGCCAGCCTGGTCGGCAAGCGCCGGCTGCTCAACGGTGTGTACGACGTGCCGGCCGAGGTGGTGGCCGACTACGAGCAGCGCGTCGCCGAGCGGCGGCCCTTTCGCGACCTTTGTTATTGCCTCGAGTCGAGCTCCGGCCGCGGTGTGTACATCAGCGTCAGCGGCGAGCCGATCTTCGGCGCCGACGGCAGCTTCAAGGGCTATCGGGGCGTTGGCCGCGACGTCACGCACCAGCGCCTGGCCGAGCAGCAGGTGCTGAAGCTGGCGCGCTACGACGGCCTGACCGGCCTGCCCAACCGCAGCATGTTCGTCGACGAGCTGGAGCGCACGCTGGCGCGCGCGCGCCGCAGCGGCCAGGCCTTTGCGCTGTTCTTCATCGACCTGGACCGATTCAAGAACATCAACGACAGCCTGGGCCACGATGCCGGCGACCAGCTGCTGAAGGTGATGGCCACGCGCTTGCGCGAGCTGCTGCGCGACAGCGACCTGGTGGCGCGGCTGGGCGGCGACGAGTTCGTCGTGCTGCTCGAAGGCAGTGTCGATGCTGGCGCGCTGGCGCAGGTGGCGCGCAAGGCACTGGCGGCGATCGCCGAGCCGGTGCGCATCGACGGGCGCAGTTTCCTGGTCACCGGCAGTGTCGGCATCAGCCTGTACCCGCAAGACGGCACCGACGCCGCCACGCTGTTGAAGAACGCCGACGCGGCGATGTACCTGGCCAAGGACAGCGGCAAGAACAACTACCAGTTCTATACCGCGCAGCTCGCGGTGCAGTCGGCCCAGCAGTTCGCGCTCGAGGCCGAGCTGCGCGCCGCGATCCAGCGCGACGAACTGGTGCTGCACTACCAGCCGAAGGTGCGCCTGAGCGATGGCGCGATGGTGGGCATGGAGGCATTGCTGCGTTGGACGCATCCGCAGCGCGGCCTGCTGGCGCCGGGAGCGTTCATCACGCTGGCCGAGGACAGCGGATTGATCCTGCCCATCGGCCAGTGGGTGCTGGACGCTGCCTGCCGGCAGGTACGCGCCTGGCGCGACGCCGGGCTGCAGGTGCCGCGTTGCGCCGTCAACCTGTCGGCGCGCCAGTTCGTCACCGACACGCTGGTGGACGATGTGCTGCGCAGCCTGTCCCGGCAAGGCCTGGCATCCGATGCGCTGGAAGTGGAGATCACCGAAAGCGTGCTCATGGCCGACCCGCAACGCGCCAACCGCACGCTGCAGGCGCTGCACGGCCTGGGGGTGCACATCTCGATCGACGACTTCGGCACGGGCTACTCGTCGCTGGCCTATCTGAAGCGCTTTCCCGCGCAGACGGTGAAGATCGACCGCTCCTTCGTCAACGGCCTGCCGGCGGACCGCGACGACGCCGCCATCACGCAGGCGGTGATCGCCATGGCCCACAGCCTGGGGCTACAGGTGGTGGCCGAAGGCGTGGAGACCCAGGCGCAACTGGACTTCCTGCGTCGCCAGGGCTGCGACGAGGCACAGGGCTACTTCATCGGCCGGCCGATGCCGGCAGCGCAGTTGCAGGACAGGATGGCACCGTGCGCCGAGGCGCTCGTCAGCCTGCCATGACCTCGGCCATGGCCTGCGCGGTGCGCTCGACGTTGCCGCTGTTCAGCCCGGCCACGCAGATGCGGCCCGAGCGCACCAGGTAGACGGCGTACTCATCGCGCAGCCGGTCGACCTGCGCCGCGCTCAGGCCGGTGTAGCTGAACATGCCGTGCTGGGTCAGGAAGTAGTCGAAGTTCCGCCTTGGCACCTTGGCGCTGATGACTTCGTGCAGCGACTTGCGCATCGCCAGGATGCGCTGGCGCATCGCCGCCAGTTCGGCCTCCCACATCGGCCGCAGGTCGGCATCGGCGAGTACGTGCGCGACGATCTGCCCGCCGTGGATCGGCGGGCTGGAATAGTTGCGGCGCACGGTGAATTTCATCTGCCCGAGCACGTGTTCGGCCTGCTTGGCATCGGGGCAGACCACGCTGAGCGCGCCGCAGCGTTCGCCATAGACGCTCATGCTCTTGCTGAAGGAATTGGCGACGAAGAAGCTGGCGCCCGCGGCGGCCAGTGCGCGCACTGCGTAGGCGTCGGCCTCGATGCCGTCGCCGAAGCCCTGGTAGGCCAGGTCCAGGTAGGGAATCAGGCGGCGCTCTTGCAGCAGCGGAATCAGCTCGTCCCACTGCACGCCGCTCAGGTCCACGCCGGTGGGGTTGTGGCAGCAGGCATGCAGCAGCACCACGCTGCCGGCAGGCAGGTGGTTCAGCGTGTCGAGCATCTCGGCAAAGCGCACACCGCCGTCGGCCCCGCCGTAGTAGGGGTAGCTGTGCACGGCGATGCCGGCACCTTCGAACATCGAGCGGTGGTTGTCCCAGGTGGGGTCGCTGACCCAGACCTCGCTGTTCGGGAACCAGCGCTTGATGAAATCGGCGCCGACCTTCAGTCCGCCCGACGAGCCCACCGACTGGATGGTGGCCACGCGCTTGGCGGCCAGCACCTCGTGCCCGGGGCCGAACAGCAGCTCCTGCACGGCCTGGCGAAAGTTGGCCGCGCCCTCGATCGGCAGGTACGGCTTCGGCCCACCCTGGGCGACGACGCGGGCTTCGGCCAGCTGCACCGAGCGCATCACCGGGATGCGGCCCTGCTCGTCGAAGTAGATGCCGATCGACAGGTTGACCTTGTGCGGCCGCGGGTCGGCGTTGAAGACCTCGACCAGCGCGAGGATCGGATCGCCTGCGAAGGGTTCGACATGCGAAAACATGATGTCGTCCTCAGGCCTTGGCGGCCAGTGCCGCTTCGATGTCCTTCTTGATTGACGCCGGCGTGTCGGTGGGCGCATAGCGCTTGATCACCTTGCCGTTGCGGCCGACCAGGAACTTGGTGAAGTTCCACTTCACGGCCTTGCTGCCCAGCAGGCCGGGGGCCTCGCTGGTGAGCCACTTCCACAGCGGGTGCGCGTTGGCGCCGTTGACCTCGACCTTGGCCATCATCGGGAAGTCCACGCCGTAGTTCAGCTGGCAGAAGGAGGCGATCTCGCCGTTGGCGCCCGGGTCCTGGCCGCCGAACTCGTTGCTCGGGAAGCCCACCACCACCAGGCCCTGGTCGGCATAGGCCTTCCACAGTTCTTCCAGCCCGGCGAACTGCGGCGTGAAGCCGCAGGCGCTGGCGGTGTTGACGATCAGCAGCACCTTGCCGCGCTGCGTGCCCAGATGCGCCGGCTTGCCGTCGATGGACAGGGCTTCGAAGTCGTAGACGCTGCTCATGCTGCCGCTCCATGGTGTGCAGGGTAGGTCGAAGGCGGGTGCATGGCGGCTCCTGGGGCTGCTGGAAGCTTTCGATAATATCCGCAGCCGCAGCCGCAGCCGCAGCCGCAGCGCCGTCAGCGCTCGAGCATCGACAGCAGCGCGGCGGCAACGATGAGCGTGCCACCCAAGGCGAGCGGCAGGCTGAAGTGGCCGGCCCCCAACGCGACGGCCGAGACGCTGGCGAACAGCACCTCGGTGACCATGACCACCGCCGTGACGTTGGCACTCAGCCGCGCCGCACCATACTGCAGCGCCAGGTTGCTGAGCAGGAACAATGCCCCCAGCGCCAGCGCGCCGCCCACCCACGGCAGTGCCGGGGTCGGCGGCGCCGGCACCATGCCCCGCGTGCCCAGCGCGAAGGCCAACAGGCCGGCCACGAGCGCGCCGCCCAGGAACATGGCCAGCGCGCGCGCCATCTCCGGCTGGTGCGACTCGCGCCGCAGCATGACGTTGTTCAGCGCGAAGGCGAAGCCGCCGAGTACGCCCAGTGCCTCGGCCAAGCTGCGTGGCACCGGCATGCCACCCGCGGTAGGCCACAGCACGATCGCCGCGCCGCCCAGTGCCAGCGCCACGCGCGCTGCGGCCAGGGTCGTCAGCCGCTCGTGCAGCAGCACCCGGGCCAGCAACACCGCCCACAGTGGCATCAGGTAGAACAGCAGCACCACGCGCACCACGTCGCCGATGGTCACGCCCCAGTTGAAGGCGGCATTGGTGGTACCCGAGGCCAGCACCAGCACCCACAGCGTGGGCGCGCGCCACAGTTGGCGCCAGCTGGCCGGGCGCCACAAGCTGATGAAGACCACCGCCAGCAGGTAGATCAGCGCCGTGGCCCACAGCGGGTGCAGGCCCCGCGCCTCAAGCTGGCGGAAGGGCCACCATGACACCCCCCAGGTGAAGGCATTGAAGACCAGCGCCAGCACCGGCAATAGCGCGAAGCTTGCGGCCGGCCGGGCCGCCCGAGTCGCGGCGTTCGCCATTCAGTGCTTGTCGGACCGGGCGATGGCCAGCAGGCGCTCGACCTCGTCGAAATGCAGCACGCAGTTGCGCTGGTGCCAGCGGCGGATGAACCACATGATGAGGGCCACGCCCAGGCCGAGCGCGGTGATGACGCCGAAGGCGGTGACGCCGAACTTGGTCATCGCGGCGTACAGCGCGCTCAGGCCCAGGATACAGGCCTGCTCGTTGAAGTTCTGCACGGCGATGGAGCGCCCGGCACCCATCAGGTTGTGGCCGCGGTGCTGCAGCAGCGCATTCATCGGCACCACCATGTAGCCGCTGACCATGCCGAGCAGGACCAGGAAAGGCACCGCCACCCACAGCTCGGTGACGAAGTTCAGCCCGGCGATCAGCACGCCCATGGCGATGCCCATCGGAATGGTGCCGGTGGCCTTGTCCAGGCGCATGCGCATCGACGCGGCGATGGCGCCCACCGCCGTGCCCACCGCCACCACGGCCCCCAGCGTCGAAGCCTGCGTGACGCTGTAGCCCAGCGCCGCCGCGGCCCAGGGAAAGACGATCACGCGCATGTTGCCGCCGATGCCCCAGAACAGCGTGGTCGTGGCCAACGAGATCTGGCCCAGCTTGTCGGCCCACAGCCGCACGTTGCATTGCGAGAAGTCGCGCACCAGCGCCATCGGGCCATGCGCCACCGGTTGCAGCGGCGCTTCGGTGCGCGGGATGTACAGGTTGAAGAGCGCGGCGATCAGGTAGAGGAACATGATCGCGGCGATGGCGCTTTCCGGCGCGGTATCGATGCCGGTGTCGATCACCGGAAAGTCCATGCCGAGCAGCAGGGCCGACAGTTGGCGCCCCACCAGCTGGCCGCCGAGCACGATGCCCAGGATCACCGACAGGATGGTCAGGCCCTCGATCCAGCCGTTGGCCTTGACGAGCTGCGAATTCGGCAGCAGTTCGGTGAGGATGCCGTACTTGGCCGGCGAATAGGCCGCCGCCCCCAGACCGACGATGGCATAGGACAGCAGCGGGTGCGTGCCGAACATCATCATCAGGCAGCCGACCACCTTGATGGCATTCGAGATGAACATCACCTTGCCCTTGGGCAGCGCGTCGGCGAAGGCGCCGACGAAGGGCGCCAGCAGCACATAGAACAACGCGAACATCGACGGCAGCGCGGCCACATGCCACACCGGCGCTCTCGACGTGTTGAGCAACTCGATGGCGGCCACGAGCAGCGCGTTATCAGCCAGCGAGCTGAAGAACTGCGCCGACATGATGGTGGAGAAGCCTTTTTTCATCCGCAACGCGCTTGTGGCCGCATTGCGCCGTGGCCTGCGGCGCGCGACTTGTCTCCTATGGGCGGCCGGGTTATAGCACGCGCCCTCTGGCGGCAGCGGGGTGCGACGCGGCTGGCAGAATGGCCCGAACCTGGCGCGTGAA
Source organism: uncultured beta proteobacterium (assembly GCA_963824005.1). Lineage (GTDB taxonomy): Bacteria > Pseudomonadota > Gammaproteobacteria > Burkholderiales > Burkholderiaceae_C > Rubrivivax. The sequence continues at coordinate 36,827 of CAWGOK010000034.1, forward strand.
GGAAACCGCGGTGCCGCGACCGATCGAAGCCCTGATCCACACCGATGCGCTGGCGCACAACCTGCAGCGCGCGCGGCAGGCGGCGCCCGATTCGCGCATCTGGGCGGTGGTCAAGGCCAACGCCTATGGCCATGGCATCGAGCATGCCTTCGCGGGGCTGCGCGGCGCCGACGGCTTCGCTCTGCTCGACCTGGCCGAGGCCGAACGGCTGCGCGCTCTCGGCTGGCGCGGGCCGATCCTGCTGCTTGAAGGGGCTTTCGACGCGCGCGACCTGGAGCTTTGTTCGCGCTTGAACCTGTGGCACGCGGTGCACCGCGAGGCCCAGATCGATTGGCTGGCAGCGCACAAGACACATCAGCCGCAGCGCGTGTTCCTGAAGCTGAACAGCGGCATGAACCGCTTGGGCTTTCGCCCGGCTGAATTCCGCGCCGCCTGGGCGCGCCTGAACGCACTGCCGCAGGTGGGCGAGATCTCGCTGATGACCCACTTTGCCGATGCCGACGGCGCGCATGGCATCGCCCGCCAGGTGGCGGCGTTCGAGGCCGCGACGCACGACCTGCCCGGCGAGCGTTCGCTGAGCAACAGCGCCACGATCCTGCGGCATGCGAGCGCGGCCGCCGACTGGGTGCGCGCCGGCATCATGCTGTACGGCAGCGCACCCGACTTCCCCGAGCACGACGTCGCCCACTGGCAGCTGCAGCCGGCGATGACGCTGCGCGCGCAACTGATCGCCGTACAACAGCTGCTGCCCGGCGACTGCGTGGGCTATGGCAGCAGCTTCGTCGCCGAACGGGCGTTGCGCATCGGCGTGGTCGCTTGCGGCTATGCCGATGGCTACCCGCGCGCCTGTGCCACCGGCACGCCGGTGCTGGTGGACGGGGTGCGCACGCGCACGGTCGGACGGGTGTCGATGGACATGATCGGCGTCGACCTGGAGCCGGTGCCCGGCGCCCGGCCGGGCAGCGAGGTCACGCTCTGGGGCAACGGCCCGCATGGCGCGGTGTTGCCGATCGACGAGGTGGCGCGCTCGGCCGGCACCATCGGCTACGAGCTGATGTGCGCGTTGGCTGCGCGGGTGCCGGTGTCCGCTGCACGTTGAGTTTGTGTATCGTCCGTCGGGCGTCTGCAACAACCAAGGAGTGAATTCATGGGCATCCTCGGAACGATCCTGGTCGGCTTGGTCATCGGCGCGCTGGCGCGCTTCGTCATGCCGGGCGAACAGAAGATGGGCTGGATCCTGACCATCCTGCTCGGCATCGGCGGCTCGGTGGTGGCGGGCTTTATCGGCGGCGCGCTCGGCTGGTACCAGCCGGGCCAGGGGGCGGGATGGATCGCCTCGGTGTTGGGCGCGGTGCTGCTGCTGTTCGTGGTGGGCAAGTTGCGCGCCGGCAAGTGAACCCCGGCGCAATCGCGCCTCGCCGATGATGGACGAGGCGTCGCTGCTGGCGCTGCTGGAGGCGCAGTCGTCGTTCAGCGCGATCCGTGCGCAAGGCGCCGGCGGGCAGAACGTCAACAAGGTGTCGAGCGCGGTGCACCTGCGCTTCGACATATCGGCGTCGACGCTTCCCGAGGCGCTGAAGGCGCGACTGCTGGCCCTGCGCGACCAGCGCATCACCGACGAGGGCGTGGTGGTGATCAAGGCGCAGTCGCACCGCAGCCAGGACATGAACCGCGCCGAAGCGCTTGAAAGGCTGGCACAACTGGTGCGAAGTGCCGAGCGGGTGCCGCGGGTGCGCCGGGCCACGAAGCCCACCTACGGCTCGACGCAGCGGCGCCTGGAAGGCAAGAGCCTGCGCGCGCAGGTCAAGGCCGCGCGCGGCAAGGTCGGCCCGGACTAGGGTGGCGGCGACAATCGCCGCCATGGCCAAGGACAAGACCCAGTACACCTGCAGCGAATGCGGCGGCAGCAACCCGAAGTGGCTGGGCAAGTGCCCCCACTGCGGCGCCTGGAACACGCTGCAGGAAGCGCGCGCCGAGGGCACGTCGACGCACCGTTTCCAGAGCCTGAGCGGCACGCAGCCGGTGGCCACGCTCAGCGAGATCATCGTCGCCGAGGTGCCGCGTTCTCCTACCGGCCAGGACGAGCTCGACCGCGTGCTGGGCGGCGGCATCGTCGGCGGTGGCGTGGTGCTGATCGGCGGCGACCCGGGCATCGGCAAGAGCACGCTGCTGCTGCAGGCGGCCGACAGCCTGTCGCGACACATGAGCGTGCTCTACATCACCGGCGAGGAAAGCGGCGCGCAGGTGGCGCTGCGTGCGCGTCGTCTGGGTCTCGATGGCCGTGCGGTGCGCGTGCTGGCCGAGATTCAACTGGAGAAGGTCCTGTTCGCGCTGCAGTCCGAAGCACCGGACTTCTGCGTCATCGACTCGATCCAGACGCTTTACTCCGAACAGCTGACCTCGGCACCGGGCTCGGTGGCGCAGGTGCGCGAATGCGCGGCGCAGTTGACGCGTCATGCCAAGTCGGCCGGCACCAGCCTCGTGCTCGTTGGCCATGTCACCAAGGATGGCACGCTGGCCGGCCCGCGCGTGCTCGAGCACATCGTCGACACGGTGCTGTACTTCGAGGGCGACACGCACAGCAGCTTCCGCCTGGTGCGCGCCATCAAGAACCGCTTCGGCGCGGTCAACGAGATCGGCGTCTTCGCGATGACCGAGAAGGGCCTGAAGGGCGTGGCCAACCCGAGCGCGATCTTCCTGTCCACGCACGGCGAGCCGGTGCCGGGCAGCTGCGTGCTGGTGACGCTGGAAGGCACGCGGCCGCTGCTGGTGGAGATCCAGGCGCTGGTCGATTCGGGCGGGCCAAGCCCGCGACGTCTGAGCGTGGGGCTGGAGCGCGATCGCCTCGCGATGCTGCTGGCGGTACTGCACCGCCATGCCGGCGTGTCGTGCATGGACCAGGACGTGTTCGTCAACGCGGTGGGCGGCGTGCGCATCAGCGAGCCGGCCGCCGACCTGGCGGTGCTGCTGGCGATCCAGGGGTCCTTGCGCGGCAAGGCGCTGCCGCGCGGCTTCATCGCCTTCGGCGAGGTCGGGCTGGCCGGCGAGGTGCGGCCCGCACCGCGCGGCCAGGAGCGGCTGAAGGAGGCAGCCAAGCTGGGCTTCAGCGTGGCGGTGGTGCCGAAGGCGAACGCGCCGAAGAAGCCGATCGAGGGCCTGACGATCCACGCGGTCGAGCGCATCGAAGAAGCGATCGAGGCGGTGCGCGGGCTGAGCTGAGGCCTGCCGCGAACGGCGAGCTGCCGTTCAGACAGCAGGCTCGATGCGTGCGAGCCCTTGATCGGCGGCGATCGTGTCGACCAGCGCGCGCGTGAATTGTTCGTTGCCGAAGCGCTGCGCCTCGGGGCTGGCCAGGTACGCGGCGATGGCCGCCTGGTAGGCCGCGAAGCGCGGTTCATCCACGCCACGCAGGTAGTCGATCAAGGCCAGGTCGGACGCGAAGGCGCGCGCGTCGACGTAGCAGCCCGCCGGAATGCAGTCCGCGGCGCCGGGCGTACCCAGGTACACCGGCACGCAGCCGTGCACGAAACAATCGAAGATCTTCTCGGTGATGTAGCCGGGGCTGCCTTGCACGTTTTCGAAGGCGATGGCGAAACGCGCGCGCGCCAGCACTTCGCCCTTGGCATGCACCTGGCCGCGCCAGCTCGGGAAGGCCGGAGCTGCCGCGCGCACGCGCGAGCGCCACTCGTTGACGCGCTTGAGCAATCGCCCGGCGATCCCAGGCCGTGTGGGCGGCTGCCCCCAGCCGCGGCCGTACAGCGTGAACAGCTCGGGCGCATGCGCTTCGAAGGCCCTCGCGATGGCGACGCGCCGATGGTGCAGGTTGCGCGGGTTGGGCCGCGCCAGGGCCTTGTTGGCGGCGATCAACACGCAACCCAGCGGGCGATCGACCCATGGCGCAGTCGACTGCATGCGCAGGTCGTTCGGATAGTCGAGCTTGACGAAGCGCGCGCCGTCCACCAGATCCTCGTTCGAGGTGAAGACCTTGCGGTATTGCAGCAGGTGCTGCCGCCGGCCGTTCACCGGCCGGATCAGCGGATCCTCGTACAGGTAGGCATAGGCCGGCCGCCCCGACAGGCGGTGCTGCGCATTGATGTGCAGCTCGAACAGCCGCTCGCGCTCGGGCACCAGGTCGGCGGTGTGCAGCTCGACACCATAGAGCGCGAAGCGGTCGCGCAGCATCGTGTAGGGCACGTAGAAGTTGCCGCCTTGCGGCCCCGCGCCGGGCTTGTAGACATCGTCGTTGCGCATCGGGCGCACGATCAGCGCCGCCTTGAGCGGCGCCCCGCTCATGCCTGGCCCCCACAGGCTGCCCGCGGCGGCGCAGCGCAGCGGCTTACAGTTCGCCTGGCGTTCGGAGCAGCCGGTCCGGGCCGAAACAGGAGTGGGTCAGATGTCATTGCGCGACCTGGTGGAGAAGAGCTCGGAGACGATACGGGACGGTTTCCGCCGCAAGCGTACCGGACCGTACTTTCGGGACAAGTCCAAGCTGCTGCTCGACATGGCCAAGCTGCGCGACACGATACGGCAGGAGCACGCGCCCCAGACGCGCCGCTTTCTCGAGCACTGCGTGGCGCACATGGGTGATTCGCAGGCGCAGATCTTCCAGGACCTGTTCGTGGCCTACGCGCTGCGCGGCAAGGCCGGTGGGTTCTTCTGCGAGTTCGGCGCCACCGACGGGCTGGCGCTGTCGAACAGCGCCTACCTCGAACGCCGGCTCGGCTGGATCGGCATCCTGGCCGAGCCCGCGCGCGGCTGGCACGAGGCCCTGACGCGCAACCGGCCGATGGCCCGCATCGAGACCCGCTGCGTCTGGTCGCGCAGCGGCGAGACGCTGGAGTTCCAGGAGTCGACGACGCGCGAGCTGTCGTCGATCGGCAGCTTCAGCCAGAGCGACGGCCATGCGCGCAAGCGCAACGAGGGCCAGACCTACACGGTGCAGACGATCTCGCTGAACGAGCTGCTGACCAAGCACCAGGCGCCTGCGGACTTCGACTACCTGTCGATGGACACCGAAGGCAGCGAGCTGCAGATCCTGGAATCGCTGGACTTCGCCAGGTTCAGTCCGAAGGTCATCACGGTGGAGCACAACTTCACGCCCAGCCGCTCGCGCATTCACGCGCTGCTCGAAGCGCAGCACTACCGGCGCGTGCTGCCCGAGTGCAGCCAGTTCGACGACTGGTACCTGGCCGCGGGCACGACGCTGCCGGAGGGCTGAGGCTGGGCACGAAGGCGCGGTCCCCTCTGCGGGTCGGGCTGAATCCGCCCGGGTGATGCGACGGCATCAGGCGGGGCGGTACCAGCACGCTGGCAACGGCAGGCTCGGGTTCGCATGGTTGTCGCAGTCCAGCGGATGCGGGAACACCGTCGCTGGCACGGCCTGGGCGATACGGTCCCTGCGCAGGAAGCTGAACTCGGCCACCCGCGGAATCGACAAGCCGCCGCGGCTGACCAGCCGGCAGCAGTTGTTCGGGTGGATGTGAACGCAGGCGTGGGTCTGCAGGATCTTGTCGAAGGTGCGCGAGCCGATGCGGAAAAAGTGCTTGCCGAAGAGTTCGTCCAGGCTGTGGAACTCCGCGACGATGATGCGGAAGCGGCGCATCAAGCGGTCCGACATGCCCAGGAAGGTCTCGTACTCGAAGCCCTCGATGTCGATCTGCAGCAGCAGGTCGGAGGCCGTTCCGGGCAGCGAATCGGCCACCCAATCGTCGATCGTCATGAAGCCGTCGTCGGTGGTCACACCGACGAACTTCTTGGTGAAGTGGAACAGCGGGTGCGAATCCGGCGGCCGGTCCACCGACTTGTCGGCCAGGAAGACCTTCATGCCCAGATTCGCACACGCCAGTTCGAAACCCGAGACCTCATTGACGCCGGGCGAGAACAGCGCCTCGATGCCCGCCAGGTCGTTCGGCAGCAGGTAGCCGCCATCGCCGCGCGGTCCCATGCGGATCAGTTCCTTGTCCGACGACAGCGGTGACAGCCGCCCGAGCAGCGCACGCAACTGCTCTGCGTCCGTCGAGCCGGTGGGGAAGGTGTTCAGCAGCGCAAGCGCGTCGATGGCGAGGGACTTCGGATATATTTTCAAGGAGCCCGCTCCGGCCTGTGTTGCCCACGGCCGCGGATTTTATAGAAGCGGCTTGCGAAGACCACCGCGCCGCACTCCAACTCGAATGCATCGATGAATCCATGGGTCGGCTGGGGCCTGGCTGCGCTGGGCATCGCCGCCGGCTACATCGGCTGGGGCTGGCCGGGCGTGGTGCTCGGCGTCACCGTGCTGGTGTTCTGGCTGCTGCTGCAGTTCAGCCGCTCGCTGCGCGTGCTGAAGAAGGCCGCTGGCGCGCCGGTGGGCCATGTGGACAGCACCGTCATGCTGCACAGCAAGCTCGAGGTCGGCATGACGCTGCTGCAGGTGCTGGTGATCACGCGCAGCCTGGGCACGAAACTCGGCGAAGCGCCCGAGCGTTGGGGCTGGGCCGACCCGGGCGGCGCGCGCGTCAGCCTGGAATTCGACGGCGGCAAGCTGCAGTCGTGGGAGTTGAGCCGCGACGACGGCGTCGCCGTGCCGCAGCCTCCCGAAGCCTGATGACGCGGCCCTTAGAATCGATTTCCAACCCCCATTTTCCGAGGACGAACCATGTCCATGTCCGACCGCGACGGCAAGATCTGGATGGACGGCCAGATGGTCGAATGGCGCGACGCCAAGATCCACGTGCTGTCCCACACGCTGCACTACGGTTGTGGCGCCTTCGAAGGCGTGCGCGCCTACAACACGGTGGGCGGCACGGCCATCTTCCGGCTGCGCGAGCACACCGAACGGCTGTTCAACAGCGCCAAGATCCTGCGCATGAAGATCCCCTTCAGCCTGGAGCAGGTGATGGACGCGCAGCGCGAGGTCGTGCGCGTCAACCAGCTGGAAAGCTGCTACCTGCGTCCGCTGACCTGGATCGGCTCCGAGAAGCTCGGCGTCAGCCCCAAGGGCAACACCATCCACCTGATGGTCGCGGCCTGGCCCTGGGGCGCGTACCTGGGCGAAGAAGGCATGAAGCGCGGCATCCGCGTCAAGACCAGCAGCTATACACGCCACCACGTCAACATCACGATGACGCAGGCCAAGGCGGTGAGCAACTACACCAACTCGATCCTGGCCAACATGGAGGCGCTGGACGACGGCTACGACGAGGCGCTGCTGCTCGACGCCAGCGGCTTCGTCTCCGAGGGCGCGGGCGAGAACCTGTTCGTCGTCAAGAAAGGCGTGGTCTTCACGCCCGACCTGTCGGCTGGCGCGCTCAACGGCATCACCCGCGACACCATCTTCGCCATCTGTTCCGACCTGGGCCTGAAGCTGGTGGAAAAGCGCATCACCCGCGACGAGGTCTACATCAGCGACGAGGCCTTCTTCACCGGCACCGCGGCCGAAGTGACGCCGATCCGCGAACTCGACCGGGTCGAACTGGGAAGCGGCTCGCGCGGTCCCGTCACCGAGAAGATACAGGCGGCCTTCTTCGACATCGTCAACGGCCGCAATCCGAAGTACGCCGAATGGTTGAGCAAGGTCTGATGCAATGAGCAAACCGATTGCCGTGGTCGAGGTGGCCGCCAAGGACCTGCAGGGCCCGGGCGTGGTCTTCTGCCCGAACCCGACGATGGCGTTGTGGAGCAACCACCCGCGCGTCTACATCGACGTGGCCACCACCGGCGAGGGCCAGTGCCCCTACTGCGGCACGGTCTACCGACTCAAGGCCGGCGAGACGCTGCACGCCGCGCATTGAGCGCCGGTGCGCGCGCCATGACACCCGAGGCCCGCGGCGACATCGCCGCCGACTGGCATGCGCTGGCCCACGAGGCGCTGCTCGACCACGTGAACCGTGGTGACGCGCGCCACGCGCTGCAGACGCTGTTGAGCGCGTTGGCACGCCGCCTGGACGCGCCGTGCGAGCTGCTCGCGCAGCAGGCCGACGGTTCGACCCGCTGGCAGATTTCGGCAACGCCTGGGCTCGGCGCGCGCGGCGAAGCAACCCGCGGACCGGCCCCGGCGGCCGCGCTGCAGCTGCCGCTGTCGCGGCTGGGGCGGCAGGTCGGCATGTTGCGCCTGCACGTGCCCGACATGGCGAACGTGGCCGACCGGCTGGAGCCGGTGTGTGTAGCCATGGCGGCGCTGCTGCTGAACGATGCCACTGCCGGCGAGCCAACCCCGCGTGCCGGCTACGTCCAGATGATCCGTAGCGCATTGCAGGGTGGCGGCACCTTCGTGTGGGAATGGGACATCGATACCGACGGGCTCAGCGATATCGACGAAGGGCTGCAGCAGCTGGGTTATGGCGCGCACGAAATCGGCCGCACCCAGGAAGACTGGAACCAGTTGATCCATCCGGACGACCTGGCCGCCAATCACCAGGCCTACCTACGCCATGCACGCAGCGAACTCGACCACTACGAGCACGCCTACCGCATCCGCGCCCGTGACGGCCAATGGCGCTGGTACCAGGAACGCGGGCGCATCGTCGAGCGGCATGCCGATGGCCGGCCCATGCGCATGGTCGGTACGCAGACCGACATCAGCGCGCAGCGCGAGCAGGAGCAAGCCGCATCGGCAGCGGCCGCGCGTCTGGAACGACTTGCCTTGCACGTACCGGGCATCCTGTACCAGTTCGAGCTGGACGCCGACTTCGTGCCTCGTTTCCCCTATCTGAGCGACCGCGCGCGCACGCTGTTCGGGCTGGACCCAGCGCTGGCGGCGGTGAATGCCGCCGAGCTGATGGACCGCATCGACGAAGCCGACCGCGCGGGAGTGACCGCGAGCACCATCGAGTCGGCCCACCGGCTGTCGCTGTGGCAATGGGAGTTCCGCGTGCATGCCTCGCCCGACAGCGTGCGCTGGGTGCGCGCCACCTCGTCGCCGACCCGCGGCAGCAATGGCACCACCGTGTGGCACGGCTACATGCAGGACGTGACCGAGCTGCGCGAACTGGAGCGGGCGCGCCAGGACAAGGCTGCCGCCGAGGCGGCCAACCGCGCGAAGACCGAGTTCCTCTCGCGCATGAGCCACGAGCTGCGCACGCCACTGAACGCGGTGCTGGGCTTCTCTCAGCTGCTGGAGATCGACCGTGCCGACAACCTGAGCGAGGGCCAGCGGCGGCGTGTCAAGCTGATCCGCGAGGCCGGCGAGCATCTGCTGCGCATGATCGGCGACTTGCTCGACCTGACACGCATTGAAAGCGGCAGCCTGCAGGTGCAACTCGACGCCGTGCCGATGCGCGCACTGGCCGAAGAGGCCATCGACATGCTGCGCCCCCAGGCCGAATCCGCACAAGTGCGCGTGACACTGCAGATCAAGGGGCAAGCCCTGGCTGCGCGCGCCGACCGCACGCGCTTGCGCCAGGTGCTGCTGAACCTGCTGTCCAACGCCATCAAGTACAACCGCGTCGGCGGCAGCGTGGACCTGCTCATTGCGCCGGCGCCGCCGACCGAAGGCCGTGCCTGCCTGTCGATCGAGCTGAAGGACACCGGCCTGGGCATCGACGCCGCCGACCTGCCACACCTGTTCGAACCCTTCAACCGCCTGGCGCAGGCACGCGGTGGCATCGAAGGTACCGGCATCGGGTTGACCGTAACCCGGGCCCTGGTGACGCTGATGCAGGGACATATCCAGGTCAGCAGTCACAGTGGCGTCGGCTCGACCTTCACCGTCACGCTGCCCCGCACCTGAGCTGTGGCCAGGCACGCCAGCATTGGGTCGACTGTTCCTATTGCGCGCGGCGGCCTTTGCGCGCCATGAACTCGCCCATCAGCGCCTGCGGCTCGCCACTGGCGTAGGCCAGAGCGAACTCGCCAATGCTGTCGCGCACGGCCTGCGCCAGCGGCACAGTCTGCCAGTGGCGCAGCAGGCGCTTCTGCTGGCGCAGCGCCTGCGGTGGCAGTGCGGCCAGCGAGGCGGCGCGCATCTGCACCGCCCGATCCAGATGACCTGTGGCACAGCGCTCGTGCACCAGTCCCCAGGCCTCGGCCCGCTCGGCGTCGATGTTCTCGCAGCACAGCAGCAACCAGTGGGCCCGCGCCTGGCCCACCAGGCGCGGCAACAGCGCCGCATGGATCACCGAAGGGATACCGACCTTCACCTCGGGCATGCCAAACACCGCGCTGTCGTCGCACAGGCGCAGGTCGCAGGCCAGCGCCACCTCGAGCCCGCCGCCCAGGCACCAGCCGGCGATGCGCGCGATCACCGGCACCGGCACCTCGGCCACGGCATCGCACAGCCTGGCCAGCCGGGTGATGAAGGCTGCGGCCGTGGCCGGGGTGAGCGTGGCCATCTCGCCGATGTCGGCGCCGCCGATGAAGGCACGATCGCCGCTGCCGCGCAGCACCAGCACGCGCAGGCCGGGCGCCGCGCCGAGCGCCAGCAGGGCGGCGCTCAGGGCCTCGATGGCCGCGCTGCCGACGATGTTCAGCGCGCCGGCATCGCGCAACTGCACCGTGCCGATGCCGGCGGCATCGAGGGTGGCCAGGGCATGCCTGGAATCGTGGACGATTTGCATGACTGCTTTTCCTCAGGCCGCTCGTCGCAGAGCTCCTCGCCGGCATGGAGCACGAACACGTGCGCAGGCAGGTATCGTGTCCCTATGCCGTGCCGCCGACCGTCAGGCGGTCGATGCGCAACGTCGGCTGGCCCACGCCCACCGGCACGCTCTGGCCTTCTTTGCCGCACACGCCCACGCCGGTGTCGAGCTGCAGGTCGTTGCCGATCATGCTGACACGCGTCATCGCCTCGGGCCCGTTGCCGATCAGCGTGGCACCCTTCACCGGGTAGGCGATCTTGCCGTTTTCCACCCAGAAGGCCTCGCTGGCCGAGAACACGAACTTGCCGCTGGTGATGTCGACCTGGCCGCCGCCGAAGTTGGTGGCATACAGCCCGCGCTTCATGCTGGCGATGATCTCTTCCTTGGCCATCGTGCCGGCCAGCATGTAGGTGTTGGTCATGCGCGGCATCGGCACGTGCGCATAGCTCTCGCGCCGGCCGTTGCCGGTGGGCTTGACGCCCATCAGCCGCGCGTTCATCGAGTCCTGGATGTAGCCCTTGAGGATGCCGTCCTCGATGAGCACGTTGCGCTGCGTCGCATGGCCTTCGTCGTCGACATTGAGCGAACCGCGCCGGTCGGCGAGAGTGCCGTCGTCGAGCACGGTCACACCCTTGGCGGCCACGCGCTGGCCGACGCGCCCGGCAAATGTGGATGAGCCCTTGCGGTTGAAGTCGCCTTCCAGGCCGTGGCCCACCGCCTCGTGCAGCAGCACGCCGGGCCATCCCGGGCCGAGCACCACGCTCATCTCGCCGGCCGGCGCAGGCCGCGCCTCCAGGTTCGTCAGCGCGGCGTTCACCGCCTGGTCGACGTAGCTGGCAAGCAAGTCGTCCTGGAAGTAGCCCAGGCCGTAGCGCCCGCCGCCACCGCCGCTGCCGACCTCGCGGCGGCCAGCCGCTTCAGCGATGACGGTCACCGACACACGCACCAGCGGGCGCACGTCGGCCGCGCGCGTGCCGTCGGCGCGGGCCACCAGCACCACGTCGTATTCGGCCGCCAGACCGGCCATGACCTGCACCACGCGCGGGTCCTTGGCGCGGGCGAGTTTTTCCACGCGCTCCAGCAGTGCCACCTTCTGCGCGCTGTCGAGCGTGGCGATCGGGTCGGTCGGCGCATACAGCACGCGGCTTGCGGCAATGCGCGGCTTGCTCGCCACCTTGACGCGCCGGCTCTGGCCCGCGGCGGCAATGGTGCGCACGGTGCGCGCCGCGTCCAGCAGCGCGGCTTCGGACAGCTCGTCGGAATAGGCGAAGGCGGTCTTCTCGCCGGCCACCGCGCGTACACCCACGCCCTGGTCGATGCTGAAGCTGCCGCTCTTGACGATGCCTTCTTCCAGGCTCCAGCCCTCGTGCCGCGTGCTCTGGAAGTACAGGTCGGCATCGTCGATGCGGTGCTCGCCGATGGTGGCCAGCGCGCGCGCCAGCGACGCTTCGTCCAGGCCGAATGGATCGAGCAGCACCTGCTGCGCGATGGCCAGGCGTTCGAGGGTCGGTTCGCGGCTGATCATGGGCGTGTCCGGAAGAAGTGTCGCTTCATTGTAGAAGTCGGCCGCCGCGTCAATGGCTCGAAGGGGCTTCGTCCTTGCGCTGCAGCGCCGCCTGGTACAGCGCATTGCGCGGCGCACCGCTCAGCTCGGCAGCCAGGCTCACCGCCTGTTTCAGCGGCAGCTCGCGCAGCAGCACCGTCAGCATGTCCAGCGCCGCCGCCGACGGGCCCGTGCTCGGCGCGTCGGATGGCTGAGGCGCATGCAGCACCAGCACGAATTCACCGCGCAGCCGGTTCGCATCCGCCGCCAGCCAGTGCGGCAGTTGCTCAGCCGACAGGGTGGCCACGGACTCGAATTGCTTCGTCAGCTCGCGGCAAAGCGTCAAGGGCCTTTGCGGTGCCAGCGCCGCCAGCTCGCGGGCCAGGGTCTCGATGCGGTGCGGCGCTTCGAACAGCACTTGCGCCACCGTAGCCTGACCCAGGCGGTGCAGCGCGGCCGCCCGTTCGGCGCCGCGCGAGGGCAGGAAGCCGACGAATTCGAAGCCGCTGCTGCGCACGTCGCCGGCCACACAGAGCGCGGCCAGCGCGCTGCTCGCGCCGGGGATCGGCAGCACCCGATGGCCGGCTGCGGCCACCATCGCCACCAGCGCGGCGCCGGGGTCGGACACCGCCGGCGTGCCGGCATCGCTGACATAGGCCACGCGCTGGCCCATCGCCAGGCGCTGCAGAACCAGCGCGCCGGCCTGCATCTCGTTGTGCTGGTGCAGCGCGATCAGCGGTTTGTCGAGCCCCAGGTGGCGCAACAGCCCGGCACTGACTCGCGTGTCCTCGCACGCCAGCGCGTCGACCAGGCCGAGCACGTGGATCGCGCGCAGCGTCAGGTCGGCCAGGTTGCCGATGGGCGTGGCCACGACATACAGCGCGCCTGCGGGATACTGCTGTGCGCCCGCGGCCTCGGCGGCGGCGGATTGCAGGAGGGCGGGGTCGATGTTCAAGGCGGCAGGCCGTGCGGGCGGCAATGGCGAAGGGCGTAACACGAAGGCGATCGGCGACGATGCCGAGTCGCTCGCGCTGGCCTATCTGCAGCGCCAGGGCCTCGTGCTCGTGCAGCGCAATTATCGGGTCGCGCTCGGGCCGCACGCGCGCGGCGCGGAACTCGACCTGATACTGCGCGAGCGCGACGGCACACTGGTCTTCGTCGAGGTGCGCTCGCGCGCCGGCGCCAGCCACGGCGGCGCGCTGGCCAGCGTCGACGCGACCAAGCAGCGGCGCATCGTGCGCGCAGCGCAGCACTACCTGTTGCGACTGCCGGTGCTTCCGCCCTGCCGCTTCGACGTGGTGGCCATCGACGGTGCCGAACTCAGCTGGCTCAAGGCCGCCTTCGATGCTTTCTGACCTGGCCCCGTCCGTCTTGACGGCCGAAGGTGTCACGGTGCCAGCCCGTTGCTCGATCACGAGATCCGCTCGAATCGACGGGGTAATCGATGGAACCGGTGCACGTGGGCCGTGTCATATGATCCGTGGCCATGCTCGAACAGCGCATTCAGCAGCAGTTCTTCGACAGCGCTGACCTGCAATACCAGACCGCAGAGGGCTTGGCCCGTCCGATTTCCGAGGCGGTCCAGGCGCTCATCGGCTGCATCACTGCAGGCGGCAAGTTGCTGGTGGGAGGTCTGGGTGGCGGTGCGGCGCTGTCCCGGTACTTCTGCGCGGCCCTCATCGGCCGCTTCGAACGCGAGCGACCGGGTCTTGCGGCACTGGCGCTGTCGGCGGACAACGCACTGGTGACCGCGCTCGCTGCACATGAAGGCATCGAGCAGGTGTTTGCCAGACAGGTGCAGGCGCTGGGACAGCCCGGCGATGTACTGCTGCTGATCGATGCGCTGGGCCAGGAGCGTGTGCTCAGGGGATCCATCGATGCGGCGCATGCCCGCGACATGAGCGTCGTCGTGCTCGGGGGGCAGAGCGTCGGGGCGCTGCGCGAAGCGCTCGGCGAGACGGACGTGATCGTCGCGATATCTCACGAACGCACGGCGCGCGTGGTCGAGATGCAGCTGCTGGTGCTGCATTGCCTTTGCGATGCGGTGGATCTGCAACTGATGGGAGAACAGGAACCCCTATGACTGACAAGAAGATGTACCAGGTTGGCTCGGCTCGACTCCGCTTCGGCAGCGCGCTGCTGGCCTGCCTGGCACTCGGCGGCGTGCTCGGCGGCTGCGTCGCCGTGGTCGGCGGTGCCATGGTCGGCGGCTCGATGATGGCGGTGGACCGTCGCAGCACCGGCGCGCAGGTCGACGACCAGACCATCGAGCTGCGCGCCTCGAGCGCGGTGACGGCCAGCATCGGCGACCGCGGCCATGTCAACGCCACCAGCTACAACCGTGTGGTGCTGCTCACCGGCGAGGTGCCCTCGGAAGCCGACCGCAGCAAGGTCGAGGCGGCGGTCGCGAAAGTGGAAAACGTGCGTGCGGTACTGAATGAGCTGGCGGTGATGCCGAACAGCTCGCTCGGCCAGCGCTCCGACGACTCGATCATCACCACCAAGGTCAAGGCCGCTTTCGTCGACACCAAGGACTTGCAGGTCGCGTCGATCAAGGTCGTCACCGAACGCAGCGTGGTCTACCTGATGGGCCGCGTCATCGAAGCCGAGGCCACCTCGGCGGGCAACGTGGCACGTGGCGTCGGCGGCGTGGCCAAGGTGGTGAAGGTGTTCGAGATCATTACGCCGGCCGAATTGGCCGCGATGCCGGTGCCGCCCTCGACGCCGGCGAAAGCGCCAGCCTCGGCGCCTTCCAAGTAGCGCTGTACGGCTCAGCCGCGCAACCGCTTGATCAGGCTGGAGCTGTCCAGCCGCCCGCCGCCCATGCTCTGCACGTCGCCGTAGAACTGGTCGACCAGTGCGGTGACCGGCAGGCGCGCACCGTTGCGCCGCGCCTCGTCGAGCACCAGGCCGAGATCCTTGCGCATCCAGTCCACCGCGAAGCCGAAGTCGAAGCGGCCCTCCACCATCGTCGGGCCGCGGTGGTCCATCTGCCAGCTTTGCGCCGCGCCCTTGCCGATGACCTCGAGCACCTGAGCCATGTCCAGGCCGGCCTTCTCGCCGAACGCGATGGCTTCGGCAAGGCCCTGAACCAGTCCGGCGATGCAGGTCTGGTTGACCATCTTCGCCAACTGGCCGGCACCTGATCCGCCGACGCGGGTAACGGCGCGCGCATAGGCCAACGCCAGCGGCCGCATCGCGTCGAAGGCCGCCGGTTCGCCGCCGCACATGATGGTGAGTGCGCCGTTCACCGCACCGGCCTGGCCGCCAGACACCGGCGCGTCGACGAAGTGCAGGCCATGCTCGATGGCATCGGCGTGCAGCTCGCGCGCCACCGCGGCCGAAGCCGTGGTGTGGTCCACGAACACCGCACCCGGCGCCATGCCGGCGAAGGCGCCGTCGCTGCCCAGCACCACGCTGCGCAGGTCGTCATCGTTGCCGACACAGGCGAACACGAACTGCGCGCCGGCCGCGGCGGCCGCCGGCGTGGCGGCCCGCTCGCCGCCGTACTGCGACTGCCAGTCGATGGCCTTGGCGGTGCTGCGGTTGAAGACCGTGACGCGATGGCCGGCGCGGGCCAGGTGGCCCGCCATGGGATGGCCCATCACGCCCAGGCCGAGAAAGGCCACGCGGCACGGGGGCAAAGGGTCGTAGGACTTGTTGCTCATGGTCGCAGTATGCCGAGGTGACCGAGTTCACACCGCGGAACTGGCGCTGTCGGGCCGCTGGCCCCTCGTGGTGGAACGGCGAAGCCGCTGCGGCGGTGATCAAACAATCGTCAGGTGCTCGGTGCCGGAGGCCAGGTCGGGGTTGCGTGCGCGCTGGCTGTGCAGCTTGATCTGCAGCCGCAGGTCGTTCACCGAATCGGCATTGCGCAGGGCATCCTCGTAGCTCACGGCGTTGGCTTCGTACAGGTCGAACAGCGCCTGGTCGAAGGTCTGCATGCCGAGCTCGCGCGAACGCTTCATCAGCTCCTTGATCTCGCCGACCTCGCCCTTGAAGATCATGTCGGCCACAAGCGGCGTGTTCAGCAGGATCTCCACCGCGGCGATGCGGCCCTTGCCTTCCTGGTGCGGCAGCAGCCGCTGCGAGACCAGCGCCTTCAGGTTCAGCGACAGGTCCATCAGCAGCTGCGCCCGGCGCTCCTCGGGAAAGAAGTTGATGATGCGGTCCAGCGCCTGGTTGGAGCTGTTGGCGTGCAGCGTGGCCATGCACAGGTGGCCGGTCTCGGCGAAGGCCACCGCGTGGTCCATGGTCTCGCGGTCGCGGATCTCGCCCATCAGAATCACGTCCGGCGCCTGGCGCAGCGTGTTCTTCAGCGCCATGTCCCAGCCGTCCGTGTCGATGCCGACCTCGCGCTGCGTGACGATGCAGTTCTTGTGCGGATGCACGAATTCCACCGGATCTTCGATGGTGATGATGTGGCCATGCGAGTTCTGATTGCGGTGGTCGACCATCGCCGCCAGCGAGGTGCTCTTGCCGGAGCCCGTGGCACCGACGAAGATGACCAGCCCGCGCTTGGTCATGGCCACTTCCTTCAGCACCTTGGGCAGGTTCAGCGACTCGATCGTCGGCAAGGTGGCCGGGATGGTGCGGAACACCAGTCCCACGTTGCCCTGCTGCATGAACGCGTTGACGCGAAAGCGCCCGATGCTCTGCGGCGAGATGGCGAAGTTGCACTCCTTGGTCTTCTCGAACTCTGCCGCCTGCTTGTCGTTCATCACGGCGCGCGCCAGCTGCAGCGTGTGCTGCCCGGTCAACGGCTGAGGCGAGACCTTGCTGATCTGCCCGTCGACCTTGATCGCCGGCGGAAACTCGGCGGTCAGGAACAGGTCCGAGCCCTTGCGCGACAGCATCAGGCGCAACAGGTCGTTGACAAACTTGGAGGCCTGGTCACGTTCCATGAGGATTCCTTGGATGGCAAGTGCGGTCGCGAGGGCCAGCGCCGGCCCGCTCCCAGGCGGCCCTCGACGTCCCCTCGGTGAGCAAGTGAGCGAAGCGAACGGCGGCTGTCATCTAGCCAGGGAAATTCTCGGGGAACTTGGCCTTCGCCCTGGCCTCGGCCGGGGAGATCACGTTGCGGCGCACCAGGTCGGACAGGTTCTGGTCGAGCGTCTGCATGCCCAGGCTCTGCCCCGTCTGGATAGACGAATACATCTGCGCGATCTTGTTCTCGCGGATCAGGTTCTTGATGGCCGAGGTGGCCAGCATGATTTCGTGCGAGGCGACACGGCCCGAGCCGTCCTTGAGCTTGCACAAAGACTGCGAGATCACCGCCACCAGCGATTCGGACAGCATCGCGCGCACCATGTCCTTCTCGGCCGCGGGAAAGACGTCGACCACGCGGTCGACCGTCTTGGCGGCACTGCTGGTGTGCAGCGTGCCGAACACCAAATGGCCGGTTTCGGCCGCGGTCAGCGCCAGGCGGATGGTCTCCAGGTCGCGCATTTCACCCACCAGGATGGCGTCGGGATCCTCGCGCAGTGCCGAGCGCAGCGCGTTGTTGAAGCTCAGCGTGTGCGGCCCGACCTCGCGCTGGTTGATCAGGCACTTCTTGCTTTCGTGCACGAACTCGATCGGGTCTTCGACCGTGAGCACGTGGCCGAATTCGTTCTCGTTCAGATGGTTGACCATCGCCGCCAACGTCGTGCTCTTGCCTGAGCCGGTGGGCCCGGTGACCAGCACCAGTCCGCGCGGGCGCAGCGCCAGATCGGCAAAGACCTTGGGCGCGTTCAACTGCTCCAGTGTCAGGATCTTGCTCGGGATGGTGCGGAAAACCGCACCGGCGCCGCGGTTCTGGTTGAAGGCGTTGACACGGAATCGCGCCAAGCCCTGGATCTCGAAACTGAAGTCGCACTCCAGCGTGTCTTCATAGTGCTTGCGCTGGCCGTCGTTCATGATGTCGTACACCATGGCGTGGACCTGCTTGTGGTCCAGCGGCTCGATGTTGATGCGGCGCACGTCGCCGTGCACCCGGATCATCGGCGGCAGGCCGGCCGACAGGTGCAGGTCGGAGGCCTTGTTCTTGACCGAGAAGGCCAGCAGTTGCGTGATATCCATGGATGGGGTGCGCCCGGCAAGCGATAAGCTCAGGGCATTATGGCGAGCATCGAAGCGAACTTACAGCAAGTGCGGCAGCGCATCGCACGCGCCTGCCACGCCGCCGGCCGGCCTGCGCAAAGCGTCACGTTGTTGGCAGTGAGCAAGACCTTCGACGCAACACAGCTGCGCCTGGCGCATGCCGCCGGGCAGCGTGAGTTCGGTGAGAACTACGTGCAGGAGGCGCTGGCGAAGATCGACGCGCTGGCCGACCTGCGCGCCGATCTGTCCTGGCACCTGATCGGCCCCTTGCAGAGCAACAAGACCCGCGTCGTGGCCGAACGCTTCGACTGGGTGCAGTCGGTGGAGCGGCTGAAGATCGCACAACGTCTGGCCGAACAGCGGCCCGCCGGCCTGGCGCCGCTGCAGCTGTGCCTGCAGGTCAACATCAGTGGCGAAGCCAGCAAGAGCGGGCTGCTGCCGGACCAGGTGAAGGCCGTGGCGCAGGCCGTGAACGCACTGCCGCGCGAACGTGTGCAACTGCGCGGGCTGATGGCCATACCCGAGCCCGCAGCGGACGCCGACGCGCAACGCGCCCCGCACCGCGCACTGCACGAACTGCTGACGGCGCTGAACGACGGCGGCTTGCGCCTGGACACCTTGTCGATGGGCATGAGCGCCGACCTGGAGGCCGCGGTCGCCGAAGGCGCCACACTGGTGCGCATCGGCACCGCGATCTTCGGCACGCGCGGCTGAATCGCGCGCCCGCTCTCGGACTTTCAGTTCAGATACATGCCCAGATAACGCCGACCGCGGCCCACCGCGGCCGCGTCAGGGCAGACCTCGAACCATTCGACGAGCTTCAGGCGTGCCTTCTCGCGCCATTCGGCCTTGTCGCGCAACACCACATCGAGCAGTTCGTCGAAGGCGGCATTGAAGTCGCCCTCGTAGGCACGCAGCGCAGCCAGCGCGAAACGCGCCTCGAAGTCCCTGGGGTTTGTGGCGATGCGCGCGGCCAGGGCCTGCGGGTCGCCTTCGGGCCGGTGCTTCGCCAGCTCGATGCGCTTGAGCAGCGCCGCGTGCCGCTCGCTGCGCCGCTCGGCGGGAATGCCACCGAGCAGGGCCGTCGCATCGTCGAAGGCACCACGGTCGACCCGCCTGGCGGCCAGGTCGAGCGCCACCTCGGTGTGGCCGGGCTCGAGCTTCAGCGCCTCGCGCAACATGGCTTCGGCCACGGCCGGGTCGGCTTCGGCCGCAGCCTCGGCGCGCAAGGCGTCGACCTCCGACACCTGCTCGCCGATGTGCTTGTCGAGGAACTCGCGCACCTTCGATTCCGGCAGCGCGCCCATGAACTGGTCCACCGGCTTGCCGCCGATGAACAGCACCACCAGCGGAATGCTGCGGATCTGCAGCGCGGCCGAGATCTGCGGCGCCTCGTCGGTGTTGAGCTTGGCCAGCACGAAGCTGCCGCCATAGTCGCGCACCAGTTTTTCCAGCACCGGCTTGAGGTTGCGGCAAGGCCCGCACCACGGGGCCCAGCAGTCCAGCAATACCGGCACGTCGAGCGAGCGTTCAAGAACGGTCTGGCGGAAGTCCGCCTCGGTCACGTCGAAGGACAGGGCGGGGTCGGCAGCGGATGGGTTCATGGGATTTATGTCGGGTCGGTTGGGCGGCGTGCAAGAGGGTCAGGGTCTGCCGGCACGCGAAGTGGGTCGGGGCGAGCGCGAACCCGGCCCGGCAAGCTCGGACGATCGTCAGTCGCGCAGTGTAAGGAACTCGCCTGCCGGCACCGCGCCGGGCCTTGCCGAGGGCTGGCTGGCTACACTGAGTGCATGAACCCTTCCGGCATTGCGTTCATCGGTGGTGGCAACATGGCTGCGGCGCTCATCGGCGGCCTGTTGAAGCACGGCCGCACGCCGGCGTCGATCCAGGTGGTGGAGCCCTTCGAGGCGCAGCGGCAGAAGCTCGCGGCGCAGTTCGGCATCGAGGCGCGCGCCACTGCCGACGCCGGCCTGTCCCGGGCCGACCTGGTGGTCTGGGCGGTCAAGCCGCAGACTTTCGCTGAAGCCGCCGCGCCCTGCGCGGCCTTCGTGGCCGGTGCACTGCAGCTCAGTGTGATGGCCGGCATCCGCAGCGAGACCATTGCGCGTGCCAGCGGCAGCAAGCGTGTGGTGCGCGCCATGCCCAATACGCCGGCACTGATCGGCCGGGGTATTGCCGGACTGTATGCGCGCGACGCCGTCAGCCCGGCCGAACGGCTTGCCGTCGAACAGGTGCTCGCGCCCACCGGTGAACTGCTCTGGGTCGCGCGCGAGGAAGACCTGGACGCGGTGACCGCGCTGTCGGGTTCCGGGCCCGCCTATGTCTTCTACTTCGTCGAGGCCATGATGCAGGCGGCCGCGGACATGGGCTTGAGCCCCGCACAAGGGCGTGCGCTCGCGCTGGCCACCTTCGCGGGTGCCACCGCGCTGGCGCAGCAGTCGGACGAAGCGCCAGCCGTCTTGCGCGAACGGGTCACTTCGAAGGGTGGCACCACACATGCCGCGATCAGCTCGCTCGACGCCGATGGCGTCAAGGCGGCCTTCGTCAAGGCGCTGCGGGCCGCGCAGCGGCGCGCGCGCGAACTGGGTGACCCGGTCTAGCCGGCTAGCGCAAGGCCAGGTCCAGCGCCACGCCGGCAAACACGGCAAAGCCGAGCCAGTGGTTCAGCCGGAAGGCCTTGAAGCAGCCTTCGCGCGCGCGATGCCGGATCAGCGTGTAGTGCCACAGTGCCTGCAACGCGGCCACGGCGATGCCCAGCAGGTAGATGCGCCCCAGGCCCAGCGCGCGACCCAGTACCGCCCACGACAGCAGGTAGGTTGCATAGAAGCCCATCACCGCCATCACGTCGTAACGGCCCAGCGTCAGCGCCGAAGTCCTGATGCCGATCTTCTGGTCGTCGTCGCGATCGACCATGGCGTATTCGGTGTCGTAGGCCAGCACCCAGAACAGGTTGCCCAGCAGCAACCACCAGGCGTAGGCCGGCACCGCGCTGCCGATCGCGCCCAGGCTCCATTCGCTGCCGCCCAGCGCCGCAGCAAAGGCCATCGGCACGCCGAAGCTGAAGGCGACACCGAGCACGGCCTGGGGCATGGCGAGCACGCGCTTGGCAAAGGGGTAGCCCACCGACACGGCCAGCCCGGCCACCGACAACTGGATGGCCGCTGGATTGGTTGTCAGTACCAGTGCAAAGGCCAGCAGCGCCAGGAAGGCGCCAAGCGCCAGCGCCTCGCGCACCGACACCGAACCGATCGTCACCGGCCGCATCGCGGTGCGCTTGACGTGGCGGTCGAAATCCCGGTCGGCGACATCGTTGACGCAGCAACCAGCGCTGCGCATCAGGATCGTGCCAAGCACGAACACCGCAAGCAGGTGCCAGCCCGGGAAACCGTCCGCCGCGATCCACAGCGCGCTCAACGACGGCCACAGCAGCAGCAACCAGCCGGCTGGGCGGTCCCAGCGGATCAGGTCGAGGTACAGCGCGAGGCGCGAGCTGCGGTCTTGCATGCGCCGGATTCTCGGCCCTAGCCCTCCAGCTGACGCTGGAACACCAGCCCGGCATGCTCGCGCAGCGCGTGGAACCTGATCTTCGGCCAGTTGGCCTCGATCGCGCGCAGCTCGGGCGCGTATTCGACCAGCACCGTCGGTGCGTCCACCGCGTCGTAGGCCACGCGATGTGAATTGGCGTCGATGAAGCGCTGCAGCTCCTTGGCGCCGCCGTCCTCCTCGGGGCAGGTGACCCAGCGCGCCACCTGGAAGCGGCTGGGCAGGATGCGCGCCTTGACGCCGTATTCATGTTCCAGCCGGTGTGCCACCACCTCGAACTGCAGTTGCCCGACGGCGCCGAGCAACAGCACCGAGCCGGCCACCGGTCGGAAGACCTGGATCGCGCCTTCTTCGCCCAGCTGCGTCAACCCGGCCTTGAGCTGCTTGGTGCGCAGCGGATCGGCCACCTCGACCGAGCGGAACATCTCCGGCGCGAAGAACGGCAACCCGGTGAACTGCAGCGTCTCGCCCTCGGTGAGGGTGTCGCCGAGCTGCAGCACACCATGGTTGGGAATGCCGATGATGTCGCCGGCATAGGCCTCGTCGAGCAGCTCGCGGCGCTGCGACAGGAAGCTGACCACGGAGTTCGGCCGCAGCTCCTTGCCCGAGCGCACCACCTTCAGGCGCATGCCACGCTCGAAGTGGCCCGAAGCCACGCGCACGAAGGCGATGCGGTCGCGGTGCGCCGGGTCCATGTTGGCCTGGATCTTGAACACCACGCCAGTGAACTTGCCTTCGTCGGGCTGCACCACGCGCTGGATGGCGGCGCGCTCGCCCGGCGCCGGCGCCAGGTCGACCAGCGCGTCCAGCACCTCGCGCACACCGAAGTTGTTGATCGCCGAGCCGAAGAACATCGGCGTCTGGTGACCGGCCAGGAACTGCTGCTCGTCGAAGGGCGGCGCGGCGTCGCGCACCAGCTCGATGTCGTGTCGCGCGTGTTCGTATTCGGCGCCGAAGCGCTGCGCATAGACCGGATTGTCCAGGCCGTCGATGATCCCGCTGTCGTCGCGGTTGCGGTCTTCGCCGGGCGCGAACACGCGCATGCGCTGTTCGCGCAGGTCCATCACGCCGTGGAAGCGCTTGCCCATGCCCACCGGCCAGGTGAAAGGCACCACCTCCATGCCCAGCTCGCGCTCGATCTCGTCCATCAGGGCCAGTGGTTCCTGCACCTCGCGGTCCATCTTGTTGACGAAGGTCAGGATCGGCGTGTTCCGTGCGCGGCACACCTGCAGCAGCCGCCGTGTCTGCGGCTCGACGCCGTTGGCCGCGTCGATGACCATCAGCGCGGCGTCCACGGCGGTCAGCACGCGATAGGTGTCTTCGCTGAAGTCCTGGTGGCCGGGGGTGTCGAGCAGGTTGATGACGCAATCGCGGTATTCCATCTGCATCACGCTCGAGGCCACCGAGATGCCGCGCTGCTTCTCGATCTCCATCCAGTCGCTGGTGGCATGGCGACTGGCCTTGCGCGCCTTGACCGAGCCGGCGATCTGGATCGCGCCGGAAAACAGCAGCAGCTTCTCGGTCAGCGTGGTCTTGCCGGCGTCGGGATGGCTGATGATGGCGAAGGTGCGGCGTCGGCGCACCTCCTGCTCGATGCGGGAGGCAGAGTCTTTCATCGGGGGAGCGTACCGCGGGCAACAGACAGCGGCGCATGCAGGCGAAGGCGCGATTATCCGGCCGATGCAGGGCCCGTCGCTGCGCGGCCGCGGCCGGGTGCGCAGCGCTGCACCAGCGCCAGCAGGCGCTCGAAATCGATCGGCTTGGTCAGGTAGTCGTCGAAGCCGGCGGCGCGGGCACGCTCGATGTCGCTGCGCATCGCGTTCGCGCTCACCGCCACCACCGGAATCGCGAGCGTCGCGGGCGACGCACGCAGCCGGCGCAGCACCTCGAAGCCGTCGATGCCCGGCAGCTGGATGTCCAGCAGCACCAGGTCGGGCGGGTCGGCTTGCGCTAGCTCCAGCCCGACTTCGGGCAGCGTCGCGCAGACGAGGCGCACGCCGGGCACGCGCTCCAGCACCGCCTCCATCAGCATCGCGTTGACCGCGTTGTCCTCGATGTACAGCACCCTGCGCGTGGCCGGCGCGGCGTCGGGCTCGGCGGGCAGCACCGGCAGCAAGGGATGCCGAACCGGCGCGTCGGCCGGTGCTTCGTCCCGCCGCAGCCAGACGCGGAAGGTGCTGCCCGTGCCGACCTCGCTGTCGACCTCGATGCGGCCGGCCATCAGCTCCAGCATGCGCTTGGACAGGGCCAGGCCGATGCCGGCACCCTGGATCGGGCCGTGCTCGGCGCCGAGCCGTTCGAAAGCCGTGAACAGCCGCACCCGTTGCTCCTGGCCGAGGCCGAGGCCGGTGTCGGTGATGTCGAGCCACGTCTCGGTGGGCCCGCACCCGTAGCCCAGGCGCACCGCGCCGCCCTCGCGGTTGTACTTGATGGCATTCGACAGCAGGTTCAGCAGCACCTGCTTCAGCCGCGTGCGGTCGGCGGCGACCCAGCCGGCGTCGTCGACGACGCCGGCGCCATCGAGACGGACCTGGCGCTGCTCGGCCAGCGGGCGCACCAGGTCCAGGCATTCGCGCACCAGCGGCCCGAGCGCCACCGGCTCGAGCAGGATCGGCTGTTTGCCGGCCTCCACGCGCGCCAGGTCCAGCACGTCGTCGATCAGCGCCAGCAGGTGGGTGCCGGCCTGCAGGATGTGGCGCACGTGGGCGCGGTGCGGCTCGGCCAGCGGCCGCGCCGCGTCGGTGTCGAGCAGCTGGGCGAAGCCGAGGATCGCGTTCATCGGCGTGCGCAGTTCGTGGCTCATCGCCGAGAGGAACTCCGACTTGGCCCGGCTCGCGCGCTCGGCCTCGTCGCGCGCCAGGCGCAGCGCCTGCTCGGCGGCCTGACGCTCGGTCACGTCGCGTCCGATCGAGATGTACTGCTGGACGGCGCCGTCGGGTCCGAGCACCGCATGGGTCTCGATCGCGAGCCACAGCGTGCGGCCGTCCTTCAGCTGGTAGCGCAGTTCGGCCGAGGCCTTGTGTTCGTTGCGCAGTTGCTCGTCCATGCGCCGCAGCGCGTCGACGTCGGTCTGCTCGCCGCGCAGCAGCTCGGCCATCGTGCGGCCCGCGGCCTGCTCCAGCGCGTGGCCGGTCATGCGCGTGAAGGCCGCATTGACCCAATCGATGCGGTCGTCCGCGTCGGTGATGGCCACGGCGTTGTCGGTATGCGCGGCCACCAGCGCGAGCTTGCCCTCTTCGGCCTGGCTCGCCTGCAGGCGCTCGCGTGCCTCGAAGAAGGCCGTCACGTCGGAGAAGGTGCGTACCAGCCCGGCGCCGGGCAGGTAGCGCGTCTTCACCTCCAGCATCGTGCCGCGCGGCGTGCGGCGCAGGTAGGTCTGCGGCAAGGGCTGCCGGTCGCCCGCGAACCAGCGTTGCATGACGCCGCGCACCTGCGGCTCGACGAGCATGAAGTCCTGGCCATAGTGGCCATGCTCGAGCTGATGGCGCACGATCTCGTCCATCGACGGCCGGCTCGCGAGAAAGGGCTCCGGGATGTCGAGCAGTTCCGCCAGTCGCCGGTTGAAGAAGTGGGTCCGGCCGGCCTCGTCCAGGCTGAGCATGCCCTGGTCCATGCTGTCCAGCGTCACGGCCAGCGCCTCGCTCTTGTGGCGCAGCTCGTCCGAAATCTGCTGCAGTTGCTGCTGGTGGTCGAGCAGCGACTCCGCGCGCAGCTTCTCGGCCTCGCGCGCCATCACCATCTCGCGCACCTGTTGCTGTCCGCGCCGGCCGCTCAGGCCGAGCAGGGCCACGAACAGCAGCGCCATCACGCCCATCGTCGTGTCGGCGCTGCCGCCGGCGCCGATCATGCGCAGGCCGAGCGGCGTCAGCGTGAGCACGACGAAGGCGAACGCGGCCGCGAGGTCGAAGGCGGTCATCGACAGCGAGCCGGCCGCGACCCCCGCCAGCACGAAGGCCAGCAGCGTCTGCGACTGCAGGTCCGACGACGAGTAGAGCAGCACCCCGGCCGCGCCCCATGCGGCGCCCGACCCGGCGACCGCCAGGCGCGCCGCCCACAGCAGTCGTCGCTGCGGTTGCACCTGCGCCAGTTGCGCGCGCCGCAGCCGCGCACCCACGACAAGCCGCACGCACAGGCTCAGCAGAACGACCCCCAGCCAGACAGCGAGGGCGGAGGTGCTGGCCGCCTGCCAGAAGGCGCCGAGCACCAGCAGCGCGACCGCCGACTGGCTGGCGATGGCCGGCCAGCGGTTGGTGTCGTACAGGTGCAGCCGCTCGTGCAGCAGCGCCGCCTCGATGCGTTCGGCGTCGAGGCTGGCGGCGGGATGGGCGGAGGGGGCGGAGGGGGCGGACATCGGTCGGCCAGCGTTGGCCCAGGAGCGCATCATGGGCAACGCGGCGAGGGCAGGCTCACCAGCCATTTTGACCGCTCCATGAGGCGACGCCGCAGGCCGCGCTGACCCGCGCCGAGGTGCGTCCGCCAGGGCCAGGTCGTCGGCGGGGTCGGAAACGGGGGGCTGCATGCGATCAAGGGCCGGTGACGACTGTCATCGGCGCAGACCGGCAGCACCTTGAGGGCGCGCCGCGGCGCGTGGCGTGAAAGCCGCCCGGAACCCCCGTCCCGCCTCGGGGCTGAACCGCTGTCAGTCTTCCAGCAGTGAACGCAGCATCCAGGCCGTCTGCTCATGCACTGTCAGGCGCTGCGTCAGCAGGTCGGCGGTGGGTTCGTCGCCGGCCTTGTCGGCCAGCGGGAACACCGCGCGGGCCGTGCGGGCCACGGCCTCGTGGCC
This sequence comes from uncultured beta proteobacterium, assembly GCA_963824005.1. Classification (GTDB taxonomy): domain Bacteria; phylum Pseudomonadota; class Gammaproteobacteria; order Burkholderiales; family Burkholderiaceae_C; genus Rubrivivax. The sequence continues at coordinate 63,333 of CAWGOK010000034.1, forward strand.
TTCGACCAGGATGCGCACCATCTCCAGCGCCTTGGGTGGGTTGGCCGGCGCGTCCTTCAGCGAGCTGAGCTTGCCGAACTGCGCGTACGAGCCAGGCGCCGGGTGGCCCAGCGAGCGGATCCGTTCGGCCACCGGGTCCACCGCGTTCCACAGCTCGGTGTACTGGGCCATGAACATCGCATGCAGCGTGTTGAACATCGGCCCGGTGACGTTCCAGTGGAAGTTGTGCGTCGTCAGGTACAGCGTGTAGGTGTCGGCCAGCAGCTTGGACAGACCGGCGGTGATGGCCGCGCGGTCCTTTTCGCTGATGCCGATGTTGATGGCCGGCGCGCCGGCCGATCTGCTCTTCGCCATTGTCTTTGCTCCAGGTTCAGGCCAGGTCAAAGCGATCGAGGTTCATCACCTTCGCCCATGCGGCGACGAAGTCCTTGACGAACTTCTCCTTCGCGTCGGCGCTCGCATACACCTCGGCCAGCGCGCGCAGTACCGAGTTCGAACCGAAGACCAGATCGACGCGCGTGGCGGTCCACTTGGTCTTGCCGCTCTTGCGGTCCCGGCCCTCGTAGTTGCCGCCGGCCGGCTTCCACTCGGTGCCCATGTCGAGCAGGTTGACGAAGAAGTCGGTCGACAGCATGCCCGGCTTGTCGGTGAACACGCCGTGCTTGCTGCCGCCGCTGTTGGCGCCCAGCACGCGCAGGCCGCCGACCAGCGCCGTCATCTCGGGCGCGGTCAGCGTCAGCTGCTGCGCCTTGTCCACGAGCAGATGCTCGACGGCCATGCCGGTGGGACCCTTGAAGTAGTTGCGGAAGCCGTCGGCCACGGGCTCGAGCACGCCGAAGGACTCGACGTCGGTCTTGTCCTGCGTGGCATCGACGCGGCCGGGGGCGAACGGCACGTCGACGCTGATGCCCGCTGCCTTGGCCGCCTGCTCGATGCCGACGCCGCCGGCCAGCACGATCACGTCGGCCAGCGAGAGCTTGCCCGACGCCTTCTGGACTTCTTCCAGCTTGGACAGCACCTTGGCCAGTTCGCCCGGCGTGTTGGCCTCCCAGCCCTTCTGCGGCGCGAGGCGGATGCGTGCGCCGTTGGCGCCGCCGCGCTTGTCGCCGCCGCGGAAGGTCGAGGCCGAAGCCCAGGCGGTGGACACGAGCTGCGAGACCGTGAGCCCGGACGCCGCGATCTTCGCCTTCAGGTCCGCGATGTCGGCGGCCGCGGGCTTGAGCGTGGCCGCGGGCAGTGGGTCCTGCCAGATCAGCTCTTCCTTCGGCACTTCGGGGCCGAGGTAGCGCGCGAGCGGGCCCATGTCGCGGTGCGTCAGCTTGTACCAGGCGCGCGCGAAGGCGTCGGCAAAGGCCTGCGGGTTGTCGCGGAAGCGGCGCGAGATCTTCTCGAACCCGGGGTCCAGGCGCAGCGTCAGGTCGGTGGTCAGCATCGTCGGCTTGTGCTTCTTGCCGGGGACGTGCGCGTCGGGAATGATCTCCGGCGCGTCCTTGGCCACCCACATCTTGGCTCCGGCGGGGCTCTTGGTCAGCTCCCATTCGAACTTGAACAGGTGCTCGAAGAAGTCGTTGCTCCAGCGCGCCGGCGTGGTCGTCCAGGTCACTTCGATGCCGCTGGAAATGCAGTCCTTGCCGTGGCCGGTGCCGTAGTTGCTCATCCAGCCCAGGCCTTGCTGCTCGAGCGGCGCGCCCTCGGGCGCGGGGCCCTTGTGCGACTCGGGCGCCGCGCCGTGCGCCTTGCCGAAGGTATGACCACCGGCGATCAGCGCGACAGTTTCTTCGTCGTTCATCGCCATGCGACTGAAAGTGGTGCGGATGTCCTTCGCGGCGGCCACCGGGTCACCGCTCGCGTCCGGGCCTTCCGGATTCACATAGATCAGGCCCATGTGCGTCGCGCCCAGCGGTTGGTCCAGGTCACGGTTGCCGGTGAAGCGCTTGCCGGTGTCGAGCCAGATGGCCTCGTTGCCCCAGTTGGCGTCGTTGTCGGGTTCCCACACGTCTTCGCGGCCGCCGGCGAAACCGAAGGTGCGGAAGCCCATCGACTCGAGCGCGACGTTGCCGGTGAGGATCAGCAGGTCGGCCCAGGAGATGCTTTGCCCGTACTTCTGCTTGATCGGCCACAGCAGGCGGCGCGACTTGTCGATGTTGACGTTGTCGGGCCAGCTGTTCAGCGGTGCGAAGCGCTGCTGCCCGCGGCCACCGCCGCCGCGGCCGTCGGAGGTGCGGTAGGTGCCGGCGGCATGCCAGGTCATGCGGACGAACTGCGGGCCGTAGTGACCGAAGTCGGCCGGCCACCAGTCCTGCGAGTCGGTCATCAGCGCCAGCAGGTCCTTCTTCAGCGCGAAGTAGTCGAGCTTCTTGAACGCTTCGGCGTAGTCGAACTTTCCGCCCAGCGGGTCGGATTTGCTGGAGTGCGCGCTCAGCAGATCCAGGTGCAACTGGTTGGGCCACCAGTCGTAGTTCGTGGTACCGCCACCGGCGGCGTGGTTGAACGGGCACTTGGCTTCGGTTGACATGGTTCACCTCCTCTTGGCTGCCGACGATTCGGATCGCGCTCAAAGCATAGTCGACCGCGGCGGTCGCGGCCAATTGAATGCAAGTATGTCGGCCATAGCCGACGCCATGCCCTCAGGACAGCCGCGTCACGCCGTCGAGCTTGCAGGCATAGACGGCGTTGCGCAGCGCGGCAATGGCCTCGTAGCGCGTGAAGCTGCGGCGCCAGGCCAGCACCACCCGCCGCACGGGAACCGGCGGTGCAAAGGGGATGTAGCGCACGTGCGGCTGCGCCTCGGGGTCCACGCTCAGCCGCGGCACCACCGTCACGCCCATGCCCGAGGCCACCATGTGCTTGATGGTCTCCAGCGAGCTGCCCTCGAAACTCTTGCGGATGCCTTCGGCGTCGCTGGAAAAGCGCGCGAACTCCGGGCACACCTCGAGCACATGGTCGCGGAAGCAGTGGCCAGTGCCTAGCAGCAGCATGGTCTGCGCCTTCAGCTCTTCCGAGGTGATCGACTTGCGCTTGGCCAGCGGATGCGCTTTCGGCACCGCGGCCATGAAGGGCTCGTCGTACAGCGGTGCGATGGCCAGGCCGGTGTCGGGGAAGGGCTCGGCCAGGATCGCGCAGTCGAGTTCGCCGGTGCGCAGCATCTCCAGCAGCTTGACGGTGAAGTTCTCCTGCAGCATCAGCGGCATCTGCGGGCTGTGCTCGATCACCTGGCGCACCAGCTCGGGCAGCAGGTAGGGCCCGATGGTGTAGATGATGCCCAGGCGCAGCGGGCCGGCCAGCGGATCCTTGCCGCGCTGGGCGATTTCCTTGATGGCGGCAGCCTGCTCCAGCACCGTCTGCGCCTGGTTGATCACGGCCTCGCCCAGCGGCGTGACGCTGACCTCGTTGCCGCCGCGCTCGAACAGCTTCAGCTCGAGCTCGTCCTCGAGCTTCTTGATGGCCACGCTGAGCGTGGGCTGCGACACGAAACAGGCCTCGGCCGCGCGGCCGAAGTGCCGCTCGCGGGCGACGGCGACGATGTAGCGAAGTTCGGTCAGCGTCATGCCCACATTGTGCTGAACTCTGGGTCTGCGGTCGCGGTGTGCTCAGGCTTGCAGCCCGCGCTCGCGCTTTCAGGCGCTCGCCCCTTCGCTGGCGATCGCCCTCGCGCAGGCGAGGTCGATCGTCCCGCTCAGGCCTTCATGTACTCGGCGCCGGCGCCCAGCCAGCGCTGCACGTGCAGCCGCGCGGCCTCGGGGTGGCTGTCCAACAACTGTGGCGCGATGCGGCGCGCATGCTGCAGCAAGGCGTTGTCCTCGGCCAGGTCGGCAAAGCGCAGCAGCGCATCGCCCGACTGGCGCGCGCCCATGAATTCGCCCGGGCCGCGGATCTGCAGGTCGCGGCGCGCGATCTCGAAGCCGTCGTGCGTGTCGAGCATGGCCTTCAACCGCGCCTTGCCGGTGTCGGCGAGCGGCGCGCTGTACAGCAGCACGCACACGCTGGCCGCGCTGCCGCGCCCGACCCGGCCGCGCAGCTGGTGCAGCTGGCTCAGGCCGAAGCGCTCGGCATGCTCCACCACCATCAGGCTGGCATTGGGCACGTCGACGCCGACCTCGATGACGGTCGTAGCCACCAGCACCTTCACCTGGCCGGCAGTGAACTGCGCCATGACCTCGGCCTTCTCGGCGGTCTTCATGCGACCGTGCAACAGGCCGACCGCGTGGCCGGGCAGCGCTGCACTGAGCTCGGCATGGGTCTGCGTGGCATTGCGCAGGTCCAGCGCCTGGCTGGGGCCGCGCGCCGCATCGTCGACGTCTTTCGCGCCGTCCTCGATCAGCGGGCAGACCCAGTACACCTGCCGGCCCTGGGCCAGTTCGTCGTGGATGCGCGCGATGACCTCGTCGCGGCGGGTATCGGCGAAGACCTTGGTCAGCACCGGCGTGCGCCCCGGCGGCAGTTCGTCGATGGTGCTGACCTCCAGGTCGGCGAAGTAGGTCATGGCCAGCGTGCGCGGGATCGGCGTGGCCGTCATCATCAGCAGGTGCGGCTCCAGCACCGGGCGGCCAGGCGCCACGCCGCGATCGACGAGCTTCCTGCGCAGCGCCAGCCGCTGCTGCACGCCGAAGCGATGTTGTTCGTCGATGATCGCCAGCCCCAGGCACGCGAAGTGCACGTCGTCCTGGATCACCGCATGCGTGCCCACGACCAGCGTCGCCTCGGCGCTGGCGACGCGCTCGACCATCGCGGCGCGCGCCTTGCCCTTGCGGCTGCCGGTGAGCCAGGCCACGCCCACGCCCAGCGGTTCGAGCCAGTGCACCAGCTTGCGAAAATGCTGCTCGGCGAGGATCTCCGTCGGCGCCATCAGCGCGCATTGCCAGCCGGAATCGATGGCCAAGGCCGCGGCCAGCGCGGCGACGACGGTCTTGCCCGAGCCCACGTCGCCCTGCAGCAGCCGGTGCATCGGCTGGCCGCGCACCAGGTCGGCGCGGATCTCGCGGCCGACGCGCTGCTGCGCAGCGGTCAGCGCAAAGGGCAGCGCCGCGAGCAGCCGCGCGTGCAGGCCGTCGTCGTTGCGGCCGGCCAGCGGCGGGGCGCGCAGGTGCAGGCGTTCGCGCTTGGCCTGGGCCTGCGACAGCTGCTGCGCCAGCAACTCCTCGAACTTCAGCCGTTGCCATGCCGGGTGGCTGTGGTCCATCAAGGTGTCCAGGCTTGCCTGCGCCGGTGGGTGGTGCAGGAACTGCAAGGCCTCGCGCAGGCCCGGCAAGCCGGGCGGCACCAGGCCAGTCGGCAGCACCTCGGCCAGCGGCGCGCGCGCCAGTGCCGACACGATGGCCTTGCGCAGGTAGGCCTGCGGCAGCTGCGCGCTGCTCGGATAGACCGGCGTCAGCGCCGTCGGCAACGGGCTGCCTTCGACCACCGGCTTGACCAAGGGGTGCACCATCTCCAGGCCGAAGAAGCCGCCACGCGCTTCGCCGCGCACGCGCAAGCGCGCACCGGGCCCGAGGCTCTTCTGCTGCGACGGGTAGAAATGCAGGAAGCGCAGCACCAGTTCGGCGCTGCCATCGCGCAGCCGCACGACCAGCTGGCGGCGCGGGCGGCTTTCGATGCGGCACTCGGCGACGACGCCTTCGACCTGCGCGACCGAGCCGTCGCGCAGCGCGGCGATCGGGCTGAGCCGGGTTTCGTCCTCGTAGCGCATCGGCAGGTGCAAGGCCAGGTCGATGTCGCTGCGCAGGCCAAGCTTTTCCATGGCGCGCGCCGGCCCCGACGCTGACTTCGGCCGGGAATCACTCGGTCGGGCCTGGGCGGACGATGGCATGGCAACGAAGGGGTGGAGGCCGGGTTACTCTACAGGGGCGCCATGGTCGCCTGCCCTGGTATGGCACGATTTCGGCACCGTGCACTCTGTACGGCCTGTGCGCGCCGCAACCTGCCATGCCTGAACGAAGCTATACCCTCGCCGACTTCGACTTCGCGCTGCCCGGCGAACTGATCGCCCAGCAGCCCGCGGCCGAGCGCAGCGCCTCGCGCCTGCTCGATGGCCGCGGCACGCTGCCGGTGGACCGCCTTTTTCGCGAGCTGCCGGCGTTGCTGCGCCGCGGCGACCTGCTGGTATTCAACGACACGCGTGTCATCAAGGCACGGCTGTTTGGCGAAAAGCCCAGCGGCGGTGTGGTGCAGGCCCTGGTCGAGCGCGTGCTGCCGGGCTTCGAGGTGCTGGCCCATCTGCGCGCCAGCAAGTCGCCCCGGCCGGGCAGCCGGGTGCGCTTCGCCAACGCCTTCGATGCCGAGGTGCTGGGCCGCGCCGGCGCGGATGAAGCGCTGTTTCATTTGCGCTTTCCGGCCGACCCCTTTGAGTTGCTGCAAGCCTACGGCCACGTGCCGCTGCCGCCCTACATCACGCATGCCGACACCGCCGAGGACGAAGCGCGCTACCAGACGGTGTTTGCGGCACGCCCGGGCGCGGTGGCCGCGCCGACGGCCGCGTTGCATTTCGACGCCGCGCTGCTGGCGGATATGTCCGAACGCGGGGTCGGCCAGGCCGCGCTGACGCTGCATGTCGGCGCCGGCACCTTCCAGCCGGTGCGCACCGACGACCTGGCCGATCACCGCATGCACACCGAATGGTTCGAGCTGAGCCCGGCCACGGTGCAGGCCATCGGGGCCACGCGCGCCGCGGGCGGACGCATCGTCTCGGTGGGCACGACCACGCTGCGCGCGCTGGAGTCGGCGGCGCGTGGAGGCACGTTGCAAGCCGGCGCCGCCGAGACCGACATCTTCATCACGCCGGGCTTCGAGTTCCAGGTGGTGGATCTGCTGGTCACCAACTTCCACCTGCCGAAGAGCACGCTGCTGATGCTGGTCAGCGCCTTTGCCGGCCACGAGCATATGCGCGCGCTGTACCGGCATGCGGTGGAAGCGCGCTACCGCTTCTTCAGCTACGGCGACGCGATGCTGCTGTCGCGCTGAAGGCCGCGCACAACGCGCTGCGACAATCGCGGCGATGTTGCAGTTCGAACTGATCAAGACCGAGGGCGCGGCGCGCCGCGGCCGCATCGGCCTGAACCACGGCGTGGTCGAGACGCCGGTGTTCATGCCGGTGGGCACCTACGGCACGGTCAAGGGCGTGATGCCGCAATCGCTGCTGGACATGGGCGCAACGATCATCCTGGGCAACACCTTTCACCTGTGGCTGCGCCCGGGGCTGGACGTGCTGAGACAGTTCGGCGGGCTGCATCGATTCGAAGGCTGGGCGAAACCCCTGCTCACCGACAGTGGCGGCTTCCAGGTGTGGAGCCTTGGCGCGATGCGCAAGATCAGCGAAGAGGGCGTGAAGTTCGCCTCGCCGGTGAACGGCGACAAGCTCTTCCTGAGCCCCGAAGTGAGCATGCAGGTCCAGCACGTGCTGAACAGCGATATCGCCATGCAACTCGACGAATGCACGCCTTATCAGACCGAAGGACGCCTGACGAGCGAGCACGAGGCGCGCCTTTCGATGGAGCTCAGCCTGCGCTGGGCGCGGCGCAGCCGCGATGAATTCGAGCGTCTGGGCAACCCGAATGCCCTGTTCGGCATCGTGCAGGGCGGCATGTTCGAACCTCTGCGCGCCGAGTCCGCGCAGGCGCTGGCGCAGATGGACTTTCCCGGCTACGCCATCGGCGGCGTCAGCGTCGGCGAACCGAAGGAGGAGATGCAACGCATCATGGCGCACACGCCGGCGCAGCTGCCGGCGCACAAGCCGCGTTACCTGATGGGCGTGGGCACGCCGGAGGATCTGGTCGAAGGCGTGGCCTGCGGCATCGACATGTTCGATTGCGTCATGCCGACGCGCAACGCGCGCAATGGCCACCTCTTCACCCGCTTCGGCGACCTGCGCATCCGCAACGCGCGCCACAAGTCCGACGAGCGGCCGATCGACGAGAGCTGCAGTTGCACCGCCTGCCGCGGTTTCTCGCGCGCCTATCTGCACCACCTCGACCGCTGCGGCGAGATGCTCGGGCCGATGCTGGCCAGCATCCACAATCTGCACTACTACCTGAACCTGATGCGCGAGACGCGTGAGGCGCTCGACGAGGACCGCTTTGCCGCCTGGCGGACGCGATTCGAGGCCGATCGATCCGTCGGCGTCGGCTAAGTCGGCGACTTGGGTCCGGCCTACCAGAACTGCCACTGCCGCGTGAGCACGACCCAGATGCCCAATGCCCCGTTGGTGACGGCGTGCGCGATGACACAGACCCACAACTTGCCGGTGCGCATGTAGAGCAACGAATAGGCCAGGCCGGCAATGGTGGCGGCCAGCCACAGCGGGTGGACCAGCACGAACAGGAAGGTCGAGAGCAGCACCGCCCGCGGCCCGACACGCGCCGGGTCGACTGCGGCAAAGCTCGGCTGCTGGATCCAGCGCATCAGGAACGAACGCCAGAACAGCTCTTCCATCACCGGCACCACGAGACTGGCGCCGACCCAGCGGATGGTGACCAACGCCCAGTCGATGTCGCCGTCGGCGTTCACCGGCCGGAAGCTGGCCGTGGCCTCGCCCAGCGTCATCCATGGCGCGTCGAGCCTGATCCACACCACGAAGACGCCGAGTCCGATGCCGATGGCCCACAGCCACTCGCGCGCGTCGGGCAAGGTCTGCCGCGCCAGCTCACCGTATTCCTGGCGCCAAGCGATCAACATGCCGCCCACCACGAGCACGCTCAGGCCATAGATCCAGCGTGGGTCGATGCCCCAGGCGCCGTCGGCTGGAACCCAGCCGCGCAACATCAACAGCAGCATGAACGCGACAAAGGGCCACACCCGCACGCGGGCGGAACGAGACAGCTGCATGGCCACGCGTCGCCTTCAGGACAGCTGCTGCTGCAGCAGATGGGCGGCACCCGCATGCTGGCCCAGCACCTGGGCAAGCCAGGGCAACAGCGCCTGCAGTTGAGCATGCAGCGTGTGCGGCGGGTTGATGACCAGGACGCCGCTGCCGGCCAGGCCGAAACCCATAGAGTCGGTCTGCTGCACCGACAAGCGCGCATGCAGCCAGCCCCGTGGCGCCAGGTTCTTCAAGCCTGGCACCAGGGTTGCCGCACCCGGCTTGCTCACCACCGGATACCAGACCATGAAGACCCCTTCGGCAAAGCGCCGCAACGCATCCTGCAGCGTGTCGAGCACGCGCGCGTAGTCACCCTGTCCTTCGTAGCTGGGGTCGACGAGCACCAACGCGCGCCGCGTCGGCGGCGGCAGCTGGCTCTTCAACGCGGCAAAACCGTCGACCTGCCGGATGTCGACCCCTTTGGCAGCTCCCAGCTGCGCCACCAGGGCGGCGTGGTCGCTGGGGTGCAGCTCGAACAGGCGCAACTGGTCCTGCGGCCGCAGCAGCGCGCGCGCCAGCATCGGCGAGCCCGGGTAGTGCCGCAGCGTGCCATCGGGGTTGAACCCGCGCACCTGCTGCACATAGTCCGCCGCCGCCTCGGGCAGGTCGTCGCGCGACCACAGCCGCGCGATGCCCTGCAGGTACTCGCCCTTCTTCTGCGCCTGCGCCGAATCCAGCGCATACAGCCCCGCCCCGGCGTGCGTGTCCACCAGGCGGTAGCCCTTTTCCTTCAGGCTCATGTGGCGCATCAGCCGCAGCAGCACGATGTGCTTCAGCACATCGGCGTGGTTGCCTGCATGGAAGGCGTGGCGATAGGCCAGCATCGGGGCGGGTGGGCGAAGGCGAGGGGCGGGACCGCACTGTGCCATGCCGGCTGGTGTCCGCCCGGTGACGGCCGCCCGTCACACTGTGCGCTAACCTGCGGACCCCGGAGCCTTCGCCACTGCCCATGCCTTCACTCTTCGACCCCATGCGCCTTGGCGACATCGCGCTGGCCAACCGCATCGTCATGGCGCCTCTGACGCGCAATCGCGCCGGCCCCGGGCAGCTGCCCACCGCGTTGATGGCCGAGTACTACGCGCAGCGTGCCGATGCCGGGCTGATCATCACCGAGGCGGCCCAGGTCTGTCCCGAAGGACAGGGTTACCTCGACACGCCCGGCATGCACGATGCCGCCCAGGTGCAGGGCTGGCGCCGCGTCACCGATGCCGTGCATCAGCGTGGCGGCCGGATCGTGGTGCAGTTGTGGCACGTGGGTCGCATCTCGCATGTGTCGCTGCAGCCCGGTGGCGCGGCACCGGTGTCGTCCACGGCGCGCACCGCGCAGACCAAGACCTTCACCCGCGACGGCTTCGTGCCCTGCTCGCCGCCGCGGGTGCTGACCCTGGCCGAGATTCCGGCCATCGTCGCGGCCTATCGGCGCGCGGCCGCGCTGGCCATGGAGGCCGGCTTCGACGGCGTCGAGGTGCATGGCGCCAACGGCTACCTGATCGACCAGTTCCTGCGCGACTCGATCAATGACCGCGACGACGCCTACGGCGGCCCGATCGCGAACCGGGTGCGGCTGCTGGTCGAAGTGATGCAGGCCATCTGCGCGCAGATCGGCGGTGGCCGCACCGGGCTGCGCCTGTCGCCGGTGACGCCGGTGAACGACGCCGGCCAGGACAGCGACGCGCAGGCGCTGTTCAACCATGCGGTCGAGCGGCTGGCTCCGCTGAACCTGGCCTTCCTGCATCTCATCGAGGGCCAGACCGGCGGGCCGCGCGACGTGGCGCCGTTCGACTATGCGGCGCTCAAGTCACGCTTCGGCGGCGCCTGGATGGTCAACAACGGCTACACCCGCGACATGGCGCTGCAGGCCGTGGCCTCGGGTGCGGCCGATCTGGTGGCCTTCGGCAAAGCCTTCATCAGCAACCCGGACCTGGTGCGACGCCTGCGCGACGGCCTGCCGCTGGCCGCGCTCAACCCGAAGACGCTGTATGGCGGCGGCGCCGCCGGCTACACCGACTACCCGGCGTACGCGGCTAGCGCCGGCGTGAGCGGAACAGTTCCAGCAGGTTGACCTCGCGCGGCCCCGGCAGCAGGCTGGCCACGTCGCCGGCCTGCACCGTGCCGGGCTCGATCACCGTCAGGTACGCGCCACAGTAGCCCGATTGCTGCATCAGCCTGGCGGCCTGGCTGAAGCCCATCGCCGCATTGAACTTGAAACAGGGCTGGCGCGGCTCGCTGATGGCCAGGGTGCAATGGGGCAACTGCAGGAAGTCGCCGACCCACATGTCGCCCTCGAGCAAGCCGCGCAGGCCAAGGTTCTCGCCCATCGCACCGGGGGCGATGGCTTCGTCCCAGGCGGCGACACGCGCCTGGGCCCGCACGACCTGCCAGAACGCATAGTGTTCGTGAGGGTAGGCGTAGACCGCCTTGCTCAGGCCGCCATGCACGCTAAGGTCAGCCTGTTCGTCGCCCGCCAAGCCCAAGGTACGCACCTCGACCGGCCCGGATACCGGCTGTTTGCCAATGGCCGTGAGCACTTGCTTTGTCCCAATCAGGCGCAGGCTGGCGCGCGCCACGTTGACGCTCGTCACCTGGATCATCGGCGCCCTTGCTGCGCCGCAGCATGCCGAAACCGGCGCCGCTTTACATCGACATTGGTCAAAGGTGCTTTTCGCATCGAGCTTGATTTTTCGCAGTTCCCCTGCGACTGAGTGGTGATGGCTGCGTTCCATTGTGGCGACAATCGGTTCCCCCCGTGGGGGCAGCGTCCGGGCGGCAGGTGCTATACCCGGAAAGGATCAATGCACAGACGATTGGAGTTGAGATGAACCACCCCTCGATGGCAGGCCAGCGACTGAACGTTCCCTCCCATTTGAAGCACGCCCGGCTGATCGCCTGGGTTGCCGAGATCGCTGCGCTGACCGAGGCCGCCGATGTCTACTGGTGCGACGGCACCGAGCAGGAATACGACCGGCTGTGTGCGCATCTCGTTTCGGCCGGCACGATGCGGCGCCTGAACCCGGCCAAGCGGCCGAACAGCTATCTGGCGCTCAGCGACCCGAGCGACGTGGCACGGGTCGAGGACCGCACCTTCATCTGCTGCGAGCGCAAGGAAGACGCCGGCCCCACCAACAACTGGATGGCGCCGGCGCAGATGCGTGAAGTGCTGCAGACCGGGCTGCCCGACGGCACGCCGGGGCTGTTCCGCGGCTCGATGCGCGGACGCACCATGTACGTGGTGCCCTACTCGATGGGGCCGCTGGGTTCGCACATCTCGCACATCGGCGTGGAACTCAGCGACAGCGCCTACGTCGCCGTGAACATGCGCATGATGACGCGCATGGGCCGACCGGTGCTCGACCTGCTGGGCAACGACGGCGTCTTCGTGCCCTGCGTGCACAGCGTGGGCGCGCCGCTGCAGCCCGGCCAAGCCGACGTGCCGTGGCCTTGCAGCCAGACCAAGTACATCGTGCAGTACCCCGAGACGCGCGAGATCTGGAGCTACGGCTCGGGCTACGGCGGCAACGCACTGCTCGGCAAGAAGTGCTTCGCGCTGCGCATCGCCTCGACCATGGGCCGCGACCAGGGCTGGCTGGCCGAGCACATGCTGATCCTGGGCGTGACCTCGCCGCAGGGCCGCAAGTATCACATCGCCGCCGCATTCCCCAGCGCCTGCGGCAAGACCAACTTCTCGATGTTGGTGCCACCGCCGAGCATTCCCGGCTGGCGCGTCACGACCATCGGCGACGACATCGCCTGGATCAAGCCCAACGCCGATGGCACGCTGCATGCCATCAACCCCGAGGCCGGCTATTTCGGCGTCGCCCCGGGCACGAACTACCAGACCAACCCGAACTGCATGGACTCGCTCAAGCGCGATGTCATCTTCACCAACGTCGCGCTCACCGATGACGGTGATGTCTGGTGGGAGGGCATGACCGACGAGTTGCCCGCGCACCTGATCGACTGGCAGGGCAGGGACTGGACGCCCGAGACCGCCCGCGGTGCCGACGGCAAGCTGCGCCCGGCCGCGCATCCGAACTCGCGCTTCACCGTGGCCTCGACCAACAACCCGGCGCTCGACCCGGATTGGGACAACCCGGATGGCGTGGCCATTGACGCCTTCGTCTTCGGCGGCCGGCGATCGACCACCGTGCCCCTGGTCACCGAAGCGCGCAACTGGGTCGAGGGCGTGTACATGGCGGCGACGATGGGCAGCGAGACCACCGCCGCTGCCGCCGGCCAGCAAGGCGTGGTGCGCCGCGACCCGTTCGCGATGCTGCCGTTCATGGGCTACAACATGGCCGACCACTTCCAGCATTGGCTGAACATGGGCGCCAAGCTGCGCTCCGCCGGCGCCGTGGTCCCGAAGATCTACTGTGTCAACTGGTTCCGCAAGTCCGCCAACGGCAAGTTCGTGTGGCCCGGCTTCGGCGAGAACATGCGCGTGCTGTTGTGGATGCTGGGCCGTATCCAGGGCACGGCAGCCGGGCAGGAAAACGCCTTCGGCATCAGCCCGCGCTACGAAGACCTCGATTGGGACGGGCTGAGCTTCTCGCGCGAGCAGTTCGCCAGCGTGATCGGCATGGACCACGGCGACTGGCAGCAGGAGTTGAAGCTGCACGACGAACTCTTTGTGCAGCTGGCCTATCACCTGCCGGCCGAGCTGACCGCGACCAAGGCGCGTATCGCCGACCAGCTTGCGGCCTGAAGGTGCCGGCGCGCCGCCGGGCTGTATCGCGTCCTCGTCGAAGGCAATGCGCCTGCGGGCCTGAGCCTTGAAGCTGCAGTTGCTTTCGGATCTGCATCTCGAGACCGAGGACTTCGATCCGAAACCCGCGCCTGGCGCCGAATTGCTGGTGCTGGCCGGAGACATCGACGCCACCTGGGCGGCGTTCGAGCGCTTTGCCAACTGGCCGGTGCCAGTGCTGTTTGTTGCCGGCAACCATGAGTTCGACGGTCGGGAACTGGCCGGCGCCTGGCCCGCGCTGCGTGCTGCGACCCGCCGGCTGGGCTGGACCCTGCTGGAATGTGGCAGCACCGTGCTGACCGACGGCCGCGGCCAGCGCCTGCGCTTCATCGGCAGCATTCGCTGGAGCGACTTCGAACTTTTCGGCCCCGAGCGGCGCGACACCGCCATGCGTGCCGCGGCCTACTTCATGCGTCTGATGCAGGCCACGCGGCATGGCGAGCCTTTCGACGCCGCGGGCGTGCGCGAGGAGTCGCTGGCCTGCCGCGCGTGGCTCGCGGCGGAACTGCGCAAACCCTCACGAGAGCGCTGGAACAAGACGGTAGTGATTACCCACTTTGCACCCAGCATACGCAGTGCGGACGTACGCTATGGCTCGCAGCCGGGAACCGCCAGCTTCTGCAATGCGGATGACGACCTGCTGCACCATGCCGACCTGTGGTTGCACGGCCACCTGCATTGCCGCCACGACTATCAGGTACCGCGGGCCAACGGACCACCGACCCGGGTGGTATGCCAGGCGCGCGGCCTGGCCTCGAAGGGCGAGGTCGAGGGTTACGACGCCACCAAGCTGATCGAGATCTGAGCTTGCCGCGCCGTATTGGCCGCAGCCTCGGGCATGTCAGCGCCGCCGGTGCTTTTGCGCGCCACGCGGTCGTGTCCGGCGTGCGCCTGTCGACAATGCTGACTGCGGTCGTGAGACATCGGCAATCAGCATCAGCGCGCGCACCATGTCCTGCACGGCCTCGCTCAGGTCGGCCGGGGGTTCCAGCGTCTCGATCACCTCCTGCAGCACATCGGCATCGTCCAGATCGTCGGGGTCGAAGTGCATGTACAGCAGCGCCAGCGGCTCGATGAGTTGCGGATCATCGATGCGCATCAAGTCTGGAAAGCGCTCCATGGCCGCGGCGAAGCCCGCAATCCACGGCAGCACGGTCTGTGACGGCGAGGTCTGCCCGTCCAGTTCGAAGACCCAGGGGTCGAACCATTGCCTGGCCGCGATGGCATGGCCGAGCTGCGCAAAGCGCTCTAGCACCATGGCATGCAGCGCACCCGCGTCGAAACCCGGCGGCAAAGCGCGGCCGTCCACGTCGGTGACGCTGGGCAGCCAGCGCTCGGCGGCGACTCCGTGGGGTTGCAGCAACACGCCGCACAGGAAGCCGTCGAGCGCACTCACGTCCAGCGGCTGCAGCGGTGCCGGCACCTGATCGAGCTGCTGCTGCAGCCGGCGGATGTCGTCGTCGTCCAGCGGCCCTGCTATCGGCACGGGGGTGGGCGGTGGCGTCATGCGGCATTGTCGCGCGGCCTCGCACGACATCCGGGTCCTATCACGAACCCCAGTTCCGAGTTAGGGATAGCCCGCCGCGCCAGGCGCCCCTACAGTCCGCCCTCAGTAGCTGTCACACGGTTTGCGCAAGGTCGCATCAGGTATCGCCCGAACATACGGGCGGGCCGGCATCGATCCCAACGACGTCCTTTCTGAAGGACTTGAATAGGCCCATCGCCAACCCGATGGGCTTCTTTTTTGCTCCCTGGCGGCGGATAGACTGGGCCGATGAAGGAAGCGCCCTACGCCTGGGTGGTCGTCTGGGCCACGTTCTTTGCCCTGGCGATCATCTTCGGCGTGTCCTATTCCTTCGCCGCGTTCTTCGCCTCCTTCTCCGGCGAGTTCAGCGCCCAACGTGCCGACGTGGCGCTGGTGTTCGGTCTGTCAGGCGGCGTGTACTTCGTCTTCGGCGCCGGCGCCGGCATGCTGGCCGACCGCTTCGGGCCACGCGCAGTCACCTGCACCGGCATGCTGCTCATCGCGGCCGGTCTGCTGCTCTGCAGCCAGGCGCAATCGATGGCCACCGTCTATGTGGCCTATGGCATCGGCGTGGGATTGGGCATCGCGCTGGTCTACACACCTTCCATTGCCTGCGTGCAGCCCTGGTTCACGCAGCGACGCGGGCTGGCGGCCGGCCTGGCCAGTGCGGGCATCGGTGCCGGCACGGTGGCGGTGCCGCTCGTTGCCACGGCGGCCATTGGCGCCCTGCAGTGGCGCGATGCGATGCGCGCCATGGCCCTGGGCGTGCTGGTGCTGGGCCTGTGCGCCACCTGGTTGTTGCGCCGGGCGCCCGCTGCGACCTCGGCGCGCGCCGGCCGGATACCCGGGCTGAGCCTGGCCGAGGCGCTGCGCGACAGGCGCTTCTGGTGGCTGTACCTGAGCGTGGTGCTCGCTGCCCCCAGCATGTTCGTCCCCTTCGCCCACGTGTCGGCCTCCGCGCGGGACCTGGGCCTGGATGAGGCTCGTGCGGTGGGCTTGGTCGGCGTCATCGGCATTGGCAGCCTGGTCGGGCGCTTCGTCATCGGCGCCCTGGCCGATCGCATTGGACGACTGTTGACACTGCTGCTGATGCAGGCTTCGGCCGGGCTCGCCTACCTTGCCTGGTTTGCCGCAGCCGGCTATCCGGCCCTGGTCTTCTTCGCACTGTGGTTCGGGTTGAGCTACGGTGGCATCGTCTCGCTGCTGCCGGCGATCTGCATGGATCTCTTCGGAGCCCGGGCCGTGGCCGGCATCATCGGCACGCTCTACAGCGGCGCCGCGCTGGGCAACCTGTTCGGGCCGGTACTGGCCGGCGCGGTGTTCGACCAGGTCGGCAGCTACGTGCCCGTGATGTGGGCCTGCATCGGCCTGTCGGCGCTGGCCGCCGCAGCCTCGGCGCGACTGCTGGCGTGGCGTGCGCCGGCCTACTGACCGCGCTAGCGCCGCACTCAAGCGGGCCCTGGCGCGTTCAGAACTTGTAGCCGACCGCCAGCAAGCCCGACACCGGCAGATCCTCG
Source organism: uncultured beta proteobacterium (assembly GCA_963824005.1). Lineage (GTDB taxonomy): Bacteria > Pseudomonadota > Gammaproteobacteria > Burkholderiales > Burkholderiaceae_C > Rubrivivax. The sequence continues at coordinate 79,964 of CAWGOK010000034.1, forward strand.
GTGACGATCGGGCTGGCCTTGAGTGCGCCCTGCAGCGCGCGCACGGTCACGGCGCCCGTGAGGCTCCAATCGGGGTTGAAGAAGTACGTCAGTGACGCGCTGGCGCGCACGTCGCGCCAACCGGCACCCGGCGTATAGACCGCGTAGCCGCTGCGCGCAGCCTGCTCCGCCGTGACGCCGTAGAAGGCTTCCATGTACTTGCTGTTCACGTAGGTGGCGGCGGCACCGAGACCGGCGCGCCACTGCGGCGCAAGCTGCGACGACCAGCCCACGCCGACGTCGGTTTGCGAACCGTTGCGGTCGTTGCCCGCACCGTAGCGGAACGAAGTGGTCAGGAACCACTCGGGCGTGATGAAGTAGTTGAAGAAACCGCCCACCTCGGGCCGGATGTCGATGTCACCCATGCCAGCCAACGCCTGGGCGTCGCTTTCGTCGCGCCCCAGGTCGACGGTCACACGAAGCCCGTACTGCATCGTCGGCGGCGAGTCGAACTTGTAGCCGACACCGTTGCCCGTGCCGGCGAACCAGCCGTTCTTCCATTGGTAGCTCAGTGCCGGCAGCACCATCGTCTTGCGCTCGTCGGAGCCCAGGTATTCATGAGCGGCGATCACCGCCAGGCCGGCCAGGCCTTCACCATCGCCTGCAGGCACGGCAAACAGCCGCACCGCATCGAATGCCTGGGCTTGGGCCGCGCCGCCGGCGCAAGCCATGGAACACGCGAGCAGCGCGCGACGCCAATCGATCTGAGTCATGGGTCTTGTTGTAGGTGAGGCAGACGCCGCCACTGGAGCCGCCCGATGGGCGACGCGAAACGCGGCGATGCTACTTGGCAAAAAGTTGCCCCGGGTCGGCAAAGGCCTTGAACTCCAGCGCATTGCCGCACGGGTCGAGAAAGAACATCGTCGCCTGCTCGCCCACCTGCCCCTTGAAACGCACGTGCGGCTCGATCACGAAACACGTGCCGGCCGCGTGCAGGCGACCAGCCAGCGCTTGCCACTCGGCCATCGACAGCACCAGGCCGAAGTGCCGCACCGGCACGTCGTCGCCGTCCACCTGCCCGGTGCGGCGATGACCGGCCTCATCGGGCGCCAGATGCGCCACGATCTGGTGACCATGGAAATCGAAATCCACCCAGGTGTCGGACGAGCGCCCCTCGGGGCAGCCCAGCAGGCCGCCGTAGAACGCACGCGCCCGCTCCAGCGAACTCACGGGAAAGGCCAGGTGGAAAGGGTGCGAAACACTCATGGGCGGGGCGGCACAGCCGAGCGCAAAGCCGCCATTGTGGCGTGTCGGTCACATGCGGGCGGCCGGGCTGCGCGTGGCCAAGTAGATGGCGGGCAGGATCAGCGCCGCGCCCACCGCGTGATAGGCCTTGGGCACCTCACCCAGCAAGGCCCAGGCCGCAAACGCGGCATACACCGGCGACAGGTACATCACCAGCGAGGAGCGTGCCGCGCCCAGCTCGCGCAGCATGTAGCCATAGGCCTGGTACGAGAGGAATCCGGGCAGCAGCGCAGCCAGCACGATCAGCCCCAGCGCCTTGGCACCGAGTGCGGGCCCTGGGTTGAACATGGCTTCCAGCACGGTGAAGGGCAGCAGCACCAGTACGCCGCCGAAGCTGATGGCTGTCAGCCGCGGCGTCGGCCCCAGCGCCGACGGCCAGCGCTGCAGCAACACGGTGTAGGCCACCCACGACACCGCGGCCGCGAGGATCCAGACGTCACCCGCGCTGAAGCGCACCTGGCGCAGGTTGCCCACGTCGCCCTTGGCCACGACGAAGACCACGCCGCACAGCGCCAGCGCCATGCCAGCGTGCTGCCAACGCGACACGCGCTCGTGCAAAAGCTTCGTGCCGGCCAAGGCAATCGCCACCGGCGTGGCCGCGTAGATCAGGCCGATGTTCGTGGCGCTGGTGCTGTGTGCGCCTTGGTAGACGAAGGCGCCGCAGACCCACATGCCCAGGGCGCCGAGCAGCAGCATCTGCTTCCATTCGTGCCGCCATTGCGCAAAGCCGGCGATCAGCGCGCCGCCGGACAGCGGCAGCAGCAGCGCCAACGCCAATGTCCAGCGGCCAAGCGCCAGCGCATGCGGCGCGATCACGCCGTCCGAGGCGCGCGCGATGATGTAGTTGGAGGACCAAAGCGCCGGCGTGATCCACAGCAGCAGCTGGGCCATGCGGTGGTGTCGGCTGGGCTTCAATGGCGTCGGTTGCTGGCGGCACGGCGCGAGGCGCGCCGCCGCGCATGGTAGAAGCATTCGCCGCCGCGCGTGATGCCGCACGCCGCGTCGTGCAAGCCCTGGATGCGAGGTGACGCTTGAAACTGAAGATGGCCCCGAATTCGTTGTTCGCGATCCTGCTGCGCTCGCCGTGGTGGGCCAGCTTGGGGCTGGCCCTGGCGCTGGCCCTGCTGATGCGCCTGCTTCTGCCCGAGCAATACGCGGTGGCCGGCATGCTGGGCAGCTTTCCCTTCGTGGTCATTGCCGCCATGGCCGCCTGGAAGCAGCTGCGCGCGCCGAGTGCGGCACAGGTGTCGCAGACCCTGGAGCGGCTGCAGGCGATGAGCTCGCGCGAGTTCGCCGACGCGCTGGAAGCCGCCTTCCGTGCGCAGGGCAACGAGGTGCGGCGCCTCAACGCGCCAGGCGCCGACCTGGAGCTGAAGCTGGGCCACAAGCGCACCGTCGTCGGCTTCAAGCGCTGGAAGGCGGCCGGCGTCGGCGTCGAGGCGCTGCGTGAGCTGCATGCCGCGCAGCTGCGCGTGGAGGCCGACGCCAGCCTGTACGTGGCGGCCGGCGCCGTGAGCGAAAAGGCCAATGACTTCGCGCGCGAATCGCGGGTGCAACTGATGGGCCTGGCCGAGCTGGCGCAGCTGCTGCACACGGTGGCCGCGCCGAAGAAGGCCTGAGCCCGCCTATAGCATCGCCGGCCATGAGCAGCACCCCGAACGTCGCCCTGGTCACCGGCGCCGCACGCGGCATCGGCCTGGCCACGGCCCAATGGTTCCTGGCACAGGGCCACGCGGTGGCCCTGCTCGACATCGACGGCGCCACGCTCGACACCGCGGCGGCCCAATTGGGGCCGCCCGACCGTGTGCTGGCGCTGCATGCCGACGTGCGCGACCCGGTGCAGGTGACGCGCTCCGTGGCAGCCGTCGAGGCGCGTTTCGGCCGGCTGGATGCGCTGGTCAACAACGCCGGCATCGCGGTCTTCAAGCCGCTGCTCGACACCGCCTTCGACGAGTGGCAGCAGGTGCTGGCCACCAACCTGAACGGCCCCTTCCTGTGCACGCAGGCGGCCGCACCGCTGATGCTCAAGCACGGCGGCGGCAGCGTCGTCAACATCGCGTCGATCTCCGGCCTGCGCGCGAGCACGCTGCGCGTGGCCTACGGCACCAGCAAGGCGGCGCTGATCCACCTGACCAAGCAGCAGGCAGCGGAGCTGGGCGACATGGGCATCCGCGTCAACTGCATTGCGCCCGGGCCGGTGGACACGGCCATGGCCAAGCGGGTGCACAGCGCCGCCATCCGCGCCGACTACCACGACGCCATTCCGCTGGGCCGCTACGGCACGCCCGAAGAAATTGCCGCCGGCATCGGCTTCCTGTGCAGCGATGCGGCCAGCTACATCAACGGCCAATGCCTGGCCGTGGACGGCGGCTTCGAGGCCACCGGCATCGGCCTACCCAGCTTGCGCGGCAAGGCATAGACTGAGCCCGCGCGCAAGAGCCCGGAAGGGTTCTTGCGGCTGGCGAAGGCCCAGGCGCGATACAAGCGACTGGGCTGTTCGTTCAACCCGCCACACGACCGGAGAACCACCATGGGCGCACCCGAAGCCTTCACCGCCACCACCGAAGTCGGCCACTTCATCAACGGGCGCGCCACCCCCAGCCGCAGCGGCCGCCGCCAAGCGGTGTTCAATCCGTCGACCGGAGCGGTGGCACGCCAGGTGGCGCTGGCCTCGGTGGACGAGGTCAACGCCGCGGTGGCCAGCGCCAAGGCCGCGTTCCCCGGCTGGGCCGACACGCCGCCGATCCGCCGCGCGCGCGTGATGAACGCCTTCCTGCAGTTGCTGATGCAGCACCGCGACACGCTGGCCGCAATGATCACCGCCGAACACGGCAAGGTCTTCACCGACGCGCAGGGCGAGGTCACGCGCGGCATCGACATCGTCGAATTCGCCTGCGGCATCCCGCAACTGCTGAAGGGCGACTACACCGACCAGGTGAGCACTGGTATCGACAACTGGACGTTGCGCCAGCCGCTGGGCGTGGTGGCCGGCATCACGCCCTTCAACTTCCCGTGCATGGTGCCGATGTGGATGTTCCCGGTGGCGCTGGCCTGCGGCAACGCCTTCATCCTGAAGCCCAGCGAACGGGACCCCAGCCCCAGCCTGTTCATGGCCGAGCTGCTGAAGCAGGCCGGCCTGCCCGACGGCGTGTTCAACGTGGTGCAGGGTGACAAGGTGGCGGTGGACGCGCTGCTCACACACCCCGACGTCAAGGCGCTGAGCTTCGTCGGCTCCACACCCATCGCGCGCTATATCTACGAAACCGGCGCGCACCACGGCAAGCGTGTGCAGGCGCTGGGCGGCGCCAAGAACCACATGGTGGTGATGCCCGATGCCGACATCGACCAAGCCGTCGATGGGCTGATCGGCGCCGGCTATGGCAGTGCCGGCGAGCGCTGCATGGCCATCAGCGTGGCGGTGCTGGTGGGCGACATCGGCGACAAGATCGTGCCCAAACTCGCCGAGCGCGCCAGGGCACTGAAGATCAAGAACCCGATGGAACTCGACGCCGAGATGGGGCCGATCGTCACCCAGCAGGCGAAGGAACGCATCGAAGGCTACATCGGCATCGGCATCGAAGAAGGCGCGAAGCTGGTCGTCGATGGCCGCGGTCACAAGGTCAAGGGCCATGAAGGCGGCTTCTTCACCGGCGGCACGCTGTTCGACCATGTCACGCCGGGCATGCGCATCTACAAGGAAGAGATCTTCGGCCCGGTGCTGAGCTGCGTGCGCGTGAAGGATCTGGCCGAAGCCGTGCAAGCTGGTCAACGACGCACGAGTTCGGCAACGGCGTGGCCTGCTACACCAGCGACGGCAACGTGGCGCGCGAATTCGCGCGGCGCGTGCAGATCGGCATGGTCGGCATCAACGTGCCGATCCCGGTGCCGATGGCCTGGCATGGCTTCGGCGGCTGGAAGCAGCAGCCTGTTCGGCGACATGCATGCCTACGGCGAAGAAGGCGTGCGCTTCTACACCAAGCAAAAGAGCGTGATGCAGAGGTGGCCGGAGACGATTGCCAAGGGCGCAGAGTTCGTGATGCCGACGGCGAAGTGAGCCGGGCCTTCGTCGGCAGGCGGCACGGTTGAGAGCTGACGCCGATTTGGAATCGAAGCTTACGCCCCACATTGCGGTAGGCGCCTCAAGGAAGATTTCTCGTATGGGAATGAAACCCGACCAATTCCTTGAATCCTTCGTCGAAGGAAACCTCCTGGACTGCGAAGAGCGTCCTGGTGATGTTCGACGGGCATTCAATGCAGCTGTCGCTACCGCTCACTTGGCCGATCAGTACTTCAACTACAACAATATTCACAACCCGGGCCCGTTGACTCGTCGGGAGCTGTCGAATCAATTCAACTTCCCGAGGATGAACACATTCGTCAACTCTCCGAGGAGTGCGCAGAAGAGCACCCATCCGGCAGGCTCAGATATCAAGTGATCTTCACGCGCAAAGACGGTTCCAATTCAGAGTTTCTCCCATTGCCTCAAACAGTAGTCGAGTACTGGCGCAACGCGCTGCACGGCGCCTGATACTTCGATTGTGGGGACATGCGCCGGTAACTCGGGCACGAGCGAACACATGAGCAGTCCATCCCTGCGCCGCACCGACAAGCTGATGCCCGATGCCAAGCTCGACGAGCTGCTGTCCAGGGGCTACTGTGGGCACCTGGCCACCATCAGTCCGGATGGCTCCCCGTATGTGTGCCCACTGCTGTATGTCTGGCTCGATGGTCAGGTCTGGCTGCACAACACGAGTGCTCAGGGTCACCTGCAGAACAATGTTCGCCACGACCCACGGGCCTGTTTCGAAGTCTCTGTCCCAGGCAAGGTGTTTGCGTATGGGCGGTACGAGTGCGACACGTCCATTGAGTACCAGAGCATCGTGGCCTTTGGCCGCATGGCCATCATTGATGACCGAACGAGGAAATCCCTGTTCTTCGACGCGCTCATGGCGAAGTACCACGCCAATGATTCAACGCGCCCGAAGAGCTTCTATCCGCGTCTTGACGCAGTTACCGTGTATGCGCTGACCGTCGAGCGCATCACCGGGAAGGAACAGCGCCTCCCCTCAATACAGACGCGATGGCCGGCGGCCGACCACACGAAGTCGCCTGAGGCCTCACCCCCGAACCAAGGAAGGCCGCGTTGAAGATTTTCATCGCCGGAGGATCCGGCGCCATCGGGCGCCAGCTCGTGCCGATGCTCGTCCAGCAGGGGCATCAGGTCGTGGCCCTGACACGCACGGCGCTGGGCGCCGCGCGCATCGAAGCGATGGGCGCCACGCCGGTCATTGGCGACGTTTTCGACGACGTCCGGCTCGCCCAATGGGTGCGACAGGCGGCGCCTGAGCTTGTCATTCATCAGCTCACCGCCTTCGGGGCGACGGATGCGAACCCGCTGGCTGAAACCATCCGTGTTCGGACCGAAGGCACGCGCAATCTCGTGGCTGCGGCACAGAAGGCGGGTGCGCGCAGATTCATCACACAAAGCATCTCGTTCATCTGCAAGCCGGTCGGCAACGGGCTGACGGACGAAGATTCCGCTCTCTATCTGGACGCACCCGACGCCATTCGACCGCTTGCGCATGCGGTCGCCGAATTGGAACAACGCACACTCGCCGCCCAGGGCCTGGAGGGTGTCGTGCTGCGCTATGGCTGGTTCTACGGGCCGGGGACAAACTACGACCCCGCAGACGCCATCCCCCGCGCCATCAAGAAGGGAAGGATGCCGGTCGTCGGCACCGGCAACGGCACCTATTCCTTCATTCACGTGCAGGACGCCGCCGCGGCAACGATGAAGGCGTTGACCGGTGCGGCGCCCGGCATCTACAACATCGTCGACGACGCGCCGGCAAGGCTGCGCGAGTGGCTACCCGTTGCGGCTGAACTTCTGGGTGCGCCGCCACCTTCGATCATGGATGAAGCGCTGGCTCGGCAAAAGCTCGGCGACATGCTGGTCTACATCTTCAACGAACAATCCGGCGCTTCGAACCGGAAGGCCAAGACGGCGCTGGCATGGCAGCCGAGCATCCCGTCCTGGCGGCTTGGCTTCAGGGATTTGTATGCGCCGGCCTGAACTGGTCACGGTGGACGAATAGCTGGAGTGCGCTGTTGCCTCAACGCCAGTTCTGTAGCCCGCGACAAACGCCTGCCCCACTACACTCAAACTGTCATCGTCACGCCGGGGCATGGCTACTGCGGAAAGACACGCAACGGCAGCCGTTCACCTCAAACGTCCAGGCCACACGGCGTTCAGCGGAGTTCGCAATCATGAGCGACAAGCCCACACCTGAAGAGATGGCGACTTGGCAAAGGCGCTTGGCGTCCCAAGCGAACAATCGCGCATGGGCGCTTTCCGAGTCGTCGGCGCGATCACCGGAAGAGGATGAAGAAATGCTCCAGGCCGCGCATGCGGCGATGTACCTCTGGAAGATGGTCGGCACACCCAGCAATCGGGCACATGCCGCACAACTTCTGGCCCACGTCTATGCACTTTTGAAGTTGCCGAATCCTGCCAATCACTACCTCGAGAAATCGCATCCGTTCTTCATGCAGGGCGACTGCGCGCCCTGGGAGACGGCACTTGCCCACGCCGTTGCAGCCAATGTTGCCGCTGCCTCAGGCCAACACGAAGAGCACGGCGCCCATTTCAAGACGGCGCAGCAACTCATCGCGGGTCTTCCAACCGAAGAGGATCGCCAGATCCTCGAAGCCACCCTGCGCGTCATCCCTGCACCGCGCCCGTGATGCAGGCCGCCCGGGCCGAAGGGAAACACCTCGATTCGCCCGCACGGGAAGCGTTGCACCACCCCTACACTCGCCGCCATGTTTCCGCCTGAAATCATCCTGGCCTATCTCGCCGCGGTCCTCGTCGTCGTCATCGCGCCGGGCCCGGACAACCTGCTCGCCATCGGCCGCGGCCTGAGCCAGGGCTGGGCCGCTGCAGCCGCGTCCTCGGTGGGCGCGGGGCTCGGCATCATGTGCCACACGCTGGCGGCCACGCTCGGGCTTGCGCTCGTGCTGCAGACCTCGCCGCTGGCGTTCTGGGCGGTCAAGGCCGCCGGCGCGGCCTACTTGCTGTGGCTCGGCTTCAGGGCTGTCATGTCGCGCAGCCTGATCTCTTTCGCCCCGGCGCAACGGCAGTCGCTGGGCCGCGTGTTCGCCACCGGCTTGCTCTCCAACGTGCTGAATCCGAAGCCGGGGCTGTTCGTCGTCGCGTTCATTCCGCAGTTCGTCGCCACCGCGCGCGGCGCGGTGCATGTCCAGATGCTCGTCTACGGCGCGATCTTCGCCGTTCTCACCGCCATCATCTTCACGCTGCTGGGCGGCTTCTCGGCGCGACTGTCGAGCTGGCTCGCCCGGCGGCCCCGGGTGGTCGCGGCGGCCAATGTCGGGGCCGGGCTCACCTTCATCGCGGCGGGCCTGTCGATCCTTGCGCTCGAGCGCCGCAAGTGACGCCCGAGCCCCGCTTTCATCCACCGGCCCATCGAAAGGCGAATCCACCATGACGACCGGCACCGTCCGACTCCACCGTGTGTTGCGTGCGCCGCCCGAGCGCGTGTATCGGGCGTTCCTCGACGCCGACGCCATGGCCAAGTGGCTGCCACCCTATGGCTTCACCTGCAAGGTGCAGCACATGGAGACCAAGGTCGGCGGCACATACAGGATGTCGTTCACCAATTTCACGACGGGCCACAGCCACGCCTTTGGTGGCGAGTATCTCGAGCTGCTGCCCTTCGAGCGGTTGCGCTACACGGACCGCTTCGACGACCCGAACCTGCCCGGCCTGATGCAGACCACCGTGACGCTGAAGGCGGTGTCCTGCGGTACCGAATTGAGCGCGGTGCAGGAAGGCATTCCTGCGGTCATTCCGCTGGAGATGTGCTATCTGGGCTGGCAGGAGTCGCTGGCCCAGCTGGCGACGCTGGTCGAACCCGAGGTCGCAGGCTGAGCGACGCTGCCCACCGATCACCGCGCTGCCCGCGTTGCCCTGAAGAGCCCCAACCGATGAGCCACCTGCCCCCACCGCCCGCCCTGCTGCCGATGACGCACATCGATTGCCAGGTCGGCACCCTGGTCACGCTCGGCCCCGGGCCCTATGGCGAACGGCGCTACATCCCGCTGGGCGGCGGCACGGTGCGCGGGCCGGAGCTCGACGGCACGCTGGTCGAAGGCGGTGTCGACTGGCAGGTCAACCGCGCCGACGGGGTGCTCGACATCGCCGCGCACTACGTCATCCGCAGCGACGATGGCGCGCTGATCGAGGTGCAGAGCACCGGCATGCGCCATGGCCCGCCGCAGGTCATGGCGCGGCTGGCGCGCGGCGAGGCCGTGGCGCGCGACGAGTACTTCTTTCGCACCCTCGTGCGCTTCACCACCGGCGCGCCACAGTGGGCGCACCTGAACAAGGTGATGGCCATCGCCTGCGGCCAGCGCGAGGCAGGCTGGGTGCGGCTCGACCTGTACCGCCTGACCTGATCGCGCCTCAGCTTCCTATCAACCCACCATCCTTCTTGCGGATCACCACCGTCGCCGAACGTGGCCGGCCACCGGGCTGGTAGTCCGGCCAGTTCGAGTACTTCGCCGGGTTGGCCGGGTCGCTGCGGTCGCTGGCGGTTTCACCCGGATGCTGGATGTTGATGAACATCGTGCGAGCGTCCGGCGTCAGCGTCACGCCAGTCACCTCGGCGTTCACCGGGCCGGTGAAGAAGCGCCGCACCTCGCCGCTGGCGCGGTCGCAGGCCAGCATCTGGTTGTTGCCCATGCGCTTGAGTTCACCCTTGTACATCTGCGAGGCATGCATGTCGGTCTGCACCCACAGCACGCCGCGCGCGTCGAGCACCAGCCCGTCCGGGCAGGCGAAGATGTCGCCGTTGATGTTGCCCTTGGCCTCGGGCCGTTCGTTGGCCGGGTCTCCGGCCAGCAGCAGGTGCTTCCAGCGCATCGTGGTCGCGTCGAAGTCGCCGTCCTCGGTCCACTGGATGATCTGGCCCATGGCGTTGTTGGCACGCGGGTTGGCGGCATCGGGGCCGGGCATGTCCTTGGCGCCGCGGCTGCTGTTGTTGGTCAGCGTGCAGTACACCGTCAGGGCTTTCTGGTCGATGGCCAGCCACTCCGGTCGATCCATCTTGGTGGCGCCCAATGCGTCGCTAGCCTGGCGGCTGCGGATCACCACCGCGCCCTGGTCGGCAAAGCCGTTGGCGGCGGTCAGCGGCCCCTGGCCCTGCTGGAGCGCGAGCCAGCGGCCGCTGCCGTCGGCATCGAAGCGGGCCACGTACAGCGTGCCATGGTCCAGCAGCTCGCGGTTGGCCTTGGCGCCGCCCGGGGCGATCTTGTCGCGGCTGACGAACTTGTAGATGTATTCGAAGCGCGCGTCCTCGCCGGAGTAGACCACCGCGCGGCCGTCCTTGGTGGTGGCGATCCACGCGCCCTCGTGCGCCGCGCGACCGAGGGCCGTGCGCTTGATGGGCGTGCTCGCCGGGTCGAAGGGGTCGATCTCCACCACCCAGCCGAAGCGGTGGAATTCGTTCGGGTGCTGCTTGGCGTCGAAGCGCGCGTCGTGTTCGGGCCAGCGATAGAAGCCGGTCTTGCGCATGCCCCAACGCTTCTGGTCGGCGTCGGGCGACTCCGGGCCGTCGAAGTAGAAGGCCCAGTTCTCCTCGCCGCTGAGGTAGGTGCCCCAGGGGGTCATGCCGCTGGCGCAATTGTTCAGCGTGCCCAGCACGGTGCGGCCGGTGGGGTCGGCGGCGGTTTTCATCAGCGCATGCCCGGCGGCCGGGCCACTGAGCGTGAAGGGCGAATAGGTGGTGAAGCGCCGCGCATAGCCCGACGGGCGCGCCATCTGCCAGCGGCCACCGACGAACTTCACCTCGATCACCGACACACCATGCGCCGCCTGCGCCTTGCGCACCTTCTCGGCATTCCAGGTCTTCATGCCGTCGGCGTGCAGCAAGCCGTCGTCGGTGTACTCATGGTTCATGACCAGCAGGCCATGCGTGCTGCTGCCGTCGATCGGGTAGTAATGCAGCCCGTCGTGGTGCATGCCCATCTGCACCGCCTGGTCGGCGGCGCTGTTGCTGGCGTCGGGCATCCACGCCGGCATGTTTCCAGGCACACCGACCGGCTCGCCCCAGGGCGCGAAGGCCACGGCCTCGTAGCCTTCGGGCACGACCATCGTGTCCTGGTCGGTGCTCTCGATGCCCTTGAAACCGAGCAGCGGGCCTTCGTGGCCGGCCATGCCGCGGCTGGCGCAGCCCGCCAGCATCGGCGCGAACAGCCCCGCGGCCAGCACGCCCAGTCCGCCTTGCAGCCACACGCGGCGCGCCGGGTCGGACACGCTGTGGATGTCCGCATTGCTGCTGCGGTTCGAGTCTTCCATCGTCGAGAAGTCTTTGGACATGTGGCCTCGCGGAGACGCTTTCGTGCTTGTGTCTGGTGATTTTGCCCGCGCGTTGTGACAATGCCGCTGCGAAACAGTCTCGGCAGGCATCCGCCAGCGGCGGATGGCCGATTGGGTCGGTGAGATTGAACATCACGCACCAATGACGTCCCGCATCTTTATGCCCGCGAACCCCGTCTCGGCCAGCGAGCGCACGTTGCCGGTGGGCACCCGGCTCGAAGAGTACGAGATCGAGTCCGCGCTTGCACAGAGCAGCACAGCCGTGGTGTATCTGGCCTATGACCGGGTGCTGAAACTTCGCGTTGCCATCAAGGAATACATGCCGAGCGCCCTGGCGCTGCGCAGCGCCGACACACAGGTGGTTCTGCGCGAACGAGCGCAAGCCCAGAGTTTCGAGTGCGGCCGGCAGGCCTTCATCGACGAAGCCCGCGTCCTGGCGCGCTGCGAACACGGCGCGCTGCTGCGCACCCTGCGCATCCTGAAGCATCACGGCACGGTCTACCGGGTGATGCGCTATTGCCCCGGACCGACACTGCGCGAACATCGCCGCAGGATGCCTGGCCCGCCGGACGAAGCGGCGCTGCTCGCTTGCCTCGACAGCCTGCTCGGCGCGCTGGCCGCCTTGCATGCCGCCGGCTGGGTACACGCCGCGATTTCGCCGGACAGTATCCTGATGCTTGCCGGCGGAAAGCCGATGCTGTTGGCCAGCGATGCCGTGCGCGCGGCACTGATCAGCGATCAGACTCGAAGCATGATGGCGTCGATCGAGCCCTGTTTCGCGCCGCTCGAACAGTGCGAGCCAACGCCCGACAATCCGGTCGGTCCCTGGACCGATCTCTACTCGCTGGCGACGACGCTGCGTTTCTTTATCTCTGGCCAAATGCCGCCATCGTCGCTGGATGTGGCGTCGGAGCGCCTGTTCGAGCCCTCGAGCGACCTTTGGCAACGCCTGCATGGCGGCCGACCCATGTTCGCGCGCACGAGGGGGTGGCTGGAGATCCTGGATGCCTGCCTTACCGAGCCCGCGCAGGACAGGCCACAGAGCGTGGCCCAGTGTCGTGATCTGCTTGGCAGGCAAGGCTCCGCTCGACTGCAGGTGATGGCCACCGCGCTCGGGCCTTGGACAGATGCAATTCCCGCAGCGCTTGGACCGGTTGCGATTGAACCAGCGACACTGGATGCCGCGCATGGCGACGCGGTCGCATGCCTGCAACGGACCTACCCCTTCATCGCCGCGCACGCGCACGAGACCGTGGCAGTCGCGCACGCATCGGCATCGCAGACGACACCGTCGCGGGCTTCGTGGCGCCGCCATCGCCGGCTTTGGATGGGCGGAGCCACACTGCTGCTGGTGGCGGCCGTGGCCAGCGGCGGTCGGATGCAGACTCAAGACAAGTTGTCGATGACGGGCAGTTCCGGGTTTGTCGAATCCGGACGCATGGAATCGGCGCGCTCAGCCGCGATGCCTACTCCCGTCGCGCCACCGGCCCATGCGTCGACCGAGGCCAACCGGCTCGAATCGACCGCCATCCCGGCCACCGCCGACGGCTCGTCCTATCCAGCCCTGCCGTCAAGCCTCGACACGCTGCCAACAACGAAGCCGACGATGGCTCCGAGCGACGCGCAAACGCTGAGCAACCCACGCAGCCTGTGCGGCAAGCGCAGCGGATACGCCTTGTATCAATGCATGCAAAGCCGGTGCACGAATCGCCAGTGGACCCACCATGCCCAGTGTCGGCGCTTGCGCCAAGAGCAGGTGCTCGGTTGAGGTGCTGGCGCCGGCCTACAGCTTCTCGGTCTCGCCGCTGTTCGGCTGCCACTTCATCAACCGCCTTTCGATGCGCGTCACCGCCGCGTCGAGCAGCAGCGCAAAGGCGGTGAGCACCACGATGCCGGCCATCACGGTATTGATGTCGAAGCTGCCTTCGGCCTGCAGGATCAGGTAGCCCACGCCCTGCGACGAGCCGAGATATTCGCCGACCACCGCGCCGACGAAGGCCAGGCCGACGCTGTTGTGCAGCGAGCTGAAGACCCAGGCCATCGCGCTGGGCAGGTACACATGGCGCAGCAACTGGCGCGGGCTGGCACCGAGCATGCGCGCATTGGCCAGCACCACCGGAGACACTTCCTTCACGCCCTGGTAGACGTTGAAGAAGACGATGAAGAAGACCAGCGTCACGCCCAACGCCACCTTGCTGCCGATGCCCAGACCAAACCACACCGCGAAGATCGGCGCGAGGATGATGCGCGGCATCGAGTTCATGGCCTTGATATAGGGTTCGAGCAGCGCCGAGGCCATCGGCTGCAGCGCCAGCCACAGCCCGGCCCCAAGGCCCAGCACCGAGCCGATGGCGAAGGCCAGCAGGGTTTCGGTCAGCGTCACTGCCAGGTGGCGGTAGATGTCGCCCTCGGTGACGAACCAGCTCCAGATGCGCTGCGCCACCACCGCCGGCTGGCCGAAGAAGAAGGCCGCCTGCCGATCGTTCTCGAACATGAGGTTGGGCAGCAGGCCCGGCGCCGTCATCACATGCCAGAAGGCCAGCAGCGCCAGCAGCAAGCCCAGCTGCCAGATGCGCAGGTTGCCGGGTTGCGGCTTCAGCGCCTGCCACATGGAGGCTAGATCGCCTTGCGGTACTGCACGAAGCCGGGTTTGTCGGCGATGCGGTCGTAGAGCTTCATCGCGTCGAGGTTGGTCTCGTGCGTCAGCCAGTGCACGCGCGCACAGCCGCGCGCCTTGGCCTGCGCATAGACATGTTCGATCAAGCGGCGGCCCAGCCCCTGGCCGCGACATTCGGGCGCGACGAAGAGGTCCTGCAGGTAGCAGGAGTGGTCACTCATCCAGCAGCTGCGGTGGTCGATGCTGTGCACCAGGCCACGCACCACGCCGTCGACTTCGACGAAGTCGCAGTACATCGGCTCGGCGGGGTCGAAGAAGCGCTGCCAGGTGAGGCGGCTGACCTCGTCGGCGATTTCCACCTTGTAGAAGCTCTGATAGCCGCGCCACAGCGGCATCCACACATCGAATTCATCGCGTCGCGCGGCACGCTCGTGGGTCGAAGGCATTCGGTTGTCTCCCGGCCATGGGCCGCGCCCATTGTTGCCCATGCCGCCGCTTATCATCGATCGATCGCGCCTGGGTGCGCCACGGATGCGGTGTGATGAAAGCGACTGCGCTCAAGATGCTGAAGCGGGCCCTGGCACTGATCCTGATGGCCCTGGTGCTGCTGCTCGCCTGGCGCGCCTACGACTCGCTGCGCGCGCCGGCGCTGGAGCGCTGGCACACCTTCGTGCCCACTGAAGCCAAGGCCGCGCAGATCGCCCAGCTCGACTGGGCCGGCTACCTCGAACTCGAGAATAAGCTCTTCAAGCAGGTGCGCAGCGAGGTCACCGACAAGCTCGAGCCCGAGGCACGCCTCGAGTCCAACCGCTACTTCAGCGGCAGCCCGATCTACCCAGGTCGCTTCGCACAGGACTGGAACCGCTCCTACGTGCTGTCGCCAACGGGCCCGCCGGTCGGCGCCGTGGTTCTGCTGCACGGGCTGACCGATTCCCCCTACAGCCTGCGCCACGTGGCGCGGCGCTACGTGCAGGCCGGCTATGTGGCGGTGGCGATCCGGCTGCCCGGCCACGGTACCGTGCCCGCGGGCCTGAGCAAGGTCGAGTGGGAGCAATGGATGGCGGCCACCCATCTGGCGGTGCGCGAGGCGCGGCGCCTGTCGCCGGCGCCGACACCGCTGCACGTCATCGGCTTTTCCAACGGCGGCGCGCTGGCCATGAAGTACGCACTGGACGCGCTCGACGACAAGTCACTGGCGCGGCCCGACCACATCGTTCTGTTCGCGCCGATGATCGGCATCACCAGCATGGCGCGTTTTGCCGGTGTGTTCGGCTGGCCGGCGCTGATCCCGGCCTTCGACAAGGCGGCATGGCTGGGCATCGTGCCGGAGTTCAACCCCTTCAAGTACAACAGTTTCCCGGTGAACGGCGCGCGCCAGTCCTCGCTGGTGGCACGGCGGCTGCAGGCGCAGATCGACCGGCACGCCGTCGAAGACAACCTGAAGGGCCTGGCGCCGGTGCTGACCTTTCAATCAGTGGTGGACTTCACCGTCAGCACACGCGCCATCGTCAGCGCGCTGTATGCCAAGCTGCCGGCCAACGGCAGCGAACTGGTGCTCTTCGATCTGAATCGCCATGCCAAGTTCGGGCCGCTGCTGCGCAGGAGCACCGACACCGTGCTGGAGCGCCTGCTGCCGGACGCGCCTCGCACCTTCACCAGCACCGTGGTCACGAATGCCAGTCGCAGTACCGACAGGGTCGTGGCACGCACCATCGCCGCCGGCAGCACGACCGAGCAGACGCGCGAACTGGAACTGTCCTACCCGCGCGGCGTGTTCTCGCTGTCGCACCTGGCTCTGCCCTTCCCGATGAGCGACCCGCTGTACGGCCTGGAACCCGACAGCACCGAGGACTACGGCGCCAACCTGGGTGCGATGGCCACGCGCGGCGAGCGTGGCACGCTCATCGTCAGCATCGATTCGCTGGCGCGAATGTCCTCGAACCCCTTCTTCGACTACGTGATGCAGCGTATCGAAGAAGGCCTCGGCAGCGCAGCAGGTGGCAAGTGACGGGCTGGTGCACATGAGGCGCCGTGGGTTCCTGAGCGGCAGCGCCGCGGCGCTGCTGGCGGGCTGCGACTTTTCGCTGCGTGACGGTGTCTTCAACAAGTGCGTGGCCGAACTGCCAGCCGATCTGCGCGACAGCCCGCTGGTACGCGCGGCTTGGCAGGGCATCGATGCGTCGAAGGTCCTGGACACCCATTGCCATGTGTTCGGCGATGGCGATTCGGGCAGCGGCCTGTGGTTCAACCCGAAGCTCGAGCAGATCTGGCGACCGCGCGGCTATGTGCAGCGTGAGTTCTATGTCAACGCCTCCTGCGTCGACGAGACGCCCGGCAAGGTGGACCACAGCTTCGTGCAGCGGTTGCTGGCGCAGTGCCGCGCCATGGCCAGCGGCTTCCATGTGCTGCTGTTCGGCTTCGACTGGGCACACGACGACGCCGGCGCGCCGATGCGCGAGCGCTCGACCTTTTACGTGCCGGACAACTATGTGGCCAGCCTGGCCGCGGCCCACCCGGCGCATCTGCAATGGGCCGCGTCGATCCATCCCTACGACCCGCGCGCGCTGGACCGGCTGGATGCCGCGGTGGCCCGCGGCGCGCGGGCCATCAAGTGGCTGCCGTCGGCGCAGAACATCGACCCGGCCAGCCCGCGCTGCGACCGCTTCTTCGCCAAGCTGGCTGGCTTGAGCCTGCCGCTGATCACGCATGCCGGCGACGAGCGCGCGGTGCACGGCTTTGGCGAGCACCTGGGCAACCCGCTGCGGCTGCGCCGAGCGCTCGATGCCGGCGTGCGTGTGGTGGTGGCGCACTGCGCGTCGCTGGGCGACGGCCACATCGACGAGCTGCGCTCGGACAAGAAGTCCAACTTCGAGCTGTTCGCTCAGCTGATGGACGAGCCACGCTGGCGCGCCAACCTGTACGGCGACATTGCCGCCATCACCCAGGGCAACCGCATGGGCGTGGTGGCCACGCTGCTGGAGCGGCGCGACTGGCATGCGCGGCTGCTGAACGGCTCGGACTATCCGTTGCCCGGTGTGGTGCCGCTGATCTACCTGAAGGCGCTGGCCGAGCGGCAGCTGCTGGACCCGGCGGCGCTGCCGGCATTGCGCCGCCTGCGCGAAGCGAACGTGCTGCTCTTCGACTTCGTGGTCAAGCGCAGCCTGGCCCTGAACGGCAAGGGTTTTGCGCCTGCCGGTGTTCGAGACCGCGCCGTTCTTCCAGCGTCCGGCCTGAGGGTCGGCCTTCGCGGTATCGGCGTTCGAGGGCCTGCCCCGAAGAACCCGGGGACTTCAGATGTGGGACAGACGCTGCATGACGATTGGCGCATAGTGTCGGCGCACCCATCGTCCACAGGAGCCCCGCATGGCATCAAGACCCCACATCTGTTTCGACCGCATCCTGCCCCGCGAATTGTTGAGGCCACTGCAAACCGTGGCCACGCGCGGCGGCCGCACGCGTGCCATATCGCCGATCGGCAAGACCTGGATGAACGGCAGCACGCTGTCGGTGCGCTTCATCGGCGGCAACGCGGCGCAGCGCAGCACGGCGCGTGAGCAGGCCGGGTGGTGGCAGGAGGTGGCCAACCTGGTCTTCGACTTCAACGACGCGCCGAACGCCGACATCCGCATCGCCTTCGATGGCAACGATGGCGCCTGGTCGTACATCGGCACCGACTGCCGCAACATCCCGTTCGACCAGCCGACGATGAACCTCGGCTTCCTCGACGGCGGCACGGCGGCGCACGAATGGGGCCACGCGATCGGCCTGGCACACGAGCATTCCAGCCCCTTGGGTGGCATTCAGTGGAACGAGGCGGTAGTGATCCGCGAGCTTGCCAAGTCACCGAACTTCTGGGACGAGGCGACGACGCGTCACAACGTGCTGTTCCGCTACAGGGTCGACCAGATCAACGGCACGGCCTTCGATCCCGATTCGATCATGCTGTACTTCTTCCCGGCCGAATGGACGACCAACGGCGTGGCGACGAAGGCCAACGAGGTGCTGTCGAAGATGGACAAGCAGTTCGTTGCCGGCGCGAAGATGTACCCGAAGAAAGCGCCCACGGTGGACAGCGCCACGCCGCTCGACGTGGGTGCCCGGCAGCGCACGTCGGCGTCGATCGGCAAGTTCGGTGAAGAGGACCTGTTCCGCTTTGTGGCGACGCAAGAGGGCCGCTACATCATCGACACGCGCGGACCCACCGACGTGGTGATGAAGTTGTTCGGGCCGAACAGCCCGACTGCGCTGATCGCGGAGGACGACGACTCGGGCTACGCCACCAACGCCCGCATCGCCGCCCAACTCTTGCCCGGTGACTACTGGATGCAGGTGCGCCATTACAACCGCGAGAGCGGCATGGGTGCGTACTCGGTGAAGGTGCGCCACGGCTGAGCCGGCACGGCCTCATGAGCAAATGTGGCTTTGCCACTTTGCTCATCCCCCTCGGGGGGCGGACGACGTATGTCGTCGGCCTGGGGGCGCTCTCAGGCCGCCAGCTGCTGCCGATAGCCTTTCAGCACTTCTTCGCGCAGCACATCCCAGATGGCCTTGTGCAGCTCGATGAAGCGCGGGCTGGTGCGCACCTCGGCCACGTCGCGCGGGCGCGCCAGGTCGACCGCGAACTCGCCGATCGGGTGAGAGGCCGGGCCGGCCGACAGCACCACCACGCGGTCGCTCATGGCAATGGCTTCGTCCAGGTCGTGGGTGATGAACAGCACCGCTTTTTTCTTCGCAGCCCAGAGCTCGAGCACTTCGTTTTCCATCAGCTGCCGCGTCTGGATGTCCAGCGCCGAGAAGGGTTCGTCCATCAGGATGATGTCCGGGTCCAACGCCAGTGTCTGCGCCAGCGAGCTGCGCTTGCGCATGCCACCCGACAGCTGGTGCGGGTAGCGATCGCCGAAGCCGCCCAGGCCCACGCGCTTGAGCCAGTCCTCGGCCTGTTGCCGTGCCTGGCTGTCCGGCAGGCCACGAAACTCCAGCCCGGCCATGACGTTGCCCAAGGCAGTGCGCCAGGGCATCAGGCTGTCGGTCTGGAACATGTAGCCGGCGCGGGTGTTGATGCCATGAAGCGGCTGGCCGAACACCTGCACCGTACCGCTGCTTGGCGCCAGCAGCCCGGCCGCCACGTTGAGCAGCGTGCTCTTGCCGCACCCGGTGGGGCCGACCACCGAGACGAACTCGCCGTCTGCCACGGTCAGCATGACATCGCGCACCGCGGTGTAACGCTGGCCCGGCACGTCCTTGCTGACGAAGGTGCAGGCGATGCCTTGCAGATCCAGCGCGGCGTGGTTCATCGCTTCGCGGCCCATGGGGCCTGCGTCGCGGCCGCCTGGCGGGCCTGCGTGAGCACGCCGATCAACCACAGTGCCACGACCAGTGCCGCGCCACCCAGCAGCAGCTCGCCGCGGCCCAGCAGGTGCGCGTTCCACAGGTACAGGCCCAGGCCGGCGAGCACAGCCACGAACAGCAGCACCGCCGACCAGGCCCTGGTGCCATCTACTGGCGGGTCGAAGCGCTGCACCGCGCGGATGTCGAAAGCCGGCTTGGGCCAGCGCGCGACCACGTCGGCGGGGCGCCAGCCCGGTGGCTCGAGCCACACGCGCAGCTTGTCGGCCCAGGACGCCGCACGCCAGCTGTCGAGCCACAGGTCGCGGTAGACCTGCAGATTCGCCCACACCGGGTTCCAGCTGCGCAGCGGCGCACGTGTGCCGTAGACGCAGGGCTCGGCGTCGTCCTCTTCGGCGAACGTGCCGAACAGCCGGTCCCAGACGATAAGGATGCCGCCGTAGTTCTTGTCCAGGTAGCGCTCGTTCACGGCGTGGTGCACACGGTGGTTGCTCGGGCTGCAGAACCAGCGGTCGAACCAGCCCAACTTGCCCACCTGCTGCGTGTGCACCCAGAACTGGTAGAGCAGGTCGATCAGCGCCACCGTGCCGAAGACCAGCGGCGGCACGCCGGCCACCGCCAGTGGCAAGTAGAAGATCCAGCCGAAGAGGAAGCCGCTGCTGGTCTGCCGCAGCGCCGTGCTCAGGTTGTAGTCCTCGCTCTGGTGGTGCACCACGTGCGCCGCCCACAGCACGGCCACGCGGTGGCCGGCGCGGTGCAGCCAGTAGTAGCAGAAGTCGTAGGCCAGCAGCGCGCCGATCCACACCCAAGGTGAGGAAACGGACAACTCGAACAGCGCGACGTGCTCGAGCACCAGCGTGTACATGGCCACGCTGACCAGCGCGCCGAACACGCCCGTCACCTGGCTCATCACGCCCAGCCCCAGGCTGCTGAGGGCATCGGCCAGCCGGTAGGTATTGCGCCCGCGAGCCAGGCCGATGGCGAACTCCAGCGCCATCGCCAGCAGGAAGATCGGCGTGGCCAGGACGATGACCTGCGGGCCGGTCATGGCAATGCTCAGCCCTTGGGGTACTTCTGGTTCGCCTTCTTGACGAAGTCGTTCGTATACACCGCCTTCAGGTCCAGCTTGGCCTTGGCCAGCTCGGCATCGATGCTGGCCAGCGCGCGGAACGCGGTCTCGGGCCCAGCCTCGGGAATCAGACCGTCGGGCGACAGCGCACCCTTGGCGGCCAGGAAGGCGTCGATGTAGACCGCACGGTCGCCGAGCAGGTAACTCTCGGGCACGGTCTTGATGACATCACCGGGCCCGGCGGCCTGGATCCACTTGTTGGCGCGCACGATCGCATTGGCCAGCGCCTGCGTGGTGGCCGGGTTCTTGTCGATGAAGGGCTGCGGCGCGTACAGGCAGCCGGCCGGCATCGGCCCGCCGAAGACCTTGTCGGATTCAGCCACGATGCGCGTGTCCGACACCACCTTCAGGTCACCCGAGCGCGCCAGCAGCGTGATCACCGGGTCGAGATTGCTGATGGCGTCGATCTGGCCGGCGCGCATCGCCGCCACCGCGCCCTGGCCCGCGCCGACGCCGACGATCGACACGTCGGCCGGCTTCAGCCCGGCCTTGGCGAGCAGGAAATTGACCATCACATTGGTCGAGCTGCCCGGCGCGGTGACGCCGACCTTCTTGCCCTTGAGGTCGGCCACGGTCTTGAAGTTGGGCAGGGTCTTCGGGTTCACGCCCAGCACGATCTGTGGCGAACGTCCCTGCAACACGAAGGCGCGCATCGGCTGGCCCTTGAACTGCATGTTCACCGTGTGCTCGAAGGCGCCGGAGACGACGTCGGCGCTGCCGCCCACCACCGCCTGCAAGGCACGCGCGCCGCCGGCGAAATCGACGATGGTCAGGTCCAGCCCCTCGGCCTTGAAGTAGCCCAGCTGCTCGGCAATGGTCAGCGGCAGGTAGTACAGCAGGTTCTTGCCGCCGACGGCGATGCTGAGCTTGGGCTTCTCGAGTGACTGCGCGCGCAGCAGCCCGGGGGCGGCCAGCGCCGCGGCGGCGCCAATGAGGGTTCGTCTTTGGATGTGCAAGAGGGTCTCCGGGTTGAGTGTCGGCTTGCGGCGGGCGACATTTTGCAGTGTGCAGCCGGCGCTCCCCGCGCGCCATCGGGGTGTTCAACCATGCAGGCTATGCTTTGCCGGCCACGACAACCGTTGCGAGACCAGGCCACGATGCGTTTCCTGCTGGTGGAAGACGACCGCATGATCGGCGACACGCTGCGCGCCGCACTGCGCATGGAAGGCCACGCGGTGGACTGGGTGCGCGATGCCGTCGCGGCGCAGGGCTCGCTGGCCAGCGAGCGCTTCGACCTGGTGCTGCTCGACCTGGGCCTGCCGCAGGGCAACGGGCTGGACGTGCTGCGCACACTGCGCGCCCGCGGCGATGCCACACCGGTGATCGTGCTCACCGCGCGCGACGGCCCCGGCGACCGCGTCGCCGGGCTCGACGCCGGTGCCGACGACTACCTGGTCAAGCCCTTCGAGCTGGACGAGCTGGGCGCGCGCATCCGCGCGGTGCATCGTCGCCAGGCCGGCCGCGCGATGCCGATGCTCATGCATGGCGGCGTGTCGCTCGATCCCGCCACCCGACAGGTGCAGCGCGACGGCCAGCCGGTGCTGCTGTCGGCGCGCGAATACGCGGTGCTGGAGCTGCTGATGCAGCGCCCCGGCGCAGTGCTGTCGCGCGCGCAGATCGAAGACCGGCTCTACGGCTGGGGCGAGGAGATCGAGAGCAACGCGGTGTCGGTCTACGTGCACCAGCTGCGCAAGAAGCTGGGGGCGGACTTCATCCGCAGCATGCGTGGCGTGGGCTACTTCCTCGACACGGCCAAGGACGCCTCGGCGTGAGCCCGCCGGGCCGGCCCAAGGGTGAAACTCCCGCTTGGCGGAGCGGCGCGCAGCGCCTGGGGTGCACCCGTGAGTTCGATCCGCGCACGGCTGCTGCTGGCGGTGCTGGGCATGCTGGCCGTGGCCGCCCTGGTGGTCGGCAGCGTCACCTACCGCAGCGTGCGCGCCGAGACCGAGGCGCTGTTCGACTACCAGTTGCGCCAGATGGCACTGTCGTTGCGCGACCAGGGCGAAGTGGCGCCGGCGCAGGCCAGCGCGCTGGCCGACCAGCAGCTGGACTTCGTCGTGCAGGTGTGGACGGCCGACGGGCGCGCCATCTACGCGTCGCGCGCGCATGCGGCGCTGCCGCAGCGCGCGCAGCTCGGTTATGCCGACGTCACCGTGGCCGGGCAGGTGTGGCGCAGCTTCAGCGTGGCCATGCCCTCGCGGGTGATCCAGGTGTCGCAGCCGCTGGCCATCCGTCGCAAACTGGCCGCCGATGCGGCCTACGCGGCGGTGCTGCCGCTGCTGCTGATTGCACCTTTCATGGCCGCCGCCGCCTGGTGGCTGACGGCGCTGGCGCTGCGCCCGCTGCAGCGCGTGGCCGCGGGCGTGCGCCAGCGCGACGAGCAGTCGCTGGAGCCGCTGCCCAGCGCCGGGCTGCCGGACGAGGTGGCGCCGCTGGTCGCCGCGTTGAACGCGCTGTTGCAGCGCCTGGGCCAGTCGCTGGACACGCAGCGCGCCTTCGTCGCCGATGCGGCGCACGAACTGCGCTCGCCGCTGACTGCGCTGAAGCTGCAGCTGCAGCTGCTCAAGCGCGCCGGCAGCGAGGCCGAGCGCAGCGCCGCAGCCGACGCGCTGGCCGCCGGCATCGAGCGCGCGGCGCGGCTGGTCGAGCAGTTGCTGACGCTGGCGCGCACCGAGCCCGGTGCCACGGGTACTGCATTGCAGAGCCTGGACCTGAGCGAGCTGGTGCGCGAGGCCGTGGCCGACACCGTGCCGCTGGCGTTGGCCCGCGGCACGCGCTTCGAACTGTCGGCCGACGTGCCGGTGCGCATCGACGGCGACCGCGCCGCGCTGGCGGCGCTGGTGCGCAATCTGGCCGACAACGCGGTGCGCTACTCGCCGCGCGGCACGCGCGTCGAGGTGCGCGTGTCGCAGCCGGATGGCGCGCCCACGCTGCAGGTGGACGATGCCGGCCCCGGCATCCCGCCGGCTGAACGCGAGCGCGTCTTCGACCGCTTCTACCGCCGCGGCGTGGCCGACGAACCAGGCACCGGCCTGGGCCTGGCCATCGTGCGCGGCGTGGCGCAGCGCCACGGCGCTACGGTGCAACTGGGCGAATCGCCGCTGGGCGGCTTGCGCGTCACGCTGCGCTTCGGTTGCGCTGCGTTCAATGCAGCACGCCAAGGCAGCATCGAGAATTGAACGCGACGGCGCGATCGTCCGCGACGGGTTGCGAAAGACGGGCTAAGCTTGGCGACCGGAGTCGCGATCGTGCGGGCGCGTGCCGGTTTCTGGCGAGCGAACGCGAAGTCGGCGCATGCACCGGACGCACGATCGCTGTAGCTTGGCGTCTGGTACGACGCGTCGAGCCTGCAGGTCTGTCGATGCAAGGGGGCAATGTTGAAGAGCAGCTTCTATCGCCGCACGAATGCGGCCTTCTTCAGCTATTCGAGCCGCGACGATACGCTGGCGCGCGGCCTGGTCGACTGGCTCAAGGGCTGTGCCAAGCTCGATGTGTGGCTCGACAGCAAGGACCTCGCCGCCGGGCATGCCACCGCATCGATATTGAGTGAATCGGTCAGCCAATGTCGCGCCTATGTCCTGCTTGCCACGCCGAACTCGCTGCGTTCCGATTGGGTCGCGTTGGAGTACAAGACCGCCCAACAGGAGAGTGCCGAGTACAACGGTTTCAAGGTCGTCGTGATCGTGACCCCGGACGTCGTCATCGATGACATTCCACCTTCGTTGCAGGGGATCACCCGCATCCAGCTGCCGGGCCCGGCACTCGACGGCGTTGCGGCAGCCAAACTGCTGTCCAGCCTGCGTCCCGATCCCGGTTCGAAGCAGAGCGAGGACGATGTCTTCGTCACCCGTACCTGGAAGGAAGAGGAGCCGGCCTCACGATTTGCCGACGTCGCCTGCCAGAAGGTTGCGGCACAGGGTTTTCGTCTCATCGGCGACGAGCCGCGCTCGGACGCCGACGAGGCCCGCCTGCACGACATCATCTCGAGCTGTGCGGCGTACCTGGCGATGATCCCGCCGCGCGAGCCTGCCGAGCTGCGCTGGCTGCTGAAGGACCTGAATGTCGCCAAGTCCTGCGGGCTGCCGATCGTGATCCTGGCCGACCCCAAGACGATCGCCTACGAAGCTCAAGGCGTGCTGGTCACCGACACCGGCGAGCCGGTGTCGTTCAAAGGTGCCGACGCGGTGATCGGTGTCGACATGTCCACCGGCACCCCCGACGCGCAAGGGCGCAGCGGCATCGACAAGGCCTTGACGCTGATCGAGAACGCGGGGCGGCGCGGCCCGCAATACCCGTACTCGGTGTTCTATGCCGCGCCACCCGGGCGCCTTTCGGCTGCGGAGCGTGGTGACATCGACCGCATCGTAAGCAGCATCACCGGGCGTCGCTGCATCTATCCCGACGACATCGACGGCGCCGACGCCTACGAACGCACCGTGCGCGCCATCTCGGGCTCGGTGATGACCATCGCCGACATCAGTTGCGATTCCGGTGAGGGTTGGGTCTACGCCGGCGTGGCCAGCGGCGCGCGGCGGCGTGTCGACTTCATCACCAGCGAGGCCGAACTGCGCAAGCCGGCACTGTTCAGCAGCTTCAAGGCTCGGCCGTACGCGTCGCACGTGGAGCGTCTGGGTCATCTGCACGCCGCGCTGTATGCGCACCGCCGCTTCTTCCTCGATCGCGAGGTGACCCGATGGAACTGACCGGGCGCGGCGCCCCGGTGCGCCAGGTGGACGAGGTGGTGAGGGCCGTGGAGGCGCTCGGCAAGACGGTGCTCACCTTTGGTGGCTTCGGTGAACTGGGTTACGACGACGAGGCCCGGGTGCTCGAGCTTTGCAGCCGCGAGCTCGATCGGCACCCCCCTGCGAGCACGCTGGTCGCCACGGGCACATTGATCACGGAAGGCTTTCGCACCGGCATCGCCATCGTCTACGCGCTGGCCAAGGCGCGCGGCTTCCAGACCGTGGGCATCCATCCGTCGGTGGCCTTGCGCCACACGAAGCGGCACGCGATCGCACCGGGCGTGGACCTGATCTTCTTCGTCGACGACGACACCTGGGGGGGTGCCGATGCGCACGGCTCGCCATCCAATACGCTGAAGGTGCTGCTGGCGGTGTCCGACGAGTTCATCGTCTTCGGCGGTGGTCAGCACACGGCACACGAGCTGCGAGCCTTCCTCAAGGCCGGCAAGCAGGTACGCTTCCACGACGCGCCGATGCACCGGCTCACCACCGACCGCTGGTGCCGCGACAGCGGTGTGCGCGTGGGCGACTATCGCGGTGCCGCATACCACGTCTGGCGCAGCGAGTGTGCCGATGCATAGTGCCATTCGGCAGCCGCGTGGGCTGGACGTACCGGTCGACTACATCGACGCGCTCGAAGCCGGCGCCGACGACAAGTTCGAACTGTTCGAGCGCTGGATCGCCCGTGATGCGACGGGCACCATCGTCGACATCGGCAGCGGCCCGGGCGCTGTCGCCGCCCGATTGGCGGCCGTGCGCCCGGCGTGCCGCGTGCTCGGCGTGGACGCACACCCGGGCATGGTCGCACAGGCCATCGAGCGTCGACGCGGCGGGCACAACCTGACCTTTCGGCTGGCACGCGCCGACGCGCCGCTCGGTGTCGACAGCGTGGCCTGCATCCTGTCCTCGGTCCTGCATGAGGTGGCTGCGCAAGGCGGCCTGGCCGCGGTCGATCGGTCGCTGCGCTGCGCGGCCTCGAGCCTGGTGCGTGGGGGACGGCTGATCCTGCGCGACTTCGTGCGCCCGGCGGACCCGGCCCGACCTGTGCGGCTCTTGCACGCGCGCCACGATCTGTGTCGAGGTCGTTCATTCAGCGACTTCGCCGCGGGTGCGCGCTTTGCGGTTCGCTTCGACGGCTACCGCATCGAGTCCAAGGCGCTGAGTTACGACACCGACCGGGAAGGTGCCTACGAATTCGCGCTGCGCAAGGACTGCGGCGACGCCTGGGACGGCGAGCTTGGCCAGCGCTATGCCTTCTGGAGCGAGGGCGACTGCCGGCAACTCGTGCAGGGCGCCGGCTTGCGCATCCTGCACCTCGTCGTGGGTGACGACCGCTGGGTCATGGAGCACCGGCTGCAGGGGCGGCTCGGTCTGCGGGATGCGGTCGACGGGCAGCCACTCACCATTTCGGCAGGGAAGGTCTTCTTGGTCGCCGAGCGACCGTGACCAACCGTACGGCGGGTGGCAGGTCCGGCCGACGTGGGCCTGCGTCGCTTAACCCCCGCCTAATCGAGCGCTAACCGAACGCTAATCGGGCACACCTATCTTCGTGGTCGTGCGCAATATCGCGCGTTGTCTCGAACAAGGAGTCACTATGCAGCTCAAGCCTCTGTACACCGCGCTGGTCGCCGCCGGTGTGCTCGCAGTCGGCACGGCAGGCGCTTTCAGTCTGGCGCCCAACTGGCTGAAGAAGCCCGAATCGCAGGGCGCCGCGCCCGCCGCCACCACCGTTGCCGCCGCCGTGCCGGCCGCGCAGCCCGCAGCGGTGCCGATGATCGCCGGCAACGCACAGATGCCGAACTATCGCGCTATCGTGCAGCAGTTCGGCCCGGCCGTGGTTGGCGTCACCGTCGCGGGCACGCACCGTCCCGAAGCCGAAGGTCGCGGCTTGCCGCCGGGTGCGGAAGACGACCCGTTCTTCCAGTTCTTCAAGGGCATCCCGGGCTATGGCCAGGGTCCGCGCGGCGGCAACCCCTCGCAACCCTTCCGTGGCCAGGGCTCCGGCTTCATCATCGGCGACGACGGGCTGATCCTGACCAACGCACATGTGGTGCGCGACGCCAAGGAGGTGACGGTCAAGCTGTCCGACCGGCGCGAGTACGCGGCCAAGGTGCTGGGCTCCGACCCTGTGACCGACGTCGCCGTGCTGCGCATCGACGCCAAGAACCTGCCGACGGTGCGCCTGGGCGACCCGAAGCAGCTTGGCGTGGGCGACCCGGTGCTGGCCATTGGTGCACCCTTCGGCTTCGAGCAGACGGCCACGCAGGGCATCGTCAGCGCCAAGGGCCGCTCGCTGCCCGGCGACGCGGTGGTGCCTTTCATCCAGACCGATGCGGCGGTGAACCCCGGCAACTCCGGCGGGCCGCTGTTCAGCGGCAATGGCGAGGTCATCGGCATCAACGCACAGATCTACTCGCACACCGGCGGCTACCAGGGCCTGGCCTTCGCCATCCCGATCGACGTGGCGCTGAAGGTCAAGGACCAGATCGTCGCCACCGGCAAGGCCAGCCACGGCCGCCTGGGTGTGAGCGTGCAGGACCTGAACCAGAACCTGGCCGAATCCTTCGGCTTGAAGCACCCCGACGGCGCGCTGGTGGCGCAGGTGGCGCCGGGCAGTGCGGCGGCCGCGGCGGGGCTGAAGCCAGGTGACGTCATCACCCATGTCAACGGCGAGGCACTGCCGCGCTCGGGCGCGCTGTCCAGCGTCATCGGCATGTCCGCACCCGGCGACAAGGTCAAGCTGACGGTGTGGCGCGAGCGCGCTGCCATCGACATCGAGGCCAAGCTCGGCGGCGCCCCCGGTGCCAGCGAGCAAGTTGCCGAGGCGGGCGGTGATGCGCAGGGCGTCAAGCTCGGCCTGTCACTACGGCCTCTGCAACCGGCCGAGAAGGCGCAGTCGCGCATCGACGGAGGGCTGGTGGTCGAGCAGGTCAGCGGCGCGGCCGAGCGTGCCGGCATCGAGCCTGGCGACGTGCTGCTGGCCATCAATGGCAAGCCGGTGAGCTCGATCGAACAGATCCGTGGCGTACTGAAGAACCAGCCGAAGAGCGTGGCGCTGCTGGTGCAACGTCAGGGCAACCAGATCTTCGTGCCGGTGCCATTGGGCTGAGGACCGGGACACAGCGTTCATACTCCGGGCCTTGACGGCCCAACGACCTTTCCCTCCCGCTGCACAGCGCCGCGCCCTTGCCGCGGCGCTGTGCTGTGTGCCTTGCATCGCGTCGGCCCAGTCCGAGCCGGCAGGCGACTGGCGCAGTGCGCCGGCCTCGGCGCGCGTCGGCTACGAGACCATCACCCTGCCCGGCGACGAGCGATTGGGCCTGGTCGGCCTGAGCTACCTGGTCGAGGCGCGGCCCGGGCTGTGCCTCGGGCCCGCGGTGTACGGCGCGGCCAGCGGCCAGCGCGGCGGCTTTTTCACCGTCGGCGCCGAAGCCGCGCTGTGCACCCAGCTGGTCGGGCCGCTGAACCTGCAGGCCGGGCTGTACGTGGGCGGTGGTGGCGGCGCGGCCGCGCCGGTGGGTGGCGGGCTGATGTTGCGGCCCTATGCCAATCTGCTGTGGGACTTCGGCCCCTTTCGTGCCGGCGTGTCGGTGTCGAGCGTGAGCTTCCCCAATGGCGACATCGACAGCAGCCAGGTCGGCGTGGTGTTCGACATGCCGATGAGTTTCAGCTACTTGCCGGTGGGCAGCGCCATGCCAGCGCGCGTGGGCAGCACGCGCACCGGCATCGGCTTCGACCGCGTCCTGGCCGTCGGCGGTGTCTACCGCCCGCGCAGTGGCAGCCTGGGCACGAGCGGCGCGCCGCTGCCTTCGAACATCGGCTACGTCGGTGCACGCGCCGAGGCCTTGCTCTGGCCAGACCTCTATGTCGGGCTGGAAACCAACGGCGCGGCCAGCGGCGGCGTCGACGGTTATGCCGAGATCCTGGGCACGCTGGGTGCCGAATTCCCGCTCGCCGACAGTGGCGTCAAGCTCGGCGGCCGTTTGGCCTTCGGCATGGGCGGCGGCGGTGACATGCCGATGGGCGGCGGCCTGCTCGGCAAGGCCGCCATCGACCTGAGCGTGCCGCTGTCGCGCGACCTGAGCCTGGGGCTGGAAGCCGGCTGGGCCAGCGCGCCGCAGGGCGACTTCAGCGCGCCCTTCGGCTCGCTTGCGCTGCGCTGGGCGCTGGACCCGCTGCCGGGTGTGGCGCCGGTGCCGGTGCGCCAGGAATGGGCCTCTGGCGTCGAGACATACACCGATGCGGCGCGCAAGGACGGCAGTTCGCGCAGCATGCAGAACATCAGCTTCAAGTACACCCGCTTCGTCGGCGAAACCGCCTACCTGACCGGCCAGGTGCAAAGCGCCTATCAGGGCAATGCCGGCGCCTATACCGCAGGGCTGTTCGGCGTCGGCGGGCAATGGCGCTTCGACCCGGGCCTGTTGGCCGGTGCCGAGATGCTGGCCGGTGCGGCGGGCGGCGGCGGCGTCGACACCGGCGGCGGCGCGATAGTCAAGCCGATGGCCTACGTCGGTGCGCAGCTGGGCAAGCCGCTGTCGCTGCGGCTGGGAGGCGGATGGATCAAGGCCATCAATGGTGAACTGAGCAGCCCGGCAGTCGACCTGACGCTGGTTTTTGCCTTCGACGTGGCCGGCCGGCCTTGACAATGCCGGCAGCCCACTTCTACGGAGACCGCATGACCCCGACCCTTCTGATCACCGGCGCCAGCCGTGGCATCGGCGCCGCTGCTGCCATCCTGGCCGCCCGCCGCGGCTGGGACGTCGCCGTCAACTACACCCGCGACGCTGCAGCCGCCGAGCGCGTGGCTGCGCAGGTGCGCGCGGCGGGCCAGCGCGCACTGGTCGTCCAGGCCGACGTGGCCGACGAAGCCCAGGTATTGGCCATGTTCGCAACCGTCGACAAGGCATTCGGCGCGCTGCGCGGCCTGGTCAACAACGCCGGCGTGGTGGACCAGCCCGCGCGCGTGGATCAAATGAGCCTGCAGCGGCTGACGCGCATGTTCGCCATCAACCTGACGGGTTCGTTCCTGTGCGCGCGCGAGGCCGTCAAGCGCATGAGCAGCAAGCACGGCGGCAGCGGCGGCGTCATCGTCAATCTGTCGTCGGCCGCGGCCCGGCTGGGCTCGTCTGGCCAGTACGTCGACTACGCGGCCGCCAAGGCCGGCATCGACACTTTCACGCTCGGCCTGGCGCGCGAAGTGGCCACCGAGGGCATCCGTGTCAATGCCGTGCGCCCCGGCATCATCGACACCGACATCCATGCCAGCGGCGGCCTGCCCGACCGCGTGAAGCAGACGGCGCCGATGGTGCCGATGCAGCGCGCCGGCAGCGCCGAGGAGGTGGCGCAGGCCATCGTCTGGCTGCTGTCGGATGAATCGAGCTACACCACCGGGGCGGTGATCGACGTGACGGGCGGGCGCTGAGCTTCGACTCAGCCGCTCTGTGGCACGCGGTCGGGCCAGGCCGCGCTCAAGCGCTGATACGGTGCTTGGCCATCAGGCGATACAAGGTCATGCGCGAGATGCGTAGCTGTTTGGCGGCAAAGCTGACGTTCTTGCCCGCCGACTGCAGAGTCGCCGAAATGGCATGGCGCTCGGCATTCATGCGCGCTTCATCCAGCGGCACGCGCGACGACTTTTCATCGAACTGCTGCAGGCCGAGGTCGGCCGGCAAGATCCACTTGCCTTCGGCCAGCACGATGGCACGACGAATGCGGTTAATGAGTTCGCGCACGTTACCCGGCCAATCGTGGCTGGTCATCGCGACAATGGCACGTCGGCTGAAGCCCCTGAGTCGGCAGCCGCGGTCGCTGGCAAACTTCTCAAAAAAGTGCTGCGCCAGCAACTCGATGTCACCGCCGCGTTCGCGCAGCGACGGCACCGTAAGAGGCAGCACGTTCAGCCGATAGTAGAGATCCTTGCGGAACTCCCCGGATGCAAGGGCTGCTTCCAGATCGACATTGGTCGCCGCAATGACGCGCACGTCGACGCGGATGGCCTTCGTCGACCCGACACGATCGATCGTGCTTTCCTGCAGGAATCGCAGCAGGTTGGTTTGCATATCCAACGGCAGATCGCCGATCTCGTCCAGGAACAGCGTGCCGCCGTTGGCGGCCTCGATGAGACCTCGCCTTTGTCGGTCAGCGCCGGTGAACGAACCCTTTTCATGCCCGAACAGTTCGGACTGGATCAGTGCTGCGGGAATGGCCCCGCAGTTGACGACCACGAATGGCGCGTTCGCACGCTGCGAGGCATTGTGGATCGCCTGCGCGACCAGTTCCTTGCCACTGCCGCTTTCGCCGCAGATGAGCGCCGGCGCATCGACCTTGGCGATGCGCTTGACCTGACGCATCAGGCGCTGAATCGCGGGCGTCCGACCAACGACTGGAGAATTGTTCGCAGTGACATCGCCATTGGCCTGGCCGTCGCGCAAGGTGGCACGACCGAACGCGTGACCCAGCGTTGCGGCGAGACGCTGGGCATCCACCGGCATCGTCAGGTGATCGAACATGCGCTCGAAGACCAAGTCGCGGCATTCCTGCAACTCCAGGGCCGGCGCCTCGAAGCCGCCGACCCATTCCATGCCCGGATGTGAACGCAGGAAGTCGTCAATCTCGGCGCAGAACAGGGCATCGGGCTTGACCACGAGCATGAAGCCGACAAGAAAACGCTGCTCGCCGATAAGGCGGCTGGCAGCGCTCAGACTCAGGGCGACATGAACCTCCCATTCCGCCGCAGGCAGCAGCGCGCCGAGTTCAGTGCAAAAGCCCTTCGGGTTTACGAAGAGGACTTTTCGCGATGGCATGAATTCCTCCGGTGTCGGACTATCTTCTTTGGCCGACCGAACAACACTTTGAGTTCTCGTGGCCGCGCATTCTGCGCGTCGGCGTCCCAATAGAGTGTTCCAGGCCGCCGCGATGCTAGGCCCAAAAGTCGGACAACGGCGCCCCTCGAATCGGGGGGTGCGCAAGTGTCGGTCGACACCGCCCCTCGAATTGGGGGGTGCGAACTAGGGAATAGTCCTTGTCCGAAGGCTTGAGCCTCAGGTGCGGGGAGCGATACTTGGGATGGTCCGAAAGAGGTCAAAGACAGTCGCACTAATTCTCACTGCGGCTATCGACTATCGTCCTCAGCAGGGCAAAATGCAGGGATTGGATAGCGGATCGGCCGTTGGTTTTGTCAAGTGTCAGCTCCGACGTGCCCCGGGTTGCTGCTTCTACTGAGGTGGGGTTTATGAGAAACAGGCGTTTGATGGCGTTGGGCCCAATTGGCGTGTCGGCAGTCGCGCTGATGGTGACGCCCTGTGCTCACGCTCAGGTGCAGACGACGCAGACACCGGACGAAGTCGCCGCGCGGCTTGAGACGCTCAGGCAGCAGGTGGACGCCCAGACGCGCCAACTGGACGCGCTCAAGCGTGCGGTTGCGGAGCAGGAACAAAGTCTGAACGACGTGCGGCGTGCCGTGACAAAGGAGACGCTGGCCACGCAGCGCGGTGGCCAGGGAGCCGCTGCGACGCCCGAGCAGGCCCCGCAACAGGCCGCACAGGCGCCGACCGAAGCGCCGGCGCAGGCGCCCACGCCGGTCGGCCAGGCGCCGGAAGGTGAGAACATCGGCCCGCTGAGCGTCGCACGCATCCTGGAGTTGCCTGGCGTGCTGACTCAGAGGGGTCAGTTCGTACTCGACCCGTCGATTTCCTACTCCAACTCATCGAGTCTCAGGGTTTCGCTGGTGGGCTACACCATCATTCCTGCCATCCTGATCGGCTTGATCGACGTGCGTGACGTCAGGCGCAACACCTATACGGCCGCACTTAGGGGCGCCTACGGCGTGACCAACCGGTTCGAAGTCGAAGCCAGGGTGCCGTACCTTTATCGCTCCGATACGGCTGTAGGGCGGGAGTATCTGGAAGGCGGTAGTTTCGACAGCGCCGTCTTCAACGGGTCCGGCTCCGGCATCGGCGATGTCGAAGTCACTGCGCGCTACCAACTCAACGAAGGCGGCTTGGACAAGCCGTACTACGTAGGCAGCTTGCGTTTCAAGAGCCGAACCGGACGGGATCCCTACGAGGGCACCTTCTCGAGGTCCCTGCCAGGCTTCCGTGGCGAAGCCGTGCAGACGGAGCTGCCAACAGGCTCGGGCTTCTATGGTCTGCAAGGGGCATTTACCGTGCTCTACCCGTCTGATCCGGTGGTGCTTTTTGGCAGCTTGAACTACCTCTACTCATTCCCGCGCGACAACGTGACGCTCAGCTTCGAGGATGGGACCCAACAGAATCTGGGGACGGTTGCACCCGGCGGAATCATCGGCTTCAATTTCGGCATCGGTCTGGGCTTGAACGAAAAGATGTCGCTCAGTCTCGGCTACAACCAAGACTCGGTGGAGCCGACCAAGATCAATGGGCTGACTCCGCCGGATGCGGTTCGCCTGCAGCTCGGGACCATGCTGGTCGGTCTTTCGTATCGCCGGACCCCTACGAGCAACATCAATTTCACACTGGGTGTTGGTGTGACGCGTGACGCACCAGACGTGACGTTGTCGCTGAGGTACCCCATGTCTTTCTGATCGGGCGCGGCGTTTGCGCTTGGCAACTCGAAGCGCGCTCGCCGATTCCAACAAGCGGGGGTGCGCCTAGCGCGCGGCATGTGGCTGCGGCTCGACTCACCTGCGCAGGGAGTCGATGATGGCGCTTCTCATTGAAGACTGCAGGTTGATCGACCTCATGATGCCGGCGGAATTGACCACCGCGTCGATGCGCGTGATGGTGTTGATCTGCTTGTTGTCCAGCGTATTCTGGATCACCGTGCCGGCCGCGGTGGAAGAGATCGAGCCCGGCGCGAAAGTGTTTCCGGCACCGCTCTGCACCAGGGCCAGACTGCCCGGGCTCGTGCCAGTAATCTGCGCTTGTCCGCCAGAAATCTTCGAGAGGTCTGCGATATTCAGGCTGGTCGTCGCGACCAGGTTCCCGTCGATATAGACCGCGCGCTCGATTCCGAACGAAACCTTCAAGCCGGTGTCGGTCACAAAGCCACCCCGCACTTCATCCAGCTTGTCGCTACTCAGCGCGACCAAGTCACTACCCATGGCACTTCGGTCGGTGCGGCGTGCAGAGGGCTGGTCGGACAGCGCTGGCCGGGCTGGCGCTGCTTGCGGAGCAGGCTGCACGGACTGATCAGCAACCGGTGGGGACAAGTCAAGAAGGATGTCGGGTTCGCGCGCGAACGCGGTACCCGCCGATGCAACTGCCTGTTCCGTGGATTCCCAAGGTCCGATGGGTTCGCTGGGCGTGGCGATCTGGGTTTCTTCCTCCGCCACTCGAGTACAGGAGAAGGCGGCTCGTTTGTGTTTCCTCGACTTAAACAAGGCCAGTGTCTCCAAGACCTTGTCGGACTGCCGTACGACGACGGTCTTCTTCGTCTGAGCACCGGACCAGCCCATTTCCGAACCCTCGCCGGACCGCAGCGCCGCCAGACTCAACAATATCTTGTCGCTATGCGACGAGGCCACCACGATGTCGTCGGCTTCGCTCGAGCGACTAAGGGAGTTGCTGTCATTGCCGGTCGCGACGATCGGCGGTGCTGAAACAACCGGTACAGGATCGACCGCGTCAAGCATGACCGCTTGACGAAGCGCGACGTCGCGTTTCGGCGCCGTGGCTTGCCCTGGTAAGGATTCGGTCGCTGGCTGCGATGCTTCGAGCTGCGCCCCCAACACCTCAGCCAGACTGGCCCAGACACGCTCGACTGAGGCCAAATCCGAGGATGCCGGATCCTCGCTCGCACTGACTTGCGCAACCCTGGCGCTACGAACGTCGGCCTGGAAGGCAAAAACCTCCGTCAGGCTGGCCTGATCGCCCGTGAACGCTGCACTAACCTCGCCTTCATGTGCCGAGCTCGGCTCCGCAGCGACAGAGGCCAACATCGCGACGCCAGCAGCCTGGGCTTTCGCACGAGCGCGCGTTGCGCGCGCATCGACCGACCCATCGGGCGATTCACTCTCGGCCGCAGCGCTTGCGTCGACGGCCTGCACCTGTGCATGGCCGCGGTCGACTTTGCCAACGTCTCGCGGCACGCCGGTCTCGGAGTCCCCGGCCGCGGCCGGGTCCAAGGAGCGCTGCGCCGCGTACGCCGTCTGGCCGTTCGGTTCAGGCCCTTTCGCGGCGGCGTCCGCACCTTTCTGCGGATCGTCCAGCAAGAGCAGCGCGACGGCGTCGGCCTCGGCCTCGAGATCACGACTTGACCCATCGATGGTCCGCGTGGTGATCGGCACTTCGGGACGCGGCGATTCGTCGGTCGGCTCTTGTTCACCATCGCTTGCGCGCGCTTCATGCGACCGCTGTCGGGGTCTTGTGGCGTAGGCATCAAAGGCCCGGAACGACACATTGGCGGCACTCGACGGGTACATGGGCGCAAGGGGCAGCGGCAAGGCTGCCGACTCGGCAACGATCGTGCGCAGGAGTTCGCCACTCGGCGGGCAAGATGCCAGCCCATCCAGACCCTCTGAGCTGCAACCCTGCTCACTCCTTGCTGGTACGCCAAAGGTCAATGCAAGACTTGGCGGGGCATGACTATCCCTGGACGCGAGCGCCACGCCAGACCAAGACAGGCCCAGCCCGGCCGCGGACATCAGCAGGACCACCTTGGTGGGCGTTGGCTTCATGGCCATGATCGTTCTGGGTCTCTCAGAAGTCCGAAGGGCCGGCTTTCGGGATCACAAGCCCGGCCAATCCCTCGCGGCTGATGCCGCTGGCAATCGGCGCCCTTGGTACCGCGCTCCACTCGGACGCGAGGTTGAACTTCGCAAGCTCTTGCCGGTTGCTGATGACGAAAAGGATCCCGTTCGTCCACAAGCGCTCGAAGGCGGCCTGCGCCATGGCGCGGGTTCCGCCGGACGGGTCGCCGATCAGCACTCGCCCGTCGCGAACGCCCTTGAGGACGACGAAGTGGTTGTAGCCGTTCTCGTTGATCAAGACGATGGCGGGAATGCCCGCGCTTTCGAGCTTGTCGAGCGGCGCCTCGAAACCGTCGGCCTGGAAGCCCTGGCTTTCGAGGTAGCGCTTCATGTCGAACAAGGAAAAGCCTTCGCGGCGGATTTTCGGCTGATCGCCCTTTTCATACATCGCCACGAACACGTTTTCCTCGGTGACCTTGAATCCGTAGTGGTAGGTCAGCAGCGTGGACAGCGCCGCGGAACCGCAACTGAAGTCATATTGCTGGTGGACCATCGCGCGAAAACGCGCGGCCTTCATGCTGGTGATGGGCAGCGAATAGGCACCCCCGATCTCATAGGGGATGTTCACCGAATCGGCCAGGCACGCGCCGGCCGGGCACAGCCCTATCAAAGCCGCGAACGTGAGCGCGAGCTTCATGGCCGGGAGACGCGGTCACTTCACTTGAACGTTGACGATCGTGGCATTCTGAATGAGCACGCCGTTGCCGCTGTTCTGGACCACCATAGGCAAACCCACCGTGCCAGTGAACGCGCCGTCGGCGATGACGTTGTTTCCAGTCGTGAGGTCGCTGGCGCGGTTGCCGGCGACGACACCCTTGAGCAGCATGTCGTTGACGACGTCGGCGCCGCCACGTCTCATGGCGAGTGCTTTGGCGTCCACGGGCTTCAGGCCCAGTGGATTCGGCCGCTCCGGAACTGCCTTCTCGAAGATGATCGGATTGCCGTCTCTATCTTCTGCTGGCCACGGCCAAGCCGGACTGCAAGCCTGCCAGCGTGGCAAAACCGAGCGCGATGGTGCGCATGAGGGTCGGCATGATGGCTCCTATGAGCTTCTAATTAAGGAACAAGACGCCGGGAGGGCGTGATACACCCCCCCGGCGCCACAACCACCTTACCTACCCAGGCTCAGATTGGCCTGAACGTTCACGCTCTGCTGCGCCAGCGCGCCGATGCCGGTGTTCTGGACGATCGCCAGAATGCCAGCTGCCGACTGCGCCGTGCCGTTCATCACGTTGGACAGGTCGAACGAACCGGCGTTGACGCTGATGCTTCCGCCCGCGCCACCCGCACCACCGACCGCGCCGTTGCCGACGCCGCCCGTGCCGCCCTGGGCCGTGGTCGTGCCACCGGTTCCGCCGCTGCCAGCGCCACCTGCCGCCGCCGCCGCGTTACCGCCGGTGCTGGTGCCCGTCGCACCCGTCGCACCCGCCGCACCGTTACCGGCCGTCGCGCTGCCGTTCGTCGCGCTGCCATTGCTGGCCGAGGTCGAAGCGCCGCCATTGGTCGCAGAGCCGCCGCCACCGCCGCCACCGGCGGTCTGGGAGACTGCTCCACCAGCGCCGCCCGTGGACGTGGCTGCGCCGCCGTGCCCGTGGCTGCACCACCGGTCGAGGTGCCCGTGCCGGTGTTGCTGCCACTGCTGGCCGTCGACGTGCCGCCGGTGGCCGCGCCGCCGGTGCCCGTCGCCGTGCTGGTGGCCGCGCCGCCCGTGCCGGTTGCCGTGCCCGTGGCCGCACCGCCAGTGTTGGTCGCGGTGTTGGACGATGCTCCGGACGTGCCGGTGCCGGTGCCCGAGCCCGCGCCGCCGTTCGCCGCCGAAGCGCCGCCAGTCGCGCCATTGCCGCTGCTCGCGCCGGTGCCCGCGCCGCCGGCACCGCCAGCACTGGTGTTGGCACCTGCGCCACGCTCCTTGCCGCCGTTGCCGCCATTGCCGCCGTCACCGCCGGAGGCCTTGCTGCCGCCAAGCGTCAGGCTGGCAGCCTTGGCGCTGTCGCCGTAGCCCTTGCCGCTGGCGTCTGCGTCCGTGGTCGACTTCTGACCCGAAAGCGACGAACCGCCGTCCGACAGGGTACCCGCCGCGCCGATGCCGCCCCAGGTCTTGGCCGATGTCGTGGTGGTCTTGCCACTCGCCGTGTTCGCGTCGGAACTGGCCTTGCCGCTGTCCTGGTAGTTCTTCGCCGAGGCGTCGCCGCCGATGGACTTGGTGTCGCCACCATAAGCCTTGGCATCGCCGCCGCTGGCGCCGATGGCCTTGTCGTTCGACGCCGCCCTTGCCGCCGTCGCCGGCGATGGCGCTGCCATTCTTGGCGAAGCCTGCATCGGCACTGCCGTTCGTCGCGCTGCCATTGTTTGCATTGCCGCCCGAACCGCCGCCGCCGCCAGTTCCGCCGGTCGCAGTGCCGGCGTTGCCGCCGTTGCCGCCGCCGCCGTTGCCGCCGTTGCCGCCGGCGGTGGTGCCGCCCGTCGCGGTGCCGCCATAGCCCTTGCCGCCGTAGCCGGTGCCGCCCTGGCACCGCCCTTGCCGCCGTTGGCGTCACCACTGTTGGTGGCGGTATTGCCCAAGCCATGCACAAAAACCTTGCTCACCGAGCCTTCCAGCTTGCTGACAGCCACGGCCTTGTTCACATTGAAGGCGTTGCTGAAGTTCGCGGTCGCGGTGCTGCCGTTGTTGGCAGCTGCGTTGCCGTAGTCCTCAGCCTTGGCATCGCCCCTGTTGTTGCTGTTGGTGTTGGTCTTGGTCTTGGTGGTCGTCGAGCTGTTGGTGTAGGTCTTGGTGTTGTTCGAGTCCTCGGTCTTCGTGCTCGTCGAGCTGTCGGTGTAGGTCTTGGTGTTGTTCGAATCCTCGGTCTTCGTGCTCGTCGAGCTGTCGGTGAAGGTCTTGGTGCTGCTCGAATTGTCCTGCTTGACTCTCGAGTACTCATTCGCGGCTGCGCCGCCCGTCTGGCCAGACTGGTCCGACGTTGCGGTCGCGGTTTGCGTGCCCGCCGGAGCCTTCAGTAGCGCCGTTGTTGGTCGGGTTGGCCCAAGCCGTACTGGCAACGCCAAAGGCCAGGCCGATCGCCGACGCGAGCAGAGTTTTGTTCATGGATCGTTCCTCAAGTGGTTGATGACAAGGACCGGCACCTCGCGCCGCCCCGCACATCTCTCTGCAGGAAGGATGCCAGGCAGGTGGTGACTTCCTAAGCAATTGAAAACAAAGGAGAAATGCGCGCTGGCAGGGCATTTCAGCGGCCACAGACATGATCAAGGTGCTCGTAACCGAGAGTGACTGATGCATCAACGTGACACCAAAGTACTTCCAGGTTGTTGCTCTTTGGAGCCTGAATGCCAGAAGTAGCGTGAATACTCTTTTAAAATCAATGGGTTAGGAAGCGCGTCCGGCGTGATCGGAGCCTGATCCGAATCTGTCTCAATGTTGTTACACACCGGCCCTGGCGCTTGGCGCTCAAGTCGTTGAGTCATCCCGGCCGAGTCTTGCGGCGCAGGCTTACGCGGCGACAGTGATTCGATCCTGCTGCGCCAGGTCAATGGGCAGCAGAAGCGCAGGTCGACGGCCGCCGTAGCGCCTCACGTCGAATTGGGCTGCATGTCGTCGACGTGCGGGCACGGCGGCAGTGCTGGAGATACTCGTCGCGCGCGGTCGCAGCGCATGGCGCACACCCAACTCGAACACGGCATCATTGACGTTGCAGGTGGACAAGTCAGCTCTTCAGCCATTCGTGCATCGGCAGGTCGATGGCGCCGGAACGCTGGATCTCGTCGGCACGGATGCATTCCAACTCGACCGTCACGGTCGTCGGTCTTGCGGGCGGCTGCCCGGGATCACGAAACACGACCTCATGCACGCTACCCGGGCCACGGTGGGCGACACACCCTCACTTGGCCAACCCGTCCAGCTGTTTCAGCAGCGTCTTCGCGGCGGCTGCTTCGGCGCCGCCGGCCGCCGCGGCATAGGGCACGAGCACGAAGCGCGCCTGGTCGCGCGGCGATTTCCACAGGTGCGGCGATGGCACGCGCTGCGCCAGATCCTCGAAGCCCGTGGCGACGCTGTCGCGCGCCGCGGCCAGTCGCTTCGCCGCCACGGCCTCGAGCCATTGCAGCTCGACCAGCCCGACCACCGACCAGAAGTCCGGCGTGCGGCTCACGGCATCCTGCAGCGACTGGCGCGCGGCGCCGACCCGCGCCCCGTCCAGCGCAACACCAGCCTGGCCACGCAGCGCGGCCAGGCGCAACTCGCCGGCAATGGCGTTCATGATCGGATAGAACAGGTTCGCCTCACCCTGGTCGCGCGCCAGTGTCTCGGCACGCGCGTAGTGTTCGACCATGTGCGCCAGCGCGTCCAGCGCAGCCTTGCCCTCGCTGACCATCGTCAGCCGCTTCCACGCCGAGCCCAGCAGGCTTTCGCGTTCGACCGTGGCGTGCAACGCGGCCAGCTGCTGCAGATGCGCGATGGCGGCATGGATCTCGGCGCGGCCCTTGGCGGCGTCGGCATGCACGGCGCCGCGCCGCGCCAGCAGGTTGGCCCATTGTTCGGCGGCGCGCAGCGACGCGCTGCCGTCGCCGGCACGCACCGCGCGCGCGTACCAGTCGACCGCGGCGTCGAGGTCGCCGCCTTCGGCGTAGGCCAGGCCGAAGGCCTCGGCCACGGCGCCCATACCGCCCCAGCGCTCCTGGTAGCGCGCCTGCAGCGCATGCAGCCGCTGCAGCCGGCGGCGCCGCGCTCGCTCGCTGCGGTCGTCGGCGTGGCGCGCATCGAGCGCCTCGTTCTCCAGAAGCAGCGCCAGCCCGGCCGGCGTCCACAGCTCGGGCAGCGCGCGTGTGTTGTCGTCGTCACCGCCCAGTGGCGGCACGTAGCGCCAGTCCGGGTCGCCATAACACTGGTAGGCGGCCCAGGTGTTGCCCGCCTTGCGCATCTCCCAGGCGGCGCGGCGCGCCTCGCCGACGGCGTCGATGAAGCGGTCGCCGGCCAGCAGCCGCTCGTAGAAGGCGGTGGCGAAGCGCTTGGCCGGCCCGTCCTCGACGGCCCAGCCGGCCGCGACCACGCAGCGCACGCCCTCGCGGATCAGCTGCTCGGCCACGCCCGCAGCGAAGCGCGCGCGGTTGGCGCCCAGCCCACCCCCCGTGCCGCCATCGATGCGGCCGACGAAGCAGCAGTTGATGAACACCAGCTCGGGCACGCTGCGCATGGCGCGCACCTCGTTCGGGCCGAGCAGGCTGTTGTTGGACAGCACCACGCCGCCGGTGCCGTCTTCGCGAAACTCGCCGTGACCGGCGATGTGCACGATGCGCAGCGGCTTGGCCAGCAGCGCGTTGATCACCTGCAGCGCATCCGCGTCGATCAGTGCCGGTGTGCCCAGCACCTTGGCCACCTGCTGCGCCTCTTCGCGCGCGGCCGGCAGCTCGGCAAAGCGGGTCTTGTCGCTTTGCGGTTCGCCGATCACCAGCACGCTGTCCTCGCGCCCGGCGCCCACCGGCTGCGAGCGGAACTCCTGCGTGCGCAGCTTGCGCAGCAAGCGCGTGCGCACGGCCCAGGGCACGTGTTCGCCCGTGCTGTCGATGTTGTCGCGGTCGAGCATCTCCCACGGGAAGCGCGCGGTGTCGCTGTCCAGCTGCAGCACCAGTGCACTGGAGCCGGCCATGAACGGCTCGATCTCCACCGGCACCAGCAGCTGGAACAGGCTGCGCCCGATCTGCGTGTCACTGTTGTTGGCGTCGGCGCCGACGCGCACCAGCTCGTCGACCAGCCGCGCCTGGGTCGATTGGCCACGCACCTCGCTGCGTGCCCGTCGCGTGTCGAGCGTGTACTCGATCAACGGTTGCCGATGCTCGTCCAGGCGCTGCACGGCGGTGATGAAGTCGTAGTCGGTGCCGCGGTAGGCCGAGTCGGCCGGGCGGCGCAGCGGGCCGATGCCGCTATCAATGGTCGACGCGAGCGTGTACTCCGCTGGCCGCGACTGCGCCAGCGTGGACAGCGCGCGCTGCGCCTCGATCGCGCGGTCCTGGTACAGCTCGACCAGGCGCAGCCGAGTGACCACCGGCCAGCCGTTGGCGCGCAGGCGCTGGTTGGCTTCGGCCACGCCCTGTGCCACCGCCAGCGCCGAGGTGCCCACGTGGATGCCGACGCCGCCGCTGCCGACCAGCGTGGCCGCCAGCTCGAAGCCGACCTCGCCGCCGCCGCGCTGCTCGGTGACGCGCTGCGCGTAGGCCAGCGCGCCCTGGCGCACGGCGATGATCAGGTCGCTGGTGCGCAGCCTGCCTTCCTCGCCCAGGCCGATGACCACCACCGCGCCCGGCCGCGGCATGGCCAGCGGCTGTTCGGGGTCGACGCGCAGGTTGGCGAACACCTGATGCATGCCCAGTGCCGTCGGGTACAGGCCGGCACGCAGCGATTCGTTCATCGCACCGCCGATCAAGCGGTCGACGACGTACTCCGAGCCGCTGAGCAGCGCCGACGCGTAGTGGCCGACCATCAGCGCCTCGTTGACGAACTTCAGATTGCCGTTGTGCACGCACAGCGCCAGGCCGGCACGGGTGCCGGTGCGAACCCCGGCCGCCTCGCCATGACCCGCATAGAGTTCGCCGGGCAAGGACGGCGGCAAGGCGCCGCGCCGGCCGCGCGACGGCCGGTTCGGGACCAGCACCGCCGCCTCGGGCGCGGCGCGCACCGGCGCCGCGGGTGCCGGTCGCTGCCGGCTCCAGGCGAGGCAGCCGCTGCGTGTCGCCGGTGCCCAGCAGCTCGACATAGGCGGCGAAGGCATCGCGATCGTCGGGCAGCTTGCCGTGCGTGGCCTCGAAGCGCCAGGTGCGCACGCCAGGCAGCAGCGCGCTGGCCAGCGGCACGCGGCCGTCGCCATCGGCGGCGTCGAGGTATTCGAGGCCCTCGTCGCCGAGGCGGTAGCCGGCCGGCGTGAAGCGGTCGCGGCCGACGACGAGCAGCATCTTGGACGCGTCGGTCCCGAGTTGCGCCGCCTGGGCATCGAGCCGCTTGCGCAACGCGACGGCGCGGTCGAGCACGGCCTGCGGCGGCGCGCTCCAGCGGTAGGCGCTGAGCTGCATGCCCAGGTGGTGCCAGCTGCTGCGCTCGCGCAGGCGGCGCAGGTCGTCGTCGGCCAGCTGCTGCCAGGTGGCCGCGCGGTCGAGTGCCAGCACCGGGTCGGTCAGTGCCGCCTGCAGCTGGATGAAGCCCGGCATCGCCGCCATCACCTCGCGCGTGCCGGCATCGTCGAACAGGCCGCCAAAGGCGACCAGCGTATTGCCGAAGGTGTCGTCGCCGGACAGCACCTGCATCGGCGCCCAAGAGCCACCGTTCGGTGTGCCGAGCATCAGCAGCCTTGCGCCGTCGCGCGCCATCAGCCGCTGCCAGACCTGCGGGCATTCGAGCTGCATCGTGCGCGCAACCAGCCCGCCCATCGAATGCGCGAGCAGCCGCACCGGCTGGCCACTGGCGTCGCGCCGCGCCAGTGCCGCCTCGACCACTTGGCCGAGCCGGCGCGCCTCGTCCTCGACCGGGCGCCGCCAGTCATACGCGAACTCGATCACCTCGTGAGTGGCCGCCAGGTGCTCGATCAGGTCGTCGTAGACCATGCCGATCGCGCCGTCGGGCGTGACACGCGCGGCCGTGGCCGGGTCCCAGGCCAGGCGCTTCAGGCCACCGACCAGGCGCAGGCCGAGCCAGACGCGCTTGCCGTCCAGCGCCAGGTTCGAGCCGAGGATGCCCGGCAGCACCACCACCGCCGGCCGGTTCTCGGCCGGCACGCCGGCGCTGTCCGGGCCGCGCGAACGCGCGATCGCAGTGGCCGCGCGCGTGCCGCTCGAATCCTGGCCAGCCCACGACAGCGGCCCGATCAGGCGGAAATCGGCCGGTTGCTCGTCCATCAGCCCGCTGGCCATGGCATTGACGCTGCGCTCGTTGGCGAAGTAGTTGAAGTGCGAGACCTTGGCACCGCGGTCGAGCACGAAGGTGGCGCCGGACGAGGCGCGCGCCGCGCCGCCGTACATCGAGCGCGTCTGCACGACCAGGTCGTTGTCGGTCCAGTAGAAGGCGTCGGCGAGCAGCGTCTTCGCCCACGACACCACCGAGTCGCCTTCGATGTCGCCGGCCAGCACACGCAGCTGCCCGGGGATCGGCTCGCCGCCACGGTTCAGCCAGCGCACCACCGGGCTGTCAGGTGTCATCGCCTCCAGTCCCGGCAGCTCGGTCGGGTCGGTGCGGCGCTGCGCGACTTCACCGAGGAAGTCGACCAACTCCGGCACCACCGGCAGGCCGGCCAGTTCCAGGCCCCACTTCAACACCGACAGGTAGGCATCGAGCCGGCGGCTGGCCAGCAAGGTGCCGCGTGCCGGGCAGGCAACCCGCAGCACACGCTCGACCTGCAGGCCCTTGGCCTGCGCCTTATCGACCAGCTCCTGCAGGTCTCGGCGATGCTGCGCGTAGTCGCGCGCCGCCTCGCCCGGCGACTTGGGCACATCGGCAAACAACGCCAGGTCCTCGGAC
The DNA here is from genome assembly GCA_963824005.1 of uncultured beta proteobacterium. Lineage (GTDB taxonomy): Bacteria > Pseudomonadota > Gammaproteobacteria > Burkholderiales > Burkholderiaceae_C > Rubrivivax. The sequence goes on from CAWGOK010000034.1 coordinate 124,698, forward strand.
TGCAGCGCGCCGCTGCAGGCCCGCGCCAACACCTCGGCGACGACGCCGCCGCGCGAATGGGTCAGCAGGTGCAGCCGCGCACCCTCGGGCATCGCGCGCACCAGCGTCAGCGCGTTGGCGATCGGGCTGGCGCCCATCGTCGGGTGGTCGAGCGCGTAGACGCGGCCGCCGTAGTGAGCAAACAGCCGCGCCACCACGCCGGGGTGCAGCGTCCAGAGCTTGCCGAAGGTGCTGACGCTGTCGACGAAGGTACCGTGCACCAGCACCAGCATCGGCCCGCCGTCGGCCGCGGCGCTCACGCTGTCGCGCTTGCGGCCACTGTCCTTCAACGCTTGGAGTTGATTGGCCGAAAGTTCGTACACGCCGGCGTCGACGCGGCCATCGAGCTTCTTCGTGGCCAGCGCACTGACGATGCCCACGCCGTGGTCCAGCACCAGGCCCTTGATGACGTCGACCGCGCCGAGCAGCACCTGACCCATCCAGCCACGGGTCGCGCCGTGCGTGGCGCCGGCCTCCAGCCCCGGCCAACCGAGTTGGGCCGGCACTGCGACCGCACCGCCGTCGTCGGCAGCGGCACGCGTGCCGGGGGCGGCCTGCGCACGCATCAGGTCGCGCGCGTCCTCGGGGTGCAGTACCAGCGTCGGGCCGTTGGTGATGCTCAGCACCACCACGTCCTCGCCCGGCCGCGCCACCAGGCGCACGCTGTCGCCGGCCCCGCGCCGCGCGCCAACCCGCACCGAGGCGCTGACCTGTCCGCGCAGTCCGAGTGCGGCCGGCGAGGCGGCCTGGGGCTGTCCGGGCACGATGAAGGTGATGTCGTTGGCCATGACGCTGGATCCTTAGGTAGAGCCGCACCAGCCACCGTCGGGCCGGCCCGGTTGCGCGAAGGCGCCTGTACAGGCCTGCCGCGCACGGGCATCGGCGCCGCCACGGCGAATCGATGCCGGCGCGTCGAAAGCGATCACCCGATGCATGGCGGCGAGCGCACGAGAAGCTCAGATGGAGAAGGGCTTCTGCTTCAGGAAGCTGACCACCGGCCCCATCGTGAACAGGTTCGGAGTCTGGATTGCAGGCATGCCGGACTTGATGTGCGCATGGAAGGTGGCGTAGTTGCCGTCGAAGTTGCCACGGTTCCACACCGTCAGCAGCCGGCCGGTGAAGGCGCCGTTGTGCGCGCCGTCGTACGAACTCTGGTTGTCCTGGCAGCCGGAGATGAGGATCGCACGCGCCTTGAAGCGCTTGGCGATCTTCGTCAGCCGCGTGCTCACCGTCAGCGTGGCCAGCACCTCGTCGGGCTCGGCCTTGTCATCGCCGCCGGCTTCGGCCTTGGCCACGTCCATCTGCAACTTGTCGTAGAAGGCCTTGTGCGCTTCGTAGGTGCGCATCGCCACCGACGGCGGCATCATCTTCGAGCGCAACTCCGGAGCCATGACGCCGATGGCGGGTGGGCCGGCGCGCACCACGGTGCCGCTGTGGCAACTGTCCGACAACACCAGGATGCGCACGCCGGTGGCGAACTTGCCGAGCTCCAGATACAGCTCGTCGTCGATCAGCTGGCCGTCGTACAGGCACCAGGTCTCGTCGAGCTTGTCGGCCTCTTCACCCGACACGTCGGGCACCTGGCCCCCGTGGCCGGAGAAGGTGAGGAAGAAGAAGTCGCCCTTCTCCAGCGTCTTTGCCGCGGAGCGCAGCGCCGCCAGGATCTTGGCGCGCGTGCCGTCCTTGGTGAGCAGCACCGTGGCCTTCATGCCGCGGCCGGTGGCCAGCGCCGCCATGTCCTTGGCGTCGAACTCGCAGGCCGACAGGTCGCCCGACCATCCGCCGTAGTGGCTGGTGCTGACGCTGTTCAAGCCGATGTTCAGGGACAGGCCGCGTGCCTTGCGGGCGGCAGGGATCTTGGTGGCCATGCAGACTCCTTTGCATACCGCGCGAGGGCGCGGCTCGGGTCAGGCACTTTAGGCGCTTACGATGCCGCCGTGCAGCCCTAAGATGCAAGACTGTTGCTTCGCTGCGCCTTGGCTAGCGGCGCTGCACGATCAGTGGCTGCAGCACGGTCGCAGCGCGCAAACGTTCGGCCGCGCTGTGCGCTTCGGTGCGCGACGCGAAGGGCCCCGCCTGCACACGAAAGATGGCGCTGTCGTCGAAGATCGCCAGCCAGGGTTCGAGCCAGGCCAGCTCGCGCATCAGCTGCTGACGCAGATCGAAGGCGCTCTGGCGCTGGCGAAAGGCACCCAGCTGCACCCAGAAGCCGGGCGCGGCCACGGTCGATGCGCGCGCAGCGGTGCCGGCGGTCGCCCGTGCCGACGCCGGCCCGAGCTCGGCCGCAGATAGAGGTGGGGGCGCAGGTGCAGGCACGGCGGCGAGTGCAGGTGAGACCGTGGTGACACTGGCTTCGGGCTGGGGCTCGGCGGGCTGCGCCGCCTGTGCACTTGATTCAGTCGGTGCGGCAGGCGGCGCCGAGGCCAGCACCAGCGCCGTCTCGCCACGCCAGCGTCCGGTGCGGATGTCCTCGTGGGTCAGCCGCTGCACCTCGACCGGCGCCACGCCGCGCAGCACCCCGAGCTTGAGCGCGGCGGTATAGCTCAGGTCGATGATGCGCGTGCTGTGGAAGGGGCCGCGGTCGTTGATGCGCACCACGATCTCGCGGCCGTTGGCGGGGTTGCGCACTCGGGCGTAGCTGGGGATCGGCATGGTGCGGTGTGCCGCGCTCATCGCATACATGTCGTAGATCTCGCCGCTGGCGGTGGGCCGGCCGTGGAACTTGCGGCCGTACCAGGAGGCCAACCCGGTCTCGAGCACCGGTTCGTCGGCGGCCAGTGGCGTGTAGCGCTGGCCCAGCACCTCGTAGGGCTTGTTCGGCCCGCCACTGCGGATGGGCTCCACACGCGGCTCGGCATCGGGCCGATCGATCAGGTCGGCCGGCGGGTTGGCTGGAGCGCCGTCGCGCTGCGCATCGTAGGTGCCGGTCGCAGGCATCTCGCCCGCGACCGTGCCTTGGCGCGGGGTAACGCCACAGGCGGCCAGCAGGACCGGCAACAGCCATGCCAGGGCGCAGCGCCAGCGCAGCGCGCGCGCCCGCACGGCCTCAGATCCGGCCGTCCTTGGCCATCGAATCGACGATCAGCTTGCTGAACTGCTCAAGCAGCGAAGCCACGCTGCCACCGCTGGGCGTGGTGGTGGTCGATGCAGACCACACCAGGGTGTAGCCCTGCGTCTCGAACAGGCGCGTGTCGGCGGCAACGTGCTGCTCGGTGTAGACGGTCGGGGGCATGTAGTAGCTGCTGGACCACATGCCCCCGTAGTAGCCGTAGAAGCCGCCGAAGCCGTAGCCCATGGGCGGGCCCATGTACACGCCCGGCGTCACGTTGACCTGCTCGGTGACGTTGACCACACGCGACAGCAGCACGCCGGACACGTTGGCCTGCTTCACGGCCTGTTCGAGCCTGATCTGCTCGACCGCGCCGGTATCCGGGGCAAAACGGTAGGAGGGCACGGCCTTGACGCCGCGCGCGACCAGCTGCGCCACCATCTGGTCTTCGAAGTTGCGTCGGTTGGTCGGATCCTTGGTAATGGCCATCACCAGAATCGAGCGCATCGGCGGCTTTCCGGCGTATTGCGGGTTGGACCATTGGTTATTCACCACGGTGGGCGCGGCGCAGGCAGCGAGCAGCAGTGCGCAGACGATCAGCGTGGCGCGGCGAACACTGCAGCGGTTCAACGAAGTCATGACAGGGTCCTCGTGGGTTTCAGCCGGGCGGGCGAACTGCGTGCGCTTGGCGCGGCTGGCGGGGATCGAACCCACGACCCTTGGCTTCGGAGGCCAATACTCTATCCACTGAGCTACAGCCGCGGTGCTGGAGGCGGCGGATTCTATCAGCGGGGTCTGCGTGGCGGCGTAGTGCGGCAGCCGACCCCAAGGTGCGGGCGGGACGCACCGCTATAATTTTTCGGTTTTGCCGACGCGCACGGCAAGTGCACCGACCCGGCGTCGGGCGCGAGCTGCGGGTTGCGGCACCCCCCGCCACCGAGGACTTCATGAGCGATTCCCAGGACCACGACGCCCCGCACGAGGGCCCGATCAAGACTCCCCAGCAGCTCATCTGGACGGTGGTGGCGTCGTTCGTGGTGCCCATCGCCATCATCGTGCTGCTGGTGAACTTCGTCGCTGCAGGCGATCAACCCGGCGCGGGCAGCGAGGGCATGAGCGAGCAGGCCATTGCGGCACGTATTCAGCCGGTGGGCGAAGTCATGTTCAGGGATGCCTCGGCAGGCACGCAGTTGCGCACCGGCGAGCAGGTCTACACCGCGCAGTGTGCCGCCTGCCATGCGGCCGGCCTGGCCAACGCACCGAAGTTCGGCGACGTGGCCGCCTGGTCGCCGCGCATCAAGTCCGGCTTCGAGGCGCTGCTGAACTCGGCGCTGAAGGGCAAGGGCGCAATGGCCGCGCAAGGCGGTGGCGAGTTCTCCGACTACGAGATCGGTCGCGCGGTGGTCTTCATGGCCAACAAGGGCGGCGGCAAGCTCGACGAGCCCAAGGCGCCGGTTGTCGCGGCGTCGGCCGCGGTCGCTGCGGCCAGCGCACCCAACTAGGCTTCGCTCTTTTCTTGGCAAGGGCCGCCTTCAGGCGGCCCTTTTGCGTGCGCGAGGGCCGTCGCGGCATGGCCGAGCACCGGTGGACCGCGCTGCGCGCGCAACTCATACTGCGTCCGGCCCGGCTATGTGTTGCGGCCGCAGCACATAGCCAAAGCGCCGCGGCATGTCCGCGAAGTCCAGTTCGCCCACCTGCCAGTCGCCGGCCTCGATGGCCCGCGCAGCCAGGCCGGTGTCCAGGCTGTGGACCAGGCCGAAGCCCAGGTCGCAATCGAGAAACAGCCGGCCTTGGGCGTCGAGCCAGGCGCTGCGGTAAGCCGCCTGTCGCCCACCTTGCGCGCTGATGCGCGGGACGCCGGCACCGTCGTCGTCTGCCGCATCCAGCCTGAAGATCCAGGGCGCGGCCTCGAGCTCGACGTACACGCGCTGAGGCCCGTTCTGGAAGTACCAGCAGCCGCGCGCGTCGGCCTCGTAGTTGCGCTCGATGAAATCGCGCAGTCCCACGTGTTCGATGCGGCTGCCCTTGATCCGTGGAAACGGACCTGCGGCCTGCGTCGCTTCGTCGCGCAGGTACCAGTCGCCGCGCGCATCCAGCGCCAGCCAGCCATGACAGTGCGGCACCGCCGGCCATTTGCGCAATGCGGCCTTGACGATCTCGTCCATGTCCGGAACCTTAACCCAGCTGCGACCGGCTCAGGCGGCCTGCGTGCGCAGCCAGTCGGTGACGGCCTCGGGCAGTGTCTGCACATGGCCCGGAAAGCGGCCCTGCGCAAAGCCCACGTGGCCGCCGTGTGCCGGCTGCCACAGTGTGACGAAGCGCCCCACCTCGTGCGGGCCGGGCAGGCTATGCGCCGGCACGAAGGGATCGTTGCGCGCGTTCAGCACCAGCGTCGGGATGCGGATGCGCTGCAGGTGCGGCTTGGCCGAGGCGCGGGCCCAGTAGTCATCGGTGTCGCGAAAGCCATGCAGTGGCGCGGTGAAGACGTTGTCGAACTCGTGCAGCGTGCGCGCCAGGCGCAGCCGCTCGCGGTCGAACAGCCCCGGATGCTGCTGCCACTTGGCCAGAGCCTTGGGCTTCATGGTGCGCAGGAACATGCGCGTGTAGACCTGTCGGTTGAAGCCGCGGCCGATGGCGTGGCCGCCAGCCGCCAGGTCGATGGGCGAGGACACCGCGGCCACCGCGCGCGCCGTGGCTGCGGCCGCGTCGCCGGCCTCCTCGGCCCAGCGCAGCAGCGCGTTGCCGCCCAGCGAGACGCCCACGGCGTACAGCGGCGCAGGCTGCCGTGCACGCAGGCGCTGCAGGATCCAGCCGATCTCCTCGAAATCGCCCGAGTGGTAGGCGCGCGGGCCCAGGTTCAGCTCGCCCGAGCAGCCGCGGAAGTGCGGCACCGCAAAGGCCCAGCCCAGAGCGCCAGCACGGTGCGCGAAGGCCTGTGCATAGTGGCTCTGCGACGAACCCTCCAGGCCGTGGAACAGCACCAGCAGCGGCGCGGCGTCGCCTTCTTTGTCCGCGTCGGCGAAATCCACGTCGACAAAATCGCCGTCCGGCGCGGCCCAGCGCTCGCGACGGTAGACCGGCGGCGGCTGCGGGGCCGGCGTCGAGAACAGCGCCGGCCAGATGGTCTGCAGGTGACCGCCCGGCAACCAGCGCGGGGCGCGGAAATGCTGCATCGACGGCGCAGTGAGCGGGCGGTGCGTCAGTGCAACGTGGACGGCGTCGCGCCGGCCATCGGTTCGGCCGGCTCACTGCCCGGACTGGCGTGATGCGCAACCAGACGCCAGCCCTGCGCCGTCTTCACGTAGACGTTGGTGGCCAGCACCCAGGCGCTGCGGCTGCCCTGCGCTTCGGCGAGGGTGATGCGCTCGACCAGGTGGTGCACGGCGCAGCCCAGGGCCGCCAGACGGCGCACGCCCTGAGGCTGCACCGGAATGGCGCCGTTGGCGAAGATGGCCTCGAAGCTGGCGCGGATCGCGGCCTGGCCCAACATGCGCGACCCGCCCGGGTGCACGCAGGCGATGTCGTCGTCGTCGGACCACACCGCCATCAGCTTGTTCAGGTCGGCCTGTTGCAGCGCCTCGTAGAACTGCGCCTCGACATCGTCGGGCGTCGCCAGCAAGGCAGCGGCCTGGGCTTTGGCTCTGGGCATCAACGAAAGATCACGCTCTTGTGGCCGTTCATCAGCACGCGGCGCTCGACGTGCCAGCGCACCGCACGCGCCAGCACCGCGCACTCGATGTCGCGGCCGACGGCGCTGAAGTCCTCGGCCGACATGGCGTGGTCCACGCGCTGCACGTCCTGCTCGATGATCGGGCCTTCGTCGAGCTCGGCGGTGACGTAGTGCGCCGTGGCGCCGATCAGCTTGACGCCGCGCGCATGCGCCTGGAAGTAGGGCCGCGCGCCCTTGAAGCTGGGCAGGAAGCTGTGGTGGATGTTGATCGCCCGGCCCTTCAGCGTGGCGCAGAACTCGGCGCTAAGGATTTGCATGTAGCGCGCCAGCACCACCAGTTCGACCCGCTCGCGCTCGATCAGCGTCTCGATCTCATGCTCCTGCGCCCGCTTGGCAGCGGCACCACTGCCTAGCGCCAGCGGCAGGTGGTGGAAGGCAATGCCGTAGCTGCGCGCCAGCGTGGCGAAGTCGGCGTGGTTGGAAGCGATGGCAGCAATGTCCACGTCGAGCTGGCCGCTGCGCCAGCGAAACAGCAGGTCGTTCAGGCAATGCCCATGCTGGCTGACCATCAGCAGCAGCCGCGGGCGCTGGGCAGCGGCGTACAGGTTCAACTCCATGCCGAACTGCTGCTTGGTGTGAGCGAAGAGCGTGTGCAGCGCCGTCACGCTGGCCAGGTGCGGCGGCGCGGCGAAGTGCACGCGCATGAAGAACAGCCCGGTCGCGTCCTCGCCCTGCAGGTCGCCGAACTGCTGGGAATCGATGATGTTGCAGCCGCCTTGGTAGAGCAGGCCGGACACGGCATACACGATACCGGTGGTGTCGCGGCACGACAGCGTCAGGATGAATTCGTGCTCACGCGGCATGGACGCGCATTGTAGGGAGCATCGTGTCGGTGATTTTGGGCAAGCCGGCCGCCATGGCCTTCAATTGAAGCCGGCACCATTCAATGCGGCTTGCGGGGTCCCTTGAACGAATCGGGGCGGATGACATTGCCGTCGCGCTCGACGCTGCGCTGCGCACGGCGGATGGCGTTCTCGGCTTCGCGCGCCGCGCGTTGCCGGTGCGCGCGCCAGAACCACAAGCGGTGGGCCAGGCGACGGCCCGCGAATACGGCACGAAACGCGGCTGCATCCAAGCGCTGCCGGTGGTGTTCGCGCAGCGCCAGGCGCAGCAGCATCGCCGCACATACCAGCAGCACGCCGCCGGCAAGAAGCTTCTCGATCATGGTGTATTCGACCTTGCCTCGAACTCACGCCAGGTTGCGCAACTTGCGCAACGCCACCGACAGCATCGCGAGGTCGGCCGACTTGGCATCGGCCAGTTCCGCGAGCAGGCGCCTGGCACTGTCGAGTTCATGGCGGTTGTCGCTCTCCCAGGTCTGCAACATCTCGACCGCACTGCCGCCGCCCTGGTTCAGCACCTCCAGCGCAATGATGCGCTGCAGGCCCGCCAGGTCGTCGCCGAGCGCGATCTTGGCCAAGGTCTCCCAGTAGCCGTCGGCCGGCAGGGCCTCGATCTGCTGATGCAGCCGCTGTAGCCCGAGCCGCGCACCCAACTGGTGGTGCAGGTCGCACACCTCCTGCAGGGGTAGTTCGGTGGCCTCGGCAATCTCGGCGATGTCGAGCGCGTCGAACAGGCCCTCGGTCGCCACCACGCTCTGCGCCAGCGCGGCCGGCACGCCGGCACCCACCCACTCGGCCACTTTCGGCGACGAAGCTGCCGCCGGCTCGAGGCGTGCGCGCAGCAGGGCCAGCGCCGGCGTCAACCGGTCGATCAGCGGTTGCATGGGTTCGGCCATTCGGCGCGGGTGCAAGAACCAGGTGGTGGCACGTGCGCTCAAGCCCTTCAGGTGGTTGATCATCGCCGCCTGCACCGCATCGTCGACCACGTTGTCCAGCGCCTCGATCTGCTTCCAGAGCAGGCCGTGGCAAAAGACCTCGCGCATCGCCAGGTAGGCGCGCACGATCTGCGCGGGTGCAGCACCGGTCATCTCGGTCATGCGGTGCACGAAGGTCGGACCGACCCGGTTGAGCATGCGGTTGAGCACATGCGTGGCGATGATCTCGCGCTTGAGCGGGTGGCGCGGGATGTATTGCGCGAACTTCTCGCGCAGCAGTGCCGGGAAGTAGCGTCGCAGTGCTGCAGCCACCCACGGGTCTTCGGGCAGGTCGGAGCCGACCAGTTCGTCGGACAGCCACATCTTGCTGTAGGCCAGCAGCACCGCCAGTTCAGGGCTGCTCAGGCCTTCGCCCTGGGCCTTTCGCGTCGCGATTTCCTCGTCGCTCGGCAGGAACTCGATGGCGCGATCGAGCTGGCCCGTCTTCTCCAGGTGCCGCATGAAACGCGCCTGTTGGTCGAGCAAGACCACGCCCTGGCGCCGCGCCACCGACAGGGCCTGCGTCTGGTAGTAGTTGTCGGCCAGCACCTTGGCCGCCACTTCGTCGGTCATCTGCGGCAGCAGCGCGTTGCGCTGCTTTTCGGTCATCTCGCCGTCGCCGATGGCCAGGCCGAGCAGGATCTTGATGTTCACCTCGTGGTCCGAGGTGGCCACGCCGGCCGAGTTGTCGATGGCGTCGGTGTTGATGCGCACGCCGGCGCGTGCCGCCTCGACGCGCCCGAGCTGCGTGCAGCCGAGGTTGCCGCCTTCGACCACCACCTTGCAGCGCAGTTGCGTGGCGTCGATGCGAAGCGCGTCGTTGGCGCGGTCGCCGACATCGGCGTGGCTCTCGCTGGCGGCCTTGATGTAGGTGCCGATGCCGCCGTTGTAGAGCAGGTCCACCGGCGCCTTCAGGATGGCGCTGAGCAGTTCGGCCGGCGCCAGCCGCTGCGCATCGATGCCCAGCGCCGCGCGCGCCTGCGGCGACAGCGGGATCGACTTCTCCGCGCGTGACCATACGCCGCCGCCCTCGGAGATGAGCTTGCCGTCGTAATCGGCCCAGGACGAGCGCGCCAGCCTGGACAGCCGCTCGCGCTCGGCGAAGGACGCGGCGGCATCCGGGTTCGGGTCGATGAACACGTGGCGGTGGTCGAAGGCCGCGAGCAGCCGGATGTGCCGCGACAGCAGCATGCCGTTGCCGAACACGTCGCCCGACATGTCGCCGACGCCCACCACCGTGAAGTCCTGGCGCTGCGTGTCCACGCCCAGCTCGCGGAAATGGCGTTTCACGCTTTCCCAGGCGCCGCGCGCAGTGATGCCCATCGCCTTGTGGTCGTAGCCGACGCTGCCGCCGGAGGCGAAGGCGTCGCCGAGCCAGTGGCCGTATTCGGCCGAGATGGCATTGGCGTAGTCCGAGAAGCTGGCCGTGCCCTTGTCGGCCGCCACCACCAGGTACGGGTCGTCGCCGTCCAGCCGGCGTACCAGCGGCGGCGGCACCACCTGGCCGGCGACGAGGTTGTCGGTCAGGTCGAGCAGCGCGCGCAGGTAGTCCTGGTAGCAGGCCACGCCTTCTTTCAGCGTGGCCTCGCGCTCAGTCGGCGGCGGCGCCTTCTTCAGGACGAATCCACCTTTCGAGCCGACCGGCACGATGACGGTGTTCTTCACCATCTGTGCCTTCACCAGGCCCAGCACCTCGGTGCGGAAGTCCTCCGGCCGGTCGCTCCAGCGCAGCCCGCCGCGAGCCAGCTTGCCGCCGCGCAGGTGAATGCCTTCGAAGCGCGGCGAGTAGACGAAGATCTCGTACAGCGGCCGCGGGCTGGGCAGCCCCGGCACCTTGGCCGAGTCGAGCTTGAAGCTGAGGAAACTGCGCCGCGCACCGGCCGCGCCGGAGTGGCCAGCGCCGGTGCGCCAGTGGTTGGTGCGCAAGGTCGCCAGGATCAGCGCCAGCAACTGGCGCAGCACGCGGTCTTCGTTGAGGTTGCTGACGCGGTCGAGCGCCAGTTCGATGGCATTGCCCTGCGCGGTGGCGCCGGCCTCGTCGTGTGCGCTGGGGTGCAGGCGCAGATGGAACAGCTTGACCAGCATGCGCGCGATGTGCGGCTGCGCCGCCAGCGTGGCCTCGATCGTGGCTTGCGACAGCGCGAAGCCGATCTGCTTGCAGTACTTGGCATAGGCACGCAGCACGACGATGTCCTGCGCCGCCAGGCCGGCGCGCAACACCAGGCGGTTGAAGTCGTCGTTCTCCACCTCGCCACGGAAGACGCTGCCGAAGGTCTCCTCGAACAGCCGCGCCAGCGCCTCGGGCTCGATCTCGTCGGACGCGGGCGCGTCGAGCTTGAAGTCGTGCATCGAGATGAAGCCGCCGTCACCGTGGCCCGGCTGGATGCGGAAGTTGTCCTCGCCCATGACACGCACGCCCATGTGCTCGAGCATCGGCAGGCTGTCCGACAGCACCACCGGCGCGCCGAGCCGATAGACCTTGAAGCCCAGGCTGCGCGCGCCGCCGCCGAGCGGCCGGTACAGCGCCAGCCCCAGCGGCTGATCCGAGCGTCAGTGCCGCGACCTTCAGCAGGTCGGGCACCGCCGCGCGTGCCCTGTAGATCGCGCGATAGACCTGCGGAAATGCCGTGCCCCAGCGCTTGTAGAGCTCCATGCCGTGGCCTTCGCCGACCTCGTCGACGAGCGCGTCGCGCAGTTCGTCGTCCCAGCGGCGCGAGGCCGCCGCGAGCGCGGCCTCGATCTCGCGCTGATCGAAGGCCGGCACCTGCCCCGGCTGGGTGCGGATGTTGAAGTGCACGCGCGCGAGCAGCGTGTCGCCGAGCAGCACGTCGAAGTCCGCGCGCAGGCCGGCGAAGGCCGACATCAGGATCGCCTGGAACTTCTTGCGCAGCTCGGTGGAATAGGCCTCGCGCGGAACGTACACCAGGCAGGACACGAAGCGCTCGTACGGATCGCACCAGACGAACAGGCGCAGGCGCTGGCGCTCGCCGGCCTGCAGGATGCCCATGGCCGTGTCGTGAAGCTCGTCTTCGCCGATCTGGAACAGGTCGTCGCGCGGGTAGGTCGACAGGATGTGCTCCAGCGCCTTGGCCAGGTGCCCACCATCGGGCAACGAGGCGCGTGCGGCCACGGCCGCCACCTTTTGGCGCAGCAGCGGGATCTCGTTGACGCGCGCGCTGTAGGCGGTGGAGGTGAACAGGCCGAGGAAGCGGTGCTCGCCGATGACTTCGCCGGCGGCGTTGTAGCGCTTCACGCCGACGTAGTCGCTGTAACCGGGGCGGTGCACGGTCGAACGCGTGTTCGAGCGCGTCACCAGCAGCAGTGGCGTTGGCGCGCGGGCCATCGCGCGCGCCTGCGCCGGCACGGCGGCGAAACTCGCCGAAATGCCCGGTGCTGCGCCCGGCGGCGAGCCGGCGCGGGAAAGGCTCGCCGCCGGTTCCGGCCGCGGCTCGCGCAGCACACCCAGGGCGCTGCCCGCCACCAGGCGCAACAGATCCTCGCCCTGGTCGTTGACCAGGTCGTGGCGGCGGTAGCCGAGCAAGGTCAGGTGGTCGTCGGCCAGCCATTGCAGGAAGGCCCGGCTTTCCGCCACCAGCGCCGACGGCAGCGACGGTGGCGCCTGTTCCAGCTCGGCAATGGCCTCGTGCAGGTGGGCCAGCATCGGCCGCCAGTCATGTACCGCGGCACGCACGTCGGCGAGCACGCGCTCGAGCCCGGCCGCCAACTCGGCGCGCAACTGGGGGTCGACCAGCCGGTCGACCTCGACATGCATCCACGATTCGCGCCGCACCTGCGGGTCCGGCTCGTCAGCGCGCAACGGCCGCAGGCTCTGCAGCCGCCCCTGCGCATCGCGTTGCACCACCAGCACCGGGTGCACGATCAGGTGCAGCGTCAAGCCCTGCCGGTTGATCTCCATCGTGGCGGTGTCCACCAGGAAGGGCATGTCGTCGTTCACCACCTCGATGACGGTGTGGCGCGAAGCCCAGCCCTGCTCGGCCAGCGTCGGGCTGAGCACGCGCAGCTTGGTCACGCCCGGCGTGCGCTCGGCTGCGAAATGCCAGCACGACAGCATGGCGCCCAACAGGTCTTCGGGCGTGCGCGCGGCCAGATCGTCGGCGTCCAGGTGGTGCAGGTAGACCTGGGCAAAGGCCTCGATCTGCGGCCGCTGCTCGGCGGCCACACGCGGGGCGGCCAGCGCCAGCACGGCGTCGATGCGCTCGCGACGCGCCGTCTCGATCGATTGGTTCATGGCATTGTCTCCATCGCCTGGCGGCGCCCGCCTGTGGACGCCCCGCAGCTTACGCCTGCGCCGACCCGCGCCGCGCGCTACGATCGCCCTTCGCTGAACGAAGGACGCCCCTCCATGAGCAACCTGAACCTCGAAGTCAACGGCCAGGCCGTGCAATTGCAGGTGGACAGCCACGGCCTGCTGGTGGACGTGCTGCGCGAACAGCTCGGCCTGACCGGCACCCATGTCGGCTGCGACACCAGCCAGTGCGGCGCCTGCACTGTGCTGCTCGACGGCCAGCCGGTGAAGAGCTGCACCATGCTGGCGCTGCAGGCCGAAGGCCGGCAGATCACCAGTGTCGAAGGCCTGGCACAAGGCGGCGAGCGCCACCCGATCCAGCAGGCCTTCATCGACTGCCACGGCCTGCAATGCGGCTTCTGCACGCCCGGCATGATCATGTCCACCGCCGCGCTGCTGCGGCACACGCCCAACCCCGACCAGGAGCAGATCGAGCACGCGCTGGAAGGCAATCTGTGCCGCTGCACCGGTTACGTCAACATCGTCGCCGCGGTCAAGCAGGCTGCTGCGACGCTGGCTTCGGGAGCTGCCAAATGAGCGCCGTCGCCCAACGTTTCGGCAGCGGCCAGTCGGTACGGCGCATCGAAGACCCGGCGCTGGTCGCCGGCAAGGGCCAGTTCACCGACGATGTGACGCTGCCCGGCCAGACTTGGCTCAGCCTGCAGCGTTCGCCCTACCCGCATGCGCGCATCGTCGCCATCGACACCGCCGCGGCGCTGACGCTGCCCGGCGTGCTGGCGGTCTACACCGGCGCCGACCTGGTGAAAGCCGGCGTCAAGCCGATGAGCTCGCAGCCGGTGTTCCCCGGCCCCGGCGGCGCCAAGGCACCGCAGACGCCGCGCCATGCGCTGGCCGTCGGCGCGGTGCGCTTCGTCGGCGAAGCGGTGGTGGCGGTGGTCGGCACCACCGCCGATGCCGCGCGCGCCGGCCGCGACGCGGTGCTGGTCGACTACGAGGAACTGCCGAACGTGGTGCATTTGAGCGACGCCCTCGCCGCCGGCGCGCCCAAGGTATGGGCCGACACGACGGACAACTTTGCCGCCGAGATGCGCCACGGCAATGCCGAGGCCTGCACCGCGGCCTTCGCCCAGGCCGCGCATGTGGTGGCGCTGGACCTGGAGAACCAGCGCCTGGCGCCGGCCTCGCTGGAACCGCGCACGGTGCTGGGTAACGTTGACGCCGGCCGCGTGACGCTGCGCATGAGCACGCAGATGCCCAGCGGCGTGCGCGACACACTGTGCAACGAGGTCTTCGGCTGGCCCACCGACAAGCTGCGCGTGGTGGTGGGCGACGTCGGCGGCGGCTTCGGCATGAAGACCGGTGCCTACCCGGAGGACATCGTCGTTGCCTTTTGCACGCACGCGCTGGCCAGACCGGTGAAGTGGGTGTCCGAGCGCAGCGAGGAATTCCTGGCCGCCAGCCACGGCCGCGACATCCGCAGCCATGTCGAACTGGCACTGTCCGCCGACGGCCGCGTGCTCGGCCTGCGCGTGCACACCGAAGCCAACGTCGGCGCCTATGCCACGACCACCGGCGTGATCATCCAGTTGCTGATCGGCCCGTGGGTGTCGACCAGCGTCTACGACATCCAGACCATCGACTTCAAGCTGCAGGCGGTGCTGACCAACACCACGCCGCTGGGCGCCTACCGCGGCGCCGGCCGACCCGAGGCGATCTACATCATCGAACGGCTGATGGACGCGGCCGCGCGCCGCTTGAGCCTGGACCCGGCGGAGATCCGCAAGCGCAACATGATCCGTCCGGAACAGATGCCCTACACCAACCCGATGGGGCAGACCTACGACAGCGGCAAGTTCGAATCGGTGCAGACCCAGGCGCTGGCCCTGGCCGACTGGGCCAACTTCGACGCGCGTGCCGCGCAATCCAAGAAAAGTGGCAAGCTTCGCGGGCGCGGCATGGCCTCCTTCCTCGAATGGACGGGCGGCAACGTCTTCGAGGAGCGCGTCACGGTCAACGTCTCCGGCGACGGCTTCATCGAGGTCTACAGCGCCACCCAGGCGATGGGCCAGGGCATTGCCACCAGCTACGCGCAGCTGGTGGTGGACGTGTTCGGCGTGCCGATCGAGAAGGTGCGCATCGTGCAGGGCGACACTGACCGTGGCCAGGGCTTCGGCAGTGCCGGTTCGCGCTCGATCTTCGTCGGCGGCTCGGCCGTCAAGGTGGCGTCCGAGCGCACGGTGCAGAAGGCGCAGGCGCTGGCCGGCGAGGCACTGGAGACCGCGCCCAAGGACATCGAGTACCGCGAAGGCGTGTTCCGCGTGGTCGGCACCGACCGGCAGATCGGCCTGTTCGACCTGGCCGCCAAGCAAAGCGACCACCAGGTCTTCGTCGACTCCACCAGCGCGGTGCAGGCGCCGAGCTGGCCCAATGCCTGCCACATTTGCGAGGTCGAGGTCGACCCGGACACTGGCGCCGTCCAGGTGGCGAGCTATGCGTCGGTCAACGACGTCGGCCGCGCCATCAACCCGACCATCGTCATCGGCCAGCTCGACGGCGGCGCGGTGCAGGGCCTGGGCCAGGCGCTGTGCGAGCAGGTGGTCTACGAACGCGAGTCCGGCCAGCTGCAGACCGGCACGCTGATGGACTACGCGCTGCCGCGCGTGGACATGGTCAAGAGCTTCAAGACCGCGCTCGACCAGAGCACGCCGTGCCTGACCAACCCGCTGGGCGTCAAGGGCGTGGGCGAGCTGGGCACCATCGGCGCCACGCCGGCAGTGGTGAACGCGGTGGTCGACGCGCTGAGCCGCGCCGGTGCCGGCGAGCGCGCGCTGCAGCTGCAGATGCCGCTGCTGAGCGAACGTGTCTGGGCGGCGCTGCACGGCGCCACTGCCTGAGGAAAAGCGATGAACCCCTTTGCCTTCCACCGCCCCGCGTCCGTGGCCTCGGCCGTGCAGCTGCGTGCAGCCCGGCCCGAGGCCAGCTACCTGGCCGGCGGGCAGTCGATGCTGCCGGCCATGAAACTGGGCCTGGCCGCGCCCAGTGACCTGATCGACCTGGCACTGCTGCCCGGTGCCAACGGCATCACGCTCGAATCCGGCAGCCTGCGCATCGGCGCGATGACAGCGCATGCCGTGGTGGCCGCGTCGGCCGAGGTGCAGAAGAGGCTGCCGGCGCTGGCCGCGCTGGCCGACGGCATCGGCGACCCGGCGGTGCGCACGCGCGGCACCCTTGGCGGCAGCCTGGCCAACAACGACCCGGCCGCCTGCTACCCGGCCGCCGTACTCGGCCTGGGCGCCACCGTGCATACCGACCGACGCCAGATCGCTGCCGACGACTTCTTTCTCGGCCTGTACGAGACCGCGCTGCAGCCGGGCGAGCTGATCACGGCGGTGAGCTTTCCGCAGCCGCAGCGCGCGGCGTACGCGAAGTTCAAGCAGCCCGCCTCACGCTTTGCACTGGTCGGCGTGTTCGTCAGCCAGGGGCCGCAGGGCACGCGTGTGGCCGTCACCGGCGCTGGTCCCTGCGCCTTCCGCGCCAGCGCGCTGGAAGCGGCCCTGTCCAAGTCCTTCACGGCTCAGGCGCTGGACGGCGTGCGCGTGCCGGCCGACGGCCTGAACAGCGACCTGCACGGCAGCGCCGCCTACCGGGCCCACCTGATCACGGTGCTGGCCAAACGCGCCGTGGCGCAGGCCGTGTAAGGGCGCCGTCACTGCGTCATGCTACATTCGCCGTCATGCCTCTGAACGCGTTCCACTTTACGAGCTACTGGTTTACGGCCCCACCCGGCGGCTGGATTCACGAGCGCGCGTAGAACGACAAGACGCACCGAACTCCAGAACAACCGCCGGCAAACCCGGCGGTTTTTTTGTGCCCGAAACCCCAGACCCGAAGGAGTCCAGCCATGAGCTCGAGAAGCAGCAGCGCCGCAGAAGGCCGTTATGCCCTCAGCGAAAAAACCAGCGAGACCGACGACCAGCGCATCAAGGACGTGACGCCGCTGCCGCCACCCGAGCACCTGATCCGCTTCTTCCCGATCGCCGGCACACCGGTGGAAAAGCTGATCGGCCACACGCGCAACTCGATCCGCCACATCATGCAGCGCAAGGACGATCGGCTGCTGGTGGTGATCGGCCCGTGTTCGATCCACGACCCGGCCGCGGCGCTGGACTACGCGCGCCGCTTGCTGCCGCTGCGCCAGCAGTACGCCGACACGCTGGAGATCGTGATGCGCGTGTACTTCGAGAAGCCGCGCACCACCGTCGGCTGGAAGGGCCTGATCAACGACCCGTACCTCGACGAGAGCTACCGCATCGACGAGGGCCTGCGCATCGCGCGCCAGCTGCTGGTGGAGATCAACCGCCTGGGCATGCCGGCGGGCAGCGAGTTCCTCGACGTCATCAGCCCGCAGTACATCGGCGACCTGATCAGCTGGGGAGCGATCGGCGCACGCACCACCGAAAGCCAGGTGCACCGCGAGCTGGCCTCCGGCCTGAGTGCACCAGTGGGCTTCAAGAACGGTACCGACGGCAACGTGAAGATTGCCATCGACGCGATCCAGGCCGCAGCGCGCGCGCACCACTTCCTGTCGGTGCACAAGAACGGCCAGGTGGCGATCGTCGAAACCAAGGGCAACAAGGACTGCCACGTCATCCTGCGCGGCGGCAAGACGCCGAACTACGACGCCGCGCACGTGGCCGCGGCCTGCAAGGAAATCGAGGCGGCCAAGCTGGACTGCACGCTGATGGTGGATTGCAGCCATGCCAACAGCAGCAAGCAGCACGAGCGCCAGGTCGACGTGGCGCGCGACGTCGCCGCGCAGCTGAAAGGCGGCAGCCGCTGCATCTTCGGCGTGATGGTCGAGAGCCATCTGGTGGCCGGCGCGCAGAAGTTCAGTGCCGGCAAGGACGATCCGGCCAAGCTGGCCTACGGACAGAGCATCACCGATGGCTGCATCGGCTGGGACGCTTCACTGGAAGTGCTGCGGGTGTTGAGCGACGCGGTGAAGGCGCGGCGCGCATAGTCAGCCTGCGCCGCGCTGCCGCGCCTGGTGCATCGCGTGCAGGCTGATCTTGCGCACCTCGACCTTGCTTTGCTCGATGTGCGCCTTCAGCAGCATCTGCGCCACATCGAGCTTGCGCTGGATCACCGCGCGCAGGATCTTGGCGTGCTCCTGGTAGGTGGCCTCGATGCGGTCGGGGCGGGTGAAATCCAGCCGCCGCACGATGCGGATGCGCTCGGTCACGTCCTGGTGCACCTTGGCGATCTCGGCGTTGCCGGCAGCGCTGACCAGCGTGGCGTGGAAGGCTTCGTCGAACTCGCCGACCTCGCGCGCATTGTTTGAGCGCATCGCCGCCGGCACCAGCCACACCGCCTTCAGTGCCTCCAGCGCGGGCGGGTCCTCGCGCCGCGCCACCAGCTTGGCGATGGCATCCAGCTCCAGCACCACGCGCAGGTCGTAGAGCTGGTCGAGCTTGCCAAAGTCGATCGGCTTGACGAACCAGCCCGACTTGGACTCCACGTCGAGGAAGCCTTCATTGCGCAGCCGAAACAGCGCCTCGCGCACCGGCGTGCGCGACACGCCCACACGCTGGCCGATCTCGACTTCGGAGAAACGGTCGCCGGGCACCCAGGTGAAATCGTGCAGCTCAGCCTTCAGTTGCGCATAGACCTGCTCGGCCAGGTTGGCGCGCTGTGGCGGCGCAGTGGTGGCGGTCGATAGGCTCATCTGCTCATCATGTGGCAAAGTGGCAAGCTACTTCGCGCGCACCCAGCCGCTGCAGTTGTGGCGCCTCGCGCGCGCAGCGGTCCTCGCCCTGCGGGCAGCGGCCATGGAAACGGCACACATGCGGCGGCGGGTCGATCGGGCTGGACACCTCGCCCGTGAGCTTGATACGCGGGCCCTGGCCCGGAATGGCCGACACCAGCGCCTGCGTGTAAGGATGCCGCGGCGCGCGGAACACGGCTTCGGACGGACCGGTCTCGACGATCTTGCCCAGGTACATCACCGCCACGCGGTCGGTCAGCAGTCGCACCACGTTCAGGTCGTGCGACACGAACAGGTAGCTCAGGCCGAGCTCGCGGCGCAGTTCGGCCAGCAACTGCAGCACTACCGCCTGCACCGACACGTCCAGCGCCGCGGTCGGTTCGTCCAGGATCAACAGCCGCGGCTTGACAGCCAGCGCGCGCGCGATGCCGACGCGTGCCTTCTGGCCACCAGACAGTTGATGGGCAAAACGTGGCAGCAGTGCCAGCGGCAAGCCGACCTGCAATGCGACCTCATCGACGCGCGCATCGGCTTGCGTGCTCGACAGGCCGGTCAGCAGCTGCAGCGGCTCGCGGATCGCCTCGCGCGCGCTGAAGCGCGGGTTCAGCGAATCGGTAGGGTCCTGGAACACCATCTGGATCGCCGCACGCTGCGGGCTGCGCGCAAAGCGCTCGGCGCGGACTTCGCCCAGCTCCTGGCCCGCAAAGACGATGCGGCCGTCGCTCGGGTCGAGCAGCCGCGCCAGCAGCCGCACCAGCGTGGACTTGCCGCAACCCGATTCACCGACCAGGCCGACACTTTCGCCGGCACCGACGCGCAGCGACACGTCGTCCACCGCATGCAGCAGCGCACCGCGCCGGCCGCCGACCACAAAGCGCTTGTGCAGCGATTCCACCTGCAGCAGCGGCTCAGACGGAAGCGCCGGGCCGCCCCAAGCATCCTTGCTCCCCCTCGGGGGGGCGGACGCCGAATGGCGGCCTTGGGGGTGGTCAGACATGCACCGGCTCCGGCAGCGGCGCGGCTTGCTGCAGCGGAAACCAGCAGGCCACGCCATCGGCCGCGCCGCCTTCGAGTTGTGGCCGCTCGCGCCGGCAGCGGTCGACGGCGCGATCGCAGCGTTCGGCAAAACGGCAGGCCGGCAGGTCGTCGCGCTTCAGGTCGGGCAGGTGGCCAGGCACCGGCTGCAGGCTGGCGATGCTGCTGCGTTCGCCCGGTGTCGAGCTCATCAGCCGCGCGGTGTAAGGGTGGCGCGGCACGGCGAACAGCGATTTCGTCGGCGCACATTCCACCGCATGTCCGGCATGCATGACGACGATGCGGTCGCAGTAGTCGGCCGCCAGCGCCAGATCGTGGGTGATGAACAGCGTGGCCATGTGGCGCTCGCGCGCCAGGCCGGTGATCAGGTCCATCACCGCGGCCTGCGTGGTCACGTCCAGGCCGGTGGTGGGCTCGTCGGCGATCAGCAGCCCTGGCCGGCAAGCGAGCGCCAGCGCGATCATCACCCGCTGGCACATGCCGCCCGACATTTCGAAGGGATAGGCCGCCATGCGCCGCTCGGGGTCGGAGATGGCCACATCGCGCAGCGCCTGCACTGCACGCTCCTTCAGGCTGCGGCCCAGGTCCACGCCCGGCGCGGCGGCGTGGCGGCGCAACACGTCCTCGATCTGATGGCCGACGCGGCGGATCGGGTTGAGTGCGGTGCGCGGGTTCTGGAAGATCATCGAGATCTCGCGGCCGCGCAGGTCGGCCAGCGTGGATTCGCTAGCCTTCAGCAGGTCCATGCCCCCGAACATCGCGCTGCCGCCGGTGATGCGCGCCGCGCGGTCGCTGATGCCGAGCAGCGCGTACGACAGCACCGACTTGCCCGAGCCGCTTTCGCCGACCAGGCCGACGATCTCGCCCTTGTGCAGCTGCAGATCGATGCCTTCGAGCGCCCGCACCGTGCCGCCGCGGGTGCGGAACTCCAGGCTGAAGTCCTTGACCTCGAGAAGCGGCGGCTGACTCATGTTCTGCGGCGGGGATCGAAGATGTCGCGCAAGGCGTCGCCGAGCAGGTTGAAGCTGAACACCGCCAGCATCAGCACCGCGCCGGGGAAGAAGCTGACCCACCATTCACCGCTGACGATGAACTGCGCGCCTTCGGCCACCAGGATGCCCCACTCCGGTGTCGGCGGGCGCACGCCCAGGCCGATGAAGCTCAGGCCCGCGGCATTGAGGATGGCCCAGCCCATGTTCAGGCTGACCTGCACCATCGCCGGCGGCAGCGCGTTGGGGAACAGGTGCACCGCAAGGATGCGCGCATCGCCGTTGCCCGACAGCCGCGCCGCCTCGATCCAGCCGGCGCCGCGGCGCACGTTGGCCTCGGCCCGCGCCACGCGCACGTAGAAGGGCAGGTTGATGACGGCCGTGGCCAGCACGATGTTGCCCACCGTGTTGCCCAGTGCGGCGACGATGCCCATGGCCAGCACGAACAGCGGGAAAGCCATGATGGTGTCGGACAGCCGGGTGACGATGCGGTCCCACCAGCCGCCGAAGAAGCCGGCCGCCAGGCCCAGCGGCATGCCGATGACGAAGGACGCGGCCACCGCCGACACGGCGATGCCCAGGTCCAGGCGCGTCGCCACCACGGTGCGCGAGAAGATGTCGCGGCCGAGCGCGTCGGTGCCGAACCAGTGCGCGGCCGACGGCGGCTGCAGCGCCACCGCGCTGTTGCTGGCCAGCGGGTCGTAGGGCACCAGCGACGGGCCAAAAAACGCCATCAGCACGAACAGCCCGAACAGGGCCACCGCCAGCAGCGTCACCGGGTTTTCGCCGAGCACGTGGCGGATGTGTTTCCAGGTCTCGGCGTTCATGACGTGACACTCACACGCGGGTCGATCAACCCGTAGAGCAGGTCGACCAGCAGGTTCAACAACACGAAGAGCACGCCCATCGCCAGCACGAAACCCTGCACCGGCGCGTAGTCGCTGGCAGTGAGCGCGTCGATCGCATAGCTGCCGACACCGGGCCAGCCGAAGACCTTCTCGACGATGACGCTGCTGCCGAGCATGAAGCCGAAGACCATGCCGAGTGTCGTCACCACCGGCAGCAGCGCATTGCGCAGCGCATAGGTGACCAGCACCGTGCCACGCGACAGGCCGCTGGCGCGCGCGGTGCGGATGAAGTCGGCCGACAGCACCGACAGCATCGACGCGCGCGTCATGCGCGCAATCGGCGCCAGCACGAAGATGGCCATCGTCAGCACCGGAAGGACCAGCTGCTTCAGGCTGGCCCACCACATCGCCGGGTCGCCGGCCAGCGCGGCGTCGATCAGGTACAGGCCGGTGACGGTGGGCGGCGGCGAGAACATCGGATCCAGCCGGCCCATCGGTGACGGCGCCCAGCCGAGCAGGAAATAGAAGACATAGGCCAGCAACAGGCCGGTGAAGAAGGTGGGCAGCGACACGCCGGCGGTGGTGACCAGCCGGCACAGCTGGTCGATCCAGCTGCCGGGGCGCGTGGCCGCCAGCACCCCCAGCGGCAGCGCGATGGCGCAGGCCAGCAGCAGTGCCAGGAACACCATCTCCAGCGAGGCCGGCAGCCGCGCCAGCAGCTCCTGAGCCACCGGCTGGCCGGTGGTCAGCGACAACCCCATGTCGCCGCGCGCCAGGCCGGCCAGGTAGCCGAAGAACTGCTCCAGCAGCGGCTTGTCCAGGCCGAGCTGGCTGCGCACCTGGGCGATGGCCTCCTGCGTCGCTGCGGCACCGGCGAAGTAGGCCGCCGGATCGCCGGGCAGCGCGCGCGTCAGGATGAAGGTGATGACCACCACGCCCAGCAGGTTGGGCAACGCGGAGAGTAGTCGGGTGAGGACGACACGCAGCATGGCGTCAGCCGTCGAGGGCGGCCTCGACCGCCGCCAGCGGCGCCGCCCAGCCGACGATGCCGCCCTGCGCCACCACCATCTCGACCACCGCGTCGTGGAACTGCGGAAAGTAGCTGGCCGCACAGTCCTGCACCAGCAGGCATTCGTAGCCGCGGTCGTTGGCTTCGCGCATGGTGGTCTGCACGCAGACCTCGGTGGTCACGCCGCCGATCAGCAGGTGGGTGATGCCCTTGGCATGCAACAGCGCGTCCAGCCCGGTGGCATGGAAGGCGCCTTTGCCCGGTTTGCGCAGCACGGTGTCGCTGGCTTGAGGCTGCAGTTCGGGCACGAAGTCAGCGCCGGCTTCGCCGATGACCAATACACGGCCAAGCGGGCCGGTGTCGCCGATGCCGCACTCCAAGCCCCCGCGCGTGCGCTTCGATGGCGGGCAGTCGGCCAGCTGCGGGTCGTGCGCCTCCTGCGTGTGGATGATGTGCAGACCGTGCTTGCGGGCCAGCGCCAGCAGCCGCTGGCAGGCCGGCACGATGCGCTGCAGCGGCCTCACGTCGTTGCCCAGCAGTGCGCCGAAGCCGCCCGGTTCGAGGAAGTCGCGCTGCATGTCGATCAGCAACACCGCGGAGTGGGCCGGGTCGAAGCGATAGGCATAGGGGCGGGCGGCAACGCTTTTCATGCCGCCTCCTTCAGCTCACCGGCCATGGCTTTGCCGATGGTCGCAATGTCGGCGCCGGCTGTCGGACATTCCAGCCCGACGTGGCCATGTGACAGCACCACCATGCGCGAGGCCAGCGACAGGATCTCGTCCAGGTCCTCGCTGACCAGCAGCACGCCGGCGCCGGCGTCGCGCGCGGCACGCAGCCGGGCGTGGATCTCGGCACTGGCCTGGAAGTCCAGCCCGAAGCAGGGGTTGGCGACGATCAGCAGCCGCGGGTTGCCGTCGAGTTCGCGCGCCAGCACCGCGCGCTGCACGTTGCCGCCGGACAGGGTCTCGATCAGCGCGTCCGGGCCCGGCGTCTTGACCTTGAAGGCTGCGATCTTGGCCAGCGCCTGCGTGCGCATCGCGCCACGCGACAGCCACGGCCCGCGCGCCAGTGGCGCCCGGTCGAAGCCACGCAGCGCCAGGTTCTCGGCCACGCCCAGCTTGCCGACACAGGCGTTGTGCAGCGGCTCCTCGGGCAGGCTGCGCACACCCAGCGTGCGCATCATCCTGCGCGTGGGCAAGTAGGGTTGGCCGTCGACCCACACGTGCCCGCCGGCGATCGGCAAAGCCCCGGTGAGCGCAGCGACCAGCTCGCGCTGGCCGTTGCCCGAGACACCGGCGACGCCGACGATCTCACCCGGCATGACGTTCAGCGACAGGCCTTCGACGGCCGAGCGGCCTTCGATACCCGCAACCCTGAGGTGGCCGATGGCCAGCCGCGGCGTTCCGTTGGCGACGGCCGCGGGCCTGGGCGGCGTGGCCTCGGCCTGCACCTCGGCCAGGGCCGCGGCGGTGGCCGCCGCGCTGGTGGAAGAGACCTCGTCGGTATCGACCCCCATCATCCAGCCCGCCAGCTCGTCGCGCGTGGTGGCCGCCACCCGCGTGCCGCCGGTGCGCCGGCCGCGGCGCAGCACCGTGACCTCGTCGCAGAAGCCGAAGACCTCGCGGAACTTGTGCGTGATGATCAGCACCGTCAGCTGCCTGGCCTGGCACAGCGCCTTCATCTGGCCCAGCACTTCGTCGGCTTCCAGCGGCGTGAGCACCGAGGTCGGCTCGTCCAGCACCAGGAAGCGGCGGCGCGCGTACAGCGCCTTCAGGATCTCGAGCTTCTGCTTCTCGCCCGCGGCCAGCTCGGCCACGCGCGCGTCCAGCTTCAGCGGGAAGGGCGCGGTGGCCATGAACTCGGCCAACCGCGCGCGTTCGGCTCTTCCAGTCGATGAAGGAGCTCAATGTGCGCTGCGCCAGCGCCAGGTTCTCGGCCACGGTCATGCCCGGCACCACGGTGAAGTGCTGGAAGATCATGCCCAACCCCAGCGCCGAAGCATCGCGCGGGCTGTGGATCGCCTGCTCGCGACCGTCGACCATGACGCTGCCGCTGTCGGCGCTGTAGAAGCCGATCAGCGCCTTGACCAGCGTGGACTTGCCGGCGCCGTTCTCGCCCAGCAGCGCGTGGAAACTGCCGGCTTCGACCGTCATCGACACGTCGTCCAGCGCCTGCAGCGCGCCGAAGCGTTTGCTGAAGTTGAGCATCTCGACACTTGCGGCGCCGCTGGCTTCGTGGGGTGGCGGAATCAGCGTCATGTCAGGTGCTCCAGGCTTCGAGCAGTTGCGCGGACGAAGCCACCGCGCCGAAGACGCCGCCTTGCATCGTCACCATCTTCAGCGCGGCGTCGTGGTTGCCGCGGTCGGTGGCGCCGGTGGCGTCGCTGACGATCACGCATTCGAAGCCGCGGTCGTTGGCCTCGCGCATCGTCGTGTGCACGCACACGTCGGTGGTCACGCCGGTGAGCACCAGGTAGCGGATGCCGCGCAGGTTGAGCAGCAGCTCCAGGTCGGTGGCGCAGAACGATCCCTTGCCCGGCTTGTCGATGATCGGCTCGCCTGGGGCGGGCGCCAGCTCGGGGACGATGTCCCATCCCGGCTCGCCGCGCACCAGGATGCGGCCGTTGGGGCCCGGGTCACCGATGCCGACACCGTCGGCGCCGATACGGCGCGAGCGCCAGCGTTTGTTGGCCGGCAGATCGCAAGGTCGGGACGATGTCCTTCGCGGGTGTGGATGACGTGCATGCCGAGGGCTCGCGCACGGGCCAGCAGCTTCGAAATCGGGTCGATCGGCGCACGCACCGCCGACAGGTCATAGCCCATTCGGTCGACGTAGCCACCGACGCCGACGAAATCGAACTGCATGTCGATGACCACCAGCGCGGTATTCGCCGGCGTGGCCGCGGCGTCGAAGGGCCAGGGGTAGGGATTGGCGTTGACCCGTTCGAAAGGCTTCATGGCGATCACCGGTTCAGCGACAGTTCACCCGGCGCGCCATC
The DNA here is from genome assembly GCA_963824005.1 of uncultured beta proteobacterium. GTDB lineage: Bacteria > Pseudomonadota > Gammaproteobacteria > Burkholderiales > Burkholderiaceae_C > Rubrivivax. The sequence continues at coordinate 150,242 of CAWGOK010000034.1, forward strand.
GCTCGGCCCGGGCTTGCCCAGGCCGATCAGCAGTGCCAGCGTCAGCACGTAGGGCAAGGCGCCGAACAGGTAGTAGCCGGACGAATAACCCATCGCCTGCAAGGCCGGGCTGATGGCGCTGGCGCCGCCGAACAGCAGTCCGGCGAGGATGCAGCGCCGCGGATCCCAGCGCGCGAAGATGACCAGCGCGACGGCCATCACGCCCTGGCCACTGGACAGCGCCTCGCTCCACGCGCCCGGATAGACCAGCGACAAGCGACGCGCCGCCGACCCCGGCACAGGCGCCGCCGAAGGCGGTGGCGGCGATGCGGTAGCCGCTGGGCGACAGGCCGAAGGCGCGCGCCGCGTTCTCGCTGTCGCCGACGACACGCAGCCGCAGGCCCACCCGCGTGTGGCCGAAGGCCCAGTACACGGCAAAGGCCAGCCCCACGCCGATGACGAACAGCGGGTTGATGCCCAATGCAGCCTTGACGGCCGGCATCGTGCTCCAGCTGCCGAGTTCGATCGCCGGCAGGTCCGGCGCGCTGGGCTGGATCAGCGGCTTGCCGAGCCAGAAGGCCAGGCCCGAGCCTGCGAGCATCAGCGCGATGCCCATCGCCGTGTCGTTGACGCGGGTCAGGCTGCACAGCGTGCCGTGCAGCACGCCGAAGAGCACGCCGACGCAGGCTGCGGCCAGGATGCCCAGCCACGGGTTGCCGCTGGTCAGCGCCACCGCGTACGCGGTCATCGCGCCCATCAGCAGCGTGCCTTCCAGGCCGAGGTTGATGCGCCCGGCCTTCTCGGTCACCGTCTCGCCCAGGCTGACCCACAGCAGCGGCGTGCCGACGCGGATCGCCCCGCCCAGGATCGCCAGCGGCACACCCCACCAGCCGAGTGTCGTTGCGTCCATGTCAGTACCGCCCGGCCGTTCCGAAGGTACTGAGCGCCCCCTCGGGGGGCAGCGAACGAAGTGAGCTTGGGGGCTTCATTTCAAGCCTTGCGGAAGAAGCTGCGGCCGCGCAGCGTTTCGCAGCCGATCAGCGCGACGAAGGCAAAGCCGAGCAGCACCGTCACCGACGCATCGGGCAGGCCCAGCCGGCGCTGCAGCAGGCTGCCGCTGGCGGCGATGCCGCCGACCAGGATCGCCACAGGCACCACCCCGGCGGGCGAAAAGCGCGCGGCGAAGGCGATGAGGATGCCGCTGTAGCCATAGCCCGCGATCAGCGACGCGTTCGCCGCGCCGTGCACCGCAGCCACCTCCACCGCGCCGGCCAGTCCGGCGCAGGCGCCACCGGCCGCGCAGGCACCGATGGTCAGCCCCGCGACGGGCAGGCCGACGCCGAGCGCCGTGCGCGGGTTGCCGCCGGCCACGCGCAGCGACAGGCCCAGTGGGGTGAGCTTGACCACGGCCCAGGCAACGATCGCCACGACGATGCCCACACCGAGCCCCCAGTGCACGTCCAGCCCGGGCATCGCCGGCAGCATGAAAGCGTCGGGCAGCGGCTTCGTCGAAGGCTTGTTCAGGCTGGCCGGATCGCGCAGCACGGTCTCGACCGCCTGATTGAACAGCGCGATGGCGATGAAACTCATCAGCAGGCTGGCAATCGTTTCGTTGACCTCGCGTTTCTCGCGCAGCCAGCCGACGATGCCGATCCACAGGCCGCCGATCGACATGCCGGCCAGCGCCATCAGCGGCCAGACGACGATTGGCGGCGCCTGCGCTGCCAGCACCATGCCCAGCGCCGCCGCGGCCAGCCCGCCGAGCACCAGCGCACCTTCGGCACCGATGATCACGCGCCCGGCCTGCGCCGGCAGCGCCACCGCCAGGCCGGTGAGGATCAACGGTGCGGCGCGCTGCAGCGTGTTCTGCCAGGCGAAGGCATCGCCGAAGCCGCCCATCACGATCAGGCTCCACACCTCCAGCGGGTCGAAGCCGGCCAGCGCCACCGCCGCCGAGAACAGCAGCACGGTGATCAGCAGCGCCGCCGCGGCCGGCAGCAGCGCGTCGGCCAGCGCGGCGAAGCGCTCGGTCAACGGCGGCGACGCCGGCTGCGGTGCGCCAGCCAATGGGACGGCCAGGGTGTTCATCGCGGCCGCGGCTCAACCCGGAAGGCTGCCCATCACGCCTTCGACCAGGTAGTTCATCTTCTCCAGTTCGGGGTCGAACTGGTCGATGCTCTTGCCCGCGGCGATGACGGTGTTGCCCTTGTTGTCCTTCAGCGCCCCCTTGAAGATGACGAAGCCGCCCTTCAGCATCGCGGCCTTGATCTCGTCGGCCTTCTTCTTGGCCGGGTCGACCTACCGCCGGGCCATAGGCCGACATCTTCACGTAGCCTTCCTTCAGCCCGCCGCGCAACAGATTGGGTTGCGGCGCACCGGTCTGCAGCGCCTTGATCTGCGCGGTGTAGGGCGTGCTCCAGTCCCACTCGGCGCCGGTCAGGTAGCCCTTGGGCGCCAGCGCCGCCTGGCTGGCGTGATAGCCGCTGGAATAGATGCCGCGCTTTTCGGCCGTCTCGACCACCACCTTCGGACTGTCGACGTGGCAGGTGAGCACGTCCACGCCCTGGTCGATCAGGCTGCTGGCGGCTTCGGCCTCCTTCACCGGCATCGACCATTCGCCGGTGAAGATGACCCGCGTGGTGATGCTCGGGTCGACCGAGCGCGCGCCCATGGTGAAGGCGTTGATGTTGCGCAGCACCTGCGGGATCGGCTTGGCGGCGATGAAGCCCAGCTTCTTGGTCTTGCTGGTGTAGCCGGCGACCACGCCCGCCAGGTACTGGCATTCGTCGATGTAGCCGAAGTAGCTGCTGGCGTTCTTCGGGTGCTTGCCTTCGGTCCACATGCCGCCGCAATGCGCGAAGCGCACCTTCGGGTACTTCTCGGCCATCTTCAGCATGTGCGGGTCGAAGTAGCCGAAGCTGGTGGCGAAGATCAACCCGGCCTTGTCCTGGTTGATCATCGCTTCCATCGTCTTCTGCACGGCCGCGGTCTCGGGCACGTTCTCTTCTTCGATGACCTTGACGCCGGGCATCTTCTTCATCGCCGCGGCGGCCTGGGCCTGCGCCTGGTTGTAGCCGAAGTCGCTGCGCGGGCCGACGTAGATCACGCCCATGGTCATCGGCGTTTGTGCCAGTGCGCTGCGCAGCGCGCCGGGCAGTGCCAGCGAGGCGCCGGCCAGGGCGCTACCGGCCAAAAGGCGGCGGCGTGCAACGGTGGAATGGTCTTGGCTCATGGTCAGGCTCCTCGTGGTGGTGGAAGGGATCGATAGACGCTGCGCTCAGGCCGGCGCGGGAATCAGGCTGATGTGCGCAGCCACCACCAGCCAGCGTCCGTCGATGCGGCACCAGGTCTGGCTTTGGCGGCCGAGCTTGTCGCCGCCCTCGCGCTTGAACTCGGTCATGGCGGTGCCGAAGTCGTCGCCATAGGTGGTGATCACGGTGCGCTGCAGCGTGCGTGCCAGGCCGACAGCCGAGCGCGCATTGCGGAAGTCGCGGATGGCGTCGATGCCGTACAGGTTTTCGTTGACGCCGTAGCGCACGGTCTGTGCGCTGTCCCAGAACAGTTCGTCGAGCATCTCGACGCGGTTGTTCACCAGCGCGTCTTCGTAGCGCGCGAAGGCGGCCTGCAGCTCGGCCAGCACCTCGGGGCGGTTGAAGTCCATGCTCACAACCCCGCCGCTACCGGCGCACTGCACAGGCCTTGCGCTTCTAGCGCGGCAGCGACGCGCAGGCAATGGTCTTCGCGCCACGGCGCGGCGACCAACTGCACGCCGATCGGCAGCTGCGGCGCCGCGGGGTTCATGCCCCACAGCGGTACGGTGGCCACCGGCAGGCCGATGCACGAGATCGGCTGTGTCAGCAGCCCCATGCTGGCGCGTGCCGGCAGGCGCTGGCCGCTGATCTCGAGCCATTCGGTGCCGAGGGCCGGTGCGGTGCAGGGCGTGGCCGGCGCGATCAGCACGTCCACCGTCTCGAAGACCCGCGCCACGCGCCGCGCGAACCAGTGGCGCACACGCTGCGCCTGCACCACCCACGCGGCGGGCACCAGCGCGTTGGCGAGGAAGCGGTCGCGCGTCATCGGGTCGAAGTCGTTGGCACGCTTGCGCAGGTCGTCCAGGTGCAGCGCGCCGCCTTCGCCGGCCGTGACGATGAAGGCCGCGGCACGGGCGCGCGCCACTTCGGGCAGTTCGACCAGCCGTGTCGTACCGAGTGCTTGAGCCACGGCGTCGACGGCGGCCAGCGCCTCGGCCAGCGCCATCTCGCGGAACCAGCCGCCGAGAACGGCCACGCGCAGCCCCGCGGCGCCTCGCTCGAGCAACGGCGATACCGGCTCGATGTCGCGCTGCGCGCAGGCCGGGTCCTGCGCGTCGGGGCCCTGCATCAGGTCGTAGGCCAGCGCCAGATCGGCCACGCTGCGCGCGAACGGGCCGAGGTGGTCCAGGCTGGCGCAGAACGGGTAGGTGCCGGTGCGCGGCAGCCGGCCAAAGGTAGGCTTCAATCCGAAGGTGCCGCACAGCGACGCGGGCACCCGGATCGAGCCGTTGGTGTCGGAGCCCAGCGTCAGCGGCACCTGGCCCGCAGCCACAGCCGCGGCCGAGCCGCCTGAGGACCCACCGCTGATGCGCGTGGTGTCGTGCGGGTTGCGCGTGGCGCCGTAGTGCGTGTTCTCGGTACTGAAGCCATAGGCGTACTCGTCCATGTTCAGCGCGCCGACCAGCACCGCGCCTTCGGCTTCGAGGCGGCGCACCAGCACTGCGTCGCGCGCGGCAGGGGCCGCATCGCGTTCGATCTTCGATCCGGCCAGCGTGGGCAGCGCGGCAATGTCGAACAGGTTCTTCACCGCGAAGGGCACGCCGGCAAGCCTCATGCGTTCGCGCCGCGGGTGCGCATCCACCCACTGCGCCCGCTTCTGCGCCCGCTCGGCCAGCACGCTGGTGAAGGCGTTGACCCGGCCGTCGGTGGCCGCGATGCGCTGCAGCGCCTGTTGCACGCTGCCGCTGGCCGTGGCGCGGCCTTCGCGCACGCTGGCGGCGATGGCGACGGCTGTGTTGGCGTTCATTCGTGTACCTGCGGTGCCACCGGCACGAAGACGTTGCCCGACTCGTCGGCGGGTGTCAGCGGCAGGCCCTGCACCAACGCCGCCATCGACGCGGCCAGGCCAAAGTACAGGGTCACGCCCTTGCGCTGCTCCTGCGTCAGGTTCAGGCCCAGCGTGGCCGCCGCGGCATCGATGTAGGCGCTGTGGTCCATCGCCGTGCCTCAGGCCTTGTAGAGCTGCCGGTAGTCGGGCTGCAGATGGAACCAGTACATGTAGCCCAACACGTCCTTCTGCATCGCCACATCCATCGACGGCTGGAACAGCGGCACGCGCGGCACCTCGTCGTAGGCCAGCTGAATCATTTCGCGCACCGACGCGTCGTAGATCGGCTTGCTCTCGGCGAAGCGCGCGTTGGTGATCAGCTTGTCGAGCTTGGGGTTCTGGTAGCTCATGGTGTTGAACACCGCGTTCTGCCCGTGGTAGCACCAGAAGAAGAAGTACTCCGGATAGTCCAGCCAGCCGCCGAAGCGGTTGAGGATCATCGGCATGTCCTTCTTCAGCAGCGCGGCACGCCAGGTGGCGCCGGGGATCTTGTTGATCTGCGCCTTGATGCCGATGGCGGCCAGCGCCTCCTGCGTCAGCACCGCCGCCGGCTCGCCGATGGTGGCGCCGCCCAGGTCGAAGCTGAGCGTGGTCTCGAAGCCGTTCGGCACCCCGGCCTCGGCCATCAAGGCCTTGGCCTTGGCGAGGTCGGTGCGGTATGCGGTGGGCTGCGGCCAGGCGATGCTCTTCACCGGGTTGCTGCCGCCGTAGAGCTTGGCTGCGCGCCCGTAGAAGGCGTTCTCGTAGATCTTGTCGTAGGGCAGCGCATAGGCCACCGCCTGGCGGATCTTCGGGTTGTCGAAGGGCGGCCTGGTGGTGTTCATGCCCAGGTACAGCATGGCGTTCTCGATCGGCATCGACATCACCTTGATGCCGGCCTTGTCCTCGCTGAGCTCGGCAAAGTCCTTCGGCGGCAGGTCGAAGGTCATGTCGATGTCGCCCTTGACGAGCAGCGCGCGGCGGTTGCCGGCGTTGGGAACGTCGCGCTGCACGATGCGCCGCAGCTTCGGAAGCGGGCCGCTCTTCCAGTCGTCGTTGCGCACGTAGATGATTTCCTGCCCCGGGCGGAAGGCCTCGACCTTGAAAGCGCCGCCGCCTGCGGTGTTGTTGCGCGTCCAGACCAGGCCCCAGGGGTCGGCCGCGGTGGCGTTCTTCTTCACCAGCTCGCTGTTGAAGACGCAGGGCACCGGCACGGCCAGGTCGTTCATCGTCAGCTTGTCCTTGCGGATGAACTTGACGCGGAAGGTGTGGTCATCGACCACCTCGAACTGCTCGGGCTTTTCCAGCGAGCCGGCGGCCATCTGGAAGGTGGGGAAGCCGCCCACGGTGACGGCGCGGTCGAAGCTCCACTTCACGTCCTTGGCCGTGACCGGCGTGCCGTCGTGGAACTTGGCGTTCTTGCGCAGCCTGAAGGTCACCGAGTTGCCGTCCGGCGCCATCAACCAGCTCTCGGCCAGCTCGGGTTCGAGCTTGTTGCGGTCGTAGGCGACCCGGCCGTCGGGCAGGGTGCGCTTGCCGTAGGTCATCAGCCGGTCGTAGACCAGCCAGCTGACGCCGTAGCTCGGCCGGTTGGCGCCGACGGTGTGGATGTCCAGCGAATTCGGGCCGAACTCGTTGGCGACGATCAGCACGTCCTTGGGGCGGGCCTGGGCCTGTGCGGCCAGCGGCAGGGCGCCGATGGCGGCGGTGCTGGTGATGAAGTCGCGACGGTCCATGAGGGCTCCTTGGGTTCAGAGGGATGCGAGGTAGGCGCGCCAGCCGCCGAAGTGGCTGATGTCCCGGGCCGAGCTCAGCGCATGCGCCTCGCACAGGAAGCCGTGCACGAAGCGGCCGTCGGCCAGCTCCAGCGAGCCCAGGCACAGCGGCGAAGGCACCAGCGCAAGAAACGAGCCCACTTCAGCCAGCGGCAGGTCCCAGACCTCGATCTCGATGGCCGTGCCGCCCTCGGCACAGCGCTGCAGGCCGGGCTTGGGCGGGCGCGTGTCGGGCAGCGCATAGAGCCGGTAGTTCGGCGCCGTGAGCGTGCATTCGCGCAGCGTGGCACCACGTTCGAGCAACTGGCCGTTCAAGGGAAGGCCCGACAGGTGCGCGCCGACCACGGCGATCGGCAGCGTCGGCGCGGTGGCCGGTGCGGGCTGCGGCAGCGCCGCGGGCGCCGCGCCCATCCAGCGGCGGCCGAAGCCGGCCAGTGCCGCATCGAAGGTACCCGGGGCGATGAAGGTCACGCCGAAGGGCAGCTTCGCCGCGGTCATGCCGGCGGGCAGCGCCAGCGCGCACCAGCCCAGCAGGTTGACGAAGTTGGTGTAGGTGCCCAGGCGCGCGTTCACGCCCAGCGGGTCCGCATCGACCTCCTCGAAGCGGGGATGGCCGGGCGCGGTGGGCACCATCAGCAGGTCGACCTGCTGCCACAGCGACTGCAGCTCACGTTGCATGCGGCGCAGCCGGTACTGTGCCTCGAAGGTATCGGTGGCGCTGAAGCCGGGAGCGCGGCCGATGACCTGGCGCACCGCCGGGTCGAAGGCCTCGGGCTGCGTGGCGAGCAGTTCGCGCACCACGCTGTGGCGCTCGGCCACCCACGGGCCTTCGTAGAGCAATGCGGCCACCTCGAACAGCGGCGCGAAGTCCAGTTCCACCACCTGCTGTCCCAGGCCGCGCGCGCGCTCGATGGCGGCGGCGAACATCGGCGCGTAACCTGCATCGCCGAAGAAGGCCGGTGACTTCGGCACGCCGATGCGGGCCGTGGCCGGCAGATGCGCCGGTCCGGCGACAAAGTGGCTGTAGATGTCGAGCGCATCCTCGCCTTCGAGCAGCGCCAGCACCAGTGCGGCATCGTCGACCGTATGTGCGAGCACCGACACGCAGTCCAGGCTGCGGCAGGCCGGCACCACGCCGGCGGTGCTGACGCGCCCCGGCGTCGGTTTGAGGCCCACCAGGCCGTTGAAGCCGGCCGGCACGCGGCCCGAGCCGGCCGTGTCGGTACCCAGCGCAAACGCGACTTGGCCGCGGGCCACGGCCACCGCCGAGCCCGAGCTGGAGCCGCCGCTGATGCGCGCGGCATCGAAGGCGCTGCTCGGCCGGCCGTAGGGCGAGCGCGTGCCGACCAGACCGGTGGCGAACTGGTCCAGGTTGGTCTTGCCCAGCCAAACCGCGCCGGCATCGAGCAGGCGCTGCACCACGGCAGCATGGCGCTGAGGCAAATAGGCAAAGGCCGTGCAGGCGGCCGTGGTGGCCGCGCCGACGACGTCGATGTTGTCCTTGGCGGCGAAGGGCACGCCCAACAAGGGGTAGCGCTGCACCAGTTCGGCACGCGACAGCGGCTCGGCCAGACGCTCGTCCAGCAGGGCCAGCTGTGCCTGCCATTGCAGCTCGCTGGGCAAGCTGATCCACAGGCTCAGTTGACTGCTGGCCAGCGCTGCCGACCGGCACTGCGCCAGCCACGGCAGCAGGTCACCACCCCCGGCGACGAGCTCGCGCCACATCGCGACAGTGCGCAAAGGCAGGCTGGGGCCGGCGGATGGAGACATATTGGTGCACGTACTGGTATACCAGTCGGCACGAAGCAGGACGCGTGCCAGCCCGCCCCGTTCGGGCGGCAAGGAACCGCGGGAGTTGACCTGGGCGCCTGAAAGCGCCTAGTCGGTATCTCGGGCCAGGCGCTCGCTGTGCCAGTAGACGTCGTCGCCGCCCAGCCCGTCGAGGTTGGCGCGGTTGAGCACGCGCGCCAGCACGAACATCAGATCACTCAGGCGGTTGAGGTACTGGCGCGGCGCCTCGTTCACCGGCTCGTGGCCGCTCAGCGCGACCAGCGCGCGCTCGGCGCGCCGCGCCACGGTGCGGCTGACATGCGCCAGCGCAGCGCTGCGCGTGCCGGCCGGCAGGATGAATTCCTTGAGCCGCGGCAGCTGGGCGTTGTAGTGCTCCAGCGCCTCGTCCAGGCGCAGCACCGCGGCTTGCTTGAGAAGTTGGTAGCCGGGGATCGACAGCTCGCCGCCAAGGTTGAAGAGCTCGTGCTGGATGGTCACCAGCAACTCGCGCACATCGTCGGGCAGCGGCTCGGCCAGCAGCACGCCGAGGCCGGAATTCAGCTCGTCGACATCGCCCATGGCCATGACGCGCAGGTGGTCCTTGGGCACACGCGTACCGTCGCCCAGGCCGGTGCTACCGTCGTCGCCGGTGCGGGTGGCGATCTGTGTCAGGCGTTGTCCCATGGTGCGGTGATTGTGCCTGTGACGAACTCAGCTTGATGCTGGACAGTGCGGTCAGCATGCGACGCTGCTAGGCTTGCGGCCATCGAACCGACGACGGAGGCCCAATGCATCATGACGTGATCGTCCAACTGGCAGGCAGTGACGAGATCACCCTGCACACCGCGGAGCCGATGACGGCTGAACAGGCAAGCGCCTGGCTCGACCGCGAGTTCGCACGCCTGGAATGCGTGGCCACCCGCCCGTCCGGCAAGGTGCTCTTCGTGGACAAGGTGCTGGCCATTGCCGAGGCAGCCGATGCCAGCGGCTTTGCCGACGTGGCCTGGGCCACCAACTATGCCCGTGCCGCCGCCGGCGCGCTACGCCGGCCGCTGATCCGCGTGGACGTGCCGAATACGACCGTCGGGTTCTAGTTCAGCCCGCGCGTTCTTGTCGCGGCTTGGCCTTTCACCAGCGTCAGCCTCAGCCCGCCAGCCGCGCGGCCAGGCGTTGCAGCAATGGACGTCGGCGCCAGTTCTCGCAGGCGCGGTCGGCAAAGTCTCGGCCGCGCTCGCTGAGCCGGTAGTAGCGCACGCTCGGGAAGCCCTGCGGGTTGTCGAATTCGCGGATCAGTCCGTAGTCGATCAGCGTGCGATGCGCGCTGTACAGCGGCGCGCCGTCGAGCATGCAGCCGCCGCTGATGTCGCTGACGCGCACCAGCACGCGGCCCTTGCGCAGTACACGCAGCGCATCGATGAATTCGCCGCGGTCGGGAATGATCCTGGGGGCTTCCATGGGGTGCAGCTGGGTTCGACCTGGTTGTCGCCATCTTCGCACCGACCCTGCAGGATTAATGAGGAAATTGCGCCGGCCGAACGGCGCATTTCACGCCGGGCTGCCCCGTCGACGCCAACGCGGCCCCGCAGCCCCACGAAGACAACCCGCTGCCTAGAATCGGAGCTCCCCCCATGCCGAAGGAGCGCACACCATGAACGCACCCGTTCCGACCCACGTGTTGCCCGCCTTCGAACCGCGCCGCGTACCGGCCGCGATGCTGTCCGCCCTGCAGCAACGCTTCGGCGCTCGCTGCTCCACCGCCACCGCGGTACGCGAGCAACATGGTCGCGACGAGTCACCCTTCCCCGTCACGCCGCCCGAAGTGGTGGTGTTCTGCGACAGCACCGACGAGGTAGCGGCGGTGCTGCGCCAGGCGAATGAACATGCGGTGCCGGTGATCGCCTACGGCACCGGCTCGTCGCTGGAGGGCCACCTGCTCGCCGTGCAGGGCGGCGTCAGCGTCGACGTGTCGGCGATGACACAGCTCGTGCGCCTGAACCCCGAGGACCTGACGGTGACGGTGCAGGCCGGCGTCACGCGCGAGCAGCTCAACCGCGAGATCAAGGACACCGGGCTGTTCTTCCCGATCGACCCCGGCGCGAATGCCAGCCTGGGCGGCATGGCCGCGACGCGCGCCAGCGGCACCAACGCCGTGCGTTACGGCACCATGCGCGAGAACGTGCTCGGCCTGACCGTGGTCACCGCCAGTGGTGAGATCGTGCGCACCGGCACGCGTGCGAAGAAGTCGGCTGCCGGCTACGACTTGACAAGGCTGTTCGTCGGCAGCGAAGGCACGCTTGGCGTGATCACCGAGGTGACGCTGAAGCTGTACCCGCTGCCCGAGGCGGTGAGCGCGGCGATCTGCCACTTCAAGGACATCGCCGGCGCGGTCAACGCCACCATCCAGCTCACACAGGTGGGCGTGCCGATCGCGCGCTGCGAGCTGCTCGACGTGAACGCGGTGCGCGCGGTCAACGCCCAGAGCCGCTTGAGCCTGCGCGAGTCGCCGATGCTGCTGATGGAGTTCCACGGCAGCTCGGCCAGCGTCAAGGAACAGGCCGAGACGGTGCAGGCCATCGCCTCCGAGATGGGTGGCGAGGACTTCGAATGGGCCAGCACGCCCGAAGAGCGCACCCGGTTGTGGACCGCCCGGCACAAGGCCTACTTCGCCGGCATGTCGATGAACCCCGGCTGTCGCACCGTGACCACCGACACCTGCGTGCCGATCTCGCGGCTGGCCGAGATCATCGACGCCTCGGTGGCCGAGGCCGACGCCTGCGGGCTGCCCTACTACATCGTCGGCCATGTGGGCGATGGCAACTTCCACCTGGCTTATCTGGTGAAGGACGGCGACGCCGCACAGCGCGCGGTGGCCGAAGACCTGAGCCAGCGCATGGTGCAGCGCGCCATCGCGCTGGAAGGCACCTGCACCGGCGAGCACGGCATCGGGCTGCACAAGATGGGCTTCCTGGTCGACGAAGCCGGCGCCGGCGCGGTCGAGTTGATGCGCCAGATCAAGCGCGCACTCGACCCGAAGAACATCATGAATCCCGGAAAGATCTTCGCACTGTGAAGGCCGGCCGGCGCGCCGCGATCGGGAGCTTGGCGGCACTGGGTTTGCTGGGCGCGGTGAGCGCCCATGCGCAGCTCGAGGCACTGATCGTTGCGGCCAAGCCCTCGGTCGTGGCGGTAGGCGTCTTCAATCCAACCGGCAGCCCCCGCTTCGGCTTTCGCGGCAGCGGCTTCGTGGTGAGCCCCGGCAACCTGGTCGTGACCAACGCGCATGTGCTGCCCGAGGTCATACCCGCCGGCGGCACCGAGGGCACGCTGGCCGTCGTGGCGCCGAAGCTGGGCGTCAGCGAGAACGCCGCAATGCGCGCTGCGAAGCTGCTCGGGGTGGATCGCGAGCACGACCTGGCGCTGCTGCAGATCGACGGCGCGCCGCTGCCGGCCTTGGCGCTGGCCGATGTCGCGCGCGCGCGCGAAGGTGCCACCGTGGCGATCATCGGCTTTCCGATCGGTGGCGCGCTCGGCTTCACGCCGGTGACGCATCGCGGCATCGTCTCGTCGATCACCGCCATCGCATTGCCTGCACCGAGCGCGCAATCGCTCAATGCGCAGGCCGTCAATCGGTTGCGCCAGGGCAGTTTCGATATCTACCAGCTCGACGCGACGGCTTATCCAGGCAACAGCGGCGGCCCGGTGCTGGACGTCGAGTCCGGCCGGGTGATCGCGGTGATCAACATGGTGCTGGTCAAGGGCAGCAAGGAGACGGCGATCTCGCACCCTTCGGGCATCAGCTACGCAATCCCGGTGCGCTTCGTCAGCGAACTATTGAAGGGCCGCTGAGGGCGGCGCTCAGGCCGCAGGACCGGGCAGGCTCCAGCGCTTGCTGACGTCGCCGGTGGCGTTGACGCTTTCCAGTTGCACACCGAAGCCCCACAGGCGCGCAACGTGTCTCAGCACCTCCTGCGCGGTGTCGTGCAGCGGCCGGTTGTTGTGCTGGAAGTGGCGCAACGTCAGCGAGCGGTCGCCGCGCAGGTTGACGTTCCACACCTGGATGTTGGGCTCGCGCGAGCCCAGGTCGTACTGGTGTGCGAGCGATTCGCGCACGCGCCGGTAACCGCTGTCGTCGTGAATCGCGGAAACCTCCAGCTCCTCCTGCTTGTCGTCGTCGACGATGGCAAACAGGCGCAGCTCGCGCATCAGCTTCGGGCTCAGGAACTGGCCGACGAAGCTTTCGTCCTTGTAGTTGCGCATCGCCTGGTCCAGCGCCGGCAGCCAGGGCGTGCCGGCGATCTCGGGGAACCACTGGCGGTCCTCGTCGGTGGGGTCCTCGCAGATGCGCTTCAGGTCGGTGTACATCGCAAAGCCCAGCGCATACGGGTTGATGCCGCTGTACGCCTTGTGCCCCACCGGCGGCTGGTAGACCACGTTGGTGTGCGACTTGAGCCATTCGATCATCACGCCGTCGGTGAGGAAACCGTCGTCGTACATCTGGTTCAGCAACTTGTGGTGCCAGAAGGTGGCCCAGCCTTCGTTCATCACCTGCGTCTGCCGCTGCGGGTAGAAGTACTGCGCCACCTTGCGCACGATGCGCACGATCTCGCGCTGCCAGGGTTCGAGCAGTGGCGCATTCTTCTCGATGAAGTAGAGCAGGTTCTCCTGCGGCTCTTCGGGGAAACGGCGGGTGCCGGACGCCTCTTCGGCCTTCTCGGCGCGTTTGGGCAGCGTGCGCCACATGTCGTTGACCTGAGTCTGCGCATAGGCCTCGCGGTCCTTGCGCTCGGCCAGCTCCTGCGCCAGGGACTTGCGGCTGGGCCGGCGATAGCGGTCGACGCCGTGGTTCTGCAGTGCGTGGCAACTGTCGAGCAGACTTTCCACCGCATCCAGCCCGTGCCGCTCCTCGCACTCGGCGACGTAGTTCTTGGCGTACACCAGGTAGTCGATGATCGACGCCGCATCGGTCCACATGCGGAACAGGTAGTTGCCCTTGAAGAAGCTGTTGTGGCCGTAGGCGGCGTGGGCGATGACCAGCGCCTGCATGGCCATCGTGTTTTCCTCCATCAGGTAGCTGATGCAGGGGTTGCTGTTGATGACGATCTCGTAGGCCAGGCCCATCGCGCCGCGCTTGTAGTTCTTCTCGGTGGCGATGAACTCCTTGCCGTAGCTCCAGTGGCGGTAGTTCACCGGCATGCCCACGCTGGCGTAGGCGTCCATCATCTGTTCGGCGGTGATGATCTCCAGCTGGTTCGGGTAGGTGTCCAGGCCGAAACGCTGCGCCGTGTCGCGGATGACCTTGTGGTACTGCTCGATCAGCTCGAAGGACCAGTCGCTCGGACCGGCCAGCGGCACAACCGGCCGCTCCTTCAATGGCAGCGGTTCGCTCAACGGGTTCTTCAGCACAGCGCTCATGTCGCCCCCCAAGCCCTGCGGGCAGGCCCCCCAAGGGGGCACGAACTCCTTCGGAACGGCCGTGCGTCGCTCATGCTGCCTTGGCCCCTTCCTTCTTGAACAGATCACGGAACACCGGGTAGATCATTGCGGCATCGGTGGCCTTGCGCATTGCGAAGTGGGCGTGCAGCGGCGGCAGCTGGGCGTATTCGTCCCACAGATTCTGCTCTTCCTCAGCCACCTGCACGTAAGCGTAATAGCGGCACAGCGGCAGCAGCTTGTCGCTGAGCAGCTCGCGGCAGCGGCCGCTGTCGTGGTGCCAGTTGTCGCCGTCGCTGGCCTGCGCGCCGTAGATGTTCCATTCGCTGGGCGAATAGCGCTCGCGGATGATTTCCTCCATCAGCACCAGCGCGCTCGACACCACCGTACCACCGGTCTCGCGTGCGTGGAAGAAGTCGTCCTCGTTCACCTCCTGCGCCTGCGTGTGGTGGCGGATGAAGACCAGGTCGATCTTCTCGTAGTGCCGCGTCAGGAACAGGTACAGCAGGATGAAGAAGCGCTTGCTCAGGTCCTTGCGCGCCTCGTCCATCGAGCCGGAGATATCCATCAGGCAGAACATCACCGCCTTGCTGGTGGGCACCGGTACACGGATGCGGCTGCGGTAGCGCAGGTCGATCGGGTCGAGGTAGGGAATGCGGGCGATGCGCGCGCGCAAGGCGGCAATGGCGGTCTCGAGCTCCTTCAGTCGGGCGAGGCGCTCGTCGTTCTTCGGGCTGCGCGTCAGCTCGTCGAACTCCTCCTCCAGCAGGCGCAACTCGGCTCGCGAGCCGGCACCGATGGCAATGCGCCGGCCGATCGCGCCGCGCATCGAACGCACCACATGCAGGTTGTTCGGCGTGCCGTCGCTGCTATACCCGGCGCGCTGGCTTTTCCATTCGGGCGTCTCGGCCAGTTGCGTGCGCACCAGGTTCGGCAACGCCAGGTCCTCGAAGAAGACCTGCATGAACTCTTCCTTGCTCAGGCTGAAGACGAAGTCGTCCTCGCCTTCGCCGGAGTCGCTGGCTTCGCCCTTGCCGCTGCCGGCACCGCCGCCGCCCTTGGGCCGCTCGATGCGGTCGCCTCGGATGAAGTCCTTGTTGCCCGGGTGCACCACCTCGCGGATGCCGCCTTGGCCATGGCCGAACACCGGCTCGCTCAGGTCCTTCTTCGGAATGTGCACTTCCTCGCCGCGCTCGACATCGCGGATGCTGCGCCCGTCGATGGCCCGCTTGACGGCCTCGCGCACCTGCTCCTTGTGGCGGCGCAGGAAACGCTCGCGGTTGCCCACCGACTTGTTCTTGCCAGCAAGCCGCCGATCGATGATGTGCTGTCGCATGGCCACCCGCTCAGCTGCTCTTGCGCACCCGCAAGTACCACTCGCAAAGCAGCCGCACCTGCTTGGACGTGTAACCCTTGGCGACCATGCGGGTGACGAAGTCCTCGTGCTTCTTCGCCTCGTCGGCGCTGGCCTTGGCGTTGAAGCTGATCACCGGCAGCAGCTCTTCGGTGTTGCTGAACATCTTCTTCTCGATCACCGTGCGCAGCTTCTCGTAGCTGGTCCACAGCGGGTTGTTGCCGGCGTTGTTGGCCCGCGCGCGCAGCACGAAGTTGACGATCTCGTTGCGGAAGTCCTTGGGGTTGGCGATGCCGGCGGGCTTTTCGATCTTCTCCAGTTCGCTGTTCAGTGAGCCGCGATCGAAGACCTCTCCGGTGTCGGTGTCGCGATACTCGTGATCCTGGATCCAGTAGTCGGCATAGGTGACATAGCGATCGAAGATGTTCTGGCCGTATTCGCTGTAGCTTTCGAGGTACGCGGTCTGGATTTCCTTGCCGATGAATTCGGCGTAGCGCACACCCAGGTGTTCCTTGATGAAGGCGGTGTACTTCTGCTCCAGTTCGGGCGCAAATTGCTCGCGCTGGATCTGCTGTTCCAGCACGTACATCAGGTGCACCGGGTTGGCGGCAACTTCGGTCGAATCGAAGTTGAAAACCTTGGAGATGATCTTGAAGGCGAAGCGCGTCGACACGCCGCTCATGCCTTCGTCGACGCCGGCATAGTCGCGGTACTCCTGATAGCTCTTGGCACGCGGATCGGTGTCCTTGAGGTTCTCGCCGTCGTAGACCAGCATCTTCGAATACAGCGAGCTGTTCTCGGGTTCCTTCAGCCGCGTCAGGATGGCGAACTGGCTCATCATCTTCAGAGTGCCCGGCGCGCAAGTGGCCTGCGCAAGAGACGAGCCGCGCAGCAGCTTCTCGTAGATCTTCACTTCTTCGCTGACACGCAGGCAGTACGGCACCTTGACGATGTAGATGCGGTCGAGGAAGGCCTCGTTGTTCTTGTTGTTGCGAAAGGTCTTCCACTCGCTTTCGTTGCTGTGCGCGAGCACGATGCCGTCGAAGGGGATCGCGCCGAAACCTTCGGTGCCTTTGAAGTTGGCTTCCTGCGTCGCCGTCAGCAGCGGGTGCAGCACCTTGATCGGCGCCTTGAACATCTCGACGAACTCGAGCAGGCCCTGGTTGGCCAGGCACAGGCCGCCGGAATAGCTGTAGGCGTCCGGATCGTCCTGGGCAAAGGTCTCGAGCTTGCGGATGTCGACCTTGCCGACCAGCGAGCTGATGTCCTGGTTGTTCTCGTCGCCCGGCTCGGTCTTGCTGATCGCCACTTGCTTGAGGATGCTGGGGTGACGCTTGACGACCTTGAACTTGCGGATGTCACCGCCGTATTCGTCGAGCCGCTTCACGGCCCAGGGGCTGAGGATGCGGTTCAGGTAGCGGCGCGGAATGCCGTATTCCGATTCGAGGATCGGCCCGTCTTCGGCCACGTCGAACAGGCCCAGCGGCGACTCGTTGACCGGCGAGCCCTTGATGGCATAGAAGGGCACGTCCTGCATCAGTTGCTTCAGCCGTTCGGCGATGCTGCTCTTGCCACCGCCCACCGGACCCAGCAGATAGAGGATCTGCTTCTTCTCTTCCAGGCCCTGCGCCGCATGGCGGAAGTAGCTCACCACCTGCTCGATGGCATCTTCCATGCCGTAGAACTCGGCGAAGGCCGGGTAGACCTTGATGACCTTGTTGGCGAACAGGCGCGACAGCCGGCTGTCGTTGCGCGTGTCCACGGTCTTCGGCTCGCCGATGGCCTTGAGCATGCGCTCGGCCGCGGTGGCGTAGGCCAGCGGGTTGCGCTTGCACTCGGCGAGGTAGTCCTCGAGGGACAGTTCCTCTTCGCGACTGCGCTCGAAGCGGGCGGTAAAGCTGCTGATCACGTCCATAGGGACCTCCTGGGGCAGGAAGATGTCGAGCGGCACCATAGCCCTCGCCATCTGGGAAGATCTGATGGAGTCCCGGCTGTACGGGCCCGGGCGCCATCAGAGCTTTCCGGTTCTTCGCAGCGTGTGTCTGTCGTGGTCCGTGCAGCGTCGTTGAAACTGAGAGCGGTGAGTGTTCGAGAAAGTGCCGTAAAGCGGTGCATTTCCAGAATCGGGCTTGCAAGACGCGTTCCAGCCTTCCAACGGTGCATTCCACACCATCGTGGTGATTTGAACGCAGCTCAAGGCCGTTGCGCTGACAAGCCGCCCCCCGCAGGGGCTTTTTCGTGTGCTTCGCACAACGATGGCTTCGCCATGCAATCGGCCGACGGCGAGGGCGGCTGCCGCGGGCGCGGGGTTGTAAGCCAGCCGCCCAGCTGCCGCGGGTATGCTCGATCACGCTTCTTGCTTTCCCGACCCTGAATTTCGAAGGCCGCACCATGACCCAGCGCATCTCTGCCACCCTGATTCCCGGCGACGGCATCGGCCCCGAAATCGTCGACTCGACACTGGCCGTGCTCGACGCGCTGGGTGCGCCCTTCGACTGGGATCGGCAGGTCGCCGGGCTGGCCGGTGTCAAGGCCGCTGGCGACCCACTGCCGCAGGCGGCGCTGGACAGCATCCGGCGCACGCGCCTGGCGCTGAAGGGGCCGCTGGAAACACCCTCCGGAGGAGGCTACCGCTCGTCGAACGTGCGCCTGCGCGAGGAATTCCAGCTCTACGCCAACTTGCGTCCGGCACGCACCATCGTGCCCGGTGGCCGCTTCGACAAGGTCGACCTGGTGGTGGTGCGCGAGAACCTCGAAGGCCTGTACATCGGCCATGAGCACTACGTGAAGATCGACGACGACCCGCACGCGGTGGCCATGGCCACCGGCATCAACACCCGCGCCGGCAGCCGCCGGCTGCTGGAATTCGCCTTCGAGCATGCGGTGGCCACCGGGCGCAAGAAAGTGAGCATCGTGCACAAGGCCAACATCATGAAGGCGCTGACCGGCATCTTCCTGGAGACCGGCCTGGAGCTGTACGAACGCCAGTTCAAGGGCCGCTTCGAGCTGGACACCGTGATCATCGACGCCTGTGCGATGAAGCTGGTGCTCAACCCCTGGCAGTTCGACATGCTGGTCACGACCAACCTGTTCGGCGACATCCTGTCGGACCTGGTGGCCGGGCTGGTGGGTGGCCTGGGCATGGCGCCGGGCGCGAACATCGGCGCCGATGCCGCCATCTTCGAGGCCGTGCATGGCTCGGCGCCGGACATCGCCGGCAAGGACATGGCCAACCCGACCGCGCTGCTGCTGGCCGCGGCCATGATGCTGGAGCATTGCAGCCTCGGCCACATGGCGCTGCGCTTGCGCCAGGCCATCGATGACACCTTGAATCTGGACAAGGTGCGCACTGGCGATCTGGGCGGCACGGCGGGCACTGCCGCCTACACACGCGCATTGGTCGGTCGCCTCAAGGCGGGCTGAGTCAACGGTTGCTGTCGACGGGCATTCGCCAGAGTCTGCGCCATCGCCGGCACAGATCGCCCGCGGCGCGGCGCGGGTCTGCAGATGTGACCTGCCTAGGGCGCTTCAGCGATGGGCACCACCCGGCCGGCATTGCTGAAGCAACCCTCGTAGGTGAACAGCAAGGACACGTAGAAGACGGTGGAGAACATCAGCCCGGCCGGCATGGCGATCAGGCCGGCCATCTGGCGCGCGTCGAAAAGGCTGAAGACCAACGCCGCAATCGCGCCGAAGACCAGGATCACGGCCACCCAGGCCAGCGAATAGACGAGGAACGCGCCCTTGCAGCGCCACAGCGCCAGCGTGCTGGAGAACAAGGCCTGGCCTACGCCCTGGCCCTGCCAGTACACCAGGGCCGGCGCATGCCAGAAGGGGACCGACAGGCAACCGGCCAGGCCAAAGCGGGTGACCAGCCCCCATACCAGACGCGGGTCGGCGAGGATCGCCTCCATCTCCGCACGGCCCTCGTCGCCCTTGGCCATGAGCTGCTGCAGGCGCTCGAAGCTGCCACCGTCGATCCATTCGCTGAGCGTCATGATCAGCATCGTGGCGAGCGCGTAGGTGGCGCACAGCGCCAGCACGGCATTGCGCCGGGTGCGTTCGCCGCGCAGCGGTTCGACGAACAGGCCGGGATGCAACGGCAGGTCGTTCTGCGCCGCGCGGCTGGCGAGCATGAATCCCAGGCTCAACAGCGGCAGTGACATCAGCATCAACAAGCCACCGACCAGCGGCACGAGGGTCACCAACAGCGCCGCCACCAGGAAGGCCACGAACATGCCGGTGAAAGGCAGGGGGCGGCGCGTGAAGAGCCTGAATGCGTCGCGCATCCATTGCATGCCCTCGGCGGGCGCGGCCTGTCGGATGGAAAGTGCCATGGACTCGAGGTCAGTGTGGCGGGTGCCAGGGCCGCTCGATGCGGTCGCGCAGCACGCGCTCGAAATGGGTCGGATCGCGGGCCTCGAGCAGGCTCGCATCGCGCGGCAGGTGCAGGTCCCACAGCCGCGAAAGCCAGAAGCGGAAGGCCGCGGCGCGCAGCATGGCCGGCATCAGGCGCAGCTCGCCACCGCTCAAGCTACGCACGCGTCCATAGGCTTCGCAGAAGGCCTCGGCTTGCTCGTCCACCAAGCGCCCGCTGGGGCCATCGATGCACCAGTCGTTCAGGCACACCGCCACGTCGAACAGCAGGCTGTCGATGCCTGCGAAAAAGAAGTCGAACAGGCCGCTGAGATGGTCCTGGCCGTCCACTTCGTCGAAGAGCACGTTGTCGCGGAACAGGTCGGCATGGATCGCGCCATGTGGCAAGGCAGCGCCGGCACTCGATGCTGCCACCGCGCGGTGGAAGGCCAGCTCGTCGCGCATCAGCAGTGCGCGCTCACTGTCGAGGAACGGCAACACCAAGGGCACGGTGTCGATCCACCAGGACAGCCCACGCAGGTGGGGCTGATGCCATGCGAAATCGGCGCCTGCCAGGTGCAGGCGGGCCAGCATCTGGCCCATCTGGGCGATGTGATGCAGATCGGGGGCCAGCACATGCCGGCCGCGCAACCGGTTGACCAGGGTCGCGGGCCGCCCGTTGAGGTAGTGCAGGATCTGCCCGGCGGAATCTGCCTGCGGCTGCGGCACCGGGAGGCCATGCCGCGCAAGGTGCAGCATGTAGTGCAGGTAAAAGGGCAGTTGTTCGCTGCCGAGCCGCTCGAACAGCGTCAGCACCCAATCACCCTGCTCAGTGGTGGCGAAGTAGTTGGTGTTCTCGATGCCGGCCGCGATGCCCCGCAGCGCGATCAGCCGCCCACGCCCGCAGGTCTTGCACAAAACGGTCGGCCTGCTCGAAGCTCACCTCGGTATAGACAGCCATGCGCAGCGGCGCTTCAGAACGCGAACAGCTGCCACAGCGAGCGGCCCTCTGAACGCCGGTCCTGGGTGAGATCACGCCCGTCGCTGGCACTGCCGATTTCGTAGGCGGGTGCACCAGGCAGCTTGGATTGCACCACCACGCGCCGCGTGATGCCACGCACACGCAATTCGTCGATGCGCATCGACTCGTCCTCGCTGACGATGCGCTTGACCTGGGGCTCGCCGCCGCGCTGCGGCACCTGGCTCGAAGACGGCGCCGGGGCGCGCAATACCTCGGCGGGCGATGGGCCCTGGGCCCAGCAGGGCAGGCACAGACACAGCGACGCAGCGACAAGCTTGGGCTTCATCCAGCCATTCTAGGCGGCATGGCCGGTCCGACTGGGCGGCTTTGGGCACGGCACCGCAGGTCGCGCGCGAGCCGGCGTCAGCCGTCCTTCGCGCCGAGCTTCTCGAGCAGGCCGTTCAACTCCTCGAGCGAATCGAAGCTGATCGCGATCTCGCCCTGCTCGCCACGCTTGGTCTTGCGGTGCACGCGGATTTCCACTGCCGCGGACAGCGCATCGGAGAGTTGTTCTTCCAGGCGCACCAGGTCGCGCGGCTTGTCCTTCTTCACACGCAGCAGCGGCGACTGCCGGCCGGTGTTCTGCGCACGTGCCACCAGCTTTTCGGCGTCGCGCACCGACAGCTTGCGCGACACGATCTCGGTGGCCGACAGGATCTGTTGCGCGTTGTCCAGCGACAGCAGAGCGCGAGCATGGCCCATGTCCAGGTCGCCGGCCATCAGCATCTGCTGCACCGGTGCGGCCAGGTTCAACAGGCGCAGCAGGTTGCTGGCCGCACTGCGCGAGCGCCCCACCGCTTGCGCTGCCTGCTCATGCGTGAGCTTGAACTCGCTGACCAGGCGCTGCAGGCCATGGGCCTCTTCCAGCGGGTTGAGGTCCTCGCGTTGCATGTTTTCGATCAGCGCCATCACCGCCGCGGACTCGTCGGGCACGTTCTTCACCAGCACCGGCACTTCGTCGAGGCCCGCCAGACGGGCGGCGCGCACGCGCCGTTCGCCGGCGATGATTTCGTAGTCGCTGGCCGCACCGCCGCCGCTGCCCGCGACCGGGCGCACGAGCACCGGCTGCATCACGCCTTGGCTCTTGATGCTTTCGGCCAGCTCGTACAACGAGCCCTCGTCCATGCGTGTGCGTGGCTGGTAGCGGCCGGTGCGCAGTTGCGACAAGCGCAGCGAGGTGGGCGAGGTGCCGGCCGGCGCGTCGGCCACCTTCGGGCCGAGCAGGGCTTCGAGGCCGAGGCCCAGGCCCTTGGGTTTTTTCGTCACCATGCGACGATTGTCGGCCATCGGCGCACGCGCACCGCTCAGGGTTGGCCGCAGCTTGGCCACCCGACACCCCCGCCCATGGCCCGCATGTCGTATGCTGCGCAACGGCAATGGAGCTGCGGGGACCGCGATGAAGCATGTGGTTTTTGTCGATGGCCAGGAGGGCACCACCGGGCTGCGCATCCACGAGTACCTGGCGCAGCGTGCTGATGTCGAAGTGCTGGGCATCGACCCGGAGCGCCGCAAGGACGTGGCCGAGCGCGCCCGGCTGCTGAATGCGGCCGACGTGGCCTTCCTTTGCCTGCCCGACGATGCGGCGCGGGAGGCCGCGGCGCTGGTGGACAACCCGCGCACCTGCCTGATCGATGCCAGCACCGCGCACCGCACCGCATCGGGCTGGGTGTTCGGCCTGCCCGAGCTGGCGCTGGAACAGCGCGCACGCATTCGCGCGGCCAAGCGCATTTCCAATCCCGGCTGCCATGCCAGCGCGTTCATCCTGCTGCTGCGGCCGCTGGTGGATGCCGGCATCGTGCCGGCGGCGCTGCCAGTCTCGGCGACCTCGATCACCGGCTACTCAGGCGGCGGCAAGAAGATGATCGAACAGTACCAGCGCGGCGACGACCGGCGCCTGGTCGCACCTCGGCCCTACGCTCTGGCGCTGAAGCACAAGCACATTCCCGAGATGCAGCAGCACAGCGGGTTGCAGGCCCAACCGCTGCTCATGCCGGTGGTCGGCAACTTCTACAAGGGCCTGGCGGTGACGGTGCCGTTGCACTTCAGCCAGCTGGCGGCGGGCACCACCGGCAAGGACATCCATCGCGCCTTCTCGATGCGCTACGAGGGCGAGCGTTTCATCCGCGTCATGCCGCTGTCCGACCCGGGCACACTGGAGCGGGACGGCGGCTACTTCGACGTGATGGCCAACAACGACAGCAACCGCGTCGATATCTTCGTCTTTGCCAACGACCGCCAGGCGATCCTGATCGCGCGACTGGACAACCTCGGCAAGGGCGCCAGCGGCGCGGCGGTGCAGGCCATGAACGTGCACCTCGGCGTGGACGAAGGGCTGGGGCTGTAGCGAGTCAGCCGTCGGCGCTCGGAAGTGCGCGGTAGTGGTAGGCGTAACCATCGGCAAAACCAAGCCGGTGATACAGGGCGCGGGCTGCGTGGTTGGCCGCATCCACCTGCAGGTAGGCGACTCGCGCGCCTTGCTCCCGCGCCCGGGCCAGCAGGTGCGCACAGAGTCGACGCGACAGGCCCCGGCCGCGTGAGGACAATGCAGTGAACACGTCGTACAGGCCGACCAGATCGGACTCGATGGCGGCTTGCGCACAGGCCAGCACTTCGCCATGTCCCCCGCGCAGCACCATGCCCTGATAGGTCACCGGGCTGTGCTGCAAGCGCTCGGCATGCGCCTGCCGGCCGGCCGGCGGCGTACCGCGAAATTCGCCCACGATGTGAGCGTACGCTTCTGAACTCGTGTCTTCGAATTGTGTGCCGTCGGGTGCAGGCACTTCGCAATGGCGGGGCAGCACCGGGCACACCATGACGTGCGTGTCCCCGAAACGTTGGTAGCCGCGCTGGGCCAGCCAGTCGTCGAGTTCCGGCGGCTGCGAAAAGGGCGTGACGCGAAACAGCAATCGCAAGCCCGCCGCCCGGTACAGCGTCTGGCTGTAGGCCAGCTTTTCCGACAGCGGCAGGCGGCCCGGCGCCACCGCATTGATGCAACGCGCGCGCTGCGCCTTGCCCGGCGAGAAGCGCACGATCCAGCCGTCGACCCAGCGCTGCTGCGGCGGCGCGCTGGCGTTGAGCCCGGCATCCTCGATGCGAGACAGCAGTTCGGTGGGCAGCTCGGCCGGGTTCACAGTGTGGCGACGCGGCGCACCAGTTCCTGTGCGAAGGCGACGAAGGCGATCGCGCCCTTGGAGGACGGGTCGAAGACCACGCCGGGCTGGCCGTAACTTGGCGCTTCGGCGAGGCGCACATTCCGGGGAATCACGGTATCGAAGACCTTGTCGCCGAAATGCGCCTTGAGCTGTTCGCTGACCTGGCTTTGCAGCGTGATGCGCGGGTCGAACATCACCCGCAGGATGCCTATGACCTGCAGCTCGCGGTTCAGGTTGGCATGCACTTGCTTGATGGTGTTGACCAGGTCGGACAGGCCCTCCAGCGCGAAGTACTCGCACTGCATCGGCACGATCACACCATGTGCGCTGCACAGGCCGTTGAGCGTGAGCAGACTCAGGCTCGGCGGGCAGTCGATGAGCACGAAGTCATAGTCGACCGCCACGCCCGCCAGCGCGGCACGCAGTCGCTGTTCACGTCGCTCCAATTGCACCAGCTCGACCTCGGCGCCGGCCAGCTCGCGGTTGGCGCCCAGCAGGTCGTAACCGCCCTTGTCGGAGCGCACCCGCGCCTCGGCCATGCTGGCCGATTCGAGCAGCACGTCGTACACCGACAGCGCCAGCGAACGCTTGTCGATGCCCGAGCCCATGGTGGCATTGCCTTGCGGGTCGAGGTCGACCATCAGCACACGTTGGCCGGTCAGCGCCAGGCCAGCGGCCAGGTTCACCGTGGTGGTGGTCTTGCCGACCCCACCCTTCTGATTGGCAACACAGAACACACGAGCCATGGTCGATGCTGAAGTCTGCAACGCGGGACCGCGGCCTCAGTCGCGCACCAGGCGCAGACCAAAGGCCACGAGGAACAGCCCGGCTCCGCGCTGCAACACCAGCGCCAGCCGCTTGTGTGCGCGCACCTTTTGCGACACGGCCTGTGCAAAGCCGCACAGCGCCAGGCAGTACAGCACGGTGATCACGGCAATGGTCAGCGCCATGGCGGCGAAGGTCGGCGTGCCGCGATGCGTGGCCGGATCGATGAAAAGCGGGAAGAAGGCCATGTAGAAGATGATCGCCTTCGGATTGAGCAGGGTGATCAACAGTGCCTGGCGCAGGTAGTGATGTGGCTGGATGCGTAGCGGCGAAACAGCGCCCTCGCCGCGCGTCAGCAACAGGCGCAGACCGATCCAGCCCAGGTAGGCAGCCCCCAGGTACTGCACGGCCTTGAACCAGGCCGGGTGCGTGGCGAGCATGGCCGCCACACCGGCCACCGCCAGCCACAGCAGGATCTGGTCGCCGATGATCAATCCGGCCGTGGCGGCCGCACCGGCGCGAAAGCCACCCTTGGCGGTAGAGGTGAGCAAAGCAAAGGTACCCGGCCCCGGCAGCGCCAGGAACAGCAGGATGGCAGCACAGAAGGCGCCGTAGTCGGCAATGCCGAACATGGGTCGGGTCCTTGTCGATAAATGGCGCGGTGTTTCGCAGCGCTGCGCGGTAGAGGCGCTGGGCGGGCCGCCCGAATGCGGTCCTCCGCGTCAAGCGGTGAGACTAACCCAGTTTTTGCGTCGATCCGGCCGCACGGGGGTCCGCGACACGTTTCAAGTCGGGCGCATCCAGACCAGACAGCGCTGCGCGTCCAGCCCGGGCACCTGCAATGGTTCCACGTGAAACACCGTCACGCCCGCAGGCAGCGCGGCGATCTCATCGTCGGGTAGCTTGCCCTTCATGGCCAGCCAGCAGCCGCCCTCATGCGACAGATGCTGACGGGTCAACGCGGTGAAGTCGGCCAGCGACGCAAAGGCTCGCGACGTCACCACGTCGAAGCTCGGCAGTTGCAGCTGTTCCACCCGCGCATGCTCGGAATGCAGGTTGCGCAGCGCCAGTTCGGCCGCCGCCTGGCGCACGAATGAGACCTTCTTGGCGACGGCATCAACGCAGCAGACCGACCAGTGCGGCCGCATCAGGGCCCACACCACCCCAGGCAAGCCGGCTCCGCTGCCCACGTCGAGGATGCGCGCATCGCGGCCCTGAAGGTGGCGGTCCAGCGGCGGCAGCGCTGCGAGGCAATCGAGCAGATGCTGGTGCACCATCTGCTGCGGGTCACGCACCGCGCTCAGGTTGTAGGCCTGGTTCCACTTGTGCAGCAGGTCCAGGTAACCAAGCAGGCGGTCCAGCAACGCTCCGGGAGCCGACAGCGACAGCGCCTCCAGGCCGGCGCGCAACGCTGCACGGCGCAGATCGTTGTTCATCTCGGCCAAGCGGGGGGCGTGCCAGCACGGACAACGACCGGGCGTCGGTGCATCAGGCGGCATCCGGCAATTCTGCAGGCGTGCGTGCGGTGCCCAGTGTGGGCAGGCGCTTCTTCTTCAGGTGCACCAGCAGCAGTGAGATTGCCGCCGGTGTGACGCCAGAAATGCGCGAGGCCAGCCCGAGGGTCTTGGGGCGATGGCGATCGAGCTTCTGCCGCACCTCGAAGGACAGCGCCGTCACCTGGCTGTAGTCCAGATCGGGCGGCAAGGCAAGGTCCTCGAAGTGCAGCGCGCGGGCCACGTCCTCGCTTTGCTTGTCGATGTAGCCGGCGTACTTTGTAGAAGTCTCGATCTGTTCGATGACCGCATCCGCCAGCCCAGCACCCCACTCCGCCACCAATGTTTCACGTGAAACCAGTGGCGCGACACCGGCGATGCGCGCTACCTCAGTCAGCGTGTCGAAGCCGACCCCGGGCCGGCGCAGCAGGTCCAGCAGGCTGTATTCATGCTCCAGCGCCTTGCCGAGCAACCGTTCGGCGTCGACCGCAGGCAACCGACCCGGGTGCACCCAGCTGCTCTTCAGGCGCTCGCCCTCGCGCGCGATGGCCTCACGCTTGCGCTCGAAGGCGACCCAACGCGCATCGTCCACCAAGCCCAGGTGACGGCCCAGCTCGGTCAACCGAAGGTCGGCGTTGTCCTCGCGCAGCTGCAGGCGGTACTCGGCCCGGCTGGTGAACATGCGGTACGGTTCGGTCACACCCTTGGTGACCAAATCGTCGACCAGCACCCCCAGATAGGCCTGGTCGCGGCGCAGCAGCAGCGGCTCACGACCCTGCAGCTGAAGCGCGGCATTGACACCGGCGTACAGGCCTTGCGCCGCCGCCTCTTCATAGCCGGTGGTGCCGTTGATCTGCCCCGCGAAGAACAGGCCGCGCACGGCCCGCGTCTCGAAGCTCGGTTGCAGCTCGCGCGGGTCGAAGTAGTCGTACTCGATGGCGTAGCCGGGCCGCAGGATGTCGGCATTCTCCAGCCCGGCCATCGAGCGCACCGCGGCAATCTGGATGTCGAAGGGCAGAGAAGTGGAGATACCGTTCGGGTAGATCTCGTGGGTGTCCAGACCCTCGGGCTCCAGGAAGATCTGGTGCGCGCTCTTGTCGGCGAAGCGGTTGACCTTGTCTTCGATGCTCGGGCAGTAGCGAGGGCCGGTGCCTTCGATGACGCCGGTGAACATCGGGCTGCGGTCGAAGCCGGAGCGGATGATGTCGTGCGTGCGCTGATTGGTGTGGGTGATCCAGCACGGCAGCTGGCGCGGGTGCTGTGAGGCATCGCCCATGAAACTGAACACCGGCACCGGGTCGCGGTCACCCTGTTGCTCGGCCAGGCGCGTGAAATCGATCGAGCGCCCGTCCAGTCGCGGCGGCGTGCCGGTCTTCAGCCGCCCCTGCGGCAGCTTCAACTCCTTCAGCCGCGCCGACAGGGTGGCGGCCGACGGGTCGCCGGCGCGGCCGGCGCTGTAGTTCTGCAGGCCGACATGGATGCGGCCGTCGAGGAAGGTGCCGGCGGTCAGCACCACGGCCCGGGCGCGGAAGCGAACGCCGACTTGGCCGATCACCCCCGCCACACGCTCACCTTCGACGATGACGTCGTCCACCGCCTGCTGGAACAGCCACAGATTGGGCTGGTTCTCCAGCCGGCGGCGGATCGCCGCGCGGTACAGCACCCGGTCGGCTTGCGCGCGTGTGGCGCGCACTGCCTGACCCTTGCTGGAATTCAGGATCCGAAACTGGATGCCCGCCTCGTCGGTGGCCGCGGCCATGGCACCGCCGAGCGCATCGATTTCCTTCACCAGGTGACCCTTGCCGATGCCGCCGATCGACGGATTGCAGCTCATCTGCCCAAGCGTCTCGAGGTTGTGCGTCAGCAACAGCGTGCGGCAGCCCATGCGGGCCGAAGCCAACGCGGCCTCGGTGCCGGCATGGCCGCCACCGACGACAATCAGGTCGAACTCCCTGGGATAGAACACGGGCACAGCCTTCGCGGAAGTGGGGCACGCCTGCAGCCCCAGGAGGGCGAATTTTAGTTGTGCCCGCTTGTTCGCGTCAGGCTTCGCGCTCGGCGTTGGCGCCATGGCCAACGCTGCGCAGATCCTGCGCGACGCGCCCGCCGTTCAGCGCCACCACGCGGCCGGCGCTGGCAATCGTCTCGGGCCGGTGGGCGACGATCACGCGCGTCAGCGCCAGCTGCCGCACCGCCTGGTTCACCAGGCGT
Organism: uncultured beta proteobacterium; assembly: GCA_963824005.1. Classification (GTDB taxonomy): domain Bacteria; phylum Pseudomonadota; class Gammaproteobacteria; order Burkholderiales; family Burkholderiaceae_C; genus Rubrivivax. Next base: position 178,666 of record CAWGOK010000034.1, read on the forward strand.
TCGCCTTCGACATCGAGCGCGCTGGTGGCCTCGTCCAGCAGCAGGATCTTCGGCCGCTTGTACAGCGCCCGGGCCAGCAGGATGCGCTGCTTCTGCCCGCCCGACAGGCTCGAGCCCATGTCGCCAATGAGCGTGTGGTAGCCCATCGGCATGGCCTCGATTTCCTCGTGCACCGAGGCCACGCGTGCGCAGTGCGCCACCCAGTCCATGTCGGGCTGCAGGTCGAAGAAACTGATGTTGTCGGAGATGGAGCCCGAGAACAGCGGTTCGTCCTGCATGACCACGCCGACCATGTCGCGCCAGGCGCGCAGGCCGATCTGCGACAACGGCACGCCGCCAATCAGCATCTCGCCGGATTGTGGCGCGTGGATGCCGAGGATCAGCTTCAGCAGCGTGGTCTTGCCGCAGCCGGACGGGCCGACGATGGCAACCGATTCGCCTGGCTCGATGCGCAGGTTCACGTCACACAGCACGTCGGGTTCGGCATCTGAATAGGCAAAGCTCAGGTCACGCAGCTCGATCACCGGAATGTCGACCGTCTTGCGCTGCGGGTTCACCGCATCTTCCTGCTCCGGCGCGGTGAGCACGATGTCGGCCAGCCTTTCGCCCTGCAGGCGCAACATCTTCAGATCGACCACCTTGTCGATCAGCGCGCTGACGCGCTGCGCGAACTGCTCCTTGTAGGCGAAAAACGCAAACAGCATGCCCACCGAGAACTTCTGGTCCAGTACCAGCAGCGCGCCGATCCACACCACGGCCACGCGCTCCAGGCCGAAGATCAACCGGTGCAGCACGGTGAACATCAACTCCAGCTTGCGCGTGGCAATGTCGGCATTCATGGTGTCCACCACCAGACTGGTGAAACGCGACTGCCGGTCAGCCTGGGCGTTGAACAGCTTGATCGCCTGCACGCCTCGAAGCGACTCGATGAAGTGGCTGGACTTCTTCGATTCGTGCACCAGCGCCTCTTCAGTGGCGTCGCGCAGCGGCCGGAAGAAGGCCCAGCGCAGCAACGCATAGGCGGCCACTGCGCCAAGCACCACCGCCGTCAGCGTGGCGCTGTAGACGAACATCATGGCCAGCGTCAGCACCACCAGCAGGCCGTCGAGCACCGCCTCGATGAAGCTGGTGGTCAGCGTCTTCTGGATCTGCTGAACGGCGGAAAAGCGCGACCAGATATCACCGATGTGTCGCTTCTCGAACCATTCGACCGGCAGGCGCATCAAGTGCGCAAACACGTTCGACAGCCACTGCAGGTTGAGCGTGGCCGACAGCACCAGCACCGCCCAGGAGCGAATGGCGGCTGTTCCGGCCTGGATCAACACCAGCAGGCCGAAGCCAATGCCCAGTGTGGCCAGCAGGTCACGGTCGGCGCTGACCAGCACATCGTCCACCACCCACTGCATCAGGAAGGGGCTGAGCAGCATGAAGGCTTCGAGCGCCAGCGCCAGCGCGAAGATTTGCGCCAGCGAGCGCTTCAGGCCGCTGACGCGCCCGAGCATTTGCCGTGGCGAGACATGCTGGCGCTCGGTGCGCGCCACGAAATCGGCTGCCGGCGTCAGTTCCAGCACCACGCCGGTGAAGTGGCGCGACACCTGCTCGAGTTTCAGCCGGCGCAGGCCGTGCGCTGGGTCGTGGATCGTCGCGACGCCCCGGCTCACGCCCACCAGCACCACGAAATGGTTCATGTCCCAGTGCAGGATGCAGGGGAGCTCGAGCCGTGCCAGGTCCTCGATCTCGGCGCGCAGTGCCCGCGCATGCAGGTTCAGGCTCTCGGCCATGCGCACCAGGTCGAGCAGGTTCAGGCCCTTCAACGAAAGCGAGAAGCGCTGGCGCAGCGTCGGCAAGTCGGAGCGGTGGCCATGCGCCGCCGCCACCATGGCCAGGCAGGCCAGCCCACATTCGGCGCCTTCGGTCTGCAGAACCACCGGCACGCGGCTGGAGCCGAAGCCCAGACGCAAACCGCCCCAGGCCCCGAGACGCGAAATCATCCCGGCCCCTCGGTCCGGCGCACCGACTGAGCTTCAGTCACGGAGGTCGAACTGAGAAAGTGAGCAACCGCTTTCATATTCGATTAGACAAACCGAGTACAGGCTCGAACAACCACTCGATCAAGCGCCGACGCTCCAGCAGCACGTCGGCCTGCATGCGCATGCCCGCCACCAGCGGCTGCGAGCCGCCGAATGCGCGCAACTGCGTTTCGTCCATGGCCACGGTGATGCGGAACATCGGCTCGGCACTGCCCTGCGCGCCCGCTGGGCCAGAAAGCGTCAGACCGGCCAGTTCCGGCGCGGCCAGCGGGGTGCGCGACACCTGCAATACATGCCCCGTCTGGTGGCCGAACTTCTGGTACGGGAAGGCCTCGAAACGAAGCCGCACCTCCTGGTCGGGGCGGACGAATCCCACGGCACCCGACGGCGCGAACAGGTGGGCCTGAAGCTGCGCTCCAGCAGGGATCAGGCTGGCCAGTGCGGACGCCGGCGACACACTCTGACCCGGTTCGGCCAGCACGGCGCTGACCGTGCCGTCCTGCGGGGCACGCACCACGATCTGGCGTACGGCATCCTGTTCAGCGGCCTCGCGCGAAAGTGCAGCCAGGTCGCGTTCGATCGCGCCCTGGCGCGCCTTCAAGAGAAGCGGCAACCCGCGACGTTCGCCTTCGAGGGCCGCACGGTCGCGTGACAGCATGGCGCTCTGCCGTTCCAGCGCCTGGGCCTGCGCCTGCAGGCCGATGACTTCTTCTTTCTTGCTTTGCACCTGCGCCGGCGAAATGAACTGGTCGCGACTGAGTGACTCGAACCGTTCCAGCGATTGCTGCGCCAGCGCCAGGCGCTGCCGATGCAGCACGGCCTCGGCCTCGATCTGCGTTTGCTCGCGCTTCATCTCGTCGAGTCGCCGTTGCAGCGACAACTGCTCGCCTTCGGCCAGCGCGGCTTGGTGGCGTGCTGCATCTTCCAGGCTGCGTTTTCGCTCTTCCAGGCTGCGATGAACGCGCGCCTGGACTTCGGTGCTCAGGGTACTGCTCTCCAAAGCCAGCACGAACATCACCTCGCCGGCCCGCACGATCTGGCCCTCGGTGACGCGCCGCTCCAGCACGCGCCCCTGAACAGGCGGTACGAGCCGGATGACGCCGAGATCCGGAACCAGCACGCCACCGATGCGCGCCTTGCGTGTGTACTCGCCAAGGAACAGGAACGCGATCACCAGCGCCAGCAGGCACAACACACCCACGGTGAAGACCGTCAGCGAGAGCGGCCGCACCAGTTGAACCTGACCGAGCCAGTTCTGGCGCTGGGCTTCGGCCACTTCGGGCCGGAACAGCAGGCTCATCCCGGCCAGTACCCGCAAATGCGTTCGGCACCCGCATCAACCCACCACGAGCGGGGCAAAGCCCCGCGCGCGGCGAATCCAGCATGCGTCGACACCGGAAGCTGCATGGGCAAGCGGAAACGAAAAAGCGGACCGGACAAGCCGGCCCGCGGACATCATGGCGGGCCGGGGAGGCCAACCATAATGCCAATCAGCCTAGGAGCACATCACCAAGTACCCCTAGGCTTCATGATCTTGAGCTCGGTGGCCTGGGTCGGCCTACTTGACGTTCCAACCGCCACCGCCACGCGGCAACCCGCCGGAGACCTTCTTCAGGTCGGCCAGGTTGAGCTCTACCGGACCACTCTTGGCTTGCTTCTTTTGCGGAACGACGTCGGCCACAGTCTTGTTCTTCTTTGGAGAAACTGCTTTTTTCATGAGGACTCCTTCTGGTTCAACCTGTGCGATCGTGTGCGCACAGCCGCATTGCAACAGCGGGCACGACCAAACGACACTGTCAGCTCTTACAGGGTGGGTCTGCAAGCCACAGCTGTGATCAAGCGCAGCTTGCGCTGGGCCGGCAGCCGCTGGCGCAAGTTGCGCCGGTCAATGGATCAAGCCGAGGCGCAATGCCTTGAGGACAGCTGCATGTTTGCTCACACAACCCAGCTTGTGCATGGCGTTGTTGACGTGCAGCACCGCCGTGCGCTCGCTGATGCCCAGGATGGCACCCACCTCCCAGGCTGTCTTGCCTTCCATCGTCCAATGCAAGGCTTCGAGTTCGCGCGGCGTGAGCGCCGGCCTTTCCGGCCGCATCGGTTCGGGCAACAGCAGTCGCGCCGCCGCCTCCTGGGCGTGCACCGCAAACAGTTGCAGGTCTGCCACCACGCGCTGCAACTCGCCAGCATTGTTGGGCAGCGGTCGATCTCGATCCACACCGAGTACGAAGTGACGGCCTTCGGGCATGTGCAGCGCCATGGCAATCCCGGTGCTGTATCCGAATTGCGCCTGTTCCTCCCAGAGCTCACCGAGCCCCTGCCCTGTGTAGGTGTTCTGATCCCAGATGATCGGAACGCTCTGCTTGCGGCAATGCTGGATCACGGGGTCACGTCGAGCGATCGACGCATCGCAGAACGCCTGCGAGAACGCCAGTGGCGTGTTGTCGACGCTGATGACCTCGGTGCCGGCCATGCCACGCTCGATGTAGGTGATCGCCGCCACCGTGTCGAACCCAAGCTGCTGCGTGAAGCGCACGACCTCGTCGCGAAACTCGTCACGATCCTTGGCCTGCAGCACCGACGAATAGCCGCCGGGCAACATCAGAATCCCCCGAGCGTTCCAGCCCCGCCGAGGCCCGTTGCCGATGCGAGGCCCTGACAGGGTTTACAGCTTTCAAGGCGCGCGCCATTCCGCAAACATTGCGGCATGTTCAGCACCTCAGGTCCCTACGACAAATCACCCATGACTCCTACCACACCTTGGTCCATTCGCGCGTGGCCCCCCATATTGTGGCAGGCCAGCCGCGAATCGCAATTGCGCTTCCACCACCTCAGCACCCGCGTGACACTTCCAGGCGACCGGATGTCGCGGTCGGCAGGGCAAACCATCTGGGGCGGATGCTCCGATGACGGCGAAGCCGGCGTGGCTTGGGATTGGGTGCAGATCTCCAGCGACGTGGTGGCCATGGCCGATCCGATGTCCGTGGTGACCAACCTGCGCCTCATCGGCCACGAGGGCGAGGTCCTGACGGCACTCGAGTCGGCGCGCTTTCTGAATGAGATCGTGCATGCGCTGCCGTGGCAAAGCGAGGTGCAACGCGCCCTGCAGGTCGAGCACGCCTGACAGCCCGGCGGGTCGCCAAGGCGATGTTCGGCCCGGCCTCGCCGGGCCGTTCTATTTCAGCGCCGCCCGCTTCAGACTCTGCGCCACGTAAGCCAGGCACAACGCGGTGAGCAGCACGCAAATGACCAGCGGCAAGACCAGCTCCCACGCGGCCATCGGTTCACCCTTGAGGACTCGCCCCATCAGCGTGATCTGCGCCAGGGCCGGCAGCCACAAGTGCCAGGGCGCCTCACCGTCCTGGTTGAGCAGTGTCAGCAGCGGCAGCAGCGATACCAGCAATACCAGGCCGGTCGCATTTGCCTGCGCCTCCTTGAAGCTGCGGCAGCGTATGGCGATGGCCATCAACAGCGCCGACAGCGCCCCGGCCAGCGGCAACAGCAGGGCCAGGAACATGGCACCCTCGCGCATGCCGAAGCGGAACATCGCGGCCAGCGTCTCGCTGCGCAGCAGCCACTGCCCGGGCAGGAAGCTGGCGCAGCTGAGCAACGCGATGAGCATGGCCACGCAGGCCACCGCGCCCCACTTGCCCAGCACCAACGCCGCGCGCGAGGCCGGATTCATCAGCAGCGGCTCGAGCGAGCCGCGCTCACGCTCGCCCGCGGTGGTGTCCAGCGCCGCATGCAGGGCGCCGTAGAGCACGGCCATGAGCACGAAGAAGGGCACCAGGGCGGCCCACTGCGCAGCCCGCGCTGCCGGGCTGGCCAGGTCGCGCTCATCGACTTCGATCGCCTGCAGTGCCGCCGGCGATACCCCGCGCCAGGCCAGGCGCAGCGTCGTCTGCTCCTGCTGGAAGCCCTGCATCAGCCTGCCCAGACGCGACAAACCGGCCGTGGCACGCGGGTTGGCCGAGTTGCCCACCAGTTCCACGCGTGGCGGCTCGCCGCGCGCCAGCTCGGCCTCGAAGTCGGCGCCGACGACCAGCACCGGATCGCCCAGCCGATTGCGCTGCAACTGCTGCTCGTAGTCTGCGGGCGCCGGCATCACACGATAGGTCTGGCGCTCGAAGTAGTTGCGCAGCGTGGGCGCATGTTCGATGCCAACAACCACCACTTCGCGTGTCTCTGCGCGCTGCTCGATGCCCGACACCAGCGTCGACAGCAGCACCAGCACCAGCGGGCCGACCGCCACCGAGCTCAGCAACACCATCAGCAAGGTGCGCCGGTCGCGCAACGCGTCCAGCAGTTCCTTGCGAAGCACGATCCACGCGCTGCCGCTCACGCGTGCACCCCAACCGCCATGCGACGCTGCGTGCTCATTCCACCTCACCACGCAACCGCGCCCCGGCGCCGAAGGCCAGTTGCACGAAGCTCTGTTCGAAGTCGTCATCGCCGGTCAACGCGCAGAGCTCGGCCACCGTGCCTCGCGCCACGGCATGGCCCTGCGCCATCACCAGCACCTGGTCACACAGCCGCTGCACCTCCTGCATCACATGTGTGGAAAAGACGATGCACTTGCCCTGCTCGTCGCGCAAGCGCCGAAGCGCCTCGCGCAATGCCCGCGTGGCCAGCACGTCCAGGCCGTTGGTCGGCTCGTCCAGGATGATGTTGTGCGGGTCATGCACCAGCGCGCGTGCCAACGCGGTCTTCATGCGCTCGCCCTGGCTGAAGCCTTCGGTGCGGCGCTCCAGCAGCGGCGCCATCTCGAGGACTCGGGCCAGGCTTTCGGCGCGGGCCTGGGCCGCGTCTTCGCTCATGCCGTGCAGCCGGCCGTAGTAGACGATGTTCTCGCGCGCCGTCAGCCGGGGATACAGGCCGCGCGCGTCGCTGAGCACGCCCATGCGCGCCAATGCCGCGGCACGCTGCGTGGCCACATCGATGCCGTCGACCAGCACCTGCCCGGCGTCGGGCTCCACCAAACCCGCCACCATGCGCAGCAGCGTGGTCTTGCCCGCGCCGTTCGGCCCGAGCAGCCCGCTGATGCAGCCATCGGGCGCCATCCAGCTCAGACCGTCGACCGCCTGCACCGCACGTGCCGACCGTCCACGGCCCTGTACAAAGCGGCGTGCGACACCGCGCACCTCGATCACTGCTCGATCCCCGGACCCGGTGGCTGGAACGCGGGTGGGCGCGGCATCTCGCGCGCGCAGGACACATCGACCCTCAGTGCCTCGGCATCGGTGTGCGCATCGATGAAGCGGAACACCACGTCACGCAGGCAGCCCAGGTTCAGCAGACCGTGGCCGGCGTTCGGCACCACCTCATGCCGCGCCATCGCACCCAGCGCCTTGGTCACGCGCTGTGCATGACGCGGCGGTGTCGCCGGGTCTATGCCGCCCGACAGCAGCAGCGTCGCCACCCGTGCAGCAGGCAGATCATTGAAGCCCTCGGGCACCACACCACGCGGCCAGAACTGGCAGACCTGGCGATACAGCGGCGCAAGCCCCTCGCCGAAGTCCGCCGCCTCGGCAGACGCCTTCGGTGGCTGCGACACATCTTCGCTGCAGATCACCGAGAAGTGCATACCTTGCGCCAGCGCAGCACGGCCCCGCGCCGGGCCGATCGCACTGGCCAGACCGACCAACGGCGCAAGTCGGCCCTGCGCCGCCTCGTCCAGCGCGGCCGGCAGCGCCGCGGCCAATGCCGGCGCATACAACGCCGCGCGCACCATGCCGAGCAGCATGTCGCGCGTGAGCGTCAAAGTCTCCGCGCGGCCGCTCAGCGGATGTGCGACCGTCAGCTCGCGTGGCAACGAGGCCAGCAACGCTTGCCAATTGACGCGCAGACGCGGGTGGCGCGCTTCGCATGCCGCAGTCGCTTTCGCAGGCGCGCAGCAGCGCGTCGAACGCCGCCTGCGCATCCGGGGCGGAGGCTTCAGGCAACGCCATGTCGGGTGGCGCAACTCCATCCAGTACCGCGCGACGCACTGCCGATGGAAACCGGCGCATGTACTCCAGCGCCACCCGCGTGCCGTAGGACGCGCCGATCAGGTTGATGCGCGGCGCGCCCAGCGCCAGCCGCACGGCTTCCAGGTCGGCCACGGCAATGCCCGTGGTGTACTGGCGCAGGTCGCCATGCGGCAAGGCCTGCAACTTGCGCAGGCACTCCTGCGCACGCTGCACCTGTCGTTCGGGGTCGGCTGCGTTGCGCAACGGCACCCAGGGCGGGTCCTCATCGCAGGCAAGAGCGGCGCTGCGCCCGGTGCCACGCTGGTCCACCAGCACGATGTCGCGCCGGTTGCCGAAACGTGCCAGCATGCGGCTCAGCGGCCCGGCCAGTTCGATGGCGCTCTGCCCTGGGCCGCCGGCCAGGAAGAACACCGGGTCTGGGGTCTTGTTGCGCGCCAGCGCCGGCAGCACCGCGAAATGCACCTCGATGCGCGCTCCGCGCTCGTTGGCAGGGTCCAGCAGACGCTGCACCTGGCCGCACAGCGCATCGTGTGCGACGCCCTGCAGCCGGCACGGCGACAGGCCACCCGGAGCTGCCTGCGCCCCAAGCACCTGAAGCCCCGACGCTGCCAGCGCGCAGCTGAGCAAAGACCTGCCGAGCCGCCACATGCTCAGCCGCCTCCCAAGGGCTCGCAGCAGCGCAACGCGTCAGGCCAGCAAGCGATGCAACTCGCCACTGGCGATCAGCTTGTCCAGATCGTCTGCGCCGCCCACCAGCGTGCCCTTGACGAAGACCATCGGGAAGGTCGGCCAACCGGTCCACATCTTCAACGCATTGCGCCGCCGCCAGTCGCTGAGGTAGTTGCCGTAGCTCATGTAGTGGTAGCGCACGCCGGCGGCATCGAGCGCCTTGCGCGCCTTGCGCGGGAACGGGTTCTGGCCCATGCCGACCACCACCACCTGGTGCTGCGCGATGGCGGATTGGACCTCCTTCACCAGCGATGCATGGTGGCTGTTCACGCGATCCCGTATCGCGGGGTGAAGTCGTGATTCGTCGAGTATCTGGCGTGGCATGGATCCCTCCTTGCCATAGGGTAACCCAGCACCTGTGCGCCGACGCTGGCCCGCCGCGCGCGCCGGAGCGGCCCTTCGCGTAGGATTCCCGGCTCCTTCAATCGCCCCGCCTGCGCAGGCATGCATGAAACTCTGCTACAGCCCCGGACACCGTGCACTGCGTCGCCGACCCGGTGCCGCGAAAGAAGCTGCATTCGACACGGCGCACGACAGAACGTTGTCGCCGTGCGCGTGATGCTGCGCCGCCTGATGCTGGCCGGCCTGGCCGGCTTCGTTGTGGGCACGTGGCCGGCGATGGCCGCGTCCGAGCGCGGCTCGTTCGGCTCGGCCGGCGAGCTGCTCAAGGGCCTGCCGCCGTCACCGGGCCACTACGACGCAGTGATGTGCGTGACGGTGGGTGACGCACAAGCCAGTTGCGGGCCGGTGACGGCCGACATCGGCGCTGCCGGCCAAGCGCTGGTGCGCGTCAGCGACATCGCCTACCGGCTGCAGGTGCATGCCGACCAATTGGGCGTGACGCTGTTCCACGGCACGATGCAGATCGACGGCTTCTTCGCGCCGTACCAGTGGAGCGGCAACAACCTGCAGTTCAGCGACCCCGAAAAGGGCACGCGCTACGAGCTGAAAATCGGCACACGCCGCTTCGACCCGCAGTAGCCCGCGCGCCGCTCAGGCCAGGTGCGCGGCGGCCAGCAGTTCGCGGGTGTAGGGCTCGCGCGGCGCGTCGAACAGTGCCTGCGCCTCGCCCTGCTCGACCACGTCGCCGTTCTTCATGACCAGCACGCGGTGCGACATGGCGCGCACCACGGCCAGGTCATGGCTGATGAAAAGGTAGCTCATGCCGTAGTGGCGCTGCAGCTCGGCCAGCAGGCCCAACACCTGCTGCTGTACCGACACATCCAGCGCCGAGGTCGGCTCGTCCAGCACCAGCACCTCGGGGCGCAGCACCACCGCACGCGCGATGGCGATACGCTGGCGCTGGCCGCCGGAGAACTCGTGCGGATAGCGCTGCAGCACCTGCGCCACGCCGCTGCGCTCGTTCAGCCCGACCTCGTCGAGCATCGTCAGCATCAAGGCCTCGCGCTCGTGGTCCGAGAGCTCGGGCCGGTGCAGGGCCAAACCCTCGCCGACGATCTGGCCCACCGTCATGCGCGGGCGACAGCGATGCAAACGGGTCCTGGAACACCACCTGCATGCGCCGGCGCATTGCACGCAATGCGGCGCGGTCGGCGTTGTCGATGCGCTCGCCGGCGAGCTGCACCTCGCCGCCGGCGATGTCCTGCAATGCCAGCAAGGCCATGCCCAGCGTGGTCTTTCCCGACCCCGATTCGCCGACGATGCCCAAGGTCTCGCCACGCTTGAGCTGCAGCGTGGCCTGTCGCACCGCCTGGAAGTGGCGCTTGCGAAACCACCCCTGCGCAATCGGGAAGCTGACGTCCACCTCGCGCGCATCCAGCAGCACCGCCGCATCGTCCGCCACCGGCTGCACCACGCGCTGCGGCCGGCTGGCCAGCAAGCGCTGGGTATACGGATGCCGCGGATTCGCGAACACCGTCGCCGTGTCGCCACTTTCGACAAGCCGCCCGCGCTCCATCACGCCGACGCGGTGGGTGAAGCGCCGCACCAGGTTCAGGTCGTGCGTGATGAACAGCAGCGCCATGCCCATCTCGCGCTGCAGCTCGTCCAGCAGCGCCAGGATCTGTGCCTGGATGGTGACGTCCAGCGCGGTGGTCGGCTCGTCGCAGATCAGCAGCTGCGGCTTGCAGGCCAGGGCCATGGCGATCATCGCGCGCTGGCGTTGCCCGCCGGACAGTTGGTGCGGGTAGGCATCGACCTTGGCCTCGGGGTCGGGGATGCCGGTGCGCTGCAGCAGCTCGATGGCGCGAGCGCGCGCCGCGTTCGGGCGCAGCGCTTCGTGCAGTGCGAGCACCTCGACGATCTGGTTGCCCACGGTGTACAGCGGGTTCAACGCCGTCATCGGCTCCTGGAAGATCATGCCGATGCGCGCGCCGCGGATGCCACGCATCTCGCGCTCGCTCTTTTGCATCAGGTCTTCGCCGTCGAAGCGGATCGCGCCGCTGCTGGTGGCTGCGTCCACCAGGCGCAGCACCGACAGCGCGGTGATCGACTTGCCCGAGCCCGATTCGCCAACCAACGCGAACTTCTCGCCCGCAGCGATCGAGAACGACACGTCATCGACGACGGTCGAGCTGCCGAAGCGCACGCTCAGGCGGTCGATCTGCAGCAGGCTTTGTGGGCTCATGACTTTCGTGTGTCAAACGCATCGCGCAGCGCGTCGCCGATGAAGGTCAGCGCCAGCATCGTCAGCACCAGCAGCACGAAGGTCGGGAAGATGATCCACCAGGCATCGAGGTTGTTCTTGCCCTGGCGCAGCAGGTCGCCCAGCGAGGGCACGGTGGCCGGCACGCCCAGGCCCAGGAAGTCCAGCGAGGTCAGCGCGACGATGGCGCCGCTCATGCGAAAGGGCAGGAAGGTGATGACCGGTGTCATCGAGTTCGGCAGCACGTGGCGCCAGATGATCTGGCCGTTGGACAGGCCCAGCGCACGCGCCGCCTTGACGAATTCCAGGCTGCGGTTGCGCAGGAACTCGGCGCGCACGTAGTCCGACAGGCCCATCCAGCCCCACAGCGACAGCAGCACCAGCAGCAGCAGCAGCGAAGGTTCGAAGATCGACGCGAAGATGATCAGCAGGTACAGCTCCGGCACCGCGCCCCAGATCTCGATGAAGCGCTGCAGGATCAGATCCACCCGCCCGCCGAAGTAGCCCTGCAGCGCACCGGCGGCAATGCCGATGACGGTGCCCAGCAGCGTCAGCGCGAAGGCAAACCAGATGCTGATCCGAAAGCCGTAGAGCAGCCGCGCCACCATGTCCTGGCCCAGGCTGTCGGTGCCCAGCCAGTGCAAAGCACTCGGCGGCGCCGGACTCGGCTCCACTTCGAAGGGGTTGCTGGTGCGCGCGGAGTAGGTGTTCAGCGTGAACAAGGCCCAGTTGCCCGGCTTGGCGAACTGCTCGGCAATGAGTGGGTCCTGCCAGTCGGTGGGCGTGCCGAAGTCGCCACCGAAAGTGGTCTCGGGGTGGTTCTTGAACAGCGGGAAATACAGCTCGCCTTGGTAGCGCGCCACCAGCGGCCGGTCGTTGCTGACCAACTCGGCCAGGGTGGCGAGCACCAGGAAGGCGACGAAGCAGCACAGCGACACATAACCGATGCGGTTGCGCTTGAAGCGCGCCCAGGCGCGCTGGTTGGGCGACATCGACTTCGCCGCGGGCATCGGCGCGGCAGCGGGAGACGGCAACACGGCACTCATCGCGCGCCCCTCATTTGCCCACCGCCCCGAACTGCACGCGCGGATCGACCGCCACGTACAGCAGGTCCGACACCAGCTTGACCACCAGCCCGATCAGCGTGAACAGGTACAGCGAGCCCAGCACGACCGGATAGTCGCGCCGCACCACCGACTCGAAGGCCAGCAGGCCCAGCCCGTCCAGCGAGAACAGCGTCTCGATCAGCACCGAGCCGGCAAAGAACGCACCGACAAAGGCCGCCGGAAAGCCGGTGACCAGCGGGATCATCGCGTTGCGGAAGATGTGCTTGTACAGCACCGAGCGCTGCGACAGGCCCTTGGCGCGCGCCACCAGCACGTACTGCTTGCGCATCTCCTCGACGAAGGTGTTCTTCGTCAGCATCGCGGTCACGGCAAAGCTGCTGATCACCAGGCAGATCAGCGGCAGCGTCAGGTGCCAGAAGTAGTCGAGGATGCGCGCCGGCCAGCCCAGCTCGTCCCAGTTGTCGGAGGTCAGCCCGCGCAGCGGGAACCACTCGAAGAAGGTGCCGCCGGCAAACAGCACGATCAGAAAGATGCCGAGCACGAAGCCCGGGATCGCGTAGCCGATCAGCACCACCAGCGAGCTCATCACGTCGAAGCGCGAACCCTCGCGCACCGCCTTGGCCACGCCCAGCGGCACCGAGATCAGGTAGCTGATGACGAAGGTCCACAGCCCCAGGCTGATCGACACCGGCAGCTTCTCCTTGATCAGCGTCCACACGTCCTTGTTGTGCAGGAAGCTGGTCCCCAAGTCGAAGCGCAGGAAGCTGCCCAGCATCTCGAAGTAGCGCACATGCGCCGGCTTGTCGAAGCCGTAGAGCTTCTTCAGTTCGGCGATCTGCTTGGCGTCGCTGTCGCGGCTGGCCTTGTAGGCGCTGCCCTCGCCCTTCTGGCTGGTGCGTGCCTCGGCCATCATCTGCTCCACCGGCCCGCCGGGCACGAACTGGATGACGATGAAGGTGATGGTCAGCGCGCCCAGCAGCGTGGGCACCATCAGGGCGATGCGCTTCAGGATATAGAACAGCATGCGTCGTCAGCCCTTCAGCGCTTGGCCGGATCCTTGATCCACCAGGTTTCCAGCGGCCAAGCCGGGAAGCCCGAGGCGGTGTCGATGGTGAAGAAGCGCGGCCGCCGCGCCGGCATGCCGAACTTGTTCCAGTAGGACGACTTCTCGTCCGACGCATACAGGTCCGGCACTTGCCAGTGACTCCACATGATCACCCGGTCCAGCGCACGTGCCGCATCGCGCAGTTCCTCCAGCGTCTTGGCCTCGGCCATGAGCTTGATCAGATGGTCGGCGGCGGCGCTCTTCACGCCGCGGAAGTTGTTGTTGCCCTTTTCGTCGGCCGATTTGCTGCCGAAGGCGCTGAGCAGCCCGGTGGCATCGGGCAAGGTGAAATCGCCGCCGGCGATGGTGATGACGTCGAAGTCATACTCTTCCAGGCGCCGCCGGTAGAGCGCGAAGTCGACATTGCGCTCCTTCAGCGTGATGCCCAGCTTTTCCAGGTTGGCCTGCCAGTCGGTCAGGCGGCCGCCCTCGCCCGGGTTGAGGTACTCGAATTCGAAGGCTTCACCCTTGGCGTTGCGCAGCTTGCCGTCGGCCGCCAGCTTCCAGCCCGCCTGCTCGAGCAGCTCGCGCGCCTTGAGCAGGTTCTGGCGCAGCCGCTTCGGGTCGCGGCCTGTCGTCGGCGCACGGTACGCCTGGCCAAACACCGCCGGCGGCAACTCGTTGCGGAAGGGCTCGAGCAAACGCAACTCGCCTGGCGACGGCAGGCCCACGGCGGCAAACTCGGAGTTGTTGAACTGGCTGTTGGTGCGCTTGAACAGGCCCAGCCGGTTGAGCGTGTCGAAGTCGTAGGTGTAGCCCAGCGCCTCGCGCACGCGGATGTCCTGGAAGAGCGGCCGGCGCAGGTTCAACATGTAGGCCTGCAGGCCCTGGCCGACCGAGGTCTCGAACAGGTCCTTCTGAATGCGCCCGTCGTCCCACTTCGGGCCCTTGTGCTGGCGCACCCAGCTGCGCCCGCCGTACTCCTTGTAGATGTCGAACTCGCCGGCCTTGAAGGCCTCGCGCGCCACCGCCGCATCCTTGTAGTAGCGGTAGACCACACGCTCCCAGTTGAACATGCCGCGGCGCACGCCCAGGTCGCGCGCCCAGTAGTCGGGGTTGCGCTTGAATTCGAGCCGCCGCCCCGAATCGGCCTTGGCGATGGTGTAGGGCCCGCTGGTGATCGGGTACTCGGCAACGATCTCGTCGAAGCGCTTCGGCTGGCCGTCAGGCCCGAGCCCCCACTTGCGCGAGAACACGCTCAGCCCGCCCACGGTGAAAAGCATGTCGTTGGTGCGCTCGCGCAGGTCGAAGCGCACCGTGCGCTCGTCGAGCACCACCACCCGCTCCACCCCGGCCAGCGAGGCGCGCAGGCCCGGTGACGCGTACTTGCCGGACATCGACTCGAAGCTGTACTTGACGTCCTCGGCGCTGACCGGGTCGCCGTTGGTGAAACGCGCTTGCGGGTTCAGCCGGAAGCTGATCGACGACTTGTCCGGCGCCACCGCGATGGCCTCGGCCAGCAGGCCGTACATGGTCTGCAGCTCGTCGCTGCCCAGCACCGTCAGCGCCTCGAACATGAAGATGCCCAGGCCGGCCGGTGAGTTGCCCTTGGTGGTGAAGGGATTGAACTTGTCGAAGCTGGAGCGCCGGTCGGGGTTGCGCAGGTTGATCGTGCCGCCCTTCGGCGCGTCCGGGTTGACGTAGTCGAAATGGGCGAAGCCGCGGCGGGTACTTCGGCTGGCCGAAGGCGGCGTGGGCGTGGGTCCACTGAAGCGGCGCCGCGGCGGCGCACCTGTTGCGCCGCCACCTTGGCGGCGACCAAGCCGAGCAGGCCCACGCAGGCGTACGCCAGGCTCAAGTGGGCTCGACCGGTATGCAACATGGCGCGCATGCTAGACCCCGTTTGGCAACAGGAGCGTGGTCCGAGGCGACACGGATGATCGGGTCGTGCGCCGGCATCTGTGCCGACACCGCCATCATCGGCGCGAGACCCAGAAAAGCGCACTGCGCCTCACCCGGCACCGATGCGGTCAGCAACATGATCCGCATGCTCGCGTTGCCGGACCCGGCGCGCAGGTGCGGGCTTGCGGATGAGCCGCTGGCGCTGCGCCGCCCATACAGCCACCGGAAATCGGTGGACGCAGGCGCCGAATCATTGCTGGCGTCGCCGCGCGACCAGTATCGTTCCGCACCAAGACGCCGTAACGGGCGGTGGACGAACGGTCGCTGGATCGAGGCAACAGAGCTGCATGTGCCAATTCTCGTGAGAACGCTGCTGTTCCGCGCCTTGCCATGGCAGGCGCTCTGGCGGCGCTGCAGTCGTGCCGAGGCCGCGCCGGTCAGGGTGCAACTTCACGCCGGCGTACGGCACGCCGTTCGACAACCTCGAGTGGTTGGCGAGCCGGCATTGACGACGAACAACTGCACTCCGGGCAATGGCCGGCCCCAATGTGTCCAACTTGTGGGGCGGATGCGCCGGCGAATTCACGGTCACCAGTGCCACGGTCGATTCTTCGCAGATGTAGCTGCCAAGACACACCGTTGGGGCAGATCGATTTCGCCGGCGGCCAGATCATCACGGTCGGCGCCGTTGCGGACTCACGCGAACCCCCCGACTGGACGGCAGATCGTCTCCACGCCGTTCAACCCGGAGGCCGACACGTTCCGCAGCGACCCCATTACGGTTACGTAACCCAGGCGCGCTACGACGGCAAGCCGGCTTACTTCAGCCTGATCTTCGTCGGCGGCTACGCTCAGTTGTACTGGTTCGAGAACGATCCGGGCGACCCGTTTCAACCCGGGATCCGTGGTACGACACCTCGTTCCAGCACCCGTGCTACCTCGTTGGGCTGACGGTGACAGATAGGTCTGCGGGCGGGTTCTCGGGTACCGACGAATCGCTGCGGCATTTCGGACGCCAGCGAAGGCGACGTACGAGCCTTCTGTTCACCGCGTCCTCGAGCCGCAGGCTACAATCGCTGGCGCTGCTGGCCGCGGGCTGGGTGGTGCGGGCTGGCAGCGTCTCGCGTCGCGACCCCAATCGCTAGGCGCTGCGGCCTGCGTGCTCGAGCGGCGCTACGCAGGCGCCGCTTTTCATTGTGCCGTCGGCGCAGCCGCCGGCAGGCACGCGCAGCGCGGCGTGATCGCGTCCTCAGTCTCCCATTGATCCCAGGCCTCGTTCCAGGCCGCGACGAAGCGGTCGTCGCCAAGGGCTCGCGCAGCGCTGTCCAGCCGGGCCTGCCAGCGCGCCTGCGCGGCGGGCCGCCGCACCAGTTCAGGCGCTGGCGGGTCAGCGTGGCAGCGGCCGCGATGCGCACCGCCACCTCGTGGCATGCCCGCCACCATCGCCAGGCGCAGAAGTCTCTCCAGGCAGCCCAGCACCTCCTTCCACATCTCGGCGCCGTGGAACGCGGCAGCGCTTCGCCCGAGCCGGTCGCGCCTCGCGTAGTCGCCCTCGGCCAGATCGAGCTTGCCCAGATGCCACTGCGCGTTGGCCTCGCCGCGCTTGTCGGCGCCCCGCGGCAGACGTCCAGCGAACGCTCGAAATGTTCGCTGCGCCTCCTTCGATTGCCCCTCGCAAAGCGACCTCGCCGAGCAGCAACTCGCACTCGCCTTCCTCCGGACTTTCGATGTCGCGCGACAGGGCCAGCCCTCGCTGCAGGTGCGCGCGCGCTTGGTCGAGGTCCCCCTCGTGCAGCGCGATCTGCCCCAGGTTGCACAGCCCGATGACTTCGTTCAGCCGCTGCCCCAGCTCACGGAAGATGTCGATGGCCTCCATCTCGTCCCTGGCGCGCCCGCCGCGTCGCCCGTCTCCAGTCGCGTCATCGACAGCGTCGACAGCGTGGCCGCGATGTTCTCCGGGTCGCCCAGCTCGCGGTGGATGACCAAGCTGGCCTCGAGCATTTGCAACGCCTCGGCATGGTCGCTCTGGCATCCAGCCAGCGCCGCACCCACGTACAGGGCGTGCGCCTTCGCCAGCGGGAGTCCTGCACTGCCGGCAACTGCAGCGCCGCCTTGACCAGCCGCCGGCCTTCGGTGATGTAGCCGCGCAGGATCCAGAAGTCGCTGCATCGCCACCGCCAGCTTGACGGCGATCACCGGGTCCACGCCCTCGGCCAGTGCCAGCGACATCGCTGCACGGATGTTGTCCAGCTCGGCTTCCAGCCGCGTCAGCCAGCGCGCCTGCTCGCGCGCCGTCCATGCCGTCGTTGGCGTCCTTGGCCAGCTGGAAGTAGTACTCGCAGTGCCGCACGGCGGCGGCCGCCGCCTCATCGCCGTCGGCCTTCAGCTTCTCCGCCGCGTATTCGCGGATCGTCTCCAGCATGCGGTAGCGCGACCCGTCTCTCGCGCTCCTCCAGCATCACCAGCGACTTGTCCACCAGCGAGCCCAGCAGGTCCAGCACCTCGAAGTCCTCGATCGGCTCGACGCCGCATACCTTCTCGGCCGCCTCCAGGTCGAAGCCGCCGACGAACACCGCCAGCCGCCGCAGCATCAGCTGCTCGTTCTCGTTGAGCAGCTCGTAGCTCCAGTCCACCAGCGCGCGCAGCGTCTGCTGCCGCTGCTGCAGCACCCGGCTGCCGCCGGTCAGGATCTTGTAGCGGTCGTTCAGCCGCTTGTTGATGTCGGCCACGCTCATCGAGCGCACGCGCGCAGCGGCCAGTTCCAGCGCCAGCGGGATGCCTTCCAGCCGCGCCACCAGTTCGGCCACCGCGGGCGCCTCGCGCTCGTTGAGCTCGAAGGCCGGCTTGTGCGCCTGTGCGCGCTCGACGAACAGCTGCACCGCCGGCGAGCGCGCCAGCACCTCCAGGCTGGCGCTGCGGTCCGGCACCGGCAGCGGCAGGATCGGGTAGGTCTTCTCGCCCGGCACGTGCAGCGGCTCGCGGCTCGAGGCGATCATGCGCACGTGCGGCGCGTTCTTGACAATGGCGTGCGCCATGTCGGCGGCCGGTTTGATCAGGTGCTCGCAGTTGTCCAGGATCAGCAGCGCGCGCTTGCTCTTCAGGTGCGCGCCCAGCGAGGCCAGCAT
>CAWGOK010000035.1:0-25380 GCA_963824005.1 uncultured beta proteobacterium
GGTGCACGAAGGCCAGGTGGTCAACAAGGGCGAGTCCATCGTCGACGGGCCGGCCGAGCCGCAGGACATCCTGCGCCTGCTGGGCGTGGAGGAACTGGCGCGCTACATCGTCGACGAGGTGCAGGACGTCTATCGCCTGCAGGGCGTGAAAATCAACGACAAACACATCGAGGTGATCGTGCGCCAGATGCTGCGTCGTGTGCAGATCACCAACCCGGGCGACAGCAGCTACATCAGCGGCGAGCAGGTCGAGCGTTCCGAGCTCTTCGGTACCAACGACAAGTTGCGTGCCGAGGACAAGGTGCCGGCCAGCTACGCCGATGTGCTGCTGGGCATCACCAAGGCCAGCCTGTCCACCGACTCGTTCATCTCGGCCGCGTCCTTCCAGGAAACGACCCGGGTGCTCACCGAAGCGGCGATCATGGGCAAGCGCGACGAGCTGCGCGGCCTGAAGGAAAACGTCATCGTCGGCCGGCTCATCCCCGCCGGCACCGGCATGGCCTTCCACCAGGCGCGCAAGGCCAAGGAGGCCATGGACGAGACCGAGCGTCGCTCGATCGCGCTGCAGGAGGCTGAGGAATTGGCCGCCGTGCAGATGGCGAACGTCGATGCCGCAGTGGCCGCCCAGGCCGCGGCGGCCGCCGCTGGCGAAACTGCCGAATAGCGCGGTTCGCACACACGGCAAAGGGCGGCTTCGGCCGCCCTTCTCATTGGTGCGCCAGTCGATGGGCTACGCCGTGCCGATGCGCTCGTCGTGCAACGCGGGTGCAGGGTAACGACGCAACCAGACGGTGGGAGTCAGGATTTCCACGCCATGCTCGAGTGCGGGCTTGGCCAGGTCGAGCAAGGCGCGGTCGCGGCTGAACAGCCAACGCACCCCGCTGGTGATGGCCAGATCAATGAATTTCTGGTCATCGGTATCCCGGCACCTCAGCCGCGTTGGCAGTGGCAGGGCTGGCGCGACCGGCCCCAGGCGGGCCAAGCGATCGAACACCGACAGCACGTGCTCATCATCCGGTTTCCATGCCAGCAACACCGGGCGAGGCAGCACGCTGCACAGTTCGGCGCGCATCGCATCCGTGGCATGCCAGCGCAACTGCCCCGCATCGAGCTGGCCGGCCAAGACCTTGCAGCTCGCATCGTTGAACACCAGCCAGTCGAGCACCACGTTGGTGTCCAGTACGACACTCGGTACCTCATGGCAGACGGGGCCATGCAGCGGCGGGTAGGGCGGGTTTGCTTGAGGCATGGCGACCCTGCGTTCGGGCGACACAGACGCGGCCGGCGCAGTCTTCGCTTGCTGGGTTGGGTTGCTGCGAATATAATGGAAAGCTTTTCAGCACTTTGTTGCTGCGCTCTTTGTCGAGCGGCTCGCCACGTCGGCCATCCCGGATATCGGGCTCATCGATGCTTGGCTTAGAGCCCGTCTCCCTTGGTGGCGCAGCGCGCACCGAGTGCCGCACAAAGAGTTTGTCTTCAAACGGGAACCGCTTAAGCCATGCCAACCATCAATCAACTCGTGCGCCACGGCCGCCAGGTCGAGATCACGAAGTCCAAGTCGCCGGCGATGCAGAACAGCCCGCAGCGGCGCGGCGTGTGCACCCGCGTGTACACCACCACGCCGAAAAAGCCGAATTCGGCGCTGCGCAAGGTGGCCAAGGTGCGCCTGACCAACGGTTTCGAGATCATTTCCTACATTGGTGGCGAAGGGCACAACCTGCAGGAACATAGCGTGGTGTTGGTGCGCGGCGGCCGTGTCAAGGACCTGCCGGGCGTGCGCTACCACATCGTGCGCGGCTCGCTCGACCTGCAAGGCGTCAAGGACCGCAAGCAATCGCGTTCGAAGTATGGCGCCAAGCGCCCGAAGAAGGCGTAGCGCCGCACCGACAACAAGAGCCGGCCGGTCGGCCGGCTCAGTAAGTGAAGGGCCTTAATGGCCCTTCGTGGCGCCCACCAGGCGCCGGCTGAAATCAAAGAAGGAAGACTCCCATGCCGCGTCGTCGCGAAGTTCCCAAACGAGAAGTGCTGCCCGACCCGAAGTTCGGCTCGGTCGATCTGTCCAAGTTCATGAACGTGATCATGGAAGGCGGCAAGAAGGCCATTGCCGAACGCATCATCTACGGTGCACTCGACCAGATCGAGAAGAAGGCCGGCAAGGATCCGCTGGAAATCTTCGTTGTTGCGCTGAACAACATCAAGCCGATGGTCGAAGTCAAGTCGCGCCGAGTCGGCGGTGCCAACTACCAGGTGCCGGTCGAAGTGCGCCCGGTGCGTCGCGTGGCGTTGGCCATGCGCTGGCTCAAGGAATCGGCGCGCAAGCGCGGCGAGAAGTCAATGTCGCAGCGCCTGGCCAATGAACTGATCGAGGCTGCCGAAGGGCGCGGCGGCGCGATGAAGAAGCGCGACGAAGTGCACCGCATGGCCGAAGCCAACAAGGCCTTCTCGCACTTCCGGTTCTGAGCTGCCGCCGACCGTTCCCTGCTTTCGGCCGCTCTTACGGGTTAACACCAACCCGAGGGCGGCCCCTGTATTTGGAGTGACACCATGGCCCGCAAGACCCCCATCGAGCGCTACCGCAACATCGGCATCTCCGCGCACATCGATGCCGGCAAGACCACGACGACCGAGCGCATCCTGTTCTACACCGGGGTGAACCACAAGATCGGTGAAGTGCACGATGGTGCCGCGACCATGGACTGGATGGAGCAGGAGCAGGAGCGCGGCATCACCATCACTTCCGCGGCCACCACCTGCTTCTGGAAGGGCATGGACTTGGCGTTGCCCGAGCACCGGATCAACATCATCGATACGCCCGGGCACGTCGACTTCACCATCGAGGTGGAGCGCTCGATGCGCGTGCTCGACGGGGCGTGCATGGTCTACTGCGCCGTGGGCGGCGTGCAGCCTCAAAGCGAGACCGTCTGGCGCCAGGCCAACAAGTACAAGGTGCCGCGCTTGATGTTCGTCAACAAGATGGACCGCACCGGCGCGAATTTCTACAAGGTCTACGAGCAGATGAAGGTGCGCTTGAAGGCGAACCCGATTCCAATCGTGCTGCCGATAGGCTCTGAAGAGAACTTCACCGGCGTGGTCGACCTGATCAAGATGAAGGCCATCTACTGGGACGAGGCCTCGCAAGGCATGAAGTTCGACTTCCGCGACATTCCTGCCGACATGCAGGCCGACGCGCAGAAGTGGCGCGAGAACATGGTCGAGGCCGCCGCCGAAGCCGGCGAAGAGCTGATGAACAAGTATCTCGAGACCGGCGAGCTGACCGAGGCCGAAATCAAGCAGGGCCTGCGCATGCGCACCATCGCGGCCGAGATCCAGCCGATGTTCTGCGGCACGGCCTTCAAGAACAAGGGCGTGCAGCGCATGCTCGACGGTGTCATCGATTTCATGCCTTCGCCGATCGATATCCCGCCGGTGCCGGGCACGGACGACGACGACAAGCCAGTGGTGCGCCGTGCCGCCGACGACGAGAAGTTCGCCGCGCTGGCCTTCAAGCTGATGACCGACCCTTATGTTGGCCAGCTTACTTTCGTGCGCGTGTATTCCGGCGTGCTGAAGTCGGGCGACTCGGTTTACAACCCGATCCGCGGCAAGAAGGAGCGCATCGGCCGCATCCTGCAGATGCACGCCAACCAGCGCGAGGAGATCAAGGAGATTCTGGCCGGTGACATCGCCGCCTGTGTCGGCCTGAAGGACGTAACGACAGGCGAAACGCTGTGCGATCCGGACGCCCTGATCACTCTGGAAAGGATGGTCTTCCCAGAGCCAGTGATCTCACAGGCGGTTGAGCCGAAGACCAAGCCCGATCAAGAACGGATGGGCATCGCCTTGGGCCGTCTGGCGCAAGAAGACCCGTCGTTCCGCGTGCGCACCGATGAAGAGTCCGGCCAGACCATTATCTCCGGCATGGGAGAGTTGCACCTGGAGATCATCGTCGACCGCATGAAGCGCGAGTTCGGAGTCGAAGCCAATGTGGGCAAGCCGCAGGTGGCGTATCGCGAGACGATTCGCAAGCCGGTGCAGGACATCGAAGGCAAGTTCGTGCGCCAATCGGGCGGCAAGGGCCAGTACGGCCACGTGGTGCTGAAGATCGAGCCGCAGGAGCCCGGCAAGGGCTTCGAGTTCGTCGATGCCATCAAGGGCGGTGTGGTGCCGCGCGAGTTCATTCCCGCGGTGAAGAAGGGCGTCGAGGATTCCTTGCCCGCCGGCGTGCTGGCCGGCTACCCCGTGGTGGACGTGAAGGTCACGCTGACCTTCGGCTCCTACCATGAGGTGGACTCGAACGAAAACGCCTTCAAGATGGCTGCGTCGCTGGGGTTCAAGGATGGCTGCCGAAAGGCCCAGCCAGTGATCCTCGAGCCGATGATGGCGGTGGAGGTCGAGACGCCCGAGGACTACGCCGGCAACGTGATGGGCGACCTGTCCTCACGCCGTGGCATGGTGCAAGGCATGGACGACATGCCCGGCGGCGGCAAGGTCATCAAGGCCGAGGTGCCGTTATCGGAAATGTTCGGTTACTCGACCACGCTGCGCTCGATGTCGCAGGGCCGTGCCACTTACACGATGGAGTTCAAGCACTACAGCGAGGCTCCGAAGAACGTGGCTGACGCCATCATCACGGCGCGCGGCAAGTAAGGAATAGCGAATCGGTCTTCAGCGGGTTGGCGTCTGCTGCCAGTGGCAGGCGAATCGGCAACCCGCTGGAAACCTTAAACAGTCCACTGGCAACGCTCTTTTGATCAGGAGAAGACGAAATGGCAAAAGGTAAATTCGAACGCACCAAGCCGCACGTGAACGTGGGCACGATCGGGCACGTGGACCATGGCAAGACGACGCTGACGGCGGCGATCACGACCGTGCTGAGTGCGAAGTTCGGTGGCGAGGCCAAGGCCTACGACCAGATCGACGCGGCGCCGGAGGAAAAGGCACGCGGCATCACCATCAACACCGCGCACGTCGAATACGAAACCTCCAAGCGCCACTACGCGCACGTCGACTGCCCCGGGCACGCCGACTACATCAAGAACATGATCACCGGTGCGGCGCAGATGGACGGCGCCATCCTGGTGGTGTCCGCCGCCGACGGCCCCATGCCGCAAACGCGCGAGCACATCCTGCTGGCGCGCCAGGTCGGCGTGCCCTACATCATCGTCTTCCTGAACAAGTGCGACATGGTCGACGACGCCGAGCTGCTCGAGCTGGTGGAAATGGAAGTGCGCGAACTGCTGGACAAGTACGAATTCCCCGGTGACGCCACCCCGATCATCCACGGCAGCGCCAAGCTGGCCATGGAAGGCGACAAGGGCGAACTCGGTGAACAAGCCATCATGAAGCTGGCCGACGCGCTGGACGCGTACATCCCCACGCCCGAGCGCGCGGTCGACGGCGCCTTCCTGATGCCCGTCGAAGACGTCTTCTCCATCTCCGGGCGTGGCACCGTCGTCACCGGTCGTGTCGAGCGCGGCGTCATCAAGGTCGGCGAAGAAATCGAGATCGTCGGCATCAGCGCCACGCAAAAGACCACCTGCACCGGCGTGGAGATGTTCCGCAAGCTGCTGGACCAGGGGCAAGCGGGTGACAACGTCGGCATCCTGCTGCGAGGCACCAAGCGTGAAGACGTGCAGCGCGGCCAAGTGCTGTGCAAGCCCGGCAGCGTCAAGCCGCACACCCACTTCACGGCCGAGATCTACGTGCTGAGCAAGGAAGAAGGCGGACGTCACACGCCGTTCTTCAACAACTACCGCCCGCAGTTCTACTTCCGCACCACCGACGTCACCGGTGCGGTGGAGCTGCCCAAGGACAAGGAGATGGTGATGCCGGGCGACAACGTCAGCATCACGGTCAAGCTGATCGCCCCGATTGCCATGGAAGAGGGGCTGCGCTTTGCCATCCGCGAGGGCGGCCGTACCGTCGGCGCCGGCGTCGTGGCCAAGATCATCGAATAAGGCGGACCATCATGCAAAAGCAAAAGATCCGCATCCGCCTGAAGGCGTTCGACTACAAGCTGATCGACCAGTCGGCGCTGGAAATTGTCGAGACCGCCAAGCGTACTGGCGCCATCGTGCGCGGCCCCGTACCGCTGCCGACGCGCATGCAGCGATTCGACATCCTGCGCTCGCCACACGTCAACAAGACCTCGCGTGACCAGTTCGAGATTCGCACTCACCAGCGACTGATGGACATTGTCGACCCGACCGACAAGACGGTCGATGCGCTGATGAAACTGGACCTGCCAGCTGGCGTGGACGTGGAGATCAAGCTGCAATAAGCCAGACCTGCAGTTGCGAGGCAAGGCGCACCTGCTACAATCACAGGCTTTTCTCGGCGCGCCCATGGGTGGGCCGAAAACTATCAGCCCGGCCAATCGATGTCGGGTTCGTCAAACAAAGGCTCCGTTCCGCGGGGCTGGAGAAAAACCATGAGTCTGAGCCATCGTCTCGGATTGCTGGGCCGCAAGGTGGGCATGATGCGCATCTTCACGGACGACGGCGATGCCGTTCCCGTGACCGTGCTCGACGTGTCCAACAACCGGGTCACCCAGGTCAAGACCGACAGCGTTGACGGGTACAGCGCCATCCAGGTGGCCTTCGGTTCGCGCAAGGCTTCCCGTGTCACCAAGCCTGAGGCCGGCCACCTGGCCAAGGCGGGCGTGATGGCCGGTGAGGTGTTGCGCGAATTCCGCGTCACGTCCGAAGTCGCTGCCGAATACAAGCCCGGCGCCACGCTCCCGGTGGGCCTGTTCGCCGTCGGCCAGACAGTCGATGTGCAAGGCACCTCGATCGGCAAGGGCTTCACCGGCACGATCAAGCGCCACAACTTCAAGTCGCAGCGCGCGTCGCATGGCAACAGCCGTTCGCACAATGTGCCGGGCTCGATTTCCATGGCGCAGGACCCGGGCCGCGTGTTCCCGGGCAAGAAGATGTCGGGCCACCGTGGCGACGAGACCGTGACGACGCAGAACCTCGACGTTGTGCGCATCGATGAGGCGCGTCAGCTGCTGCTGGTGCGCGGCGCGGTGCCGGGCGCGAAAAACGGCCACGTGGTCGTTCGCCCTGCGGTCAAGGCCAAAGCCAAGGGAGCCAAGTGATGCAGCTCGAGCTCCTCAACGATCAAGGACAGTCCACTTCCAAGGTGGATGCGCCGGACACAGTGTTCGCGCGCGACTACAACGAAGCGCTGGTGCACCAGGTGGTGGTCGCTTATCAGGCGAATGCGCGGCAGGGTACGCGGGCCCAGAAAGACCGCGGCACCGTCAAGCATTCGACGAAGAAGCCGTGGCGCCAGAAGGGCACCGGCCGCGCCCGTTCGGGCATGACCAGCTCGCCGATCTGGCGCGGGGGTGGCCGCACCTTCCCGAATTCACCCGATGAGAATTTCACTCACAAGGTGAACAAGAAGATGTACCGCGCGGGCATGGCGTCGATCCTGTCGCAACTGGTGCGCGATGGCCGCCTAGCGGTGGTCGATTCGATCGCTGTCGATTCGCCCAAGACCAAATTGCTGGCGCAGAAGTTCAAGGCCATGGGCCTGGATTCGGTGATGGTGATATCCGACTTGGTGGACGACAACCTGGCGTTGGCTTCGCGCAACCTGGCCAACGTGCTTGTGGTCGAGCCGCGTTACGCCGATCCGCTGTCGCTGGTGTTCTACAAGAAGGTGTTGGTCACCAAGGGCGCGATCGAACAACTCAAGGAGATGTTCGCATGAATACGCCTGCCAAGACCACCAAGAAGCCCGACGCAGGCCGCCTGGCGCAGGTGCTGATCGCGCCGATCATCTCCGAGAAGGCCACGCGTATCGCCGAGAAGCAGAACCAAGTGCTGTTCAAGGTGCTGCGCGATGCGTCCAAGCCCGAAATCAAGGCGGCTGTCGAACTGATGTTCAAGGTCGAAGTGGAGTCGGTACAGACCATCAACCAGATGGGCAAGACCAAACGCTCCGGGCGCACGATCGGCCGGCGTGACCACGTGAAGAAGGCCTATGTGTGCTTGAAGCCGGGCCAGGAGCTCAACTTCTCCGGGGAGGCCGCGTAATGGCCGTCGTCAAAGTCAAACCGACCTCGCCGGGCCGTCGCGCCGTGGTCAAGGTGGTGCACAAACACCTGCACAAGGGCAAGCCCGAAGCCTCGCTGCTCGAACCACAATTCCAGCACTCGGGCCGCAACAACAACGGGCATATCACCGTGCGCCATAAGGGAGGTGGGCACAAGCACCACTACCGTGTGGTGGACTTCGTGCGCAACAAGGATGGCATTCCGGCCAAAGTCGAACGCATCGAATACGACCCGAACCGCAGCGCGCACATTGCACTGGTGTGCTACGCCGACGGTGAGCGCCGATACATCATTGCTCCGCGGGGCATCGAGGTTGGGGCGACGGTCGTCAGCGGCTCCGAAGCGCCGATCAAGGCTGGCAACACGCTGCCGATTCGCAATATCCCGGTGGGCTCCACGGTGCATTGTGTCGAGATGCTGCCCGGCAAGGGCGCGCAGATCGCGCGTTCGGCCGGCACCTCGGTGACGCTGATGGCGCGCGAAGGCATCTATGCCCAGTTGCGCCTGCGTTCGGGGGAGGTGCGCAAGATCCACATCGACTGCCGCGCCACCATCGGCGAAGTCAGCAACGAGGAGCACAACCTGCGCCAGTACGGCAAGGCGGGCGCGATCCGGTGGAAGGGCATCCGCCCGACGGTGCGTGGCGTGGCGATGAATCCGGTGGATCACCCGCACGGCGGCGGCGAAGGCCGCACCGGCGAAGGCCAGGTGCCGGTGTCGCCGTGGAACACGCTGACCAAGGGCTACCGCACGCGCAGCAACAAGCGTACGCAGACGATGATCGTCTCGCGTCGCAAGAAGTAAGGGCCCCGCACCATGGCACGTTCACTGAAGAAGGGTCCGTTCGTGGACCACCACCTGATGGCCAAGGTCGACAAGGCCGCCGCCACCAAGGACAAGAAGCCGGTCAAGACCTGGTCGCGCCGCTCGACGATCCTGCCCGAGTTCATCGGCCTGACGATCGCCGTGCACAACGGCAAGCAGCACGTTCCGCTGTACGTGACCGACCAGATGGTTGGCCACAAGCTCGGCGAATTTGCGCAGACGCGCACCTTCAAGGGTCACCCGGCCGACAAGAAGGCCAAGAAGTAAGGGATGACGACGATGGAAACCAAAGCAAGCGTCCGCGGCGTGCGGCTGTCGGTCGACAAGGGTCGGCTGGTGGCGGACATGGTGCGCGGCAAGAAGGTCGACCAGGCGCTCGACATCCTGAGCTTCACGCCGAAGAAGGCCGCCGGCATCATCCGCAAGGCGCTGGCTTCGGCCATCGCCAATGCCGAGCACAACGACGGCGCCGACATCGACGAACTGAAGGTCAAGTCGATCTACGTCGAACAGGGTGCGACTTTGAAGCGCTCGTCCGCCCGCGCCAAGGGTCGCGGCAATAGCATCAGCAAGCCCACCTGCCACATCTACGTGACGGTCGGCAATTAAGGCAAGGGCAGAGCAAAGACCATGGGACAAAAAATCCACCCGATCGGCTTCCGGCTGCCCGTGACCCGTGCGTGGGCATCGCGCTGGTTCGCGACAAAGAAGAACTTCAGCACCATGCTGGCCGAAGACCTGCATGTGCGCGAGTTCCTGAAGACGCGCCTGAAGAGTGCGGCCGTGTCGCGCATCCTGATCGAGCGCCCGGCGAAGAATGCGCGCATCACGATCTACTCGGCGCGCCCGGGGGTGGTCATCGGCAAGAAGGGCGAGGACATCGAGAACCTGAAGTCGGAACTGGCGCGCCGCCTGGGTGTGCCGGTGGCGGTGAACATCGAGGAAGTGCGCAAGCCCGAAATCGATGCGCAACTCATCGCCGACAGCATCACGCAGCAACTCGAGAAGCGCATCATGTTCCGCCGTGCGATGAAGCGCGCGATGCAGAACGCCATGCGCCTGGGCGCTCAGGGCATCAAGATCATGTCCTCGGGCCGCCTGAACGGCATCGAAATCGCGCGCTGCGAGTGGTACCGCGAAGGCCGCGTGCCATTGCACACGCTCAAAGCCGACATCGACTACGGTTTCTCCGAAGCCAAGACCACCTACGGCGTCATCGGCGTCAAAGTCTGGGTCTACCGTGGCGACCGTCTGGCGCATGGCGAAGCGCCGGGCGCGAAGCAGGAAACGACGGATGACGATCGGCGTTCGCGGCGCACGCCGCGTCCGGGCGGCCCGGGCGCGCCGGGTGGCCCGTCGGGTCCGGGTGGCCGCGGCCGTCCGTCCGGCGATCGTCCGGCACGCCCCGCGGCTGCGCCCGTGGTGGCGACCGACAAGCCGGCCGAAGGCGGCGAAGCGCCAAAGACGGCAACCGTCAAGCGCGTGCGCAAGGCCGCTGCGCCGGCCGCCGGCACCGAAAGCAAAGGGGAATAGGAATGCTGCAACCCGCACGTCGCAAATTCCGCAAGGAACAGAAAGGCCGCAATACCGGCGTCGCCACGCGCGGCGCCAAGGTTTCGTTCGGCGAGTTCGGCCTGAAGGCCACCGAACGGGGCCGCCTCACGGCGCGCCAGATCGAAGCCGCGCGCCGCGCCATTTCGCGTCACATCAAGCGCGGTGGGCGCATCTTCATTCGCATCTTCCCGGACAAGCCGATTTCGCAGAAGCCGGCCGAGGTGCGCATGGGCAACGGCAAGGGCAACCCCGAGTACTACGTGGCCGAGATCCAGCCCGGCAAGGTGCTGTACGAGATCAACGGCGTGCCCGAGACCCTGGCGCGCGAGGCCTTTCTGCTGGCCTCGGCCAAGCTGCCGCTGCGCACCACCTTCGTCGCTCGCCAGATCGGCGCGTAGACGAAGCAACGGAGAACACGAATGAAGACCAGTGACCTGCGCGCCAAGGACGTGGCCGCGCTCGAGAAGGAGGTCGCCGACCTGCTGCGCGCCCATTTCGGCCTGCGCATGCAGAAGGCGACCCAGCAGCTGACGAACCACTCCACGCTGCGCAAGACCCGTCGCGACATCGCGCGCGTCAAGACCATCCTCACCGAGAAGAAGAAAGGGGCCGCCAAATGAGCCAGGCTCAAGCCGCTGCCAAGAACACGCGCACCCTCGTCGGCCAGGTGGTCAGCGACAAGCGCTCCAAGACCATCACCGTGCTGGTCGAGCGCCGTGTCACTCACGAGCTGTATGGCAAGATCGTCGCGCGCTCCAGCAAGTACCACGCGCACGACGAGAAGGGCGAGTACAAGCTCGGCGACGTGGTCGAGATCGCCGAAAGCCGTCCGATCTCCAAGACCAAGAACTGGGTCGTCACCCGTCTGGTCAAGAAAGCCGGCCTGGCTTAAGCCGGGTACCGCCGCGGGGCCATTGGGCCCGGCGCGGCACGCAGGGGGCGCAACACTGGGATACTGGTGTTGGGCCCCTTTTCATTGCGGCCCGCATTGGCGCCATCCAAATTGAGGAGAACATGATGCTGAAAGTCGGAGACAAGCTGCCCGCGGGCAGCCTTCAGGAATTCATCGAAGTCGAAGGCAATGGCTGCTCGATCGGCCCCAACAGCTTCGACATCGCCAAGGCCACGGCCGGCAAGACCATCGCGATCTTCGCATTGCCTGGCGCCTACACGCCGACCTGCTCGGCCAAGCACGTGCCGGGCTTCGTCGAGAAGGCCGACGAGCTCAAGGCCGCCGGTGTCGACGAGATCTGGTGCGTGTCGGTCAACGACGCCTTCGTGATGGGTGCCTGGGGCCGCGAGCAGAAGGCTTCCGGCAAGGTGCGCATGATGGCCGACGGCAGCGCCGAATTCGCCAAGGCCACCGGGCTGACGCTGGACCTCACCACCCGCGGCATGGGCCTGCGCTCCAACCGCTATTCGATGCTGGTGGTCGACGGCGTGGTCAAGACGCTGAATGTCGAGGGCCCGGGCAAGTTCGAGGTCAGCGACGCGCAGACGATGCTGGCCCAGGCCAAGGCCGCACGCGCCTGATTGCCGGATCAACGGCCGGCGTTGACACGCTGGCCGCTTTCGAGCGATAATTCAAAGCTTCGCCGGTTTTCGGCTGCCTGTGCGCTCGACAAGAGCAAGCAGGACGAGCAGGAAACCGGATCCGCCCCAACCGCCTGTGCCGGAGTCATCCGGCGCGGACCGACGGGCCCAAGACTGACCGCGACTGCGCGCCGTCCCAGACGGCTCGCGATGCGGGACAAGTTGGGGACTGAACAATGATCCAAATGCAATCGCGACTCGACGTCGCCGACAACACGGGCGCGAAGTCCGTCATGTGCATCAAGGTGCTCGGCGGCTCCAAGCGCCGCTATGCCGGCATCGGCGATGTCATCAAGGTCAGCATCAAGGAGGCCGCGCCGCGCGGCCGCGTGAAGAAGGGCGAGATCTACAGCGCCGTGGTCGTCCGCACCGCCAAGGGCGTGCGTCGCCAGGACGGCTCGCTCATCAAGTTCGACGGCAATGCCGCCGTGCTGCTGAACGCCAAGCTCGAGCCGATCGGCACGCGCATCTTCGGGCCGGTGACGCGCGAGCTGCGCACCGAGCGCTTCATGAAGATCGTGTCGCTGGCTCCGGAAGTGCTCTGACGCGGCGCGCCGAAAGGAAGCAAGCATGAACAAGATTCGCAAGGGCGACCAGGTCATCGTGTTGACCGGCCGCGACAAGGGCAAGCGTGGCACGGTGGCCAGCCGCGTCGACGACGACTACGTGGTGGTCGACGGCGTGAACGTGGTCAAGAAGCACGTCAAGCCGAACCCGATGAAGGGCACGACAGGCGGCGTGGTCGACAAGACGATGCCGATCCACCAGTCGAACGTGGCCATCTACAACGCCGCGACCTCGAAGGCCGACCGCGTAGGCATCAAGATGCTGGCCAACGGCGACAAGGTCCGCGTCTACAAGTCCAGCGGCGAACAGATCAAGGCCTGAGGAAACCATCATGGCTCAACAACAGACCGCCCGCCTGCAGACCTACTACCGCGAGAAGGTGGTGCCCGATCTGATGGCCAAGTTTGGCTTCAAGTCGGTGATGCAGGTGCCGCGCCTCACGAAGATCACCCTGAACATGGGCGTCAGCGAAGCGGTGGCCGACAAGAAGGTCATGGACAACGCCGTCGGCGACCTGACCAAGATCGCGGGCCAGAAGCCCGTGGTCACCAAGTCGAAGAAGCCGATCGCCGGCTTCAAGATCCGCGAAAACGTGCCCATCGGCTGCATGGTCACGCTGCGAGGCGTGCGCATGTACGAATTCCTGGACCGCTTCGTGACCATCGCGCTGCCGCGCGTGCGCGATTTCCGCGGCATCTCCGGGCGTGCCTTCGACGGCCGCGGCAATTACAACGTTGGTGTCAAGGAACAGATCATCTTCCCCGAGATCGACTACGACAAGGTCGATGCATTGCGTGGGCTGAACATCAGCATCACCACCAGTGCGCAGACCGACGACGAGTGCAAGGCGCTGCTCACGGCCTTCCGCTTCCCGTTCAAGAACTGAGGTGCCCTGTGGCGAAACAGTCCCATATCCAGCGTCAGGACAAGCGCGAGAAGCTCGTGGCCAAGTACGCGAAGAAGTACGCCGAACTGAAGGCCACGGCCAACGACGCGAAGCGCTCTGACGAAGAGCGCTACGCCGCGCGTCTGGAGCTGCAGAAGCTGCCGCGCAATGCGTACCCGACACGCCTGCGCAACCGCTGCGAACTGACCGGCCGCCCGCGCGGCACCTTCCGCATGTTCGGGTTGGGCCGAAGCAAGATTCGCGATCTCGCCTTCAAGGGCGACATCCCGGGCGTCGTCAAGGCCAGCTGGTGATATCGGCCGAGTTCCGCAAGAGCAGGCCCGAGCAGGAGAGTTTGTTATGAGCATGAGTGATCCGATCGCCGATATGCTGACCCGCATCCGCAACGCGCAGAGCGTTGACAAGGCCGTGGTGTCGATGCCGTCATCGAAAATCAAGGTGGCGATCGCACAGGTCCTGAAGGACGAAGGCTACATCGATGGCTTCGCGGTGCGCACCGAAGACGGCAAGAGCCAGCTCGAGATCGCGCTGAAGTACTACGCCGGTCGTCCGGTGATCGAGCGTATCGAGCGTGTCAGCCGCCCCGGCCTGCGCGTATACCGCGGCCGCGAGGCCATTCCGGCGGTGATGAACGGCCTGGGTGTGGCGATCGTCACCACGCCCAAGGGCGTGATGACCGACCGCAAGGCGCGCCAGACCGGTGTCGGCGGCGAAGTGCTGTGCTACGTCGCCTGATCGGCGGCGTCTAACGGAAGGATTCGAGCCATGTCTCGCGTAGGAAAGATGCCGGTGACTGTCCCGCAAGGCGTGGACGTGTCGATCACGGCGGAGCAGATTTCGGTCAAGGGCAGCAACGGCACGCTGGTGCGCGCGTCGAACGCGCTGGTCGCGGTGAAGAAGGACGGCGCGACGCTGACCTTCGAGCCGGCCAACGACAGCGTCGCGGCCGGTGCCATGAGCGGCACGATGCGCGCCCTGGTCAACAACATGATCAACGGCGTCACCAAGGGCTTCGAGAAGAAGCTGACCCTGGTGGGCGTGGGCTTCCGTGCCCAGGCGCAGGGCCAGAAGCTGAACCTGCAGATCGGCTTCTCGCACCCGGTGGTCAAGGACATGCCGGCCGGCGTGAAGGTGGAAACGCCGACGCAGACCGAGATCTTCATCAAGGGTGCCGACCGCCAGTCCGTGGGGCAGGTGGCGGCCGAAGTCCGTGCCATCCGTCCGCCCGAGCCCTACAAGGGCAAGGGCATCCGCTACGCCGACGAGCGCGTGAGCCTGAAAGAGACGAAGAAGAAGTAAGGAGCGACACCATGTTGAACAAGAAAGAACAGCGCCTGCGTCGCTCCCGCCAGACCCGCCTGCGCATCGCGAAGCAGGTCGTGGCGCGGCTGACGGTGTTCCGCTCCAATCTGCATGTCTATGCCAGCGTCATCTCCGACGACGGCTGCAAGGTGCTGGCCAGCGCATCCACAGCCGAAAAGGCGGTACGCGAACAACTGGGCGGCCCGGGCAAGGGTGGCACCACTTCGGCTGCGGCCATCGTGGGCAAGCGCATCGCCGAAAAGGCCAAGGCCGCGGGCATCGAGAAGGTGGCCTTCGACCGCGCGGGCTTTGCATTCCACGGCCGCGTGAAGGCCCTGGCCGAAGCCGCGCGTGAAGCCGGCCTTCAGTTCTAAGCGCGCAAGCGAAGGATCACACACATGGCAAAGTTTCAACCCCGCGCCCAGACCGAGGCCAATGAAGACGGCCTGAAGGAAAAGATGATCGCGGTGAATCGCGTGACCAAGGTGGTCAAGGGCGGGCGCACGCTCAGCTTCGCCGCACTCACCGTCGTCGGCGATGGCGATGGCCGTATCGGCATGGGCAAGGGCAAGGCCAAGGAGGTGCCAGTGGCGGTGCAGAAGGCCATGGAGGACGCGCGACGCAACCTGATCAAGGTGTCGTTGAAGAACGGTTCGATCCACCACAACGTGCGCGGCGAACATGGCGCTGCCAAGGTGCTGATGGCGCCGGCGCCGGCCGGTACCGGCATCATCGCCGGCGGCCCGATGCGAGCCGTGTTCGAGGTCATGGGTGTCACCGACATCGCGGCCAAGAGCCTGGGCTCGTCCAACCCCTACAACATGGTGCGCGCCACGCTGGACGCGCTGAAACGCTCGACCACGCCAGGTGAGGTGGCGGCCAAGCGCGGCAAGTCGGTCGAAGAGATCTTCGGCTGAGGCGCTGCAGGAGAACGACGATGGCGGACAACAAGACGCTCAAGGTAAAGCTGGTCAGGAGCCCGATCGGCACCAAGCAGTCGCACCGCGATACGGTGCGCGGCCTGGGCCTGCGCAAGCTGAACAGCGAATCGACGCTCGAGGACACGCCCGCGGTGCGCGGCATGATCGACAAGATCGCCTATCTCGTGAAGGTGCTTTGAGCGCTACACGTCAAACGGGTATCAACATGGAACTGAATACGATCAAACCATCGGCCGGCGCCAAGCGGGCGCGGCGTCGCGTCGGTCGCGGTATCGGCTCCGGCCTGGGCAAGACCGCAGGTCGTGGCCACAAGGGTCAGAAGTCCCGTGCTGGCGGGTTCCACAAAGTGGGATTCGAAGGTGGCCAGATGCCGCTGCAGCGCCGCCTGCCCAAGCGAGGCTTTAAGTCGCTGACGGGCAAGTACAACGGCGAAGTCACGC
The DNA here is from genome assembly GCA_963824005.1 of uncultured beta proteobacterium. Classification (GTDB taxonomy): domain Bacteria; phylum Pseudomonadota; class Gammaproteobacteria; order Burkholderiales; family Burkholderiaceae_C; genus Rubrivivax. Next base: position 16,195 of record CAWGOK010000035.1, read on the forward strand.
TGGCCGACCTGCAACGCCTGGGTGCGGACGAAGTCGACCTGCTCACGCTGAAACAAGCTGGCTTGGTGGGCGATATGGCCAAGCTGGTCAAGGTCATCAAGTCGGGCGAATTGAGCAAGAAGGTCGTGCTCAAGGGCGTCGGCGCGACGGCCGGTGCCAAGGCGGCGATCGAAGCCGCCGGCGGCTCGGTCGGCTGATTCGGCTTATAGGTCAGAGTCCTTCGTCGTGGCTACTTCTGCAAACCAACTGGCCAAGAGCGGCAAGTTCGGCGACCTGCGTCGCCGGCTGGTGTTTCTGGTGTTGGCGTTGGTCGTGTATCGGCTGGGTGCGCACATCCCCGTGCCTGGCATCGACCCTGCGCAACTGCAGCAACTGTTCAAGGGCCAGGCGGGTGGCATCCTGAGCCTGTTCAACATGTTCTCCGGCGGGGCGCTTTCGCGCTTCACCGTGTTTGCGCTGGGTATCATGCCGTACATCTCGGCGTCGATCATCATGCAGTTGATGACCTACGTCGTGCCGTCTCTCGAGGCCATCAAGAAGGAAGGCGAGTCGGGACGCCGCAAGATCACGCAGTACACGCGCTACGGCACGCTGGTGCTGGCGCTGTTCCAGTCGCTGGGTATCGCGCTGGCACTGGAAGGCTCGCCGGGGCTGGTGATCAGCCCGGGCATGGGCTTTCGCATGACCGCCGTGGTCAGCCTGGTTGCCGGCACGATGTTCCTGATGTGGCTGGGTGAGCAGATCACCGAGCGCGGCCTGGGCAACGGCATCTCGATCCTGATCTTCGCCGGCATCGTGGCCGGGCTGCCCAGCGCGATGGCTGGCCTGTTCGAACTGGTGCGCACCGGATCGATGAGCATCATCGCCAGCCTGTTTATCCTGGTCGTGGTCGTGCTGGTGACCTTTGTCGTGGTCTTCGTCGAGCGCGGGCAGCGCAAGATCCTGGTCAACTATGCCAAGCGCCAGGTCGGCAACAAGGTCTACGGCGGGCAGTCGTCGCACCTGCCGCTGAAGCTGAACATGTCGGGCGTGATCCCGCCGATCTTCGCCTCGTCGATCATCCTGCTGCCGGCCACCATCGTCGGCTGGTTCGCCACCGGTGAAGGCATGCGCTGGCTGAAGGACATCTCTGGCGCGCTTTCGCCTGGGCAGCCGATCTATGTGCTGCTGTATGCCGCGATGATCGTGTTCTTCTGCTTCTTCTACACGGCGCTGGTCTTCAACAGCCGCGAGACGGCAGACAACCTGAAGAAGAGCGGCGCCTTCATCCCGGGCATCCGTCCGGGCGAGCAGACGGCCAAGCACATCGACCGCATCTTGTCGCGCCTGACGCTGGTGGGTGCGATCTACATCACGCTGGTGTGCCTGCTGCCCGAGTTCCTGGTGCTGAAGTACAACGTGCCGTTCTACTTCGGCGGCACCTCGCTGCTGATCATCGTGGTGGTGACGATGGACTTCTGGGCCCAGGTGCAAAGTTACGTGATGAGCCAGCAATACGAGTCGCTGCTGAAGAAGGCCAACTTCAAGGCTAGCTGAGAGTCAACCAACGAGGCACATGTCCAAAGACGACGTCATCCAGATGCAGGGCGAGATTCTCGAGAATCTGCCCAACGCCACGTTTCGCGTGAAGCTGGAGAACGGACACGTGGTGCTCGGCCACATTTCCGGGAAGATGCGCATGCACTACATCCGCATCCTGCCAGGTGACAAGGTCACGGTGGAACTGACGCCCTACGATCTGAGCCGCGCTCGCATCGTGTTCCGGGCCAAATAGGCAAACACCAGGTCAAGAACAGGTCAAGGAGAAGAGCATGAAAGTCGCTGCATCGGTGAAGAAGATGTGTCGCAACTGCAAGGTCATCCGCCGCAAGGGCGTGGTGCGGGTGATCTGCACCGACCCGCGTCACAAGCAGCGCCAGGGCTGAAGCCCCGCGCTGATCGTTAGGTTTCGAAGGATTCAAGATGGCACGTATCGCTGGTATCAACATTCCGCCGCACAAGCATGCCGAGATCGGCCTGACGTCGATCTTCGGCATCGGCCGCCCCACCGCGCAGAAGATCTGCGAACGGGTCGGCATTCCGTACTCGAAGAAGATCAAGGACCTGAACGACGGCGACCTCGAGAAGATCCGCGAGGAGATCGGCCGCATCACGATCGAGGGCGACCTGCGCCGCGAGATCTCCATCAACATCAAGCGCCTGATGGACCTGGGCTGCTACCGCGGGCTGCGCCATCGCCGCGGCCTGCCGCTGCGCGGCCAGCGCACGCGCACCAATGCGCGCACCCGCAAGGGCCCGCGCAAGGGCGCGGCCGGCATCAAGAAGTAAGCCCTTAGCTGAATAGAGAGTCAAGACATGGCCAAAGCACCTGCCAACACCGCCGCACGGCGCGTGAGCAAGAAGGTCCGCAAGAACATCGCGGACGGCATCGCTCATGTGCATGCGTCATTCAACAACACGATCATCACCATCACCGACCGTCAGGGCGGTGCGCTGGCCTGGGCGTCCAGCGGCGGCCAGGGCTTCAAGGGTTCGCGCAAGTCGACCCCGTTCGCGGCCCAGGTGGCTGCCGAGGTGGCCGGCCGGGCCGCGCAGGAGCAGGGCATCAAGAATCTGGACGTGCGCATCAAGGGCCCCGGACCGGGGCGTGAATCGTCGGTGCGTGCGCTGGCCGCACTGGGCATCCGCATCAACCTCATTTCCGACGTCACGCCGATCCCGCACAACGGTTGCCGTCCGCAGAAGCGCCGCCGCATCTGAGGCCCCGACCGAGGCTGGCCGCGGTCGGCTATAATCAAAAACTTTTCTCCCGCGCGCCGACTGCCAGCTTCTGCCTGGTCTTGGTGCCAATCCCAGAAGTAAAGGCCAGTGGCCCTCGCTTCCACAAGCCCACTGTCTGAGCGACATCAAGAATTTCGCCAGACTTGCGCGGCGTGCCAGTTCCGGTGCGGCCGCGTCAGACAAAGATCGAAGGACATCTCGTGGCACGTTATCTTGGACCCAAGGCCAAACTGGCCCGCCGTGAAGGCACCGACCTCTACCTGAAGAGCGCCCGCCGCCCGATCGGCGACAAGGCCAAGTTCGACAGCAAGCCCGGCCAGCACGGCCGCACCAGCGGCTCGCGTACCAGCGACTTCGGCCTGCAACTGCGCGAAAAGCAGAAGGTCAAGCGCATGTACGGCGTGCTCGAGCGCCAGTTCCGCCGCTACTTCGCCGAGGCCGAGCGCCGCCGCGGCAACACCGGCGCGAACCTGCTGTTCCTGCTGGAGTCGCGCCTGGACAACGTGGTCTACCGCATGGGCTTCGGCTCGACGCGCGCCGAAGCGCGCCAGTTGGTGTCGCACAAGGCGGTGACGGTGAACGGCCAGGTCGTGAACATCTCGTCCTACCTGGTCAAGGCCGGTGATGCGGTGTCGATCCGTGAGAACGCCAAGAAGCAGCTGCGCGTGCAGGACGCGCTGAAGCTCGCCGGCACCATCGGCATGCCCGACTGGGTGCAGGTCGACGCAGCCAAGATGGAAGGCGTGTTCAAGAAGGTTCCCGACCGCGACCAGTTCGGCGCCGAGATCAACGAATCGCTGATCGTCGAGTTGTACTCACGCTGACGATGTGCGACGGTGTGCGGGCTCAGGTCGCCCGCCCCCGTGGTCCAGCGCTCCGTTTCGCCGGGCACGGGGCGCCCGAATAACTGCCCCGGCGCCATCAGCCTTATCGGTGTAACGAGCCGAGGGTATTGAGAGGAACTTAGACTGCAATGCAAACCAATCTGCTGAAACCCAACAAAGCCATCCAGGTCGAACCGCTCGGCGGCAACCGCGCCAAGGTCACGCTGGAGCCGTTCGAGCGCGGTTATGGCCATACGCTGGGCAATGCGCTGCGCCGCGTGCTGCTGTCTTCGATGCTCGGGCATGCGCCCACCGAAGTGACGATCGCCGGCGTGCTGCATGAGTACTCGACCATCGACGGCGTGCAGGAAGACGTGGTCCACATCATGCTCAACCTGAAGGGCGTGGTCTTCCGCCTGCACAACCGCGACGAGGTCACGCTGGTGCTGCGCAAGGAAGGCGAAGGCCCGGTCACGGCGGGCGATATCCAGACGCCGCACGACGTGGAGATCATCAACCCCGAGCACGTCATCGCCCACCTGTCGCAAGGGGGCAAGCTGGACATGCAGATCAAGGTGGAGAAGGGCCGCGGCTACGTGCCGGGCAACCTGCGCCGCTATGGCGACGAACCGACCAAGTCGATCGGCCGCATCGTGCTCGACGCGTCCTTCTCGCCGGTCGACCGCGTCAGCTACGCAGTCGAGAATGCGCGGGTCGAGCAGCGCACCGACCTGGACAAGCTGGTCATGGAGATCCAGACCAACGGCGCCATCTCGCCCGAAGAGGCGATCCGTGCCTCGGCCAAGATCCTTTGCGAGCAGCTGGCCATCTTCGCCCAGCTCGAGCCCAACGGCCAAGGCATCTTCGACGCGCCAATCTCGCGCCCGACGCCGAATTTCGACCCGATCCTTCTGCGCCCGGTGGATGAATTGGAACTGACAGTGCGTTCGGCCAACTGCCTGAAGGCCGAGAACATCTACTACATCGGCGACCTGATCCAGCGCACCGAGACCGAGTTGCTCAAGACCCCGAACCTGGGTCGCAAGTCACTCAACGAAATCAAGGAAGTGCTGGCATCGCGCGGCCTGACGCTGGGCGCGCGCCTGGAGAACTGGCCACCGCAGAACCTGGACAAGCGCTAAGGCTTGGCCAATGTGCACCCCCCGGTACCTGATACGGCCGGGGTTCAATAAGGAAAGAACCGCACCATGCGCCACCGCAACGGACTACGCAAACTCAACCGCACCAGCGAGCATCGCCAGGCGATGCTGCGCAACATGTGCAATTCGCTGCTGCAGCACGAGGCCATCAAGACCACGCTGCCGAAGGCCAAGGAACTGCGCCGCGTGGTCGAGCCACTGATCACGTTGGCTAAGGAGCCGACGCTGGCAAACCGCCGCCTGGCCTTCGACCGCACGCGTGATCGCGACATCGTCACCAAGCTCTTCGGCGAGTTGGGACCGCGCTACAAGGCGCGTCCGGGCGGCTACACGCGCATCCTGAAGATGGGCTTCCGCGTTGGCGACAACGCTCCGATGGCCTTCGTCGAACTGGTCGACCGGCCCGAACCCAAGGCAGCCGACGCAGTTGGCGAAACGAAGCAGGACTGAAGGCACACGAGGCGGCTGCGGGCGACACGCGACCTCCGTGGGTCTTCGGGCATGCTGGCGAGTGGCAGACTGGGCTCGAGGGGCTCCGAACGCAGGCTTGGACCGGTACTTCGGTGGTAGAATTTGAGCTTCTGGCGCGGGGTGGAGCAGTCTGGTAGCTCGTTGGGCTCATAACCCAAAGGTCGCAGGTTCAAATCCTGCCCCCGCAACCAAAAATATATAATAAAAACAATAACTTAGAAGGCCCGCCTGGCGGGCTTCGGCGTTTTGCTTTGTGACGAGGTTTGTGACGAGGTCTGTGTCGTCACAAGATTTGCGATGGAGTCAAATGACCGTTGGGCGCTGTGACGAAGGGCCGATCATTGGGCTGGGTACCCAAAGGTCGGTGTTCACCATGACCGTTGGGACATTCGCTAGCCTACGCCGCGTTGCGGACTTGTGGCGCGACGTTGTGCGAGTGCCGACGATCAGCCAGCGGTGAGTTGCCGGATCAGGTGGCGCCAACGTCGGCAATCTGGTGTTCTCCCGACATCAGGACTGCGCCAGTTTGGTCAGGACCCGGCCAGCTGCCGACTCGCGCTCGCGAATTGGATCGCCGCAATGGGCCACATTGCGGTCATCCGACCCGGCGCGTTGAGCGCCAGCTATGCAGCGGAAGCCGCCATTGGTGGACAGGCGGCCACTCACGCTGTCGGCCATCAGGAGTCAGTCGCGACAGTCAGCAATGCGGCAGTCAATTCCAGGGTGAACGCGGATCCTGGCTTGGAACCGGGCATGGTAAGAGATCATGATCTCGCAACGCCCAACGTCACCGACGAAAAACAGTTCGCTGTCCTTCCTTCTATTGACCGTGCGCCGCGCGCGCCTTCTCGATCTGCGCCTTGACGGCCTCCAGGTTAAAGCTCGCTCCGGGCTGCATCGGCGGGAATTCGATCGCTGTCTGCGCCACCTTGGCGACTTCCTTCTGCACGAACTGGAAGCGCCAGAACTCGTACAAGAACCAGTTGTAGTAGGCCAGCGAGCCATTCGCACCATTGGGCATGCCGGTGCGCTCGTAGGGGTCTGAGCGCAGGTTCGTCAGGATTGGCCAGTCAACCTTGATGGTGCCGCCCAGCCAGCCGCCCGGCTGGTCGGTGAAGCGGTACTTGAAGTCGTCGATGCGCACCGCCGACAGCGTGCCCTCGGTGAAATAGAAGATCTCATGGCGCGCCGACGGGCCCTTGCCGGTGATCAGGTCCATCTGGTTGTAGCCGTCCAGGTGCACCTTGAACGAACGGTCGCCGAGCTGTTTGCCCTTCAGCAGCTCGTCGGTGATGTTCGCATTGCCGGCCGCGGCCACCAGGGTGGGGAACCAATCCATGCCGGACATGATGCCGTTCTCGACCTTGCCCGCCGGCACCTTGCCGGGCCAGCGCAGGATCATCGGCACGCGGAAACCCCCTTCGAGCGCCGTGCCCTTGCCGCCAGCGAACGGCGTCTGGCCGCCATCGGGCCAGGTGAAGTTCTCGGCGCCGTTGTCGGTGGTGAAGCCGATGATGGTGTCGCCTTCGAGGCCGTTGTCCTTCAGGTACTTCATGACCGAGCCGACGATGTCGTCGAGCTGCGCCATGCCGGCTTCCTGGATGGTCCAGTTGTTGTCCGAGTTGCGCAGCCCGTTGTACTTCGGTGACAGGTGCGTGACGACGTGCATGCGCGTCGGGTTGAGCCACAGGAAGAACGGCTTCTTGTCTTGCCGTGCCTTGTCGAGGAACTTCAAGGCATTCGCCAGGATTTCATCGTCCACGGTTTCCATGCGTTTCGGGCACAGCTCGCCCGCGTCTTCGATCTTTTGCTTGCCGACCTTGCCCCAGCGCGGCATCACCGTCGCATCGTCGGTCGTCGTCGCCCACGAATGCACCATGTTGCGCGGGCCCACGGTGGCACGCAGGTTCTGCGGGTAGTTCGGGTGGCAGGGATCCTCCATCGCGTCGAGGTGATAGAGGTAGCCGTAGAACTCATCGAAGCCATGCATCGTCGGCAGGAACTGGTTCAGGTCGCCCAGGTGGTTCTTGCCGAACTGGCCGGTGGCGTAGCCCATGGCCTTCAGCGCGGTGGCAATGGTCGGCGCCTGCGCCGGCATACCGATCGGCGAGCCGGCCTGGCCGACCGTGGTCAGCCCGGTGCGGATCGGCAGTTCGCCGGTGATGAAGTTGGCGCGCCCGGCCGTGCAACTGGCTTCGGCGTAGTAGTCGGTGAAGCGCATGCCCTCGGCCGCCATGCGGTCGAGGTTGGGCGTGCGCATCGACATCACGCCCTGGTTGTAGGCGCCGATGTTGGCCCAGCCAATGTCGTCGCCCATGATCATGATGATGTTGGGCTGCTTGGCTGGGTCCTGCGCGAATGCGGGCGTTACCACCAGCAGCGCAAGGGCCAGGCTCAGGATTGCGACCGAGATTCTTCGTGTCAGATTCATTCCGGATTCCTAAGGGAGAACATTCGGCGCCTGCTCCGCGACATGAAGGCGGCCGGCGATGAGCAAAGCAAGTAAGCATAGGTTCATCGCGTGGTGCCGCGTATCCCTATCTCTAGCCTGAAGTTCCGTTACCTCCCGCCCGAATCGTCCTGTCCCATCAAGCACTTGCGATGGATTTCGGGTTTCGTTTTCTGACTACAGTTGGATGGCCTGGATCAGCGCCAGTGCGCGCTGTTGGTGTGCGGTGGCGGTGGTGAGCAGCTCGAAGGTGGGCGCATCCGCGCCGGCACTGGGTGTGCGACAGGTGTTGCGTACGACGGTGGCCAGCTCCGCCATCAGGGTGGCAAAGCTGTGCACGGGTTGCTCGTCGTCGAGCAGCTTGGATGCAGCCTTGCGCTGCGCCGAGGCCGAGCGCCTGGCGGGCGCCACCGGGTCGCGCGTGGCCTTGGCGGCCTGATCGGTGTCGGCGAACATCAGCTCGCGCCAGGCCTCACGCATGTGCCACTCGACGTAGAACGCCAGCATGCACAGCAGGATGTGCGCGCGCACCCGCTCAGCCAACCGGTGGTGGATGGGCCGCACCTTCAGGTCCACCGTCTTCAGTGAGCGGAACGCCCGCTCCACATTGGCCAAGGCCTTGTAGCTGCGCACGCAACTGGGTGCATCCATGCGCTTGGCGTGCAGCGAGGTGCGAATGACGTACAGCCCGTCCAGCGCCGCCTCGGCATCGATGGCGTCTTGCCGTCGCGCCCAGCTCAAGCTCGCCTCGCCGATGCTCAGCTCGAAGTGCTTGGCCACCTTGTGGCGGTTGATGATCTTGCCCACCTGCACGCCGATCTTGTCCTGCCCCGTGAGCCGGCCGGCATCGACACTGGCCTTGATCAGGGCGAGCAGCGCCTCGGTGGCCTGCAGCAGACTCTCGCGCTTGTGCGCACGCAGCTTGGCCAAGGCGTCGTTGCGGCAGGCCACCAAGCGCTCGCCGGGATAGTCCGGCGACGTGATCTCGGCCAGGTTGCGCTGATCGAACAAGCCCAGCTGCAAGTGGCCGTGTTCGACCAAGGATCGGATCGACACGCTCTTGAGCGCCGTGATCCAGTCGATCCCGCCTTGGCCGCGAAGCTCGTCGATGGCCTTTTGCGACACCATGCCGCGGTCGCCCACCATCACCACCTGCGCCAGGCCGAAGCGCTCGCGCACGCGCTGCACGGCGGGCAGGAAGGTCAGGCTGTCGGCGGTATTGCCGTCGAACACCGACACGGCCACCGGACAGCCGCGCGCATCGGTGAGCAGCCCGTAGTTGACCTGCAGCGTGCCGGGCCGGCCATCGCGGCTGTAGCCGCGCTTGGCCAGCGGGCAGCAGCTGCCCTCGAACTAGCTCGACGACAGGTCGTACAGCACCAGCGCATCCTCGCGCAGGTGGCGCGCGGCGAGCTTTTGCTCGATGGCGTCCTGGCGCGCCAGCAGCCAATCCATGGCGGCATACAGGTCGTCCTCTGCCGCCGCGGTCGTATGACCGCAT
>CAWGOK010000036.1:0-300406 GCA_963824005.1 uncultured beta proteobacterium
GCCGCCGGACTGGCCCTTCGTGCTGTCGGCCGGCCAGCGGCGCCTGAACAATGCCAACCAGATTCTTCGTGACCCTGCCACGCGGGCCAATGACCCCGACGGTGCGCTGTACATCCATCCGCAGGACCTGGAAGCGCTGGGCGTGCCGGACCAGGGCGCACTGGTCGTCGAGACGACGCGCGCACGCATCGTCGTGCGAGCGAAAGCGACGCCGTCGATGCGCCGCGGCCATGTGGCGCTGCCCCACGGCTATGGTCAGCTGCATCCCGGCGAAGACGGGCGCCGCACCATGGTGGGCCCGGCCGTCAACTGGCTGACCGACGGGCAGCACCGCGACCCGGTGGCCGACACGCCGCACCACAAGCACGTGCCGGTGCGGCTGCACGCGGCGCCGGCCGACGCCCGCATGAACAGCGTCGAAACCTTCACCCCTGCATGACCTGGAGAACCCGATGAGCGACAACGACAGCGGCAAGGTATCGATGCAGATCGACGGCCACGTGTGCACCATCAGCGTGGACAACGTGTCGAAGAAGAATGCCTACACGCCGGCGATGCTGGACCGCCTGGCCGAACTGCTGACCGAATACGAAGACAACGACGACCTGTGGGTGGCCATCTTCTGCTCGGTCGGCGAGCACACCACGGCGGGGCTGGACATGCCGCGCTTCTTCGGCCCGACGGCCGAGCCCGAGCGCCGCAAGCCCGGGCTGGTCGACCCCTTCGGCTTGCAGCGGCGCTGCACGAAGCCGGTGATCGCCGTGGTGCAAGGCATCACCTACACGGTCGGCATCGAGATGGCTCTGGGCCACGACATCGTCATTGCGGCGGACACCACCCGCTTTCAGCAACTGGAATCGCGCCGCGGCATCGCGCCGCTGGGCGGCGCGCATTTCCGCTACCTGACGCGCACCGGCTGGGGCAATGCGATGTACCACCTGTTCACCTGCCAGGAGTTTTCTGCCGAACGCGCGCTGCAGCTGGGCTTCGTGCAGGAGGTGCACCCCTTCGGCAAGCACATGGAACGTGCGCGCGAGCTGGCCGCCATCATCTGCGAATGTGCGCCGCTGGGCCTGCGCGCCACCAAGAAGGCCGCGTTGACCTTCATCGAGGCCGGCGAGCAGGCCGCGGTGGCCTGCATTCCGCAGATCAGGGAACAGGTGTTCGCCACCGAAGACTTCAAGGAAGGCATCCGATCCTTCGTCGAGCGGCGCCAGGCGAAGTTCGTCGGGCGCTAAAGCCAGGGCCGCCCATGGAAGCCATCGCTCGCCCCATCGACACCGGCACCGATGAACTGCTGTGCGAGGTGCGGGAACGCGTCGCCGTCATCACGCTGAACCGCCCGCAGGCCCGCAACTCACTGTCCGACCAGCTGTCGCCGGCCTTGCGCGAGATGATCCGCCACTGCGCCGACGACGCGCAGGTCGGTGCCGTCATGATCACGGGTGCGGGGGCCGCGTTTTGCGCCGGAGGCGACGTCAAGGGCATGGGCAGCGCCAGCAACCCGGCCAAGCGCGACTGGACCACGGCCCAGCGCGTGGCCGATCTGCAGGACCGACAACGGCGGCTCACGGGTGCGCTGGTCGCTCTGCGCAAGCCCACGCTGGCGGCGCTGCCCGGGCCCGCGGCCGGGGCCGGGCTGTCGATTGCGTTGGCCTGCGACCTGCGCATCGCTGCGCAGTCGGCCTTTGTCGCCACCGGCTATCTCAAGGTCGGACTGAGCGGCGATTACGGCATCACCTGGCTGTTGACGCAACTGGTCGGCCGGGGCAGAGCCAGCGAACTGATGCTGCTCGGCGAGAAGATCGACGCGCAGCGCTGCCTGAGCCTGGGCCTCTTCAACCGCGTGGTGCCGGATGACCAGTTGCGAGAGGAGGCGTTTGCACTGGCGCGCCAACTTGCGCAGGGCCCGGGTCTCGCGCAGGCGCTGATCAAGGACAACCTGGACGATGCGGCCACGTTGCCCTTCCATGCAGCGCTGGACAACGAGGCGGAACGTCTGATTCGCGCCTCGCTGGACGGCGACCACGCGGAAGCGGTGCGTGCGTTCGTCGAGAAGCGCGCGCCGAACTTCGGGAAGTAGTGGCCGCCTCGCGTCCTCTGCTCCTGCGCGGATCGTGCGACTACCGCGTCCAACTGCCCAGCTTGATCGCACCAGCGATGATCAAGCCATAGAGGCCCAGACTGATCGCGACCACGACGAAGAAGCCGCTCGCTGACACCTGCAGCACATGCACGCAGACCCAGCCGCCGAGCGCCACGACCACGAGCCGGGCCACGCTGCCGGCCAGCGGCCAGAACATGCGTCCTGCCCCCTGCGAGGCAAAGAACAAGGCCAGCCCGAAGCCGTACAGCCCATAGAAGGCACCGACGATGCGCAGGTACGACCCACCGAACTCGCGCACCGCTGAATCCTGCGTGAACAGGTTCATCCACAGCGCCGGGGCGATCGCCGTGGTCAGCCCGATGCCGCCGGTGATGGCGGCGACGATGCCGGCGCCGAGCCAGGCTACGCGCAACGCGCGCTTCGCATTGCCCGCGCCCATGTTGGTCGCGACCATCGCCGTCAATGCCGTGCCGAAACCGAAGGCGATGGGCACCAGGATGTATTCGAGCCGCGCCGCCACGCCGTAGCCGGCCAGCGCGGCCGTACCGAAGCTGCCGACGAAGGCGGTGGCCACGGCGATCGACGCATTGCTGACCACCGGGCTCATCGATGCGGGCACGCCGACGCGCAGGATGTCGCGCACCAGCGCTGCGTGCAGCCGCCAGGGCGATCGGTTCAACGCTGCAGCCGCGTCGCGGCGCATCAGCCGTGCGGCCAGCATCACTGCGGCAGCGCCGTTGGCGACCAGCAGGCTGACCGCGGCGCCGGGAACGCCCAAGGCAGGTATCGGGCCCCAGCCGAAGACCAGTATCGGGCACAACACCAGGTGGATCAGCGCCGTCAGCACCAGCAGCAGCGCCGGCAGCAGCATGTTGCCCGTGCCGCGCACCACCGCGCCCAGCACGTTGGTGGCCCAGATGACGATGGCGCCGCTGAACAGCACGTTGGAATAGGCCAGCGCCGCGTCGAGCGCCGCGCCGCGCCCGCCCATGGCCGAATAGACGCCGCGGCCGAAGCCGAGCAGCACGAGCGTGAACGCGGCCGCCAGCACGCCGGCGATGAACAGCGACTGCTGCGCCAGGCGGCCGGCCTCCTCGCCGCGCCCCGCACCCAGCGCTCGTGCCACGGCAGCGGTGACGGCGCCGCCGATGCCGCCGCCCGACATCTGCATCATCAGCATCGACAGCGGAAAGACCAGTGCGATGCCTGCCAGAGCGTCGGCGCCGAGCTTGCCAAGGATGTAGCCGTCGTAGCCGATGACCACGGTCATTGCGAACAGGCCGATCACATTGGGCGTAGCCAGGCGCAGCAGCGTCGGCAACAACGGCCCGTGCAGCATCTGCTGCGTGCGTGATGTGGCCGGCGAGACGGCAGGCACAGCGGCGCTCGCGCCGACGGACGTGGTCAGGGCACTCATCCGGGCCTCAGCGAGCGGCTGCAACCGGCGCCCCCGCGCTGGGGTCCAGCAGATACACGCCCGGTTCGGCCGACAGCCCCTTCTTGAGCTGGCGAGCGCGTTCGTCGGCCAGCACCTCTTCGGCGCCGGCCTCCAGGGCGTCGAGCGTGCGCCGCACGATCAGCTCCGGGCTCGACTTCGGCAGATCGATGCCGCGTGTCAGATCGGTATCGACGAAGCCCACGTGCATGCCAAGCACCTGGGTGCCCTGGGCGCGCAGTTCGTGGCGCAGGCCGTTGGTCAAAGCCCAGGCCGCCGACTTGCTGGCGCCATACATCGCCAGCATCGGCGAATTGATCCAGCTCGCCACCGACAGCACGTTCAGGATCGCGCCACCGCCGTGGGCGGCCAGCACCGGTGCAAAAGCCTGGCTCAAGCGCAGCGGGCCGAAGAAGTTGGTCTCCAGCTGCGCGCGCGCAGACTCGATGCTGTCGGCGGAGAGGAAACCCCCGACGGCGGCGATGCCGGCGTTGTTGATCAGCAGCGTCACATCGTTGCAGCGGCTGGCCGCTGCGGCTACGTCCTCGGCGCGGGTGACGTCGAGCCTGAGGCCCTCGACCCCAGGCAGCGTCAGCTTCGATGGGTCGCGCACCCCGGCGTAGACCTTGCGCGCACCGCGGGCGAGCGCCTCACGGGCAAAGGCCAGGCCGAGGCCACGATTGGCGCCGGTGATAAGTACGGTGGCGTTGTGAATCTTCATGGTTCAGTCCCTATCGGTTGTCGACGGTGGCGGATCGAAGGAATATGATGAGTGTCATAATTCTGTGGATGCTCATGGCAACGCGGCCAGCGTTGTTCGTTCAGTCGGCGGATTGGCGGTCGTACTGCGCCAGCAGCGCCCGACGCGAGGCCTTCAGCAGCGCCTGCCCCTCGGCGTTGTCGCCGAGCGCACGGGCCAACTGCAGCGCACCGACCAACTGACTGGCGATGGCCGGGCCGCTGTCGGCCGGTGCGTCCTTTGGCAGTGCCCGACGCACGGCGGCGACCAGGCCTCGCACTCCTCGTGCGGCGGCCTCGCGTACCTCGGGAGCTTGGCGCGGCATCTCCGAAACCAGCGCTGCCACCGGGCAACCGGCTTCGATGTCAGAGAGATGTCGATCGGACAGGTAGCCTTCTACAAAGGCACGCAAGGCACTGGCGCCGCGTGCCCGGCGCACGGCGGTGCCCTGAGCGACACGATCAGCACTGTCGCGGCCTGCACGTCCGAGTGCTTCAGCCAGCAAGGCATTGCGGGAACTGAAGTGGGCGTAAAAGCCACCATGCGTCAGCCCGGCCTCTTTCATGATGTCGGCGACGCCCACGCCGTGGAAACCGCCCCGCCGGATCGCCCGCGCGGCGGTCGCGACGATGCGTTCGTGGCTGAGCTCCTTGCGGCTGGGCTGGCTGTCCATATTGCGAACTATAGCAGGAAATATGATGTTCGTAATATTCACTGGCGACAACCGGATCAACTTTCCGCCTGTCGGCCGCCAGGACAACTGCAAAGCCGCGCAAGCCTCGGACATCACTGCACTCTTCGTTCCGGTGGTCCGCTGTCGGCGGGATTGATATTGCCGGTTGAAACCGATCGGCCAGTGACTGCTTTCCGGTACTCAATCTGAATGCGCGGATGACGGCTGCTCAGGGTCGGTCCCTGACAGCCAATCCGGCGAACTCGCCGCCTGATAGCTGTGCTCCGAATGATGATGCCGGTTTGCTGACTCTCGCCGCTGACGGTCGCGGCAAGAAATGCGTTTGCCGGTGGCTGGAACGGTCGAGATGCCGCTGTAGTACATGTTTCTGGGTCGCCGATCTCCAGCCTCTGTGACCGCGTTGGGCGAGCAGTGGAAGCTTCGCGGTGGGCCTCGGCGCTACTGGACGCCGAGCGGGTGCAACGCTAGGCTGCGAAAGCCGTTCCGGTACCGGATTGCGGTCCATCGCTGGCGACCAGCGCAGCGGGTGCGCTTGCCGCGGTGCGGAAAAGGGGGACGCAATGACGACACGACGCGACGCCCTGCTGGCCTTGCCGCTCGCATGCACAGCCGTTTCGGGCCTCGCGCAGGCCCCGAAGGCCGGCACGACGAAGCACCTAGGTGTCATCGCCGATTCCGCTGATTCGCCGGTGCCTCCGGCCGAGCGCCCGCTGTACGTCGCGCTGAAGCAGAAGGGGTGGGTTTTGGGCGAGAACCTATTGCGCGCCACTGCATACTCGGACGGCAAGACCGAACGGCTGGCCGCATTGGCCGAGGAACTGGTCGGACAGCGCGTGGACCTGATTCTCGCCGTCGGCGATACGGCGGCGGTAGCCGCCGCGCGTGCCACCCGAACCATTCCAATCGTCTTCACCGGTGTGCTCTTTCCGGTCGAACTCGGGCTGGTCGATTCCCTCGCCCAGCCAGGCCGCAATGTGACCGGCCGGAGCCTCATTGCGGGTACCGACATCGCAGTTAAACGGATGGCCCTGCTCCGGGAGATCGCGCCCAATGCAAGACGCCTGGCCTATCTCGTGCCGGGCCTTGTCCCGGCTTTCCTGACCGTTTCCGGCGGTCGCTTCGGCGTCACGGCAGTATTCGAAGAGGCCGCGAAAGGCCTTGGCTTCGAGCCGAGGATTCAACCATTGCCATCGCCGCAGGCTCTGGACGCCGCGTTCGGCGAAATGCTGGCGTGGCGCGTGCAGGCCGTCACGGCCGGCGTCGGATACCACCAAGTCGTGCCGCGACAGGTGGCCGAGCTCTTGATCCGGCATCGCCTTCCCAGCGCCTTTCTCACCCGCGAGATGGTCGACGCCGGCGGCCTGCTGTCGTATGGCGTCGGCAAGAACGAAGCTGCCTACGCAAACGTTCAGCTCGCCGAATATATCGATCGAGTGCTGCGCGGGGCAGCGCCCGCCACCCTGCCGGTCGAGCAGCCGAGGCGCTACGAACTGGTGATCAACATGAGGACCGCGAAGGCGCTCGGGCTGACCGTTCCGCGGCCGCTCCTGATTCAGGCCGAAGAACTCATCGAGTAGCAGTGTCGCAGCCGCAACTACGAACACCAACTTTGGGTGGCGATAGCCGACCATCGGCTGTCCCGTGTAGGCCTGCTCCACAATTCACGAAATTGGGCTGCCAGAAAGCAGGCACTCGCCACTGGCTCCTTACGCTGCATTGCTGCCGGCCAGATCATTGGATCGAACGACAGCAAGGCGCCTAAAGGAGCCCATAAGTGCTGTGCGATCGACCGCAACGGCGTATTGCAGCTTTTGTCGGCGCGCCCGCCGCTCTACAAATCGACGACGATTTCAGCATCGGCCTGGCGCGCCCGCGAGCAGCACAGCACCACGCGCTGCGCGCGCTCGGCGGCGCTGAGCACATAGTCGCGGTGTTCGACTTCGCCCGACGTGGCCGCGTCATAGCGCGTGGCGCAGGTGCCGCACAGGCCGTCGCTGCACTTCACCAGCACGTTGACGCCGGCCTCGGCCAGCACCTCGGTGGCGCTGCGCCCGATGGGCACCTGCAGCGTGCGGCCGCTGCGCGCCAGGCGCAGCGCGAAAGGCTGGTCGACCCAGACCGGCGCGTCGGGCACGCTGAAGTATTCGCGGTGCAGCGCGGTGTCGGGCCAGCCACGTGCCGCAGCGGCGGCAAACACCGCGTCCATGTAGCGCGGTGCGCCGCAGGTGTATAGCTGTGCTCCGGCTGCGTAGGCCGGGATCAGCGCGTCCAAGTCGGCGCGAGCCCCTTCGTCCTTGAAGTGCAGCTTGACGGCCGCCGCCCACGGCACCTGCGCCAGGTCGGCCACGAAGCCGGCCGTGCCGCGGCTGGCCGCGCTGTAGTGCAGTTCGAAGGGCCGGCCGAGTGCATGCAGCCGGTGCGCCATGGCGATCAGCGGCGTGACGCCGATGCCGCCGGCCATCAGCAGCGTGTGGCGTGCGTCTTCAGTCAGCGGGAAGTGATTCGCCGGCCGACTGACGAAGACCTGGCGGCCCTCGCGGAAGGCGCGGTGCATCAGTGCCGAGCCGCCGCGGCCGGCGCCTTCGCGCAGCACGCCAAGCTGGTAGCGCCGGCGCAGCGCCGGGTCGCCCGACAGGCTGTATGGGCGCTGATACTCCGGCGCGATGACCACGTCGATATGCGCACCGGCCTCGAAGGCCGGCAGCTCGCCGCCATCGAGGGCTTCAAATTCATACTTGGCGACATCGGCCGCCATGTCCTCGCGCTTGACCAGCCGCACCGGGAACACCGGCGGTTCGCCCTCGGGCATGCGGAACGGCGGGACCAGGCTGTCGGTGTCGCCGGCCGCCAGCCGCGCCTGATATTGCTGCGGCGTGAGCAGCGCGCGGTAGCGCTGGATGCCTTTTTCGCGGTCGACCGGAAACGTCACCGGGTACGGCGGCGGCATGGTGTCGGCCGGATAGACGGCGAGCGTCTGCTCCTCGTGCTTCAACACCAGCTCGGTTTGCAGGCCGCGTGCGTGCGTCTGCGCGGCGCGCACGTAGCCGCCGGTGGCGCGGCTGAGCTCGATGTCCCACCACCATTTCTTCACCGGGTTGATGCTGCCGCGGCCGAGCTTGTCGTCCAGCGGCGCCAGCCACCTGGCGCTGCTTGGCGCGTGCATCGCCAGCCAGCGAAAGCCGCTTTCGGCAAACAGCCCTTCCAGGTTCCACGGGCAGGTCTTCATGCAGCGCCCGCACATGCCGCCGGCGGCGTTGGTGATGCGGTAGCGTGCGCACTTCTCGGCGTCGCTCTTCCAGATTTCGTAGCCGTTGTACATGAGCTTCGGGCCGGCGGTGATGGCGCCCGACGGGCATTCGCGCGCGCACTTGTTGCAGCTTTCGCAGAAGCGCTGCAGCCCGAAATCGATCGGCTTGTCGCCCGTCATCGGCATGTCGGTGGTGACGCTGCCGCTCTTCAGCCGTGGGCCGAGAAAGGGGTTGAGGATGACCTCGCCGATGCGGCTGACCTCGCCCAGCCCCGACAGCAGCAGCAGCGGCGGCTGCAGCACATCGCCGTCCAGCACCGAGTGCACGCGCGCGCTGTAGCCGAGGCGGCGGATCTGCTCGGCGACGATGCCGCCGAGCAGCGAAAAGCGCAGGTAGGCGCGCATGCTCTGTGCGACCGAGATCCAGTCGTCGCCGCTGGCGCCTTCCATCGTCTCGTGGCCCTGGTCGAGCAGCAGGTTGACGGCGTTGGCGTGGTAGGCCGCCAGCGGCTGGCCGCCGGCATCGTGCGAGTAGTAGGCCCACTCGGGCACCGCGCACAGCCCGACCGCATCCACGCCCAGGTAGTACGACGCGGCCTTCAGGTTGTGCGCGTTGCGCCGCGCATCGTGGGTGCTCGGCGACACCGGCGCGCGCGCGTCGCCAAACTGCAGCAGCAGCAATGCCCCCAGCGCACGCCGCGCGCACGCGCCGATGGGGCTCTTCATCACGTAATGCGCGTTCTTGGCACTGTCCTGCACCGTCTTGCCCAGGTCGCCGAACAAGGCGCGGGCGAAGAAGTCGGCGCGCTTGGGAAATCGCGGCACGCGCGCGTGGTCGATGAAGGTGGTGGGCGTGTCGCGGCGCTGCAGCGTCTCGAAAGGCAAGGCGCCGTCGCGGAACTCGCGCCGCGCGTAGGCCTCGCGGTTGAACGCGGTCTTGCTCGTGCCCTGGCCCGGGCCGCTGCCGCCCAGCCACCAGGCCGCGCCGTGCGAGCGCCAACGCCGCTGTTGGGCGCGCGGTGCCAGCGGCAGGTCGGCGGCCAGCTCGAAGGCCGTGGTCACTGCCGCCAGCCCGAAACGGCGGCCCAGGTAGGGATTGGCGCCGCTGCCATCGGCCAGGCCGCAGGCTACAGCCAGGCGCGGCAGATCGACCTCGCTGCAGGTGGCGCTGTGCGCGCGCGCGGCATGGCCGAGCATGCGCAGGTAGGTCGACAGCAGCACGGCGGTCTGCGCCGCCAGCACGGCCGCGCGCTGCGCCTGCGTGCCGGCGATCCAGTCGCAGCCCGGCTCGCCGGGCCGCGGGTCGCGCGGGTACTCCACCGCGATGACGAGCACGTGGCGGTGCGCCGCGTCGTCGGCCGCTACGGGTGCGTGCACGCTGCGTGCCGACTCCAGCACATCGGCCAGGATCATGTCCATGCCGGCGGCAAAGCTCTTCGGGTGGCTCGCCTCGAGTTCAGCGCCGAGCGCGGCCACCTGCGCGTTGCGGATCGGCGCGGCGAGCACTGCTTCGCGCGGCAGCGTGCAGCAGCCCATCATCGAGGCGTCGAAGTAGTAACCGGCGGCCTTGAGGTGGCGCGTGCGCTCCAGCGTTTCGGCGGGCACATCGCCGGGCGTCGCATTCACCGCCCCGTCGCGCACCAGGTCGAACATGGCGATGTAGCGCGCCATCGCATGGCTCAACGATTCGGGGTTGGCGTCGTCGAAGGACAGCGCCGTCATCGGCGCGATGGCAGCCAGATCGGGCAGGCTGCGCTGGCGCTGCAGCCGCTCCAGCGGGTAGGGGCCCAGGTGCACCGGGCGCTTGCGGTAGGAGAACAGGCGCATCGCGGCATCGTAGCCGCTGGGCTCAGCGGCTGCCGCGCTGCAGCAGTTGCACCGCGCCGTCTTCGGTGAGGCAGGCGCAGACCCCGGTGCCGGGTTGCGCGGCAAGCTGGCGCAGGCCCGCTGCCAGATCGAACTGCGCTTCGACGACGCCACGTTTGACATCGACCACCATGAGCCGGCGCCGCGACGGGTCGGGCAGCACCCAGCGGCCCTCGACCCAGGCCGACACATCCAGCTCGTGCGAGCCGATGGCGTGGTTGCTCAGGCCGTCGAGCAGCCGCGTCGCCGTCAGCCGCTCGCCCTCGCGCCGATAACGGTGCAGCACACCGCCGAGGTGCGGCGTGTGCACGGCCACGATGTGTTCGCCGTCGGTGCTGGGCGACATCCAGCGGTTTCGCGTGCCGATCGCTGCGCCGGCCGCCGCCACGCGCAGCGCATTGCGGTCACCGGGATCGGCCTCGATCAGCACCAGTTGTGCACCGGCAGCGCCGGAGCGCACGCTCCACAAGCCTGCGGCGGCCTGGCCTGCAGGCCACGACACCAGCTGGTTGTGCTCGAAGACCTGCGGCGCCGGCAGCTCCAGTACGCGCAGCGGCTTCAGGCCATGGCGTTCGAGCCAGAGCACGCGCGTCGCCTCGATGTCGTCGCCCAGCACTGCATGCGCATAGCGTGTGCGGTCGGGGCCGGCCAGCACGGCGAGATGACCGCCATCGCCACGGCCATCCAGGTCAACCTGGACCGGCCGCGCATCGGGCAATACCGGCTCGGCGCTGCGCGCCACGACCTGCCAGCGCCCGGCACCGCCCGGCTCCACGCGCACCAGGTGCGCCGCCAGCCCCTCGCCGGCCACGCCGATCACCGCCAGCGGCAGCACCAGCAGGCCTGCCGCTTTGGCCATGGTGATGTCGGAGACGCCGGCATCGCCAGCATCGCCGCCGACCCAAAGCCGGCCGTCCTGGCGCAGCGCCACCAGCCGGCCATGGCCGCTGGCCAGCGCCGCAGCCGGTGACAGCCCTTCGCCGCGCAGGGCCGGTGGCGCGATGCCGGCGCCGCCCGCCTGCCATAGCCGGCCGTCGCCGTCGATGCCGAGCCAGGTGCCGTCCGGCGCGGCCCGCAATTGCCGCCAAGGCGTGGCCGCCGGCAGGCGGCGCAGTTGCCAGTCCGCCGCGCTCACCGGTGCGGCCCGACCGAGCGCTGCGCCGGCCAGCGCCCAGCGCAGCGCAGCGCGGCGCGACATGCGTATTGATGCCATGGCCGCCCTGGCTTTCACCCGCGCCGTGCCCGCGCCATGCCGGTGCCGCGGACCGGCAGATCGTTCGACTTCCCGGACTTCATCGCTTGCTCCTTCACCGACGGTGCCGGGTGTTGTGACTGCGGGCCAGTGGCAGCCCCGCGCGCTGCCGTCATCGATTCTGCCGTGCGCGCAGTCTGGTCTGGCCGTGGGGGCAGCGCGAGCCGCCGCTGATCTTGAACCGGGGGAGCTCGGCGCCCAGCGCCCTTCGGCGGCCGCGGACCCATCCGCGCCGGACAAGGGAATGCCCGCATCGAAGTCGCTGTAAGAATTGCCGACCGGTTGCGACCGGGATGGAACACTGCGGCGCCGCCGCGCGGCGAGCCCCAGCGGGAGAATGCCTTGCAAGTGTGTCGCCGCATCCCGATTCTGTGGTTGGCCTGTGCGCTGGCCGGTACGGCCGTGGCGCAGAGCGCGCCCAACACCTCGCCCGGCACGACAGCCGCCGCGACGCCCGCGAAGCCGGCGGCAGCCATGCTGCCTCTGGCCGACTTCTTGGCATTGCTGGATGTGCCCAGCACCCGCGCCCGCGCGGCGCTTGCACGCATCGACGCCGGCTGGCGCGACGCCTACGCGGCGATGCTGCTCGAATCGATCGGCTTCATGCCCGACTCGTCGGTGCAGCAAGACGTCATTGCGCTGGTGGCGCGCAAATCCGGCAAGGCCACCAGCGACTACCAGGAGTTGTTTGCATGGGCTTGGTCGATCGAGCCGACGCCACACCCGCAGTACGCCGAATTCAAGGCGCGCATCTATGAAGTCATCGACCCGCGCTTTCGCGAATACTTCGACAAGCAACCGAAGTCGCTGATCCGCCTGGATGAAATCCGCTGGGGCGGCGTGCACCGCGACGGCATCCCGCCGCTGAAGAACCCGAAGATGATCCCCGCCGCCGACGCCGGCTGGCTGGGCGGCGACGACATCGTCTTCGGCGTGGCCATCGACGGCGACGTGCGCGCCTACCCCAAGCGCATCCTCGCCTGGCACGAGATGGTCAAGGACCGCATCGCCGGGCGCGAGCTGAACGGCGTGTACTGCACCTTGTGCGGCGCGATGATCCTGTACGACACCACCGTCAACGGCGTGCACCACGAACTGGGCACCAGCGGCTTCCTCTACCGCAGCAACAAATTGATGTACGACCAGGCGACGAAGTCGATGTGGTCCACGCTCAGCGGCACGCCGGTGGTCGGCGCCCTGGCCGGCCAGGGCATCGAGCTGCAATCGCTGTACGTGGTGACAACCACCTGGAAAGAATGGAAGAAGCGCCACCCGAACACCAGCGTGCTGTCGCTGGACACCGGCCATGCCCGCGACTACCGCGAAGGCGCCGCGTATGCCGATTACTTCGCCACCGACAAGCTGATGTTCGGCGTGCCCAAGCTCGATGCGCGCCTGCCCAACAAGGCCGAGGTGCTGGCGCTGCGTTTTGCCGAAACGCCGGGTGACCCCTTGGCGATCTCTGCCGACTTGCTGATGAAGAACCGGGTGTTTCACGAGCGCGCTGGCGCGCGCAACGTCGTCGTTCTCACCGATGCGAGCGGCGCCAACCGCGTGTATGCCTCGGGCTCGCATCGTTTTGTCGAATGGATCGGCGACGATGGCGTGCGCGACAGCGTGGGCGGCGCGTGGCGCGTCGATGAAGGCGGCCTGCGCGGCCCGGCCGGGCAGACACTGGCGCGGCTGCCGGCGCACCGCGCCTTCTGGTTCGGCTGGTACGCGGCCTACCCGGGCACGCGGTTGGTGAAATGATCCACGCACACACGAGGAGATCCGATGAGCTCGATACACAACCTCGCCGTCCTGATTGCCGCCACCACGCTGGCCGGCTGCGCCAGCATGGCCGAACCCGGCAGCGGTTTGGTCGCGGTGAAGAGCCCGTACAGCGCCACCGAGACGGCTTCGCGGCTGGAGACGCAGCTCAAGCAGCACAATCTGGCGGTGGTGGCGCGTGTGGACCACGCGGCCGGCGCGCAGCGCGTGAACCAGACGCTGCGGCCGACCGAGGTGTTCATCTTCGGTAACCCGCAGGCCGGCACGCCGCTGATGCTGTGTGCCCAGGCCGTGGGCATCGACCTGCCGATGAAGGCGCTGGTATGGGTGGACGCGCAGCAGCAGGTCTGGCTCGGCTACAACGACCCGATGTGGCTGGTGCGCCGCCACGGCGGCGGCGATTGCCCGGCCGCCGAGAACGTGCGCAAGGCGCTGGCGGCGATCGCCGAGGCGACGGTGGCGCGGTGAAGGCTGCTGCTGTGGCTGCGGTCGCTACGGCAGCCGTTTGCATGTCGGACGCAACGCCTGTCCGTTGCTGTCAGAGCCTATCCAGCACCTGCCGCTGCAGTTCGTCGAAACCATCGACCACATGGTCGTAGGCGCGGTTCGGGTTCGGGTCGGGCGGGCCTGCCGGGCCCCATTCGTCGGGCCGGCGCACGAAGGCGGTGTGCATGCCCGCGTCCATCGCCGCGTTCAGGTCGAAGTTGTGGCAAGCCACCATCAGCATGTCGCTCGTCTGCAGCCCGAGCCAGCGCGCGGCGGTGAGGTAGGCCTCGGCATGCGGCTTGTAGGTGCCGATCATCTGGCACGACACGATGGCGTCCCAGACCAGGCCGTTGCGGCGCGAGACATCGATCACCAGCGCGGTGGGCAGCATCGTGAACGACACCACCGGCAGCCGCTGGCGCAGCCGTGCCAGCGCGGGTGCGAAGTCCGGCCAGGCGCGCAGGCGGTGCCAGGCGCGCCACAGCTGCGTGCGCTGCGCCGCATCGGGCGGCGGCAACTTGAAGTGGGCAATGCTTTCGTCCAGCGCACTCAGGTGCACGTCGTCCATGTCGAAGGCCGGTCGCACCTGGCCGACAATGCCCTTCATGGTGCGGCGGCGCCATTCGTTGACGAACTCGTGGCGGTCGAAGGCCAGGCCCTGCCACGGCGCGAAGGCGGCGAGTTCGTCGACGATCAAACCGTGCCAGTCGAGCACCGTGCCGCCGGTGTCGAAGGCGATGGCGCGGTAAACCATGCTCAGACAGCGCCGCCGTATTCGCCGCGCGCCGGGTAGTCCTTGGCCACGGCAAAGTCGATGGCGGCCAGCAGCTCGTCGAAGTGCGGGCGCGCGAAGGGCATGGTCTGCACCGCGCCGTAGTACAGCGTGCCGTCGGGGCGCACCAGGTACACGGCAGGCTCGGCAAACAGCGCCGGCTCCTCGATGCCGATGGAGGTGGTGCCGCGCGAGGTGCTGATGTACAGGCCCCAGCCGCGGGCCACGGCCAGCGGCAGGTCATAACCCACGCGCAAGCCGGGCGCCTTCAACTTGTCGGCCATGGCCTGGGCGCGCTCGCGCGTGTCGCTGGACAGCGCGATGACCTTGACGCCGCGTTTTTCGAACTCGGGCAACAGGCGGCCGAGTTCGAGCAGGTATTTCAGGCAGATCGGGCAGTGCAGGCCGCGGTAGAAGACCACGAGGTCGAACTTGTCGGGCGCGTCCGACGCGAGTTTGAAATTGCCGTGGTCGAGGGTGGCCACTTCGAGGGCCGGTACGGGCTGGCGGGGCATCAGCATGTCGAACTCCAGCAGGCTGGGCAGGGGCGGCTTGGGGCCTCAATGTAGGGCAAGTTCCGCAACCGCAGCGGCGCAGCAGGCTGTAAGGCTTTGCCCGTACCGGCGACCAAGGTGGTTGCATATCCGAAGGAGTCCGCGTGAAATCGTTTGTCCGGCTTTTTGCTTTCCTCGCCAGCCTGGCTCTGCCGCTGTTCGTCTGGGCCGCCTCGGTGCCCTTTGATCAGGCGGCGTTCGACAAAGCTGTGGCGGCTGGGGAACCCGTCGTGGTCCAGTTCCACGCCGACTGGTGCCCTACCTGCAAGGCCCAGGCGCCGCTCGTAGCCCAGGTGTTGGGCGAGCCGAAGATGAAGAGCGTGACGCTTTTCGTGGCCGACTTCGACAAGGAGAAGGCGCTGAAGAAGATGCTCAAGGTCTCGTCGCAGAGCACCTTCGTGGTCTTCAAGGGCGGCAAGGAGGTCTCGCGTTCGACCGGCGAGACCACCCGCGGCGCGATCGAGGCCACGTTCAGCAAGGCCCTGTAGGCCACGCGCTCCGGCAGGCCGGCGATGAGCTTCGGCTTCGGCACCTTCGGCCTGGGTTACCTGGCCGGGGTGCTGTCCACCCTGTCGCCCTGCGTGTTGCCGCTGATCCCGATCCTGCTCGCCACGGCGCTGGGCGCGCACCGGCTGGGACCGTACGCGCTGGCGCTCGGCCTCGCGCTTTCCTTCGCCGTGGTCGGGATTTTCCTCGCCACGCTCGGCGCGTCGCTCGGGCTTGACGCGGCGCTCTTTCGCAACACCGCGGCGGCGATCCTGATCGGCTTCGGCATTGTCTTGCTGTCGCCTCGGCTGCAGGAGCGCTTTGCCAGCGCCAGTTCGGGCCTGAGCAACGCCGGCGACCAGCTGCTGTCGCGCATCCGGCTCGACGGTGTCGGTGGGCAGTTCATCGTCGGCCTGGTGTTGGGCATCATCTGGAGCCCGTGTGTGGGCCCGACGCTCGGCGCCGCGACGACGCTGGCCTCGCAAGGGCAGAATCTCGGCCAGATCGCGCTGTTGATGGCGATTTTTGGCCTCGGCGCCGGCACGCCGCTGGTGGTGCTGGGCTCGCTGTCGCGCAACACCGTGCTGCGCGTGCGCGGCCGCATGATGGCCGCGGGCAAAGCCGGCAAGATCGTGCTCGGCGTGCTGATGCTGGCCATCGGCGTCGCCATCCTGACCGGGTGGGACAAGCGCTTCGAGGCCTGGGCCGTCGACGCGTCGCCGGCCTGGCTGACCGACCTTACGACGCGCTACTGAAGACGCCGCGAGCCGCAGCGTGAAGGCGGCCACGCGGGACGACGCAGGCGTTCGGTGCGAGCGGCGCCGAGCGATGCGATGGGTATCGCGCGCACCTCCGCCTATTTCGTCCGGTGGCTGTGCGCCACGCGGATGCCAAATTCCTGTCGCAACTGACGCAGCGGAGTTTGAAGGTACTTCTGGTTCGCTGACCATGGCCAGTGCGCGCGTTGGCGCATGCACCGCAGCGCCGTGCGCGGAACAATGACCACAGAGCGCACGATGGACAGCACCAAGTCGAGGACACGCAGCTGACGGTAGATCTGCAGCGATTCGTGCAGCCGGTAGCCCGTGAGCATTTGAAGGCCTGGATTCGCCCAGCAAAATACAATCGGGCTCACCCCATGACGCCGAGCTCCCCTGTCCATCGACAGGCGCAGCCATGCAAATCGATCGCGCCGCCGCATGACCATGCCACGACAGCACGCATGCTGCTGAAGCGCCTTCTGCGCATGGCCCGCGCGGCGCTTCAAGGCGGCTGGCGGTCAGTGCGCGACGTGGAACCGGAGTTCTGGACCAACCTGCGCGCTGAATTGCTCGCCGGGCGGCAATGGGTCGATCGCGGCGTGGTGTTGGCCTATGCCGCAGCCACTGGCCTGATCGTCGTCGGCTTCACGTTCCTGTCTGAAGCGGCGACCCATGCCTTCATGCGCTTCGAACAGGTAGGCGGCTATTGGCGCTACCTGGTCCTGGTCTGGACGCCGCTGCTCACGGCGGCGCTGCTTTGGTGGACACGACGCCATGTCCCCGCGGCCATGGGCTCGGGCATACCCCAGGTGGTGCGTGCACTGGACGACGACCTGGATGAATCGCAGCGCGCATGGCTGGTCTCGCTGCGTGGCTCGCTGCACAAGATCGGGCTTGTGTCGGGCGGCCTGCTGGCCGGGCTGTCGATCGGCCGGGAAGGCCCGACCGTTCAGGTCGGCGCAGGCATCATGGTCAACGCACGGCGCTGGCTCTCGCCGCAATCGGGCATGGACGCGCACGACCTGATGGTCGCGGGGGCGGCCGCCGGCATTGCTGCGGCCTTCAACACACCGTTGGGCGGCATCGTCTTTGCCCTTGAACAGCTGTCGCGCCGGCGCGGCATGTCGCACAGTTCGCTGGTCATCGCCAGCATCGTCCTGTCAGGCTTGGTTGCAGTGGCCGTGTTCGGCAATGAGACCTACTTTGGTCGCCTGCCCGTTCAGCAGCTGTCGTGGTCGTTGCTTGGGCCCGGGTTGATGGTGGCCCTGGCCAGCGGGTTTGCAGGCGGCGTGTTCGCCCGCTTGATGATCGTGTCGGTGCGTGGGCTTCCAGACCGCTTCAGCCGTTGGCGAAGGGACTACCCCTACCGCTTCGCTGCGGCCTGCGCGCTGGCTGTGGCCGTGATCGGCCTGGCCACCGGCGGTGCCACGGCCGGTGCGGGCTATGCCACCACGCGCGCGTTGCTCGAGGGGCAAGCCGAACTGCCGGGGGTGTACACGCTGCTGAAGTTCGTCGCCACTTGGTTGTCGGCATGGACCGGAGTGCCGGGGGGAGTCTTCGCGCCGTCGCTGGCCATCGGCGCCGGCATAGGCCACGACGTGGCCTTGCTCGCCGGCCTGGGCACCCGCGAGGCCATTCCGCTGATTGCACTGGGCATGGTCGGCTTTCTTGCGGCAACCACGGGCGGGCCCATCACGGCGTTCATCATCGTCATGGAGATGGTGTCCGGCCAATCGATGGTGCTCAGCCTGATGGCTTGTTCGCTGTTGGCCAGCGGTGTGGCGCGCCTGGTGACCAAGCCGATGTACGGCGAGCTCGCGGCGATGTTGCCCATACCGGCCTGGGCGGATCGCGACGATGGGGTCCGGCCGATCCCCAAGCAGTGATCGACGCTGCCCTGCCACTGGGGTAAGGGGCACTCAAAGTTCATCGGCAAAAGCATCATCGTTGCTCACCGCCTCCTGAAGAATTCGGTGGCGGAGTCCGAATACCTGCTGATCACACAAGAAACACTGGACCAGCTGCGCGATGGCGCGGAGACGGTGTTGCCCTTCGCAAGAGGCAGTAGCACCTACGATGAACTTGGAGAGATTTCCTTTCGTCACCATTCGATGGCCGCGTACCTGACCGAGGCGCGGGTTGCTCCTCTTCGTCGACCCGTTACGCTTCCCGCGCCATAAGGTTGGAGGCGCTTTCGATCGGTTGTGCGCACCGCTTCAAACTGCTGTCGGGCCGTGACTGCTGTACCTTCGAGACCGGCCATTCAAGCAGCATTTAGCTGTCTGCACAGCTGACCGGTATTGGCCGATTGCCGGTGCCCACGAAGGACCGCTTTGCCGACGTCCATTGCGTGCCCAGCGGGGCTCGACTACGCCTTCCCGAGAGCCACGTCGTCGATGCGCCGAGCCAAATCATTCGACGGTCGCCACCGGCCGCCTTGGGCAACGAAACGCGAAGCCGCGTCTAGGACTCGTCTGGGACACGGTCGTCGTCGCTGGGCACGGCGAAAACACGGTCCAGCGCCGCCGACTCTGCAAGTGCCCTCTGCTGATTCTGGAGCCGCGTTGTGTCCAGACGGCCGGCCTCGTCAAAGCCTACGACGAAGTACACCCGCCGGACCACCTGGATCGGCCGACGGTCCGCAAGCTGAACGAGGATCTCCGCCATCCGCACGCGTTGGCCAGCCAGCGCAGGCATGGTGTGGTGCTGTGGATCGCGCAGCAGCCGCTCAAAGATGGCGTTCCTCAGCCGGACAAGCCTGCCCTCGTCGTCAACGATGAACCTGCGGCATCCGATCCCCACCGATCGCTCTCCCGACCTCAACTCGGTGTGTCCGGCCGCTCGCTGAGGTCCCAAAGCGTGCCTTGCCAGTTCGAGATACGGCCTTCGGCCTGGCAGCGCGGGCAGTGCCAGACGATGGCGTCGTCCTGGGCCAGTGCGGCCTCGACCGTGCCCTTCTTGCATTTGAAGCATCGTGGCAGGGTCACGCCGGCGTCGTCGAAGTCGGTGGCGTAGGCGATGACTGCCGCATGGAAGTCAGCCATGGCCTTGGCTGGACCGCGCAGCGGGGCAATGGCGCCCTTGTCGTCCAGAAAATGACGTGCGTCGGTGATGTACATACGTGCGGTGTGTCCGCGCAACCGGCGCGCGGCGTCGAAGAATCGTACAGGCTCTACCGACGGCAGTCCGCAGCCAACCGAGGCTCCTTCTCCCAACCCAAGAATCGACCCAAGAACCGAGCGTCTCCCACCTGCAGGCCGACGCGCGAGCAACCCGCATCATGTTGCCGCAGTGGCTGGGTTGAGGAGATGCCGGCGTGAGAATGCCGCCTCGCCAACCTGACGAAGGCCGGACGCATACGCCACACCGGCACGACCAAGGCGGGTCGGCGGAACGTTCTGGCCTCATGCTGCCGTCGGCGCCATCCCGTTCCATGTACACCGTCCGATGACCCCCAGCACGCTCGCCCTCACCCCACACGGCCGCCTCACCGTGGTGTCCGCGCCGGACGCCCCGCCGCTGCCGTTCGAACTGGCCAAGCAGTTGGTGATGGGCAGCGCCCTGGGTTCAGGCCAGGTCCTGCTGGGGCTTGGCGCTGAACACGTCGGCGCGGCCTTGCCGCCGGTGATCGCGTGGTGGCGGGATCTGGCCGTGCGCTACCTGACCGCGCTGTGCACGCTGCCCGAGGTGACGGAGCACCTGCCTGGGCGCGTGCCGCCGCCGGATGCCGGCGAGCTGCAGGTGCTGGCGTGGTCGGCGCCGCCAATGGACGGGGCGGAATACCTGTCGGTCGGGGTGCTGGAGCGGCTGTGGCAGGAACTCGACGCCGCGCTGCACGCCGAACTGCAGGCCTCGGGCCAGCCGCTCGGCGTCTACCTGAAGGCGCGCAACCCGGCCTGGAACCTCGTCGGCCGCGTTCACGTCCATCTGGCCGAGAACCGCAAGGACGAGCAGTTTCCCTTCGCCTTCCTCGCTACCTACACCACCCGGCTGTCGGCGCAGGGGAAGGCACAGCACCGGCCGCTGGGCGAGGCCCTGCGCGAATACGCTGCCGCTGCCGACAAGGAGCGCCTGCTCGCCCTGCTGGCACCGCTGCAACGCGCCGGCGAGGGCTGTGCCTGGTTGAAGGGCCTCATCGACCGTCGCGAGATCTTCCAGGCGCTGCGCTGGAGCGCCGGCGAGGCGCTGACCTTCCTGCACGATGTGCCGAAGCTGGAGTACGCCGGCGTGGTGGTGCGCATGCCAGCGCAGTGGCGGGCCAACCGGCCCTCGCGCGCCACGGTCAGCGCCACGGTCGGTGGGCGTCAGCCGTCGCTGGTGGGACAGGACGCGCTGCTCGACTTCCAGGTGTCGGTGGCCATCGATGGCGAGCCGCTGACTGCCGCCGAGGTGCAGGGCCTGCTGGCCGACAGCCGTGGGCTGGTGTTCATCCGCGGCAAATGGGTCGAGGTCGATCCCGAGCGGCTGAAGCAAACCCTGACGCAGTTCCAGCAGGTCGAGCGCCTGGCGAGCGAGCAGGGCCTGGGCTTCTTTGATGCCATGCGCCTGCTGGCCGGGGCCGGTGCAGCCATCGGCGGCAAGGAGGTGATGGCCTCGCCCGAGTGGGCGCAGGTGAACGCCGGGCCATGGCTGGCCGAGACCCTGGCGGGATTGCGCGGGCCGCAGGGTTTGGCGGCCGTCGACGCCGGCCCCAATCTGCACGCCACGCTGCGGCCGTATCAACAGATCGGCCTGCGCTGGCTGCACCTGCTGTCGCGTCTGCGCCTGGGCGCCTGCCTAGCCGACGACATGGGTCTGGGCAAGACCATCCAGGTGCTGGCTCTGCTGCTGCTACGCAAACGCGCCGAAGGCCCGGCCCCGAGCCTGCTGGTGGCGCCGGCCTCGCTGCTCGCCAACTGGGCGCAGGAGGCCGCCCGCTTCGCACCTAGCCTGCGCGTGCTGGTGGCACACACCTCGGAGATGCCGGCCGAGGCCTTGGGTGGACTGCCGGCCGAGCGCCTGGCCGGCATCGATCTGGTAATTACCAGCTATGGCTCACTGCACCGCTTCGCCTGGGTCCAGGCCACTCCCTGGCGGCTGGCGATCCTGGACGAGGCGCAGGCGATCAAGAATCCCGGTACCCGGCAGAGCAAGGCGGCGAAGACGGTGAAGGCCGGCTCACGCCTGGCCCTGACCGGCACGCCGATCGAGAATCGGCTCGGCGACCTGTGGAGCATCTTCGACTTCGTGAATCCGGGTCTGCTTGGTGGCGCCAAGTCCTTCGCCAGCTTCGCCAAACGCCTGGCCGACGGCCCCGGCGGCTACGCGCCGCTGCGCCGGCTGGTGCAGCCCTACATCCTGCGCCGGCTCAAGACCGACAAGGCGGTGATCAGCGATCTGCCGGACAAGATCGAGCAGAACGCGTACTGCGGCCTGTCGCGCAAGCAGGCGGCGCTCTATCAGCAGGCGGTGGGCGATCTGACCAAGGCGCTCGACGAGGGGGCGGAGGGCGTGGCGCGCAAGGGGCTGGTGCTGGCCTTCCTCACGCGATTCAAGCAGATCTGCAACCACCCCTCGCAATGGCTGCGCGACGGTGGCTGGGCCGAGTCCGACAGCGGCAAGCTGGCCCGCCTGCGCGAGTTGGCCGAGGTCATCGCCGCCAAGCAGGAAAAGATGCTGGTGTTCAGCCAGTATGCCGAGGCAACTGAACCGATCGCCGCCTTCCTGGGTTCGATCTTCGGACGCGAGGGTTGCGTGCTGACCGGCGCCACCGCGGTGAAGGGCCGCCAGGAACTGGTCGCCCGCTTCCAGGGGGACGAGACCGTACCCTTCTTCGTGCTCTCGCTGAAAGCCGGCGGATCGGGCCTCAACCTCACCGCCGCCTCGCATGTCGTCCACTTCGATCGCTGGTGGAATCCCGCAGTGGAAAGCCAGGCCACCGACCGCGCCTTCCGTATCGGCCAGAAGCGCAACGTCCTGGTCCACAAGTTCGTCTGCCGCGGCACCGTCGAGGAGAAAATCGACGCCATGATGAGCGACAAGAAGCAACTGGCCGCCGACCTCCTCGATGCCGGTGGCGGCGAGGTGAGGCTGACCGAGCTGAGCGATGCTGAACTCTTGCGACTGGTCAGTCTCGACCTGAAATCCGCCACCAGCGAAGGATAGCCATGTTCTACGAGTGGGCGCCCCATGTCCCCGTCGCCGAGCGCCGCCGCAAGGCCGCTGGCGCGATGGCCAAATTGGCGAAGAAGGGGCAAACCATTTCGCCGGTCGTCGTCCAGGGCCGCGCCATCGCCACCACGGCCTGGGGCAAGGCCTGGTGCGCCAACATGGAGGGCTACAGCGACTACGCCAACCGCCTGCCGCGCGGCCGCACCTACGTGCGCAACGGGTCGGTGATCGACCTGCAGATCACTCCCGGCACGGTCGCGGCGCAGGTCAGCGGGTCATCAATCTACTGCACCACCATCGCGGTGAAGCCGGTGCCGAAGGCGAAGTGGCAGCAGATCTGCGCCGACTGCGCTGGCGGCATCGACTCGCTGGTGGAACTGCTGCAGGGGCGCTTCTCCAAGGGAGTCATGGACCGCCTGTGCCGCCAGGGCGAAGGACTGTTCCCCGTGCCCAAGGACATCCGCTTCGACTGCTCGTGCCCAGACGGCGCCTACATGTGCAAGCATGTCGCCGCTGTCCTCTACGGCGTTGGCGCCCGCTTCGACAGCAAGCCGGAGCTGCTGTTCACCCTGCGCCAGGTCGATCCCGCCGAACTGCTGAGCAAGGCCGGCAGTGGCGTGGTCACTGCCCCTGCGGCTGGCGAGCGCACGCTGGCCGGCGACGATTTCGGCGCCCTCTTCGGGCTGGAGATGGATGGTTCCACTGCCACGACCTCGGCGGCCCCGATGCAGCCGCGGGCGGCGGCCATGCCGGTCCGTGCGGCGCCTACAACCGCCAAGCCAACGCGGGCGCGCGACCCGGCCGCCCGCCTGCTGGCCGCATTGCGCCAGGCTGGGTCGCTGGACAACGCCGCCGCCCGCGCTGCCACCGGCCTAGACGCCGAGGCGGTGCGGCCACTGCTCAGGCAATTGGTGGCGGACGGACACGCCCGGGTGCAGGGGCAGAGGCGCGGCACGCGTTATGTGGCGGTCGGCAAAGAGCTGAAGGCATGAGCTTCGTCGCTGCTGGCGAGATTCTGGGGGACACGGCGCGGGTCCGCACGCTGACCATCGCACACCATCCCGAGCTTCCCGATGGCGCCTATGCGATGGTGGACACCTACTGCACCGACCCCGGCTGCGATTGCCGCAAGACGATGATCCTGGTGCATCTCGATCACCGCCATGTCTCGACCATCAACTTCGGCTGGGAAACCCCGGAGTTCTATGCGCGCTGGTACGGCGCGCCGCTCGATGCGCGCACGCGGGCCGAGATGCTGGGCCCCAGCATCGACCTGAACAGCCCGGATCTGGTGCCGCCTGGGGCCATGCTGGCCTTCTTCTCCGCGCTGCTGGACGCGCATTACGTCGAACACTTGCGCTCGCAGTACACCCGTTTCCGTGCCGCCCTTGCCACACCAGCCGGCGCGTAGCGGCTGGTGCAGTGCTCGGGCGGTGGCGGCGATCCCCAACGCAACCAGCCCTGCCCCTGCGGCAGCGGTCGAAAGCTCGACGTCTGCTGCGGCCGGAGCCGGTGATCTCGCGCCATCACTGCGGCAGCACCTCGGCCTCCATGGTGACCTACCCCTGCTCGACGCGCTCGTCGCTGCGTTCCGGGCCGCTGATGCCGATGAAGATGAGGGAGGACGGAATAGCCCTGGGGCTGGGCGTCGCTGAACACGCCCAGTTTGGCTCCGACCGGATCGGAGAACTCCGTCCCGGTGATGAAGCTCCGCTGGTGAAGGTGGGGCCCGGCACCACCAGATCGCCCGGTGGCTTGAAGAAGTTGTAGGCGTCGTTGCGGTCCAGGTGGTCGGCCGCTTCAGGCCCAGCGCCCGAGCGCAGGCGGAACGCGTTTACGGCGCCATCGTCGCGGCAACCTCAAGATTGGCACATCTCGAGCGGTAGCAGCGGGAACGAGATGCGCGGTTGGCCGTCTCGACGTGCGCAAAGGATTCCGGTGCCGCGAAGAGCACCACCAGCAGCGGCGATCGACTCATCGTCGCGAATTGAAGCAACTCAGGACGCCGGAGACCTGTCGTTCGTGGGCACCGGCAATCGGCCACAAGCCGTCCTTCGCCCTGAGCTCGAGAATCCCGTCGTGAAGCGCCCACGAGCGGCAGGTTTCAGGCGACGAGTCTGAGCTTCACTTCTCGGCTCGACCAGGCCATGTGCGGTCGTTCGGTCGAGCGGATCAGGCGACCAGTCCCTTGGTCCCATGCCATCGTTCACGATGACTGTCACGTCACCGCGCGGGGCAACTTGCCCGGACCTTCGAGGCGAACAACCACAGGAGGGCGCCAGCCTTCCTTTCAAGCCTGCCAGGGGTTGATCACCGCAGCGCCGGCCGCTTCGAAGGGGCCAGTGTCTCGGGTGGCCACGGTCAAGCTGTTGGCTACGGCAATGGCAGCGATGTAGCCATCTGCGCTGGCAATGGCCAGCCCCGACGCGCGGGCCTTGGCCATCAATTCCGCATAGGCTTTGGTGCAGCCCAGATCAAAGGGCAGCACGCGGCCGGAGAACAGCGGCAGCACCCGCGTTTCCAGACTCTCTTGCAAGCCCGTCCGCCGCTTGCCCGCAGGCAGCAGCGCCAGGCCGGCGCGCAGTTCGGCCACCGTGATGGCCGACAGGAACAGCGTTTCCAGTGCCTGGGCGTCGATCCACTCGGTCACACGGACATCTGGTGCCGGGCGCAGTGGCTCCGACACCACGTTGGTGTCCAGCAGGATCATTCGAAACTCACCGGGCGGGCAGGGGCCTTGCTGCGCACCTGCTCGAAGACGGCAAATTCTTCATTACTCAGCCTGGCCCGCCTGCCCATGTCGGCCAGCAGCGAGCCCAGCTTTACCCGCCCCTGCGGGCTGACTGCAGACTCCAGGATGTCACGCACCTCGGCCTCCATGCTGTGGCCGCGCTGGGCGGCCCGCACGCGCAGGGCGCGGTGTACCTCGTCGGTGATGTTACGTACGGTCAGCATGGCCATCTTCATTCCCTCGTTACGCCGCCAGTGCATGCATTGTAATCACTCGCATGCAGCCGCGCTGGGCCAGCATTCGAAGGACTGCTCGGGATCGATTGCACCCGGTCACGACGGGCTGCTTCAAGGCGCCCCACCTTCTACGGCTGGTCTGCGGCGGTGACTCCGATATGGCGTCGGTCATGCTCCGACCCAGAGCCGAACATCAAGTATTGAAATTGATCGCCGGACAGCAGTCGGTCGCCAACGCGTTCGGCCGGTGTTACGCGTGGGCGCATTCCCCAAGGCGCGTGACGGCGTACACGCTCGCCAGCACGATTCAAATGAGCGTTGTGGCAATGCAGCCGACCCAATACGCTGGATCGGCGCGCCAACGCGCCCACTGCAGTCAGCCGGTGGCAGGCTTCCAGTCCTTGTCCTTGATTTCGATCAGCACCATTCGCGATCCGGAGCCGCCGATGTTCTCGGCCGAATGGGTGGAAGCCGGATCCCAGAAAGCGCTGCCCGCGGGGATCGATTTGACTTGCACCTTGCCGTCCGCCGTGGTCAGCTTGACCTTGGCGGGCGTCAGGGTCACGGTCACATGATCGGGATGCGAGTGCCGGCCGGTCCCGCACACGCCGATGCCGGGCCGCGACACGTATTCCAGCACACGCACCTTGTCGTTCTCGAACAGCACCTTGTAGCTGCGCGGCTCCATCATCGTCGCGTCCTGGGCCTGTGCCGCCAAAGGGCCGACGCCCAGCGCCGCCAACAACATCAGGGCATCGCGGCGGCTGGCCGGCGCGTCGCCGCAATCACACCTCAGGGTCGTCTTCATGGCACGTCCTCCTCTTGGGTGGGTTCACATCTGCCGGAATAGATGGTGGTGCGGCTCGCTGACCCCCAGCGTCTCGTCGCGCTGCTTCAGCCGCACCGCAAGTTCGCCGCCGCCGCGGCGCAGCACGCTGTCGATGGCGTGCACGTTGACGATCACCGAGCGGTGGATCTGCCAGAACATGTTCGGGTCGAGTTCGAGCACCAGTTCCTTGATCGTCTTCTTGATCAGCGATTCGCAGTCGCGCGTGACGACCAGCGTGTACTTGCTGTCGGCCTTGAAGTAGCAGATGTCGTCGACTGTCAACAGTCGCACCGCGCTGCCGCGCGAGACGCGGATCCATTGCAGGAAGCGGGTCGCGCCCGCCGGGTGGGACTCGGGAAGGCCCGACACCTTCGACAGGTCGGCGGGTGGCTGCAACACCCTGGCTTTCAACCGCTGCACGGTGGTGACCAGACGCGCCAGCGCCAGCGGCTTCATCACGTAGTCGATGGCGCCGGCCTCGAAGGCGCCGAGCGCGTGCTGGTCGAAGGCGGTGATGAAGACCACATGGCATCGCCCGGCGATCTGGCGCGCCACGTCCAGCCCGGTCAGGCGCGGCATCTGGATGTCGAGGAAGGCGATGTCCGGCGCATGGGCCTCCACCGCATGCAGCGCGGCAACGCCGTCGCTCGCGCGGGCGACCACCTGCAGCGCCGGCCACAGCGCAGCCAGGTGCTCGACCAGTTCGTCGGCCAACAGCGGCTCGTCCTCGGCGATCAATCCGGTGGGCGCTCGCGAGGCGGTGGGGCGCTCAAGCAGGCTCAAGGGGCAGCTCCAGTTCGATCTGCGCGAGCGCGCCAAGGCGCTGTATCTGCAGCCCAGCGCGTTCGCCGTACAGGCCGTGGAGCGATTGGCGCAAACGATCCCACACGGCATCGGTGGGTGCGCGGGTGTCGCTCAGTTGGATGCGCAAAACGGCCCCCTGCGCCCGTGCTTCGAGCGTGATGCAGCGTGCTGCTTTGGCAGGGCCGATCAGCAGTGGCAGCAGCACGCCGGCCGGGAACGCGGCGGTCGCCAGCGCCTCGGGCTGCCGAATGTCGAGTTCGACCGGCGCGTCAGCGCACCAACGCAGCAGGCGCACATAGCTGCGCACCAGGTCGAACTCGATCTCGAGCGTCGAGCGCGCACTGCGCAGCCGCGGCAGCGCCGCACGCAAGAAGGCGGCGAGCTCGTCGAGCATCAACTCGGCGCGCTGCGCGTCGCGTTCGTAGAAGCGCTTCACGGCAGCCAGCATGTCGAACAGCAGCTGCGGGTCGACCCTGGCCTGGATCGTCTGCAACCGCGCAGTCGCCAACTGCTGGCGAACCACACGCCCATGCTCCTGGGCCTGGGCCAGCTGCTGCGCCCCTTGCTGGCGCTGGCGCAGGCGGTCGATGGCCACCAGAGCCATGCCGCCGATCATCGTGTACACCCACCACGTGTACCAGAACCAGATCTCGGTGGACGCCGATGCCCCCACGCGCACCGCCACCGGCTCGTGCGGCAACGCGAATGCCGCCAACGACGCGCCGGTCAGCCCGGACACCAGCATCGCCAGCCAGGCCAATGGCGTGCGATGCGGGCGTGTCGAGGGCAGGCGATCGATGAACTGCAGTGCCACCACCGCAGTGAAGACGTTGATCGACTGCCGCAGGATCTCGTCGCCCTTGTAGGCCAGCCAGTCGAGCGGGCCGGTGAGCAGCAGCGCATGGTCGGTGCGCACCGACTCGAAAGTCAGGTGCGCCAGTTCCAGGCCGAAGACGATGGTCGCCTGGATGCGCCAGTCCGATGCGGGCGGCACGCGCACGGCAGAACCGGTCGGCCGGTGTGTCCCTCGTGCGCCAAACATGGTGAAGATGTTCACCAGGCAACCTCCGCGCCGTTGGCACTCCGGCATGAGCGCTTTGGAGCGGCCATGCACGCTCATGCCAGCCCCGATGCGGCAAAGCGCCGCGGTGCATCGGCGGGTGCCGCGCTGCATGGCAGCAGCAGCCGTGCAATCACACCGCCGCTGTCGCGCTGATCGAGCGATAGCGACGCGCCGTCACCGAAGCGCGCGGCCAACTGCCGCCGGATGTTGACCAGGCCGACGCCGTGGCCACCGGCATCAGGCCCGAAGCCGACGCCGTCGTCGGCGACGCTGACTTCAAGCGTCGAGCCGCTGCGTCGCGCGCACAGCGCGACCGTGCCGCCCAGGTCAGCGGGGGCCAGGCCGTGCTTGATGGCGTTTTCGGCCAGGGTCAGCAGCACCATCGGCGGGAAGGGCAACCGGCGCAGCGCCGGTGGCAGGTCGAGCGTGAAACGCAGCCGCGCCCCCATGCGCACCTGGAACAGTTGCAGGTAGGCACGTGCCAGCTCGAATTCCTCGCCCAGCGTGGATTCGGCGCGCCGCACCTGGGGCAACGCCGCGCGCAGGTAGATCAGCAGGTTGTCGACGGCCTCGGCGCCGGCGGCCGGGTGCTGGCGGTACAGGCGCCGCACATTGGCCAAGGTGTTGAACAGGAAGTGCGGTTCGATCTGCGCCTGCAGCAGTTGCAACTGCGCCTGCGAAGCCTGGTGTTCGAGTTCGCGCCGCGCAGCGTCGAGCGCCACTGCCTGCGACTGCATGCGCTCGGCGTGGCGCTGCACCGCGCAGGCGCCATAGACGAAGGCACAGAGCATCGAATACTTCAGCGTCTCGCCGAGCACCGCCAACGGGGCTGCCGGCCACCATTGTCCCGAGTACCGCCAGGCCATCAGCCACACGGCCAGCAGAACCGGCGCGACGATGGCCGTGGCAAGCAGCGCGGCGTGTGCCAGCGGCGGCTTGAGCCGACATTGTTCGGCCGCCACCACACTCACCCAGGTCAGCACACCGATGGCCGCCATTTCGCCGAAGTAGTTGGCCCAGCCCAGGGCGATGTCGGGCAGGTCCCACATCTCGAACAGATGGGGCCGGAAGAGCACCTGCGTGGACACTAGCCAGGCCAGCAAGACCACGACGCCGAACGCACGCCAGCCGAGCGCGCTGCGCAGACGTTGCCCATAGCCCTGATCGATCGCGGCAGTCATGGTCGGCCCGCTCCCCTAGCGATCTTCGGTCCAGCGCATCGTAGGCCGTGCGGCGCTTCGACGGAAGCGGCAAATCGTGGTGCGAAACCGGCTGCACGGGCGACGAATGGACGCAACCGGTACGTCCCGACTGAAACGCGCTTGGCGGCGCCGACAGCCGCCGCGGAGCTGACGGCGATCCGCTTGGCTCGCCAGGGCTGGCCGGCACCCCGATTCGACGCGTCCGTCGCGGCGCGCTGGCGCCTGCCGGCGCCAGCGCAGATGCTGCCCGGCACGTCGCAAGCCGCGGCGCATGGAGGTGACCAATGAAGCAAACTTCGAAGCTGATCAGCCTGGCACTGCTGGGCCTGGGTGGCGCATTCGGCGTGGTGCGCGCCGACGCGGTGACAGACTGGAATGCCAACGCCGGTTCCGCCGCCTTGGCGGCCTGCATCGCACCGAACGACAACCCGCTGCACGAGTCGCGCCTGTACGCCATGCTGCACTTGGCGGTGCACGATGCGCTAAATGCCATCGACAGGCGCTCGCGGCCCTATGCCTACCAGGCGTCGGCCCCCGCCAGCACCTCGGTCGATGCTGCCGTGGCCGCCGCCGCGCGCGACGTGCTGGTCAGCCAGATCGCCCTCATCGGCGCGCCTTTCCCGGCGCAATGTATCGCCGCCGGTATCGCTCGAGTCGAGACCGACTATGCCAGTGCGCTGGCTGCGATCCCCGACGGCACGACCAAGGCGCAAGGCATCGCGCTCGGCCAGGCCGCGGCGGCCGCAGTGATCGCGCGTCGCATGAACGACGGTTCCGATACCCCACTGGTCGATCCGAACTTCCCGCAGGGTACCAAGACCGGTGAGTGGCGCTTCACCCCAGGCTCGCCGCCGATCGCTTTTGCGCCGCTTTGGGGCGAGGTCAAGCCCTTCGTGCTGCGCGACGCGGCGCAATTTCGTCCCGGCCCACCACTGGCGGTGGACTGCGCGGGCAAGCCGCTGAACAACTCTCAGGGTTGCCGCAAGTACGCGGCCGACGTCGCGGAGGTGCAGCGACTGGGCGGCGACGGCGTCAATACGCCCAGCGCACGCGATGCTGAACAGACCGAGATCGCCCTGTTCTGGGTGGAAAGTTCACCCTTGGCATGGAACCGCATCGCACGCAGCGTGAGTGCCGCGCGAGGGCTGGACCCTTGGCAGAACGCACGCCTGTTCGGCTTGTTAAACATGGCGCTGGCCGATGGCTACGTGGCGAGCTTTTCCACCAAGTACCACTACCGCTTCTGGCGGCCGGTGACGGCGATCCGCGAGGCCGCCAATGATGGCAACCCCGCGACCACGGCGGACCTGGCCTGGATGTCGTTGCGCCCGACGCCACCGATTCCGGACTACGAGTCGGCGCACGCCGTGCAGGGTGCGGCGGCGGCGCAGGTGATGAAGCGAGTCTTCGGCCGCGATCACATCGCCTTCAGCGCCTGCAGCCTGAGCCTGCCTGCTGGCAACAACTGCCATGACGCCAATGCGGTGGTGCGGCACTTCCGTGGCTTCGACCAGGCCGCCGAGGAAAACGGTGCATCCAGGGTCTACGTCGGCTTCCATTTCCGTGACGCCGTGGACAAGGGGTTACGTCATGGACGAAAGATCGGCCAATGGGCCGTCGATCGCTCGTTGCAACCGCTACGCAATCGCTGAGCGCAGGGTTGAGTCTATTGGACCCGTTCGTGCACGCCTAGCCCGGCAGCGGGCAGCGATGTGCACTGTGGGACCCGGTAGAGTCGAGATGTGGCGCGGTGGCGGTAGGTCCGGTTTGTCTGTTGCCGCCCCTTTCGTCTGGCGGTGCCCGAGTAACCTCGCCGTAGCTCCGTTATCGCGGTAGGAATGCTCGTTACCGGGCACCCCCCGCACAGATCCGAACGTGCCCGATTCGGGCATTCGGCTCCTACCTTGGGTGGAGTATTACCACGTGGTCTTCACGCTGCCCGCGCCGATCGCCGACATCGCCTATCAGAACAAGGCGCCGCTGTACGGTCTGCTGTTTGACATGGCGGCCGAGACGTTGCTCACCATCGCCGCCGACGCGAAGCACATGGGCGCACGCATTGGCGCCACGTTGGTGCTGCATACCTGGGGCTCGGCGCTGACGCACCACCCGCACGTGCACGCCGTCGTGCCCGGCGGCGGGTTGGCACCAGACGGCAAGACCTGGGTGTCCTGCCGCCCGGGCTTCTTCCTGCCGGTGCGCGTGCTGTCGCGCTTGTTCAGGCGACGCTTGCTCGAGGAGCTGCTGCGGCTGCACGAAGCCGGCAAGCTGCAGTTCTTCGGCGAGCATGCCGGCTTGGCCGACCCCACGGCGTTCAAGGCCTGGCTGGCGCCGCTGCGCAAGATCGAGTGGGTGGTCTATGCAAAGAAGCCCTTCGCTGGGCCTTCGGCCGTGCTGGCCTACCTGTCGCGCTACACGCACCGCGTGGCCATCTCCAACAGCCGGCTGCTCGGCATGGACGAGCACGGCGTGAGCTTCAGATGGAAGGACTATCGCGTCAAGGACGGCGTCAAGGACGGCGCCAAGGGGCGTACGCGCCACAAGGCGATGACGCTGGCTCCCGAGGAGTTCATGCGCCGCTTCTTGCTGCATGTGCTGCCCGCACGATTGCACCGCATCCGCCACTACGGGCTGCTGGCCAATGGCGCACGCAGGGCGAACCTGGCGCTGGCGCGCCAGTTGCTGCACGCAGTGCCCGCGCAAGCCGCCGTGAGCGAGCACGCCAGCGACGCGCAAAGCGCATCACCGCCCAGCTTCGTGTGCCGGCACTGCGGCCACGCGATGATCGTCTTGCAGACCTTTACGCGCGGCCAGACGATCCGCGCACCGCCGCCATGACCAGCGCGGTGCTTCACCCCTTTGAGCTGGATGCCGGTGTGCCCATCGCGGCCGGCCGGGCCAGCGCGCGCGTCGCGCCGCAGTCCGCTGTGCGTCGGCTGCGCCGCGCTCATCGGTATGTCATTGACAGCCTCGTTCTCACCGCGAGGTGCCGCGTTGCACCTTCCCATCAGTGCGCACGCGCAGCGCCCATACCCGCGCACACAGCCACCTCAACGCCCAAATCCCCATAGCCGTGCCTTGAACACCCGCGGTGCAGCCAGCCGCGGTTTCCTCCCTCGAGGCTTGTGCGACACCTGCCCTCAGGTCGGGGCGGCTCGTCGCTCCGTTCCCTTCGCCGGGCAGGTGTCCCACAACCCTAAACAACCGCCGTAGGCCGCGAACGGCAGCTTCGTGGATGCGGAACATGAAAGGATCTGGGCTAGGCGTAGGACTCTTCGGAGCGCGTCGATGGGCTGCTATGGGTCGTGGGCCGGCGCACGACGGTTGGATCTCGTTGCTCTGAAACTGCCGGTCGCGGCCAGCTACAGCCTGCGGTCGCGAACGACCAGCCCCGGCCAACAGCTGCCGGCCGGAAATCTGCCTGATATGGTTGACAAACGACTGAAGTCGTCACGCTGTCGAGTCGCGCATGAGAGCCATCACGTACGCCACCTATGGACCGCCTGAAGTTCTGAGACTTGACGAGGTGGCAAAGCCCGTTCCGAAAGACGATGAGGTTCTGATTCGGGTGATGGCCGCTGAGGCGACGAAGTCAGACGTCGAAATGCGTCGGTTCAAGTTCGCGGTGAAGTGGTTCTGGTTGCCCTTGCGGATCGCGTTCGGCCTTCGAAAGCCAAAACGACACATCCTGGGCGGCTACTTCGCAGGCGAGATTGCATCGATCGGAAAGAACGTTGCCCAGTTCTCCGTCGGCCAGCAGATCTTCGGCGCTACCGGCCTGCGGTTCGGCGCCTATGGCGAATTCGTTGCCCTGCCGGCGAGCTACCCCATCGCCACCAAACCCGTCAACATGAGCTTTGCAGAAGCCGCGGCGGTACCGTTGGGCGGATTCAACGCGCTGCATTTCATGCGACTCGCACGCATCACAGCGGGCGACACGGTGTTGATCAATGGCGCCGGCGGCAGCATCGGGACGCACGCGATTCAGATCGCGAAGTCGATGGGGGCGGAAGTCACCGCCGTGGACAGAGACATCAAGGAGCACATGTTGAGGCGACTGGGTGCGGACCACTTCATCGACTACGAGAAGGCGAGCTTCACCGCCATGGACAGAACCTATGACGTGATCTTCGACATGGTTGCCGGCAGCTCCTATGCCGCCTGCATCAGGACGCTCAGGCCCGGCGGAAGATACCTGTCCTGCAACCCCCGCCTGTCCGTCATGCTTCGCTCGTTCGTTACCACCCGATTCACCAACAAGACGGCAACGTTCGCATTTGCCGCAGAGACGAAAGCGGTACTTGGCGCACTCAAGGAGATGATCGAAGACGGAACCATCAAGTCAATCGTAGACAAGATCTATCCGATGGAGCGAGCCGTCGACGCCCATCGCCGGGTCGAGGCCGAGCAACGGCTTGGCGCTGTCGTGATCGCGATC
Organism: uncultured beta proteobacterium; assembly: GCA_963824005.1. Classification (GTDB taxonomy): domain Bacteria; phylum Pseudomonadota; class Gammaproteobacteria; order Burkholderiales; family Burkholderiaceae_C; genus Rubrivivax. Next base: position 33,626 of record CAWGOK010000036.1, read on the forward strand.
GGTGATCGCGGTGACGGCCCATCGACCGAATAGCCAATCAGAGAACCTCGGCCAGCAGCGGATGTCGTCGAATGGCAGTGCTCGAGAGAGCCAGGGCCGCCACAGGACGCGCGCCCAAGCACCGGGCAAACAATGTCGAAGCGGCATACTTCCGTTCGTCGTCGAGGTACGAGACGCCCTCAGGCAGGTGGGTCGACCGGTCAACCCAAAGGAGTCAAGGCATGTCCTACATCGACGGTTTCGTGATCGCGGTTCCAACCGCCAACAAGCAGGAGTTCATCGATCACGCGCGTCATTTCGACACGCTTTTCATCGAGTTGGGCGCGATCCGTGTGATCGAGGGATGGGGCGACGATGTCCCCGACGGCAAAGTCACCGATTTCCGTCGTGCAGTGTCAAGTTGATGGTCGGGGACCCGCGGTGCTTGAGCTCTGCGAAGGCAATATAGGAGGTCGGCAAGACGGCATGCCCTGAGTATTCGTTGACGAACCCAAGCGCACCCGCGGGCTCGAAAGTAAAGCCGTGAACATCGCATGTTGGGGTCGGGATGTTCGTAGCCCGCGGGTGCAAGTCCCACGCTCGCCGGCAGCTACCTGCCGGTCGTGCTCAGTGTCACTGAGCGCAGGACCAAACTGAAGATGCTGACGTGCGATAGCCGGCACCGCGCGAGGGTTACCCACCCCGGCGCCCGCCCTTGCCTCATTGGGGGCAGCGGGCGTCGCCGTGGATAACCCGGACACATCGAGCCAACTCATACGGAGTCTCTATATTGGGTCGCAGCCGGACAGCGGATCCACCGAACTCGCCGCCCCAAACCAGTACATCGTTGTTGCGCCAAGAGCATTTCGAGTGCAAAATAGCTGCATAAACTCTGCGCAAGGTGATCAACCATGCCTGCCGCCGTACTGGACCAGTCCTTCGTCGAGCGATTCCGCGAGCCCAACACGCCGTACCTCTCTCCGACACGGGTGGGTGACTTCTTCGGATTCAGAATCCAAGAACTGGCCGAGCGGGCTCACGTTCACCGCAACACGCCCACCGCGCGCCCGCAGGCACCGCAACTGCAGAAGTACCTGCAAGACATGGTTCGCGTGCTGGCCGTCGCAGCAGAGATGACCGGCGATGCCGAGCGGGCAGCCTTCCTGGTGCGCAATGAGCCACTGCGGGCGTTCGAATACAAGACCGCCGACGCGCTCGTGCAGGACGGGCGAGCCGACGCGGTCATCGCCTATCTGGAGTCGCTCGCAGGCGGTGCCGCCGGATGATCTTGGCCTCGCTCGGCCAGAACGACGCGGTGGCGTGCTACCGCGTCATCTCGCCTGCCTATGCCGGCACTCCTCTGTCCGGCATAGGCGCGGCCCGTCAAGGTGGCCGCTTCAACCGGCCGGGCCAGGAAGCGCTCTACCTGTCGATGGACGAAGCCAGCGCGCTGGCCGAGTACAAGCAGGACAACCCGTGGTTGCCACCCGGCACGATCTGTACCTTCTTCGTCCGCGGGTTGCGCGTAGCCGACCTGTCGGGCGGTTTCGACCCCGAACGCTGGCCGCCTTTGTGGGCTGATTTCGCTGTGGACTGGCGCTCGGAATGGTTCGGCAAGTCCGTCGAACCGCCGACTTGGCATATGGCCGACGATGCGGTGGCGGCCGAATGCGATGGCATCCTGTTTCCCTCGCAGGCGCGTCACGGCGGAACCAATCTGGTGGTCTACCGCAGCTCCGGCAGGCCAGCCTCGCAACTGCGCGTCTACGATCCGGCCGACGTGCTGAAGAAGATCGCAATGCCGAGGCAGATGGACTGAGGCACAACCTGTGTTCCGACATCGACGGCTTCAGCCTGCACGCCGCGAAGTAGGGGAGCAGCGGTGCGGCTACATGGTCCGCCAAGCGCGAACGGCCGCTTCGCGGCGATCATTCCGGCACAGCGAATGTCAGGAAAGGGTCGAGCCTTGACAGCCGATCTGGCGAACTCGCCGCCTGATAGTCGTCATCCGATTGATGATGCCGGTCTGCTGTCTCTCGCCGCTGACGGTCCCGGCAAAAAAGGTGCGTGTGCCGGTGGCGGGCAGCTTGGAGGTCGCTCAATCTCGGCCAACGAAGTCAGCCGATGCAACGAACCGCAGGCCCCTGTGGGGCAGTTCAAGACTGGCAAGAGTCATACGACTTCTCGATCTGCCTGCCTTATAGCGGGCGTTGAAGGAGCGAGCCGGCAGGCAGCAATGTGGCGATGAAATCGTCGGGTGGGATACGCGCAGCCGGCCAAGAACGGCCGTTTGGGAGTCGCCTTAGAGCGGACATTCGCGCCGGGCTGCATCAAGCACTACGCAGGGTTGACGAGCTTTCGGCGCTTGCGTGCCGTCGACCGCGAGAGCGGAAGCACCTCGCGGGTGTACTCCGCCAGCATGTCGCAGAAGGCGGCGGCGTACGGCGGCAGCGCGCGCCGGGCGTCCCGGAAGACGGCCAACCGCTCTTGCAGCGGCTCGCCCCTGTAGGTCACGCCGATCACATTCAGCGCGTACCGGTTCGTCTGCACAGCCGACGGCACAACGGCGATCCCGTGGCCGTGCTCGGCCATCGCCAGCAGCGTGTGCGGTGTCCGACTCTCGAACACGATGTTCGGCTCGACACCTGCCAGCCTGCAGGTGGCGTCGAACGTGCGGCGGGATACGAAACTGGTATCGAGCACAAGGAGCGGCTGCGCAGCGAGGCGTCCAATGTCCAAGCCCGCTTGCCCTGAAGCTGCGAAAGGCTCGCAAGCGACGGCAAGCATGTCGACCACTTCCAGCGGATGCGCGGCAAAGCGGGGGTCGCTGGGGTTGACCGCGCGCAGCAGGTTCTGACCGAAATGGATTTCGCCTCGTTCGAGCATTGCGAGCGTGTCGGGCCATGCGATCGCCTCGATCACAGTCACGTGCACGTTCGGGTACCGCTCGCGATAGCGGTGCAGGAAGCCCGCCATCACGCCTTCGATGAATTGCGGGGACGCGGCGACCTTCAACGTGCCGGTCTCGCCGCCGACCAGCAGGCGTGCATGCTCGCGCAACGAGTCGGCGCTGCTCAGGAGGTGACGGCAGCCTTCGAGCAACTGTTCGCCTTCACCTGTCAGCATGAGGCGCCGTCCTACCCGGTCGAAAAGCCGGAATCCGAGCTCTTGCTCGAGATTGGCAATCTGCCGCGAGAGTGCCGGCTGAGCCACGTGCAGCCGCACGGCTGCCTTGGAGACGGTGCCCACATCGGCCACCGTGACGAAAGTGCGCGCATGCCTGAGATCCATGGAAGGTGTATATGCCGATCCGGCATCGATCGCAAGCGCAACTATGTATTGGACCAAGCGGCCCAGCGTGCCTACTCTCTTGCCAACACCTGCGATCCACGCAACGCCTTCAATCACTGACCGGCGAGGACACGATGAACCGAACGCTTGCGCGATGCCTGATAGCACTCGCACTCGGCCTGCCAGCCGTAACGCTCTACGCCGAAGCCTGGCCATCCCGGCCGATGAAGGTGATCGTGCCGATCACGCCCGGCAGCGTCATCGACGTGGCGCCGCGGCTCGTGTTCGAGCAACTCGCCACACAGGTCGGGCAGCCCGTCGTGGTCGAGAACCGTCCCGGCGCGGGTCAGACCATGGGGGCCAGCGCCGTCGCACGCTCCGAGCCCGACGGCTACACGCTGCTCGTGAACTCGGCCGCCCACGCCATCGCCCCATCGCTGTACACAAACCTCGATTACCACCCGGCACGCGACTTTGCGGCAGTCATCCCGCTTGGCCTCACGCCGTTCGTGCTCGTGGTGCCGCCGGAGCGCGGCTTTCGGACCGCGGCCGACCTCGCTGCAACGGCGAAGGCAAAGCCGGGCGCGTTCAACTTCTCGTCGCCCGGCGTGGGCTCCGCTTCGCACCTCAGCGCGGAGCGCTTCCGGTTGAGCGCCGGTGTGGCGGCGACGCACGTGCCGTTCAAGGGCGGCGCCGAAGCGATGAGTGAAGTGATTGCGGGACGGATCGACTTCGCTTTCATCGCACTCGGTGCCGCATTGCCGCAAATCCGCGCAGGCAAACTCGTGGCGCTTGCGGTGAACGGCGAGGCGCGCTCCCCCTCGCTGCCCGAGGTGCCGACGCTTCGTCAGGCCGGTTTCACCGACGCGGAATACCCGATGTGGTTCGGAGTGTTCGTTCCGGCGAAGACGCCGCGAGCGATCGTCGACAAGTTGCACCGCGAGACGGTCAGAGCGCTACACGAGCCCAAAGTTCGCGAAAAGTTGGCGGGGCTCGGCGTCGATCCCCTGGACATGACGCCAGCCGAGTTCGACGCGCTGGTGCGAAAGGAAATCGACATCAATGCCGCGCTGGTGAAGGCCACCGGGTTGAAGGCGCAATAGCCTGCACAGGCCGCGCTTGGATGGATGCAACCTGCGTCACTGCTTCCGCCAAGAGCCTCAATGTCCGGCGCCTCGACTTTCGCCGCCGCGGATGGCGACGGCTACGAACTGCAGATGGGCCGGTGGAGCCGACGCCTCGCTCCGCTCTTCGTCGAGTTCGCCCGCATCGGCAGTGCGCGTCGTGTGCTCGACGTGGGATGCGGGACCGGCAACTTGGCCTTGTTCCTGGCGCAACAGGACCCCGAGCTTGTCAGTGCCCATGGAATCGACGTGTGCGCGGCCTATGTGGAGTACGCAAAGCGCCGTAGCGCCGACGCTCGCCTGACGTTCCAGATCGGCGATGCCCGCGCGCTGCCGTTCTCAGCCGAGCACTTCGATCACGCCTTCGCCATGCTCGCACTGCAATTCGTGCCGCGTGCCGAGCTTGCCGTGCAGGAGATGTGCCGAGTGACGAGACGCGGCGGCACGGTCGCGGCTGCGACGTGGGATACGCGAGGCGGCTTCGTGGCACTGCGTCTGATCCTCGACGCGGCCGCGATGCTGGACGAGGCGGGCCGTCGCGAGAGAGCAGCGGCGTGCACGCGACCGCTGAGCCGCCCCGGCGAACTGGCGCGCGTATGGTCCGACGTCGGGCTGAGCAACGTCGTACAGGAGTCGGTCACGATCCGGATGGAGTTCAAGTCGTTTGCCGACTTTTGGGCACCCCTCGGAGGCAAGGAAGGTCCGGTCGCCGCGTACGTCGGTGGCCTTGGCCCGGAAGACGCAGAGCGCTTGCGTGAGGCGGTGCGGCTGGCGTACTTGGACGGCGAGACCGACGGCCCGCGTTCGTACGCTGCGACCGCGTGGGTTGTGAAAGGCATGGTGCCGTAACCGCAAAGCGGACGTTGACGACGACTTCTTTGGGTCGCGTGCCGCTGTACGCGACCAGAGGTCGACGGGCAGCAGCACGACACACACAGGAAGACCCAGGGACCTTCCTGAATAGCTAAGCTAGGCTATCGGTTACGGAGTCGCTGGCAGGCTTTCCATCAGCATCTGCACCGGATCGGCCTTCTGCTTTGTCGCAGGGGGCGCGGCAATCTCAAGCGCGCGTTCTATCGCGGCGGCATCGAGCGGCGCGGTGGGGGACTCACGCACCACCAACTGCGGCCAGGCAATGAGCAGCCCCAGCACCAGCAACTGGATGCCCACGAACGGCAATACGCCGGTGTAGATGTCGTTGGTGCGGACGCCGGGCACCGTCCTGCCGCTTTGCGGATCGATGCTGCCCGAGCGCGGCGCGGCGCCGCGCAGGAAGAACAGCGAGAACCCGAACGGCGGTGTCATGAACGACGCTTGCAGGTTCACTGCGACCAGGATGCCAAACCACACCAGGTCAACGCCCAGGTTGTGCGCCACCGGGGCCAGCAGCGGCAGCAGAACGAAGGCGATCTCGAAGAAGTCAAGGAACAGTCCCAGCACAAAAATCAACACGGTGACCACGACGAGGAAACCCGTCGCTCCGCCTGGCAGCTCGGCAAACAGCTGTTCGACCCACATTCGCCCGTCCAGCGCCTGAAAGGAATGGCTGAAGAACGTCGCCCCTATCAGCACGAACATGACCATGCACGACAGCTTGCTCGTCTCCAGCAGTGCCTGAGCAGCGTTGCGGCGAGTCAGGCGCCGCCGCACCGCCCCCAGCAGCACCGCGCCGAGGGCGCCCAGGGCGCCAGCTTCGGTCGGCGTCGCCACTCCGAGGTAGACCGTTCCCAGGACAAGGAAAATCAACATAAGAGGCGGCAGCAGCACGAAGGCGACGCGACGCGCCAGCGGCGACAGCCAGCGCAGGCGAAGACCGGCATCCACGAGCGAAAGCACGAATGCAGCGAGCACGGTGCCGCCGAAGCCCACCATGAAGACTTCGTCAGCAGGCGGAGCGAACTCGCGGCCGGTCGCCCGCAGCATGGCCGGATAGGCGTCCACCACGACTGCGCCGGCCACAGCGCTCGCTACGACAAGGAACAGGAGCGACGGGTAGCCTGCACTGCCGTCGGCCTGTCTCAGGGCACGGCGCTGCGCGGCCGGCAACGGCGGCAGCCACTCGGGACGCCAGGCGGCGAGCAGGCCCACAAGCAATGCATACAGCCCGGTCAGCAGCGCAGCCGGCACGAGCGCCGCGGCATACATGTCGCCGACACTGACCCCCAGCTGCTCTGCCACCACGATCAGCACCAGTGACGGGGGCACCACCAAGGCCAGCGTGCCCGAGGAGGCGATCACGCCGCAGGCGATGCGAGGGTTGTAGCCGTTGCGCAGCATCACCGGCAGCGAGATCAGGCCCATCGAGATGACCGAGGCCGCGACCACGCCGGTCGTCGCGCCGAGCAGCGCGCCGACGGCCACCACGGCCAGCGCCAGTCCACCATGCATCGGGCCGAACACCTGGCCCACGGTTTCCAGCAGGTCCTCGGCCATGCCCGAGCGCTGCAGCACAAGCCCCATGAAGGTGAAGAACGGAATGGCCAGCAAGAGCTCGCTCGAAGCGATGCCGAACACGCGCAGCGACAACGCGCCGAGCAGCGCCGGCGGCATCACCTCGAGCGCAATGCCGATCAGCCCGAAGCCGAGGCCGCAGGCCATGAGCGCGAAAGCGACGGGCACACCGGTGAGCAGCAGCAGTGCCAAGCCTGCGAACATGAGCGGCGCCAGGTGGGCCGCGATCCAGGTCACGGCGACGCCTTGCGCGTCGCCGCATCGCCGAAGAACTCCGGCAGGTCCGCCTCGACGAGGCTGGCCTTCTCGCGCCGACCGAGCAGAAAGCCGGCGCGCTTGATCAGTTCGGACAGGGCCTGAAGGCCCAGCAGCCCGAAGCCCAGGGGAATGCACGCAAGCACGGGCCAATGCAGCGGTCCGCCGGGGTGCCACGACGTTTCGCCGATGCGCCACGAATTCAGCGCGAGCGCGCCCCCCAGGCCGATGAGCAACGCGCAGGCAGGCAGCACAACCAGCAGCAGCACGAAGAAGTCGAGCCAAGCCCGCAGCCGCGGTCCGAAGCGCTGCGAAAGCACGTCGACGCGCACATGCTCGTCAACCAGCAACACGTAGCCGCCCGCGCACAGGAAGGCCGCGGCATACAGGTGCCACTGTCCCTCGAGCCAGAAGTTGGAGGACAGACCGAAGAGCTTGCGCATCACCGCGTTGCCGGCACTGATGACAATGGAAGCCAGGATCAGCCACACCGTGGCGCGACCGATCACGCGATTGAGCGCGTCGACGGCACGGGAGAACGATTCGAGTTGGTCCATGCACCGCTCCTTTTGCCTGGCTTCTCAATTGGCTCTGCGCGCGCCAGGGCCGACGTGCCTGGCAAGGCTCAGTTCGTGCCGAAGAACAGGTTCGGGCAGTACAGCGCGTTGCCCGGAGATCCAGGCCATGATGAGCCGATCGCCTTCAGTCCGTCTATTCGGGATCGTCAGTAGACGACAGTCAGTTCGGTTTGTGCAGCACATGCCGCATCCACCGGGTCCGTGCAATGATCTCGGCGATGCCTCGAGGCCACGGAGGGTTCCATGAGATGCCGAGCGCTGGGATCCGCATTCGCGGGGGCTGCTGTCGCTGTGGCAGCGGCAGCTCAGCAACCGTCTGATTCGGTACGGTGGGTCGCAGCTGACAGGGTGGAAATCAAGTCGACCGTGATCGCCTCGGATGGGTGCTACTCCGCGGGACCCGCGACGGCCGGCCATCCCGCAGGGTCGATGGCAGTCCGAAACGCCGTCCTGTTGACCTACCCGCTGAAGCACACCAAGGGCATGTGCACGCAGGCACTCAACCCGGTCACGTTTTCAATCGCCGCCGAGGTCGCCCACGATGCCCAAGCCATCGTGGTGTACACGGTCGACGAGAGGACGAAATCGACGTCGGTCAGGGCACTGACCCTCCCGGCAAGGTGAAAAAAAGAGGGCGCCGAACGAGCGCCCTAAGCTGCTGATTGGCGCTGGCAACGAGAAGTTGAACCGCTTCAGAACAACCACCCCGGCCGCAACAGCAGCACCGCGCCCAGCACGATCATGACCGAGCCGCTGATCAGCTTGAGCCAGCGTCCCGTGCGCTCGCTGAGCTTGCCGCTGCCGAGCGCCCACACGGCGACGGTGACCATGATCGCGTCGTCTGCGATGTAGCCCAGGATGTACAGGCCGAGGTAGGCGTAGTGCGCGGCCGTGCCGAGTTGCTGGCTGGCCAGCACGGCGCTGTAGATCGCCGGGATGCCTGCCGTGCAAAGCAGCTCGACGAAGTTGACCACCACCGCCAGCGCAGCTACAGCCAGCAGCGACGCCGGCAGTGCCTGCGCCAGCAACACGCGCCGCATGCGGCCATACAGCCCGGGCTTGGCCGAATCCGGGATCGAAAGGGACGGCCCGCGGCCCCAGGCGACGAAATCCTTCAGGTTGATGCTGCCAATCGCCAGCGCCACGATACCGAGCGTCCAACGCAAGGCGTCGCTCATTCCCACGGCCAGGAAGATGTTCAGCCATGCGGCCATGAACGCAAAGTACACCGCCCCGCTCACCAGCACGAAGGTGCCGGCGATGAGCGCCATGCGTCGCCGGTCGTGCAGCCGCACCAGCAACGACAGCAGGAACAGCAGCACCCACATCGCACAGGGGTTGAAGCCGTCGAGCAGGCCCAGCGCGAGCGTGAACGCCGGCAGTCCCAGTCGTGATGCGCTGAGCCTGCCGAACAGAGCGCTATCGACCTGCCCCTGGGGCGCGCCGCGACGATCGATCAACGCCAGCAGGTCACGCCCCGAATGTTCGGCGTCGTCGAATCCCACCATCACCTGGCGGTCGAAGACGAAGGTGGGCACTCCGGGCGGCCAGACCCCCGCTGCCCGCGAGTGCGCGGCAAGCGCGTCACGCGCATGCGCGTCCTGATCGACCGCGCGCATGACGATACTCAAACCCGGCCGTTCACGCGCCAGCTGGGCGAGAAACAACTTGGCATCCGCGCAATGCGGGCAGCCGTCGCGCACGTAGACCTCGAGCACTTCAGGCCTTGCGGCCTGGGGCGCCGACGATGCCGCGTCACGCGGCGCCGCATGCAAACCGGACCAGGCCGTCAGCGCGCACAGTAGCAAGAAAGCGCAGACTGCCCGCACACCTACCCGATGACACGCGTTCAACATCACCGATAGTCTGGTCCGCTTATGCCACGAAAGGCTTGAGCGTCCTCAACGCTGCGGCAAGCGCGGCTACGGCTCTTGGCCGACCTGAGTTCAGAGGTCACCGGGTTGCCGGTTCATGGGTCGCGGCTGCGACCGCGCGCCATGGCCGCCTTGGGCGACTCAGACACCCGGCGCCTGCGCTTGCGCGTGATGGGGCCGCCCGCATCGGGCTTGGCGCCGCTGCCATCGCCCGAGAGCAGTTGCTGCGCCATGCTGCGCAGCGACGCCTTGAGCATCGACCAGCCGGCGTCGCTGCCCAGGTCGATGCCACCGAAAACGCGGATCTTGCGTGCGCGCAGTAACAGGTACTGCACACCCGCCACGAGCATCAGCGTGAGACCTCGCAGGTGCGGCAGTCGGCGGAAGTCGTCCCCGCCGAACAGGGCTTCCGCCTGTGCGCCCCACTGCTCCCGCTCGGCCTCGAGGATGGCGGTGAGTTCGTTGCGCTCGATGACCTCGGCTGCCAGGATCTCCAGCGTCAGCGGCCGCGCACGCAACGCATCGATGAAACGGTCGAAGAACAGCGCATAGCGCTCGGGCAGCGGCAGCGCCCTCGCGGCCTGCGGATCGTCGCCCAGCAGTTCGGCCACGGTCGGCCAGAATCGCCCGCTGGCGCCCCAGGTGCGCAGCAGTTCGGGCAGGCCGCCGAAATAGCGGTAGATCAGCACCTTGTCGACGCCGGCTTCGCGCGCGATGGCGTTGACGCCGATGGCACCGAAACCATCACGCGCGAGCACTTCACCCACTGCGGCCAGGATTCGCTCTTCGGTGGCCAAACGGTCGCGTGCGCGCGCAGGCGTTGCCAAGCGTGGTCTCTGCATTCTCAGCACCCGCCCCGACAGGCCGGCGCAGCGCCGCGAACACCGCACTCGTTTGACCCAATCGCGCAGCGGTCGTGAATGCCCATGCTTCGGCGTTGCCGCATGGTCAGGACCGCAGGATGTGGGCATCGATGCCGCGCCGCGGCGCCGGCTCGACGGGCGGCGCAAAGCCGACGCGTGCCCACATCTGCACCGTCTGCGCCGGCGTGTCGGCGCCAAGCAGGCGCCGGATCTCGGCGTGCGGCTGCGCCTGCTCGGGGTACTCCTGGAGCGCTTGCTGCAGCGGCTGCATCACCACACCCTGGGCCGTGGCGGCAAGCTGCACGCGTGCATACGCGCGCCCGGCATTGACCTGCGTCACGCGGTCATTGCCCTCACTCACCATCCACAGGAAGCCCGGCGTCGAATCGAGCTTCTTCGCGAAGTCCTTGATCTGGCTGGTGGTGGCAAAGTCGTCGGGGCCCGGCGCCTGGCTGCGGTCGAAAAGTCCCAGGCGGTCGAGCCAGACCACGCTCGGGTCCAGCAGGGACAACCCGTCGCGGTGCCTGGCCACTTCGGCCGCACCCACGCGCAGCACCTTGTACGACTCCATGATCGTGCGTGGCGTGACCAATTCGATGCGCCACGCCTCGGCGGCCACCGCGCGTTGCTGCTGCAGCATTGAGGGCTGCTCCGCGCCGAGATGGCCAAAGTGCAGCGGGTAGGGCCGGACCGCGTCGGCCATGGCCTGCCAGGCCGTTGGAGGCACCGGACGCGCCGCGTCATACAGGCCACGGTTCGTGTGCCGCTTCAGGATCTGCGCGAACAGAGGGTCCTTCGCCAGCGCGGCGTCGGGGCTGAGCCGGATGCGCGCCACCGGCCGTGCATCCAGCTTGTCAGGGCCGAAGGCCCCTTCGGGGAAGAGCGTGATCTCGGCACGCTGCCCGCGCTCGCGCGCAGCGATGTCCAGCAGTTCGAGAAAGGTGCCGTGGCTCATCATGATCTGGCGCGAGTACGGATCGGTCTGCGGTAGCAGGCGCTCCAGATCGCAGCGCAGCACGATCTCGCCCGGCTCGCTCAGATCCACGACCCAGGACTGCAGGTTGTGCGAGTGCGGCGCCAGGATCGCGTAGCCGAGGATCCAGCGGCGCAGGTCGGATTCGTTGCCGGGGCCCTGCCAGGCGGAAATCGCTTCAGGCGGCATGCGGCTCGAGCAACCGGCCGCCGAGGCACTGGCAGCCAACACCACACCTCCCCCGGCCATGCGCATGAATTGACGACGCTGCATTTCTTGAGGCTCCTTGTCACTTATGAGTGACTTGATTCTAGTCACCTTACGGTGACATTGCAAGCCGGTCATCGCCGCGGCGCGCGGTGGGTCGACGCTGCTGCGTCAGCGCCCTGGACGCATTGGCGGGCCCAATGCGAACCGGGCCCAAGGGGGCCCGGCTGTCGGTGTGTATGTACGGCCCAGAGCCGCTATCTGGCGCTCACTCAGCCATCGCCCATGCGCCTTGCGGCGCCAACGCCCGCATTGGCGACGATGGTGCCCAAGACACGGCGTCCCGCAGTGTGGGCGCGGCCAGGGTGCGCCGGCGCAGATCGACCAGATCGCGGTGCACCTGATCGAGCTCGGTCATCAGGCGCACCAGCCTGGCCTCGTTGCGCTCACCCGCGCCGGCCAGGGCATCAATCTCGTTGCTCAGCCGGGCGTACTTGCCCTTCAGCTCGTTCAGTGTCATCTGCAACCTCTCCATGCTTGCCGGCTCCGGCTGCGCGCCGTGACCGGCAGTGTGTCAGGGCTCCGAGGGCCGTACCACCACCCATCCATGGGGGTTGACGACCCGTACCGGCACCAGGCATGCGCGGCCTGAGGGCAAGGCGACGCGATACCGATACCATTTGCCGGGCATGACCCCGCAATTCGAACAAGCGCGCGAACATTTCCTCGAAGGCGTGCGGCACTTCGAGGCCGCTCGCCTGGACGCGGCAGAGCGCTGCTTCCTGGCGTCGCTGACGCTCCTGCCGGGCAGGGTGTCGACGCGCGTGAACCTGGCGGCGACACGCCTACGCCTGGGCCGACCTGCGCAGGCCCTGGCCGATCTGGAGGCCATTCTGGCGGCCGAGCCCGAACACCTGGATGCCTGGTGCCACCGTGCCACGGCATTGGCCGATCTGGGACGCGATGCCGAATCGCTGGCCTGCGCCGACCATGTGCTGACCCTCCGGCCCGATGACGTGACGGCCTGGACGCAGCGCGGCCACGCGCTCGAGCGGCTGCAACGCCATGCCGAGGCGCTGCAGGCCTTCGATCGACTGGCGGCCTTGCAGCCAATGCATGTCGACACCCGTTTTCGCCAGGCCCAGGGGCTGCAGCGCCTGGGCCGACTGGCCGAGGCGCTGCAGGCCAACGACCAAGTGCTGGCGCTGCAACCGCAGCTCGCAGCAGCCTTCAGCCAGCGCGGCGTGTTGCTGAAAGACCTGGCACAGCCAGACGCGGCTGCCGCCGCCTTCGAGCAGGCCCTCGCGTTGGGCGCCGATGCCGAGCTGCACCGTTTCTACCTTGCATCGCTGGGCCGGCATGCGAGCCCTGCTGCTGCGCCGCGCCAATATGTGCAGGCCCTCTTCGACGACTATGCGCACGGCTTCGACGAGCATCTCGTCGGCGTACTCGGCTACCAGGCCCATCGACGGCTGGTGTCGGCCCTGCCCGAACTGCACCCGGGCCCGTTCGACGCGGCGCTCGACCTGGGCTGCGGCACCGGGCTGTGCGGGCCGCTGCTGCGGCCACTGACGCGGCGCCTCGACGGGGTGGATCTGTCGCAGGCCATGCTCGACCGCGCTGCAGCGCTCGGGGTATATGACGACCTGCTGCAGGCCGACGTGGCCGAACACCTGGCACGCAGCGAATTGCGCCATGACCTGGTGCTGGCTGCGGACGTGTTCATTTACGTGGGCGAACTTGGCGACGTGTTTGCCGGCGTGCAGCGCGTACTGCGCCCAGGGGGGCTTTTCTGCTTTACGGTCGAGCTGGCTGACGACGAGCATGGCGCGATGCTGATGCCACACCTGCGCTATGCCCATTCGCTGCCCTACCTGCGTGGCCTGGCCCGGCGGCATGGCCTGCAGGAGCTGCGCGTCGTCAGGCAACCTATCCGGCGGGACCAGACGCAAGCCATTCACGGCCTGTATGTCTATCTGCTGAAACCCTGACCCGGGGATATGCTGGCAGCGCCGCTGCAGGGCGTCGTCACAAACACATTCGTCGCCGTTTGCAACTGCCAGCAAAAGCGCGGCTTATTGCACGACCCCGGATCGCGCCCAGGCGCTACTGTGCCGACTTGGAACTCGCCGGCTTTCGGCAGCCTGTTTCCGCCGCATCGAAGCACCCCGTGTCCGACCCGACCACCCCATTTCCGATCCTGACGCTGGACGAGACGCCGCCCTGGCAGTGGCCGCTGCCAGCGGCCGGCACGCGTCATGTGCCGCCACCGCCTCTCGGTACGCCACAAGCCTGCCGCATCGAGACGCAGACCGGCATCACGCTCGAAGGCGTGATGCTCGACTTCGACCCGGCCAAGCGCCGCCTGCACATGCGCACCAGCGCGGCGGGTCCGGACGTGTCACTGACCTTTGCGCGCCTGCGCCGCCTGACACTGACGACCCCGCTGCCACCGGCCGCAAGAAGCGCCGGCGCTCCCCGCGAGCGCATGCCGGCGTCCGCGCAGGAGCGCGACTACCGGCTGCAACAGGTCGGCGACGCGCCGACGCAGCCGCTGACCGGCCGAACTGCCGGCCATGTCGAGGCGGCCGAGGGCATGTATCTCTATTCGCCCGTGGGCGACGAAGGCGCAGTACAGCGCGTGTTCGTGCCGCGCTCGGCTTACAGCCGATGCGAATTCGGCGCTTCGTCCGAGGAATTGGCGGCGCGCCACTGGATCGCCAGTCCGGCCGAGCTGATCGAGGCCATCTCGCGACAGCAGCAACAGCCGGTGATTCCGCTCGGACAGTCGCTGCTCGAACTGGGGTTGCTGACGCAGGCCCAGCTCGATCGCACGCTGGCCGGCCTCGACGGCAAGACGGCGCTGGGCGAGGCGCTGGTCGGCAGCGGGCTGGTCTCACGCACGGACCTGCAGACCGCACTGGCGCACAAGATGGGTTTCCCGCTGGTGGACCTGGCCCGCTTCCCGCAGGACCCCGCAGCGATGGCGCTGCTGCCGCTACGCGTGGCAATCAGCCACCGGGTCATGCCGCTGCTGCTCGAACAGCAGCGCCTGATCGTCGCCGTCGACCGTCCGGGGCGCGTGCTGAAGCTGCGCGAACTCGACGCCTATGCGCGCAGGGAGATCGTGCCCGCTTTGGCACTGAAGTCGCAGATCCTGGTGGCGATGAACCGGCAGTCGGGCGAGGGGTGGAACCGCAACGTAGCCGAGAGCGTGTCGTTTCTCCCGACTACCGTCTGACGCGCCCGCCGCGCGCGCGACACCCCGCCGACTTGCGTCAGATCAGCCGGCGCGCCGAAATCGCGGGCATCGGGATGTCGCCCGCGCCGCTGGGCCGCACTCAAGGTGTGCCCGAGCCCTAGAATTTCAACCCTGTCGAGGCAATGTCTGCCCCGGTGCCCCACAGGGTTCCATGTCCGAAGACTCCCCACTCAGCGATGCTCCGACGCCGCGCCGGCTGATGCCGGCGCTGTTCATCGGGGTCTTCATGGCTGCGCTGGACACCGCCGTCATCGCGCCGGCGATCCCTGCACTGCGCGAGGCTTTCGGCGTCGATCATCGCCAGGCCGGCCTGCTGATGGTCGTGTTCGTGCTGTGTTCGCTGTGCAGCACCGCGCTGCTGGCCAACCTGGGTGACCGCCACGGCCGGCGGCCGGTCTACCTGGCCAGCGTGTCGCTGTTCGCGCTGGGTTCGTTGCTCATTGCGCTGTCGCCGAGTTTCTGGACGGTGCTGGTCGGGCGCGCAGTGCAGGGCATCGGCGCGGGCGGCATCATTCCCACTGCCAGCGCCGTGATCGGCGACGCAGTGGCCGCCAGGCAACGCGGCCGTGCGCTGGGTCTGATCGGCGCCACCTACGGCATGGCCTTCGTGCTCGGCCCACCCCTGGCAACGTTGCTGATGCTGGCGTTGAGCTGGCATTGGATCTTCCTGCTCAACCTGCCGATCGCCGCCGTGGTCATCGGCCTGGGTGCACGCAGCCTGCCGCGCCGGGCCGCGCCGCCCGTGCAGCCGCCGCTCGACCACCTGGGCATCGTGCTGGTGTTCCTGGTCCTGGGCAGCCTGGTGCTGGGCATCACACGCATCGCCGATGCCTTCTTCGGCCAGAGGCTCTGGCCCGCCTTGCTCGGCGCCGCTGCGCTGGGGCTGGTCTTGTTGATCCATGTCGAGCGGCGCGCGGCCGCGCCGATGATTCCGCTGTCGCTGTTCGGCAACCGGCAACTGTCCATCACCTACGCGCTCACGGCGGGCGCCGGCTTCGGCATGGGCAGCATCATCTTCCTCAGCTCGATCGCCCAGCTGGCACATGGTGTGGAACCCAGGCATGCGGGCTTCGTGCTGCTGCCGCTGGTGCTGAGCTCGATGCTCGGCTCGATGGGTGCAGGCCGGCTGCTCAACCGACTGGGCGCGCGCACGCTGCTGCTCGCCGGCTTCGGCCTGCTGGCGCTGGGTTATGCCGCCTCGGCGGCCACCGCGGCGGGACTGTGGTTCTTCCTGCTGGCGTCGATGCCGGTAGGCCTGGGCGTCGGCATCGTCGTCGGCGGCGCGCTGCGCTCGATCGCCATCGACGAGGCGCCGCCGGCGCAGCGTGGTGCAGCGCAGGGCATGATCAACATCTGCACCAGCGTGGGTACGCTGTTGTCGGCCGCGGTCGTCAGCGCGGTCGCCGATTTCAGCGGCGGCGGCGCCCGCGGCTTCGGCATCGCCTACCTGGGCGTGGCCGCACTGATGCTGCTGATGCTGCCCGCCACGCTGGGCCTGCGCCACGGCAGCGACGCGCCGCTGAAGGCCGAGCCCGCCGCATGAGCGCGCTGCGCTGCTCCCGAGCGATCATCCCGGAGCGCGTGGCGCGAAAGGCAGTCCAGTGAGCGCGCATGGCCGCTCGAAAGCGCTCATCCCGGAGCGCGCAGCGCGGAGCGTGGTTCAGTGAACCTGATGCTGTGGCTGGAGCGGGCCGCGCGCGTGCATCCGCAGCGCGGCGCGCTGTGGCTGGGCGAGGTACCGCAGTTGAGCTATGCGCGGCTGGCCGAGCGCGCGGCCCGCCTGGCTGGACACCTGCGCCACGGCCTCGGGCTGGAGCCAGGTGAGCGCGTCGCCCTGTTCATGAGAAATGAGCCGGCCTACCTGGAAGCCCTGTACGCCGCACTTTGGGCCGGGCTGGCGGTGGTGCCGATCAATGCCAAGCTACACCCGCGCGAGGCGGCCTTCATCCTTGGTGACGCCGCCGTCTCGGCATTGTTCGTGTCGGACAACCTGGCCAGTCCACTGCTGGCACTATGTGACGCGCTGCCACCCTTGCGCGAGCTGCTGGTGCCGGGCCAACCGGGCTACACGGCCGCGCTGTCGGCTGCGCCGGTGCCGCTGGAACCGCGCGCGCCGGACGACCTGGCCTGGCTGTTCTACACCTCGGGCACCACCGGCCGGCCCAAGGGCGTGATGCAAACGCAGCGCAACCTGCAGGCGATGAGCGCCTGCTACTTCATCGACGTGGATGAGGTGCAGGCCGACGATGCCATCGTCTATGCTGCGCCGATGTCGCATGGCGCGGGCATCTACAACTTTCCGTTCCTCGCCCGCGCGGCGCGGCATGTGGTGCCGGCGTCCGGCGGCTTCGACCCGGCCGAGCTGGTGGCGCTGGCGCAAAGCGTCGGACGTCTGTGCCTGTTTGCCGCACCGACCATGGTCAAACGGCTGGTCGAATACATCGAAGCCAACGGCGCCCCTTGCGATGGCTTCAAGACCATCGTCTACGGCGGCGGGCCAATGTACGGGGCCGACATCCGGCACGCGCTGGCGACGATGGGGCCGCGCTTCGTGCAGATCTACGGCCAGGGCGAATCGCCGATGACCATCACCGCGCTGTCGCGCGAGCACCTGGCCGATGCGGCCCACCCGCGCCATGCCGAGCGCATCGCCTCGGTGGGCGTGGCGCATTCGCTGGTCGAGGTACGTCTGGCCGACGAGCACGGCCACCCGCTGCCCGCCGGCGACACCGGCGAGGTGCTGGTGCGCGGCGACACCGTCATGGCCGGCTACTGGCGCAACCCGCAGGCCAGCGCGAAGACCCTGCGCGACGGCTGGCTGTGGACCGGCGACCTGGGCGTGATCGACGAGGACGGCTTCCTTACGCTCAAGGACCGCTCCAAGGACGTGATCATCAGCGGCGGCTCGAACATCTACCCGCGCGAGGTGGAAGAAGCGTTGCTGCGCCACCCCGGCGTGCGCGAGGTCTCGGTGGTCGGCCAGGCCGATGCCGAATGGGGCGAGATCGTCGTCGCCTTCGTCGTCGGCGAGAACCTGAGCGCCGCCGCACTCGACGCCACCTGCCTGGAACACATCGCCCGCTTCAAACGCCCCAAGCGCTATCACTTCGTCGACAGCCTGCCGAAGAACAACTATGGCAAGGTGCTGAAGACCGTCCTTCGAGAGCAGCTAACCCAAGGAGATTGCAAATGCTGAACGCACGCACCGCCCTCGTCACCGGTTCCACCCAGGGTATCGGCCTGGCCATCGCCAAGGCGCTGGCGCAGGCCGGCGCCAACGTCGTGCTGCATGGCATCGACCCCGAGGAGCGCGGCCGCGCCATCGCTGCGGAACTGGCCGCGGCCGAAGGCGTGCGCACCGCCTACGTGCGCGCCGACGTGTCGCGCAGCGACGAGGCCGCGAGCCTGGTGGCCGCCGCGACGCAGGCGCTGGCCTTCCCCGATCTGCTGGTCAACAACGCCGGCGTCCAGCACACCTGCCCGATCGAGAGTTTCCCCACCGAGAAATGGGACGCGATCATCGCCATCAATCTGTCGTCGTGCTTCCACACGATGAAGGCCGCCGTGCCCGGCATGCGCGAGCGTGGCTTTGGCCGCATCGTCAACATCGCCTCGGTACACGGGCTGGTGGCCTCGGTCAACAAGGCGGCGTACCTGGCGGCCAAGCACGGCTTGGTGGGCCTGTCAAAGGGCGTGGCACTGGAGACGGCGACTAACGGCATCACCGTCAACTGCATCTGCCCGGGCTGGACCGACACGCCGCTGATCCAGCCGCAGATCGACGCGCGTGCGGCGGCCGTCGGTGGCGACCGCGACGCTGGCGTGCGCGAGCTGCTGCGCGAGAAGCAACCCAACCTGACGCTGCTGCCGCCGCGCAGCATCGGCGACATCGCCGTCTTCCTGTGCAGCGAGGCCGCGGCCGGCATCACCGGCGTGGCCTTGCCGGTGGACGGCGGCTGGACGGCGCAGTAAGCCCCCGCCTGTATCGGGCGGGCGCACGATGATCCTGCTCGACCCGCTGGCGCGGCCGGTGATCGGCCACCGCGGCAACCGTGCCTTTGCGCCGGAGAACACGCTTGAGTCCTTGCTCGAGGCGGTGGCACTGGGCGCCGATGCGCTCGAGTTCGACCTGCGCGTGTCACGCGACGGTCAACTGGTGGTGTTCCACGATCCGACGCTGGAGCGCACCACTGACGGCCACGGGCCGCTAGCCCAGCGCAGTGTGGCCGAACTCAAGCGCCTGGACGCCGGCGCGCACTTCACGCGCGATGGTGGTCGCAGCTATCCGTGGCGCGGCCGCGGGGTCACCGTGTCGACCTTCGACGAGATCGCCGACGCGCTGCCGAGAAGCCTGCCCTGCATCATCGAGCTGAAGACGCCGGCAGCCACCGAAGCGCTGCGCCAGGCCGTGCGCCGCCACGGCATGGCCTCGCGCATCATCGTCGCCGGTTTCGACCCTCAAGCCACACGGCCGCTGCGCGGCGCCGGCTTTGCGCTCGGCGCGAGCACGCCCGACGTGCTGGCGCTGCTGCCGCCGGCGTTGCTGCGCATGCGCGCCACCCCACGGCACGTGCAGGCGCTGTGCATCCCGCAGCGCTGGCACGGCTTGGCGGTGCCGATTGCGGCGCTGGCTCGCACGCTGCGCGGCAGCGGCGCAGTGACCCATGTCTGGACCGTCAATGCGCCGGCCGAGGCGCTGCAACTGTGGCGCGCCGGCGTGCAAGGCGTCATCAGCGACGACCCGGCGCTGATGCTCGCCGCGCGCACGCGCGCCGGCTGAAGCGCGGCGGCGCGGGTCTGCTACGGTGTGGCTTTCGCACCCGCCGAGAGCCACGCATGAACCCACCCGCCCGACCCGGCCGCCTGAGTGGCCGCACCGCCTTGATCACTGGCGCCAGCCGCGGCATCGGGCGCGCCATCGCGCTGCGCTACGCCGAAGAAGGCGCCGACCTGTTCCTCACCGCCACCAGCGCGGCCGCGCTGGAAGAAACAAAGTCGCTGGCCGAAGCGCAAGGCGCCCGGGCGGTGTTGCACTGTGCCGACGTGAGCCAGCGCGCGGCGGTGCAATCGATGGTGGACGCGGCACTGCGTGCCTTCGGCGGCATCGACATCCTGGTCAACAACGCCGGCGTGTACAAGGCGGCGCGGCTGGTCGACATCACGCCCGAGGACTTCGACCGCGTACTGCAGGTCAACCTGTACGGTGCCTTCCACGTGATGCAACTGGTGCTGCGCCACATGCAGGCGCGCGGTCATGGCAAGGTGGTGAACATCGCCTCCACCGCCGGCAAATGGGGCTCGATGAACCAGAGCGCCTACAACACGTCGAAGCACGCCGTGGTGGGGCTGACGCGCTGCGCCGCGCTGGAGATGGGCGCGCACGGCATCAACGTCAATGCCATCTGCCCGGGCTTCGTGCAGACCGACATGCTCGAGTCCTTTCGCGCACATGCCGACATCCTCGGTGTGCCCGTCGACAAGGTGATGGAGGCGGGGCTGGCCCGCGTGCCGCTGAAGCGCTTCCTGCAACCGCGCGAAATCGCCGACCTGGCGGTCTATCTGGCCTCGGCCGAATCGGACGGCATGACCGGGCAGACGCTGCTCCTGGATGGCGGCATGCTGATGGTTTAGGGGGCGGCCGCGGCACGCAAGGCACGAAGGAGTGGCGCCTCGTGGACTGACTTCGTCGCGACTGTCTGAACGGAGCGAACGCAGTTCGCGCAGTGAGTTGGCGACGAGGCCATGGGACCGAGCACCGCAGGGCAGTCGGCGCAGCCGACCGCCTCAGTGAAGCGTCGCGGCCTGCCCGGGCCCGGCTTTGCCACGCTGAACGCGACGCGGACAGCGGACTGTGGAGTTCGGCAAAGCGCCGCGACCTGCCCATGGTCTTCGACGTGATTCGGTGCAAGCCGGTACCCACCCATGCCAAGCCAGGCTCAGAACGCGGCCGCGAAGCACCAAGCCAATCCGCCGGAATCAGACGGCCGTCTGCCCCGGCAACTGCCGCGTCACCGGGTGCGAACTCGACAAGCCGCCGTCCACCGCGATGGCCTGGCCGTTGACGTAGCTCGAATCGTCGCTCGCCAGGAACAGCGCCACCTGAGCCAGCTCCTGCGGTTGCGCCGCGCGGCGCAACGGGTTCAGCCTACCCAGCTTGTGCGTCACGCCCTTGTCCTTGGCGTAGTCGAAGGTCGGCCGGGTCATGCCGGTTTCGGTCAGGCCCGGGCAGATGGCGTTGACACGCACGTTGGTCTCGCAAAGCTGCTGCGCCGACACCATGGCCAGGTTGATGACACCGGCCTTCGACGCCGAATAGGCCGGCCCGCCCGCGCCCGAGCGGATTCCCGCCACCGAAGCGGTGCAGATGATCGAGCCGCCCTGGCCGGCATCGGCCATGGCCTTGCCGGCATGCTTGACCATCAGCCACGGGCCGATCAGGTTGACGCGCAGGATCTCGGTCCACGCCTCGGGCGTCAGGTCGAAGATGCCGGCCATGCCGCCGGAGATGCCGGCGTTGGCAAAGGCCACGTTGAGCTGGCCGTAGCGGCTCAAGGCCGTGGCGACCATCGTCGCCACGTCAGCTTCGAGGCCCGCATCGACCTGCAGCGCGGTGGCCGTGCCGCCGGCCTCGGTCACGCTGCGCGCGGTGTCGTCTACGGCCGCGCTCTTGTCGCCGAGCACGAGCTTCGCGCCTTCGGCAGCGAAGAGCAGCGCCGCGGCACGGCCGATGCCTGAACCCGCCCCGGTGATGATGGCCACCTTGCCTTCGAGTCTTCGGCTCATGCTGCGCTCCTTTGGGTTGTCGGTTGCCGGCGCCGTACGGCACGATCGGATGCACGGCGATCAGTGCGCGAATGTAGCGCGCCCACGGTGCGCAACATGGCATTGGAAGCTTTCGCGTACGTCCTGGGTGTCGGGCGGCCTATGATGGCCGGACCTTGGTCCCGCCCCCCGGCATGCCCACCGAACAGGCCCTCGCCACCGTGCGCGGCTGGATCGACGCCGCGCAGCGTGTGGTCGTGCTCACCGGCGCCGGCATTTCCACCGATTCGGGCATACCCGACTTTCGTGGCCCGCAGGGCCTTTGGACTCGCAATCCGGCAGCGGAGAAGCAGTCCACGATTCAGAACTACCTGGCCGACCCGCAGGTGCGCCAGGCCGCGTGGCGCGCGCGCCTGGAACACTTTGCCTGGCAGGCGAAACCCAATCGCGGCCACCTGGCGCTGGTCGAGCTCGAACGCCGCGGCAAGCTGCATGCGCTGATCACCCAGAACGTCGACGAACTGCACCAGATCGCCGGCAATTCGGCGCAGCGCGTGATCGAGGTACACGGCACGGTGCGCCGCTTCATGTGCTGGCAATGCGGCCATCGCGGGCCGATGGACGAGGCGCTGGCACGCGTGCGTGCCGGCGAGGCCGACCCACCCTGCCTGCGCTGCGGCGGCATCCTGAAGAGCGACACGATCTCCTTCGGCCAGGCCCTCGTGCCGCAGGTCATCGACCGAGCGATGAGCGCCGCGGCCGAGGCCGACCTGATGCTCGCCGTGGGTTCGACGCTGCAGGTCTATCCGGTGGCCGGCAGCGTCGAAGTGGCCAAGGACGCCGGCGCGCGCGTGGTCATCCTCAACGACCAGCGGACGCCGCTTGACCCGCTGGCCGACCAGGTGTTGCGCGGCCCGATCGGCGATTGGCTGCCGGCGCTCTGTCGCAATTGAGAGCCTGCGCCGAGCACTGCTTGCCGGGGGGTTAGGGGCATGCACCAAGTCGGCCGCGACGGCTTTCACGATATAGTCGCGCCCTCATGCAACCGACCCGGTTGCACGCGGCCCACGAGGCTGCCCGGAAATCCCTTGCAGCGCGTACCGACACATCGGCCCGGGTGCGCGCGGAGACATCGACTTGGACTACGCAGAACAACAGCGCAACCCGGGCAAGCACGTCTTGGGCTTGTCGGTCGTCGTCGTGCTGCATATTCTGCTGGGCTGGGCGCTGGTCAACGGCTTGGCGCGCAAGGTGGTCGAGGTCATCAAGGCGCCGATCGAGACCAAGATCATCGAGGAGGTGAAGCCGCCTGCGCCGCCACCGCCCGACAACCTGCCGCCGCCGCCGAAGACCGCGCCACCGCCGCCGTCCTTCATGCCGCCGCCCGAGGTGCAGGTGAATCCGCCGCCCACGCCGGCACCGACGATCACCACTACACCGGTCGCGCCGCCACCGGCGCCGGTGACCATATCACCGGCACCGCCCGTGGTAACCGCGCCCGCGGCGCCGCCTGCGCCACCGGCAGCGCCGGCGCGCACGGCGCCCAAGCTGGACTTCAATGCCTGCGCCAAGCCCGAATACAACGCGGCGGCGCGCCGTGCCGATGCGCAGGGCACCGTGGTCGTGGTCTACACCATGGACACCACCGGCACGATCAGCGACGCGCGTGTCGAAAAGTCCAGCGGCATGTCGCGCGAGCACAAGATGCTCGACCGCATGACGCTCGAGGCCGTGCAGGCCTGCAAGGGCACGCCGGGCACGCTCGACGGCAAACCCGAGAAACTGTCCGGACGCATCGAGTACGTCTGGCGCCTCACCGACTGATTCCCTGTTCCCGTGGTGCAGCGCGCCGGGTGGCGCGCTGCGCATGTTCCTTGGAGAAACCATGTCCCTCATCACCCCTTCGCGCGCCCTGCGCCGCGCCCACCGGGCGGCCGCCGCGCTGCTGGCCGGCCTGACGCTGGCGCTCAGCCTGCCCCAGTTGGCCTTCGCGCAGGCCGCGTCCGAGCCTGCCGCCGCCGTCGCACCGGCGCCTATCGCGCCGGCCGTGGCCAAGGAAGTCGTCGCCAACCCCTACGGCCTGTCGGCGCTGTGGTCGCAAGGCGACTTCGTGGCACGCGGCACGCTGATCATCATGGTCATCATGAGCATGGCCAGCTGGTACATCATCTTCACCAAGCTGTTCGAGCAGCGCAAGCTGATGAAGTCCGCCGAAGCCGCGGCCAAGACCTTCTGGACCGCCGGCTCGGTGAAAGCCGGCATCGGCAGCCTGGAGGAAGGCAGCGCCTTCCGCTTCGTCGCCGAAAGCGGGGTCAACGCCAGCGAGCACCACGAAGGCACGCTGGTCGAGAAGATCGACCTGCATACCTGGGTGTCGATGAGCGTGCAGCGGGCCATGGACAACATCAACAGCCGGCTGCAGGACGGGCTGGCGGTGCTGGCCACGGTCGGCTCGACCGCGCCCTTCGTCGGCCTGTTCGGCACGGTCTGGGGCATCTACCACGCGCTCACCGCCATCGGCATCTCCGGCCAGGCGAGCATCGACAAGGTGGCCGGCCCGGTGGGCGAGGCGCTGATCATGACCGCCTTCGGCCTGGCCGTGGCCGTGCCGGCGGTGATGGGCTACAACTGGCTGATCCGCCGCAACAAGATGGCCATGGAGCGCGTGCGCGCCTTTGGCGGTGACGTGCACAACGTGCTGCTCGCCGGCAAGCGCACGAGCTGATTCCCGGAACCGCGAAAGCCCGCCATGGCCATGAACCTCGCGTCCGCCGACGGCGACGAAGACGAGATGAACGCCACCATCAACACCACGCCGCTGGTCGACGTGATGCTGGTGCTGCTGATCATCTTCCTGATCACCATCCCGGTGGTCACGCAGAGCATCCAGCTCGAGTTGCCGAAGGAACGCAACCTGCCGACGCAGACCAAGCCGGAGAACATCGTCATCGCGGTCAACCGCGACGGCGAGGTGCACTGGGGCATGGAGCGGCTGCCCGACATCGAGACGCTGGTGGCGCGGCTGAAGAAGGAATCGGTCAAGGAACCTCAGCCCGAGGTGCATATCCGCGCCGACAGCGAGGTGCGCTACGAGAGCGTCGGCCGTGTCGTCGTGGCCGCCCAGCGTGCCGGCATCTTCAAGGTCGGCTTCATCACCGAGCCGCCGGCGGGCGTGGTGACGCGCTGAGCAAAGTCGGGAGAGACAACATGTCCATGAACCTGGGCTCGAGCGGCGGTGACGACGAGCCGATGACCGAGATGAACATGACGCCGCTGATCGACGTCATGCTGGTGCTGCTGATCATGTTCATCATCACCATTCCGATCCAGACGCACGCGGTGAAGATGAACATGCCGATCGGCCCGAGCGCGCCGCCGCCCAAGCCGCCGGAGATCGTGCGCATCGACGTCGATTTCGACGGCACCATCGGCTGGAACGGCGTGATCGTCGCCGACCGCGGCGAACTCGAAGCCAAGCTGGCCACCGTCGCCGCCCAGGCCGACCAACCCGAGGTGCACCTGCGGCCGAACAAGCTGGTCACCTACAAGGTGGTGGCAATGATCCTGGCCTCGGCGCAACGCCTGGGCGTGACCAAGATCGGCATCGTCGGCAACGAACAGTTCCTGTAGCACACTCCCATCCGGCGGGGATCGGCCGCGCCCGTGGCCGGTCCCCGATTTGCATTCAACGCCCCCGCTGTAGGACCCCTAGCGATGAAGACCCTGCGTGCCTGGACCCTTGCCCTGCTGGCCGCCGCCCTGTGCACGCTGGCCGCGGCGCAGGCGCTGCGCCCCGAAGTTGCCAAGCCGCTGCAGCAGGCCGGCGAACTGCTCAAGGCCGGCAAGTCGAAAGAGGCGCTGGCCAAGGTGCGCGAGGCCGATGCGGTGCCCAACAAGACCGCGCAGGAGCAGCTGACCATCGAGCGCATGCGCGGATCGGCAGCGCAGCGCGTCGGCGACAACGCCACGGTCGTCCAGGCCTTCGAGGCGGTGTATGCCAGCGGCAAGCTGTCGGGGCCCGAGCAGGCGCAGGTGGCCGAATCGCTGGCTTTCGCCTATTCGCAGCTCAAGGACAACGCCAAGGCCCAGCAGTGGATCGCCAAGGCCCAGCAGGCCGGCAGCAACAGCGCGCAGCTGAAGCAGTTGCAGGCCTACCTGCAAGGGCAGTCGGGCGACTACGTCGCCATCGCGCGTGATGCCGCCGCGGCGGTGAACGCGGCCGAACAATCCGGCCAACGCCCGGCCGAAGCCGACCTGTTGCGCCTGGCCGATGCCTACCAGCGCACCAACAATCCGGCCTACGGCGCCACGCTGGAAAAGCTGCTGGCCAACTACCCCAAGAAGGACTACTGGTCGGCTTACCTGGCGCGGCTGCCGCGCAAGCCCGGCTTCGCCGACCGCTACGCGCTCGACGTGATGCGGCTGAGGCTGGCCAGCGGCACGATGAGCAAGACCGAAGACTTCATGGAGATGGCCCAGCTGGCATTGCAGGCCGGCTACCCGGCCGAGGCGAAGAAAATCGTCGAACGCGGCTTCGCGGCCGGCGCCCTGGGCACCGGTGCCGAAGCCGAGCGCCACAAGCGGCTGAGCGACCTGGCCCTCAAGCAGGACGCCGAAAGCAGCGCCTCCATTGCCACGCGTGCGGCCGAAGCCGCCGCGGCGAAGGACGGCAATGCGCTGGTGCAGGCCGGCTATGTGTACGTGACGATGGGCGAGGTCGACAAGGGCATCGCGCTCATCGAACAGGGCATCGCCAAGGGCGGCCTGAAACGCCCGGAAGACGGCAAGCTGCGCCTGGGCATGGCGCAGCTGCAATCAGGCAAGGGCAAGGCCAAGGCGCAGCAGACGCTGCGCAGCGTGCAGGGCAGCGACGGCAGCGCCGACATCGCGCGGTTGTGGATCCTGATGGGCAACGCCTGAGTCCGCCCGCGCCGCGCATCCCCTGCCATGCCGCGGCCGCATGACACCCCGCCGGCCTGCGCTGGCACGGAGCTGCCCGATGACCCTGCCTGAGTTTGCCGAGGCCCTGGGCGATGGCGTGTTCTGCATCGACACCGGCTTCAACCGCCCGCGTTTCGACGCCGCCTACCTGGTCGTGGACGCCGGCCGTGCCGCCTTCATCGACACCGGCACCAACTACGCCGTGCCGCGGCTGCTGGCCACGCTTCAGGCGCTGGGGCTGGCGCGCGATGCGGTGGACTGGGTCATCCCCACGCATGTGCACCTGGACCATGCCGGCGGCGCGGGACTGCTGATGCACGAGCTGCCCGGTGCGCGGCTGCTGGTGCACCCGCGCGGCCTGCGCCACATGGTCGACCCGACGGCGCTATACAACGGCGCGCTGGCCGTCTACGGCGAAGCGGCGATGGCGCGCGACTACGGCCAGCTGGTGGGGGTGGACGCGGCTCGCGCCTCGCCCACGCACGACGGCATGATGATCCGCGTCGGCACGCGTTGCCTGCACTTTGCCGACACCCCCGGCCATGCACTGCACCACCATTGCATCTGGGACGAGGCCTCGGGCGGCTGGTTCACCGGCGACACCTTCGGCCTGAGCTATCGCGAATTCGACCAGCCGCGCGGGCCGTGGATCCTGCCCAGTTCGACGCCGGTGCAGTTCGACCCGCCGGCGCTGCGTGCATCGATCGCGCGGCTGCTGCAAACGAAGCCCCGCTGCATGTACCTGACGCACTACGGCCGCATCGGCCAGGTCGAGCGCTTGGCCGCCGACTTGCTGGTCGTGCTGCAAGGCATGGTGGATGTCGGCCTGGCGAATCGGCACGCCGCCGAGCGCCACGCCCGGCTGCGCGAGGGCCTGTTTGCGCTGTACCTGCAATCGCTGCGCGCACATGGCTGCGCGTTCCCGGACAGCAAGTGCGCGGCGCTGCTGGAGATGGACGTGGAGTTGAACGCGCAGGGTCTGGGTATCTGGCTCGATCGCAGTTGAAGGGGGCAATGGCATGTCGAAGGTGAATTTCCATCTCGAAGGCAGCGTGGCGGTCGTCACGGGTGCGGCCCAGGGCATCGGCGCGGCCTGCGCGCGCCGCCTCGCGCAGGACGGCGCAGCAGTCGCGCTGTGGGACGTGGACGACATGCGCGGCCAGGCGCTGGCGCAGTCGCTCAGCGCGGCCGGCCGGCGCGCGCTGTACCTTCATTGCGATGTGTCGATCAAGGCCGAGGTCGACGCCGCGCTGGCCGCCACGCTGGCCGCGTTCGGCGGCGTGCACGGCCTGGTCAACAACGCCGGCATCTTCAAGGGCGCCGACTTTCTGAACGTCAGCGAAGCCGACTGGGACGCGGTGATCGGCGTCAACCTGAAGGGTGCGTTCCTGGTCGGCCAGGCGGTGGCCCGGCACATGGCCGCGCAAGGCGGCGGCGCCATCGTGCACATGAGCTCGGTCAACGGCACGCTGGCCATCCCCAACATCGCCAGCTACAACGCCAGCAAGGGCGGCATCAACCAGCTGACGCGCGCCATGGCGCTGGCGCTGGTGGACCACGGCATCCGTGTCAACGCGGTCGCACCGGGCACCATCGCCACCGAGCTGGCGCGCGCCGCGGTGCTGACCAGCGACGAGGCGCGCGAGCGCATCATGAGCCGCACGCCGATGCGCCGCCTGGGCGAGCCCGACGAGGTGGCCGCGGTGGTGGCCTTCCTGCTCAGCGACGCGGCCAGTTACATGACCGGCGAGATCGTCGTCGTCGACGGCGGGCGCATGGCGCTGAACTACACCATGCCGCCTGCAGCATCCGCCTGATGCTGCAGGCCTTCCTGGTCTCCACCGGCGTCGTCGCCCTGGGCGAGATCGGCGACAAGACGCAGCTGCTGGCGCTGCTGCTGGCGGCGCGTTTCCGCAAGCCGCTGCCGATCATCCTGGGCATCCTGGTGGCCACGCTGGCCAACCATGCCGGCGCCAGTGCGCTGGGCAACTGGATCACGCGCACGGTCGATCCGCAGTGGCTGCGCTGGGGCTTAAGCGCGTCCTTCCTGGCGGTGGCGGTGTGGATGCTGATCCCGGATCAGGCTGACGAGATCAAGGCCGACAGCACCGGCCGCTTCGGCGTGTTCGGCATCACCACCGTGGCCTTCTTCCTGGCCGAGATGGGCGACAAGACGCAGATCGCCACGGTGATGCTGGCGGCCAAGTTCGATTCGCTGTGGGTGGTGACCGCCGGCACCACGCTGGGCATGATGATCGCCAACGTGCCTGCGGTGCTGCTCGGCGACCGGGTCATGGACTGGCTGCCGGTGAAGTGGGTGCACCGCATCGCGGCAGCCGTGTTCGCAGTGTTGGGAGTGCTGGTGCTGGCGGGTCTGGGCAGCTAAGCTGGCGGGCCGTGTTCGCCGAGGACGACACCATGCCCGATGCCCTGCCCCCGCTGCAAGGCGGCTGCCTGTGCGGCGCCGTGCGCTACGAAGCCATCCCCGACCACCGCGACGGCTACTACTGCCACTGCCGCATGTGCCAGCTGGCCTTCGGCAACACCCGCGCGGCCTACTTCAACCTGCGCAAGAGCGAAGTGCGCTGGCTGACGCCACCGCCCGCGTACTACGCCTCGTCGAAGATCGCGCGGCGCGGCTTCTGCAGCCGTTGCGGCACGCCCTTGAGCTTCGAGTTCCTGGACAGCCAGCGCATGGACCTGTCGGTCGGCAGCCTGGACGAACCCGGGCTGCTGAAACCGACCGAACACTTCGCGGTGGAGACGCGCATTCACAGCTGGTTCCACGACGACGGCCTGCCGCAATCGCGCCTCGACGAGAACGCCGCCATCCAGCAACGCTGGCGCGAGGCCTACGGCGCCGATGTGCAGCCCGGTCTGCAGGCGGTGCGCGAGGCCGGCACAATGCCCGACTCCCCTGCCATGAAGGACAACGGATGAACCTGCTGCACACCATGCTGCGCGTCGGCAACCTGCAACGCTCGATCGACTTCTACACCCAGGTGCTGGGCATGCAGCTGCTGCGCACCACGCAGCGACCCGAGCAGCAGTACGACCTGGCCTTCGTCGGCTACGGCAGCAACCCGGCGCATGCCGAGATCGAGCTGACCTACAACTACGGTGTCGACAAGTACGAACTCGGCAGCGCCTTCGGCCACCTGGCCATCGGCGTGCCCGATGTTGCCGCCACCTGCGAGGCGGTGCGCACCAAGGCCGCGGCGTTGGGCGGCGCGATCACGCGCGAGGCCGGCCCGGTGAAGGGCGGCAGCACCGTCATCGCCTTCATCACCGACCCGGACGGCTACAAGATCGAACTCATCGAACGCGACGCGAAGCGCGGCTGACGATGTACCTGCCCAAGCACTTCGAACAACCCGACGCCGACGCCATCGCGCGGCTGCTGGTGGCCCACCCGTTGGCGACGCTGGCCTGGCCATCGGCCGACGGCCTGACCGCCGAGCACCTGCCGCTGCTGTGGGACCGGGGCGCTGGCGACGGCCCGCACGGCACGCTGCGCGGCCACGTCGCGCGCGCCAACCCGGTATGGCGCGAGGCGGCGGGCGCCGAGGTGCTGGCGGTGTTCCAGGGGCCGCAGGCCTACATCACGCCCACGTGGTATCCGTCGAAGGCCGACGACCGCCAAGGTGGTGCCGACATGGAACTACGCCGTGGTGCATGCCCACGGCAAGCTGCGCGTGACCGAAGACACCGCCTGGCTGCGCGCGCTGGTGGGCCGCCTCACCGACACGCACGAAGCCACGCACGCGCAGCGCTGGCAGGTCGACGACGCGCCGGCCGAATACATCGAGCAGATGCTGCGCGCCATCGTCGGCATCGAGATCGAGCTCACGCGCGTGCAGGGCAAGTGGAAGGTCAGCCAGAACCGCAGCGCCAGCGACCGCGCCGGCGTGGCCGCCGGACTCGATTCACTGGCCCATGAGCAGGCGCTGGGGGTGGCGGCGTTGGTGCGCGGCAGCGACGCCTGATTCCGCCGGCGTCCTGCCGGCATCGCGGACGCACTGTGCTGCAGTGCGTTCAACCCGGGCCGCGGCGCCGTGCCGGGCAGGCCGGACAATCCGCGCGCCATGCTCGAACTCGGTTCCGTCCAATGGGACGGACCTGCCGGTCGTGACGATCGCGCTCGAATGCGGCCATGGCTCGATCGGGCCTTCGCGCGTGGCTTCATGGGGCAGTTCATCGTCGTCATCCCGTCCGAGCGCCTGGTGATCGTGCGCCTCAGCGTGTCGCACGTGCGTGGCGACGACATCGGCGAGGCCGACCGCTTGGTGGCCGACATCCGCGCTGCACTGCGACCGTAGCTGCCGCGCACCGACCTGCCCGGCCTGTATGCGGGTGGGCGAAACTACACCGGGCTGCACGGCGCCAAGCGGAAGGCCAGCAATTCGCAGCTCGAATGCGTGGCGCAGGGACGACCTGAGTTGAGCACATCCTCGGCGCGCCGCGGCCTGCACATCAGCCGCGATTTCCCGCACACGCTGCCGGTCAGTTTTCCCACGGTGCTGACGCGGCGCGCGAAGAGCGCGCGCCGCTGAAGCGAGCGGCACGCGCTCAGGGAATTGCGGCAGTGCCCTCCGGGAAACCGGCGCGTCGCAGTCCCTCGAAGTAGTGGTCCATCCCGGCCAGATAGGCGGGGTCCTGCGATCCGCGCGATGCGCGCATCCGGGCGATGGTCGTGGGGTGGCGCTTGAGGCTTTCGGCCCGATGGGCCCGTGCTGCGTCCAGGTTGCCGCGCCATGCTTCGGCCGATGCGATGATTGCATAGCCACCGGCTCGCGGGCCGTCGAGCACGAGTCGCGCGTGTTCGATCGCTTCGTCGTAGCGGCGCAGCGGAATCAGCGCCGTCGCCGCCATGATGTGGCAGCCGGCAAGGTTCGTCGAGTCCAGCGGGTTCAGGCGAAGTGCCACCTCGATTTGCTGCAGGCTTTCCTCCCAGCGGCCGGCAAAGTAGTACTCCGCCGCCAGGTCCAGGTTGGCGCGGGCGTCGTTCGGATTGAGTGCGAGATGCCGGCGAGTCACCGCCATGGCTTCGTCGATCCTGCCGTCGAACATCAGCGAGCCGGCCAGCGTCAGCAATGCCAATTGGTTCTGCGACTCGATCACCAGTGCCTGGCGCGCGAGGCGCTCCGCCGTTTGCAGCGTCGCCTTGCGCTCGTCCGTCCAGCGGTAGAGCACGGCCCCGACATAGGTGGTCGCCAGGCCGGCCAGCGCGTGGCTCGAGTCGGGCTGCAGCGCCAGCGCGGCCTCGAACTGCGCACGCGCCTGCAGCAACTCCTCTTTGGTCTTCAATCGCGACATGATGTAGGCGCCGCGCATCCAATGGTCGACGGCCACGTTGTTCGGCGCCGCGACGCGGCCGCGCTGCAGCGCGGAATCGCGCAGCCGCAGGTCGAGCACGTTGGCGATGCGCGCCGAGACATCGCGGCGCGCCACCCAGTCGGCTGCCGTCGCATAGTCGAAACGCTCGGCCCAGAGCAGTGCACCAGTGTCGGCGCGGGCGAGTTGCGCGCTGATCTGCACCTGCTCGCCATCACGCTTGACTGTGCCGGTCACGACATGGTGCACGTCGAGTTCGCGTGCGATGCGCTTCAGGTCGGCCCCCGCGCTGGTGCCAAGTGCCGCCGCCGAGCCGCGCGGCACCACCCGGGTGTCGGCCAGCCGCCCGAGGTCGGTGATCAGGTCGGTGTCGACCGCCTGTGCCAGGTGCGGCGCCGGCGGTTCGCTCAGGTCGGTGAAAGGCATCACGGCCAGCGAGCGGCTTGCAGCGAGCACGCTGCCGATCTGTGCGACGGGCGCCGGCCCGTGCTGGACGAAGCCGACCCCGAGGGCCACCGCCAAGACGCTGCCGAGCAGCGCACCCGCCAGCCAGCGCCGCTTGCGCTGCATCGGCCCGGCCGGTGGCGCAACGGCCACGGGGGCTTCGCGGCGCCGGCGCAGGCGTTTCGGTCGCCGACGGCAACACCGGGCGTACCGCGGCGTCGAACAGGTAGCCGCGGCGGGAGATGGTCCGAATCAGCTTTTGCTCGCGGTCGCCCAGCGCGCCACGAAGTTCGCTGATCGCCTGGGTCAAGGAGTCGTCGGTGACGATCAGGCCGGGCCAGACCGCTTCGAGCAGTTCCTGCTTGCCGACGACGCTGCCTGCTCGTTCGGCCAGATGAGACAGCAGCGCCAAGGTCTTGGGGCGCAGCGCGACCGGCATGCCGTCGCGGGTGAGTTCCGCACGACCGGCGTCGATGACGAAGGGCCCGAACGCCTGGCGCGGATGCACTGCAAGGTTCATACGGCACGCCCTCCCCGGTATTGAGGCCGCCTTCAGCCGAGTTTCAGCCGGCTTTCAGTCGAATTCTGGACTTCTTTCAGGCTTTGGCAACCGGGGGCGCCCATCATCTTGAGGACGGCCTCGCCGAGGGCGTGAATCCAGGAGCAGCATGATGCAAGCAAACAGCAACAGCCCGCGCCGAATCCGCCACCCGGTCCGTCGCAAGCCGGCGGGACGACTGCTGCTGCTGCTGGCCGGCGCGGTGTGGCTGGCTACCGGCTGCGGCGACGACGACGACAACCCCGCCATCACGGTGGCGTCGACGGGTCCGAACGTGGTGTCGTACTGGGACGAAGTCGCCGCCGCGGTGGTCACCGCGCCCGCCGCGCCGACCGATGCCACCGAGTCCGAACGCTTCTCCAACTACTCTGCCGACATGGCGACGCTGCACGTGGCGCTGTACGACACCGCCATCGCCATCACCGGCACGCACCAGCCGTACAAGGTGACGCCGGCGACGCCGGCGAACGGCGCTTCGACCGAGGCCGCCGTCAACGCCGCGGCCTACGGCGTGCTGCAGCGGCCTGTTCCCGAACCGCGCGGCGCTGTACCAGACCAAGTACGACGATGCGCAGGCTGCCATTCCCGACAGCGCGGCCAAGGCGCAGGGCATCACGCTGGGCAACGAGGTCGCCACCGCCATCCTGGCCGATCGTGCCAGCGACGGGCGCGCGGTGGTGCTGCCGCCCTTCGTGCCCGGCACCTTGCCGGGCAGTTCCGCGGCGTCAACCCGGTGGCGCGCAACCAGCAATACGTCAAGCCCTTCAGCCCTCACCAGCGCGTCGCAGTTCCGTGCGCCCGCGCCGCCGGCGCTGGACAGTGCGGACTACGCGGCGGACGTCAACGAGACGATGGCGCTGGGCGCGCTGAACAGCACGACGCGCACCGCCGAGCAGACCGAAGCGGCGCGCTTCCATACCGAGCCGCCGCCGCGTTTCTGGACACGCAACCTGCATCAGTTCTCGATGAGCCAGCCGAGCGTGGCGCAAAACGCCCGGTTGATGGCGATGCTGTGGGTCGCGCAGGCCGATGTCTCGATCGCGTGCTTCGACACCAAGTACCACTACCTGTTCTGGCGGCCGATCAGCGCGATCACGCTGGCCGACACCGACGGCAACGCCGCCACCACCGCCGACCCGGCATGGACCCCGGTGGTGCCGACGCCGAACCACCCGGAATACCCGGCCGCGCATGCCTGCGCCCACAGCTCGACGGGTGAGGCCTTGCGTGCCTTCTATGGCACGACGAACCTGAGCTTCAGCTTCGACACCACGGTGGCCGGCATCAGCGTAGCGGGCATGACCCATGCCTACACGTCGATCCAGCAGCTGAACGACGAAAGCCTCGCGCGCATCTGGGGCGGCATGCACTACCGCAATTCGGTGGTGCAAGGGCAGACGCTTGGCACCCAGACCGCGCAGTGGGTGGTGCAGCATCACTTCGGGCCGCGCTGAGGGTTGCGGATAGACCGCCGGCAGCCCCTGCGCGCATGTGGCCCCACCGGGCGCGCGCCGCAGCCCTCAGCGCAAGGCGCTCGCGGCCCTGGCCAGCGCGGTGATGCGCGCCCAGTCCTGCCGGTCCACGGCCTCCTGCGGCGTCAGCCACGAACCGCCGCAGACTTTGACGTTGGGCAGCGCCAGGAACTGCGGCTGCGGTCTCGGGCGTGATGCCGCCGGTGGGGCAGAACAGCACGTCGGCAAAAGGCCCGGCCAGCGCCTTGAGCATCGGGATGCCGCCGGCTGCGGTGGCCGGGAAGAACTTCAGGAACTCGTAACCGTCGGCGTTGGCGGCCATGACCTCGCTGGCCGTGGCCACGCCGGGCAGCAGCGGCAGTCCGATTTGCTTGCAGGCGCGGCCGATGTCGGCGCTGTAACCGGGGCTGACGCCGAAGCGGCAGCCGGCGTCGAGCGCAGCGCGCGCGTCGTGCACCGAGCGAATCGTGCCAGCACCGACGATGGCCTCGGGCACCGACGCCGCGATGGCGCGCATGCAGTCCAGCGCCAGCGGCGTGCGCAACGTGATCTCGAGCACCTTGACGCCGCCGGCCAGCAGCGCGCGCGCCAGCGGCACCGCGTCGGCAACGCGCTGCAGCACGATGACCGGAATCACCGGTCCGTGGTCAATCAGATCCAGGGCAGTCATCGGCATGGCGGAGCAGCGGTCGTTGCAGACCCGATCATGCGGCATGCCGCGCTCGAATCGCCCACGACCCCGCTCAGCGCTTGCCCAGGTAGAAGTAGATGTTGCTGTTGCCGTCGGCGGTGTGGCCGTAGGCCAGGTAGGCCGGGCCCAGCGGCGTGTCCACGGCCACGAACAGGCTGCCCGAGGCCACGTTGCCCTGGATGCCGGTCGGGATCAGCGGGTCGCCCAGGCGCGCCACCTCGAGCGACGCACCGCCGTACACGCCTTCGAGCAGCGGCATCTTGAACAGCTGGTTCATGTAGGTCATGCGGCCGTAGGTCATTGCGTCGTTGCGCAGCTGGCCGTCGCGGTAGCCGGTCATGCGCATGAAGCCGCCGAAGCTCAGGTAGTCGTACAGCGGCAAGGGGTTGCCGCCGACCGCACCGCCGCCGGCCAGCGCCAACTGGAAGGTATGCGCACCGAAGGATCTGGCGCCGATGAAGTTGGCCACCCAGCGGTTGTAGGTGTCGCTTGCGCCCAGACGCGTGTCCGACGCCACGAGCTGGGCATCGAGGTTGTAGCCACTGCGCGGGAAGTTGGTGCTGTCGAGCTGGTCCAGGTACAGCCGCGTGCGCACCCCGCCGATGTCGCGCTTGATCTTGTACTGTGCCAGCACCGGGTCGCCGATCTGCAGCTCGGCATCGCCCTGCCCGCCGACCAGGCCGACGCGCAGTTCGCCGTACTTGGTGAACTGGCTGCCCAGGTCCAGTCCGAGGGTGGCGACGGTGACGTTGTAGCGCGCCGCCAGCACGTCGCCGTCCGGCCCACCATAGATGTCGGCCGGCCCGCGCACCACCTGCGCACGCGGCGCGATGAAGAAATACTGGTTCGGCACCAGCGGCTGGTAGAACTCGGTGAACAGCAACCCGTCGTTGCCCAGCTGCAGGTCGGCACGCCACTCGCCGCCCAGGCGGTTGAGCCAGGTGCGCCGGATGCTGGCCAGCAGGTTGAAGGCGTTGTCGCCGCGGAAGTCGCTGGACAGCGACAGGCCGAAACGAACGTAGGTCGGACCCCAGGCCTTCTCCACCGCCTGCACCGCCAGGATGCGGTGCTCGGGCTCGTCGATCAGCTTGTAGCCGACATGCTCGAAGTCGCCGCGGCCGTAGATGCGCCGCATGTCCAGGTCGAGCGTGCTCACGTCCAGCGGCTGGCCCACGCTGGTTTCCATGCTCTGGATGACGACCTGCTCGTTGACGCGCTCCAGGCCTTCGACGCGGATCTCGTCCACCCGGCGCGTGTCCTGCGCGACGACGCGCACCTGGCCCAGACGGTGCTGCGCGTACTGCTCCGGCGGCAGGCTGTAGCGCTTCAGCTGCTCGGCCACCTTGCGCGCCGCCGCCTCGCCGATCGGGATGGTGCTGGGCATGTTGTCGAAGTCGCCGGCCGAATAGCTGCCCAGCTCCGGCAGGATCAGCACGTCCTGCGATTGCAGCGAGGCCAGCGAGGCGCCCACGTTCTGCTCGGTCAGGATGTTGAGCATCTGCAGCGCCACGCTGAAGGCCGAGGTGATCTGGTCGCGCTGCAGCAACGGCGTGCCCAGGTTCACCGCGATGATGACGTCGGCCCCCATGCTGCGCGCGATGTCCACTGGCAGGTTGCGCGTCAGGCCACCATCGACCAGCATCTTGCCGTCGATCTGCACCGGCGCGATGGCGCCCGGCACCGACATGCTGGCGCGCATCGCGGTGGCCAGGTCGCCGGATTTCAGCACGGTCATCTGGCCACTGACCACATCGGTGGCGATGGCCCGGAAGGGGATCGGCAGCTTGTCGAAGTTCCAGTCGCCCTTGGCCAGCGCCAGCTCGCGCAGCACGGCCTCGAGCGCCACGCCGGTGATCGCGCCCTTGGGCAGCATCAGCGAGCCGTCGCGATAGCCGAACTGCGGGCCGATGAAGTCGAGCCAGTCTTCCTGCTTCAGGTGGATCGAGATCTCGGCCCGCGGCGGCTGGTCGCGGGTCAGCATATCGGTCTTGATGTTGGCCACGTCGCGCGTCATGTTGGCCACCGTCTGGCCGGACGCGTAGGAGCCGCCGACGATCGAGCCCATGCTGGTGCCGGCGATGACGTCGATCGGCACGCGCAGCTCCTCCAGCACCTTGAGCACGCCGATATGTGCCGCACCGCGCGCACCACCGCCCGACAGCACCAGGCCGATGCGCGGGCGCGGCGCCGCCAGTGCCGGCAGTGCCGGCGCCGAGGCCGCCGGCGCAGGTGGCGTCACGGCCGGGCCACCGCCCAGGCCCTTGGGTTCGTCGGCCGCGGCGGCCGGCGGCAGCCACAGTGAACTCGCAGCCAGGATGGCCGCAACCAGGCGCCAGACCCGTCCTGTGCGGAGTGCTGCCACGGGCTCTGGGACGGACATGGGGTGCATGCGGCAACGCTCGAAAACAAAGTGGACTGCGGGCGAGCAAGTTCAGGGCCATTGCCGCCGCAAGGGTGCGCTTCACGCGCATCGCCTCGTCGACGCGGCCCTGCGAGCGGCGGCGATGATAGCCTGCGAGGCCTGGACTCGTTGTCTGCAATGCAGGAGCTTCCACCCCACCTTCCCGGCCGCAACCCGGCGCAGATGCTGGAGCACACCCGCGCCCAGTGGGGCGGCCGCGGCGACCTGTGGGTCTTCGGCTACGCCTCGCTCATCTGGCGCCAGGAGTTCGAGGCGGTGGAACACCGCAGCGCGCTGGTGCACGGTTGGCACCGCGCGCTGCGCATGCGCTCGCGCGTCAACCGCGGCACGCCGCAGCAGCCCGGACTGGTGTTTGCGCTGCTGCCCGGCGGCGCCTGCCGCGGCGTGGTCTTCAGGCTGAGGCGCGAGACCGCCGACGCCGAACTGCAGCGCCTGTGGGCACGCGAGATGCCCACCGGTGTGTACGACCCGCGCTGGCTCGGCGCACGCACGCCGCAGGGTGAGGTGCAGGCGCTGGCTTTCACGCTGAGCCGCCGCAGCGAGGCCCACCTGGGCCGCATCGGCGACGCGCAGATGCTGCACATCCTGCGCCACGCCAGCGGCCGCTACGGCAGCACGCTGCAGTACCTGGTGACCACGG
The DNA here is from genome assembly GCA_963824005.1 of uncultured beta proteobacterium. Taxonomy (GTDB): domain Bacteria; phylum Pseudomonadota; class Gammaproteobacteria; order Burkholderiales; family Burkholderiaceae_C; genus Rubrivivax. Next base: position 71,748 of record CAWGOK010000036.1, read on the forward strand.
CGCACGCGCTGCGCGAGCGCGGCGTGCATGACCGGGAGATACAGCGCCTGATGGCGCTAGCGGCCGCGCACGGGCTGTTGTAAGTCGCGCAACCGATCCCGATGGCGGGCGTTCCATGCAAGCCAAACGCGGCTAGAGAATGCGCTCGCGGCGCTGTTCTTGGTCGTTCCACTGCCTCACATCGCGCGCGGCCTGCTGCATCAGCCGCGCGGCCTGCTCGTGCGCGAAGCGCTGCACCCGGTGCGCGTGGTCCTCGGGCCGGAACATGCGTTCCGGAGTCCAAGTCCATGGCGGGGGCTTCCACAACTCACGGCCGGTGTCATAGCTGCGCGACCAGAGCAAGACACCGCGTTCGTCGAGCACGCGCATATCGACCGACAGTCGCAGTGTCAGGTCCCATCGTTCCATCATCAACGGACCCAGGGGGATGAAGTAGACGAAATCATTGCGGTAGTCGAAGCGAATGTTCGTCGCGCGTCACCCACAAGCTCGTCACGACCGCGGCTGCCTGCGCCGATGCACCGGCGTCGGCCTGCCGCAGGTGCACACCACCGGCGAATTCGCTGTCGAAGGCAGCCAGCGCCGCCGCTTCGACGATGGCGCCGATCGGCAGACGGACCCGCGTTCTGGCCGGGTCACTCAGGCTGGGGCCAGTGGATTCGAGCGTCGCGTCAGACGACGCCAAGCTGATCGTCACCGCCTCGGGCGCTCGGGCGGCGACCTGGGCGATCGCGGGGAACATAGCCTTGTCGAGCGCGCCGACGTACAGCGCGGAACAACCGGACAGCAACATGGCCACACAGACGAGGTGGAGGATTGACAGTCCACCACGAATCGGGCGCAGGCCTGCGTTCACCGTACCTCCGGCGACGGCGGCAACAGGATGATCACTGTTCGACCGTCACGCAGGACCTTCAGTGACATCACCTTCGATGCGCCGCGCACATGCACTTGCAGCCCGGCCGCACCCGCCACAGGCCGGTCATCGACGGCAACAATGAGATCGCCAACCTGAAGCCCTGCGACAGCGGCTCGACCACCCGGAGTCAATGCTGTGACCATTGCCGCGTCGGCACGGCTGCCACTGCGGCCCTCTATCGACGACGGGCGCACCGCCAAGCCGAAAAAGGCTGCGGCCAATGCCGGTGCATTGGCGCCGTCCGCGTCGCACTGCAATGGCACCGACACCGTGGCCGGATAGGACCAAGTTCGTGATGCCGCATCCGCCGCGCGACCAACACCGGCGCCCACGGCAGCACTGATCAACACGACGATGCCAGCCACGGGCGCATACGGCGTTGCCAGCATCGGCAACGCGGCGGCGCCGACGACACCTGCACCGATGGCGGCCCCAGCCACCCCGCTTTCCGACGCCACCGCACGCAGCGGGTTCGGTGGACGCACATCGCCAGCCTCTTGGTCCTGGACGCGGCAAGACACTTCGAGCGGTTTCTCGGAGGTCGTGACCGTCACATCACCGGGAGTCGGATCGACCTGCCAGTTGCCAAAATCGTTGCTCAGCGTGCAACTCGCGCGTGCACAGCCCGGCGTCTCGACGTGCAGCAGCTGCGTTGTGGAACGCCCGGACGCAGACGCGCAGGCCTGCAGCACGCACACGACCCACAGTCCCAGCCAAACGCGCGCACCGGATGCCAGCAATGCATTCACGGCAATCATTCTGGGGCACACAAGTCCGGCGATGCTTGCGACGCGTCAAGGCTGTCCGCTTGCTTTCGCGGCCAAGAAGACCCGTAGTGACTGCGGGTACCAACATGGGGACCGTCCTCAAAGAAGGGGCGCGTCGGCAACTGGGGTTTGTCCGGGCGTCTTGCGCGCATGGAGCATCGGGTGCCGGATCGACATGTCCGGCACGTATGGAAGTTCGTCCGAGCACTGGCTCGAACGTTCGTCACACCCCGACCTCGAATCAAGATGCAGCGCTGGAGCGAGAGCCCCACGCCACGTACCCCACATGCCTTCGTGCGGGGCCCATGCACTACCACCTACGAACGCCGCGATCAAGGCGGCTTGACAAACGAGTCTTCATTGAAGCTGTTCGTGCGATCGGCTGGCACCGGGCGCTGCGCATGCGCTCGCGCGTCAACCGCGGCACGCCGCAGCAGCCCGGACTGGTGTTTGCGCTGCTGCCCGGCGGCGCCTGCCGCGGCGTGGTCTTCAGGCTGAGGCGCGAGACCGCCGACGCCGCACTGCAGCGCCTGTGGGCACGCGAGATGCCCACCGGTGTGTACGACCCGCGCTGGCTCGGCGCACGCACGCCGCAGGGTGAGGTGCAGGCGCTGGCTTTCACGCTGAGCCGCCGCAGTGAGGCCCACCTGGGCCGCATCGGCGACGCGCAGATGCTGCACATCCTGCGCCACGCCAGCGGCCGCTACGGCAGCACGCTGCAGACCCTGGTGACCACGGCGCACGCGCTGCGCGAGCGCGGCGTGCACGACCGCGAGATCGACCGGCTGATGGCGTTGGCCGCCAGGCACGGCCTGGTGTGAGCCACGAGGCCCATAGAATCCGTCGCGTCGGCCCGCAACCAGGCCCGAATTCAAGTCATCGTTGTTCGGTGTGCCGATGGGCCACGGGAACGAGGCGCAAGCAGCAGGCATGAACCCCATCCCGATGAACGAACAAGGCCCCTTGTCCCGCAGCTTCGGCCATGCCCGCGTGAGCGAGCAGGAGCGCGAGCGCCGCATACGCGCGGTGTTCGAGTCCGTGGCGCCACGCTATGACCTGATGAACGACCTGCTCAGCTTCGGCATCCACCGCCTGTGGAAGCGCCGGCTGGTGGCGCTGGCGGCACCCACGGCCGGGCAGCACATCGTCGATCTCGCCGGCGGCACCGGTGACGTGGCGGCGCGCATGGCCGCGCCCGGCCGCCGGGTGACGGTGATCGACCCGAGCGAGCCGATGATGCAGGTGGGCCGCACACGCGGCCTGCCGCATGTGGGCTGGGCTGTCGGCGTGGCCGAGCAACTGCCGCTGGCCGACGCAACGCTCGACACGCTGACGATCGCCTTCGGCATCCGCAACGCCACGCGCATCGACCTGGCGCTGCGCGAGGCGCTGCGCGTGCTCAAGCCGGGCGGACGCTTGCTGTGTCTGGAGTTCTCCACGCCCGCGGCCTGGCTGCGGGCGCCGTACCGCTGGTTTTCATTCAAGGTGATTCCGCGCCTGGGTGGCTGGATTGCCGGCACGCCGCAGGCCTATGCCTATCTGGTGCAATCCATCCGGCGCTTCCCCGACCAGCGTGCCTTCCAGCGGCTGATCGAAGAGGCCGGATTTGGCGCGGTGCAGTACCACAACCTCAGTTTCGGCATTGCCTGCATCCATGTCGGCACCCGGCCGACTGGCGGCGCTGCGGGCATTGACCCTTTGGCGGCGCGGCCTTGATCTCAATCAAATCGGGCGGGGGTACATGCCGCCAACAATCCGACGCATGAGCGCGAATACCGAAGGGGTGAACTGAGCATGGCGGCAGAAAGGGCCTCCCTGGCCGAAGGCTCGGCGGTGCGCTCCGGCTCGCTGGCTGCCTGGGCGGTGGCGGTACGTCCACGTACGCTGTTCGTGGCCATCAGCCCGGTGCTGGTCGGCGCGACCATGGGTTTCGAGCGCACCGGTGCGATCGACTGGGTGGCGGCGTTGCTGGTGCTGGGCGCCGCGCTGCTGATGCAGGTCATCTCCAACATGCAAAACGACGTCGGCTACACCGTGCGCGGCGGCGACAGCAGCGGCACGCGCACGGGGCTGCCGCGCGCCACGGCCAAGGGCTGGCTCAGCGTGCGCCACGTGCGCACCGGCATCGTCGTTGCCGCGCTCGTGTCGGTGGCGCTGGGGCTGGCGCTGGTCGCCTATCGCGGCTGGCCGGTGCTGGCCATCGGCAGCGCGTCGCTGCTGGCCGCGCTGGCCTACATGGGTGGCCCGAAACCGATTGCCTACACACCTTTCGGCGAGTTGACGGTGTTCCTGTTCTTCGGCCTGGTGGCAGTGACCGGCACCGACTGGGTGCTCACCGGCGGCGTCGGCGCGGTCAGCGCGCTGGCCTCGGTGGCCATCGGCAGCCTGGCGGCGGCCGCGCTGGCGGTGAACAACCATCGCGACATCGCCCATGACCGGCTGGTGGGGCGGCGCACCTTCGCCGTGACTTTCGGCGAAGGCGCGTCGGTGGCGTTGTACAGCACGCTGTTGCTCGCTCCGTTTGCGCTGCTGCCGTGCATGGCATCGTGGGCACGCGCGCCGGCGCTGCTGCTGCCGCTGTTGTTGCTGCCCTCGGCCTGGCAGTTGCGGCGCGACTTCATCCACTGCCCGCGCGGCACGGCGTTCAACGAGGTGCTGTTCCGCACCTTCCGGCTCGAACTGTGGTTCGCCGCACTGCTGTCGGCCGGTGCCTTGCTCGGCCGGATGTTCGGCTGATGCGCACGCACGCCTGGCGGCGCCGCGAGTGGCTGGCCGGTGTCGCGGCCGTGTGCGGCAGTGGCAGCTGGGCGGCAGCACCCGACAAGCCGGCAGCCTTTCCGCAACGCGCGGTGCGCGTGGTGGTGCCCTATTCGGTGGGCATCGGCCCGGACGTGGTGGCGCGCAGCGTGGCCGAGGTGTTGTCACAGCAATGGGGCCAGCCGGTGCTGGTGGACAACAAGCCGGGCGCCTCGGGCATCGTGGCCTTCGGTGAAGTGCGGCGCACGCCCGCCGACGGGCACACGCTGTTCCTCGCCGACACCGCCACGCTGGCGGTGAACCCGCTGCTGCACGCCACGCTGCCCTACGACCCGGTGCGCGACCTGGTGCCGTTGTCGCTGCTGTTCCGCGCCACCTTCCTGATCTGGGTCGGCGCGGCGAGCCGCTTTCGCAACCTGGGCGATCTGCTCGAAGCGGCGCGCCGTGTGCCGGACGACGTCAGCTACGGCACGCTCGGCAACGGCCACGCCAGCCATGTGGCGATCGAGAGCTTCGCGCGCGCCGCGGGCGTGCGCATGCTGCATGTGCCCTTCAAGGACGCCGGCGCGCTGTTCACCGCGGTCGCCTCCGGCGAGGTGGACTTCACCGCCTTCGGCATGAACAGCGTGGCCGGCCTGATGGCGGCCGGGCGCATGCGGCCCCTGGCCGTGGCCGCCGCCCGGCGCTTGCCGAGCCACCCCGACATCCCCACGCTGCGCGAGGCCGGCGGCCCGCCCGTGGAGATGCACCCCTGGGCCGCACTCGTCACGGTGGCGGGCACGCCGGCACCGGTGCTCGAGCAGTTGCAGCGCGCCATCGTCGCCGCCCTCGGCCACGCCGAGGTGCGGCGGCGCGCCGAACAGGCCGGCTTCGAGATCACGCCGTCCACGCCGCTGGCGCTGCGCGAGCGCATCGCCGCCGACGTCGCGCTGTACGGCCCACTGGTCAACGACGGCCGCATCGCCAGAATGTAGCGACCGCGGCCGGCACGCGGCAAACGCCCGTCAGTCGGGCACGCCGAGACGGGACCCCGACGGGTTGCCCAGGGCGCGCAGCGCCGCGAGGTCGGCCTCGGTATCGACGTCGACGAGCACACCCGGGTCGTCGACATCGACACCGATCGCCGGGTAGCGCGCCACGATGCGGCGTGCGCCTTCGTCGCCGCTGAGCATCATCAGCTCCGAATACAGCTCGGCGGAAAAGCCTACCGGATGGCCGCGCCGGCCGTGGTGCTGGGCATAGGCCACGGCATGGTGTTGCAGCGCGGCGGCCACCGCCAGCAACGTGGCGGGCCGCACCAGCGGCATGTCCGCCGGCAGCAGCAGCCAGCCCGGTGAATCGGCGCGCGCGGCGACACCGGCGGCGATCGAGTGCCCCATGCCCAGCGCCGCGGTGGCTTGCGGCACGACGACCACGTCGCGCGCGGCAACCAGGCGCGCCGCGCCCGCGGCCAGCGCCTCGGTGGTCACCACCACCACGGGAAGGTGGCTTTCGATGGCGTTGCGCAGGGTGTTGCCGAGTACGCTCAGGCTACCCAGACTCTGTTCCAGCTTGTGCGCGGAACCCTTGAATCGACTGCCCTTCCCTGCGGCCAGCACGACGACGGTCGGACGGGACATCATGCCCTGTGCCTTTCGTGGTGAGACTGGTGGATGCACGCTCGGCGGCGCGCTCGATGCACGAAGCATGGCGGCGGCGGCGCGGCACAGGTAGTGGGAGCTTCACTTAGGGCCTTTCACGTAAGGGATGCACCGGTAGGAGCGCAGCGCACACGGCATACTGCGGCGATGGACAAGCACATCGCCGATCTGCGCAAGAGCTACGAGCGCGATGCGCTGGACGAAACGGCCTCGTCCAGTGACCCTTTGAAACAATTCGAGCACTGGCTGCAACAGGCGCTGGACGGCGAGCTGCCCGAGCCGAATGCCATGACGCTGGCCACCGTCGGCGCCGAGGGACGCCCATCGACGCGGGTGGTACTGCTGAAGGGCTTCGATGCACGCGGCATCGTCTGGTACACCAACTACCAGAGCCGCAAGGGCCGCGAGTTGGCCGCGAACCCGCACGCGGCGCTGCAGTTCCACTGGGTCGAGCTCGAGCGCGTCGTGCGCATCGAAGGTCGCGTCGAGCAGGTCGAGGCCGAGTTGTCGGACGAGTACTTCGCCAGTCGCCCGCTCGATTCGCGCATCGGCGCCTGGGCCTCGCCGCAAAGCCAGGTGATCGACTCGCGCACCGTGCTGGTGACCAGCGCCGCGAAGTTCGGCCTGAAGTTCGCGCTGCATCCACCGCGACCGCCGCACTGGGGCGGCTACCGGCTGCTGCCAGACACCTGGGAGTTCTGGCAAGGCCGCAAGAGCCGCCTGCATGACCGGCTGCGCTACCGCCTGCAGGGCGTGGGCTGGGTGCGCGAGCGGCTGGCCCCCTGAGGCGCCGGCAGCCGCGCTGTGACGCGAGAGTCGCTCAGCGCTTCAGCCGGGCCTTGAAGGTCTTGCGGAACTTCTCCACCTTCGGTGCCACCACTGCCGCGCAGTAGCCCTGCCCGGGGTGCTTGGCGAAATAGCGCTGGTGGTAGTCCTCGGCGCGCGTGTAGTTCTGCAGCGTGCGCAGTTCGGTCACGACACGCCCACCATGCGCGGCGTTGGCTTCGGCCAGCACCGCCTGGGCTACCTCGCGCTGCGTCTCGCTGTGCAGGTAGATGCCCGATCGGTACTGCGTGCCGACATCGGCACCCTGGCGGTTCAGCGTGGTCGGGTCGTGAATCGTGAAGAAGATCTCCAGCACCTCGCGCAGGCTGATGCGCTGGTCGTCGAACTCCACGCGCACCACCTCGTTGTGGCCGGTGTCGCCGCCGCAAACCTGCTCGTAGCTGGGGTGGGTCAGATGGCCGTTGCTGTAGCCGGATTCCACCGCAAGCACGCCGTCGACCTGCGCGTACACGGCCTCGGTGCACCAGAAGCAGCCGCCACCCAAGGTGATTGTTTCAATGGCCATCGGGTAGATCCTTCAGTTCGGATTGGGTCATGCGGCATGAGACGCGCAAAAGCCGTTTCAGTTCACCGAAAGCACCAGTTGGGCATGCGGTGTCCAGTCGCCATTGTCGGCGGCTTCGGCCCTGAGCTTGGGCTCGCCCAGAAACAGCCGTTCGCTGCCCAGACCCTTGGCCATCAGCGCCTCGCGAACCGCGCGGCTGCGCTGCACCGCCAATTGCCGTGCCGCGGCCGCATCCACGGGCACCGCGGCCTCGAGCAGGGCCTCCATCTCTGCTTGTGGAATGTCCTTGGCCATGCCGATCAGGTTGCGCGGCTTTTCGGGCAAACGCGTGTCGGTGTAGATCTGCTTGACCAGCCGTGCGCGCTGTTCGGGCGACAGTGGCGGCAAGTCGGTGTCGACGGCCGTGCTGCCCAAGGCCGCACGCGCACGTTCGCGCTTGTGTTCGTCGTGCACGCGGGTCTCGAACGCAGCACGCTGCATCGCCTGGCGCTCGCCCACCGGATCGGCGAAGCCGGTGATGCTGAGCTTCAAGCCGGGCCGATCGTCCAGCGCCTTGGCCACCTTGGCGATCACCTCCTGGCTGCCGTCGGTGACGACTGCGGTGCCGCTGCGGAACTCGACCGTGCTCAGGTCCTTGCCGCCGCCGCCGCCCAGCAGCGAGAACGGCGCCGTCACCGCCTTGGTCAACACGTTCACGATGACCTTCCAGATCAGCGCGCCGATGCTGAACTGTGGGTCGTCGAGCGAGCCGGTGACAGGCAGGTCGAGATCGATCACGCCATGGCGGTCCTGCAGCAGCGCGACGGCCAGGCGCACCGGCAGCTTGGTGGCCTCGGGGCTGTCGGTCTTGTCGCCAAAAGTGAGCTGGTTGATGATGATCTGATTGCGCGCGTCGAGCTTGCCGTCGGCGTCGATCTTGTAGGCCACGTCGACGCTGAGCTTGCCGCGCTCGATCGGGTAGCCGGCGTACTTGGCCGAATAGGGCGACAAGACCGGGCAGCTCGATGTCGGTGGCCTTGGCCGTGACGTCCAGTGCCGGCGGCACCACCGCCGGGTTGACGGCGCCGCCGATCTCGAGCAGGCCGGTGCCGGCGACGCGGCCCTTGAACTGCAGCGTGGCCATGTCACGCGAGCGGCTGTCCAGGCGCCCGATGCTGCCGTTCAGTTCGCTCAGCTCGGCGCTGTAGTTGGGCCGGATGAAGCGGTCGTTGAAGTCCACGCGGCCATTCGTGAACTGGGTCGAATTCACCACGAAGTCGATCGGCACCTTGCTCAGCATGGCCACGGGTGCAGCGATCGGCGCAGCGCTGGCGACCGTTGTCGGGGCGGCAGGCGTGACCTGCGCCGCCGAGCCCGCAACGGTGCTGCCGCCTGTCGGCTGCGTCACGGTCTGCAGGTTGAAGTTTCCGTCCTCGGAGATCTCCAGCCGCGAGTAATAGTCGCCAACGAGCAGCTCGCCGATCTCCAGCAGCGGCTTGCTGCCGGGCTGCAGGGTCACGCTGAATTCGCGCAGCGACACTGCGTTCCAGGTCAGCAACTCGCGCCCGGCGACACTGGCCTGCGGTGGTCCGCCGGCGGGCGCGCGGGCGACGACACGCAGGTCGGCCAGCAGCGCGTCGCCGCGCAAACGGCCCGACAGACCCCCGGGCAGCTGGCGCAGATCGACCTGGCCCTTGAAGCCCGCCTCCAGACGCTGCAGCGAGACCGGCAGCGGGTCGCCGAAGTAGGGCTCGAACACATGCACCGGCAGCCGTTCCAGCAGCAACTGCCCTTTGGCGCCCATGGGTTGCAGCGCCACACGGCCGCGCCAGTCGAGCCGGGCGGTGGTGGCCGCCGCACTGCCGGCGCGCACGCCGGGCAGCGTCAGGTTCGCCGACAACTGGGTGGCGAGCGGGGCCGCGCCCGGTGCCAGCGGCCAGGCCAGCCGCTGGGCCTGTACACGCAGACCCTTCAGTTCCACTGGGCCGGCCGGCAGCGCCGCATCGGCAAAACGCACGCGACCGGCATCGAGCTTGAACTCGCGCAGGTCCACGCGCCAGGGCGCCGCGGATTCGGCAGCCGGGGCAGCCGCAACGCCGGGCGCGGCTTCGCCCGCCACGAGCCAGCTGCGGGCATTGACAGCCCCGTCCGCATCGCGCGCCAGTTCGACAAAGGGCCGCTGCAGACTCAGCGAGGCGACGTCCAGGCGGCGCTGCAGCAGGTCGGCGCGCACGTCCACCAGCTCCAGGGTCTGGAACTGCGCCAGGGTTCCCGGCGCTGGCGACGCAGTGCGCGGCTTGGCGACTGCCGGCTTGTCCGCGAGCCTGAAGTCGTCGACGCGCAGTTTGGACAAGGCCAGGGCGAGCCGGGGTTCGGCGCCACGCGCCCAGTCGATCTCGCCGTCCGTGCTCAGGCGCGCGCTGGCCTGCGGTCGCAGGTGCGCGTGCAGGTAGGGTGCGGCGGCGGCCAGATCGATGTCGCTGGCCTGCAGCGCGATCTTGGCCCGCTGGTCGGTGAGCGTGCCTTCGGCGTGCAGCTGCCCCGACGCGTTGCCGGCGGCCGACAGGCGCGCATCGAGCGACAGGGTCGCGTCAGCGTCGACCGGCCAGCGCAGTTGCTTGAGGCGCAGGTCGATGCCTTCGAGTTGCAGTTCGGCGCTCGGCTGCACCGCGCTATCGAGCCAGCGCAGTTGCGCCCCATTGAGCTCCAGCAGCGCCAGCTGCACTTTCCAGCCAGCCGCGGCCGGCGTGCCCGCCGCGGCACTTGCCGGCTGGCTCGCCGCAGCTGCCTGGCCGCCGTACGCGGCCACCAGGCGTTCGAGTTCCAGGCGGCCCGAGGCATCGCGCCGCAGTTGCAGCACGGCGCCGTCGAGGTGCAGTGCATCGAGCGACACTTGGCGCTCCAGCGGGCGCACGTCGGAAAAACGCACACGCAGGCTCTGCCAGGCGAGCAGCGGCGCATCCGCCGGCGTCTTCAGCGTCATGTCTCGCAGGTCGATGTTGCCCAGCAGCTCCACGCGCGGCACGGCCTGCGCGGGCTGCTCGAAGCGCAGGTTCAGGTCGGCCCATAGCGCGCCACCTGCCGGCGTCACCGGCAGCCCCTTCGGCAGGTAGGCCCACAACGGATTGAGGTCCAACTTGTCGAAGCGGATCTTGAAGTCGGAAGCCCGACCCTGCGCGAAGGGCGTCGAATGGCCGCGGCTGTCGAACTCGCTGCCGTTCAGCACGAAGGCCAGCCGCGGCTCGACCTTGATCAGCAGGTGGTCGGGCAGGTTCGACAGGAAGGGCAGGTCCAGCGTGATCCTGCGCAATTCATGGCGGCGCTCCACCGGCCGGTCGTCGAGCGTGACTTCACCTGCGGACAGGCGCAGGTTGAACAGCGCGAAGCGCGCCGGCTCGGCGGGCGGCTGCGGCGCGGGCCGCATGAAGCGCTGCAGCAGATCGTCGATGTCGTAGTGGCCGGGCGAGGTCCGCGCCAGGCGCAGCTTCGGGGCGTCGATGTCGATCGCCTCGACCACCGGCGCCAGGCGCAGCAAGGAGCGCGCATCGAGATCCACGAACACACGTTCGATCTGCAACTGCGGCGCGGGCGTCGGGCTGCCGGGCGCGGCACCGATCGACAGGCCGCGCAGCGTGAGCGCCAGTGTCGTCGGCGTGAAGCGCAATTCGTCCACTCGCAGCTCGCGCCCGAGCAGTTGCGAACCGCGTGTCTCGAGCTGCCACTTCAGCAGCGGCGGCAGTGCCAGCCAGGCCAGCGCCAAGAGCAGCAGCAGGGCCGTCAGGACCCACAGCAACACCCGCAGCGCACGCGACTTCAGCACATCACACCCTCGGCGCTCGAGCCCACGGCCCTCCACTGCCCTGCCGGCATGCGGTCCGCGCCCGCTGCAGGCTCCAGCACAATCGTAGCAGTGCGCCTGGCGCCGATCACCAGAGACTTGACGCCGTGCCGAATGACCTGTTGCTGCAATTCGGGCTGGAAGGCTGGAAACCGGCGCTGGCCGCGCTGCTGCTGCCGCCGGTGCCGCTGCTGCTGCTGATGTGGCTGGGCGCGCGCCTGGCGCGGCGACGCTCCGCGTGGGCCGGGTGGCTGCTGCTGGCCGGGGCTGGCGGCATCTGGCTGACCAGCACTTCCGCCATGGGCGAGTGGCTGCAGCACCGGCTGCTGGCGCCCGCGCACGCGCTCACACCAGAGCGATCTGCGGCAGGTCCAGCAGGCGGGCGCGGCACCGAACACCGCGATCGTCGTGCTCGGTGGCGGGCGCGAGAGCCATGCGCCGGAGTACGGCGGTCCCAACCTCGGCCCGAGCGCCATGGCACGACTGCGCTATGGGCTGTGGCTGGCGCGCGAAACCGCCTTGCCCGTGGCCTTCAGCGGCGGCACCGGCTTCGCGCAGAGGCAGGGCCCGGGCGAGGCCGAGGTCGCGGCGCAGATCGCGCTGCGTGAATTCGGCCAGCCGCTGCAATGGATCGAAGCCCGCGCACGCGACACGCGCGAGAACGCCGAGCGCAGCGTGGCCTTGCTGCGGCCGGCAGGCGTGACGCGCATCGTGCTGGTGACGCACGGCTGGCACATGCGGCGCAGCCTGAGGGCCTTCGAACGGGCGATCCAGCGCAGTGGCGGCGGCATCGCCCTGGTGGCAGCGCCGATGGGCCTGGCGCGCGACGACGCCACCCCGCCGCTGCGCTGGCTGCCCAGCAGCCAGGGTTTCGAGGCCACGCGCCAGGCGCTGCACGAGATCCTGGGCCTGCTGTTCGGCGCCTGAAGGTGATCCCGGTCGCCGCCGCGGGCCGGACGCAGCGCTGGGCCCAGAATGCACCGGTGCCGGCACTCTGCGGGGCCGCACACGCACCGAACTCCTCCACAGGCAGATCATCATGAACCGTGTCCTGGCCCATTGCGGCGCCCGTTACCCCATCGTGCAGGCACCCGATGGGCTGGATCGCGCGTGCGCCGCTGGCCAGTGCGGTGTCGCGCGCCGGCGCCCTGGGCATCATCGAAACCTCGTCCGGCGAGACCGAAGCCTGCCAGGCCGAGATCCACAAGATGCGCGAACTCGGCCTGCCCTTCGGCGTGAACCTGCCGATCCGTTTCCTGAAGGACGACGCGATGCTGCGCTTCGTCTGCAGTTCGGGCGTGCGCTTCGTCACCACCTCAGCCGGCAGCCCGGCCAAGTTCATCGAGCCGCTGCACGACGCCGGCATCGTCGTCTATCACGCTGTGCCCACGCTGGAGGCCGCGCTGAAATGCGTGGACGCCGGCATCGATGGCCTGGTGGTCGAGGGCGGCGAAGGCGGCGGCTTCAAGAACCCCGAGGAGGTGTCGACGCTGGTGCTGCTGCAGGCCATCCGCGAGCGCGTCGAGGTGCCGTTGATCGCGGCCGGCGGCATCATCGACGGCCGTGGCATGGCCGCGGCCTTTGCGCTGGGCGCGGAGGGCATCCAGATGGGCACGCGCTTCGTCAGCTGCAGCGAAAGCCCGGTGCATGCGCACTACAAGCAGGCCATCGTGCAGGCCGGCGCCACCGGCACCTGGGTGCTGAACACCAAGTCCACACCCTGCATCCGCGCTCTGAAGACGCAGTTCACCGCCGCCATCCACGAGCAGGGCCTGATGCCCGCGGATGCCTTCAAGGGCATTCGCTCGGTGTACTTCGGCGGCGACATGGAGGCCGCGCCGGCCCTGGCCGGGCAATCGGCCGGGCTGATCCACGAGCTGAAGTCGGCACAGGCCATCATCGACGACACCGTGGCCCAGTTCTTCGCCATCACGCGGCGACTGGGCGCGCTGGGCGGCGATGGCTCTTTCGGCTGAACGGCGCGCCAACCGACCCCCCACAACCCGAGGAGCAACCCAATGAAGGACCTGTTTTCACTGCAAGGGCGCCGCGCGCTCATCACCGGCGGCTCGCGCGGCATCGGCCGCATGATCGCCGCCGGCTTCCTGGCGCAAGGCGCCAGGGTCTATATCTCGTCGCGCAAGGCCGAGGCCTGCGACGCGGCGGCGGCCGAGCTGGCCAAGCTGGGCCCTTGCGTATCGCTGCCGGCCGACGTGTCCACGCTGGCCGGCGCGCAGGCGCTGGCCGCGGCCTACGGCGCGCACGAGAGCGCGCTCGACATCCTGGTCAACAACGCCGGCGCGGCCTGGGGCGAGAGCTTCGACACCTTCCCCGAAAAGGGCTGGGACAAGGTCGTGGACCTGAACCTGAAGGCGCCCTTCTTCCTGACGCAGGCGCTGATCGGCGCGCTGCGCGCGGCGGCGCTGCAGCAGCCGGCCAAGGTGATCCACATCGCCTCGATCGACGGCGTGTCGGTCAATCCGCAGGAGACCTATTCCTATGCGGCCAGCAAGGCCGGGCTGATCCACCTGACGCGGCGCATGGCACTGCGCCTGATTCAAGACAACATCGTCGTCAACGCCATCGCACCGGGGGCTTTCGCCTCCGACATGAACCGCGACGCGCGTGACCATGGCGACGAAGTCGCGGCGCGCATCCCGGCGCGGCGCATCGGTCGCGACGAGGACATGGCCGGCGCCGCCATCTACCTGGCCTCGCGCGCCGGCGACTACGTGGTCGGCAGCACGCTGGTAGTCGACGGCGGCGTCACGCATGCCCGCGGCTGAGGCCATGGCGATACATTCGCTGCGCACTGTCACGCGCGCATCGAAGGCCCACAAAAGCGAAACCCCCTCGAGGCTTGCGGCCTGAGGGGGCGGGCGGTGGGAACCGCCATTGGGGCTCCGGAGATATGAGGTCCAGGGCCCCTGATGCGCAGAGACTGCGCCATCGGTATTACCTGCAAGCAGGTGCCTCAAGCGTAGTGCAAAGCGCCACCAGCGGCAAGCTCTTTTCACTCGTTTCTGCTGCGACATTGTGTTGAACGCCCTTCGCGAGCGGTCACCGGCCGAAGCCTGCCACGTCCAGGGCCCGCGCCTGTACGGGCAATGGCAAGCGGCTCGGGAACTCCCAGCGCATGAACGACTGCGTGCCCGGGTACATCAGCGCATCGACCACGCCCAGCGCCTGTACCTCGCCGCCGCCCACCCAGCCGTCGAGGTTGTACTGCGCCACGCGCGCCGGCACCGATTCTTCCAGCAGCATGCGGTGGGCGCTGCCGGCCTGCGGCAAGCGCACGCGGCACACGCGCTCGAAGGGCTCGACCAGGTGGCGGATGACCCAAAGCTCCCACCGTCCGAAATTCGTGTGCTGTTGCAACTCGTCGCGACCGTTCACCTGGCGTGCCAGCACCGAAAACGCCGCCTTCACCGGCTTGACGAAGCGCGGGTAGCCCAGCCCGTGCGGCATGTCCGCGCCGTAGTCCGCCTGCAGTTCCTCGAATGCCAGGTTGGCCTCGGGTGCCACCTGCTGCAGCACGCGGCGCGCGTGCAGCTTGTGCTGCGCGGCAAGGATGCTTTCCGGCGAGGCGCCGGGCAGGCCGAGCCTTTCCGCCACCAGCGCGGCCGCCAGCGTGCCGAACTGCTCGTGGTGCGACAGCACCGCACGCCAGCCGAGGCGCCGGCCGCGCTGCGCCTGGCGTGCGGCGAAGCCTTCGAGGTCGAAGCCGATCAGCGCCGCATTGCTGGGGAAGGTAAACAGGTCGAAGCCGGCAAGGTCGCAACGCGCCAGGCCAGCCTGGCTCAGCCGCTACAGCGCCTGCAGGTCCCAGTCGCAGGCGAAGAACCAGCCGGCACGTGGGGCGGTGGCCGATTGCGGCCGGCTCAAGGCCGCGCCCACGCGGACGGCGCCGCGTGTCGTCATCGCGTCAGCACCCGGCGCGCGACATGGCTCAGGCCATCGACCAGCGCCACCAGCACGAGCATCGCGCCGAGGATGGTGGCCGTCTTGCCCATGTGGAACAGGCCCATGTGGAAAGCCAGCAACTGCCCCAGGCCACCCGCGCCGACGACGCCGAGCACGGCTGCGGCACGGATGTTGTTCTCCCAGCGGTACAGCGTGTAGCTCATCAGTTGCGGCAGCACCTGCGGCAGCGTCGCGTACAGGAACACGCGCAGCTTGCCCACGCCCTGCGCGCGCAGCGCCGCCGCCGGGCCGGGCGGTGCGTTTTCGACGGCCTCGGCGAACAGTCGGCCAAGCACACCGGTGGTGTGCGCCGCCAGCGCCAGCGTGCCGGCAAAGGGCCCCAACCCGGCAGAAATGAGCAGCAGGCCGGCCCACACCAGCTCGGGCACCGAACGCAGTGCATTCAGCAGCAGCCGCGTCGGCACGCGGCCGTGCGCGGCATGGCCGTCGTGCAGCCGGCTCGCCGGCAGCGCCAGGGCCAAGCCAGCCGCTGCCGCCAGCGCCGTGCCCAACGCCGACATGGCCAGCGTCTCCCAGGTGGCCACGGCCACGCGCCGCACGAAGCCAGGCTGGGTGTCGGGGGGGAAGAACTCGGCCAGGAAGCGGCCCATGCTGCGCGCCGCGTCGAGCGAAAGGAATTGCGCCCACTGCAGGTCGAGCGACCAGAAGCTGGCCACCACCAGCAGCAGCACTGCGGCGCTGAACCAGCAGGCCCGGCAGCGTGCGTCGAACAGCGGCGGCGGCAGCCGGTACGGCACGTTCGCGGCGCGGCCCCGGTCGATCATGGCGTGGCCCGCAGGATCATCACGCCAGGGCCTTGCGCAGGCCGGCACTGATGCGGTCGGCCAGCGCCACCAGCGCCACGAACACCGCCAGCATCGTGAAAACCTCGCCGCCGTTGAACATCTTCATCGAATTGTCCAGCTGCTGACCCAGGCCACCGGCGCCGACGAAGCCCAGCACCACCGAGCTGCGGATGGCGCACTCCCAGCGGTAGACGGTGTAGCTGGTGAGCTCGCCCGCGTTCTGCGGCAACAGGCCGAAGAAGAAGGCCTGCAGCCGCGAACTGCCGTTGCGCAGCAGCGTCTGCGAGGCGTGCGCTTCGCCGCTTTCCAAGATCTCGGCATACACCTTGCCGAGCATGCCGCCGTAGGTCAGCGCGATGGCCAGCACGCCGGCGGTCGGCCCGAGGCCGACGACGCGCACGAAGACCAGCGCCCACACCAGTTCGGGCACGCTGCGCAGCACGATCAACAGCGCGCGCACCGCCTGGCGCAGCCAGAAGGGGCCGCGCGCCATGCGCCCCGACAACGCCGAGATCGACAGCACACGTGCCGACAGCAGCGTCAACGGCAGCGCCAGCACCAGCGCCAGCGTCATGCCCGCGGTGGCGATGGCCACGGTGCGCCAGGACTCGCGAGCCACCATGGCCAGGAAGTCGGCGGAATGCGCCGGCGGCAGGAAGCTGCCGAGAAACTTGCCGGTGACCTCGAGGCTGGCCGGCTCGAACAGCGCCCAGGGCTTGAATTCGGTGGCCACCAGCAGCGGCCACAGCAGCACGAGCGCGGTGCCGGTCCAGAACACGCGGCCCAGCCAGGCCGGGTCGCGTGCAGGTGCCAGAGGCAGCGCGGCCGTGCTCATCGGCGGGTTCAACGGCAATGCATCACCACGGGCGCCGGGCCGGCCGGCAGCGGTTCTTCATTGGCCGTCGCGTCACCGAACAGCTCGTGCTCATGCTGCGCGTACAGCCGTTCGAGCCGTTCGCGCGACACCTGGGCGGTGGGCAGGTCGAAGGCCATGGCGCCGTCGCGCAAGCCGACGATGCGCGGGAACTGCGCCAGCGCCACCTCCACCTGGTGCAGCGTGACCACCAGCGTGACGCCCCGCGCGGCGGCCTGCTGCACCAGCGTGGCAATGGCCTGCTGCGCGCGTGTCGGGTCCAGCGACGACAGCGGCTCGTCCACCAGCCACAGTCGCGCCGGCGCGAGCAGCGCACGCGCCAGGCCGACGCGCTGGCGCTCACCGCCGGACAGCCGGTCGACCCGTTCGAACAGCTTGTCGGCCAAGTCGAAGCGCTCCAGTGCGTCGTGCGCCGCAGGGATGTCGCTCGGGTAGAACAGCGAGCGCAGGCTGGCCAGCAGGCCCATTGCCGGCAGCCGGCCGGCGAGCACCGCGGTGACGACACGTTGCCGCGGCGGCAGCGGCGGCACCTGCGGTGCCAGGAAGAGTTGTCCGCGCAAGCGCTGCAGCGCTGGCCGTGGCAGCGCCCATGGGTCATGGCCGTCCAACGCGAGCCGGCCGGCCGCGGGCGGCAACGCACACGCCAGCAGCTGCAGCAGCGTGGTCTTGCCCGCGCCCGACGCGCCGATGATGGCCAGTTGTTCGCCCGCGGCCACCTGCAGCGACAGCGGCTGCAGGGCCGGCGCCGCGCCGCTGCGGGCCGCGGGGTGGCGCGCGGCCACACGATCGAGTTCGAGCCTCACGCTGCGCGCGCCGGTCTGGGCGTCAGAGCAACCCGGCGCTGCGCGCGGCGGCTTCGATGCCCTTGTAGTTGTCGACCTTGGTGGGCACGAAGCGCGTGGCACGCTGCAGCTCGAGGATCTCCTTGCCTTCGGCCGTGTCGCGGTTCAGCGCCAGCAGCGCCTGCGTCAGCTTCTCGCGTTGCGCGGCGGGCATGTCGGCGTGCACCGTCCAGTTGTAGTCGTAGTAGGGCGGCGTGGTGTAGAACACGCGCAGCTTGCTGGTGTCGACCTTCTTGTCGGCCACGAACTTGTCCCACACGGAGATGTTCAGCGCGCCGGCCTGCACCTTGCCCGAAGCCACCGCGGCGATGGTCGCGTCATGCGCGCCGCTGTAGGCAACGCGCTTGAAATCCTTGTCCGGGTTGATGCCGGCCTGCAGCAGGAAGCTGCGCGGCATCAGGTGGCCGGAGGTGCTGCTTTGCGAGCCGAAGCTGACGTCCTTGCCCTTCAGGTCGCTCAGGTTGACGATGGCTGGATCACTGGTGATGAACACCGAGCGAAACTTCTCGTCTTCTTCGCGCTGCGCCACGGGAATGACCTTGCCGCCCGAGCGCGTGTAGGCCTGCACGAAGGTGAAGCCGCCGAACCAGGCCAGATCGACCTTGCGGTTGGCCAGCGCCTCCACTGCGGCGGCGTAGTCGGTGACCGGCGTGTACTCGACCTTCACGCCGAGCTGCTGCTCCAGGTATTTCATCAACGGCGCGGCCTTGCGCGCCAGCTCGGTGGGCGACTCGTCGGGAATAGCGGTGACGCGAAATACCTGCTGCGCGTGCGACAGGCCGCCGAAGGCGATGAGCGCGCAGCTTATCAGCGCCTTCAGGGTGCGCGAGGTGAACAGGCTGATCATGGGATGCTCTCCAAGGGGTTGCAAGATTGCGGCCGGGTGCCCGGACCGGCACTCTATCCGCAATGCGCTGCTAGAGTTTGCGCCCAGGCCTTGCGGCCGTTGCGGGTTGTCCGACGCATACGATGAAGAGCCCCCAGTTCATCCAGTGGCATCACATCGACGATGCCGCGATGGCCGACGAGGCCGCCGCCGGGTTGCGCGCGGTGCCGGCCCAGGTGTCGCCGAAGTTCTTCTACGACCCGCTGGGCTCGCGGCTGTTCGACGCCATCACCGAGCTGGCCGAGTACTACCCGACACGCACCGAAGCCGCAATCTTCGCGCAGCAGGGTGCGGACATCGCGGCGGCCGCGCTCGCATCTGCCGGCGCCAGTCCGGTGATGGTGGACCTGGGCGCAGGAAACTGCGCCAAGGCGGCGCGGTTGTTCGGCCGGCTCGCGCCGCGCCGCTATGTGGCGGTGGACATCTCGGTAGAGTTTCTGCGCCAGTCGCTGTTGGCGCTGCAGCGCGAGAACCCGGCGATGGATCTGGTCGGCGTCGGACTGGATTTCTCCGAGCGGCTGCAACTGCCGGCCGAGGCCTGCGCCGGCCCGGCGTTGGTGTTCTACCCCGGCTCGAGCATCGGCAACTTCGCGCCCGACGCCGCGCTGCGCCTGTTGCGACAGGCTCGCGAGGTGGCGGCCGGCGGCGCACTGCTGATCGGCGTGGACCTGGTCAAGCCCGCTGCGTTGCTCGAAGCCGCCTACGACGACGACCTCGGTGTCACCGCGGCCTTCAACCTGAACCTGTTGAAGCACCTGAACCGGCTGCTCGGCGCGGATTTCGCAGTGCGCGACTGGCGCCATGTGGCGCTGTTCGACGCCGCGCAGTCGCGTATCGAGATGCACCTCGAGGCGCGCCGCGCCATCACCGTACGCTGGCGCGGCGGTGAACGCGCTTTCGCCGCGGGCGAACGCATGCACACCGAGAACTCCTACAAGTGGACGGCCGCGGCCTTTGCCGCGCTGCTGCGTGACGCCGGCTTTGGCAGCGTGCGGCGCTGGAACGACGCCCAGGCCTGGTTCGGGGTGTTCCTGGCCGCTGGCTGAGCAG
Source organism: uncultured beta proteobacterium (assembly GCA_963824005.1). Taxonomy (GTDB): domain Bacteria; phylum Pseudomonadota; class Gammaproteobacteria; order Burkholderiales; family Burkholderiaceae_C; genus Rubrivivax. The sequence continues at coordinate 91,420 of CAWGOK010000036.1, forward strand.
TGCCTTTGGCGCAGGGCGCCTGCGTCGTCGGCTGGCGGCTCGAGATTACAGCGCGCAGCTGCGAAAACCCGCCGGCACGTCGTTGCGCTGTGGCAGGAAGAAGTTGCGGAAGCGTGGGTGGCGCATTCGCGGCTGGGTCATGAAGGAGGCGCCGCGCAGCACCGGCCGGCCATCGAACCAGGGCGCCGAATAGTCGCGGTAGGGGTGCGGCTCGAAGCCCGGGTACGGGGCGAAGGCGCTGGCCGTCCATTCCCAGACATCGCCCCAGCGGAACGCCGGGTCGCAGGTGCAGGCCGCGCGCTCCCATTCGGCCTCGGCGGGCAGGCGGCGGCCGGCCCAGCGGCACCAGGCTTCGGCTTCGAAGTAGCTCAGGTGGCAGGCGGCCAGGCGCAAGTCGAGCACTTGCCAGCGGCCGTGGCGCCATTGCTGCCAGTGCGCCGCGTTTCGCTGCAGGTAGCGTGGCGCGGTAGCGCGCTGCAGTTGCCGCCAGCGCCGACCGGCCTCGCTCCAACAGCGCTCGTCGGCATAGCCGCCTTCTTCGACGAAGGGCACGAACTCGGCCCAGCGCACGGCCTGGGCATCGATCGAAGTCGGGCCAACGGCCACCTCGTGCGCACCGAGTTCGTTGTCGAAGGCGAAGCCGTCGCCGGCGGCATTGCCCAGCCGCCAGCGGCCGGCGTCGAACGGCAGCGGCGCGGGCGGTTCAGGCAGCGGCGCCGCCTGCCAGCGCGCATCGGCGATGGGCACGCCCAGCCCCTGCGCCATGTACAGCGCCGCTTCGTGGTGCATGTCCTCGTGCAGCAGCGCCAGGCGGAAGAAGTACAGCGCATCGTCGCGCCCAGGTGCTTTGTCGTCGACCTCGGCCAGCAGGTCCAGCGTGGTCTGCAGCTGTGCCTGCAGGTCCGCGCGTGTGGCCGCGGCGTCGGGCAGCGGCAACGACCAGCGGCTGTCATGCGGCACATGACTGCTGTCGTACAGCGCGTCGGCATTCGCGCGCCGTGCATCCTGTCGCGGCCCATGCGGGTCGGCGCGGTGGCCCTGTGCCCAGGCTGGAAAGCGCGCCAGCCAGTACTCCTGGAACCAGCCGATATGGCCCAGCTCCCACAGCGGGGGATTGAGCTCATCGCGCAACGGCAACTCCAACGAAGGCAGCTTCGCCGTGTAGGCGGCGAAGGTATCCAAGGTGTCTGCACGCGCGTCGACCAGCGCCCGCAACAGAACGCTCGGCGCACCATGGCGCGCTTCCAGCGCGGCTGCAGGTATGCTGGACAAGGTATTCATCCGTTGCCGGTCGTTGCACGGTGCGCCGACTGCGACTGAAGGCCAGCTTACTTCAATCCTCATGAAGCTTGTCGACACGAGCACCCCGTCAGGCCTGGCCCGGCGCTTCCGCGACATCCGCGCCGCCTCGCTGGCGCTGGCCAAGCCGCTCAGCGAAGCCGATGCGCAGGTGCAGAGCATGCCCGAGGCCAGCCCCACCAAATGGCACCTCGCACACACCACGTGGTTCTTCGAGACCCTGATACTCGAAGCCGCCGAAGTGGGCTTTCGCCCGCACCATCCAGCCTTTCGCGTGCTCTTCAACAGCTACTACAACGGCATTGGCGAACAGCACGCGCGGCCGCAGCGTGGACTGATCACCAGGCCGGGGCTGGCCGAGGTGCTGGCCTATCGGCGCAGCGTGGACGAGCGGGTGCTGGCACTGTTGGCGCGCGGGCCGGACCCAGCCTGCCTGGCCATGCTGACGCTCGGTTTGCATCACGAGCAGCAGCATCAGGAGTTGATCCTGTGCGACCTGCTGCATCTGCTGTCGTGCAACCCGCTGCAACCGGCCTACTTGCCAGGCGAGCCTTCGGCGCCTTCCACAGCCGTGCCGCTGGACTGGGTGGCGTACGAAGGCGGACTGGTGGACATCGGCCACCAGGGGCCGGGCTTCGCCTTCGACAACGAGCAGCCCCGGCATCGCGAGTGGCTGGCGCCGTACGCGCTGGCCAACCGGCTGGTGACGCAAGGCGAATGGGCCGAGTTCGTGGCCGATGGCGCTTACAGGGAACCGCGCTGGTGGCTGGCCGCAGGGTGGGACTGGTTGCGTGCACAGGGCATCGAAGCGCCGCAGTATTGGCGGCGTGTGGGCTGTCGGGACTGGCAGGTGTTCACGCTGCGTGGCACGCTACCGCTGGACGCGCAATCGCCAGTGGCGCACGTCAGTCTGTACGAGGCCGACGCCTATGCCCGCTGGCTGGGCGCGCAAATCGCGCAGGACCTGCGCCTGCCGACCGAAGCCGAGTGGGAGCACGCCGTCGCTCCCGACGCCGCGCAACACATCGACACCGGCAACTTCGTCGACAGCGCAGCGCTGCAACCGCTTGCACTGTCGCGCGCGAAGCCAGGGTTGATGCAGGCCATGGGCGATGTCTGGCAGTGGACCACCAGCGCCTACGCGCCGTATCCCGGTTTCCGCCCCTGGGCGGGTGCAGTGGCTGAATACAACGGCAAGTTCATGGCCAACCAGTACGTGTTGCGCGGCGGCTCGTGCGCCACGCCGCGGTCGCATATCCGCGCCAGCTACCGCAACTTCTTCCCGGCCGACGCACGCTGGCAATTCAACGGCGTGCGCCTGGCCCGCGGCCTGTGAGGCTGCCGCAACGTGCCCTGAAGGCAAGCACCGCAACGAGGCGCGAGGAGCTTGCCCCATGAGGCGGCCCGAGATCGTATTCGTCACCCCCGCGCTGGCACCGGCCAACAGCGGCAACTGGCAAACCGCCCGCCGCTGGTCGCGCATGCTATCTGCAGCCTACCGCGTGACCCTCGCTGCGCGCTGGCAGGGCGGCGACGAAGACCTGATGATCGCACTGCACGCGCGCCGCTCGGCCGCATCGGTACTGGCTTGGCGCCAGGCCTTTGCGTCGCGGCCGCTGCTGCTGGTGCTGACCGGCACCGACCTGTACCGCGACATCGACAGCGATGCCGACGCCCAGCGCTCGCTGGCACTGGCCGACGCGCTGGTGGTGCTGAACTCGCTGGGGCCGCAGCGGTTGCCCGATGCCCTGCGCACCAAGTGCCATGTCGTGCTGCAGTCCTGCACCGCGCGCCGCACGTTGCCCAAGACCGGCCGCCACCTGCGCGCGCTGATGGTCGGGCACCTGCGCAACGAGAAGGACCCGCTGACCTACTGGCGTGCCGCGATGCGCCTGGCCGGTCGCAGCGACATGCATTTCGACCATGTCGGCGCGGCGCTCGACGCGGACCTGGGTGCACAGGCTGAGGCGCTGGCCGCACGACAGCCGAGCTATCGATGGCTCGGTGCGCTGCCGCATGCCGCCGCGCGCCGCCACATCCAGGCCGCGCACGTGCTGGTGCATGCCAGCCGCATGGAAGGCGGCGCGCACGTGGTGATCGAGGCGATGCGCAGCGGCACGCCGGTGATCGCATCGCGCATCGACGGCAATGTCGGCCTGCTCGGCAACGACTACGGCGGCTACTTTCCGGCCGGCGACGATGCGGCGCTGGCAGCCCTGCTGCAGCGCACGCGCGACGATCCCGATATGCTGCCGGGTCTGCGCGCACAAGCTGATGTAAGGGCGCCGCTCTTCGCCCCCGAGGCGGAGGCGGCTACGTTGCACCGCATCGTCGCCGAGTTGCTGACATCCCACCCTGGAGCCTGAGCATGAATGCCCCTGAACGACCCGCCGAACCGCGGCTGACCTCGCTGTCGCACGGCGGCGGCTGCGGTTGCAAGATTGCCCCCGGTGTGTTGGGCGAGATCTTGAAGGGCACGGCAGCGATGCCGATCCCGAAGGAGTTGTTGGTCGGCATCGAGACCGCCGACGACGCCGCGGTGTACCAGCTCAACGACGAGCAGGCGCTGATCGCCACCACCGACTTCTTCATGCCCATCGTCGACGACCCCTTCGACTTCGGGCGCATCGCCGCCACCAACGCCATCAGCGACGTCTACGCGATGGGCGGGCGGCCGATCATGGCGCTGGCCCTGGTCGGCATGCCGATCAACGTGCTGTCCACGGCCACCATCGGCAGGGTGCTGGAAGGCGGGGCGGCGGTGTGCCGCACGGCAGGCATCCCGATCGCCGGTGGCCACACCATCGACTCGGTCGAGGCCATCTACGGACTGGTGGCGCTGGGCCTGGTGCACCCCAAGCGCGTGAAGCGCAATGCCGACGCCAAGCCGGGTGATCTGCTGGTGCTGGGCAAGCCGCTGGGCGTGGGCGTGATGAGCGCGGCACTGAAGAAGAGCGCGCTGGGCGATGCCGGCTACGCGCAGATGATCGCCAGCACCACCCAGCTCAACACCCCGGGCCCCGACCTGGCCGAGCTGCCGGGCGTGCACGCCATCACCGACGTCACCGGCTTCGGCCTCGCCGGCCATGCGCTGGAGATGGCGCGCGGCGCGCGTTGCGAGGTGCAACTCGACTGGGCCAGCGTGCCCCTGCTGCCGGGCGTGAAGTCGCTGGTGGCGCAGGGTTTCGTCACCGGCGCGTCGGGCCGCAACTGGGCCGGCTACGGTGCCGACGTGGTGTTGCCCGACCGATTCGCGGCCGAGGACAAGGCGTTGCTCACCGACCCGCAGACCAGTGGCGGCCTGCTCGTGGCCTGCGATCCGGCCTCACTGGACGCCGTGCTGGCGGTGTTCGGCCGCCATGGTTTTGCCGGCGCGGCGGTGGTGGGCCGCATCACGGCCGGCAGCGGCAGGGCATTGCTGCGCGTCGCCTGAGCTGCGGCCAAGCTGCAGCCGCGCCATGGCACCCGGGCTGCGATCAACGGCGGCCGGCGCCCTTGACCGCCCAGCGCTCGATGATGCCGTGCAGGGCCTCCAGGCCGTCGGTCAAGGCTGCCGGGCCGGGCTGCAGGATCAGCGGCGACTTGATTTCGTGCAGCTCGCCGTCGCGCACGGCGGGCACCTCGGCCCAGCCGGGGCGCGCACGCACCTTGTCGGCGCGGAACTTCTTGCCGCACCACGAGCCGATGATGATGTCGGGCGCCGCGCGCACCACCTCCATCGGATCGGCGACGATGCGATCGCGCCCCAGACTGGCGGCGGCACGCTGCGGGAAGATGTCGTCGCCGCCGGCGATCGACACCAGCTCGCTGACCCAGCGGATGGCGCTGATGGCCGGCTCGTCCCACTCCTCGAAATACACGCGCGGCCGGCGCGGCAGTGCGGCGGCGCTGGCGCGCACCTGGTCGATATGCGCCCGCAACTGCCCCGCATAGGCCCGCGCCTGGGTATCGGCGCCGACCATCGCACCCAGGCGCTGCACGTAGGCCAGGATGCCGTCGACCGAGCGGTGGTTGCTGATCCAGACCTCGACGCCGGCACGGATCAGGGCCTGGGCGATATCGGCCTGCATGTCGGAGAAGCCGATCGCCAGGTCGGGCTGCAGCGCCAGGATGCGGTCGATCCTGGCGCTGGTGAAGGCCGAGACGCGCGGTTTTTCCTGGCGTGCGCGCGCCGGCCGCACGGTGAAGCCGGAGATGCCGACGATGCGCTGCTGCTCGCCCAGCGCGTACAGCACCTCGGTCGGCTCTTCGGTCAGGCAGACGATGCGTTGCGGGAAGGCAGACATGGCGCCGGCGTCAGCGCGCCTATGGCGACAGCAGCCGCTGCACCAGCGCCGCCACGCGCGCGGACACGTCTGCATCCATGCTGATCGGCCGGCCCCACTCGCGCGCCGTCTCGCCGGGCCACTTGTTCGTCGCGTCCAGCCCGACCTTGCCGCCCAGCCCGCTGACCGGCGAGGCGAAGTCCAGGTAGTCGATCGGCGTGTGCTCGACCAGCAGGGTGTCGCGCACCGGGTCCATGCGCGTGGTGACGGCCCAGATCACCTCTTTCCAGTCGCGCACGTCGACATCGTCGTCGGTGACGATGATGAACTTGGTGTACATGAACTGGCGCAGGAAGCTCCACACGCCGAACATCACCCGCTTGGCATGGCCCGGGTAGGCCTTCTTGATCGAGACCACCGCCAGCCGGTAGCTGCAGCCTTCGGGCGGCAGGTAGAAATCGACGATTTCCGGAAACTGCTTCTGCAGGATCGGCACGAACACCTCGTTCAGCGCCACGCCCAGCACCGCCGGCTCGTCCGGCGGCTTGCCGGTGTAGGTGGAGTGGTAGATCGGCTCGCGGCGGTGCGTCAGGCGCGAAACCTCGAACACCGGGAACCAGTCCTGCTCGTTGTAGTAGCCGGTGTGGTCACCGAACGGGCCTTCCAGCGCATATAGATAGCCGCCCTGCTCGCGCAACTCGACGCCCAGCTCGCTGCGCCCCCGAAAGCCGGGCGGCGCGGTGGGGATGTGGCCTTCGAGCACGATCTCGGCGCTGGCCGGCACCTGCAGCAGCAGTTCGCCTTCGCCGACGCTGCTGTGGACCAGCTCGGTGCGGCGGCCGCGCAGCAGCCCGGCGAACTGGTATTCCGACAGCGAGTCCGGCACCGGCGTCACCGCGCCCAGGATGGTGGCCGGGTCGGCGCCCAGCGCCACGGCGATCGGGAAGGGCTGGCCCGGGTTGGCCGCGGCGAAGTCGCGGAAGTCCAGCGCGCCGCCGCGGTGGGCCAGCCAGCGCATGATGACGCGGCGCGGCCCGATCAGCTGCTGGCGGTAGATGCCCAGGTTCTGGCGCAGGCGGGGGGCGGCCACCGACTGCGGGCCGCGCGTGACCACCAGGCCCCAGGTGATCATTGGGCCGGCGTCACCCGGCCAGCAGGTCTGCAGCGGCAGCCGGCCGAGGTCGACGTCCTCCTGCTCGAACACCACCTCGTGGCAGGGCGCCCGGCGCTGCAGCGAGGGCTTCATGTCCCACAGTGCCTTGGCCATCTGCAGCAGCTTGCCGGCGTCCTTGAGGCCGCGCAGCGGCTCCGGCTCCTTCAGGCTGGCGAGCATGCGGCCGATGTCGCGCAGATCGCCGACCGACTCGCTGCCCATGCCCAGGGCCACTCGTTCGGGGGTGCCGAAGAGGTTGGTCAAGCACGGAATGTTGTAACCGGCTGGCTTCTCGAACAGCAGCGCCGGGCCGCCGGCTCGCAGCACGGAATCGCTCACAGCGGTCATTTCGAGCCGCGGTGACACCGTTTCAGGCACCCGGACGAGTTTTTTGAGTCGTTCCAGCTGCCCGATGAAGTCGCGAAGGTCCGCGTAGATCATATGAATTTGAAATTAGAGAGTCAAATGTTATACTTGACTCGATATATTTCGATTTCTAGAATTCGCCGAATATTGAGGTCAGCCAGGGTTAACCCTTGACGTGGGCTGGCCGCTTCTGACGAGTTGATGTTCCGCGACCGACCCGCCTGCGGGTGTCATCCAGTGGTTGCGGACCCATGCGATTCATTATCACTGTCGCCCCGCATGGCGGGGGCAGGGTGGCCGGCAGACTGCGCCGGCGTCTGACAAAGGACTTGCCATGACAAACCTGCAGAGGCTTCGAGCCGTTCGCGACGCAAGTGCGCGTTCGATCAACACGGTCATTCGCGACGTGGGCAATGGCCTGCTCGAGATCAGCCACAACAGCCTGGCCCTGCTGGGCCTGGCCGTGGTGGTGATGCTGGTCTTCGTGGCCGGCCGCGCCGACGTGCGCCACCAGGCCGAGGTGTGGGCGCTGGGCTGGTTGCAGGAGCGGCACGAGACCCGCGCCGAGGACGCCGGCGACATGCTGGTGGCGCTGGGCGAGCCCGAAGCCGTGAGCCGCGCCACGGCGGTGGACCCGGCCGAACTGTCGAAACAGCAGGCGGCGGTGGCCAAATGGATCTCGAAACGCTACAACGTCGCGCCTGAACCGATCAGCCGCCTGGTGCAGGAAGCCTGGGCCATCGGCCAACGTGCCAGCCTCGACCCGACGCTGATCCTGGCGATTGCGGCCATCGAGTCGCGCTTCAACCCCTTTGCGCAGAGCGCTGTCGGCGCCCAGGGCCTGATGCAGGTGATGACCCGCGTGCACGGCGACAAGTACGAAGCCTTCGGCGGCAACCACGCCGCCTTCGATCCGATCAGCAACCTGAAGGTGGGCGTGCAGGTGCTGCGCGAGTGCATCGCCCGCGCCGGCAGCCTGGAAGCCGGGCTGCGCTGGTACGTGGGCGCCGCCAACCTGGCCGACGACGGTGGCTACCTGGGCAAGGTGATAGCTGAGCAGGGCCACCTGCAGCGCGTGGCCGGCGGCAAGGCCGTGCCGACCAATGCGCCGATCATGGCCCCGAAGCCGCCCCAGGTGGCCATCGAAACCCAGCCCCTGCCGGTTGCGCCCGGCGCGGTGGAGGTCACCGACCCGGCGCTGGCAGCCGACCAGGTCGCCCTGCTGCGCTGAGGCCGCGCGCGCCGCGCCGGTTGGGCACGCTGCCCTTACACTGGCGACCTGCGCAACTGGCGATAGTGCCAACGGCCTCGTTACGGGCCCGTGGCCGAGGTGGAACACCACCGGGAAGCGCAGGGGTCGGCCGCTCGCCGATCCTGTCAGCCGTTCGCCTGGGCAGCCCTCGACCGCCATGCATAGGCAAGACTTGGCCGGCGGTGCGACGGGACAGCTTCAACCCTGAAGAGGACTGCCATGTTTGACCGCTCCCAATCCACCGTGGCCCGCGTCGACCCCGAAATCTGGGCCGCGATCGAGGCCGAGAACCGCCGCCAGGAAGAGCACATCGAGCTGATCGCGTCGGAGAACTACACCTCGCCGGCGGTGATGGCCGCGCAGGGCTCGCAGCTGACCAACAAGTACGCCGAGGGCTACCCCGGCAAGCGCTACTACGGCGGCTGCGAAAACGTCGACGTGGTCGAGCAGCTGGCCATCGACCGGCTGAAGACGCTGTTCGGCGCCGAACATGCCAACGTGCAGCCGAATTCCGGCTCGCAGGCCAACCAGGCGGTGTTCTTCGGCCTGCTGCAGCCGGGTGACACCATCATGGGCATGAGCCTGTCCGAAGGCGGCCACCTGACGCACGGCATGCCGCTGAACATGAGCGGCAAGTGGTTCAAGGTGGTCAGCTACGGGCTGGACGCCGTTGAGGCCATCGACTACGACGCGATGGAGCGGCTGGCGCACGAGCACCGCCCCAAGCTGATCATCGCCGGCGCCTCGGCCTACAGCCTGCGCATCGACTTCGAGCGCTTTGCCAAGGTGGCCAAGGCCGTCGGTGCGTATTTCATGGTCGACATGGCGCACTACGCGGGCCTGATCGCTGCCGGCGTGTACCCGAACCCGGTGCCGCACGCCGACGTGGTGACCAGCACCACCCACAAGAGCCTGCGCGGCCCGCGCGGCGGCATCATCCTGATGAACGACGACGCGGTGGCGAAGAAGATCAACAGCGCCATCTTTCCGGGCATCCAGGGCGGGCCGCTGATGCATGTCATCGCCGGCAAGGCGGTGGCCTTCAAGGAGGCGCTGACGCCCGAATTCAAGGCCTACCAGGCCCAGGTGGTGAAAAACGCCGACGTGCTGGCGCGCACGCTGATCGAGCGCGGGCTGCGCATCGTCTCGGGCCGCACCGAAAGCCACGTGATGCTGGTCGACCTGCGGCCCAAGGGCCTGACCGGCAAGGCCGCCGAGGACCTGCTCGGGCGCGCCCACATGACCTGCAACAAGAACGGCATCCCCAACGACCCGCAAAAGCCGATGGTCACCAGCGGCATCCGCCTGGGCACGCCGGCGATGACCACGCGCGGCTTCGGCGAGGAGCAGGCCCGCCAGACGGCGCACCTGATCGCCGACGTGCTGGACCGGCCGGACGACGAAGCGCAGATCGCCGCCACGCGCGCCAAGGTGGCGGCGCTGACGCGCGACTTCCCGGTCTATCGCTGAGGGCCTGAGGGCCCGACAACCCGAGCCGCCATGCGTTGCCCGTACTGCAACCACGACGAGACGCAGGTCGTCGAGACGCGCGAGTCGGACGAAGGCGGCGTGGTGCGCAGGCGGCGGCGCTGCCAGCATTGCGAGAAGCGCTTCACCACCTACGAGCGCCCTGAGATCGCGCTGCCGGCTGTCGTGAAGAAGGACGGCGCCCGGGTCGACTTCGACCCGGCCAAGCTGCGCGCGTCGATGCTGCTGGCGCTGCGCAAGCGCCCGGTGAGCATCGAACAGGTGGACGCAGCGCTCGAGCGCATCCAGGACAAGCTGCTCGGCAGCGGCGCGAAGGAGGTGACGAGCGCACGGCTGGGCGAGCTGTTGATGCGCGAGCTCAAGCGCATCGACAAGGTGGCCTACGTGCGCTTTGCGTCGGTCTACCGCAGCTTCGAAGACGTGGACGAGTTCCGCCAGCTGATCCGCGATATTTGAGCTTCTCCCCCCGATGGGGGAGGCGCGGGGGCCCACCAATTCCGAAGCCGGCCACCCCCGCGCTGGGGGCGCGCAGCGCGGCGCGTTTTCCTACAGTGATCTCCACCCGATCACTGCATGGAGAACTGCATGAACCCCCACCGCCACACCCCCCGCCTGCCTACCGCCTCGCGCCGCAGCCAGGCCGGCATCACGCTCGTCGAAACCACGGTCGTGAGCTCGGTGCTGGCCGTGCTCACCGGACTGGCGGTGCCCAGCTTCGACAGCAGCATTCAGCGCCGCCACCTGGAAGGGGCCGCCACCCAGCTGGAAACCGACATCCACCATGCACGCATGCTGGCGGTGGCGCGCAACGCCCCGCTGCGCATGAGCTTCGAAAGCGGGGTCGGCGGCAGCTGCTACGTGATCCACACCGGCGCGGCCAACCAGTGCACCTGCGCCGCCGACGGCAGCCCCGTGTGCCAGGGCGAGGCCGTGGCGGAGCGCGCGGTGCGCTTCGAGCCGGGTGGCCCGGTCGGCCTGAGGTCGAACTCGCGTTCGGTACTGTTCGACCCGACCAAGGGAACCAGCTCACCCACCGCCACCGTGCAGCTGCAAGCGCGCAACGGCAGCGCCATCCACCAGGTGATGAACATCATGGGGCGTGTGCGCTCATGCTCGCCGGCACCAGCGATCAGCGGCTACCGCCGTTGCTGATGGGCTGCGACGGCAGCCGCGCCGACACCAGGCGACCGGCGGCGCGTCGCGCCCGACGGGCGGTGCGGTGCACCCTGGTGCATGGCGCCAATGCGACCCGATAATTCGTGACATATGCACAGCGCCCGATTCACGGCCACTCGCAAGCCCTTGCCGCCGCGGCTTCACGCTGATCGAGTTGATGATCGTCGTCGCGGTGGTGGGCATTCTGGCGGCTCTGGCGCTGCCGAGCTTCTTCGATTCGATCCGCAAGGGGCGCCGCTCCGAGGCCGTCGCCGCCTTGGCGCAGGTGCAGCAGGCGCAGGAGCGCTGGCGGGCGAACAACGCCAGCCTACACCGACTGCAACTGCGCGACCTCGACACCCGCCTGGCCTGGGCCTCGGCGCAGCACGAGCCCGGCGGCCTGTACACGCTGAGCATCGACGCTGCCGATGCCACCGGCTACACCGCCAGCGCGACGGCCGTCTCCGGCACCTCGCAGGCCAACGACACGAACTGCAGCACGATGCGCGTGCGCCTGGCCGACGGCAACATCCAGTACGGCGGCTGCGCTGGCTGCGCCGTGCCGGACGGCGCGATTGACCGACCCGAACCGCTGCTGGAGCCGCTGATGCCCGCCGTGCGCCGCCCGCACAGCACGCGGCCTGACCGTGATCGAGCTGATGGTCGTGATCGCGCTGGTCGGCGTGTTGCTCGCGCTGGCGGCGCCGTCGATGCGCGGCCTGATCTCGGCGCAGCGCGTGCGCGGCATCAATGCCGAACTCGTCACCGACCTGCAATACGCGCGCAGCGAGGCGGCACGCCGCAACCGCGATGTGCGCGTCGGCTTTCAGGCCTCGGACACCTTGTCCTGCTATGTGCTGTACGTCGAACCCGAAGTCGCCGTCGCGCGTACCGGTCCGGCGTCAATGGCGGCGCCGGCAGCTGCGACTGCAGTCGCACGCCGGGCACTGAACGTGTGCACGCGGAGGGGCGCGAGGAAATCAAGACGGTCCAGGTGCCGCGGTCCACCGGCGTCGCGCTTCAGCGCCAGCAGTGCCGACGGCCCGATCATCAATTTCGGGCGGAGTTCTGGAAGACTGGAGCCGGTCAGCGCAGGCGCCGAGCGCTGCCGGCGTCCGTTCGAGGTTTCGGTGACCGGCACCGCCGCGCGGACAACTGCGCACCAGCGTCAATCGCGGCGGGGCGCCCCAGCGTGTGCTCGCCGGACGGTTCGATCTCGGGGGTGCCGCCATGCTGAGATCCGCAACCGCCGGCCGCGCCGGCGGCGCCAGCGCGGCCTGTCGATCGTCGAGCTGATGGTCGGCGTGGCCATCGGCCTGTTCGTCGTCGCCGCGGCGTCGATGCTGGTGGTCCACGCAACTGTCGGACAACCGGCGCCTGACGCTCGAGACCCAGGTGCAGCAGGACCTGCGTGCCAGCGCCGACATCATCACGCGCGAACTGCGCCGCGCCGGCCATTGGGGCAAGGCGCGTGACGGGGTGTGGTATCGCGGACAATGCGGCCGCCGTTCGCGACAACCCCTATACCGCCGATCGCCAAGGCGGACGGCAGCGCGTTCGTCGACGGCGACGAGTCGTCGACGGTGCTGATGACCTACTCGCGCAGCGGCGACGAAGCCGACGAGACCGATGCCATCGAGTCCGCCGAGCAACTGGGCTTCAGGCTGGACAACGGCGTCATCCAGACGCAACTGGGCGATGGCAACTGGCAGGCCCTGACCGACGGCAATACGCTGAACGTCACCGAGTTCACGCTGACCATGAACCGGCAGCCGATCCGGCTGGAGTGCCCCAAGCCCTGCCCGGAGCCGCGGTCGACTGCCGCCCGACCCTGGAAGTGCGCGACCTCACGTCGACATCACGGGCGAGGCCGCCCACGACAGCAGCGTCAAGCGCAGCCTCGACAGCAAGGTGCGGCTGCGCAACGACGCGCTCGTCGCCGGCACCTGCCCCGCCTGAGCATGAAGAAGCTCCGCACGCCCCGGTCCGAGCCCGCAGCGCGGCGCCGCCGCGCTGATCGTGGTGATGCTGCTGTTCTTCATCGTCTCGCTGGTCGCCGCCTATGCCGGCCGCAACCTGATCTTCGAGCAGAAGACCTCCGCCAACCAGTACCGCGCGACGCAGGCCTTCGAGGCCGCCGAAGCCGGGCTCGAATGGGCGCTTGGCGATGCTCAACGGCGGGCGCATCGACGCCGCCTGCATCCCGCCCGACCCGGTCGACGACGCGCAGCCCAGCTTCCGGCAGCGCTACCTGAGCATCGACTGCGCGACGGCCACTACACGCCGACGCTGTGGGCCGACAACATCACGCGCGAACGGCCGAGTTGCGTGCAAAGCGACACCGGCTGGAACTGCAGTTGCCCCACGGCGCGGCGCCCGACCCCGGCGATCCCGGCCGGCGGCGGTCATCGCACCCGGCGTTTCGCGTGTGTTTCGAGGCGCGTCGGACCCGCCGCCAGCCCGGCGCGGTGCGCGTGGTCTCCACCGGCCGCACGAGCTTCGTCGACCAGCCTTGCGAGGAACGCGGCGAAGGCACGGCCGGCGAGGCCGCCGCGACCGTCAGCGTGGTCGTCGCGCTGAGCAGTGCGTTGCCGACACCGCCGAGGCGGCGTTGACGGCGGTGGCGACGTGACCGTCGACGTCAATCTCGCGAGCGTCTGACGCTCGTGAACACGCGATCCGCAGGCCAACGGGCTGACGGCCAACTTGGAGGATCGCTACCTGGCTGGTCCCATCGCCAGCCGGTGCTCGTCACCGTACGCCCGGCTCGATCCGTCGAGCCTCGATCCAAGGCGACGACGCCAGCCTGAGCGGCCTGTCGCCGCGCAGCTGTTCACGTCGCTGTTTCGCATGCACCCGGACACCTACAAGCATCAGCCTGCGGCGGTGCGTGCTCGACGGCTGCGCCGTCGCCTGCAGCGACGAAGCTTGCAGCAGGCGGTGCAGGGCAATCCCGGGCGCATCGTCTGGGTCGATGGCGACCTGACGCTCGAGTCCAACGTCGACGCTCGGCTCGATGCGGTGGACCCGCCGGCGCTGATCGTGGCCAGCGGCAACATCAGCATCTACTGCGGCAGCGGCAAGCATTCGTGGCCTGCTCGTCAGCCAAGGGCAGACATCGAACAACTCCGGGTCCGGACACGCGCGATCCATGGGGCCGTCGATCGCCGCAGGCAACTTCAGCAACTACGGCGCCCGGCACCACGCATCGAGTACGACCCGACCGGTCCTGAAGCAGCTGAGGCTGGCCAGCGGCTCGCTGGTGCGCGTGCCCGGCAGCTGGAGGGACTTCCCGTGAGGCGCGCCGATTCAGCGCGGCGTGTCGCTGGTCGAAGCCATCGTCGCGATGGCGGTGATGGCCTTCGGCATGATGGCCATCGTCGGGCTGCAGACCACGCTGCGGCAGAACTCCGACATCGCCAAGCAGCGCTCCGAGGCGGTGCGCATCGCCGAGGAGGCGATCGAAGCAGTGGCGCGCGTTCTCGGTCATCGAACACGCGGCGTCGTGAAGGCCTACGACGACATCGCCATCGGCGCGCTCGCCGACGTCGACGGTCGACGGCACGAACGCCACCTACACGCTGAAGCGAACGGTGAGTCGACCCGGCGCAGGGCTGGAAGTCGATCGCGCGTCCAGGTGTCCTGGCTCGACCGCACCGGCCAGCCGCAGAGCGTCACGCTGAACAGCATCATCGCCGCGGCCGACCCGGCGCTGTCCGGCATCCTGACGATGGAGCCCGGCGGCGTGCCCGTGCGTGCCGCCGCTGGGCCGGCAACCCGGGCATCCCTCCGTGCGGCAGTCGACCTGGGCGACGGCAAGAGCGCCTTCAAGCCGCCCGCTGCGCGGTGGTGCGGTCGTCTGGGTCTTCGACAACCTGACCGGCGTGATCGTCGGCGTGTGCAACACGGTGACCACCGGGCAGGATCAGCTGACCGGCAGCCGACGTGTCGAGTTGCAGCAACAACGCCAACGGCCTGCCGCTCAGCGGCTTCGTGCGCTTTTCCACCGGACCGACGCAGCCCACGGCCGCCGACGCCGAGATCCCCACGAGCACGGCACTCAACCTGGCGGTCGTGCTCACGCTCACCAGCACCGGCCACCCGAGCCCGACCACGTCTGCTACGCGAACGCGCCGACCTCGTCGTCGACGACGCGGCACTCGGTGCGCTACTACTGCGCCATCTTCTTCAACACGGGCGTGGTGCCGGTCTGGTCGGGCACCTCCACGCTGATGCCGCTGGCCTTCCTCGGACCGGCCGACGACGTGCCTGGGTCTCGCCGACGACGCGGCCGACGCCACCGCGTGCCGCTACCGCGTCTGCCGCTACACCCCGCGACCAGCGACGCCGCAGGTCATTCCGAACCAGCTGCACCCGCGCAACTACACCCACGTGACGATGCTCGAGCAGCTGACCAACCAGAACTTCCTGGTCATCCGCGCCGGCAACGACCTCGGCGACGGCAGCGGCACCGCCTTCACCTGCCCGACCGACGTGCCGGCCGACCCCGCGACCGGGGACTTCGTCAACAGCAACACGCTGCCGCACCAGCCGCCGCCGCCAACGCCTTGAGCGCGGGTCGCTAGACTGGCGCCATGCCGCTCAGCGACACCGACCGAAGCCGTCTGCAGGAAGCCCTGTCGCTGGCCCAGGGCGCCATTGGCCTGAGCGACCCGAACCCGCGCGTCGGCTGCGTCATCGCATCCCCCGACGGGCGCACGCTGGCCAGCGGTTTCACACAACAGGCCGGCGGGCCGCATGCCGAAGCCGCGGCACTGACCGCGGCGCGCGCTGCCGGCCATGATCTGCGCGGCACGACCGCCTGGGTCAGCCTGGAGCCCTGCGCCCACCATGGCCGCACGCCGCCGTGCTGCGACGCGCTGATCGACGCCGGCATCAAACGCGTGGTGGTCGCGGTGCAAGACCCGAACCCGCTGGTCGCGGGCCTGGGGCTGGCGCGGCTGCGCGCGGCGGGTGTGATGGTGGATCTGGCCGATGGCGAACTGGCGCAAGCCGCGCGCGAGCTGAACATCGGCTTCTTCTCGCGCATGCAGCGTGGCCGGCCGTGGCTGCGCCTGAAGATCGCCGCGTCGCTGGATGGCCGCACCGCGCTCGACAACGGCCTGAGCCAATGGATCACCGGCGAGGCGGCGCGCGTCGATGGCCACCAGTTCCGCAAGCGCGCCGTCCGCGCTCCTCACCGGCATCGGCACCGTGCTCGAGGACGACCCGCGGCTCGACGTTCGCCTGGTGCCCGCCGTGATGCAGCCACTGCGCGTGATCGTCGACTCAAAGCTGCAGACGCCCGCCGCGGCGCGCATCCTCGACGCGCCGGGCGAGGTCTTGATCTACTGCGCCGTGGCCGATGCGGCGCGCGAAGCCGCGCTTGCAGAGCGCGGCGCCACGCTGTGCCGGCTGCCCGGTGACAACGGCAAGGTCGACCTGTCGGCGATGCTCACCGACCTGGCACGGCGCGGCGTCAACGAGCTGCATGTCGAGGCCGGCCACAAGCTCAATGCCTCGCTGCTGCGCGAGAACCTGGTCGATGAGCTGCTGGTCTACCTGGCGCCCAAGCTGATCGGCCTTGGCCGCGAGATGGCGGCCTTCGGCCCGCTGAGCCAGCTGTCCGACGCGCTGGCCTTCGAGTTCACCCAGGTCGACCGCGTCGGCGCCGACCTGCGCATCCTGGCGCGGCCGCCGGGCCGCGCCGACTTCCTGGACAATTGAGCCCATGTTCACCGGCATCATCAGCGGCCTCGGCCGCATCGTCGAAGCCTCCCCCGCCGCCCAAGGCAAGCGGCTGACGGTGCAGGCGCCCGCGGGCTACCTGGACGACGTGCAAAGCGGCGACAGCATCGCGCTCAACGGCGCCTGCATGACGGTGACCGGCTTCGACGCCGCCGCGTCGCGCTTCAGCCTGGACATCTCGGCCGAAAGCCTGGACAAGACCGCCGGCCTGGGCGAGACCGGCCCGGTCAACCTGGAAAAGGCCTTGCGCGCACACGACCGTCTGGGCGGCCACCTGGTCAGCGGCCATGTCGACGGCCTCGGCGAAGTGAGCCATTTCGCCGACCTGGGCGGCCACTGGGAGCTGCGCGTGCGTGCGCCGCGCGAACTGGCGCGTTTCCTGGCCTACAAGGGTTCGATCACCGTCAACGGTGTCAGCCTGACGGTCAACCGCGTCACCGACTTGGCCGACGGCTGCGAGTTCAGCATCAACCTGATCCCGCACACGCTGCAGCAGACCACGCTGGGCACGCTGCGGGTGGGCACGCGCGTCAACCTCGAGGTCGACCTGATCGCGCGTTATGTCGAGCGCATGCTCAGCGCTGGCGTATCGCCTGCACCCGGCTGACAAGGCCGGGACAGCGGCGCCGAGGTGCCGCCACCTACAATCCGTGCATGGCAATTTCCCCCATTCCCGAGCTGGTGGCCGAGATGGCCGCGGGCCGCATGGTGATCCTCGTCGACGAGGAAGACCGTGAGAACGAGGGCGACCTGATCCTCGCGGCCGAGCATGTCACGCCGCAGGCCATCAACTTCATGGCGCGCTTCGGCCGCGGCCTGATCTGCCTGACGCTGACGCGCGAGCGCTGCGAACGGCTGCATCTGCCGCCGATGACGCACCGCAACGGCGGCAGGCACGGCACGCCCTTCACCGTGTCGATCGAGGCTGCCACCGGCGTCAGCAGCGGCATCTCCGCCGCCGACCGCTCGCGCACCGTGCAGGCCGCGGTGGCGCGCGACGCCAGGCCCTCCGACCTGGTGCAGCCCGGCCACATCTTCCCGCTGCAGGCGCAGGACGGCGGCGTGCTGATGCGCGCCGGCCACACCGAAGCCGGCTGCGACCTGGCACGCATGGCCGGCCTGGAGCCGGCCGCGGTGATCTGCGAGGTGATGAAGGACGATGGCACCATGGCCCGGCTGCCGGACCTGGAAGTCTTCGCCGAGGAACACGGCCTGAAGATCGGCACCATCGCCGACCTGATCGGCTACCGCAGCCGCAACGAATCGCTGATCCAGCGCGCCGGCTCGCGCACGCTGCAAACGCCGCAAGGCGAATTCGAATGCCATGCCTTCCGCGACCGCAGCGGCGGGCTGCACCTGGCACTGACGCACGGCCACTGGGACCGCGGCGACGAAGTGCTGGTGCGCGTGCACGAGCCCTTCACCGCCATGGACCTGCTGGACGACGGCGCGCACGGGCACTCCTGGCCGCTGCCGCGCGCGTTGCGCACCTTGCACGCAGCAGCGCAAGGCGTGGCGGTGCTGCTGAACTGCACGCAGCAGGTGGATGTGCTGATCGGGCAGTTGCTGCCCGAAGCCGAAGCGGGCCCCGGTGCCCGGCAGATGGACCTGCGCACCTACGGCGTGGGCGCGCAGATCCTGCTCGACCTGGGCGTGACGCGCATGAAGCTGATGGGCAGCCCGCGGCGCATGCCCAGCATGACCGGCTACGGCCTCGAAGTCACCGGCTTCGTGGCGGCGCAATCTTGAACCGAGGCCGACGACCATGAAGGATGCCGACCAGGGACAGGCGGGCAAGCTCGACGGCGAGGGCATGCGCATCGGCATCGTGCGTGCACGCTTCAACGATGCCATCACCGCCGCGCTGGCCAAGGCCTGCCTTTTCGAGCTGGCCGCGCTCGGCGTGGCCGAGCGCCACATCCGCCAGGTGCTGGTGCCCGGCGCACTGGAGATCCCGCTGGCGCTGAAAGCCATGGCCGAGAGCGAGGACTACGACGCGCTGATCGCACTGGGCTGCATCATCCGCGGCGAGACCTACCACTTCGAGCTGGTGGCCGATCAAAGCGGCGCCGGCGTGACGCGCGTCGCGCTCGACCACCTGCTGCCGGTGGCCAACGCCATCCTCACGGTGGAGAACGACGCGCAGGCCTGGGCGCGCGCCGAGGACAAGGGGCGCGATGCCGCGCGCGTGGCGGTGGAGATGGCCAACCTGATGGATGACATTTCGTGACCGCGGATACGCCCGCCCCGACGAAGAAGCCGGCCGCGGCCCGGCGGCCCGCGGCGATGTCGGCGCGACGCCGCGCGCGCGAAGTGGCGCTGCAGGGCTTGTATCAGTGGCTGTTGTCGCGCTCCGACGGCGCCGAGATCGAGGCCCACCTGCAGGAGCAGGAAAGCTTCGACAAGCTCGACCGCGTGCACCTCGACGCGCTGCTGCACGGCTGCATCCGCGAAGCCGCCGATCTCGACGCCCTGCTCGCCCGGCATGTGGACCGCAAGACCAGCCTGCTTTCGCCGGTGGAACATGCGGTGCTGATGATCGGCGTGTACGAGCTCAAGCACTGCCTCGACATCCCCTACCGCGTGGCCATCAACGAAGGCGTCGAGCTGGCCAAGAGCTTCGGCGGCACCGACGGCCACAAGTACGTCAACGGCGTGCTCGACAAGGCCGCCGCCGAACTGCGCCCCGCCGAGGTGAACACCGCCCGCGCTTCACGCCGCGCATGATGCGCCTGGCATCGAGGCTCGATCACATCGAGCCCTTCTACGTGATGGAGTGCGCCAAGACGGCGGTGCAGATCGCGCACAGCCCCGAATGCGACCCCGAGCGTGGCGGCGAGCCGATGATCTTCCTGAACATCGGCGAGCCCGACTTCAGCGCCGCACCCGGTGTGGTGCAAGCCGCCGAGGCCTGCATGCGCAGCGGCCGCACGCAATACACACAGGCCACCGGCATGCCCGCACTGCGCGAGCGCATCGCGCGCTGGTACGGCACACGCTTCGGCCTGGACATCGACGCACAGCGCATCGTGGTCACCGCCGGTGCGTCGGCCGCGCTGCAGCTGGCCTGCCTGGCGCTGTTCGAGGCCGGCGACGAGGTGCTGATGCCGGACCCCAGCTACCCCTGCAACCGCCACTTCGTCGCGGCCGCGGGCGCGACCGCGCGGCTGCTGCCGGCGTCGCCCGAGGCGCGCTTCCAGCTCGATGCCGCCGGCGTGCGCGAGCACTGGAACACACACACGCGCGGCGTGCTGCTGGCCTCGCCTTCCAACCCCACCGGCACCTCGATCGCGCGCGCCGAGATGGCGGCCATCGTCGAGGCGGTGCGCGCGCGCGGCGGTGTGACGCTGGTCGACGAGATCTACCTGGGCCTGAGCTACGACGAGGCCTTCGGCCACAGCGCGCTGGAGCAGGGCGACGATGTCATCTCCGTCAACAGCTTCTCCAAGTACTTCAGCATGACCGGCTGGCGCCTGGGCTGGCTGGTGCTGCCCGAAGAACTGGTGGCGCCGGTGGAGAAGCTGGCGCAGAACCTCTACATCTGCGCGTCCACCATCGCGCAGCATGCGGCGCTGGCCTGCTTCGATGCGGAGTCGATCGCGGAATACGAGAACCGGCGCGGTGAGTTCCGCCGCCGCCGCGACTTCGTCGTGCCGGCACTGCAGGCCCTGGGGTTGAAGGTGCCGGTCCTGCCCGACGGCGCCTTCTATGCCTGGGCCGACTGCAGTGCCTTCAATGCCAGCAGCTGGGACTTCTGCTTCGACATGATGAAGCGCGCCCACGTGGCCTTGACGCCGGGGCGCGACTTCGGCCCACATGCGGCCGAGCGTTACCTGCGTCTGTCCTTCGCCAGCTCGATGCCACAACTGGAACAGGCGTTGCAGCGCCTGGCACGCACGCTGGCCTGAGAGCGTTGGCGCGCGGCACCTGAGGCGCAGCGTGCGGTATTTGGTGACAAGGCGTTAATCGCCGGGCAGAAGCCACGCTTTTTGCTCGATGGCGAAACGCCGCCGCGCCTAAGCTCCTGCGCTGTGGGACATAGCCTATTCAAGCACCGCGCCGAGCAAGACTTCAACGCATCGGAGTTCGCCGCCACGGTGGTGTCGGTGCCCTACTTCGAGCCTGTCTCGGTGCCGGCACCGGATTCGGCCGTGCCCGACGTCTTCACCGACTTCGGCAGCGATTCCGGCATCGACGCGACGGCCGTCTCAGCCGACGACTTCGCGCGGCCCACGCTGCAGAGCATCGGCCGTTACGCGCTGAAGCAACAGCTCGGCCAGGGCGGCCTGGGCACCGTGTTCGAGGCCTGGGACCCGCTGCTGTCGCGCATGGTCGCGGTGAAGACACTGCAGTTCGACATCGATACGCCCTCGCGCGTGTCGCTGGATGCGCTGTTCCTGAACGAGGCACGCGCGGCCGCCGGGCTGAACCACTCGCACATCGTCACCGTGCACGACGCGGGTCTGTCGGCGCACGGCGTGTACATCGCCATGGAGCGGCTGCGCGGGCGTGACCTGCGCCAGGCATTGCAGTCGGGTTGGCAACCCAGCCCGGCCGAGGCCGCACTGCTGGTGCGGCGCGTGGCCGACGCGCTGGCCTATGCGCACGCGCGCGGCGTCGTGCATTGCGACATCAAGCCGGCCAACATCTTCCTCACGCGCCGCGATCGCCCCAAGGTGCTGGATTTCGGCATTGCCCGCGTGGCGCACCATGCGGCGCTGCCGGCGCTCGACGGCGTGGTGGCCGGGTCGCCACACTACCAGGCACCGGAGCAGCTGCAGGGCGCCAATGTGGATGCCCGCACCGACATCTACTCGCTCGGCACGGTGCTGTACGAGCTGCTCACGGGGCGCAAGGCCTTCGATGGCGACTCGCTCGAGCAGATCCGCGATGCGGTGGCGCTGCACCATCCGACGCCGCCGCACGAGCATCGCGCCGAGGTGCCGTTGGTGCTGTCGGCGATCACGATGCGTGCCATGGCGCGCCACCCCGACGAGCGCTTCGCCAGCGCCGTGGACATGGCGCAGGCGCTGCGCCAGTGGCTGGCCGGCCAGCCGCTGCCCCAGAGCGCCGGCGAGCCGAGCCTGCCGGCAGACAGCGGCACCCAGGACGCGATCACGCCGGGATTGCCGACGCCAAGGCGCACGCGCCGCATCGGCATCGCTGCCGCCGTGCTGGCTGCCATCGTGCTGCCCGCGGCGTGGTTCATCGGCACCGGCCCGTCAGCGACCGGCGTGAAGAGCACCTACGCCGGCGGTGGCGGCGCAGGAGCGGGCCATCACAGCGCCGTCGATGGCCTTGGCGCCGCCGTCGGCCACCGACACGCCAATCCCGGCCGGGCCGCTGACACCACCCCCGCGGGCGCCACCGCGGACGCCGAAGTGGCCGCGCCGAAACCCGTGGCGGCCCCGGCGGCGCCGGCCCATGCCGCGCCCAGGTCCCGCAAGCCGAGCGCCAAATCCACTGCCCCAGCGCCTGCCGTGGTCGCCGCCCCAGTGCTGGCCAACGGCACGGTGCACATCGCCATCAGCCCGTGGGGCCAGGTGGAGGTGAACGGCGCGCCGGCCGGCACCACGCCGCCGCTGACGCGACTGGAGCTGCCGCAGGGCATGCACACCATCACCGTGCGCAACGAGGACTTTCCGCCCTACACGCTGCGCGTTCAGGTCGATGCCGAACGGCCGGTCACGGTCAAGCATCGATTCGGCTCATGAAATCGCCTTTGAACTGCACGCCGGGCCTTGCTCGCGGCCGGATTCCAGCCGACCACTCGGGTGCATCGTACGGAGCCCTGCCCATGCACACACTTGCCCGCCCCACCCTGATGGTTGCGCTGCTGGCCGCGGCCGCCCTGCTCGGCGCCTGTGCCACGCCGCCACCGCCGGCGGCGCCGGCCACCGGCTTGTCCGAGGTGATGGAACGACCGGCCGAGCGCGCGCTGCTGGACGGCATCCGCGCCTACGACGACGGGCAGTACGCCCAGGCCGAAACGGCACTGCGCACCGCACTCGCCGAGGGCTTGAAGAGCACGCGCGACCGCGCCACCGCGCACAAGCTGCTGGCCTTCATCACCTGCACCAGCAACCGGCTGGCCGCCTGCGAGACCCAGTTCCGTGAGGCGCGCGCGGCCGATGCAGCCTTTGCGTTGAGCCGCTCCGAGTCCGGGCACCCGGTGTGGGGCCCGGTGTACCGCAGCGTCATGCAGTAGCCGGCGGCGCACGCCGCCACGGTGGCGCCGCGAGCGCGGGGCTCGCGCATAATCGGCCGCGCCGATGCATGCCACGCACCCGACCGACACCCACGCCCCGATCGCCACAGCGCCTGCCTTCAGGCACCCGCTGCGCGTGTACTGGGAAGACACCGATGCCGGCGGCGTGGTGTTCTACGCCAACTACCTGAAGTTCTTCGAGCGCGCGCGCACCGAATGGCTGCGCAGCCTCGGCTTCTCGCAGCAGCGCATGCTGCAGCACGAGGGCGTGATGTTCGTCGTCACCGCCACGGCATTGCGCTATCTGCGTGCGGCCCGTCTCGATGACCTGCTCGAGGTCACGGTGCAGCTGCAGCAGGCCGGCCGGGCGTCACTGCGCATCGTGCAGCAGGCCTGGCGCGACGACACGCTGCTGGCCGAAGGCGAGATCCGCATCGGCTGCGTCGGCGCCGCGCCCGGCGAGGACTTCCGTCCCTGCCGCATTCCCGCGGCGATACTCGACAGGATCGCATGAACCAGGACCTCTCCATCATCACGCTGGTGCTGCATGCCAGCTTCGTGGTGCAGCTCGTCATGGCCGGGCTGATGATCGTGTCGCTGTCCAGCTGGACGGTGATCTTCGGCAAGTTCTTCGGCCTGAAGCGCGTGCGTCAGGGCAACGACGAGTTCGAGCGCGATTTCTGGTCCGGGCGCAGCCTGACCGACCTGCACGAGGCCAGCAGCGCGAAGCCGGCCACGGCGCCGCTGGAACGCATCTTCGCCAGCGGCATGCGCGAGTTCATGAAGCTGCGCGAACGCCGGCTCGACGCGGCGGCACAGCTCGACGGCGCGCGCCGCGCCATGCGGGCCAGCTACCAGCGCGAACTCGACGTGGTCGAGAGCAACTTGAGCTTCCTGGCCTCGGTGGGCTCGGTGTCACCGTATGTCGGCCTGTTCGGCACGGTGTGGGGCATCATGCATGCCTTCGTCGGCCTGTCGAACATGCAGCAGGTGACGCTGGCCACGGTGGCGCCGGGCATCGCCGAGGCGCTGGTGGCCACGGCCATCGGCCTGTTCGCCGCGATCCCCGCGGTCATCGCCTACAACCGGCTGTCGCGCGACATCGACCGCATCGCCATCCAGCTGGAGACCTTCATCGAGGAGTTCTCCAACATCCTGCAGCGCAGCGCCAGCCAGCCCGTGGCGGCCGCACCCGGCTGACATGGCGGCCATTGCACCCCGGGGCGGCTCGCGCCGGCGGCGCGCGATGAACGACATCAACATGGTGCCCTTCATCGACGTGATGCTGGTGCTGCTGATCATCTTCATGGTCACCGCGCCGTTGATCACCACCGGCGTGGTCGACCTGCCCAGCGTGGGCAAGGCCAAGCAGCGGCCCGAGCATGTGATCGAGCTGGTGCTCGGCGCCGACGAGAAGCTGCGCATGCGCATCGACCAGCAGGACAGCGGCGTGCTCACGCTGGCGCAGCTGCCGGCGCGGGTGAAGCAGGCGCAGGCCGGCGACGCGCAGGTGCCGGTGGTCATCAGCGCCGAGCGCAGCGTCAAGTACGAGGCCGTGGTACGCGTCATGGACGCGCTGCAGCGCGAAGGCATCCAGCGCGTGGGGCTGTCGGTCAAGCAAGGTGGCTGAATGAGCACGCAGGACCGCTCCAAGTGCTCATGCTCCCGCCCGGCGGGCCGAGGCTGGACATATGCAGTCCGGTGGACTGCATATGCCAGCCGAGGGGCTGGGCCACTGGCCCAGCGCGGCCTGCAAGGTGCGGCCGCAGGCCGTAGGGTGCGCACATGAGCGGCGCCACGCTGAAGCTGCAAGCCGCCGATGCGCTGCGCCCGCGCCCGCCCGGCGGCATGGGCCGCGGCGCGCTGCTGGCGCTTGCGGTGCATGGCCTGCTGGTGGTGGCACTGGCGGTGTCGGTCCACTGGCGCAGCCAGACGCCGCAGACCTTCAGCGCCGAACTCTGGGCCGCCACACCGCAGGTGGCTGCGCCGCGCGCGGTCGAGAGCACGCCGATCGCTCCACCACCGCCGCCGCCTCCCCCGCCCGCGCCGACGCCTCGCGTGGCCACGCCCGCACCACCACCAGCCGTCGATGCGCAGATCGCCATCGAGAAGGCACGCCAGGCCGAGAAGGACAAGGCCGAACGCCAACGCGCCGAGCGCGAGAAGGCGGAACGCGAAAAGGCCGAGCGCGACAAGGCCGAGCGCGAGCGACAGCGCGAAGCCAAGGCCAAGGCCGACGCACAGCAGCGTGAACAGCAGGCCAAGCGCGAACAACAGGAGCAGCGCGAGAAGCAGGCCGAAGAGCAACGCCTGGCCAAGCAGCGCGAAGACAACCTGAAGCGCATGCTCGGCCAGGCCGGCGCCACCGGTGCGCCCGGCTCCACCGGCACGGCCTTGAAGGACGCAGCACCTTCGGCCAGCTACGCCGGCAAGCTGATCGCGCGCATCAAGCCGAACATCCTGCTCACCGAGACGGTGGCCGGCAACCCGGCCGCCGACGTGGAGGTGCGTGCTTCGCCGACCGGCACGATCCTCAGCCGCCGGCTCGTCAAGAGCAGCGGCAACAAGGACTGGGACGACGCGGTGCTGCGCGCCATCGACCGCACCGGCGAACTGCCGCGCGACATCGACGGCCGCGTGCCACCGGTGCTGGTGATCACCTTCACGCCCTGATGCGACCGTGCGTCCGCTGGTGCGGCGGTCGCGCGCAGCAGCCGACGAGGCTTGGACCGCCGCCTCAAGGCTCGAGCCGCAGATCGACCACGTAGGCCAGGCTTCGGCTTTGCGTGTTGTCGGCATCGGCACCGATGCCCACGCCGACAATGTCCGGCACCTCGGTGGCCTCGTCGCCGAACAGGCGCAGGAAGTCGGCATGCACATCACGGCGCTCGATGCGCCATGTCTTCGGCGCCATGTCGGCGCCGCGCAGGATGATCAGGCGTATGCGTCGCGTGAAAGCATTGTCCATGACCGTGCCGACCGGAAAGTGCGCGTCCCAGACGTAACACACCGTCGCTGTGGGTAGCAGTTCGGTGCTGTGCGATCGCGCCAGGCGAACCACCTGCCGGTCGACGAACGGCACGGCCTGCAGCGGCAGGTTGAACATCACGCAGATCTCGGCGGCACTGTCGTCGCCGGCGCGGGACCGCAGGTCGGCGCGATCGTTCGGCAGGTCCACCCGCCAGCGCCAGGACAGGAAGCGCCCCGCCTCTGCGCTCGGCAGCGGATGCACGAGGTTGCCGTAGGAACGCTCCGCCTCGACGCGCAAGACGCGCTTGCCGTCGAGTTCGACGATGTCGAAGCGGGTCAACGGCTTCTTCTGCATGGGCAGCCCCGCAACAAACCATGGCGCCGCCGGTGTGGTGCCGCTGCCCGCATCGAGCGGCACCAGGCTGCCGGCCTCGGATACACCGGCAAGCGCCAGCAACGCGGCGGCCAGGTGGGCTCGGTATGTAGCGCTCACTGGACCACCGGCACGGCCTGGTATCGCCACTCAGCCGCGTCGCCAGGCGTGGAATCGGCCTACCCAGCGCAACAGGCCCAGCGGCTGGTGCGCGCGCTTCCATTCGCCGGCGGCGTACTTGTTGGCCTCGGCCAGCGTCGGGTAGGTGTGGATCGTGCCCAGGATCTTGTTCAGGCCCAGGCCGTGCTTCATCGCCAGCACGTACTCAGCCAGCAGGTCGCCGGCATGCACGCCGACGATGGTCACGCCGAGGATCTTGTCCTTGCCCGGCACCGTCAGCACCTTGACCCAGCCGTGCGCGGCGCTGTCGGCGATGGCGCGGTCGAGGTCGTCGATGCCATAGCGCGTGAGTTCGTAGGCCACGCCCTTTTCCCTGGCCTCCTGCTCGTTCAGGCCGACACGCGCGACCTCGGGGTCGATGAAGGTGCACCAGGGGATGACCGAATAGTCGCACCTGAACTTCTTGAAGCTGCCAAACAGGCCGTTGACCGCCGCATACCAGGCCTGGTGCGCGGCGGTGTGGGTGAACTGGAAGGGCCCGGCCACGTCACCCGCAGCAAGGATGTTGGGATAGATCGTTTCCAGGTACTCGTTGACCATCACGGTGCGGTTCACCGGGATGCCCAGGTCCTCCAGCCCGAAGCCCTGCAGCCGCGCCACGCGGCCGACGGCGCACAGCAGCAGATCGAAGCCGATGCGCTTTTCCTGGCCGCCAGCTTCGACGATGATGAACCTGTCGTCGCCGATCTTTTCGCAGCGCAGCGCCTTGTGGCCGGTGAGCACGGCCACGCCGTCGGCCTCCAGCGCCTGGCGCGCATAGGCCGAGACCTCCTCGTCCTCGCGCAACATGATGCGCGGCGCCATCTCCACCTGCGTCACCGCCGAGCCCAGCCGAGCGAAGGCCTGCGCCAGCTCGCAGCCGATCGGCCCGCCGCCCAGCACCACCAGCCTGGCGGGCAGGTCGCGAAGGCTCCACAGTGTGTCGCTGGTCAGGTAGCCCACCTCGTCCAGGCCCGGCAGCGGCGGCACGAAGGGTTGTGCGCCGGTGGCGATGACGATGCTGCGGGTGCTGAGCGTCTGCTCGCCGCCGTTGGCGCGCGCGATCTTCACGCGCCACGGGTCGATGATCGTGGCGCGGCCCTCGACCACGTCCACGCCCAGGCGGGTGTAGCGCTCGACCGAATCGTGCGGCTCGACCGCCTGCACCACCCGCGCCACCCGCTCCATCACCTGCGCAAAGTCGAGCCGGTACTCGGCCGAGGCGATGCCGTAGTCGGCGCTGTGGCGCATCTGCCGCGCCAGGGTCGCGGTCCTGATCAGCGCCTTGCTCGGCACGCAACCGTAGTTCAGGCAGTCGCCGCCCATCTTGTGCGCTTCCACCAGCGTCACCTTGGCCTTCACCGCGGCAGCGATGTAGCTGGTCACCAGGCCGGCGGCGCCGGCGCCGATGACGACCAGGTTGCGGTCGAAGGTCTTCGGCTTGTGTGCAGCCCACTTCGCGTACACCTTGCGCCGCTTGATGAGGTCGACGATCTTCTTCGCGATCAGCGGGAACACGCCGAGCAGAACGAACGAGCCGATCAACTCCGGCGAAAGGATGCCCTGCAGCGAGCTGATCTGCGCCAGCTGCGTGCCGGCGTTGACGTACACCAGCGTGCCGGCGAGCATGCCGAGCTGGCTGACCCAGTAGAAGGTGGCGGCCTTCATCGTCGTCAGGCCCATCAGCAGGTTGATGACGAAAAACGGGAACACCGGCACCAGGCGCAGCGTGAACAGGTAGAACGCGCCTTCGCGTTCGATGCCGCGGTCGATATCGGCCAATCGCGCGCCGAGCTTGGCCTTCACGCTGTCGCGCAGCACGTAGCGCGCCACCAGCATGGCCAGCGTGGCGCCGATGCTGGAAGCGAAGGACACCAGCACGGTGCCGACCCCCAGCCCGAAGATCGCGCCGGCGAGCAGCGTCATGACGGCCGCACCCGGCAGCGACAGCGCCGTCACCGCGACATAGATCGCGAAGAACACGGCCAGCACCAGCGCGGGCCGGGCCTGGTACAGCGCAGCGAACTCGCCACGCGTGCTCTTGATGTAGTCGAGGCTGAAGAAGCGGCCCAGGTCGAGTGCGAGGAAGACGAGCACCAGCGCCAGCAGCACCCCCAGCAGCAGCAGCTTCTTCTTGTTCAAGGCTTGTTTCTCCAGTGCTCTGGGGTCGGCGCCGGCGGCGTCGATTCACTGCCGCAAGGCCTGCCATCCGGCATAAAGGCGGGTCGCGATCGTCAGCGTGCACAGCACGGCAAATCCATAGGCCCAAGCGTCGAAGTGCGCCGGCCACAGGCACATCAGCACAAAGCAGGCCAGGGTCTCGCCGGCTTCGGTCAGGCCGCCCAGATAGTAGATGCCCTTTTGCGGATAGTCCTCGCTCTTCAGGCCACGCCGTTCGGCCAGCAGCGCAAAGGCCAGGAAGGTGGAGCCGGTGCCCATGAACGCGCCCAGCAGCACCGCCGCCGGCAGTGCATTCGCCGCCGGGTCGGCCACGGCAAAGGCCAGCGGAATGCTGGCGTAGAAGAGAAAGTCGAGCGTGATGTCGAGAAACGCGCCGCGATCGGTGGGCCGTGTCAGCCGTGCCACCGCACCATCGAGGCCGTCCATCAGCCGGCTGGCGAGCAGCAACGCCAGGCCGGCGACCGGCATGCCGCGCGCGATGGCCAGCGCGGCGCCCAGGCCAAGTGCAAAGCCGAGCAGCGTGATGCTGTCGGCGCCGATGCCGGCGCGCGCCAGCGGGCGTGCCATGCGCTCCAGGCCGGGCTTGAGCAGCGCGATGGCGGCGCGGTCAAACATCGGCAGCGCGCGGCCGGCGGGTTGCCGAGTTCATTCGTGCATCGTAGGCGCAGCCAGCAGGCGCCGCGTCTGCCGGGCGGCCGCCAGCGCCAGCGGTTGCAGCGCTTCGAGCACGGCGCTGACGGGCTGCGCCCGGTGCAGCGCATGACGGGCCAGCGAATTTATGAGCGCCCCCAGGGCCGGGCTGCGCCCAACCCGCCCCCCGCGGGGGTCAAGGAAAGTGGCAAAGCCACATTTCCTTGAGAGGGCGAAGCCTGCGTCACCGGGGTGTGGATCTCGACCGAGCGCAGCCAGCCGTCTTGCAGCGCCTGCAGCAGCCAGCGGTCGAAGGCGAATTCGGCGCCGGCCGCATCCAGCGCCGCCGCCAGCGCCTGGCCGTCGAGCAGCGCTTGCATGAAGCGCGCATCGGCCTCGGGCAGCGCCTGCACCACGGCCTTGAAGCCGACGCGCCAGATCAGCGCGTTTTCGCCCTGGCCCGAGGCAAAGGCCTCGCGCACGCCGGCGAAACGGTCCTCATCCGTGCTGCGGTGCGCCTGCCAGATGCTGGCCACCGGGTGCGCCGAGCGGCACAGCGCCAGCCCTTCGGCCAGCCGCAGCAGCACGTGGCCGGGGTCGGCCTCGGCCAGCCGTTCCAGCCCGCTGGCCGGTCCGCCCTCGGCCGCCTGTTCGGCGCTGTGCACCGCCCAGTCGAGCCGGGCCACGTCGGCCAGGTAGGGCTCGTCGGCCAACTGCGGCGATGCGGCGATGAAGCCGGCCAGGCCCTCGCCCCAGTTGCCGATGTCACCGCGCTGCGGCGGCTTTGCGTACCACAGCGCGCGGGCCAGCGCGGCAAAGGATTCCTCGCCGACCAGCAGCGCCACCGTCGGGTAGGCGGCCGTCAGCGCGCGCTCGGCCAGGGCACCGGCGTTGGCGCGGTAGGCCTGCAGGCCGCGCGCGGCACGCGGCGGCGCATCGCGCAGCCAGCCGACAACGACGCCGGGCCGGGCATCGGCCCACAGCGCGCGCAGCAGCATCTGCTGGCGCAGTGCCTCCTTCTGCACGGCGGGAGTGCTCATGCGGCCAACGTGTCGCGGCACGCGGCCAGCTGCCGTGCAGCCGACGCGGCCTCGTCGAGCAGCACCGCCAGCTCGGGCAGCGCGGTGTCCCACTCGATCAGCGTCGGCCGCGGGCCCAGCCGCTGCAGTGCATGGCGGTAGACCTGCCAGACGTTGTCGTGCACGCGGCTGCCGTGGTCGTCGATGACGATGTCGCCGGCGTCGTGGTAGCCGGCCAGGTGGATCTCGCCGACGATCGCCGGGTCGATGGCGTCGACCCAGGCGCAGGCCGCGGCCACCTCGTCGACGCCGTCGTTCAACGCGTTGACGACCAGGTTGTTCAGGTCGAGCAGCAGGCCACAGCCGCTGCGTCGCGCCAGTGCATTGAAGAAGGCCGGCTCGGGCAGCGCATCGTCGGCCCAGTGCAGGTAGGCCGACAGGTTCTCCACCAGGATCGGCCGGCGCAGCCGCTCCTGCACGCGCTGCACGTTGGCCACCATGATGTCGAGCGCGGCTTCGGTGAAGGCCACCGGCAGCAGGTCGTTGGCATGCACCGGCGCGGCGCCGGACTGGCGCGGCGCGCGGGCGAAGCTGGCATGGTCGCTGACGCGCACCGGCTCGATGCGCTGCACCAGTCGCGCCAGGCGCTGCAGGTGCCAGTCGTCCAGGCCCGCGGCCGAGCCCAGCGACAGGCCCACGCCGTGCAGGCTGACCGGCCAGTGCGCACGTGCCGCATGCAGCACCGCCAACGCCGCGCCGCCGTCGGCAAAGAAGTTCTCCGAATGCACCTCGACGAAGCCGAGCCGGGGGGGCTGGCCCAGCACCGCGTCGTAGTGCGGCTGGCGCAGGCCGATGCCTACGCCGCCGGTGTCGCTGGAGGGCATGCTCAAGCCCTTGCCCGAGGCGCGATCACTTCTTCATCTTCATCCGGGCGTCGTCGGCCGAGATACCCTTCATGGACTTGCAGGTGCCCTTGGCCACGTACTTCCATTCACCCGGGTCGTTGTCGACCTTGCTCTGGCCTGCGCAGGAATGCGAGCCCGACACGTTGGCGCAATCGTTCTGCCCTGCCTTGGCGATGCCGTAGCACTTTTCCTTGTCCTTGTCCTGCGCGCCGGCCTGGCCGGCCAGGCCGAGGGCCATCACGGAGGCCAGGGCGGAAGAGACGATGAGACGGTGGTTCATGGGTCGGTACTCCAGAGTTGGACGGGTCGGCCGAGATGGCAACGACGCTGCTGAGTCGGCAGTGATTCTCGCCTTCTTACAGCCGCCCGCGGACCCGGCGAAGGGCGTCGCAACGACGCCATGTCGGGATTGACGGCGACACGGCGCAAATGCAAGGTGTGCCACTCCTGCATCGCAAGGCCCGGCCATGGACATCACCGTCTTTTACGCCACCAACCGCGCCCACGAAGGTGACGACCGCTTCCAGCCGGCACGCTACGGCTCGCGCTTTTCCAGCGACGGCATGGAAAACCTGCGCTTCGGCCGCGTCAGCTTCAGCGCCGACGCCGCACGGGTGCAGGCGCTGCTCGACCAGGTGCGGCCCAACACCGGCCCCGGCGACGGTGAGGCGCTGCAGGACTACCTGGCCGGCTGCGTGGGCAAGACGCAACGCATCGAGGCCTATGCCGAATCGATCCCCAACCCGTGCTGTTCGACCGCGTCTTCCTGTGCGCGGCCGATGTCGACGATGACGTGCTCGAGCCGGCCAAGCCGATGGAACAGGTGCACCAGGTGGCCAACCTGGTGGCGATCTACCACAACCCCAACGACAACGCGCTGCGCGTATCGGACTACACCAAGGCCAATCCCGACCGGCTGGGCCAGCGCGGTGCGGCCAGGCCGCAGGTGCTGCACCAGAAGATGATGCAGGTCGATTGCAGCGCGCCGGTCGCCGGGCTGACGCAGCACAGCTACTACACCAACGGCCGCATCGCGCGTGACATCCGCCTGGCGCTGCAGGGGCTGGCGCCCGACGACCCGGCACGCGCGCTGGTACGGCTGGCCGGCGCGCCGAACATGTGGCGTATTTGAGCCGTGTGCGCGGCCGCATGGCCCAGCCGATCTTCATCAGCTACCGGCGGCACGACTCGTCGTTCTTCGCCGCGCGGCTGAAGGACCGGCTGGAACAGGCCTTCCCCGGCGACGTGTTCCTCGACGTGTCGGGCATCGGGGGCGGTGCGGACTTCGTACAGACGCTGCGCAGCGCGGCCGGCGCCAGCAAGGTGGTGCTGGTGGTCATCGGCCCGGGCTGGGCCACGGCCAGCGACGGGCGCGCCCGCCTCGGCGAGCCGGGCGACTTCGTCACCGAGGAGGTGGCCACCGCGCTGCGCGAGGGCATCACCACGCTGCCGGTGCTGATCGGCGGGGCGCGCATGCCGCAGGCCGACGAGTTGCCCGAGGCGCTGCGCGCGCTGGCCTCGCGCAATGCGCTGTCGGTCAGCCACGAGCGCTTCGATTCCGACGTCGGCCATGTGCTGGCGGCGCTGTACCGGCCGCTGGGCATCCGCCCGCCGGGGCGGATCGAACGCATGCTGGAGCTGCTGCCCAGCGGCGCGCGCACCAGCCAGCGCACACGCGACCAGATGGCCTGGGCGGCGCTCGGCCTGGCCGCCGTGGCTGCCGGCTGGGTGGCGATGTGGGCCGGCGTGGAGCGCGGCGAGCCGCAAGCCATGGGCATGCCGTTGCTGCTGGCCGCAGGCGCCTTGCTGCTCGGCGTGGTCGGCCGCAACTCGCAGCGCCGGCGCTGGGCCGCGTGGGGTGGCATCGGCCTGGCCGCCGCGGCGCTGGTGGCCTGCCTGGGGCTGGCCACCTGGCAGGCCCTGTCGCTGCCGCGCGAGGCGTGGCTCGAAGCCGGCATGCTCGCGCAAACGCATGCCCACCTGGCCGAACTGCCAGCCGACAAGCTGGCCTGGTCGCCGCGCGTGCCCTTCAACACCCCGCCGCCGAGCGTGGAATGCGACTGCCTGGCAGTCGGCGAGCGGCCCGCCGGCGGGCCGCCCTATGCGGCGGGCAGCCACATCGCCTTCAACAACGGCTGCCAGGGGCCGGTGACCTTCGTGCTGTCGCGCCACACGCGCGAGCTGCTGGCCGGTGCCTACCCGTGGTTCGCAGCGGCCGGCCGCGAGTTCGCGGTGGTCACGCTGGCGCCGAAGCAGACGCTGCGCTTGCCGGTGGCAGGCCACTACAGCGGCGCCGTCGCGCCCTGGCTGTGCACGCGCCGGGCGACGGCACAGTAGTCACAGCGCCTGATACCGCGTTGCGCTCAGCCTCGAAAATCCCGAGGCCGGACGCGGCGCGTTGCGGATGTTGACGAGAAGCCGCTCTCGCGATGGTTCGGCGCGCCGCGGGCGGCACCCGCCACGGGCTCATGCTGCGGCGGTCGGCGCAACCGACCGCCCAACCGACCTGCGCCGGCTTCGCCGCCACGCAGGTCATGCACGCCGAGCGGGGGTTGAAGTGCGGCAGCGCGACGTCAGCCGGCCTCGACCCCCCGCCCGCGAATCCGAATCAGGGCTGCCGGCGTAGCCCCGGCGGCACCCAGGTGCCCTGCCCCGGCGGCAAGGCCGACGGCGGCGCGGTCTTCGGCGCGTACAGGCGCAGCGTCAGCGCGAATCCGCCCTTCGGCGCCGGCAGCCAGCGTGCGGCGTTGTCCAGGCCCGGCGACAGGTTCTGTACGAACAACTCCAGCGCGCCGTCGGCATCGGCCGGCAGCTGGTCGCGCGTGCCCAGGTTGATGCGCCCGGCACTGTCGGCGACGAAACTGCGCCGGCCGTCCTGGCCGGTGTCGGCCGTCAGTGTCAGCGACCAGAAGCCGTCCACCGGCGGCAGCTCGCCGCGCGCGAAGCGCAGCAGGTAGTCGTGCGCGCCGTCCAGCGGCCGGCCCTCGGCATCGCTGCGCGTGCTCATCTCCAGCAGCTGCCGCGGGTCGGCCCCCGGCCATTGCAGCGCGGCGACAGCGGCGCGGCGCGCGTAGTCGGTGCCGAAGTCGCCGCCGGCCGGCGGCGCCTGCCAGTTGCCGGCCCGGGCGAAGAGCTGTGGCCGCAGCGCCGTCAGCCGGCGCTGCACGCGCGCGCCGGTGTCGGCCAGCGCCGCCTGCACGGCCGGCTCCAGCGCGTCCAGGCGAAAGGGCTTGCCCGGCTCGATGCCGATGGCAGCGATGCGCGCCAGCAGCGGCTCGTCGGCGGCGGCCGGCGGCGCGGCGCGGCCCATCAGGTGAGCCAGCAACTCGAAGGCCGCGGCCGTGTCCAGCGCCGCCACCTGCTGCTGCGGCGTGCGCTCGCCCGATGCCGCGGGCAGCGCCGGCGCGGCTGCGGCCTCGGCCGGCGTGCGCCGCGTGCGCACGGTCTGCGGCACGATGCGCAACTGCGCCTGCAGCACCTGCACGGCGCGCAGGTCGGCAGCGCTGCCGCTGGTCTGGATGCGCAGCGCCAGCAGCACGTGCCGCGTCGGCGAGCGCAGCAGCGTCGCGCCGGGCGGCACGCTGCCCTGCCAATCGGGGCCGGCCACCAGCACGCGCGCGGCCTTGCCGTCGCCGACGCCGCTGCCGGCCATGTGCAGCGCCTGCATCCATTGGCTGTGCAGCGCCACGCTGTACCAGCGCCGTTTCATCGCCGGCCAGGCCACCAGCATGGCCTCGCGGTCCAGGTCCAGCCAGGCGAAGGAGGCCAGCGTATCGGCATCGTCGACCAGCGGATGGCGCGGCTCCCCGGCCGCGGGCAGGCGCCGCGCATGCCAGAAGCTGTTGGCCGGCACGCGGTGGCCTGCGGGCTTGGCCGCACCGGACATCCGCTGGCGCAGCATTTCGCCGACCAGCAGTGGGTAGCCGTAGACATAGGCCTCGTCGGCACGCTGCACGGCCTCGGCGACACGCGCTTCCAGTGCGGCCTGTTCGACCGCGGTGGCCTCGGCCTGGCGGCGCGCCGCCTGCTCGGCCGGCGTGGGCTCGGGCGTGGCCGGCACCGGCGGCGCCTGCACGCAGCCGGCCAGGCCGGCCAGCACCGCGGCGATGACGGCGGTGAGCCAGCTCACGGCCGCGGCGGCCCCCAGCCGCCGCCGCCGGGGGTCTCGATCACGAACACGTCGCCCGGGCGCATCTGCGCCGAACCGATGTGGTCGAGCGCTTCCACCCGGCCGTCGGCGCGTTCGACGTAGTTGCGGCCCGGCGCGCCGGCCAGCCCGCCAGCCAGGCCGAAGGCACCGTGGTGCCGACCGTTGCTCAGGATCGAGGCCTCCATCGCCTCGAGGAAGCGCACGCGGCGCACGCCGCCGTCGCCGCCACGCCAGCGGCCGGCGCCGCCCGAGCCGGCGCGAATGGCATAACTGTCCAGCCGCACCGGAAAGCGGAACTCGAGCACCTCCGGGTCGGTGAGGCGCGAATTCGTCATGTGCGTCTGCACGACGCTGGTACCGTCGAAACCCCCGACGACGCGGCCCGCGTCGTCCTTCCATGCCCCTGCGCCCGAGCCGCCGGAGACGGTTTCGTAGTACTGGTAGCGCGCATTGCCAAAGGTGAAGTTGTTCATCGTGTTCTGCCCGGCAGCCATGACGCCGAGCGCGCCGAACAGCGCGTTGGTCACGCACTGCGAGGTCTCGACATTACCAGCTACCACGGCGGCCGGCGGGTTCGGGTTGAGCATGCAGCCCGGCGGCACGATCACGTGCAGCGGCTTCAGGCAGCCGGCGTTGAGCGGGATGTCGTCGTCGACCAGCGTGCGGAACACGTACAGCACCGCGGCCATCGTCACCGCCTTCGGCGCGTTGAAGTTGTTCGGCAGCTGGGCGCTGGTGCCGCTGAAGTCGATGGTGGCCTCGCGCTGCGCGGTATTCACGCTGACCTGCACACGGATGACCGCACCGTTGTCCAGCGGCAGTTCGAAGTGCCCATCCTTCAGCGCGGTGATGACGCGGCGCACCGATTCCTCGGCGTTGTCCTGCACATGCTGCATGTAGGCCGAGACCGTGTCGCGGCCGAACTGCGCCACCATGGCCTGCAGCTCGTCCACGCCCTTCTGGTTGGCGGCGATCTGCGCGCGCAGGTCGGCGATGGTCTGCGCGGGGTTGCGCGCCGGCCAGCGGCCACTGGTCAGCTGCGCCAGCAGCTCGGCCTCGCGCAGCTGGCCGTCGCGCACCAGCAGGAAGTTGTCGAACAGCACACCTTCCTCGTCGATGCTTCTGCTGAACGGCGGCATGCTGCCCGGTGTGCTGCCGCCAATGTCGGCATGGTGGCCGCGGGACGCCACGTAGAACGTGGCGACCCGCGGCAAGCCGCCTTCATGTGGCCCACCCCCACCTGCTCCCTCCCCCTCGGAGGGGGAGGGCTTGTCCAGATAAACCGGCGTGACCACGGTCACGTCGGGCAGGTGCGTGCCGCCGTGGTACGGATCGTTGAGCACGTACACGTCGCCCGGTTGCATCTGCGGGTTGCGCTGGATCACCGTCTTGATCGATTCGCTCATGCTGCCCAGGTGCACCGGCATGTGCGGTGCGTTGGCGATCAGCTCGCCGGCGGCGCTGAACAGCGCGCAGGAGAAGTCCAGCCGCTCCTTGATGTTCACCGAGTAGGCGGTGTTCTGCAGCCGCAGACCCATCTGCTCGGCGATGTTCATGAACAGGTTGTTGAACACCTCCAGCATCACCGGGTCGGCCTCGGTGCCGATGGCATGGCGCGCGACACGCGCACGCATGCGCTTCAGCTCCAGCGCGCCGGCGCTCGTCACCTGCGCCTGCCAGCCGGGCTCGACCACCGTGGTGGCGTTGGCCTCGGCAATGATCGCCGGGCCGTCGACGCACGCGCCGGCACACAGCCGCTCGCGTTGCACCAGCGCCGCGTCGCGCCAGCCGGCGTCCTGTTCGTCGGCTTCGCAGTACATGCGAACGCGCTCGCCGGCGATGGCGTCGTGCGCCTCGGAGGGTTGCGCCGCGCCCGCGCCGACAGAGCGCTGGCCGGGGCCGATGGCTTCGACCGATACCGCCTCGATGACCAATGGCCTATCCGGCATCAGGAAGGCGAAGCGCTGCCGGTAGCCGCTCTCGAAGGCCTGGCGTGCGCCGTCCAGATCGGCCAATGGCACGCCCAGGGCCGTGTCGGTGCCCTGGTAACGCAGGTGCAATGTCTCGCGCCGTTCCACGGCCTGCGCCGGCACGCCCTGCGCAACCAGTTCGTCGGCGGCGGCCTGTCCCAACTCGGCCAGCCGCTCGCGCGCCGCGGCCAGGCCAGCGGTGTCGAGCGGCCGCTCGACCGAAGCCTCGCGCATCGCGATCTGGTCGGCCAGGCCCATGCCGTAGGCCGACAGCACCCCCGCCAGCGGGTGCACGAAGATGCGCGTCATGCCCAGCGCATCGGCCACGCCGCAGGCATGCTGGCCGCCGGCGCCGCCGAAGCACTGCAGCGTGTAGCCGGTGACGTCGTAGCCGCGCGCCACCGAGATGCGCTTGATGGCATTGGCCATGGCCTGCACGGCGATGCGCAGGTAGCCGGCGGCCAGCGACTCGGCCGAGGTCGACCGGCCGGTGGAGCGCTGCACCTCGGCGGCCAGAAGCTCGAACTGGCGGCGCACGCCCTCGCCGTCCAGCGACTGGTTGCCGGCGGGTCCGAAGACATGTGGAAAGTGCCGTGGCTGGATGCGCCCCAGCAGCACGTTGGCATCGGTGGTGGCCAGCGGCCCGCCGCGGCGGTAACTGGCCGGACCGGGGTCGGCGCCGGCACTTTGGGGTCCGACGCGCAGCCGCGCGCCGTCGAAGCCGAGGATCGAGCCCCCGCCCGCCGCCACGGTGTGGATGCTCATCATCGGCGCACGCATGCGCACCCCGGCCACCTGC
The DNA here is from genome assembly GCA_963824005.1 of uncultured beta proteobacterium. Lineage (GTDB taxonomy): Bacteria > Pseudomonadota > Gammaproteobacteria > Burkholderiales > Burkholderiaceae_C > Rubrivivax. The sequence goes on from CAWGOK010000036.1 coordinate 129,510, forward strand.
GTCTCGAAGGCACGCTCGAACTCGCCAGCATAGTGCGACACATCGGTGCTGGTGCCGCCCATGTCGAAGCCGATCAGCTTGCGGTGGCCGGCCGCCAGCGCGGTGCGCACCATGCCGACGATGCCGCCGGCCGGGCCGGACAGGATCGCGTCCTTGCCCTGGAAGTGGTGCGCCTCGGCCAGCCCGCCGGAGGACTGCATGAAGAACAGCCGCACGCCCGGCATGCTCTTGCCCACCTGCTCGACATAGCGCCGCAGGATCGGCGACAGGTAAGCGTCGACCACCGTGGTGTCGCCGCGCGAGACAAACTTCATCAGCGGGCTCACACCGTGCGACACGCTCAGCTGCGTGAAGCCGATGTCGCGCGCCAGCGCCGCGGCCGCAGCCTCGTGGGCGCTGTAGCGGTAGCCGTGCATGAAGACGATGGCGCAGGTGCGCAGCCCGCTGTCGAAGGCCGCCTGCAGCTCACGGCGCAGCGCGGCGCCATCCAGCGGCCGCACCACCTCGCCATGCGCACCGCAACGCTCGTCGGCCTCGACCACGCGTTCGTACAGCAGCTCGGGCAGCACGATGTGGCGGTCGAACAGCCGCGGCCGGGCCTGGTAGGCGATGCGCAGCGCGTCGCGAAAGCCCTTTGTCGTGACCAGCAAGGTGCGCTCGCCCTTGCGTTCGAGCAGCGCGTTGGTGGCCACCGTCGTGCCCATCTTCACGCAGTCCACGAGCGCCGGCGTGATCAGCTCGCCGGCGCTCAAGGCCAGCAAGCGGCGCATGCCTTCGACGGCCGCATCCGCGTACTGCTGCGGGTGTTCACTCAGCAGCTTCAGCGTGTGCAGCGCGCCGTCCGGCGCGCGGCCGACGATGTCGGTGAAGGTGCCGCCGCGATCGATCCAGAACTGCCAGCGCATCGAGGGGTCTGGGCTCATCAGTGGGTTCCTGCAGGCACGAAGTATCGCGGCGCGCGGCGCAAACCCGCATACACAGCCCCGCGAGTTTGCCCCGAGAATTGGCCGGTCCTCGAACATCACCGCCGCAGCCCGCCGATGAATGCACCACTGCCCCTTCCCGCCCTGGACGAGATCCGCGCCCACGAGGCCGAGATGGTCGAGATCCGGCACCGCATCCATGCCAACCCGGAGCTGGCCTATGAGGAGCATGCCACGGCCGACCTGGTGGCCGAGCGGCTGGCGCGCTGGGGCTACGAGGTGCACCGCGGACTGGGCGGCACTGGCGTGGTGGGCACGTTGCGCCTGGGCACTTCGGGCCGCCACATCGGCCTGCGCGCCGACATGGATGCGCTGCCGATCGCCGAAACCAGCGGCAAGCCCTGGGCGAGCAAGGTCTTCGGCAAGATGCACGCCTGCGGCCACGACGGCCATACCGCGATGCTGCTGGCCGCGGCGCGCCACCTCGCGGCGGCGCGCAATTTCGACGGCCACCTGCACCTGGTGTTCCAGCCGGCGGAAGAGGGTCTGGCCGGGGCGCGCAAGATGCTGGAGGACGGCTTCCTCGAACTGTTCCCGTGCGAGGCGATGTTCGGCATGCACAACATGCCCGGCACGCCTGAGGGCAAGTTCGTCGCGGTGCCGGGTTTTGCGATGGCCAGTTCGGACACCGCCATCGTCAAGGTGCGCGGCGTGGGTGGGCACGGCGCGATGCCGCAATTTGCAGTCGATACGGTGGTGGCCGCGTCGAGCATCGTCATGGCGCTGCAGACCATCGTCTCGCGCAACGTGCCGCCACTGCAGATGGGCATCGTCACGGTGGGGGCCATCTTGGCCGGCGATGCGCCCAACGTCATCCCCGGCGAAGCCGAACTGCGACTGACGGTGCGCGCCTTTCACCCGGACGTACGCAACCTGCTCGAGCGCCGCATCACCGAGATCGCGATGACCCAGGCTGCGGTGTATGGCGCCAGCGCCGAAGTGGACTACCAGCGCCGCTACCCGGTGCTGCACAACGACCCGGCGCAGACCGAGTTCTGCAAGCAGGTGGTGTGCGACTGGCTGGGTGACGGCGGTCTGATCGACAACACCGAGCCGGTGACCGCCAGCGAGGATTTCGCCTTCTTCCTGGAGAAGGTGCCCGGTTGTCATGTCTTCATCGGCAACGGCGAAGGCGTCGACGGCGGTTGCATGGTGCACAACGCCGGCTACGATTTCAACGACCGTGTGCTGTCCACCGGCGCCAGCTACTGGGTGCGGCTGGCGGAGTCCTACCTGAAGCAGGGTTGATGCAAGCTGCCAGCCCGCGACGCGTTGCCTGACGACATTGACTGTCTTTTTGTGGAGAGCGTGATGCCCAGACCCATTTGCATGGCGGCAATGATCGCCGCCGCCGCTGGGCAGCATCCACGTCCGCAAGCGCCGCCGACATGTTGCCGTTGAAGCCAGGCCTGTACGTGCCGGTCAAGTCGGCATGCAAGGGCGCGTCCACCGCCGAGATTGTCAACTGCTGGGGCGGCAAGTCGTCGTTCGGCAGCGCGCAGGCCGAGTGCACGATCATCAAGATGACGAAGAACGGCAAGGTCTGAACTGCCCCGGGCCCGAGATCGGGCTCCACCCACCCCACACCGCATGACCACCCCTGTGCCCCCCGACGATCGGCGCAACGGCGCGCAGATCGGACTGACCTCCCGCTTCGCGACCGAAACCCGGCCTCAAGCACGGCGCGTCGATCTGCTCTGGCGCTGGCCGACGATGCTGGCCTTGCTGAGCACGGTGCCCTCGTTCTACGTCGAGTTGCTGAAGCCGTCGCCGCCGCTGATCGCCGTGTTGAGCTACGTGCTGGCAGCCGCGGTCATGGCCGCGGCGCTGCTGCACGTCGGCTGGCGCAGCGGCAACCTGAAGGCGCACCTGCGCGCCAACGGCTTCGACCTGGCGCTGTGCGCCGGGCTGCTGATCGCATCGGCATTGCCACCCAGTGCCGAATCGGAACCGGCGCTGTGGCTGCGGCTGGTGGTCGGCTTCTTCACGATGGCGCGCATGTTCTGGGCCGCGCACTACGTCGTCACGCGCGGCGGCACGCTGTATCGGCTGATCGCCGCGCTGCTGGTGCTGGTGCTGTGCGGGCTGGGCTTCTGGTGGATCGAGCCGACGACGCCGACCTTCGGCGATGCGTTGTGGCTGGCCTTCACCACCGCCGCCACCGTGGGCTACGGCGATTCGGTGCCGACCACGCCGGCGTCGAAGATCTTCGCCGTGTTCGTGGTCTTCCTGGGCGTCGGCGCGATCACGCTGGTCGCTGCCGCCATCGCCTCGGCCTGGATCGCGAGCGAAGACCGCCACATCGAGCGCGAGATCCTGGACGATCTGCACAAGCAGCTCGGCGGCGTGCGGGCCGAGCTGGCGGCGCTGCGCGAAGCGGTGCAGCCCTCGGGCACTGCTCCGCCCGGGGTGCCCGACGAGCAACTGCGCGATTCGGGGTGAGGCGGCACGAGGCGACGCTCAGCGTGTCGCCGGTGCATCGCCCGCGTCGCGGATGCGTCGGGCCTCGACATAGAAGCGCTTTTCATGGGCCTCACCCATCGAGAACGCCTTTCGCGGCAGCGGCCCTTCGTGCACCACCCGACGCAGCAACTGGCTCTTGGCGACCGCGGCCAGGTGAAAGCCGACATTGCCGCGCTGCATCGCCAGGCGCTCGAGCACCTCGTCGCCATGCACGTAGTCGAGCTGCGCGGCGCCCGCTTGCTCGATGAGGCGATCGATGAACCCCTGAAAGGTGGCCACCGGCAGCGTGGTCGGCGGGTCGGCGACCTCGAGCACGCTGAAACGCGCGCCGGGGCCGACCAGGCCCGCGGCGTGCACATGCGCCGGCGCGGCCTGCACGCGCTGCCGCATCGCGTCGGCCGAGGCCACATCGGTGCAGCCCAGCCGGCCACCGAATGCATCGGCCAGCGCCTGGCGCACATCCGCGGACACGCCGAACAGCAGGCGGTGGATGGGCGCGAACTCGAGCGCGGCATCGTGCAGGTTCACCACCTCGACCAGCGCGTAGCGACTGGGGTGGCCCATGCCCACCGTGGCCTTGGCGCTGTCCCAGATCGACTTGGCCGTGGCCAGCGAATGGTTGCCATCGCCCACGGCAAAGAGCAGCGGCGCCGTCTCGGGCGGCACGCCGTAGCGCGCCGCAAAGGCCTGCGGGCCGGCCAGCGCGCGCAGCGCCTGCACCGCGTGCGCGCTGCGGGCGGCATCGACGGCATAGCCAGCGACCCGGCCGCCGCCGAGCATCAGCTCGGTGTCGTACAGCTTGCCCGGCGTTGCGGCGGCGGCGGCGATCGGCGCGATCACCGTGTCCTCGGGGTCGTCGATCAGCACCAGGATGTGCGGCAGCTCGAGCTCGGCACCGCGGCGCACCTCGATGCGCGGGGCCAGGCGCTCGACGATCGTGCCTTCGGTCGGGCGGATCAGGCTGGTCGAGCTGCGGCTGAAGTCGTAGTGCTCGAGGTCGAGTTCCAGCATCAGGCCGCGACGGGTGCGCGAGCCGACGCTGCGCTCGACATAGATGGCGCCGTCGTGCTCCTGCAGCAGGCCGTGGGCGAGGTAGCTGCGCATCGTGTCCTGGATGCGGCGGATGCGCTGCGGTGCATCCGCCGAACCCAGGTGCGCCTCCGGAAGGATCAGGTGCAGCGTCGAAGGCGCTTCGCCGACCTCGCGCGCCACCTGCTGCCAGTACTCGGGCTCGGAGGTGTACTGATCGCAGGCCACCACCGCCCACTTCTTCAGGTCGATGCCGGGCCGCGGCAGGCAGATGCGGGGCAGCCGAAAACCAGTGTGATTGTCCATTTCGTGCAAGCGCGCCTTGGAAAGCGGCGATGCTAACCACCCGAGGCGGGCACCGGACGCCACCGTCAAGACCGCAGCGCGGCCATGCGCTGGTTCAGCAGCGTCACGACGTCCAGCACCGGCAGCCCGGTGGCCGCGCGCAACGCCGGGGCATAGGGCGGCAGGTTGGTGCATTCCAGCACCAGCGCATTGATGTCGGGATGGCGCGCGCGCAGCCGCTGCGCCGCGGCCAGCACCTGCTGCTGCGCATCGGCCTGGTCCAGCGTCGGCAGGTCCCGCAGCAGCGTGCGATGCAGCGCCGAGCCGGGCGTGATGCCTTCGACCGGCGTGGCCGGGTCGGCCCCCACGCCCAGCCAATGCGCCAGGCCAAGCGAGGACGCCTCGATGGTGATGACGCCGCAGCGCCGGCCCAGGGCCTGCTGTTCGGCCAGCTGCAGCAGCGCCGAGCTCCACACCGGCACCGGCAGCGCCGCCTGCAACTCGCGCTGCCAGCGCGCCAGGAAGCCGCAGCTGGTGGCGATGGCATCGCAGCCCTCGGCCACCAACTCGCGGGCGGCATCGATGAAGGGCTGCAGCACCGCCGCATCGCTGCCGCGCACCACGCGCTCGGGCGTGGCGCCATGCACCACCCGGCGGCGCACTGCAAAGTCGAACGTCCGCGGGTGGCCGATGTCGCCTTGCGGGCGGGGGAAGCGCGTCTGCAGCATCAGCAGGCCGAGCGTGGGCAGGGTCATGGGTGCGGCGCTTGCGGGAAGCCCCGGGGCCGAATGCGCCTGGGCATGGCCTATGCTAGCCCTGTCGTCATCGACCCCTGATCGGAGCCCGCATGCAACTCTTCCGTCACTTCATCCTGGCCGCCGCCGCCGGCGCGCTGGCGCTGTCAGCACAAGCCCAGACCAAGTGGGACCTGCCGGCCGCCTACCCGGCCACCAACTTCCACACCGTCAACCTGCAGCAGTTTGCCGATGACGTGGACAAGGCCAGCGCCGGCAAGCTGAAGATCACCGTGCACCCTGGCGCATCGTTGTTCAAGGCGCCGGAAATCAAGCGCGCGGTGCAGGGCGGGCAGGCGCAGATCGGCGAGATCCTGCTCGTCAACTTCCAGAACGAATGGCAGATCTTCGGCGCCGACGGCCTGCCCTTCCTGGCCGACAGCTACGACGAAGCCGCCAAGCTGTGGAAGATCCAGAAGCCGATGATGGACAAGAAGCTCGCCGAGCAGGGGCTGATGGTGCTGTACGCCGTGCCGTGGCCGCCGCAGGGCATCTATTCGAAGAAGGCGCTGGTCAGCGCCGCCGACCTGAAGGGCATCAAGTGGCGCGCCTACAGCCCGGCCACCAGCCGCATCGCCGAGCTGGTGGGCGCGCAGCCGGTCACCGTGCAGGCCGCCGAGGTGAGCCAGGCCTTCGCCACCGGCGTGGCCGAAAGCATGATGAGCTCGGGCTCCACCGGCGCCGACGCCAAGCTCTACGAGCACGTCAAGTACTGGTACGACACGCAGGCCTGGCTGCCGAAGAACGCGGTGCTGGTCAACAAGGCTGCCTTCGACGCGCTGGATGGGCCGACGAAGCAGGCACTGCTGAAGGCCGGCGCCGAGGCCGAGACGCGCGGCTGGGCGGCGAGCAAGAAGGCCAACACCGAATCGCTGGACAAGCTCAAGGCCGGCGGCATGCAGATCCTGCCGCCGGCACCGCAGCTCAGCGCCGACATGAAGAAGGTCGGCGACACCATGATCAAGGAATGGGTCGACAAGGCCGGCGCCGAAGGCAAGCAGCTGGTCGACGCCTTCAAGCAGTAGAGCGCTGCGGTGCGCCGCCTGCTGAACGCGCTGTACGACGGTGCGGCCGCTCTGGCCGCGGTGTTCATGGTGCTGCTGCTGGTGATGGTGCTGCTGTCGATCCTGGGCAGGCAGTTTCATTTCCACGTGCCCGGCACCGATGCCTATGCCGGCTACATGATGGCGGCGGCCGGCTTCCTGGCGCTGGCCCACACGCTCAAGCGCGGCGAGCACATCCGTGTCACGCTGCTGCTGTCCAAGCTGCGCGGCAAGGCGCGGCATGGCCTGGAGCTTTGGGCGCTGTTCGCGGCCACGCTGCTGGCGGCGTTGTCGGCCTTCTACAGCGCGCGGCTGGTGTGGCAGAGCCGGCAGTTCAACGACATGTCCACCGGCAACGACGCCACGCCGCTGTGGATCCCGCAGCTGGCGATGGCGCTGGGCACGCTGATCCTGCTGATCGCCTTCATCGACGAGCTGGTGCTCGAGTGGCGCGGGCAGCGCGTGCAGGCAAGCAGCGACGAACCGCTGCGCAATGAATGAGTAGTCGATGAGCGACATCGCCATCACCGGGCTGCTCATTGCCTCGCTGTTCCTGATCCTGGGCAGCGGCGTGTGGATCGGGCTGACGCTGTCGGGCGTGGCCTGGATCGGCATGCAGCTGTTCAGCAGCCGGCCTGCGGGCGACGCGATGGCCGTCACCATCTGGGGCAGCTCGTCGAGCTGGACGCTGACCGCGCTGCCACTGTTCGTGTGGATGGGCGAGATCCTGTTCCGCACGCGGCTCTCCCAGGACATGTTCCGCGGCCTGGCGCCGTGGATGCAGGCGCTGCCCGGGCGGCTGCTGCACGTCAACGTGGCCGGCTGCGCCATCTTCGCCGCGGTGTCGGGCTCGAGCGCCGCCACCTGCGCCACCATCGGCAAGATGAGCCTGCCCGAGTTGTCGAAGCGCGGCTATCCGGACGGCATCTCCATCGGCTCGCTGGCCGGCGCCGGCACGCTCGGGCTGCTGATCCCGCCGTCGATCATCATGATCGTTTACGGCGTGTCTGCCGACGTCTCGATCGCGCAGTTGTTCATTGCCGGCGTGCTGCCGGGCATGCTGCTGGCGCTGCTGTTTTCCGGCTACCTGGTGGTGTGGGCGCTGCTGCACCCGCAACAGGTGCCGCCGCGCGATGCGCCGATGAGCTTCGGCGCCAAGCTGCGCGAGTCGCGGCATCTGATCCCGGTGATGCTGCTCATCGCCTGCGTGCTCGGCTCGATCTACAGCGGCGTCGCCACCGCCACCGAGGCCGCGGCGCTGGGCGTGGTCGGCGCGCTGCTCATCTCGGCGGTGCAAGGCTCGCTGACCTGGTTGACCTTCAAGGAGTCGCTGCTCGGCGGCACGCGGCTGTACTGCATGATCGCGATGATCCTGGCCGGCGCGGCCTTCCTGACCTTGGCCATGGGCTATATCGGCTTGCCCCGGCACCTGGCCGAATGGATCGGCTCGTTGGGTCTGAGCCAGTTCTGGCTGATCTTCGTGCTGATGCTCTTCTACGTACTGCTCGGTTGCTTCCTCGACGGCATCAGCATGGTGGTACTGACCATGGGCGTGATCCTGCCCACCATCCAGAAGGCCGGCATCGACCCGCTGTGGTTCGGCATCTTCGTCGTGCTGGTGGTGGAGATGGCGCAGATCACGCCGCCGGTGGGCTTCAACCTGTTCGTGCTGCAGGGCATGACGAAGCGCGAGATCGGCTGGATCGCACAGGTCACGCTGCCTTTCTTCTTCCTGATGCTCGCGGCGGTGGGACTGATCTACCTGTTCCCGCAGATCGTCAGCTGGTTGCCGGCGCAGATGCGCAGCTGAAACACCCGGCATGCCGGCTATGCCTTCGTGATCGCCCACAAGTAGGCCGGCTCGCCCGGTCATTTCCGCACTTTGGCGCTGCGCGCCCGGTCCTAGCATCGCTCGCGTGAGGGTGCGTCCGCGTGGCGAGCGCCCCTGCCGCAGCTCGCCGTCCGAGGAACCGCCATGTCCGACCTGTCATCGCCGCCGCTGTCCCTGGTGCCCGTGGAAGGCAAGGCCGCGGCGCCCGACGGCGGCGAAGGCTTCGCCTGGCCGACGCCGACCTATGCCTGCTACCCGGCGCCGGTGCGCATGGTGGAGCCCGAGCCCTGCCAGATCGAGGGCCTGAACGGCCGGCTGATGACCGGCATGCTGTTGAAGATGGACCCGGCCGAAGGCGTGGCGAAGGTGCGCATTCCGCCGGCGCGCATCGCCATCCCGTTGCGCTTCAGCCAGTTTCGCAAGCTCACGCTGACGCGCCCGCTGGCGGCGCTGGACGATGGCAGCGCGGGCAGCAGCTTCATGGCGCAGCGCCCGGCGGTGGGCGTGAAGGTCAACCTGAAGGGCACGGCCCCGATCGACGCCTTGAGCATCGGCCACCTCGAGGATGCCACCGGCATCTTCCTGTTCGCGCCGGTGGACGCGCGCGGCAGCGTGCTGCGAAGCTTCGTGCCACTGGATGCCTATGACTCGGTGGAGATCGGCGAGCGCATCGGCGAGGTGCTGGTGGCGCAGCACGCGGCCAGCCCGGCGCAGATCGAGCAGGCGCTGCAGGAACAGCAGCAGTTGCGCTCGCAAAAGCTCGGCGAGATCCTGCTGACCAAGCAGATCGTCAGCGCCGAGGACCTGGAGCTGGCCATCATCGAGCAGGCGCGCATGCCGATGGTGCGCATCGGCGAGGCGCTGATCGCGCTGGGCTTCATCAACAACGCGCAGCTCGAAGTGGCGCTGTCGCAGCAGCGCGAGGACCGCAGCGTGCCGCTGGGCGAGTTGCTGGTGCGCCGCGGCCTGGTGTCGCGCGCCGACCTGCAGACCGCGCTGGCGCGCAAGATGGGCTACCCGCTGGTGGACGTGACGCAGTTCGCGCCAGAGACCGAGGCGCTGGCGCGATTGCCCTTCGCGGTGGCCAGCCGGCTGCCCGCCCTGCCGCTGCTGCTGCGCGGCGGACGGCTGATCGTGGCGGTGGAAGACCCGTCGCGGCCGGAGGTGCTGGACGACATCGAGTTCGCCTCGCAGACCAAGGTGGTGCCGGTGCTGGCACGCGCCAGCCTGCTGGCCGCCGCCATCGGCAGGGCCTACGAGCGCATCGGCGTCAATGTCGGCCCGGGCGTGGACGCGGTGGCACCGGCGGAGTACGACGCCGAAGAGGCGGGCAAACTGCTGGCCACGCTGGAACTGCAGCAGGCACCGGACAGCGCCGACCGCGACGAGCCGTCGATCGAACAATCCGACAACTCGCTGGTACGGCTGATCAACTCGATGATCGCCGAGGCGCAGTCGCAGGGCGTGTCCGACATCCATGTCGAATGCCAGCCCGGGCGCGACAAGGTGCGCATCCGATTCCGCAAGGACGGCGCACTGCGCCCGTACATGGAACTGCCGCACACCTATCGCAGCGCGATGATCGCGCGCATCAAGATCATGTGCGACCTGGACATCAGCGAGCGGCGCAAGCCGCAGGACGGCAAGATCAACTTCGGCAAGTTTGTGCCCGGCCAGCGCCTGGAACTGCGCGTGGCCACCATCCCCACCGCCAACGGCCTGGAAGACGCGGTGCTGCGGCTGCTGGCCTCGGCCAAGCCGATCCCGCTGGACAGCCTGGGCCTGTCGCCCAACAACCTGCGCGACGTGAAGGCGGCGTCGCAGCGGCCCTACGGCATGCTGCTGTGCGTCGGCCCCACCGGCTCGGGCAAGACGACGACGCTGCATTCGGTGCTGGGCTACATCAACCAGCCCGACCGCAAGATCTGGACAGCCGAGGACCCGGTGGAAATCACCCAGGCCGGCATCCGCCAGGTGCAGGTCAACCCGAAGATCGACTGGACCTTCGCCAAGGCGCTGCGTGCCTTTCTGCGCGCCGACCCGGACGTGATCATGGTCGGCGAGATCCGCGACGGCGAGACCGCGAAGATGGCGGTCGAAGCCTCGCTCACCGGCCACCTGGTGATGAGCACGCTGCACACCAACAGCGCGGTCGAGACGGTGACGCGGCTGCTCGACATGGGCATGGACCCGTTCAATTTCGCCGATTCGCTGCTCGGCGTGCTGGCGCAGCGCCTGGTGCGCAGGCTGTGCGGCAAGTGCGTGCAGTCGCAGGAGGCGACGAAGCAGCAGACCGAGGAGCTGATGGCCGACTACATGCATGCCTTCGGCGCCAGCGAGACGAAGCCGAAGCCCGACGAGGTGCTCGCCGGCTGGCACAAACGCTTCGGCAAGGACGGCAAGCTGATGCACCACTTCGCCAAGGGCTGCCCGAACTGCGACGACAGCGGCCTGCGCGGCCGCGCCGGCCTGCACGAGCTGCTGGTGGTGTCGCGCACGATCCGCCACCAGATCCAGACCGGCGCGCGCCCGGACGAACTGCTGCGTACCGCACTGGGCGAAGGCCTGCGCACGCTGCGCCAGGACGGCATCGACAAGGTCTGGGCGGGCGCGACGACGATCGAGGAAGTGCGCGCGAGCAGCAATTCCTGAACGGGGAGTCTGCGCCGCAGAGCGACAGCCGCGCGTCGACGGTCCTGTCGCCGTCGCGCCCCGCTATCCGCGCGCCGGCCGGTCAGGCCGGCGGCAGCCACGATCACCCACCGCGGCGAGAGGCTCGTCCGGCGGCCGCGGGTACTTCCACTTGTTGTGGATCCACAACCAGTCGGTCGGGTGGGCACGCACCGTCGCCTCGAGCCTGCGCGCGTAGGCCTCGGCAATGTCGGCGGGAACCTGCTCGTACGGTGGCGCGGCCAGCTCGTGCAGACGTACGGCGTAGTGGCCCTTGCCAGCGCGTTTCATCTCGACGTACAGCACCGGTGCGTCCAGGTAGCGGGCGATGCGCTCCGGGCCGAGGAAGAACGCGGTCTCGCGGTTCAGGAAGGTCGTCCAGTACTTCGGCATGCGCTTGACCGGCGTCTGGTCGGCCAGCAGCCCGTAGGCGCGCGCTTCGCCGGCACGCTTGAGCAGTTCGAACACGAAGTTCTCGAACGGGATCGGGTTGCCGCCAAAGCGGCTGCGCATCTCGCGCGAGAACGCGTCCACCACCTTCAGCCGCAGCGTCTTGTACACGGCGTCGATCGGGATGCCGAAGCGCGCGCCCGCGGCGAGCAGCAGCCACTCCCAGTTGCACACATGCGCGGTCAGCAGCACCACCGACTGCTTGGCCGCCTTGTAGGCGTCGATCACCTCGGGGTTCTCGAACACGACGCGGCGTTTCAGCTCCTCGGCGCTCGCTCGCGATCCCCAGATGGCCTCCATCAGCGTGCGCGCGAGGTAACGGTAGCTGCAGCGCAGGATCGCCTCGCGGTCCGCCGCCGACTTCTCCGGAAAGGCCCCGGCGAGGTTGCGTCGCGCCAGTGCCACGCGCCAGCGCAGCACGTGGTAGGTGACGACGTGGAGGAGGTCGGCGTAGACGTAGAGCAGCGGCAAGGGCGTCCACGCCAGCAGTCGAAACAGGGTGCTCACATCGCCTCGGATCTTAGGGCCTGCGTCGCCGCCGATGGCGCACCCCGCGATGACCGGATCCCGGGACCAAGCCCATCGCATGGGCCTTCCCGCTGCGGCGCGGGTCCGCGCGCCCATGGTTGTCCTATAGTGATGTGGTAAACGGCCGTGCCCGCCCTTTCGGGGATTGCCCCAAGGGGCACTTTGAACAGACCCAAGTGATCAGAGTCTTCGTCATCTCGTGCGCCTTGCTGGCCGTCACAGGCTGCAGTCAGATTCGGATGCATCAGTGCGTGCGCGACAAGGTGAGCAGCAACGAGCCTTACCAGACACAAGCCGACCGCGATGACACCGAAGCTCTCGCCAGGCAGATGTGCCTTCAGCAGGCGGCAGGCAAGGGCAACTGAGGCGGCGACCATCGGCGCCATGCAGGCCGAGGAGGGTCATGGCCGTGCCACCGCCGCTTCCAGCCTGGACGATGAGCTCGCCAGGATCGGTCGCAGGTTTCGAGGATTGCGCCGTCGTTGGCTTGTTCCGCCGCCGCCCACCACGACGCGGCGGACACGCCCAGGGCGGCGACCCACGACGTTCAGTGGCGCATCGCTCAGCGCGTGCCGATGCACAGCCCTGAGGTCAAAGGCAGCGCCGAGCCTTCCTTCTTCTGCACCAGCGCCACGCCGTTCTTCACGGCAACGATTTCGGCGGCGATGGCCACCGCGATCTCGGCCGGCGTCTTGCCACCCAGGTCCAGCCCCACCGGCCCGTGCAGGCGCTCGATCTCGGCCGGCGACAGGTCGAACAGCGCCAGGCGCTGCTTGCGCGCCGCGGTGTTGCCGCGCGAGCCCAGCGCGCCGATGTAGAAGGCCGGCGACTTCAGTGCCTCCAGCAGCACCATGTCGTCGAGTTTCGGGTCGTGTGTCAGCGCGACCACCGCGCTGTGCGGGTCGAGCTGCAGTTGCAGCACCAGGTCGTCGGGCATCTCCTTGCTGAAGGTGGTGCCGCCCACGTCCCAGGTGAGGTGGTATTCCTCGCGCGGGTCGCAGCAGATCACTTCGAAATCGAGCGCAAGCGCCATCTGCGCGAGCACCCGTGACAGCTGCCCGGCGCCGACGATCAAGAGCCGCCAGCGCGGGCCGAACAGCGCGCGCAGCCGTTGGCCGTCGAATTCGAATTTCTCGCCGCGCGCGGCGGTTTCCACCGCCACGGCGCCGCTGTCAAGTTGCAGCGTGCGCGCCACCAGTTCGTGCCGCGCGGTGCGCGCCAGCACCTCGTCGATCCAATCCACCGCGAGCAGCGGCTCCTGCACCAGGCGCAGGTTGCCGCCGCAGGGCAGGCCGAAGCGCGCCGCCTCTTCCTTGGTGACGCCGTAGCTCACCAGCGAGGGCCTGTCGACACGCTCGCCGTGGCGCACACGCTCGATCAGGTCGTCCTCGACGCAGCCGCCCGAGACCGAGCCCACCACCAGACCGTCGCCGCGCAGGCACAGCAGCGCCCCGGGCGGGCGAGGCGCCGAGCCCCAGGTTTCGATGACGGTGACCAGCCACACCTTGTGGCCCTGGGCGAACCAGTCGCGGGCCTGGCTCAGCACCTGTAGATCGAGACTGTCCATGCGTGGGCTCCATCAAGCGAACAGAGCGCTAGTCGCGCTTCAACTTCAGTTCGTAGCCGCTGCGTTTGCCGACCACCGCGCCCTTGTCATCCAGTTGCAGCTTGACCGTGGCGTTCTTGCAATCCGGGATGATCTCGGAGAACTTGAGCGTCATGTCCAGGCTATTCGCGGTGGCACTGTCGTGCTGAATCGGCACCTTGCGGCCGAAGCAGGGATTGGAGCGGCTGGAAGTGGCCGTTTGCCATGAGCCCCCGGTTTCGGTGATCTCCATTTCGGCGCCGTAGGTCTGCCTGTCGGTCTGCCATTCCACGCTCCACTTGCCGATGAAGGGCTTGGCGGCTTGCGCCATGGCAAGCGAGGTGGCCAGGGTCAGCGCCAGAAGGACCATCCCATGTCGAGCCAATTTGCTACTCCTTGAAATCCGAAGCGGGTCACCGACCTCAGTGTCGCACTATCGGCTGAGCAGGTAGATCAGGCCCAGCACGATGGCCGCAGCCAAACCCCACCACAGCGCGCGGTTGCCCTTCTCGGTGTCCGCCGGCATCGGCACCTGGCCGGTGTCGGCGGGTGCAGCGGCCTCGGGGGGACTCAGGTGCGCCTCGAAGGCCTTGAAGAAGTCTTCCGCCACCTTCGACGCCGCGGCATCGACCAGGCGTGAGCCGACCTGCGCCATCTTGCCGCCCACCTGGGCGCGCGCGTGGTAGTTCAACCGCGTGTGCTCACCTTCGGCGGCCAGCGCCACGTCGGCCGAGCCCTTGCCGAAGCCGGCCACGCCGCCCTGCCCGTCGAAATTGATGGTGTAGCTGGTGGGCGCCACCACGTTGCTCAGTTTCAGGTTGCCCTTGAAGCGCGCGCTCACCGGGCCGACCTTCACCGCCACCAGCGCAACGAACGCGTCGTCGCCGGTACGTTCGAGCGACTCGCAGCCGGCGATGCAGGCCTTCAGCGTGTCGGGATCGTTGAGCGCGGCCCAGGTCTTGTCTGGTGGGGCGGGGATGAGTCGATCGCCTTGCAGTTCCATGGTGTCTTCAGTGCAGCAGGGTGTGAGGGGACAGCGGCGGCGCGCGCAGCGCGTCGCCCAGGTCGGCCAGGCTGGCCAGGTTGTGCACCGGCAGGAAACGGTCCACGTGCGGCAGCAGCGCACGTACGCCCGAGGCCTTGGCCTGGAAGCCTTCGTAGCGCAGCAGCGGGTTCAGCCACACCACCTGGTGCGCCATGCGGTGCAGCTGCGCTGCGGCGGCCGACAGGTCGCCGTGTTCGTCGCGGTCCAGGCCGTCGGTCACCAGCAGCAGCGCCGCATTGGCACCCAGCAGGCGACGCGCCCACAGCTGGTTGAATTCGTGCAGCGACGAGGCGATGCGCGTGCCGCCCTTCCAGTCCTGCACCTGCTCGTCGGCCAGGCGCAGCGCCACATCGGGGTCGCGTTCCTTCAGGCAGCGCGTGATGTTGGTCAAGCGCGTGCCGAAGGTCAGCGTGTGCACCTTCAGCGCGCGGCGCATCAGGCCGTGCACGTAATGCAGCAGCAGCCGCGAATAGCGGTCCATCGAACCGGAGATGTCGATCAGCACCACCAGCGAGGGCATCTCCTCGCGCGGCCGCGTGTATAGCGGCGCCAGCGTGTGCGGCTGCCGCGCCATGCGCTGCAGCGTGGCGCGCAGGTCGAGGCGGCCGCCGTGCCGCGGGCTGGTGGCGGCCTCATGGCGGCGTCGGCGCACCGGGTCCACCGGCAGCGGCAGTTCTTCGGCCAGCTTCTTGGCCAGCTCGTATTCAGCCGTGGTCATGCTCTCGAAATCGGCCTTCTGCAGACGTTCGCGGTCGGAGAAGGTGAAGTGCGTGTCGAACTGCACTTCTTCCTTGGCGGTCTGGTTGGCCGGGTTCGGCGGCTCGGGCGCCTTCGGCACCGACAGTGCCTCGGCCAGCCGATTGGCGCGCGGCGCTCGCTGCTTCTCGCCGCGGCCGCTGATCTTCGGCAGCAGCAGGTACATCATCTGCTCGAGCAGCTTCGGGTCGCGCCAGAAGGTGTCGAAGGCGGCGTCGAACAGCGGCTGCTGTTCGTGGCGTTCGAGCATCACCGCGCTCAGCGCGGCATGCACGTCCTCGCGCCGCTGCAGGCCCACCAGTTCCACCGCCGCCAGCGCGGCCAGCACGCGGTCCGGGCCGATGGCCATGCCGGCGCCGCGCAGCACGCGCGCGAAGTGGACGATGTTGTCGGCGATCATCCTTGGCAGCTGCTTGTGGATGAGCGCGTGTCGCTCCGATGAACCGCCATGCCGCCGAGCGGACGCCGCGGAAACGGCTTCGCCGGGCCGCTGGCGTCGCCCCCTTGAGGGGGAGCGGCAAAGCCGCTGCGGGGGTGGGTCATAGCAGTGCCTTGGCCCGCAACTCGTCCAGCAGCTTGGCGGTGTCGCCGCTTTGCATCTTCACCAGGTCGTCCTGGTGCTTCAGCAGCACGCCCAGCGTGTCCTGCACGCTGGCCGGGTCGAGCTGCAGGCTGTTCAGCGCCACCAGCGCATTGGTCCAGTCGATGGTCTCGGCCACGCCCGGCGACTTGAAAAGGTCGAGCGTGCGCATGCGCTGCACGAACTCCACCACCTGGCGGTACAGCCGTTCGGACGCGCCCGGCGCCTTCAGGCGCACGATGTCGAGTTCGCGTTCGACGCTGGGGAAGCCCACCCAGTGGTACAGGCAGCGGCGCTTCAGCGCGTCGTGGATCTCGCGTGTGCGGTTGCTGGTGATCAGCGTGATCGGCGGCTCGGCGGCGACCACGGTGCCGTATTCGGGAATGGTCAGCTGGTTCTCGGCCAGCACCTCCAGCAAGAAGGCGTCGAAGGGCTCGTCGGCGCGGTCCAGTTCGTCGATCAGCAGCACGGGTGAGCGCGTCTGCGTCAGCGCCTGCAGCAAGGGCCGCTCGATCAGCATCTGCGCGCGAATACAGGTTGCGCGTCAGCTGCTCGCGGTCGACATCGTGCGCGGCTTCGGCCAGGCGGATCTCGATCATCTGCCGCGCCACGTTCCATTCGTAGGCGGTCTGCGCCACGTCCAGGCCTTCGTAGCACTGCACGCGCAGCAGCAGCGTGTTCAGCGCGCGCGCCAGCGTCTTGGCCAGTTCGGTCTTGCCGACGCCGGGTGCGCCTTCCAGGAACAGGGGGCGCTGCAGCTTCAGGCTGAGGTACAGCGCGGTCGCCAGTTGCCGGTCGCAGACATAGTTCTCCGCGGCCAGCAACTCGATGACCGCGTCGACGGATTCAGGCAACGGCAGGCTCATGGCGGCGGCTGGGAGGCAGAAGACGCCATTGTCGCGCTACCGCCGTGGCGGGCCCGTCCGCAGGGGCGGGCCCGGGAGTCGCTCAACGCGACAGCGCCTTCTCGACGGCGCGCGCCGCCATCACGCTGACCATCGCGGCGCGGTAGGCGGCCGAGCCGTGCATGTCGCTGTTCATGTCGGCCGCCGACACCTTCACTGCCTTGGCCGCGGCCGGCGTGAAGCTCTTTGTCAGCGCGGCTTCGATGTCGCCGGCACGGAACACGCTGCTCTTGGCGCCGGTGACGGCCACGCGCACGCCGCCCGCGCCCTGGCCGACGAACACGCCCACCAGCGCAAAGCGCGAGGCCGGCTGCTTGTACTTGATGTACGCCGCCTTCTGCGGGATCGGGAAGCTGACCGAGACGATCAGCTCGCCGGGCTGCAGCGCGGTCTCGTACATGCCGGTGAAGAAGCTGTCGGCCGGGATGCTGCGCCGGTCGGTGTGGATCGTCGCGCCCAGGCCCAGCACGGCGGCCGGGTAGCAGGCGGCCGGGTCGGCGTTGGCGATCGAGCCGCCGATCGTGCCCACGTTGCGCACCATCTGGTCGCCGATGCCGCCGGCCAGCTCGGCCAGCGCCGGGATGGCCTTTGCCACCTCGGCCGAGCGCGCCACCGTGGCATGGGTGGTGGTGGCGCCGATGGTGACGTTGCTGCCGTCGACCTTGATGCCCTTCAGGTCGGCGATGGCGCCCAGGTCGACCAGCCGTTCGCTGGACGACAGGCGCAGCTTCATCGCCTGGATCAGGGTCTGGCCGCCGGCCAGGTAAGCGCGCATCGCTGCCCTTGGCGGCGGCCGCCGCCGCAGCCCGATCGCCGGGACGTTGGTAGTCGAAGTTGTACATGGTGTGTGTCTCCTCAAGCGATCTTGTTGGCCGCGCGCCAGACCTTCTCGGCCGTGGCCGGCATGGCGATGTCCTTCACCCCCAGCGCATCGGTCAGCGCGTTGATGAAGGCCGGCGGCGAGCCGATCGCGCCGGCCTCGCCGCAGCCCTTGACGCCCAGCGGGTTGTGCGTGCAGGGCGTGACCGTATGGTCGACGGTGAAGCTGGGCAGGTCGTCGGCACGCGGCATGGTGTAGTCCATGTAGCTGCCGTTGAGCAGCTGGCCGCTGGCGTTGTCGTAGACCGCGCCTTCCATCATCGCCTGGCCCAGGCCCTGCGCGATGCCGCCGTGCACCTGGCCGGAGACGATCATCGGGTTGACGATGTTGCCGAAGTCGTCGACCGCCACGAAGCTGGCCACCGTGGTCTTGCCGGTCTCGGGGTCGACCTCGACCTCGCACACGTAGCTGCCGGCCGGGTAGGTGAAGTTGGTCGGGTCGTAGAACGCGTTTTCGTTCAGGCCCGGCTCCAGCTTGTCCAGCGGGTAGTTGTGCGGCACGTAGGCCGTCAGCGAGATGGCGCCGAAGGGCAGCTTCTTGTCGGTGCCCTTGACCTTGAACTCGCCGTTCTCGAAGTCGATGTCGGTGTCGGCCGCCTCCAGCAGGTGCGCGGCGATCTTCTTGCCCTTGGCGATGATCTTGTCGACCGCCTTGACGATGGCCGTGCCGCCCACCGACAGCGAGCGGCTGCCGTAGGTGCCCATGCCGAAGGGAACGCGCCCGGTGTCGCCGTGCACGATCTCCACGTTCTCCACCGGGATGCCCAGCTTGCCCGCCACCACCTGCGCGAAGGTGGTCTCGTGGCCCTGGCCGTGGCTGTGCGAGCCGGTGAACACCGTCACCGTGCCGGTGGGGTGCACGCGCACCTCGCCGGCCTCGAACAGGCCGGCACGCGCGCCCAGCGCACCGGCGATGTTGCTCGGCGCCAGGCCGCAGGCCTCGATGTAGCAGCTGTAGCCCAGGCCGCGCAGCTTGCCCTTGGCGGCCGAGGCCGCCTTGCGCGCCGGGAAGCCGGCCACGTCGGCGATCTGGATCGCCTTGGCCAGGTGCGCCTCGTAGTTGCCGGTGTCGTAGGTCAGGCCCACCGGCGTGGCGTAGGGGAACTCGGTGATGAAGTTCTGGCGCCGGATCTGCGCCGGGTCGATCTTCATCTCGCGCGCCGCGGTCTCGACGATGCGCTCGACCACGTAGGTGGCCTCGGGCCGGCCGGCACCGCGGTAGGCGTCCACCGGCGTGGTGTTGGTGAACACCGCCTTGACCTCGGCATAGATCGCCGGCGTCTTGTACTGCCCGGCCAGCAGCGTGGCGTACAGGATGGTCGGCACGCTGGAGGCGAAGGTCGACAGGTAGGCTCCCATGTTGGCGATGGTGTGCACGCGTAAGCGCCAGGAAGTTGCCCTGCGCGTCCAGCGCCAGCTCGGCGGTGGTGGCATGGTCGCGGCCATGCGCGTCGGTCAGGAAGGACTCGCTGCGCTCGGCCGTCCACTTGATCGGCCGGCCGACACGCTTGCTGGCCCAGATCAGCGCCGTCTCTTCCGCATACAGGAAGATCTTCGAGCCGAAGCCGCCGCCGACATCGGGCGCGATCACGCGCACCTTGCTCTCCGGCAGGCCGAGCACGAAGGCGCACATCAGCAAGCGCTCGACGTGCGGGTTCTGGTTGGCCACGTACAGC
Source organism: uncultured beta proteobacterium (assembly GCA_963824005.1). Taxonomy (GTDB): domain Bacteria; phylum Pseudomonadota; class Gammaproteobacteria; order Burkholderiales; family Burkholderiaceae_C; genus Rubrivivax. Next base: position 149,012 of record CAWGOK010000036.1, read on the forward strand.
GTGTAGGCGTCGTCGTGCCGCGTGTAGTGCGCATTGGCCGCGCGCGGCTCCATCGCGTTGGGGATCAGGCGGTTGTTGTGGAACGTCAGCTTGGTGACGTGCGCCGCCTTGGCGAAGGCCGCGTCCACCGCATCCTTGCTGCCATGGCCCCAGTCGTAGCAGACGTTGTTGGGCACCTCGTCGTGCACTGCGGAGCCGGCGCTTTCGGCCGTGGTGATGTCGATCACCGGCGTCAGCTCTTCGTAGTCGACCTCGATCAGTTCGGCGGCATCGCGCGCCTGCAGGTAGGTGTCGGCCACCACCAGCGCCACCTGGTCGCCGACGTGGCGCACCTTGCCTTGCGCCAGCACCGGGTGCGGCGGCTCCTTCATCGGCGTGCCGTCCTTGCTGGTGATGAGCCAGCCGCAGGGCAGCCCGCCGACCTTGGCCTCGGCCAGGTCGGCGCCGGTGAAGATGTTGAGCACGCCCGGCGCGGCCTTGGCCTTGTCGAGGTCGATGGACTTGATGCGCGCATGCGCGTAGGGCGAGCGCAGGAAGAAGCCGTAGCTCTGGCCGTGCAGCACCACGTCGTCGGTGTACTGGCCGGCGCCGGTCAGGAAGCGTGCGTCCTCGCGTCGGCGCAGGGGCTGGCCGATGGGACTGAGGGGGGTTGGGACATGTCGGTCATGGTCGTGTCTCCTCGGCGCTCAGGCCGCCGTGGGCTGCTTGCCCGATTGGCAGAACTGCACCGCCTTCACGATGTTGTGATAGCCGGTACAGCGGCAGATGTTGCCTTCGAGGCCTTCGCGGATCTCGGTCTCTGTGGCCTTGGGGTTGTCGGCCAGCAGTTGCACGGATGCCATCACCATGCCCGGCGTGCAGTAGCCGCATTGCAGCCCGTGGCACTCGCGGAAGGCGGCCTGCATCGGGTGCAGTGTTCCGTCCTGGGACAGTCCTTCGATGGTGGTGATGCTCGCGCCCTGCGCCTGCACCGCCAGCATCGAGCAGGCCTTCACCGCACGGCCGTTCAGGTGCACGGTGCAGGCACCGCACTGCGCGGTGTCGCAGCCGACGTGCGTCCCGGTGAGTTGCAGATGCTCGCGGATCAGCTGCACCAGCAGCGTTCTCGGGTCGACGCTGGCCATCACGGCCTTGCCGTTGACCGTCAGGGATATGGGGATGCTCACGTCTGTGTCCTCCAGGGGTTCGGTGCCATGCGCCCTATGCGCCGCAGGACATTGTCCGAGTGCGTCGGCGCAGGACACAACACCAAACAACCCCTATGGTGAAACTTGCATAGGGGCGGCCGACCGGCTCCTGCGCACGCCGCACGGCCATCTCTACTGCCCGGCGTTGGGGAAGAACAGCTGCTCGCCGCCGATCTTGTAGCTGGCGATCACGGCCTGCCCCGCCGGTGACACCACCCAGTCGGCGAAGGTCTGCGCCAGATCCTTCTTCACGTGCGGGTGCTTGGCCGGGTTGACGACGATCACGCCGTACTGGTTGAACAGCCGCTTGTCGCCTTCGACCAGGATGGCGAGGTCGGCGCGGTTCTTGAACGACAGCCAGGTGCCGCGGTCGGCCAACACGTAGGCGTTGGCCGATGCCGCGATGTTCAGCGCCGGTCCCATGCCGCAGCCGCATTCCTTGTAGCCCGGCACCTTGCCGGCCGGCGCGTCGACGCCGGCAGCTTTCCAGTAGCGCAGTTCGGCGGCATGGGTGCCGCTCTTGTCGCCGCGCGAGATGAACTCGAACCTGCCCGCGGCCAGCTTCTTCAAGGCCTCGACGATGTCGGCGCCCTTCACGCCGGCCGGGTCGGACTTCGGGCCGATGAGCACGAAGTCGTTGTACATCACCGGGCTGCGCTTCAGGCCGAAGCCGTCGGCGACGAACTTCTCCTCGGCCACCTGGTCGTGCACGAACAGCACGTCGGCATCACCGCGCCGCCCCATGTCGAGCGCCTGGCCGGTGCCCTGTGCGACGACGCGCACGTCGATGCCGCTGGTCTTCTTGAACTCCGGCAGCAGGTGAGCGAACAGCCCCGACTGCTCGGTGCTGGTGGTCGAGGCCATGACGAGGGTCTTGTCCTGGGCGCGTGCAACCAGCGGTGCCAGCGCCAGGGCCGCCAGGGCCAGGCCGAGCGCGGCGCGGCGTTGCAGAGCTTGCAGTGTCGATCGGGTGTTCATGCCAGTTCTCCTTTGAGGAAGTGTTGTGCGGGGCCTTCGAGCGGCCCATGGAAAAAGCGTTCGGCCGGCAGGTCGGCGTGCACCATCCCGCCTTCCAGATAGACCACGCGCGTGGCCAGCCGCTTGGCCTGGCCAAGGTTGTGCGTGCTCATCACCAGCGTCATGCCGTCGGCGGCAAAGCCGGCCAGCAGCGACTCCACCTCGCGCTTGGCGCTGGGGTCGAGGCTGGCGGTGGGCTCGTCCAGGAACAGCAGTTGCGGCTGTACCGCGATCGCCCGCGCCAGCGCCAGGCGTTGCTGCTGGCCACCCGACAGTGCGCGCGCCGGCCGCTGCTCCAGCCCCTGCAGGCCGACGCGCTGCAACGAGGCCGCGATGCGCTGCGCCCAGTCGCGCCGCGGCACGCCGGCCAGCCACAGCGCGAGGCGCAGGTTGTTCAGCAGGTTCAGCCGCATCAGGAAGGGCCGCTGAAACACCATCGCCTGCGTGCCGGCGGCGGCATCCACCACACGCCGGCCCCGATGGCTGAGCATGCCGTGCAAGGCGCGCAGCAGCGTGGTCTTGCCCGAGCCGTTGGAGCCGACCAGGGCCACGAATTCGCCGCGCTCGATGCGCAGCGTGACACCGTGCAGCGCACGCACCGTGCCGAACTGCACCGACACGTCCTGCAGCGATACCAGGCTCACTCGAGCACCCCAGGCGCTGCGCGCCGCCCCGCCAGGCGGGGGCGTTTGCCCTTGGGACGGCCCGGCGGGCTCACCGCACCCCCGCCAGCGCCGAACCCTGGCCGCGCCGGACCAGGCCGAGCAGCGCGTTGAGCACGGCCACCACGGCCAGCAGCACCAGCCCCAGCGCCAGCGCCAGCGGCAGGTCGCCCTTGCTCGTCTCGAGTGCGATGGTGGTGGTCATGACGCGCGTGAAGCCGTCGATGTTGCCGCCGACGACCATCACCGCACCGACCTCGGCGATGGCGCGGCCGAAGGCAGCGATGAGCACCGTCATCACCGCCCAGCGGCCGTGCACCAGCATCAGCAGTGCGCAGGTCAGCGGCGAGGCGCCCATCGAGCGCAACTGGTCACCACCGTCGCGCAGCGCATCGCCGACCAGCTGGCGCGTCAGTGCCGCGACGATCGGCAGCACCAGGATGGTCTGTGCGACGACCATCGCGCTCGGCGTGAAGAGAATCCCCCACGAACCCAGTGGGCCACTGCGCGACAGCAGCAGATAGACCACCAGCCCGACCAGCACCGAAGGCAGCGCCAGCAACGTGTTCAGCGCCAGCATCATCAGCCGATGGCCGCGAACTCGCGCCACGGCCAGCCAGGCGCCCAGGGCCAGCCCGAAGCCCGATGCGATCAGGCAGGCACACCCGCTGACCCACAGCGACAGCGCCACCGTGCGCAGCAGCACCGGGTCGGCTTGGATGATCAGCTCGAAGGCAGTGCGGAAACTCTGCGCGAAGGCGCTCATCCCGGATCTCTCATACTGGCGTCATTCTCGACGCCGCAATGCGATCCGCACGATATGAACCGACATGCATAGAGTCCACCTGACCTATACGCTGCACGGCCGCGAGGACACCCAGCGCGACCTGCACCACCCGCTGATGGCGATGCTGGCCGCCGTGCACGACACCGGCTCGATCAGCGGGGCAGCGCGGCGGCTGTCGCTGTCGTACCGGCATGTCTGGGGCGAACTCAAACGCTGGGAGCTCGAGCTCGGCCAGACGCTGGTGCTTTGGGCCAAGGGCCAGCCGGCGGCGTTGTCACCCTTTGGCGAAAAGCTGCTCTGGGCCGAGCGCCGGGCGCAGGCGCGGCTGGCGCCGAAGGTCGAGGCCTTGCGCAGCGAACTCGAGCAGGCCTTCGCCATCGCCTTCGACGACAGCGCCGGCGTGGTGCCGATCTCGGCCAGCCATGACGATGCGCTGCCCTTGCTGCGCCAGCTTGCGCAGCAGCGGCACAAGCTGCACCTGGACATCCGCTTCTGCGGCAGCCTCGACGCACTGGCGGCGCTGAATGCGGGCCGGTGCCTGTTGGCGGGATTCCACGCCCTCACCGACGCGCCGGCACGCTCGCCCACGGCACGCGCCTACCGCGCGATGCTCAAGCCCGGGCAGCACAAGCTGGTGAGTTTTGCGCGACGCACCCAGGGTCTGATGGTCGCGCCCGGCAACCCGTTGGGCGTACGCCAGCTCGCCGACCTGCTGCGGCCCGGCCTGCGCTTCGCGGCCCGCGACGCAAGCACCGGCACGCGCGTGGTGCTCGACGAACTGCTGGCCGCGCTGCAAATCGACCCGGCCCGCATCGAGGCGCTGGCGCGCACCGAGCCGTCGCACCGCGCCGCCGCCGAGGCGGTGGCCAGCGGCAGTGCCGATGTCAGCTTCGGCATCGAGGCCGCGGCGCGCTCGCGCGGGCTGGATTTCCTGCCGCTGGCCCACGAGCAGTACTTCCTGGTCGCGCTGCGCGCGGCGCTGGACCATCCCCAGGTGCGCACGTTGCTCGAACTGTTGCGCAGCCCCGCCTGGCAGCAGCAGTTGAATGCACTGCCCGGCTATGCCGCCGAGCGCAGCGGCGAGGTGCTGTCGCTGAACCGCGTGCTGCCCTGGTGGCGCTATCGCAAGCCCAAGCCGTAGCGGCTCGGTTCAGCCCTGCAGGCCGCGCCCTCGCAGAGCTCGGGCCCTTCGGCAGGCACGGCACAGTGCGCAGGCACTGTGCCGCGTCCAGCCTCAGCCGCCGCCGCGCTGCATGTACAGGTCGAAGTAGCGCATGAAGCTGTGGCGCGCGGCGTCGTCCACGCCCTCGAAGCGAAAGCTCACCGCCAGACGCGGGAAGCGCGCCAGCGCGATCTGCCGCGGCGGCAGCGTCTGCCAGTGCAGCAGCAGCCGGCCGGGTCCGATGGCGACGACGGCCTGGCCGGCCGACAGCGCCAACGCATGCTCGCGTACGGCGCGAGGCAGCCACGACAGCCACTCGCGCTCGGTGCAGCCCATCTCGCGCTCGAAGCTCGACGGGTAGTAGGACTGCACGTGTCGCGGTCAGCCGCCGGCCACCGGCGGCCAGATGGCCAGCACGTCGCCGTCCTGCAGCACGCGCTCGGCGCGCTGCCCGGGCGGGATGTACACACCGTGGATCAGCACCAGATGGACCAGCTTCGGCGGCATGCCGAAGGGTTCGATCGCTTTCAGGATGGTCGTGCCGTCGGGCAGCTCCAGCGGCATGGCATTGCCGACCCGCGCGTCCGGCGGCAGGTATTGTGTCAACCCCGCATACAGCTTGAAGGTGATGCGGATCGTCATACCAGCGCGCGCACGTCCTGCGCCTGCGCTCGGGCCAGGTAGGCCTGCATCAGCTGCGTCGGATCCTTCAGCAGGGTGTCCTTCCAGGGACCGAGGTGCACCTGGCCCTCGACCAGGCCGCGCATCACGCCGACATGGTCGGTCCAGCCCGTGCTGTTGCAGCCGATGATCACGTCGTCCTTGAACTGCAGGCTCAGGTGACGCCCGGCGGCGCGGTCGGTCAGCTCCACGTGCTGCCCGCCCGGCACGCCCTGCCAGTCGCCGAAGCTGGTGGAAATCAGCCCCAGCGTGTCGAGCACGTTGATCTGCGTCACGCCCTTCAGCCGCGCCGCGCGGCCGGCCATGTTCATCGCGGCGATATACGCCTGGTCGGCGGCATTCGGCTGGATGGCGCTGACGATCAACTTGCCGCTGATCACGTCGAGTGCCTCGGCGCAGTCGCCGGCGGCATAGATGCCCGGCACGTTGGTCTGCATGTGCTCGTCGGTGAGCACGCCCAGCAGGCAGGTGACGCCCGAGTTCTCGAGGAAACCGATGTTCGGCCTGACGCCGGTGGCGCTGATCACCAGATCGGCTTCGACCTGGGTGCCACCCGACAACTTGACGCGCATCGGCGCATCGCCTTCGATCGCCTCGACGCGCGTGCCGGTGTGCACCGTCACGCCCTTGGCCTGGCACCAGTCCTTGATCATGCCGCCGGCGGTGGGGCCCATCATGCGCGGCACCATGCGGTCGCCCATCTCCACCACCGTCAGTTGCACATCGCGCGCGGCCAGTGCTTCCATGATGATGCAGCCGATGAAGCCGGCGCCCATCTGCAGCACGCGCGCACCCTTCGTCGCGCGCTGGGCGATGGCGCGCGCGTCGTCGAGCGTCCAGCAGGCGCGCACGCCGGGTTTGTCGATGCCGGGGATCGGCGGGCTGCTCGGGCTGGAGCCGGTGGCGATGAGCAAGGTGTCGAAGGGCAGCGCCGTGCCATCGTCGAGCGACAGGCTGCGCTTGGCAACGTCGACCTGGGTGGCGCGTGCGCGCCGCAGCTCGATGCGTTGCTTCTGGAAGTGCTGGGGGTCATGGCGCAGGTGCGTGCCGGACTCGCCGATGTGGCCGATCAGCAGGTACGGAATCGCCATGCGCGAGTACGGTGGCTCGCGCTCGTCGCCGACGATGACGATCTCGTCCATCGCGCTGTGCTTGCGGATCGTTTCCGCGGCAATCACGCCGGCCGGCCCGGCACCCAGGATTACGTGTCTCATGTGCTGTCCTCGCTGAAAAGAAACAAGGCGGTCGAAGAACCGCCTTGTGTCATGCCCGGGCGAACGCCCGTTCTACAGCCCCAGGCGCGTACGCGTCTCGGGCTTGAGCATGCCGTTGCTGTCCCAGCCGCGCAACTCGTAGTACTTCGGCAGCATCTCCGGCACCTTGCTCACCAGACCCTTGGCCGGGCCGGTCTTGGCCGCTTCGGTCGTCAGCCGCTTCGGCAGCACGTCGTCCTTGGCGGTGAAGCCGGCGCGGTTGTTGAAATCGCGCTCCATGTTCCAGATGCGCTCGCCGATGGTGGCCACGTTCTCCAGCGTGAATTCCGGGCCGCAGGCCGGCGCCAGCTGGTCGGCCAGGTCGGGCAGGCCCCAGGCAAAGGTGGTGAAGATGCACAGCCCCGACGAGTCGTAGGCCGCGGTGGCGTCCTGGAAGGCCTTGACCAGCTCGGGCTTGCCCTCGGCGGTGAGCGGGTCGGTCTTCACCGGGATGCCCGCCACCTCGCTGGCCACGGTGTAGCCGCGCAGGTGGCAGCCGCCGCGGTTGCTGGTGGCATAGCCCAGGCCGATGCCCTGGATGCCGCGCGCGTCGTAGGCCGGGAACTCCTGTCCCTTCGACGTCATCGACAGGTCGGGGTGGCCATACTTGGCGGTCAATCGCTTGCTGCCCTGGCCGATCTCCTTGCCGAAGCCTTCGCCCTTGGCGGTGATCTCGGCGAAGTGCGCCAGCGATTGCGCCGAGCCGAACTTCGCGTCGGTACCCAGTTGCTCCTTGGTGAGCACGCCCATCTCGTACAGCTCCATGACCGCGCCGACGGTGGCGCCGAAGCTGATCGGGTCCATGCCGTGCTCGTTGCACAGCAGGTTGGCGTACTGCAAGGCGTCGAGGTCGTTGACGCCGTTGGCCGCGCCCAGCGCCCAGGCCGCTTCGTACTCGAGCCCGCCCGAGGCACCCCAGTACTGCGGCTTGTTCTGGATGCTGAAGTGGCCTTTGTCGATGGTCTGGATGCGACCGCAGGCAATGGTGCAGCCGAAGCACGCTTGGTTGGTGACCAGCGGCTTGCGGCCGTCGGTCTTGCGCGGCGTGCCCATGGCCTCGGCGGAGATGTCCTTCGCGCCCTCGAACTGCACGTCGCGGTGATTGCGCGTGGGCAGTGCACCGACTTCGTTGATGATGTTCATCAGCACCTGCGTGCCGTAGGCCGGCAGGCCCTGTCCCGTCAAGGCGTTCTCGGCCAGGATCTTCTTCTTCTCGGCCGTGACCTTCATGAAGGCCTTCGGGTCGGCGATGTTGCCCACGCCCTTGGTGCCGCGAACGGCAATGGCCTTCAGGTTCTTCGAGCCCATCACCGCACCCACGCCCGAGCGCCCGGCCGCGCGGTGCAGGTCGTTGACCACCGCGGCGTAGAGCACCTGGTTCTCGCCGGCGCCGCCGATGCTGGACACGCGCACCTGCGGATCCTGCAGCTGCGTCTTCAGCGCGGCCTCGGTCTCCCACACCGTCTTGCCCCACAGGTGGGCAGCGTCGCGCAACTCGGCCACGTCGTCCTGGATGAACAGGTACACCGGCTTGGCACTCTTGCCTTCGAAGATGACCATGTCCCAGCCGGCCATCTTGAGTTCGGCACCCCAGTAGCCGCCCGAGTTGGAACAGGCAATGGCGCCGGTCAACGGTCCCTTCGTGACGACCGTGTAGCGCCCGCCCGTCGACGCCATGGTGCCGGTGAGCGGGCCGGTGGCCCAGATGATCTTGTTGTCGGCCGACAGCGGATCGGCCTTGGCATCCATCTCTTCCACCAGGTACTTGGTGGCCAGGCCACGCGAACCGATGTACTGGCGCGCCCAGTCCATCTTCAGTGGCTCCGGCTTGACGGTACCGGCGGTGAGGTTGATGCGCAGAATTTTTCCAGCCCAAGACATGTCAGTGCTCCTTATGCCGCAGCGGGTTGATTGCCGAGCTTGTCGGCCCAGGCGGACATCTTCGTCAGGCCCGTCCAGTTGGCATCGATGTAGGTGATGGCACCTGTCGGGCAGGCCTCGGCGCAGGCGGGTTCACCGCCGCACAGGTCGCATTTCTGCACCTTGCCGGTCTCCTGCACGTAGTTGACCGTGCCGAAGGGGCAGGCGATGGTGCAGACCTTGCAGCCGACACAGGTGGTCTCGTTCACCACCTTGGCGCCGGTCATCTTGTCCACCGTGATGGCCTCGACCGGGCAGGCGTGCAGGCACCAGGCCTCGTCGCACTGCGTGCAGGTGTAGGGCACCTTGCGCCCGGTGTAGTGGAACTCGAACACCTTGATGCGCGACTTGGCCGGGGCGAAGCTGCCGTAGTTCTCGTACGAGCAGGCCATTTCGCACTGCAGGCAGCCGGTGCATTTCTCGGCGTTGATGTGCAGGGATTTCTGCATGGTTCTGTTCCCAATGGTTGGTGATGAGCCGTCGCCGCACCGCGGAGGACCGCGCCAGCACGGGGCCGGCACCTAGGATGCGCGCTGCCTATGTTGTCTGCTGCCAGCGGACAAGGCGCCTGGGGAAAACCCTAGGGACAGCCGATTCCCGTAGCAGTGGCGCGCGAGGCTACAGCGCGCAGCTGCGAAAGCCGCAGAACATCGTGTCGCGATGTGGCGCCACGAAGCGACGCGCGCGCGGATGCTTGCAGCGCGCACGCGTCATCCACGAGGCGCCGCGTTGCACGCCGCAGCGTCCGGGCTCGGGCATCGCGGCAAAGCCAGGCAACGTACCCTCGTGGCCCGGCCAGGCACGCGCGCTGCCGCCAGTCCACTCGAAGACGTCGCCGAAGACGAAACCACGCGACGCGCCGGTCAACGCGGCCAGTTCCCATTCGGGCTCGGTCGGCAGGCGGCGGCCGGCCCAGCGGCACCAGGCCTGGGCCTCGTGGCGGCTGACATGCACGGCCGCCTGCGCGGCGCCGACGCGCTGCATCTGCCCCTGGCGCTGCACCAGCACGGCCTGGCGCATCTGCTCCACGTAGCGTGGTGCGCGGCGGCCTTCGGCCTGCACCCAGACCCAACCCTCGGGTGTCCACCACTGCACATCGTCGTAACCGCCATCGGCGACGAATTCGGCGTAGCGTGCCCAGCTCAGCGCCTGGGCGTCGATCTCGAATTCGAGCAGCTGCACCTCATGGGCCCAGCGTTCGTTGGGCGGCACCAGGCCGCCGCGCTCGGAGCCCAGCATGAAACGCTGCGCGCCGAACCACAAGGGCTCGCGCGGCGCCCGTGCCGGGCGCGGTGGCCAGGGCGACTCGGCCGCAGGGGTGGTCAACTGCAAGGCCTGAGCGCACACGGCCAGTGCTTCGCCAAGGCGGTCTTCATGCAGCAACGCGAGCCGGTAGGCATACAGGCCCGCATCGCTGTTGTCGGCGACGGCCAGCAATTCGAGCGTGGTGTCGAGTGTCTCGGCCAGGTACTGCCGCAAGGCCGTGGCGTCGGGCAGCTGCAGGCACCAGCGCTGTACCCGGTCATGGCAGGCGGGGTCGAACCAGTCGTCGGCGCGGGCATCGATCGAAGCCAGCCTTGGGCGCGCGGCATCTGCCGCTTCGCCGCGCTGGCGCTGTACGTTGCGCGATACCCAGTACTCCTGGAACCAGGCGGCATGCCCCACCAGCCACAGCGGTGGATCGACATCCACACTGGGCGCGAGGTCGCCGAGCTGCGGCTCGAAGGCCGCCAGCCAGCGCAAGCTGTGGTTGCGCGCGTCGATCAGGGCCAGTGACAGCAGGTCCGCGCCGGCCTGGCGCATGCGCACGGGATCGTGGATCGCCGCGGCGGTCTGGAGCATCAGCGTGGGATCAGCGCGGCCGCGACCCTAGCGCTCGATGCACGCATAGGCACTGTGGTTGTGTATGGATTCGAAGTTCTCGACCTCGGCCCGATAGTGGCCGATGCGCGCATCGCGGTTCAGCGCCAGCGCCACGTCGCGCACCAGGTCCTCGACGAATTTGGGGTTCTCGTAGGCGCGCTCGGTGACCCACTTCTCGTCCACGCGCTTGAGCATCGGCCACAGCTCGCTGGAGGCCTGGTCCTCGGCAAAGCGCACCAGCTCGTGCCACTCGATCGGCTGCAGCATCTCGACGCGGATCGTCACCAGCGAGCGCTGGTTGTGCGCGCCGTAGTCGGAGATCTCCTTCGAGCACGGGCAAAGGCTCTTCACCGGCACGCCCACCTCGGCAAACACCGAGGTCGCGCCGCCACGGGTCTCGGCGATCCAGCGGCCCTGGTAGTCGAGCAAGCTGGGCAGGCCGGAGACCGGCGCGCGCTTGCGCAGGAAGAACGCAAAGCTCGCCTCGATGCGGCCTTCGCGCGCGCCGAGCTTGTCGAGCATCTGCGCATGCCGGTCGCGCAGGCTGTGAGCATCCAATGGCTCGTCGAGCGCGTCCAGCCAGGCGATGAAGCGCGACATGTGCGTGCCCTTCTTCTCCGCCGGCAGGGCGACGTCCAGGCTCCATTGCGCCGCCGTGCTTTGCACGGCGCCGGCCACCCTCAGTTGCAGCGGATAGCGCAGATCCTTCACGCCGACACGCTGGATCACCAGATGGCGCTCATCGCGCCCGCTCTGGGTGTCGGGGATGTGCAGGGCGTCGGTGAGATTGGTCATGGCAGGAGGGGGCTGCGACGTCGCGCCGCGTGGCGGCAGCATGCCATCGAACGCGGTTGTACGCTGCAGTGGGGTTTCAGCCCTGTCGCCGAAGCGTCAGAGGTTCGCCGCGGGCCGCACCACCGACAAGCGGCTGCCGAATCGCTTGAGCACCGCTTGTTCGATGCCAGCAGCATCGAGGCCACACATCGACAGCAGCTTCTGTGGATCGCCGTGCTCAATGACACTGTCGGGCAGGCCCAGCTGCAGCAGCGGCACGGCCAGGCCATGGGCGGCCAGGCATTCGCCGACCGCGCTACCGGCACCACCCATCACGCTGCCTTCCTCGACCGTGACGATGGCCTCGTGCGTGCGCGCCACCTCGAGCACCATGGCCACGTCCAGCGGCTTGACGAAGCGCATGTTGACCACGCTCGCGTCGAGCGTCTCGGCGGCTCGCAGCGCCGGGTGGAGCAGCGGGCCGAAGGCCAGGATGGCAATGCGCGGGCCGCCCACGGCGTTGACCTTGCCGGTGCTGCGGCGCAGATCGGCCTTGCCCCAAGGCAGATCGGACAGGTCGGCGCCGATCGCCACGCCGACACCGCTGCCGCGTGGATAGCGCACGGCTACCGGATGGTCCTGGCGGAACGCCGTGCTCAGCGCCTGGCGGCACTCGTTCTCGTCGGCCGGCGTGAGCAGGCTCATGTTGGGCACACAGCGGATGAAGGCGATGTCGTAGGCGCCGATGTGCGTGCCGCCGTCGGCACCGACGATGCCGGCACGGTCGAGCGCGAACACCACCGGCAGGTTCTGGATGGCCACGTCGTGCACCAGTCTGGTCGTAGCCGCGCTGCAGGAAGGTGCTGTAGATCGCCACCACCGGCTTCAGTCCTTCGCAGGCCAGACCGGCGGCAAAGGTCACCGCATGCTGCTCGGCGATGCCGACGTCGTAGAAGCGCTTCGGGTGGCGCTTCTGGAACTCGACCATGCCCGAGCCTTCGCGCATCGCCGGCGTGATGCCGATCAGCCGCTCGTCGGCATCGGCCATGTCGCACAGCCACTGGCCGAAGACCTGGGTGAAGGTGGGCTTGCCGGGCGCGGCTTTGGCAAAGCCGTGCAGCGGGTCGAACTTGCCCGATGCGGCGTGGTACTTCACCGGGTCGGCCTCGGCCAGCTTGTAGCCCTGGCCCTTGCGCGTGACGATGTGCAGGAACTGCGGCCCGCGCGCGTGGCGCAGGTTCTCCAGCGTCGGGATCAGGGCGTCGAGGTCGTGGCCGTCGATCGGGCCGACGTAGTTGAAGCCGAACTCCTCGAAGATCGTGCCCGGCACGACCATGCCCTTGGCATGTTCCTCGAAGCGGCGCGCCAGCTCGTACAGCGGCGTGTTCTTCAACACGCTCTTCGCGCCTTCTCGAGCCGAGGTGTAGAAGTTGCCGCTCATCAGCCGCGCCAGGTGCTTGTTCAGCGCGCCCACCGGCGGGCTGATCGACATGTCGTTGTCGTTCAGCACCACCAGCATGTCGGCGAGCACGCCGGCATGCGCCACGCCGGCATTGTTCAGCGCCTCGAAGGCCATGCCGGCGCTCATCGCGCCGTCGCCGATGACCGCGACGACCCGCCGGTCCTCGTCCTTCAGCTTGGCGGCCAGCGCCATGCCCAGCGCCGCCGAGATCGAGGTCGAGGAGTGCCCGGTGCCGAAGGTGTCGTATTCGCTTTCTTCGCGGCGCGGGAAGCCGGCGATGCCGCCCAGCTGGCGCAGGCTGTGCATGCGCTCGCGCCGGCCGGTCAGCACCTTGTGCGGGTAGGTCTGGTGGCCCACGTCCCAGACCACGCGGTCGTAGGGCGTGTCGAAGACATGGTGCAGCGCCACCGTCAGCTCCACCGTGCCCAGGTTGCTGCCCAGGTGGCCGCCGGTCTCGCTCACGCTCTTGAGCACGAAATCGCGCAGCTCGACGGCCAGCGTCTTGAGTTCGGCGCGCGACATGTGGCGCAGGTCGGCCGGGCTGTGCACGGTTTCGAGCAGGGAAGGTTTCTTCATTTCAGCTTTCGCGTTCCACCACCATATCGGCCAGCTGCAACAGCGTCGCAGGATGGGCCAGTCCGGCGTCGTGCAGCGCAGCCTGGGCCTGGTCGCGCAACGCCACCGCCTGCCGGCGCGCCGCCTCCAGGCCGAGCACCGACACGTAGGTCGGCTTGTTGTCGTACAGGTCCTTGCCGGCGGTCTTGCCCAGCGTGTGCGATTCCTGGGTGACATCGAGGATATCGTCCACCACCTGGAAGGCCAGTCCGATGGCCGCGCCATAGTCGGACAGCGCCGCCCAGGCCTTCGGTCCGGTGGGCCCGCAAGCCGCGCCCATCAGCACGCTGGCCTGCAGCAGCGCACCCGTCTTGCGCCGGTGCATGTCGCGCAGCGCACGCTCGTCCAAGGGTTTGCCGATGCTCGCCAGGTCGATCGCCTGCCCGCCGGCCATGCCGGCATGCCCGGCCGAACGCGCCAGCAAGGCGCAAAGCCGCGCCTGCAGCGCCGGCTCGACACCACCGTCGGGAGTGAGCACGTCGAAGGCCAGCGCCTGCATGGCGTCACCGGCCAGCATGGCCTGGGCCTGGCCGTAGCGCACATGCACCGTCGGCTTGCCGCGGCGCATCACATCGTTGTCCATGCAGGGCATGTCGTCGTGCATCAGCGAATAGGCGTGGATCAGCTCCACCGACACCGCCGCACGCAGCGAGGCCTCGCGCGCACCGTCGACCGCCTGGCAAGCCGCCAGCACGAGCAGCGGACGCAGCCGCTTGCCGCCGTCGAGCACGCCATAGCGCATGGCCTCGCCCAGCCCGGCGGGCGCATCCAGCGGCACCCACGCCTCGAGTGCGGACTCCACGGCACGCAACTCGAGCCTGCATCCATTGTTCGAAGCTCCGCAACGTGGGCTTCGCGGCATCGATCAACCGAGTCGAGGCGAACTGCATGCTCATGTCGCCGCCCAAGGCTTCAATTGCCCGTCTTCGAGCAGCTTGACCTGGTCTTCTACCACCTGCAGCTTCGCGCGGCACAGCTGCAGCAACTCGGCACCGCGCCGGTAGCTGGCCAACAACTGATCCAGGGGCATCTGCCCGCCTTCCATGGCCTGCAGCAGGCGTTCGAGCTCGGCCAGTGCCTGTTCGTAGGAGGCGGTCTCGGGCGCGGCGACGGGGCTACGGGGCATCGTGAACGTGGAAAGTCGATCGGCGATTTTAGACGCTTGGGCCATGCCGGGCCGCCTGCCCCCGCAGTGCATCGCCGCAAAGGGGCAATGCAACACCGGTCGCTGGGTAGAATCGCGCCCTCGCCTGCCGTGCCACGCAGCCCTGCAGTGACGAACATACCCATTCGCGGGGCCACCGGGTGGGGGGTAGACATCCCAATCATGGAGATCCTCTGGATCATGTCGGACCTGAGCATCAGTCTCACAGCTCTCGAGCGCAGCCGCTCACCACTTTCTGCTAGGTGCTACTTCGACGAGGGCGTGTTCGATGAAGAACGCGCGCTCGTCTTCGAGCGCGGGCCGCGCTACGCCGGCCACGAGCTGTGGGTGCCCGAAGCCGGCGACTACCATACGCTTGCGCAGGAAGGCGAGGGCCGCGCACTGGTGCGCGGTGCGCAGGGTCTGCGCCTGGTGTCCAACGTGTGCCGGCATCGCCAGGCGCTGATGCTGCGCGGACGCGGCCGGACGCGCGAACACATCGTCTGCCCGATTCACCGCTGGACCTATGACCTGCAGGGCCGGCTGGTGGGCGCGCCGCACTTCCAGACCGATCCGTGCCTGAATCTGAACGTCTACCCCTTGCATGCCTGGCAGGGACTGTTGTTCGAGGACCGTGGGCGCGATGTGCGCACCGCGCTGGGCAGCGTCGGTGCGCGCGCCGCGCTCGACTTCAGCGGCCACGTGCTCGACCGGGTGGAACTACACGAGTGCGATTACAACTGGAAGACCTTCATCGAGGTCTACCTGGAGGACTACCATGTCGGGCCCTTCCATCCCGGGCTGGGCGGCTTCGTCAGTTGCGACGACCTGCGCTGGGAGTTCGGCGAACACCATTCGGTGCAGACGGTGGGCCTGCAGAACTCGCTGTCGCGGCCTGGGACGGACAGCTACCGCCGCTGGCACGAGGCGCTGCGGAAGTACAGCGGCGGCGTCATGCCGGCGCATGGGGCCATATGGCTGACGCTGTACCCGAACATCATGGTCGAGTGGTACCCGCACGTGCTGGTGGTGTCCACGCTGCACCCGCGCGGGCCGCGCAGGACGCTGAACATGGTGGAGTTCTACTATCCGGAGGAGCTCACCGCCTTCGAGCGCGAGTTGGTCGAAAGCCAGCAGGCCGCTTACATGGAGACCTGCCTCGAGGACGACGAGATCGCGCTGCGCATGGACGCCGGCCGCCATGCGCTGATGGAGCGCGGCGACGACGAATTCGGCCCCTACCAGAGCCCGATGGAAGACGGCATGCAGCACTTCCACGAGTGGTACCGGCGCGAGATGTCGCGGCGCTGAGGGCGCCCGACGTCGCGCCGTGCTGCGCCCGCCCCGCCGTCCCGAGACCCGACGCATGTCCAACGTCTATCGCACCTTGATTTCCTGCGCCGAACTGCAGGAACTGCAGGCCCGACGCGCGCCGTTGGTGCTGCTGGATTGCAGTTTCGAGCTGAGCGACCCTGGGGCCGGCGAACAAGCCCATGCCCAAGGCCACCTGCCCGGTGCGCGCTACGTGCACCTCGACCGCGACCTGTCGGGGCCGAAGTCCGGGACCAACGGCCGCCATCCGCTGCCCGCGCGACCGGTGCTGGCCGAGCGCGCCGGCGCCTGGGGCATCGCGCCCGGAGTGCAGGTGGTGTGCTACGACGCGCAGGGCATGCCCTATGCCGCGCGTGCCTGGTGGCTGCTGCGCTGGCTGGGACACGAGGCGGTGGCGGTGCTCGACGGCGGACTGCCCGCATGGCGCGCCGCCGGCGGCGAGGTGACGAGCGCCGTGCCTGCAACGACGCCGCAGGAGCCCTACCCGGCCAAGGCGGCAGCGCTGCCTACCGTGGACGCCGCCAGCCTTCTGGGCGATCTGGGTCGCCGGCCGATCGTCGATGCACGCGCCGGCGAGCGTTTTCGCGGCGAGGTCGAACCGCTGGACGCGGTAGCCGGCCATATCCCGGGGGCGCACAACCGTTTCTTCAAGGACAACCTGCAAGCCGACGGTCGCTTCAAGTCCGCGCAGGCGCTGCGCGCCGAGTTCGATGCGCTCGGTTTCGACCCGGGCCGCGCGGTGCATCAGTGCGGATCCGGCGTCACCGCGTGCCACAACCTGCTGGCCATGGAACACGTCGGTCTGTGCGGCTCGGCGCTGTATCCCGGCTCATGGAGCGAATGGTGTGCCGACCCGTCCCGTCCGGTCGCCCGCGGATGAAAACTGCGGGTTGATTTGGGACAAAGGGCGTCCGACCAGATAATGAGCCAATGGGCTGGTTGGCAGTCCCATGGAAGCCATTGCAGCAGTAGAAGGAGCAACTCATGTTCAAACGAATCCTGTTCTCGACCGACGGATCCGACATCAGCCTGAAGGCGGCGCAGAGTGCCGTGGCGCTGGCGCGCTCCACGGGTGCGGAACTCTTCGGCATCAGCGTCAAGGAACCCTTCCCGTACAGCGCCATTTCCGAGATGCAGCCGGTACCGCCGCAGGAGTTCTTCGACGCGCAGGAGCGCATTGCCAGCGAGCGCGTCAAGGCCGTGGTCAGCGCTGCGGGTGCCGCGGGCGTGAAATGCCACGCCCACACGGTGGAGGCCCTGCATCCCTGGGAAGCCATCCTGGACCATGCCAAGACGCAGGGCTGCGACCTGATCGTGATGGCCTCGCACGGTCGCAGCGGCCTGTCAGCGCTGCTGCTGGGCAGCGAGACTCAGAAGGTGCTGACCCACTCCAGCATTCCGGTGCTGGTGATCAAGTAGGTCCGGAAAACCATCGAGCGGACGCCGCGGATCCGGCTGCGCCGGTCCGCCAGCCTCGCCCTCACGGGGGCGCGCCACAGGCGCTTCGGGGGTCAAGGTCAATGTGAGTGCAGCAGGCGCAGCACGAACATCACCGCGCTCAGCCCGCCAGCCAGCCAGGCCAGTTGCCAGGCCGTCTCGCGCCAGGGCAGCCGGCGCTGCAACTGCGGCAGCAGGTCGGCGACGGCCACGTAGATGAAGCTGCTCGACGCCGCCACCAGCAGGTACGGAAACAGATCTTCCCAAGGGCCGACGACGAAGTAGCCAAGCACGCCGCCCACCACCGCGGCCAGGCCGGAGATGCCATTGAACAGCAGCGCCTTGCCACGTGAGAAGCCGGCGTTGAGCAGCACGATGTAGTCGCCCACCTCCTGCGGAATCTCGTGCGCCACGATGGCCAGCGCCGTCACCAGCCCCAGGTTCACGTCGGTCAGGAAGGCGGCGGCAATGATGATGCCGTCGCAAAAATTGTGGATGCTGTCGCCAACCAGCACGGCCCAGCCGCCGCGGCCGGCCTGCTCGGCGTCGAAGTGGTGATGGTGAGGGTGGCCGTCGCCTTCGTGGTGATGCGTGTGCCGGTACAACTCGGCCTTTTCCAGCAGGAAGAAGAACAGCAGCCCGCCGAGCAGCGTGAGGAACAGTTCGTGCGCACCGACATGGCTTTCGAAGGCCTCGGGCAGCACATGCAGCAGGGCCGTGCCCAGCAGCACCCCGGCCGACAGGCTGACCAGGTGCTGTACCAGGCGGCTGAGCACGCCCACCGTCAGGCTGGCGGCGACGAGCACAGAAAGAAGGCCACCCGCAAGGGTGGCCAGCACGATATACGTCAGCGTCATGGGGCCCCGTGGGATACCCGGCACGCCGGGCGACCCACTACCTTAGCAGCCCTGTCAAGCCACGTCGTGGCTCTTGAACCAGTTCAACGCCAGCGACCAGCCTTCTTCGGCCGCCGCCTTGTGATAGCTGGGGCGGTGGTCGGCATGGAAGGCGTGCGGGGCATCCGGGAAGACGACGAACTTCGAGCGCCGCGCGGCGGGGCTGCCGTTGGCCAGCGCCTCCTGCATCGCCGCCACCGTGTTCAGCGGGATGCCCGGGTCCTGGCCGCCGTACAGACCCAGCACCGGTGCCTGGAGCGAACCCGCCAGGTCGATCGGATGCTTCGGGTTGGTGCTGCTGGCGGCGCCCACCAGGCGGCCATACCAGGCCACGCCGGCTTTCAGGCGCGGGTTGTGCGCCGAATACAGCCAGACGATGCGCCCGCCCCAGCAAAAGCCGGTGATGCCGAGCCGCCTGCTGGCCGCGCCCTGCTGCGCAGCCCAGGCCACCGTGGCGTCGAGGTCGCCGATGACCTGCGCATCGCTGGCCTTGGACACGACCTCGGTGATCAGCTTCGGGATATCGGTGTAAGCCTTGGCGTCGCCCTGGCGTACGAACAACTCCGGCGCCACCGCGAAGTACCCCAGCTTGGCGAAGCGCCTTGCCACGTCGGCGATGTGTTCGTGCACGCCGAAGATCTCGCCGACCACCAGGATCATCGGCGCGTCCTTCTTGTTCAGCGGCGCGGCGCGGTAGGCCGGCATCTTGAAGGCACCGACAGGGATGTTCACCTCGCCGGCCAGCAGGCCCGTGGTGTCGGTCTTGACCACGGTCTGTGCCGTCACCGGCAATACGGCCGCGGCAAAGCCGCTGCCCACCGAAGTGCGCACGAAGTCGCGGCGGCTGAAGTCGCGCCCATGAACATGGCAATCGAACTCCTCTTGAAGCATGCCCACCTCCTGGTGACGAAAAAGCCGGGATTCTAGGAAGCAAGCGCTCGGCGTGCTGCGGGTGCCCCGCGGGGCCTTGATGCAGCACATGGGCATGTCAACGGGCATGGGCACAATCGGGCCATGCGCAGCTCACCGCCCGTCCTGTCCGGCCCCCTGGCAGCGATCGACATGGGCTCGAACAGCTTCCGGCTCGAGATCGGGCAGTTGCAGCATGGGCGTTACCGCCGCATCGACTACCTGAAGGAAACCGTGCGCCTGGGTGGCGGCCTCGACGCCGAGGGCATGCTCACCGAGGCCGCGGTGCAGCGTGGCCTGGACTGCCTGCGTCGCTTCGCCGGGCGCCTTGCGGGTTTCTCGGCGCGGCAGGTGCGCGCGGTGGCCACGCAGACGCTGCGCGAGGCGCGCAACCGCAACGCCTTCCTGCTGCGTGCGCAAGAGGCGCTGGGCTACCCGATCGAGGTCATCTCCGGGCGCGAGGAAGCCCGGCTCATCTACGCCGGCGTGTCGCATCTGCAGCCCACCGACGCGTCGCGACTGGTGGTCGACATCGGCGGCCGGTCCACCGAGATGATCCTCGGCCAGGGGCGCATGCCGCAGCTGGCCGAATCCTTCCAGGTCGGCAGCGTGAGCCTGTCGATGCGCTTCTTCGGCGACGGGCGGCTCAGCGAAGGCGCGTTCCGCGCCGCCCAGATCGCCGCCGGCGCCGAGCTCGAAGAGGCGATGATGCCGTTTGCGCCGCAGCGCTGGCAGGAAGCGCTGGGCTCATCGGGCACGGTGGGCGCGGTGTCGCAACTGCTGGCCGCCAACGGCGTGACCGACGGGCGCATCACGCCGCACGGCCTGCGCTGGTGCATTGCCGGCTGCATCCAGGCCGGCCAAACCGACAAGCTGCTGTGGCCGGCGCTGCGCGCCGACCGACGCGCGGTGCTGCCCGGGGGGCTGGCGATCCTGTACACGCTGGCGACGCACTTCGGCATCGAGACGCTGACTCCGGCTCGAGGTGCGCTGCGCCAGGGCGTGATCATCGACCTGCGCGAACGGCTGGAAGCCTTGCGCCACGAGCATCCGGAAGACGTGCGCGACGAATCGGTGCGCGAACTGCAGGGCCG
Organism: uncultured beta proteobacterium; assembly: GCA_963824005.1. Lineage (GTDB taxonomy): Bacteria > Pseudomonadota > Gammaproteobacteria > Burkholderiales > Burkholderiaceae_C > Rubrivivax. The sequence goes on from CAWGOK010000036.1 coordinate 169,207, forward strand.
CTTCGGCGTAGCCACCGACCAGGCATTGCGAGTGCGCACGATGGCGCAGATGCTGTACGACGCGGTCGCCGAAGACCCCGACGGCGAAAGCCGGCGCGAGCTCGGCTGGTCCTGCGAACTGCACGAAGTCGGCCAGATGGTGTCGCACCACGACCACCACCGCCACAGCGCCTATCTGGTGGCCAATGTCGACGCGGCCGGTTTCTCGCAGAGCCAGCAGCGGCGCATCAGCGAGCTCGTGCTGGGGCAGCGCGGCGGGCTGCGCAAGCTGGACGAAGCGCTGGCCAACCGCCGCTTTGCCTGGCAGGCGCTGTGCCTGCGGCTGGCGGTGATCAAGTGCCATGCTCGCGGCGCCATCGACCCCAAGGCATTGCGACTGCGGCGCGACGGCGACAACGCGATGCTCCAGTTCAGCCCCGCCTGGGCCGACGGCAACCCGCGCACCCTGCACCTGCTGCGCGAGGAGGCCGAAGCGTGGCAACGGCAAGGGCCGCTGCGCCTGCTGCTGCCGGGCTGACGGCCAAGGTCGAGACGGCGTCGACAGCCGCGGCCGGCCGACCCGATCAGAGCGAGTCGGGCGAACGCACCGACACCAGCACCACGTCGGCCACGCCGCCGCGTTCGCGATGGCGCAGCCACCACACCGCGCCCTTGCGCACCGACCAGGCCGGCGTGGCATGCACCGCGGTCTCGCCCTGTGCCTCGGCCGACGCCCGGTCACCGGCCATCAGCAGCGCCGCCGTCATGCCGAGGGTGGGCTGGTGGCCGACGATCAGCACCGGCTCGCGCCGGTCGGGCCAACGCGCCAGCGTCAGCAGCGTGCCCACCGAACCACCCGGGCCGAGCGCTTCGCGCGTCTGGAACTTTCGGCCCAGTGCCTGCGCCGTCTGCTGGCAACGCAGTGCCGGGCTGACGAGCACGCGGGTACTTTCAGGCAGGAAGCGGTTCAGCCAGTCGGCCATGCGCGCGGCCTGCTTTTCGCCCTTGGACGTGAGCTTGCGCTGCAGATCCTCGGCGAGATCGGGTACGGGTTCACCGGCGTCGGCATGGCGCCACAGGATCAGGTCCATGTGCTCAGTCCTTGTTCGTGGCAAATCGGCGCATCAACGCCTGCTGCGCGCTGATGCCTTTCTCGCCGACACGCCGGTAGTGGCCGTCGGCCGACAGCGTCCATGCGTCCAGCGTGTCGTGCAGGTAGGGCACCAGGCATTCGTCGATGACGCGCTGGCGCATCGCCGCGTCGCGCACCGGCCAGGCCAGCTCGATGCGGCCGAGCATGTTGCGCGTCATCCAGTCGGCGCTGCTCAGGTACAGCGCCTCGTCGTCGCCGCCCTCGCCCCAGCGGAAATACAGCACCCGTGAATGCTCGAGGAAGCGGCCGACCACCGAGCGCACGCGGATGCGCTCGGTCAGCCCCGGCACGCCCGGCGGCAGCATGCAGGCACCGCGCACGATCAGGTCGATCTCGGCGCCGGCCTGGCTGGCCGCGACCAGTGCATGGATCAGCGCCGGATCGGTCAGCGCGTTGACCTTGGCGACGATGCGTGCCGGTGCGCCGCTGCGCGCCGCTTGCCCGACTTGGTGGATGTGCGCCAGCAGCCGCCGGTGCAGCACGAACGGAGCGGTCACCAGGTGGCGCGGCGCCTTCAGCTTGACCTGGCTGGCCAGCTGCAGGAACACCGCGTCGGCGTCCAGCGTCAGCCCCGGGTCGGCGGTCAGGTAGCCGACATCGGTGTACAGCGCCGCGGTGCGCGGGTTGTAGTTGCCGGTGGACAGGTGTACGTAGCGTCGCAGCCGACCCTGCGCGGCCGGCCCCTTGCCGTCCATGACCTCGCGGCGCGTCACCAGCAGCAGCTTGGCATGGGTCTTCAGGCCGACGATGCCGTACACCACCTGCGCGCCGACGGCTTCCAGCTGCTCGGCCCAGTTGATGTTGGCCTCTTCGTCGAAGCGCGCCTTCAGTTCGACCACGCACATGACTTCCTTGCCGCGGCGTACCGCCTCGATCAGCAGCTCCATCAGCACCGACTTGGCGCCGGTGCGATAGATGGTCTGTTTGATGGCCAGCACGTCGGGGTCGTGCACCGCCTCGCGCAGGAACTGCACCACCGGGTCGAAGCTCTCGAAGGGGTGGTGCAGCAGCAGGTCGCGCTGGCGCAGGATGTCGAAGATCGACTTGCCCGGCGGCAGCCGCTGCTTCGGCCAGGCCGGCTCGAAGGGCGGGAAGCGCAACTCGTCGGCCACCGCCTGGTCGATCAGCTGCGTCAGCCGGCCGAGGTTGACGGGGCCGTTGACACGGTACAGCGCGTCCTCGGGCAGGCCGAACTGCGTCAGCAGGAACTGCGACAGCTCGGTCGGGCAGGTGGCCACCACCTCGAGGCGGATCGCCTGGCCGTAGTGGCGCGTGCTCAGGCCGGTGCGCAGCGCCTGGCGCAGGTTGGTGACCTCGTCCTCGTCGACATCCAGGTCGGAATCACGCGTCACCCGGAACTGCGAGAACGATTCGGCCCGGCGACCGGGGAACATCTCGCCCAGATGGGCGCGGATGACGCTGGTCAGCAGCACGTAGGCCTGTTTGCCGCCGCTCAGGGCCTCGGGCAGCCGGATCACGCGCGGCAGCGCGCGTGGCACCTTGATGATGGCGATCAGATTCTCGCGGCCGAAGGCATCGCGCCCTTCGAGCCGGCAGATGAAGTTCAGCGACTTGTTCGCCACCTGCGGGAACGGGTGCGACGGATCGAGGCCCACCGGCATCAGCAGCGGGCGCACCTGCTGCTCGAAGAAGCGTGCCACCCATTCGCGCTGCGCCGGGTTGCGCTCGGCATGGCTGAGCACCGTCAGCCCGCGGGCCTGCAGCGCGGGCACGACTTCCTCGTTGAAGACGCGGTACTGCTCGTCGATCAGCGCATGCGCCGCGGCCGACACCGCCTGCACGTCGGCCCGGGTCACTGCGGTGTGCGACGAGCGCGAGGCCTCCAGGTAGTCGGCAAAACGCACCTCGAAGAACTCGTCCAGGTTCGACGAAACGATGGTGATGTAGCGCAGCCGCTCGAGCAGCGGCACATCGGCACGCCGCGCCTGGGCCAGCACGCGGCGATTGAAATCGAGGATCGCGGCTTCGCGGTTCAGCAGCTTCAGCACCGGGTCGGCTTCCGGCATGCCGGCCGGGTGTGCGAGGCCGGCACTTCGATCTTCTCTCATGTCCGCATTCTAGGAGTCGCGCCGCGCTCGGCCTGTGTCCGCCGCGGCGCAGCGCTGCGGGCCCGTGCGCATCATCATCACGGCGGATGACAGCCGTGTGACGGACGCACAAACGCCGAAGGCACTGCCAAACCCTCGCGGGCTCGCAGTGCCTTCAGCACGCGGGCCCGGCTTGCGCCGGCCCGCGTCAACTGCCGTACCGGATCAGGCCGCGGCCTTGGCGACGGCGGCGCGGGTCTTGCGCACGGCGACGGTTGCCTTGCGCGCGACGGCCTTCTTCGTGGCCGTGGCCTTCTTCACCGTCTTCGCGGCAGCCTTCTTCACGGTCTTGGCCTTCTTGGCCGCGGCCTTGACGATCGCCGGCTTGCCCGCCACCCGCTTCGCCAGTTGGCTGGAACCTTCTTCGATCCTCACGACCACTTCGCTCATCGCGGTGGCGGCGGGCATGGCCACGCGGTTCAGCATGCCCAGCGCACCCAGCTTGGTCACTTGGTCGAATCGCTCGGCGTTGGCAGCGATGCCGGCCACGCCCTTGTTTGCCAACTCGACGGCGGAGCTGACGACGCTTTCAGCGCGGTCGGTACCAACTTGCAGGCTCTTCGCGTAGTAGCCGCTGATGCGCTTTTCGGTGTCGATCAGGTTCGTGCGCAACTCGTCGCTCAGACGCGCGGCACCGGTATTGACGGCCGCTTCGAAGCGCTGGTCCACGAAGCCGATCACGCGCTCGCCGCCGACGCGGTACGCATTGATCATGTTGATGGCGGTATTGCCATAGGACTCGATGACGGCAGTGGCGACGCCGGACAGGTTCTTGGTGCTCATGGTGTGCTCCTGGTTATGGACTCGATGCCCTGGCCACGACTGTGGATCGGGTATGCGGTCAATGTGCCAGTTCGCCGTAGGGGGCGCACCCCAATTTGCGGCGTTTTCCCTAGAGCAGGCGCTCTAGGTCTTCGCCTGCTGCGTGGCGATGCGATGCAGCAGCGCGGCCAGCGTGTCCGGCATCGTGATGTGCGGGTTGTGGCTGGCGTCGAGTTCGAAGCAGCGCCACTGTGAACTCGTTTTCGCCATGTCGGCAAACGGCCGGAACACGTCGCCGGGACCGCTGCGCGTGCAGTAGATGTAGCTGCGCTGCAGTGCCTCGACCGCGCCGCTCAGCCGCACGGGCGTTGCAAAGGCCCGCAGCGGCTGCATGCGCCGCCGCGGCAGGCACCAGGCCAGATCCTCGGCCGAGGTGTCCGGCGGCATGGGATTGGCCGGCAACAGCCAGCCCTCGCCGTCGCTGCGCGCCTGCTCCAGGTTGCGCTCGCGCGCCTTGGCGGGGATCAGGTCGAAGGCGCTCTGCCCGTCCTGCGGCACGAAGGCGTCCAGATACACCAGTTGCCGCAACTGCGCCGCCGCGCGGTCGGCCACGCCGGTGGCGACCATGCCGCCATAGCTGTGCCCGACCAGCACCACATCGTGCAAGTCTTCGTACTCCAGCACCGCCAGCATGTCGTCGATGTGCGTGTCCAGGCTCACCTGCGGGTGCGCCAGGTGGGCGCGCTCGCCCAGCCCGGTGCAGGTGGGCGTGAACACCTCGTGCCCCAGCGCGCGCAGGCGCGGACGCATCTTCTTCCAGGCCCAACCGGCCGACCAGGCACCGTGGATGATCATGAAGGTGGCCATCGTCCGCTCCTCAATGAGCTTGGTCCCAGTTGGCCCCGACGCCGACTTCGGCCAGTAGCGGCACCGTCAATTCGGCCACGCCGGCCATCAGCCGTGGCACGGCCTCGCGCGCCCAGTCCAGTTCGGCCAGCGGCACCTCGAACACCAGTTCGTCGTGCACCTGCATGACCATGCGCGTGGCCTTGTGCTCGCGGTCCAGCGCGTCCTGCACTGCGATCATGGCCAACTTGATCAGGTCGGCGGCGGTGCCCTGCATCGGCGCATTGATGGCTTGTCGCTCGGCTGCGCTGCGCCGCGGGCCGTTGCCACCCCTGATGTCCTGCAGCACGATGCGCCGGCCGAACAGCGTCTCGACATAGCCGAGCGCGGCAGCGCTGGCCTTGGTCTCGTCCATCCAGCGGCGCACGCCGGCGAAGCGTGCGAAGTAGCGGTCGATGTAGTCGCGCGCCGCCTTCTGCTCGATGCCCAGCGACTGCGCCAGGCCGAACACGCCCATGCCGTAGATCAGGCCGAAGTTGATGGTCTTGGCATAGCGTCGCTGTTCGGCGCTGACTTCGCCCGGCGCGACTGCGAAGACCTCGGCCGCGGTGGCACGGTGAATATCCTCGCCGGCCGCGAAGGCCGCACGCATGCCTGCATCGCCACTGATGTGCGCCATCAGCCGCAGTTCGATCTGCGAATAGTCGGCCGACATGATCACGTGCTCCGGCGGCGCGATGAACGCCTCGCGCACGCGCCGGCCCTCGGCCGTGCGGATCGGAATGTTCTGCAGGTTCGGGTCGTTGCTCGCCAGCCGGCCGGTGACGGCCACCGCCTGCGCATAGTTGGTGTGCACGCGGCCGGTGTGCGGGTTGACCATCAGCGGCAGTTTGTCGGTGTAGGTGCCCTTGAGCTTGGCCAGGCTGCGGTGCTCGAGCATGCGCTGGGGCAGCGGGTGGTCTTCGGCCAGCTTTTCCAGCACGTCCTCGTCGGTGCTGGGCGCGCCGCTGGCGGTCTTCTTGACCACCGGCAGGCCGAGCTTGCCGAACAGGATCTCGCCGATCTGCTTCGGGCTGCCCAGGTTGAAGGGCTGGCCCGCCAGCGCATAGGCCTGCTGCTCCAGTGCCACCATGCGTTCGCCCAGGTCCTTGCTCTGCAGCGCCAGCTGCTGCGCGTCGATCAGCACGCCCGTGCGCTCGATGCGCTGCAGCACCCGGCAGGTGGGCATCTCGATGTGCTCGTAGACGAAGCGCAGCTTGGCGTCGGCTTCGAGCTGCGGCCACAGCGTGTGGTGCACCTGCAGCGCCATCTCGCTGTCCTCGCCGGAGTATTCGGCGGCCTTGTCCACGTCCACCTGCGCGAAGGGGATCTGGTGTGCGCCCTTGCCGCACAGGTCCTCGTAGCTCAGGCCCCTGCGGCCCAGGTGGCGCTCGGCCAGGCTTTCCAGGCCGTGCGGCTTGTGCGCCTCGAGCACGTAGCTCTGCAGCAGGGTGTCGTGGCGGTAACCCTGTACGGCAACGCCGTGGTTGGCAAAGACATGCAGGTCGTACTTGATGTTCTGCCCGACCTTGGCCTTGCTGGCGTCCTGCAGCCACGGTGTCAGCCGCGCCAGCACCTCGTCGCGCGGCAGCTGCTGCGGTGCACCGGGGTAGTCGTGGCGCAGCGGCACGTAGGCCGCGACGCCGGGCCGCGTGGCGAAGGAGATGCCGACGATCTGGGCACGCATGCCATCCAAGGAATCCGTCTCGGTGTCCAGCGCCACCAGCTCGGCGGCCCGGATGTGCTGCAGCCAATGCTCGAAGCGCTCCCAGCCGAGCACGGTCTCGTATTCGCGCGGCAGCGCAGGTGCGCCACGCCGGTCCTCGGCGGGCGCCGCGGCCGCGTCGGCATCGTCTGAGCCCGCTGCCGCGCCCTCCAGCTCCTTGCGCCAGCTGCGAAAGCCGTAGCGCGCGAAGAAGTCGAGCAGCCCCGGCCGGTCCACCTCCCGCAGCGCCAACGCATCCAGCGCGGGCCAACCGGGCACCTGCGCCGACAGGTCGCAATCGGTGCGCACGGTCACCAGCCGCCGGCCGGTGGGCAGCCAGTCCAGAGCCTTGCGCAGGTTGTCGCCGATCGCACCCTTGATGGCGCCGGCCGCAGCGATGACACCGTCGAGCGAGCCGTGTTCGGCCAGCCACTTCACGGCCGTCTTCGGGCCGACCTTCTCCACCCCGGGCACGTTGTCGACGGTGTCGCCGACCAGCGTCAGGTAGTCGACGATGCGCTGCGGCGGCACGCCGAACTTGGCCATCACGCCCGCGACGTCCAGCACTTCGGGCGGCTTGGCCATGGTGTTCATCAGCGTCACGTCGGGCGTGACCAGCTGGGCCAGGTCCTTGTCGCCGGTGGAGATCAGCACCTTGTGGCCGCTGGCCGCGGCCATCACGGCCAGTGTGCCGATGGCGTCGTCGGCCTCGATGCCCGGCACCTCGAGCACTGGCCAGCCGAGCAGGCGCACCGCCTCGTGGATCGGCGCGATCTGCTGCGCCAGCGCCTCGGGCATCGGCGCGCGCTGTGCCTTGTAGCCGGCATACCAGTCGTCGCGGAAGGTCGGACCCTTGGCGTCGAAGACACACACCGCATGCTCGGCCGGGTAGCGCTCGCGCAGCCACTTCATCATGGCCAGCACGCCGTGGATCGCGCCGGTGGGAAATCCATCCGGCCCGCGCAGGTCGGGCAGCGCGTGGTAGGCGCGGTACAGGTAGCTGGAACCGTCGACCAGCAGCATGATCTTGTCGCTCATCGTGCCGATTGTCGGGCAGTCGGCCCGGAGCTTGCCGGGCCCTAAGCTGTGTGCATGGCGACGCAACGCGCCGCAACGCAAATGCAATGCCGCCGTGGCGAGCCTGATCGCGCTCGCGCGGGTGCTGCTGTTGTGCTACGGCGCGGTCCTGCTGGCGCGCGCCGCGATCGGGCGGGCGCTATCCGAAAGCTTCGAGGACCGGCTGCATGCGCTCTACCCGCGCTACACGGTGATCAAGGGCATGGTCCAGGACTTGAGTGCCAACGCGGTGACGAAGCCGCTGAAGACGGTGCTGATCGGCTTCGACGATCACCGGCAGATGGCCGTCGAGGTGAAGCGGCTGGCCGACGGCGATGCGCACGTCGAGACGGGACTCGGTCAGTGCAGGTCCGACACGACCTTCCAGCGGCCGTCCTGGATCTGGCTCAGCCGAGACTGCGTCGAGCCCAGCCGTTTGGTATCGGTGAAACTCGCCGGCGGGTTGCCGAACATGTCGGCCGGGATCTCGCCCAAGCCGATGATCGCCTTGTTGAAGCTGTCGGCCGTCAGGTTGGGCCCGGCCTTCTGCATGGCGCGGATCATGGTGTCGATCGTCGCGTAGCCGCCGGTGGAGTAGGTGCTCGGGTCCTCGCCAAACTTGGTCTTGTACTTGTTGGCCCAGAAGCGCAGGTCCTTCTGTTCGACGTCGAGGTACGGGAAGTGCACGGTGGACACCGCGTAGAAGCCGTCCATGCCCTTGCCGCCGAGCTTGTGGATCAGGTCGGTATAGGTGGCCTGCGAACCGATGATCGTCGGGTTCCAGCCGATCTTGCGCGCTTCGGCGATGCTGCCGATGGTCTCGCGGATGATCGTGCCCAGCACCAGGAAGTCGCAGCCGCTGCTCTTCATGCGCGCCACCTGCGACGAGAAATCGGTGGCACCGCGCTTGTAGGTGGTCTTTTCTCCCACGGCCACGCCGATGTCCTTCAAGCCAGCTTCAGCGCCGCGCACCACCTCCAGGCCGTAGTCGTCGTCCTGGTAAAGCACGCAGGCGCTCTTCGCGCCCTTCTCCTTGTACAGCCTCGCCACGTTCAGGCGCATCGTGTCGTAGTACGAGGCCACGCTGGCAAACTTGAGCTTGTTCGGCGGGTCGTACATCTCGCGCCCGGCCGACAGCGGGAAGAAGTTGATCACGCCTTTCTCGAACTGGATCGGCATCGCGGCGTTGTTCATCGGCGTGCCGATGTGCGAGGCGATCAGGAACACCTTGTCCTGGTTGACCAGCTTCTGCGCGGCCAATACCGCGCGCTTCGGGTCGTAGGCGTTGTCCTCGACGATCAGCCGGATCTTGCGGCCGTGGATGCCGCCTTGCTCGTTGATCTCGTCCACGCGCAGCTGCAGGCCGTTGCGCGCTGCCTTGCCGAATGGGGACACCGGGCCGGACAGGTCCTGGATCGTGCCAATGACGATCTCGTCCTTGCTCACGCCCTGCGTCGGCTGGGCGAGCACAGTTGGCGCCGACAGTTGCAGCAACATACCTGCCGCGGCCGCCGCGACGAAACTCTGCATAGTGCAAACAGTACGCATCATGGTTCAGCAATCTCCCGGTGGATCGAATGAAATGCCCAGCACGCCTGGGCACAACGCTTCATTGTCGAAGCGGTCGCGGTGCGGCGGCCCTGTCGCTTTCCCGGGGTTCGGGGCCGCTCAGGCCACCCGCAGCGGCCTGACGAACAGCCCCAGGCGCTTGGCGCGCGCCAGCAGGAACAGCACGATGCCGACGTTGAGCAGGTTCCAGGCGATGCCATTGACGAAGGCCGCGCGGTAGGAGCCGCTGGCGTCGAAGATCGCACCGGACATCCAGCCGCCCAGCGCCATGCCGAAGAGCGTTGCCATCAACACCGCGCCGACACGCGCGCCGGCTTCCTTGGGCGTGAAGTACTCGCGCACGATCAGCGCGTAGCTGGGCACGATGCCGCCCTGGAACAGGCCGAACATCGCCGACACCAGGAACAGCGAACTGACGCCGTCGGCCCACAGGAACATCAGCAGCGCCACGCCCTGCAGCAGCGAGCCCACGAGCAGCGTGTACAGCCCGCCGATGTGGTCGGACATCCAGCCGGAAACGAGCCGGCTGACGATGCCCATGCCGAGCATCAGCGACAGCATCTGCGCACCGCGCGCCGCGCCGAAACCGAGGTCGCCGCAGTAGGCCACGATGTGCACCTGCGGCATCGACATGGCCACGCAGCAGGCCACGCCGGCCACGCACAGCAGCAGCTGCAGCGTGGCCGGGCTCAGGCCCAGCGGACGTTCGGACTGCCGCGGGGGCGCACGCTGCGCGGTGGCTGCGATCGGCGCCACCGGCAGCGGCGCGGCGGCCGGCGGCCGGCGCCGGTACACCAGCGCCAGCGGCAGCATGGTCAGCAGGCAGAACACGCCGATGCCGATGTAGGCCGGGCGCCAGCCGGCGGTTTCGATGTAGTGCTGGATCACCGGCGGCCACACCGCGCCGGCGACGTAGTTGCCGCTCATGCAGATGCCCAGCGCGATGCCGCGGCGGCGCGTGAACCACAGCGAGGTGTCGGCCACCAGCGGCGCGAAGGTGGCCGAGGTGCCGAGCAGCCCGAGCAGCAGGCCCTGCGACAGCGTGAACATCCACAGGTTGCCGGCCATGCCGGCGGTGATGAAGCCCGAACCCAGGCCGATGGCGCCCACCATCAGCGGCACCATCACGCCGAAGCGGTCGGCCAGCCGGCCCATCAGGATGCCGCCGAAGCCGAAGCCGATCATCGTCATCGTGTAGGGCAGCGAGGCGTCGGCGCGGTCGACCGCGAAGTCGGCCTGCACCCGCGGCAGCACCACCGTCACCGCATACATGCCGGCGCCGCCGAGGGTCATCAGCAGCAGCGACACCACCAGCCGCCACCAGGCGTAGGCCGATTCGGGTTGGGGCGTGGCGCTCATCGCGCGCGGCCGCTACAGGTCGGCCGCATAACGCGCCAGCATCTGGTCCTGGGTCTCGAGCGGCACGTCGATGCCGGTCTGCTCGCTGATCATCTTGCCCATCGTCGGCAGCACCGAGCGCTCGACGCGCGCCGCGTCGGACCACAGCTTCGAGCGCAGCAGCGACTTGGCGCAGTGCAGGTAGGCCTCTTCGACATCGACCTCGATGACCAGGCGCACACGCTTGTCGGCGGCAAAGGGCGCGAGCTTGTCGGCCTCGTCGCACAGGCGCGCCCTGCCGTTGACGCGCAGCGTCTCGTCGACGCCGGGCACCAGGAACAGCAGGCCGATGCGGCCGGTGCTGACGATGTTGCTCAGCGAATCGAGCCGATGGTTGCCCGGCGCGTCGGGGATGTGCAGGCGCTGCGCGCCGTCGACCCTGACGAAGCCCGGCGTACCGCCGCGCGGCGAGGCGTCCTGGCGGCCCTGCGCATCGGCGGTGGACAGCACCACGAAGGGCGACAGCGCGATGAAGGCCATGCAATGCCGGTCGAGTGCGGCCAGCTGTTTGCGCAGCGCACGCTCGCCGGGCCGTGGATAGAGCGCACGCAGGCTCTGCAGATCGGTGATCACCTTGTCTCCTTCGCTGCGTTTTCTTTTCATTGTCGTTGATTGCCGCACCGCGCTGGTGCGCATGGCCATGCCGGCGCCACGCAGGCGCCGTGTTAGCCTTTCCCGATGGCCGACGCGCAACGCAGCTGCTGGATCGACGAGCACGACGGCCAGGTGGTGCTGCACCTGGGCGGGGCCTGGCGCCTCGGCGCGTTGAAGGAGTTGTCGCGCCAGCTCGGCAGCCCGGACGGCCCGCTGCCACCAGGGGCAGCGCAGGTCGCGCCGCGCATGATCGACGGTGCCGCGCTGCAGGACATCGACACTGCCGCGGCCTTGCTGCTGCTGGACAGCTTGTCGGCGGCCGGCGCCGACCCGGCGACGCTGGAACTGCGCAACTTCGATCCGCGCCTGGGCCGTGTCTTCGAGGTGGTGCGCAGCCGCTTCGCCGAGACGACCGTCGTGGCGCCCAGGCACAAGCTGGCGCCGATCGCGCGCGTCGGCCAGATCTCGGCCGGCGTCGGCAGCCTGCTGCTCGGCCATGTGGAGTTCTTCGGCCGCACGCTGGTGGAACTGTCGCGCGCGCTGCTGCGGCCGCACACGCTGCGCCTGCACGAGCTGTTCGCGCAGCTGGGCCAGGTGGGCGTGAATGCCATCCCGGTGGTGGCGCTGGTCACCTTCCTGATCGGCGTGGTCATGGCCTACATGCTGGGGCTGCAGGCCGAGAAGTACGGCGCCAACATCTTCGTCGTCGACGGCGTGGCGCTGGGCATCACGCGCGAGTTCTCGCCGCTGATCGTGGCCACCATCATGGCCGGCCGCTCGGGCGCCGCCTTCACCGCGCAGCTGGGCACGATGAAGCTCACCGAGGAGATCGACGCCATCCGCACGCTCGGCCTGTCGGCGCCGCAGGTGCTGGTGGTGCCGCGCGTGCTGGCCCTGGTGATCACGCTGCCGCTGCTGGTGTTCGTCGGCAACGTCGCCGCGCTGGCCGGCGCGATGGTGATGTCGAACCTGACGCTGGACATCACGCCGCAGACCTTCATGGAGCGGCTGCATGTGGCACTGGCCCCGCGTCACTACGTCATCGGGCTGGCGAAGGCGCCGGTGTTCGCGTTGTTCATCGCGGTCATCGGCTGCCGCATGGGCTTCTCGGTCAGCCGCGACACGCGCTCCATCGGCATCAACACCACCTCCACTGTGGTGCAGAGCATCGTCGCGGTGATTCTGCTGGACGCGATCTTCGCCGTCATATTCCAGGAGCTCGGTCTTTGAATCAGCGGCCTGACACGGTGATCGAGGTCGACGGCGTGGTCACGCGCTTCGGCGCCCAGACGGTGCACGACGGGTTGAGCCTGCAGGTGCGGCGCGGCGAACTGGTGGCGCTGATCGGTGGCAGCGGCAGCGGCAAGTCGGTGCTGCTGCGCGAGATCCTCGGCCTGCATCGGCCGACCGCGGGCAAGGTGCGCCTGCTCGGCACCGACATGTGGAACGCAAGCGACGCGGAACTGGCGGCCACGCGCCGGCGTTTCGGCATGATGTTCCAGGAAGGCGCCCTGTTTTCCTCGCTCGACGTGGCCGCGAACGTGGCCACGCCGCTGCTCGAACACACCGACACGCCGCCGCAGCTGTTGCCGCGGCTGGTGAACCTGCGCCTGACGCTGGCCGGCCTGTCGGCCGATGTCGGCGCGAAGATGCCGTCGCAGCTGTCGGGCGGCATGAAGAAACGCGCCGCTCTGGCACGCGCACTGGCGCTCGAACCCGAGGTGCTGTTCCTGGACGAACCGACCTCGGGGCTGGACCCGATCACCGCGCGCGCCTTCGACGAACTGGTGGCCTTCCTGAACCGTGACCTCGGCCTGACGGTGCTGATGGTCACGCACGACCTGGACACGCTGCTGTCGATCGCGCGCCGCATCGTCGTGCTGGGCCGCGGCGTGGTGGTGGCCGACGGCACGGCCGACGAGGTCATGGCCGTCGAAGACCCGTGGATACAATCTTATTTCTCTTCGCGCCACACCGTGACCCCCGCCACAGACCCTGGCCGAACCGTGCAAGCCGATGGAGCCTGACACCCGATACACCGTCATCGGCGCGGTCGTGCTGGCGCTGGTGGCTGCGGCCATCGTCGGTTTCTTGTGGCTCAGCAGCACCGGCCGAGAGTCGGATTTCCGCTTCTACACCGTGTATTTCGAACGCCAGTCGCTCGAGGGGCTGCAGGTCGGCGCCAACGTCAACATGCGCGGCGTCACCGTCGGTCGGGTCGAGCAGTACTCGATCCAGCCGGACAACATCAACCGCGTCAAGGTGCTGGTGCGCGTGGCCCGCGAGACCCCGGTGCGCGAGAACACCAAGGCCTCGGTGAGCCGCAACGTGATCACCGGCATTGCCCGCATCAAGCTCGACACACCGGGCGTCCCGGGACCGGAGCTGGTGAGGGTGGCGCAGGGCGAACGCTATCCGGTGATCCCCGAAGGCAGCTCGGGCATCGACCAGATCACCGATTCGGCGACACGGCTGGCTGAATCCGCCGACGGGGCGCTGACAAGGATGAACCAGCTGATGGGGCCGGAGAACCAGAAAGTCTTCGCCGAACTGCTCGTCAACCTGCGTCAGCTGTCCGACGGACTGAACAAGCGACTGGCCTTGTTGGACAAGTCGGCCGCTGGTTTCGACCAGGGCTTGGCCACCGTGCGGCAATCGGCGGACCTGATCGCGCGTTCCGCGCAGCGCCTGGCCGACAGTGCCGAGCCGCTGGCTCAGGAGGCCGGCACCACGCTGCGCGACGCGCAGGGCGCGCTGCGCGAGCTGACGCAGGCCACGCGCACGCTCGAACGTGACCTGTCGCGCAGCCTGCAGGCCCTGGAAAAGGACGGTGCCGCGCTGCTGCGCCGCTCCGACGCCGCAGTCGACATCGGCACGCTGGAACTGCGCGCCACCGCGCAAGAGCTGCGCAGCAGCGCCGAGCGCATCGCGCGCGCGCTCGACCGGCTGCAGGACCCGAAGGCGGCGCTGCTCGGCCCGGGCGAGCAGCAACTCGGTCCGGGCGAGGCCCGCTGATGACACACAACCACCACGCCCTCACGCGACGCGACTTTTTGCACCGCGTCCCGCTGTCGGGCTTGCCGGTGCTGGGTGCGCTGCCTCTGGTCGCGGCCATCGCCGGCTGCGGCCTGGGCGCAGGGCAGCGCACCGACTTCCACGTGCTGCGCGATCCTGGCGCCGACGCCGCGGCAGCGCCGGCGCCGCGTGTCGATCAGGTGCTGCTGCTCGCGGCGGTGGCCATGCCGGGGCTGTACGACAGCGACCGCATGGTCTTCAGTGCCGACGGGCGCAGTCGCTCGTACTTCCAGTTCGGCTACTGGAGCGAGCGCCCGGCGCAAGCCTTGCAGGTGCTGGCCGAAGCACGGCTGGCTCGCACGCAGCGCTTCCGCGAGGTGGTGCTGAGCACCTCTGGCGTGCGCGGCGATCTGCTGTTGACGCTGCGCCTGGACGAGCTGTACCTGGACGCCAGCGTCGATCCCGGCCTCGTGCGGCTGGTGCTCAGCGCCGAACTGGTCGACTGGCGCAGCCGCAAGCTGCTGGGACGGCGCGTCTTCCGCCAGTCGGCGGCGGCCAAGCCGAGCGACGCCGGCGGCGTGGCCCAAGCCGCCAGTGCGGCCGTCGCGGTGATGCTGGGCGAACTGGTGGACTTTGCAGCAGCCAGCGCCGCAGCAGCGGCCGCCTGAGCGCGGCCGGCCGGGCAGCGCTCAGCCGCGCTTCATCAGGCCGAGCAGCGCCGCGAAGGGCAGCACCGAGCGCGGCAGATAGGGCACGCGCCACAGGCCGCCGTGGTTGGCGCCTTGCACCAGCAATTGCAGCGGGTGCGCCAGCGGTGCCGACGGCTGGGCCGAGCTCTGCGGATTGCGCAGGTCGTGCACCCACAGCGCGGCCATCAGCGCATTCGTGGTGTCCGGCGCGAAGACTTCGATGTCGAAGGCCTTGGCGCCGCGGAAGCCCGCCGCCAGCGCCGGATTGCTGAGCACCGACGCCGTGCTGGTGGACGGCGCCACGTTGATCGAGGCCACCTGCCCTGCAGCGCGCGCCACGATGGCGCGCCACTGCTGCAGCCGCTTGGCCAGCGCGTAGTTCGGCCCCTGCTCGATAACCAGGCAATCGACGATGCCCCAGCGCTGGCCGTCGTCCGCCTCGACCAGGCCTTCGATGTGCGGCGCGAAGCTGCGCCCGCCGCTGCCGGCGCGCAGCCCGGCCTGCGCCAGGCGCTTGACGGTGCCGCGATCGGCGTAGGCCCGCATCACGTCCTCGGCCAGTGCCTGCGGCACGGCGAAGATGTCGGTCGGCGTGGCCATCCAGGCGCGCGTGCAGCGCGCATCGGCGGCGCAGGCGGCGGCGCCGATGGCATCCATCGCCAGCGACACGCGCACATGCCTTTCGCCGTCGAGATAGGCGATCGAGAACAGGTCCAGCGGCTGGGGCAGCTGCGTCAGCCAGGCAGCGATCTCGGGCGTTTGCGTCAGCATGTCGCAGCCGGCCAGGGCCACGTCCTGCTCGGTGTCACCGCTTGGGCGGACCGTACCGGCCACGGGCGCGATCAGTTCGCCGTTGCCGGCGCGCACGCGCTGCGCGATCTTCCTCCAGGCGGGACCGCGCGCCAGGTCGACGGCGACGATGTTCGCGCGCCAGCCCGCCAGCCAGCCCAGCGGCCCGGCCTCGCTGCCCGCACCCAGCAGCACCAGGTGGCGGTCGGACAGGTCGAACCATTCTGGATGCGCGCGCGCCAGGTGCAGCGCCTGCGCATTCGACTCTTCGATGATGCCACCGGCCAGCCAGGCGTCGATGCGACGCGCCAAGGCGTCGCCACTGAGGCGCCGGCCCTTGTAGGGCACCTCCCAGCGCGCCGGCGCGCTGTCGCCGCTGCCGCGCAGGTGCAGGGTCTGCAGGCCCGGCGCCTGCGGGTCGTGCATCGCCTGGCGCAGGGGCATCGCTGCGCCGTCGCGCACGAACACCAAGTCGTTCCACGCGGCGTCGAGGCCGGCGCGGCATGAGGCCACGGTGGCCTGCGGCATGGCCGCCTGCAGCTCGACCAGGCGGCGCAGGTGCACCGGGTAGGCATGGCGCCAATCGCGCTCGGCCAGGCAGGCATCAGCCGCCTGGGTGTCGAGCACGCGCAGCGCCGCGGCCAGGATGCCGCGGCCCACTGCGGCCGAGGCGCGCTTGCCCTGGGCATCGACGGGAAACTGGATACCGCGCGCTTCGGCTCGTTCGGTCGCCATCGCCCGGCTCCTGCGTGCGCCGGTTCAGAACAGCGGCCGCCGCCTACCCACAACCCGTTGCACGCGCCGGTAGGCCGACCAGCCCTGCCAGGCATAGGCACTCCAGCGCAGCGCGCGCGCCGGGCGCAGCAGCACGATCACCACCAGCACGCCCACAGGCCATTCGGGATGGCTGATCAGCCATTGCGCGGCCTCACGTGCCCGATCGACCACTCCCAGCGGTGCACGCAGCACCTGCACCTGCTGCGACCACTCCTGGCGCAAGCGGCCGCTGCGCAGCAGCAGGTCCTCGCGCCGGCGCAGCAACTCGTCTCGAGTGTTGGCGCCCAAGGGCCTCAGTCCCGCGGCCGCAAGGCGGCCTGGTCACGCTCGAACTCGGCGCGCGTGGCCGCGAACATTTCGTCGCCCCGGCCCAGCCGCCGCTTCGCGGCCTGCAGCAGCAGCAGGCCGCCGGCCACGCACAGCACGGTCAGCACACCCAGCGCCGGCAGCAGGTAGCTGTCCCACAACAGCACGAGCACGAAGGCGATGAGCAGCAACAGCCCCAGGCCGAGCAGCAGCAGGCCGAGCAGCGCACGCAGTGCCACCTCGACCAGCCGCAGTTTCTCGAACTCGAGATCGGCGACCAGCAGTTCCAGCCGCACCTGCCCGAGTTCGAGCGCGGTGTGCAGCAGCCGGCGCAGCGATTCGAAGAGCCCAGCGCGCGACACGGGCATGGGGCGCCCGCGGCCTCAGCGGCGGCTGATGAGCAGACCGATGATCATGCCGAGGCCGGCCGCGGCACCGATGGCCTTCCAAGGATGATCGTGCACATAGTCGTCGGCCGCATGGCCAGCAGCGCGGGCGCGCGCCACGGCGGTGTCCTGCAGGTCCTGCAGGCGAACCTTGGCCTGCTTCAGCCGCTCCTGCATGCGCACGCGCAACTCGGAGGCGCCAGCGGTGGCCTGGTCGGCGGTGACCTTCAGCACCTCTTCGGCGTCGGAAATGACGGTGCGCAGGTCGGACATCAGCTTTTCGCGATGGTCAGAAGTGAGTTCGCTCATGGGGTCCTCCGTGGGGGTGGTCGATGGCTGCATGCTAGCAGCAGCCTGGGGCTGCCTGGTGCCCGATGCGCGCCCGAGGCTTGCATCCGCGGCGCCAGGCCCGTCGCTTCAGCCGCGTCCGACGAAGGGCATCTTCGTGGCCATGACGTTCATGAACAGCACGTTGGCCGACAGCGGCAGGTTGGCCATGTGCAGCACCGAATCGGCGACATGGCGCACGTCCATGCGCTCCTCGACCTTCATGCTGCCGTCGGCCTGCGGTACGCCCTGGGTCATGCGCTGCGTCATGTCGGTGGCGGCATTGCCGATGTCGATCTGGCCGACCGCGATGTCGTGCTGCCGCCCGTCGAGCGAGGCCGAGCGCGTGAGCCCGCTGACGGCATGCTTGGTGGCGGTGTAGGGCGCCGAATTCGGCCGCGGCGCATAGGCCGAGATCGAGCCGTTGTTGACGATGCGCCCACCCTTGGGCGTCTGCGCCTTCATGATCCTGAACGCCTGCTGGATGCACAGGAACACGCCGGTGAGGTTGGTGTCGACCACCGTGCGCCATTGTTCGACCGTCAGATCCTCCAGCGCCACCGGCGGCGCGCCGGTGCCGGCGTTGTTGAACAGCAGGTCCAGTCGACCGAAGCGCGCGCGCACCACGTCGAACAACGCCGCCACCGAATCGGGCCGCGTCATGTCGGCCGGCACCGCCAGCGCGCGCTGGTCGATGTCGCCGAAGGGGTCTCCGGCCGCACCGATGGCCTCGCGCAAAGGCTCCAGGCGGCGCCCGGCGAAGACCACGCGCCAGCCGTCTTCGAGCAGCCGGATCGCCGAGGCCTTGCCGATGCCACTGCCGGCGCCAGTGACGAGTGCGATGCGGTTGTGCGGGTCGGCCATGGCTCAGTCTCCTGGGTTTGCGAACCCGAGAGTCTGCCACCGTCTGGCGCAAGTGCTGTGCACCAGGCTTGCAGTCCCGAACCGAGGGCTGCCGTCAACGCCGCGCGGCCTGTATTGCCGGCAACGACTCCGGGCTGACCAGGGCGCCGAGATCCCCCTACACTTCACCGAGCCAAGCCGCGCGGACCACAGGGCGCATCATCTGGATGGGGGTCGACGGGCATGAGCATGCGAGCGGTTGCGCGCATGACGAGGTCCAGCACCCGTTCGTAGGGGCGGTCGAAGCGGTAGTCGAGGAAGCGGATCAGCGCGTCGTGGAACCATGCCGGGTCCTGACTCGCGCGCTCGTTGAGCGCCTCGAAGCTGTCGACCGTCGGGTCGCCACTCCCATCGATAGGCCAGGCTTCAGCTGAACGCCGCGATGCCGGTGATGGCCCGTCCCAGGATCAGCGCATGGATGTCGTGTGTGCCCTCGTAGGTGTTGACCACTTCCAGGTTGACCAGGTGGCGCGCCACGCCGAACTCGTCGCTGATGCCGTTGCCGCCCATCATGTCGCGCGCCAGCCGCGCGATGTCCAGCGCCTTGCCACAGGAATTGCGCTTCAAGAGGCTGGTGACTTCCACCGAGGCCGTGCCCTCGTCCTTCATGCGGCCCAGGCGCAGGCAGCCCTGCAGCCCCAGCGTGATCTCGGTGAGCATGTCGGCCAGCTTCTTCTGGATCAGCTGGTTCGCGGCCAGCGGCCGGCCGAACTGCTTGCGCTCGAGCACGTACTGGCGCGCACGCTCGTAGCAGTCCTCGGCCGCGCCGAGCGCGCCCCAGGCGATGCCGTAGCGTGCGCTGTTCAGGCAGGTGAAGGGCCCCTTCAGTCCACGCACGTCCGGAAAGGCGTTTTCCTCAGGGCAGAACACCTCGTCCATGACGATCTCGCCGGTGATGGAGGCGCGCAGCCCCACCTTGCTGTGGATCGCCGGGGCACTCAGTCCCTTGGCGCCCTTGTCGAGGATGAAGCCGCGGATCTGCCCGCCGTCGTCCTTGGCCCAGACGACGAAGACATCGGCAATGGGTGAGTTGCTGATCCACATCTTGCTGCCCGACAGCGAATAACCGCCGGGCACCTTCTTCGCGCGCGTGACCATGCTGCCCGGGTCGCTGCCGTGGTTCGGCTCGGTCAGGCCGAAGCAGCCGATCCATTCGCCGCGGGCCAGCTTGGGCAGGTACTTCTGCTTCTGCGCCTCGGTGCCGAAGGCGTTGATCGGCACCATCACCAGCGAGGACTGCACGCTCATCATCGAGCGGTAGCCGGAATCGACGCGCTCGACCTCGCGTGCCACCAGGCCGTAGCAGACGTAGTTCAGCCCGGCGCCGCCGTAGGCCTCGGGGATGGTGGTGCCGAGCAGGCCGAGCTCACCCATCTCGCGGAAGATGGCCGGGTCGGTCTTCTCGTGGCGGAAGGCTTCGACCACGCGCGGGGCCAGCCGCTCCTGGCAGTAGCTGCGCGCGGCGTCGCGCACCGCGCGTTCGTCCTCGCGTCAGCTGCGGGTCCAGCAGCAGCGGGTCGTCCCAGTGGAAGCTTGCATTCGTCTTGGCATTCATCGGTGGCTCCAGTTTCATGGATTGGGGGTCACGGTCGCGCGCCTCGATTCAGTCCCGGCCCATCAGCTCGCGGCCGATGATCAGTTGCTGGATCTGCGTCGTACCTTCGTACAGGCGCAGCAGCCGCACGTCGCGGTAGAAGCGCTCGACCGGGTATTCGTTGATGTAGCCCGAGCCGCCGTGCACCTGCACGCCGCGGTCGGCGACGCGGCCGACCATCTCGGTGCAGAACAGCTTGCAGCACGAGGCGCGCATGCTCACGTCGGGGTTGCTCGCGCCCGGCCCTCCCTTGGCGTCGTAGCGCAACGCGCAGTCCTGCACCATGCTCCAGCCGGCATAGAGCTCGGCCTGGCTGTCGGCCAGCATCGCCTGGACGAGCTGGAAGTCGCCGATGCGCTTGCCGAATTGCTTGCGCTCGCGCGCGTAGCCGACCGATTCGTCCAGGATGCGCTGCGCCATGCCGCAGGCCACCGCCGAGATATGCAGCCGGCCACGGTCGAGCACTTTCATCGCGGTCTTGAATCCGCGACCGGGCTTGCCGCCGATGACATTCGCCGCCGGCACGCGCACGTTGTCGAGGATGACATCGCAAGTCTTGGTGCCGCGCTGGCCCATCTTCTTGTCGGGCTTGCCCAGGCTCAGGCCGGGCAGTCCGGCGGGCACGATGAAGGCCGAGATGCCGCCAGCGCCCGGGCCGTCGGTGCGTGCCATCAGCGTGAACGCACCGGCGCGCGGCGCGTTGGTGATGAAGCGCTTGCTACCGCTGAGGATGTAGTCGTCACCCTGGCGCACGCCACGGGTCTTGACCGCAGCCGAATCGGAGCCGGCATCGGCCTCGGTCAGTGCGAAGGACATGATCAGTTCGCCGGTCGCGACCCGCGGCAGCAGGTCGAGCTTCTGCGCTTCGGTGCCGTCCATCAGGATGCCCTGCGAGCCGATGCCGACGTTGGTGCCGAAGACCGAGCGGAAGGCCAGCGCCGTATGGCCGAGCTCATAGGCGACGCGGCATTCCTGGCTCATCGACAGGCCGATGCCGCCGTACTCCTCGGGAATCGACAGGCCGAACAGGCCCATCGCCTTCATGTCCTCGACGATGTCCGCCGGCACCTCGTCGTGCTCTTCCACCGCGTCCTCTGCGGGCTTCAGCCGCTCGCGCACGAAGCGCTGCACCGACGACACCAGGATGTCGAAGGATTCTTGGTCGATAGCCATGGCGCGGTACCTTTCTGACGAGACTCAGCGGTGGGTGAAGACGGGGGGACGCTTGGCAAGGAAGGCCTTCATGCCTTCGTGCGCATCGTCGCTGGCGAAGCGGGCGTGCAGCTGGCGCCGCTCGAAGCCGATGCCCTCGCTCAGCGGCGATTCGTAGGCGCGATTGACTGACTCCTTGATGGCCATCAGCGCGGGCAGCGAATAGCCGGCGATCTGCGTGGCCAGCGCCAGCGTGGCCGGCAGCAGCTGCGCGTCGGGCACCACGCGCGACACCAGGCCGCAGCGGTCGGCCTCGGCGGCATCGAGCACTCGCGCCGACAGGCACAGGTCCATCGCCTTGGCCTTGCCGATGGCGCGCGGCAGCCGCTGCGTGCCACCGGCACCCGGCAGCATCGCCAGCTTGATCTCCGGCAGCGCGAACTTCGCGCTCTCGGCCGCGATGACGATGTCGCAGGCCAGCGCCAGTTCGCAGCCGCCGCCCATCGCGAAGCCGGCCACCGCGGCAAGCACCGGCTTGCGCACGCGCCGGATCGTCTCCCAGTTGCGCGTGATGAAGTCGCTGCGGTAGACGTCCATGTAGCTCCAGTCGGCCATCGCGGCGATGTCCGCGCCGGCGGCGAAGGCCTTGGCGTTGCCGGTGATGACGATGCAGCCGATGGCCTCGTCGGTATCGAAAGCCAGCAGTGCTGCGCCCAGCGCGTCCATCAGCGCATCGTTCAGCGCGTTCAACTGCGCAGGCCGGTTCAGCGTGATCTGCCCGACGCGGCCGACGGTCTCGGTGAGGATGGGTGCTTCGGTGTTCATCGACGTCCAGTCCCCACAATCATTCGACGATGATCTTGCGGTCCTTGATCAGCGCGGACAGGGTCTTGCCTTCCTGTGCCAGCAGCTTCTTGAACTCGGCCGCCTCCAGCGCCACCGGCTCGGCGCCCAGGTCGCCGAAGCGCTGCTTCACCGCGGGACTCGCCAGGATCTTCGTGATCTCGCGGGTCAGTCGTGCGCTGACGTCGGCTGGCGTGTTGTTGGGCACCCACAGGCCGAACCAGATGTCCAGGCTGGCGTCCTTTAGCCCCAAGTCGGCATAGGTCGGCACATCGGGGAAGAACGGCGACTTCTTGTCGCTGGCCACGGCCAGCAGCTTGACCTTGCCGGCCTTGATGTGCGGGAAGGCGATGCCTGGGTCGAAGGCCATGTCGGCCTGGCTGGCCATCACGTCCTGCAGCGCGGGCGCGGCGCCGCGGTACGGGACGTGGGTGATGAAGGTGTCGGTGCTCTGCTTGAAGAGCTCGCCCGCCAGCTGCGGCGGCGTGCCCGTGCCCGAGGAAGCGTAGGACAGCTTGCCCGGACTGGCCTTGGCCATCGCGATCAGCTGCTTGAGGTCCTTGACCTCCAGCCCCGGGCGCGTGATCACGTACATCTGCGTGCGGCCGATGCCCATCACCGGCGTCAGGTCGCGCGAGGGCAGGATGCTGGACTTGAACAGCGAGGGGTTGGCCGTCTCCACCGAGGTCGGCGCGACGAGCACGGTGTAGCCGTCGGGCGCGGCCTTGATCACTTCACCGGCGGCGATGTTGCCGCTGGCGCCAGGCTTGTTTTCGACGATCACGCTCTGGCCCAGCGTCTCGGTCAGACTCTGGGCGAGCACGCGGGCTATCACGTCGGTGGTGCCGCCGGGGGCGAAGCCGACGACGACGCGCACGGTCTTGGTCGGCCACGCAGGTTGGGCGAAGGCGGCACCGCCGAGGCTCAGCAGGCCGAGCGAGGCGGCCGCGGCGACCAGCGTGCGGCGCAGCGGAAGTTGGGCGCGCGGGGATGAGGTGTTCATGAGTCTGTCTCCTGGTGGGCGGGTTGAAGGGTTGCGGTTCACAGCGTGCCGTCGCGCAACATGTCGCGCAGCTTGAATTTCTGGATCTTTCCGGACGGGGTGGCCGGCATTGCGTCGCGCACGATGAGGCGCTCGGGGATGTACTGCAGCGCAACCTTCTGCGACTTCAGGAACTCGACCAAACCGGCCTGGTCCAGGCTCTGGCCGGCCTTGGGCACGACCACCGCGCAGGCCCGCTCGCCGAGCCGCTCGTCGGCATAGGCCACGATGGCGGCCTGCGCCACCGCTGGGTGCTTGTAGAGCAGCGCCTCGATCTCGAAGACGGGGATGTTCTCGCCGCCGCGGATGATCACGTCCTTGCTGCGGCCGCTGATGCGGATGTAGCCGCTGGCGTCGATGCGCGCCAGGTCGCCGGTGTCGAACCAGCCCTCGGCATCGGTGGCGTTCAGCTGCGGCCGGCGCAGGTAGCCGCCGAAGTTGGAGCACGCGCGCACCACCAGCTTGCCGACCTCGCCTGGCGGCAGCGTGCGGCCGTCGAAGTCGATCACCTTGACCTCGACACCCGGTAGCGGGCAGCCGTCGGTCGAGAAGGCGCGCTGGTCGTCGTCGTCCAGCTCGATCAGCGTGACCGCGCCGTTTTCGGTCATGCCCCAGGCCGAGACGATCTTGGTGCCCAGCGTCTTGCGCGCCTGCTCGACCAGCGGGCCGGGGATCGGCGCGCCGGCGCAGAGAAAGGTGCGCAGGCTGGGCACGGCCAGGCCGCTGTCCTGCACGGTCTTCGTCAGGTCCGACAGGAAGGGTGTGGACGCCATCGTGAACGTCACACCCTCGGCGCGGATCGTCGCCACCGCCTGCTTCGGGTCCCAGACGTCGAGCAGTACCACGCTGGCGCGCAGCATGATCGGCATCATCAGGCCGTACATGAAGCCGGTCTGGTGCGCCATCGGCGAGGCCATCAGCACCACGTCGTCGGCGCCCAGCTTCAGCCGCCGGGCATAGGGCACGATGTTGGCCATCACCGTGTTGGCCGAGTGCATCACGCCCTTGGGCTCGCCGGTGGTACCCGAGGTGTAGATCAGCTGGGTGATGTCGTCCGGGCCAGGGCGGTGGCGCGTCAGGATCTCGCGCGCGTCGGGCGCCTTCTCCCATTCGGGCGTCGTCAGCAGGGCGTCGAAGTCGTCGGGGCCATCGCCGCCGACGACGACGATGCGCTGCAGATGCGGCAGGCTCGGCTGCAGTGCGCGGGCCATCGCCTCGTGGTCGAAGCCGCGAAAGAGCTTGGGCACGATCAGCAGCTTGGACTCGCCGTGCTTGAGCATGAACGACAGCTCGCGCTCGCGGAAGATGTGCATCAGCGGGTTGAGCACCGCGCCGATGCGCGAGCAGGCCAGGTACAGCAGGCTGAACTGCCACCAGTTCGGCAACTGCATCGAGACCACGTCGTTGCGGCCCACGCCCAGCCGGGTCAGCCCGACCGCGATGCGGTCGGCCAGGCGGGCCAGTTCGCGGTAGCTGAAGCGGCGCATCTCGCCCGACTCCACGCGCAGCGCGCTCAGCGCCAGCTTGTCGGGGCAGGCCGCGACGCAGGCGTCGAGCTCGTGATTGATCGTGCGGTCGAACCACCAACCCTTGGCGATGCTCTCGGCACGGCGGGGCGGCAGCAGGATGGCGTCGAATTCCATGGGATGTCTCCTTGTGGTCGGGCGCGTCTCAGGCCGGTACGGCACTGCGGCCGGCCCGCGTGCGCGCGATGATGGTTTTCATGATCTGTGCCGTGCCGTCGCCGATCTGGAAGCCGAGCACGTCGCGCAGCCGCTGCTCCATCGCTCCGCGGTCGTAGCCGCCGTGGCCGAACATCAGCAGGCACTGGTGCACCACGTCGTAGGCCAGCTTCGGCGCCCACCACTTGCACATCGCGGCTTCGGCGCTGTGCGGCGCGCCCTTGTCCTTGAGCCACAGCGCCTGCAGGCACAGCAGCCGCGCGGCCTCGACCTGGGTGTCGAAGTCGGCCAGCGGGTGCGACACGCCCTGGAAGGCCGACAGTGGCTTGCCGAAGGCTTCGCGCTGCGCCACGTACTCCCAGGTCTCTTCCAGGGACACGCGGGCCACGGCCAGCACCTGCAGGCCGATCAGCGCGCGGCTGAAGTCGAAGCCCTGCATCACCTGCACGAAGCCCTTGTTCTCGTCGCCGAGGCGGTGGTCGATGGGCACGCGCACGTTCTCGAAGAAGATCGAGCCGCGGCCGATGGCGCGCTGGCCATGACAGTCGAAGCGGCTGGTAGTCACGCCGGGCAGGTCCATCGGCACCAGCAGCGCGGTGACGCCGTGCGCGGCCGATTCGACGGTGCCGGTGCGGCCGAAGACCACCGTGATGTCGGCCTGGTCGGCCGCCGAGATCGAGGTCTTCTCGCCGTTGACGACGTAGTGGTCGCCCTGGCGCTCGACCTTCAGCCGCAGGTTGCCGGCGTCGGAGCCGCCGCGCGGTTCGGTCAGCGCGATCGCGCACAGCGCCTCGCCGGCCACCAGCTTGTGCAGCCATGGCGCGACGACTTCGGGCCGGCCATGCTCCGACAGGATTTGCGAATTCAGCGAGGCCAGCAGGTTGATGTAGCTGATGCTCAGGTCGGCGCGGGCGATCTCTTCATGGATCACGCCGGCCGCCAGGCAGCCCAGGCCCTGGCCGCCGAATTGCTCGGGCAGCTCCGGCGCGATGAAACCCATCTCGCCCATCTCGCGCATCAGCTGGCGCTCGAGCACTCGCGTCCGGTCACGTTCCTGGAAGCCAGGGGCGATGCGGTCCGTCGCAAAGCGGCGCACGTGATCGCCGAGCGTGACCAGGTCTTCGTCGAGATAGGGGTTCATCGGTTGTCTCCGGCTAAAGCTGCGCCCGGCGCGCCTCGGAACGGGCGCGCTTGGAGCGTCTTGGGGTGGATCGGTCGCGGGCCCTACTTCGCGTACTTGCGGAACTCGGGCTTGCGCTTTTCCTTCAGCGCATTGACGCCCTCGCGCGACTCTTCGGTGTCGTAGTACAGCTTCAACGCGTACATGCCCAGGCCGGCGATGCCGCTCTGGTGCGCAGTGTCCATGTTGAAGCTGCGCTTGGCGATGGCAATCGCCGTGGGGCTGCGCTCGCAGATCGTCTCGGCCCACTCCTGCACGGTGGCATCCAGCTGCTCGTGCGGCACGCAGACGTTGGCCAGGCCCATCGCGACGGCTTCCTGGCCCGAGTAACGCTTGTTCAGGTACCAGATCTCGCGCGCCTTCTTCTCGCCGACCACGCGCGCCAGGAAGGCGGTGCCGTAGCCGGGGTCGACCGAGCCCATCTTCGGGCCGACCTGGCCGAAGACGGCCTTGTCGGAACAGATGGTCAGGTCGCAGATCGTGCACAGCACGTTGCCGCCGCCGATGGCAAAACCCTGCACGCGGGCGATCACCGGCTTGGGCACGTCGCGGATGGCGGTGTGCAGCTCTTCCATCGGCAAGCCGATGGTGCCGCGGCCGTCGTAGTTGCCGTCGTGCGCCGACTGGTCGCCTCCGGTGCAGAAGGCGCGGTCGCCGGCACCGGCGAGCACGATGCAGCCCACGGCCCTGTCGTAGCCGGCCTTGTTCAGCGCCTTGATCAGCTCGTCGCAGGTGGTGCCGCGGAAGGCGTTCATCTTGTCCGGGCGGTTGATGGTGATCCAGGCCACGCCGTTGCGGACCTCGTACAGGATGTCTTCGAAATTCATTTCAGTCTCCAAGAGTTGTGAAAGATCGGTGGAACGAGCGGAGCAGCCGCCGTCGCGAGCGGCCCGAAATTGCGGCGAGGAGCGCAGCCGTACACCCTTACGGCGAGCACCGCAGTCGCAAGATCGGACCGCGCAGCAGGCGGATGCGCCACTCGTCAGCCGTTCATCGTCAGGCCGCCGGACACGCTGAGCACCTGGCCGGTGACGAAGGCGGCGTCGCTGCTGGCGAAGAACAGCACCGCGCCAGGCAGGTCCTCGGGCTGGCCGATGCGGCCCAGCGGAATCGAGCGCGTGAAGGCCTCCATGAGCTTCTCGGGGTTGCCGGCGCCTTGCTTGTAGTCGGCGAACAGCGCCGTATCGGTCGGGACCCGGGCAGACCACGTTGACGGTGATGCCATGACGCGCGTGTTCGCGGGCGATGGTCTTGGAAAACGCCACCAGCCCGCCTTTGCAGGCGGCGTAGACCGCCTCGCCGGAAGAGCCGACCCGCGCCGCATCCGAAGAGATGTTGACGATGCGGCCCCTCTTGCGCGCCGCCATGCCGGGCAGCACGGCGTGGTGCATGTGCAGCGCACCCGTCAGATTGATGGCGATGAGCTTGTCCCACTGCGCCGGTTCGGTCTTGGTGAAGGGCTTGAAGACGTCCCAGCCGGCGTTGTTGACCAGTACGTCGATGGCACCCAGCTTGGCCTCGGCCGCCGCGACGGCGGCATTCACGCTGGCGCGATCGGTGATGTCGCACTTGAAGGCCTCGGCGACGCCGCCGTCCGCGCGGACCGCGGACGCCACGTTCTCGGCCGCCTCCAGGTTGAGGTCGAACACCGCAACGCGGGCGCCCTCGCTGCCGAAGCGACGGCAGGTGGCGCCGCCGATGCCACCACCACCACCGGTAACCACAACCGTCTGTTCCTTGAATCGCTGCATGGTGCTTCCTCTCGCTTGCCTGGGTTGATGAGATGATCGACGATGTCTTCGATCTGCGCCGGATATATGGAAATATGTTGACGTATCATAGCTAAGTGATTTCCGGCTCGCAAGCAAAACTTCAAAGGAGAAGATCATCGTAAACCCTAACCCTGCGCCTGCATCAGCAAAGATGGAACTTGCCAACAGGTTGTTCTTTCGCTTGTACCAATGCGCAAATATGTTGCATAAAACAGGGAGCCGCGCGGTTGCAGAGGAAGGCCTTACGACGCAGCAATGGGCGGTGCTCGGCGCCTTGTCGCGCGAGAAGGCGCAGGCCGGCACGAGCATCGGCGACCTGGCCCGCTACCTGATGGTGAGCCGGCAAAACCTGTCGGGGCTGATCGGCCGCATGGAGCGCGACGGGCATATCGCGATCACGACCGACGGGCGAGATCGCCGCTCGCGCGTCGTGACGATGACGGATTCAGGTCGCCATGTCTGGCAGGTCCTGGCGCAGCCGAAGATCCGCGCGTACTACGAGCAGATCCTCGGCGACTTCTCGGTCAACGACGTCACGCACACGCTGCACTACCTGCTGAAGATCCTGGAGAACATGCAGCGACTGGATGCCGAGTGGCACGGCGAGGACGAGCCGGCCGACACCGACGTGCCGGCGGTGGGCTGATGCGCCTGGCGCGAGGCGCATGTGAACTCGCGTTCGAGCGTCGAGCGGCCGGTCCCGGCATATCGCTGTCGTTTAGGACGGCAAGTCGAATGACAGAGGAAGACAGGCTGCGATCTATCGTCGCCTTGCGCGCCTTCTTCAGTACCGACATCAACACTGCGCGGCAAGCGCCAGCAGCCACACTTCGACGCCGATGGGTGCCGTGCCAAACACCAGTTGCCGGCCGGCGTGTAGATGATGAACAGGATCAGCGCCAGTTTCTGGCGCCAGACCCTTCAGGATTTAGGGGGTTGCTGAACAACCCGAACGGCAGCGATGCCTTCAGCGGGCGGGGCCGCACAGGAAGACATTCATCTCTGCATCACCACGATCGTTGCGAAGCAGTTGAATGTTGCTTGTAGATGCAGCGGGTCGTCGCGTTCGAGACTGGTTCCGTCACGCAGCAGTAGGCAACCACTCCCGCGCGTTCGCGATCTGCGCGCGCCGCAGCCCGATGCAGGGGTTCGCCCCCCGCACTGCAGCCTTCACCTCCGGATCGACTGCGAGACCATCTCGACGTCGCGCGTGCCGGGCCCCTGGGCATGCTGGGCGGTGCGGCGGTTGTTCTGCTTGACGAAGATGCCGAGCTCCGGGCTGAACCAGACGACGTTGTCGTTGCCGATGGTATCGGTGGTTCTGACCTTGAAGGCCTTGAAGGTGCCTGCCGGTACCGTGACATCCTCGTAGGCCTCGACCCGGCTGGTCGAGGTGTAGGTCACGGTCTGTTGCGCGGGATACATCGTCAGGCTGTAGTTCTTCGAGAAGGTCGCCCCCACCGTCAATGGCCACTCGAAGTTCGCGGGCGGATTCCACATCATCAGCGGCTTGCCGTCGCGGAACACGCCGATGAAGCCGCCTTCGGGCCGCGAGACGGTGGTGCTTTCCGGCGTCTCGAACGTGACGTGGGGTTTGCCTTCCCAGATGAACTCGCCACGCTTGCCGGGCAGCTGGACTGTGGCCGAACCGTAACTGCCGGTGTCGCGCCTCTCGCTGACCCAGGTCGCCCCCATCGGAGGGGCCACGTAACGCTCCGCCATGGGGGCGGTCATCGCACACCCGGCCGAGCCCAGAACGATCGAGAGGGCACCAGCGACATGCGGCCACGACACCTGAATCGACTTCATGAGGAACTCCTCAAGTGAACCCGGGTGAACAGCAACGTGTATGCCACGATAGCTTCGCGCACCGGCGAACGCTCTTCAATCCCTAGCTTTTCAAGGCTCCGAGCGGTGGCGCTTGTGGTGGACTTCGGCGCCATCCTGCGCCGTCCGGGGCTGCCGGCCGATGGCTCGCATGCATAGCTGACGAATTGGTGACCTCGGACAGTCTTAAGCCACCCGGTGTGTGGCAATAACGTGTCGGGCGGCTACCTGTGGGTGCCTACCTTCAGTTGCCCACCTTCTGATGGGCTCCTTACGCTGCGTTGCCGCCCGCCAGTTCGTCGAGTCGAATGACTGCAACGCGCCTTTGGTCGCTATAGACCGTCAACAACTTCCATTTGTCCGATCGCGGATCGGCATCAGTGGCGCAGCGCAACCAACTGCCACAGCGCGAAGCCGGCCAGCAGCAGCGCCGAGCCACGGTTGACCCAGGCCTGCGCGCGTGCGTCGAAGCGCGTGCGCAGCCGCGCGACCCCGGCACTCAGCAACAACCACCACAGCGCCGAACCCAGCAGCACGCCGGCGATCATGGTCCAAGGCGAACTCACCGTCATGCGCGCGCCGAGCGTGCCGAACACGGCGATGAAGGAGAAGATCGTCGCCGGGTTCGACAGCGTCAGCACGAAGGTGCCGGCAAAACACCGCAGCAGCCCGCCGCCGCCGGCCTGCGCCGCACGCGTCGGCCGGCGCCGAGTGCCAGATGCGCCAGGCCAGCCACAGCAGGAAGGCCGCCGCCTCCCACCGCCAGCGGCACGCGCGCGCCGACCAGCGCGTCGATGATCCAGCTGACGCCGAAGGCGCCGACCGCGCCGTACAACGCGTCGGCCGCAGCCGCGCCCAGCCCGGTGGCCAGGCCGACCACGGCACCGCGCTGCAGCGTGCGCTGGATCACCAGCAGGCCGATCGGGCCCACTGGCGCGGCGATCGACAGCCCGATCAGCAGCGACTGGGCGAAGACTCCCGCTTCAGGCACCGGCGGCCGCGGCACGGCGCGCCAGCCCTTCCATCGCCAGCACGTAGCCATCGATGCCGAAGCCGACGACGATGCCGGCCGCCACCGGCGACAGGTAGGAGTGGTGGCGGAAGGATTCGCGCGCATGCACGTTGCTGATGTGCACCTCGATCATCGGCACACCGGCGCCCTTGACGGCGTCGTGCAGCGCCACGCTGGTGTGGGCGTAGGCGCCGGCGTTGAAGGCCACGCCCAGCAGTCCGCCGGCGCGGTGCGCCGCTCCGGCCTCGTGAATCCAGTCGATGAGCACGCCCTCGTGGTTGCTCTGGCGGAAATCGACCTCCAGGCCCAGGCGCTGGCCGGTGGCCGCGCACAGCGCGCGCACGTCGTCGAGCGTGGTGTGGCCGTACACGGCAGGCTCGCGCGTGCCCAGCAGGTTCAGGTTCGGGCCGTTCAGTATCAGGATCGAAGGCATGTCTCACCCCTCCTCGGATGCGCCGCCATTTTCGCCGCGTTCACGCCAGGCGTGAACGCAGCCGCATGGCATTGGGCAGCGGCACCGAGCGGTTGAGCACGTCCTCGGCCAGCCACACCGCGCTGCGGCGCGCGCGCTCGGCCACTTTCGGCAGCGGCATCTGCTGGTAGTCGTCGTTGAAGACCTCGAAGCTGTAGTCGCCGCGGTAGCCCATGCGGTACAGGCGACTCACCAGCTCGGCCACGTGCTCGCTGTGCACGCCTTCGCCCGGAAAGACGCGGAAGTGGCGCGCCGTTTCGATGCGCTCTTCGACCGAACGGATCTGCTGCCACATGAAATCGGCCAGCTGCACCAGGAACACGCGCGAGGTGTCGAGCATGTCCAGGTCGTCCATCGCCGACTTGCTGGCCAGCGAGTGGAAGGAGTCGAAGCCCAGGCCCAGGTTCGGCATGTCGGCGCGGCACACCACCTCCCAGGCGGCGGTGAACTCGTTGACGTGGCGACCCCAGGACAGGCCTTCGTAGGCCACCTTCACACCCAGCGGCAGCGCCAGCATGGCCAGCTTGCGCAGGTCGTGCGCCAGCCGGTCCAGGTCGCCCACCGCATGGGTGGAGGTGCTGGAACACACCAGCAGCAGCTTGGCGCCCAGGTCGTGGCACATCTCGAGCATCGACTTGGCGATGTCGACCTTGTAGTCGTGCAGGTGGCCGTCCAGGCCCTCGAAGTCGCGCAGCACCTGGAAGCCGGTGATGCGCAGGCCGCTGTCGCGCACCGCGCGCACCGCGGATTCATAGCCCTCGGCATGCTGCATCAGGTCGCGCGCCGACAGCATCACCTGCGAGAAGCCGGCTTCGCGCATGGCGCGCAGTTTGTCGGGCAGCGTGCCGGCCATGGAGATGGTGTCCATGCCGAAATCGAGGATGTTCGCCTGCGTGACCATCACGCCGCTCTCTCGTCGTGCACCAGCTCGAACATCACCCCGCCCAGGTAACTCTGCGTCAACGCGCCTCGCCCTTCGGAATGCACGTCCGTCGACTCGACGAAGCCCACGCCACGCTGGCGCAGCGCGGCCACGCTGGCCAGCACGTCGGGCGCGCCCAGGCCGATGCGCTGCAGCGATTCGTCGCCCTCGACGTCCAGGATGCCCGGCTCGGGCTCGATCAGCTGCAGGAAGAAGCTGCCGCGCGGGCCGATCGACGGGCTCTGCAGGATGCGGCCCTTCGGCAGGATGCCGTAGCGCTGTTCTTCGGGCAGCGCCTTGAAGCCGAACAGCTCACGGTAGAACTCGGTCCAGTCCTCCATGCGTTCGTTGCCGATGTACTGCACGATGCCGAACCAGTGCAGCCCGGCCAGCGCCGGCGGCTTCGGGTCGACCGTCGGGATGAGCGTGAAGTCGACGTCGTAGATCGAGAAGTCGTGGGTGCGGTCGACGAAGTAGATGCGGCTCGAGCCCACGCCGTGGATCGCCGGGATGTTCAGCTCCATCACCTCCACCTGCGTCGGCACGGCCCAGGCGCCGCGTTGCAGCACGTGGCGGTAGGCGGCGGCGGCATCGCGCACGCGCAGCGCGATCGCGGCGATCACCGGCGTCTCGCCCGGCAGCACGCTGCGCGGCAGCCCGGCGGCATGGGCATTGACGATGATGTTCATGTCGCCCTGCCGGTACAGCAGCACCTCGCGCGAGCGGTGGCGGGCGATCGGCCGGTAGCCCATCATCTCCAGCACCTGGCCCAGCGCCTGCGGCTTGGAGGTGGAGAACTCGATGAACTCGATGCCGTCCAGCCCCAGCGGGTTGGTGGCGTCGGCAATGGCTTCGCGGTCGGGAGTCGGGTTCATCAGAAAATCTCCGTGCTGCGCACTGCGGTATTGGCTCCAACATCACAAGTGCTTCGCACAGTTGTGAGTCTTCGCCGCAACTTCGTTGTCGGCTTGGGAACGGCCCTGCGGTTCATGCTTGCTCCAGAAGATTCGCTCAGGCCGTGCCCGCGCGCGCGGCCAGCATGCGGCGGAAGTGCGCTTCCATGCGCGCCGCGTCGGGTTCCAGTCCGGTGAAGAGCTTGAAGGCACCCACCGCCTGCCACACCGCCATGCCGCCGCCATCGACCGTGGCGCAGCCTCTTTCGCGCGCCGCCTTCAGCAGCGCGGTCTCGATCGGGAAGTACACGACTTCCGCCACCCACAGGGCAGGTCGCAGCAGTTCGGCGGGCAATGGCAGGCCCGGCAGCTTGTCCATGCCGGTGGGCGTGGCGTGGATCAGGCCACTGGCGCCGCGCAACGCGGCGGCCACGTCCTCGCTGGCGCTGACGCGACCAGCGCCGTAGAGCGCGTTCAGGCTTTGCGCCAACGCCGCGGCCCGTTCGCCCTCACGGTCGTTGACCACCAGATGTTTCGCGCCCAGGCGCAGCACCGCATGCGCGATGGCCGCGCCGGCGCCGCCGGCACCGAGCAGCACCACGCGGTCCAGGTCGGCCTGCGGCAGCGCACGACGGAAGGCCGCGCTCCAGCCCGAGCCGTCGGTGTTGTGACCGGTGAGTCGGCCGTCGCGGCAGACCACGGTGTTCACAGCACCCATCGCGCGCGCCTCTTCCGACAGGTCGTCGAGCAGCGGGATCACCGCCTGCTTGCACGGGTAGGTGATGTTCAGCCCGGAAAAGCCGATCGTGCGCACCGCCTTGATCAGCCCCGGCAGGTCGGCCAGCGTGGCGCCGCTGCTGTCCAGGTCGATCAGTTGGTAGTGCAGGCGCAGGCCGTGATGCCGCGCCTCCTCCTCGTGCATCGCCGGCGTCAGCGAGCGCTGGATGCCGGCGCCGATCAGCCCGACCAGGGCTTTGGAGTCGGTGGCGGGTTTCACTTGCGCAGCTTGGCCAGCTCGGCCTGCAACTCGGCCACGGTGGCGGCAATGGCCGCGCCATGCTTGTCGATCACCGGCTTGAGCTTGTCGCGCAGCTTGGCCTGCTCGGCCGGCGAGAACTCGCTGACCTGCATGCCGGCCTTCTTCAGCGCGTCGAGCTGGCCGGCCGCGGCGTCGCGATTGACCTGGCGTTGGTACTTCGCGGCCTCGAGCGCGGCGTCCTGCAGGATCTTCTGCTCGGCCGGCGACAGCGTGTCCCAGACCTTCTTGCTGAAGATGATCGACTGCGGGTTGTACTGGTGGTTGGTCAGCGCCAGATACTTCTGTACCTCGGCAAACTTGTTGGCCTGATCACGCTCAGCGGGTTCTCCTGGCCGTCGATGGCCTTTTGCTCCAGCGCGGCATAGACCTCGGGGAAGGCCAGCGGCGTCGGGTTCGCGCCCAGCGCCTTGACCCAGTCGACGTTGATCGCGTTCGGGATGACGCGCAGCTTCAGCCCGGCGATGTCCTCCACCGTGTTGATCGGCTTCTTGCTGTTGGTGAGTTGGCGAAAGCCCAGCTCGGTGTAGGCCAGACCGACGATGCCTTTTTCCTGCAGCCTGGCGTGCAGCTTCTGACCGAAGGGGCCGTCGACCACCGCGTCGGCCTCCTTCGCGTTGGCGAACATGAAGGGGAAGTCGAAGACCTCGAAGTCCTTGACCTGCGAGGCCAGGATACCCGAGTTCAGCATCACGAACTCGATCGTGCCGCCCTGCAGCGCCGAGACGTTGGCGGCGTCGCCACCGAGCGCGCCGCCCGGGAACACGTTGACCTTCATCTTGCCACCGCTCTTGGCGGCGACGAGCTCGGAGAACTTGGCGGCACCCTGCTCCAGCGGATGGCCCTTCGGGTTCTGCAGCGCGAACTTGAAGCTGCGCTCCTTGATGTCCTGCGCCAGCGCGGCGGACAGGGGTAGCAGCGCGGCCAGGCCAAAGGCCAGGGCACGGGTCAGTTTTTTCATGGGACTTGTCTCCAGAGCAGGGGGTTGGGGGGTGGGAGGGCTCAGCCGATGAACCAGCGCATGGGCACCAGCACGAGCGAGGGGAACAGGACCAGCAGGAACATCACCGCGAACTGCGCGAACATGAAGGGCAGCACGCCGCGCGTGACCTCGTCCATCTTCATGCGGCCGACACCGGCGACGACGTTGAGCACAGTGCCCACCGGTGGCGTGATCAGGCCGATGGCGTTGTTCATGATGAAGAGCACGCCGAAGTACACCGGGTCGATGCCCGCGGCCTTGACCACCGGCATCAGCACCGGCGTCATGATCAGGATCGTCGGCGTCATGTCCATCGCCGTACCGACGGCGATGACCAGCAGCATGATGGCGATGAGCAGCAGCGTCTGGTTGCCCATGAAGGGCTCGAGCAGCGAAATCATCTGCGCCGGGATCTCGGCCACGGTGATCAGCCAGGCCGAGACCATGGCCGCGGCCACCAGGAACATGATCACCGCGGTGGTCTTGGCGGCGCTGACAAACACCTCGTACAGCTGCGACAAGTGCATCTCTCGGTAGACCACGGTGGCGACAAAGAGCGCGTAGACCGCCGCCACGACCGCCGCTTCGGTGGGCGTGAAGACGCCGAACTTCAGGCCGACGAGCACGATCACCGGCAGGAACAGCGCCCACAGCGACGAACGCAGCGCGGCCAGCTTCTGCGCCGTCGTCGACTTCGGCGGCGGCTTGACGTTCTCGCGCTTGGCGACGAAGTACCAGGCGATGGCGATGGCCAGGCCCATCATCAGCCCGGGCACGATGCCAGCCATGAACAGCTTGCTGATCGACACGTTGGCGGCGACGCCGAAGATGACGAAGCCGATCGACGGCGGAATGATCGGCGCGATGATGCCGGCCGCGGCGATGAGCCCACCCGAGCGCGCCTTGTCATGACCGGCCTTGACCATCATCGGCAGCAGCAGCGCGGCCAATGCCGCGGTGTCGGCCACGGCG
This sequence comes from uncultured beta proteobacterium, assembly GCA_963824005.1. Lineage (GTDB taxonomy): Bacteria > Pseudomonadota > Gammaproteobacteria > Burkholderiales > Burkholderiaceae_C > Rubrivivax. The sequence continues at coordinate 204,989 of CAWGOK010000036.1, forward strand.
GAGCCCGACAACGCAGCCAGCATGCACGCCGCCAGGATGGCGACGAAGCCGAGCCCGCCGCGCACATGGCCGACCAGCGTCAACGCCAGGTCGACGATGCGCCGGCTCAGGCCGCCGACATTCATGATCTCGCCGGCGAGCATGAAGAAGGGCACGGCCAGCAGCGGGAAGCTGTCGGCGCCGTTGATCACGTTCTGCGCCAGGATCTGCGGGTCGAACAGGTTCAGGTGCCACATCAGCGCCACACCCGACAGCAGCAGCGAGAAGGCGATGGGAATGCCCAGCGCCATGGCGCCGAGCAGCGAGCCGAGGAAGATCAGCACGGTCATGATGGTGTCCTTCTCAGCGCTTGGTGGCCGTCGGGTTCTCGTCGATGTGCAGGTCGTGCACCTGGGCCAGGTCTTCGGATTCCTGCACCATGACCAGCTCGGACTCGGTGATGCGGCCGCTTGCGGTGCGCCACAGCTCGCGCAGCAACAGCAGCGCGGCGGAGACGGCGAAGAACACACCCGAGGCGTAGAAGATGGCCACCGACGCGCCGGTAACGGGCGCTTCGACCTCCCAGTTGATGCGCGCCTGGTCCAGGCTGCCCCAGAACAGCAACCAACAGACGTAGAGCATCAGCACATGGCCAACGATGAAGCAGGCCTTCTTGCCCCACACCGGCAGATGCGCCACGAGCATGTCGGTACCGAGATGGCCGTGCTCCTTGATGGCGACGATCGCACCGAGGAAGGTCAGCCACACGAAAAGCCAGCGCGAGACTTCCTCGCTGACCGTGATGCCGGAGTTGAAGGCGTAACGCAGCACCACGTTGCCGAACACCAGCACCACCATGATCGCCAGGAACACTGCGGTCAGGGCGTCCAGAAGTCGACAGTAGCGATCGAGCAGTGCATTCAAGGTTTGTCTCCTCGTTGATCCGGCCGCCGGTTTGGTCGGCTTTCCCGGCCCGGTCAAGTCCTCATCGGGCTGCGGTAATTATGTACGAACTGGTTAGTTCTAAACCTGGGGCTAACCCTTAGCCGTACTGGCGCCCGGCGCCAACCGCGAGGGCGCCATGGGTCATTTCTGCCCGCGCACCTTGGCCACTTCGGCGTTCATCTCCTTGACCAGCGGCTCGCCGACGATCAGCGTGTACTTGGCGACCACCGGTTTGGCCTTGTCAGCCATCCTCGCCAACTCGGCAGGCGGCAATGCATTTACCGTCATCAGCTTCTTCAGCTCTTCCAGGCCCTTGGCGTTGCGCTCCAACGAGATCTTGCGCTGGTAGTCGCGCGCTTCGTCGGCGGCTTCCTGCACGATCTTCTGGTCGGCCGGCGACAGGCTGTCCCAGGCCTTCTTGCCGATCAGGATCGACTGCGGGCTGTACATGTGGTTGGTGATGGTCAGGTACTTCTGCACCTCGTACAGCTTGGCGTTCACGACGTTGGTGATCGGCTGCGTGCCGCCGTCGATGGCCTTCTGCTCGAGTGCGGTGTACAGCTCGGGGTAAGGCAGCGGCGTGGCGTTGGCGCCCATCGCGTTCATGAAGTCGGTGTAGATCGGCGTCTCGATGACGCGGATCTTCATGCCCACCAGGTCGTCGGCCTTGGTGATCTGCTTCTTGCCGGTGTGGAACTGGCGCCAGCCCTGCTCCCAGTACGACAGCCCGACCACGCCCTTGGGCGCGAGCAGGCCGTGCAGCTTCTTGCCGAAGGGGCCGTCGAGCACGGTGTAGGCCTCCTTCTCGTTGTTGAAGACGAAGGGAAAGTCGAGGATGCCCATTTCGCGCACCACGCCGGCAAGCAGGCTGGAGTTCATCACGCACATGTCGATGGTGCCGCCCTGCATCGACGACACCACCGCCACGTCCTTGCCGAGCGTGCCGCCACCGAAAACCTTGACGTTGAGCTTGCCGCCGCTCTTGGCCTTGACCAGCTCGGCGAACTTGAGTGACGCGTCGTAGGTGGCGGTGCCGGCCGTCGTCTGCGTGGCCAGCTTGAGGGTGCGCTCCTGGGCCTGGGCGGGGCTGAAGCCCGCGAGCAGCGACACGCCGAGAACGACGCCACCGAGCTTGAACTTGAATCCGCTGAACATGGAAGTCTCCGTTGGGGTTTGGATGGCTCGCAGCGTAGGCGCCGACCCCTGGAACCACAAGACGACCCATAGGGCGTTCGTCCGATAATCGAATGATGACGTCCGATCATCGAACGAACCTATGGTTTCCCCTGACCATCACCCCATCGACCCCAAGGACCTGATTGCCGGCCTCGGCCGCGGGCTGTTGGTGATCGAGTCCTTCGACGACGAGTTCCCGCGCCAGTCGGTGGCGGAGGTCGCCGCGCGCACCGGCATCCCGCGCAGCGCGGCACGGCGACACCTGCTGAGCCTGTGCCACTTCGGCTATGCGCAGACCGACGGCAAGCTGTTCTGGCTGGCACCGCGCGTGCTGCGCCTGGGCCAGAGCTACCTGGGCTCGGCGCGGCTGCCGCGGCTGGTGCAGCCTTTCATCCAGCGGCTGTCGATGGCCAGCGGCGAGACGGTCAACGTCAGTGTGCTCGACGGCCACGAGGTGGTGTACATCGCGCGCAGCAACAGCCCGCGGCTGGTGTCGATCGGCTTCCATGCCGGTGCGCGCGTGCCGGCGCACGTGGTCACGCCCGGCGTGGTGCTGCTCGCCATGCTGGATGACCCGGCGCTCGACGCGTGGGCGGCGGAACACGAGTTCGCGGCCTTCACGCCGCACACGGTGACCGAGGGCGAACGCTTCGTCGCCGCCGTGCGCAGCGCCCGTGCTCAGGACCACTGGATCGTCGAGCAGCAGCTCGACGCCGGCCTGACGGGCGTGGCCCTGCCGCTGAAGGACCGTCGCGGCGCCACCCGCGCAGCGATCGGCATGACGCTGCAGGTGCAGTCGTGGTCGCGCGAGCAGATCGAGGCCAAGCTGCTGCCGCTGCTGCGCGACACCGTGCAGGTGCTGCGCGGCATCCTCTAGGCCGCCGACTGCTACTTGCGCACGAAGCGCACGACCATCTCGATGATGCTGTCGCGCCGCGCCACCACGGCCGCCGGCGACTCCATGTCGCGCTTGAAGATCAGCGCGAAGGTGTGACGGTTGGCGGTGTTGAAGAAGCTCAACGCGCTGATCGACATGTGCAGGTCCACCGGGTCGATGCCGGCACGGAACACGCCCGCCGCCACGCCGCGCCGGTAGACCTCGCGCACTGCCAGGATGGCCGGCACGTTGAGTTTGTGGATCGCCTTGCTCTGCGCCAGGAACTCGCCGCGGTGGATGTTCTCGGTCATCACCAGGCGGATGAAGTCGGGGTTGGCGAGCTGGTAGTCGACCGTGAAGCCGACCAGCCTGCGCAGCGCGTCCTCGGGCGCCAGGTCTTCCAGGTGCAGGCTGGATTCGATCTCGCGGATGCGCCGGTAGGCCTCCTCCAGCACGCGGATGTACAGGCCTTCCTTGCTGCCGAAGTAGTAATAGATCATGCGCTTGCTGGTGCGCATGGCCTCAGCGATGACATCGATGCGCGCACCGGCCAGGCCCTTTTCCGAGAACTCGTGCGTGGCCACCTCGATGATGTCGGCCATGGTGCGCTCGGGGTCGTTGGTGCGTGACGCCACTGCCTTGGGCCGCGCTGCGCGCTTCTGCTTTTGTACTGTTTGGTTCATAACCAGCGAAGCTTACCCCACTTGCAGCAGCGGCCCGGACGGCGCAGCATGCAAGCGCGGCGGGCAGCTTGTCAGCCCCTGTTGGTTTGGCGTCATGGTCGGGTCAGCCCTGGGCCCGAACATTCGCTGCAACCGCACAGTGCCGCGGGTTCGTTCCATCACATGCAGGAGACGACATGGAAACTGATCTGGCAACACGTATTTCGGCGCACCCGAAATACCAGGAGCTCAAGAGCAAGCGCACCCGCCTGGGCTGGTGGCTGACGCTGGCCGGGATGGTGGCCTACTACGGCTTCATCCTGCTGGTGGCCTTCGACAAGCCGCTGCTGGCGCAGAAGATCGGCGGCGGCGTCATGACAGTGGGCATGCCGATCGGCGTGGCCGTCATCGTCTTCACCATCATCATCACCTGGATCTATATCCGGCGCGCGAACAGCGAGTTCGACTCACTGACCGAGCAGATCGTCAAGGGAGTCCTGAAATGAGCTTCGACAAGCAATCCGCCAAGGTGCTGGCCAAGGTGCTGGCCGTGTGCGTGGTCACCGCCGTGGGCGTGGGCGCCTACGCGGCCGGCGCCGATCTCGGCCAGACCACCAAGCAGGCCACCAACTGGACGGCGATCAGCATGTTCGCCATCTTCGTGGCCATCACGCTGTTCATCACCAAGTGGGCGGCGGCCAAGACCAAGAGCGCGGCCGACTTCTACACCGCCGGCGGCGGCATCACCGGCTTCCAGAACGGCCTGGCGATCGCCGGCGACTACATGTCGGCGGCATCCTTCCTGGGCATTTCGGGACTGGTGTTCGCCAACGGCTTCGACGGCCTGATCTTCTCGATCGGCTGGCTGGTCGGCTGGCCCGTCATCACCTTCCTGATGGCCGAGCGGCTGCGCAACCTGGGCAAGTTCACCTTTGCCGACGTGGCCGGCTACCGCTTCAGCCAGACGCCGATCCGCATCTTCGCGGCCAGCGGCTCGCTGGTGGTGGTGGCCTTCTACATGATCGCGCAGATGGTCGGCGCCGGCCAGCTGATCAAGCTGCTGTTCGGCATGGACTACCTGTACGCCGTGATGCTGGTCGGCTCGATCATGATGATCTACGTGCTGTTCGGCGGCATGACCGCCACCACCTGGGTGCAGATCATCAAGGCCGTCATGCTGCTGGGCGGCGCGACCTTCATGGCCTTCGCGGTGCTGCTGCAGTTCGGCTTCTCGCCCGAGGCGATGTTCAGCAAGGCGGTCGAGGTGCACTCCAAGAAGGACGCCATCATGGGCCCGGGAGCGCTCATCAAGGACCCGGTGTCGGCGATCTCGGTCGGCATGGCGCTGATGTTCGGCACCGCCGGCCTGCCGCACATCCTGATGCGCTTCTTCACCGTGCCCAACGCCAAGGAAGCGCGCAAGTCGGTCGGCTGGGCCACCACCTGGATCGGCTACTTCTACATCCTGACCTTCATCATCGGCTTCGGCGCCATCACCAACCTGATCCCGAACCCGGCCAACTACTTCGTCGGCGGCGAGATCTCCAAGGGCCTGGTCGGCGGCGGCAACATGGCGGCGGTGCACCTGGCCGGCGCGGTGGGCGGCAACTGGTTCATGGGCTTCATCTCGGCGGTGGCCTTCGCCACCATCCTGGCGGTGGTGGCCGGCCTGACGCTGTCGGGTGCCTCGGCGGTGTCGCATGACCTTTACGCCTCGGTCTGGCGCCATGGCCGTGTCGACCAGGCCCAGGAGCTGCGTGTGTCCAAGATCACCACCGTGTGCCTGGGCATCGTCGCCGTGGTGCTGGGCATCGCCTTCGAGAAGGAAAACGTCGCCTACATGGTGATGCTGGCCTTCGTGATCGCGGCCTCGGCCAACTTCCCGGTGCTGTTCATGTCGGTGCTGTGGAAGGGCTGCACGACCAAGGGCGCGGTGACCGGCGGCTTCGTCGGCCTGGTGACCGCGGTGACGCTGACCATCGGTTCGGCCAGCGTCTGGGAAGCGGTCATGCTGTACCCGAAGGGCTCGGCGTGGTTCCCGTATCAATCGGCAGCCATCTTCTCGATCCCGGCCGCGTTCATCACGATCTGGCTGGTCTCGCTGCTGGATCGCAGCGCGCGGGGCAACCAAGACCGTGCCGGCTTCCCGGCGCAGCAGGTGCGTTCCGAGACCGGCATCGGCGCGGCCGGCGCGTCGGGGCACTGAGATGGGACACAAGACCGTGACTGATCACGGGCTTGTGCCGATCGCAGGCCCAGGTGCCTGCCGGCGCCTGGGCTGAACAGCCGTACAGCGGCGCCAGCCCGCGCCGCTGTCGCAACATCTGCCGGGACTGCGAGGCCCATGCCTTGCAGTCCCTTTTTCGTTGACCCCGCATGGCACCGAGCTTCGATTTCGACGTACCACCCTTCGACAGCCTGAGCGCCTCGCAGCAGGCCTTGTTGCAGGCCACCGCCAGTGTCGTGTCCTTCGCCAAGGACGACCCGGTGCTGACGCCGGAGATGGAGCCCACGCATGCCTACCTGCTGATCGAAGGGCACGTGCTGCGCCAGGCCGGCGCCTTGCCCGAAGCCAGCTACGGGCCCGGCGATCTGTTCGGCGCACGCGCGGTGTTGTCGGTGCGCGCCAGCAGCATTGCGGTGGCGCTGGACCCTGTGCGCGCCTGGCAGATCCCCCGCGCCACGCTGCAGACCTTGATATCGGCCAATCCGGGCTTCTGCGCGGCGGTGTTCGGCGAGATCGCGCGCCGGCTGACGAAGGCCGAAGCACGCAGCGAACAGCGCGAGTTTCTGTCGCTGATGATGGCGCGCGTGCGCGACGCCTTCGTGCGCAAGCCCTTCTACGTGGACGGCGCGCTCGACCTGGTGACGGTGTGTGGCCTGATGGCGCAGCAAGGCCAGAGCAATGCCCTGGTGCGCGACGGCGAGCGCATCGGCATGTTCACCACCACCGATCTGCGCGACGCGTTGCTGCGCCGCGCGAACGCCGCGCCGCGGCAAGGCTCGGCGCACGGCACCACCGGCACGGCGCATTCGGATGCGGGCGAATTCCTGGCGCCGTCGGCCATCGCGGTGCGCGACGTCGCCAAGTTCGACCTGATCTCGGTCAACGCCGACGGCGAACTCTTCGAGGCGCTGCTGCTGATGATCCGCCACCGCGTGCACCGCGTGCTGGTGCGCGACGGCGCGGCCATCGTCGGCGTGCTCAGCCAGCTCGACCTGATGAGCTTCGTGTCGAACCATTCGCACATCATCGCGCTGCAGATCGAGCAGGCCGAATGCGTCGCCGACCTCAAGGCCGCGGCACTGCAGATGGACGGCCTGGTGACGCTGCTGCACAGCGGCGGCGTCAAGGTCGAAGTCATCAGCAGCATGGTGCGGGTGCTGAACGCGCAGGTCTTCGCGCGGCTGTGGTCCTTCGTCGCGCCTGCCGACCTGGTGCGCAACAGCTGCCTGCTGGTGATGGGCAGCGAAGGCCGCGGCGAGCAGATCCTGAAGACCGACCAGGACAACGCGCTGCTGCTGCGCGACGGCTTCGTCTGCGAGGACCTTGCGGCCGTCGCCGGGCACTTCAACACCGCGTTGATCGAATTCGGCTACCCGCGCTGCCCGGGCGACATCATGCTCACCAACCCGCTGTGGTGCGCGCCGCTGGCCGAGTTCCGGCAGCATGTGCGTGACTGGATCTACGGTTCCGATGCCGAGGGGCCGATGCACCTGGCGATCTTCTTGGACGCCGTGGCCGTGGCCGGCGACGGCGCGCTGCTGCACCAGGCCAAGCAGTTCGTGCTCGATTTCCTGCCCGACAACGACGCCTTCCTGGCACGCTTTGCCAGCGCCGCCGACCAGTTCGAGGAACCCGTCGGCTGGTGGGCACGCCTGACTGCGCGCGGACGCGAAGACGCGCCCTTCGACCTGAAGAAGCTGGGCACCTTCCCCATCGTGCACGGCGTGCGCAGCCTGGCGCTGCAGGCGCATATCGCGGCGGTCAGCACCGGCGAACGGCTGCGCCTGCTCGTCGACCGGCAGCGCCTCGACGCCGACCTGGCGCGCGACCTGCTGGAAACCCTGCACTTCCTGATGGGGCTGAAGCTGAAGAACAACCTGCGCCAGCGCCAGCTCGGCCAGACGGTGGACAACCTGGTGCGCTTGTCGGCCCTGAGCACGCTGGAGCGCGACCGGCTGAAGAACTCGCTGGCCATCGTCAAGCGCTTCCGCCAGTTTCTGCAGCAGCATTTCAAACTTGGCGCGCTGTGACGCCGCGATCCGGCCCGTAGGGCGAGCCCCCCGAGGTCAGGCCGGGCCGCCCCTGGCTGCCTCGACCACGCGGCGGCGGGCCGGGCGCGGCCCGGCAGCGTGGGCGGTCAGAACACCTTGAACTGTGCGCGCACGCCCAGGTAGTAGTTGTCGTCCACGCCGTTGAAGGGCCGCACCCATTGCGCGTCGGCGCTCAGCCGGAACCACGGCGTGACCGCCCAGTTGTAGAAGATTTCCGCGCCCTTCTGCGGCTCTATGCGCGAGCCGACCCCGGGTAGTGCGTTGCGGAACGCGTCGCTCAACTGATACGAGTAGTAGACGATGCCCCACCGGTCGAGCCTGGCGGCCGTCCATCAGGTTGTTGCCCGCCAGCCCCAGGTAGCCATGGCCCTGGAATGCATTCGGGTTGCCGTCCGAGTAGCCGAACTGCCCGAACAGCCCCCAGCCGAGCTTCGGATCATTCGGGTCCTGCACCAGGAACTGCTCGAACGAATACTGGAAGTACCAGCGGTCGGTCTTGAACTGCGGCGGCTGGCCGATGCCGGGCGGCAGCGAAGCTCAGGTCCGTGCCATCGAGCGTGCTGTAGGCCACACGCAGGTTCTGGAAACCACCCAGCCCGGCGATCGTCACCGGGAAGGTCGCGGTGGCGCTGTAGGTCGCGCCTTCCGCGAACAGGTCGCGGATGATGTTCAGGTTCTGCGCGTCGCGCGGGTCGTAGACGAACAGGCCGAAGCTGCCGATGTCGGTGCGCGTGTTCAACGAGATGCCGTAGATGTACGGCGGCGTGATGTTGGTCAGCGGCGCGCCAACGGCCAGGTTCCAGAAGGTGTCGATGCCGCCGCCACCGACCAGCGGCCGGCGCGCCGCGGCGTCGAACATGTTGAACAGGCCGAAGGTCAGCGCCGTCGTCGGGCTGAAGGCCTGCGTGAACAGCAGCGAGATCATGCTCTCGTTCAACGACGGATAGGCCAGCGCCGTGTTGATCGGGATGATGTTCAGCCCCGGCGCGTCCTGGTTGACGTTGCTGCCGTAGTTGTATTCCCAGTGACCGGTAACGAAGAAGCCGGGCCAGGTGCCGAGCTTCTGGCCATCGAGGCGGAAGCGAAAGTCGAACTTGCCACCGTTGGCCCAGCCCGTGCCGTCGTTCTGCAGCGCCTGCATGAAATCGGTGAGATCGATGCCCAGGTCCACGCCCTTGGCAGCGAGTTCCTGCTTCGGCCCGCCAGGAACGTCGAGCAAGGTCTTGCGCGTCCAAAGGTCATCGTCGGCCCAGGCATTGCCGCTCGCCACCGTGGCCAGCAACGCCAGGAACAGGCTACGGCTTGAATGCATCGTTGTCCCCTTGCACTTGCGTAGCGTGCCTGCCTGGCACGCACGCGCGTGGGTCGCGCGCAGCATCCACGTCCCATCGTGCGCCACTTGTGCGCGTCGCCACAGCCCGTGCAAACCCGCAAATGGCCGATCGCCGCGATACGGGCCGCACGGGGCTTCGCGCGGCACTGCGGCCATTCAGGATTGACACGCGCCGAGCTTGGGCATGAAATGGCCGTCCACCTGTAGCTCTTCGAAGCGGGTGGCAAGTTCCCCCGGCCCGCATCCACTTGACTTGAGAGCCCGATGGCGCGATATGCGTGGATTCATTGCTGGCCCGATGGCGGGTACCGGATGGCCGAACGGCCGCAGATGCCCGTGCCACAGCTCCTGGACGACGCAGTCTTAGGCCGGGGCGACGGGCCGGCGACCGACATCGTGGAGCGCGTGCCCGGCTGCCGCGGGTTCTGGCGCAAGCGCGCCGCCTGATGTTGCAGCCGCCACCCCAAACCCGAGAAAGGCACGACGAAATGGACCACCTCAGCAGCATGGACGCCGCGTTCCTGCACTTCGAGACGCCGGAGATGCCGATGCACGTCGGCAGCCTGGCCGTGCTCGACCTGCCGAAGGGCTACACAGGCGATTTCTACGAGGATTCCAAGGCCTACCTGGCGGCGCGGCTGCACCTCGTCGGCGCGTTCCAGCGCAAGCTCGCGCTGATGCCCTTCGACTTGGCCAACCCGGTTTGGGTGGACGACGACGACCTGGACATCGACCACCACATCCGCCATGTCATCCTGCCGCGGCCCGGCAGCTTCGAGCGGCTGGAGCAACTCGTCGGCCGATTGCACTCGCCGCTGATGGACCGCAGCCGGCCGCTGTGGGAGCTGTACATCATCGAGGGCCTGAAGAGCGGCCAGGTGGCGCTGTACAGCAAGATGCACCACGCGGGCATCGACGGCCAGGCCGGCGTGGCGCTGGCCAAGGTGCTGTATTCGGACACGGCCGTGCCGGCCCCGGTGAAGCCGCCGCGCGCCCGCGCGCGCGCCAACCGGCCGAGCTTCGGCGTCGCCGAGCTGGCGGGGTCGGCGCTGCGCAATGCGGCGCGCCAGACCGCCGCATTGCTGAGGTCGCTACCCAAGACCTCGCGCAGCGTGCTGGACATGCTGGCGCCGGTGTCAGAGTCCGACGGCAAGCGCCGCCTGGGCAAGCTGAGCGCGCCGGCACGCGCACCGGACACACCGTTGAACGTGTCGATCTCCAACCAGCGCGCGTTTGCCGCGCGCTCGGTGCCGCTGGCCGAGATCAAGCAGATGAGCAAGGCCACCGGCACCAGCATCAACGACGTGGTCATGGCCATCTGTGCGGGCGCGCTGAAGCGTTACCTGGCCGACTACGACTGCAAGCCCGACAAGCCCCTCATCGCTGCCGTGCCGGTATCGCTGCGCGAGCCGGGCAATACCGATGCCAACAACCAGGTGTCGACGATGCTGGTCAGCCTGAGCACCGACATCGACGATCGGGTCGAGCGGCTGATGGCGATCCACGCGTCGTCGCAGCAAGGCAAGAAACAGATGGGCAGCATCCGTGCGCTGCCCACAGATTTTCCGTCACTGGGCGCACCGTGGCTGCTGTCGGGCCTGGCGGCGCTGGCCGGGCGCGCCAAGCTGGCCGAGCGGCTTCCGGCGCTGATCAACGTGCTCATCTCCAACGTGCCGGGGCCGCAGTTCCCGCTGTACTTCGCCGGCGCCAAGTTGGCCACCTACTACCCGGTGTCGATTCCGGCACATGGCGGCGCACTGAACATGACGGTGCAGAGCTACAACGGCTCGCTCGAGTTCGGCCTGACCGCCTGCCGGCGCGCGTTGCCGGACGTGGGCGACCTGGCCGACTACGTGGTCGAGGAACACCGGGCGCTGCTCGCGCAGGTGCTCGGCACGCTGGCGGCGCCTGCTGTACCGGCGAAGGGCACGCAGGCAAAGGCCGCGGCAGCCGCACCGAAGAAGAAGGCGGCACCGGCCGCTGCAGTGACCAAGAAGGTTCGACGCACTCGCGCCGCTGCCCGAGCCGCCTGAGGGCCGCGGCGAGAGGTCCACGGCAACCCGCTTCGGCGGCGCTGACCCACCCGCCGACGCAGCGGGCCACAACCGGTGCCAACTGGGATGGCACGAATCACGAGGAGACGTTGATGCAACCCACACCCCAGTCGATGGCCGCGGCCGGCGGCCCCGCGGCGCGCGACGACCATGCCGAGTCGGTGTACTCGAAGGTCGGCTGGCGCATCATGCCGCTGCTCGTCATCTGCTACATCATCGCCTTCCTCGACCGCATCAACATCGGCTATGCGCAGCTGCAGATGAAGCAGACGCTGCCCTTCAGCGACGCGGTGTACGGGCTGGGCGCGGGCATCTTCTTCGTCGGCTATTTCCTGTTCGAGGTGCCGAGCAACCTGATGCTGGAGAAGATCGGCGCGCGCAAGACACTGCTGCGCATCATGTTCTGCTGGGGCGTCGTCGCCACCGGCATGATGTTCGTGCAGACGCCGACGCAGTTCTATGTGATGCGCTTCCTGCTGGGCGCCTTCGAGGCGGGCTTCTTCCCCGGCGTGATCCTGTACCTGACCTTCTGGTACCCGCCGGCGCGGCGCGGCCAGATGATCGCCATCTTCATGACCGCCACTTCGCTGGCCAGCATCATCGCCGGCCCGCTGTGCGGCGCCATCATGAAGTGGATGGACGGCATCAACGGCTGGCACGGCTGGCAGTGGCTGTTCCTGGTGCAGGGCCTGCCGGCGTCGGTGCTGGGCATCGTCTGCTTCTTCTACCTGCAGGACAAGCCCGAGGATGCGCGCTGGCTCGATGCACGCGAGAAGAAGGTGCTGCGCGACCACCTCGAGCACGACAAGGGCCTGGTGGCCGGCGCCGGGCATGGTTCGATGTGGCAGATGCTGAAGGACCCGAAGGTCTACACGCTGGCGCTGGTGTACTTCCTGCTGCTCGGCGCGACCTACACCATGGTCTTCTGGCTGCCCACGCTGATCAAGAGCTGGGGCATCACGGACCTGTTCATGATCGGCATCTATGCGGCCATTCCCAGCCTGTTCGGCGTGGTCTCGATGGTCTACATCGGCCGCAGTTCCGACCGACGCAAGGAGCGCCGCTGGCACTTCGCGCTGTGCGTGGCGCTGGCCGCGGGGGGCCTGGCCGTCACCATCTTCACCCAGGGCAATTTCGTCGGCTCGATGATCGGCCTGTGCATCGCCACCATCGGCATCACCTCGGCCACGCCGCTGTTCTTCGCGACCACCTCGGAATACCTGTCCAAGGCCGCGGCCGCCGGCGGCATTGCGCTGATCAGCAGCCTGGGCAACCTCGGCGCCGCCGTCAGCCCGTCGATCACCGGGGCGATCAATGCCGCCACCGGCAACCCGGCGAACAGCATGTACCTGGTGATCGCCTGGTATGTGGTCGCCGGTGCCATCATGCTCGGCGCAGTCAAGGCCGCCAAGTCCGACTGAAGCGCCCTGCCACCTGCCCGCGTCAGACACGGGTCAGGCCCGGGGACTGAAATCGCCTCCTCGGCGGCCCGGTGTGCGCCGGCCCCAACGACAAGGAGACGCGCATGTTCAAGGGTCTGCGCTCGCAGCGCCTGATGGCGTTGTTCGCGGCGGCTGCATTGCTGTTCAACTTCCCGCTGCTCGCGCTGTGGGACCGTGATGCGCAGTTCTTGGGCGTGCCGCTTTTTCCGGCAGCGCTATTCCTGCTCTGGACACTGCTGATCCTGCTGCTGGCCGTCATCGTCGAGACCCGTGACGAGGAGCCCTGATTGATCAGCGCCCCGCTGGTCATCGGCGTGTCCTTCGCCTACCTGCTGCTGCTGTTCGCGGTGGCCAGCTTCGGCGACCGCCGTGCCGCGCAAGGCCGCTCGGTCATCGGCAACGCCTGGACCTATGCGCTGTCGATGGCGGTGTACTGCAGCGCCTGGACCTACTTCGGCAGCGTCGGCCGCGCCGCGTCGGCCGGGGTGTGGTTCCTGCCCATCTACCTGGGCCCGATGCTGGCGATGATCCTGGCCTGGATGGTGGTGCGCAAGATGATCCGCATCGCGCGCAGCTACCGCATCACCTCGATCGCCGACTTCATCTCCAGCCGCTATGGCAAGAGCCCGCTGCTCGCCGGGCTGGTGACGCTGATCACCGTGGTCGGCATCCTGCCCTACATCGCGCTGCAGTTGAAGGGCATTTCCGGCGCCTATGCGCTGATGACCACGCCGCCAGGCCAGCCGCTGGCGCGCAGCGCGCACTGGTTCAGCGACAGCACGCTGTACATCGCGCTGGCGCTGGCCGGTTTCACCATCGTCTTCGGCGCGCGCCACCTCGACAGCGCCGAGCGCCACGAAGGCATGGTCGCGGCCATCGCCTTCGAGTCGATCGTCAAGCTGCTGGCCTTCGTGGCGGTGGGCGGCTTCGTCGTCTGGGGGCTGTTCGACGGCCTGGGCGACCTGTTCGCGCGCGCCATGGCCGTGCCCGAGCTGGACAAGCTGCTCAGCCTGAGCCAGGGCAAGGCCTTCGCCTACGAACAGTGGTTCGCGCTGACGCTGCTGTCGATGCTGTCGGTGATCTTCCTGCCGCGCCAGTTCCAGGTGATGGTGGTGGAAAACGTCGACGAACGGCACCTCAGGCGCGCAGCCTGGGTGTTCCCGCTGTACCTGCTGCTGATCAATCTGTTCGTGCTGCCCATCGCGCTGGGCGGGCTGCTGCACTTCGGTCCCGGCGCCGATGCCGAAGGCTTCGTGCTGTCGCTGCCGCTGGCCAACGGGCACACGGCGCTGGCGCTGCTGGCCTTTGTCGGCGGGTTGTCGGCGGCCACCGGCATGGTCATCGTCGAGGCCATCGCCGTCTCCACGATGCTGTGCAACGACCTGGTCATGCCGCTGCTGCTGCGCACGCGCCGCTTCGGCGCGCTGGGCCATGCGGGCGGGGGCGACCTGACTCGCTTCCTGCTCGGCATCCGCCGCGCCGCCATCATCGCCATCCTGCTGCTGGGTTATCTGTACTTCCACCTGGCCGGCGAGGCCTATGCGTTGGTCAGCATCGGGCTCATCAGCTTTGCCGCGGTGGCGCAGTTCGCACCGGCCATGCTCGGTGGCATGTACTGGAAGGGCGGCACACGCCGTGGTGCGCTGGCCGGGCTGTTGTGCGGCTTCGGGCTGTGGGTCTACACGCTGATGCTGCCCTCGCTGGCCAAGTCGGGCTGGCTGGCAGCCGACTTTCTGACCCACGGCCCCTTCGGGCTGGAGCTGCTGAAGCCCGAGCAACTGTTCGGCCTGCGCGGCCTGGACAACCTGACGCAATCGTTGTTCTGGAGCCTGCTGGCCAATGTCGGCACCTATGTCGGTGTGTCGCTGTGGCGCGCACCGTCGGCCAACGAAACCAGCCAGGCGCTGCTCTTCGTCGACGTGTTCCAGCGCACCGCCACCGCCGGGCCGGTGTTCTGGCGCGGCCGCGCGCGCGTGGCCGACCTGCTGCCGCTGCTGGGTCGCTTTCTGGGCACACGACGTGCCACCGAACTGTTCGAAGACTATGCGCGGCGCCAGGGAGCGGCGCGCATCGAGCATCTGCAGCCCGACGCGCAGCTGGTGCAGTTCGTCGAGACACAGCTGGCCGGTGCCATCGGCAGCGCCTCGGCGCGCGTCATGGTGGCCTCGGTGGTGCAGGAAGAATCGCTGGGCCTGGACGACGTCATGCGCATCCTCGACGAGGCCTCGCAGCTGCGTGCCTATTCGCACGCGCTGGAGGACAAGTCGCGCTCGCTGGAGCGCGCCACCGCCGAGCTGCGCAGCGCCAACGAGCAGCTGAAGAGCCTGGACCGGCTGAAGGACGACTTCATGTCCTCGGTGACGCACGAGCTGCGCACGCCGCTGACATCGATCCGCGCGCTGGCCGAGGTGATGGTCGACGATGCCGAGATGCCCGCCGAGCAGCGGCAGCATTTCCTGGGCATCGTCGTCGCCGAGACCGAGCGCCTGAGCCGGCTGGTCAACCAGGTGCTGGACATGGCGAAGATCGAGTCCGGCCATGCCGAATGGCACAACAGCGACATCGACCTGCGCGGATTGCTGGCGCAGGCGGTGCAGACCACGGAGCCGATGTTCCGCGAGCGCGGTGCCAGTGTCGACCTGCAGCTGCCCGACGCGGTGCCGGTGCTGCGCGCCGACGCCGACCGGCTGATGCAGGTGATGCTCAACCTGCTGTCCAACGCGGCGAAGTTCGTGCCGCGCGAAGGCGGCCGCGTGCAGGTGCGGCTGCAAAGCGACACCACCGGGCTGACGGTGGCCGTGATGGACAACGGCGCCGGCGTGCCGGCGGATCAGCGTGCTCTGATCTTCGAGAAGTTCCGCCAGGGCGGCGACCACCTGAATCGGCCGCAAGGCACGGGGCTGGGGCTGCCGATCAGCCGGCAGATCGTGGAACACTTCGGCGGGCGCATGTGGTTGCAGGCTGATGCGGCGCAAGGCGCATGCTTCTGCTTCACCCTACCCTGGCCGGCAGCGGCGCAGCCAGACGAGACGCAGCAAGGAGACACAACATGAGCCACAAGGTCCTGATCGCCGATGACGAGCCGAACATCGTCGTCTCGCTCGAATACCTGATGAAGCGCGCCGGCTACGAGGTGAGCGTCGCGCGCGACGGCCAGGAGGCCATCGACGCCATCCGCCGCGAGCGCCCGCGGCTGGTGCTGCTGGACGTGATGATGCCGAAGAAGAGCGGCCACGACGTGTGCCAGGAGCTGCGCGCCGACGATGCGCTCAAGGACACGCTGGTATTGATGCTCACCGCCAAGGGCCGCGACACCGATGTCGACAAGGGCCTGGGCGTGGGCGCCGACGCCTACATGACCAAGCCCTTCTCCACCAAGGAACTGGCCGCCAAGGTGGCCGAGATGCTGGGCGAGGCGCCTTGAACAAGATCGACCGGCGGCTGGTGGCGGCACTGCTGGCGCCGGGCCTGCTGCTGGCGCTGTTCGGCCTGGGCGGCGGCGGCATGCTCTGGGCCACGCTGGACGAGCCGCAGCGCGCCGTGCTGGCCGAGGTGCTGGAATCACGCGGCATGCTGTTGGTGATGGTCGGCCTGGGCCTGTGGGCGCTGTGCGCGTGGGCACTGAACGGGCTGTTCCAGCGCCATGTCGCGGCACCGGCACGGCTGCTGGAGCAGGCGCGCGTACGTCTGGACGGCGATGTGCAGCACGAGATTGCGCCGGCCGGTGGCGCTGCGTTGCAGGCCTTGGCCGGCACCTTCAACCAGCTGGTGCGCCAGCGCAGCGACTTGCGCGATCAAATGGCGCAGAAGGTGGCCGAGGCCAGCCGTCACATCGACGAGGAACGCGGCCGCCTGGCGGCGTTGATGTCCGAGCTGACGCAAAGCGTGGTGGTGTGCAACCTGGACGGTCGAATCCTGCTCTACAACCACCGCGCCCGCGCACAGTTCCGCGCATTGTCGTCGGCGCCGGCGCTGGCCGGCGGGGCCGAGCTGATCGGCCTGGGCCGCTCGATCTACGGTGTCTTCGATCGCAAGCTGGTGGCGCACGCGCTGGAGAACATCCAGCATCGGCTGGAGCGCGGCGCGGCGCAGCCGACGGCGCAGTTCGTCACCACCACCCAGGCCGGGCAACTGCTGCGCGCCATGATGACGCCGGTGCGCAGTGGCAGTGCAGGCGAAGAGCAATCCATCCACGGCTTCGTGCTGATGCTGGACAACATCACGCGCGAGTTCGAGCAGGACTCGGCCCGCGACCAGCTGCTGCACGGTTTCACCGAGGGCAGCCGCGCCTCGCTGGGCAGCCTGCAGGCCGCGGTGGAGATGCTCGACGAGCCGGACATGGACGACGCGATGCGCGAGCGTTTCCACGCCGTCATCCGCGACGAAGCCGGCGCGATGAGCCGGCGCATCCAGGACCTGGCGACGCGCAGCACGCAGGCGCTGCGCACGCGCTGGCCGCTGGAAGACATGCTCGGCGCCGACCTGGTGTCGGCGGCGCGGCGGCGCATCGAGGCACTGCCTGGACTGCGCGTCACCGCGGCCGAGGTGGATGCGACGCTGTGGCTCAAGGTCGACAGCTTCTCGCTGCTGCTGGCGCTGGCCAGCCTGGCCTCGCGGCTGGCCGACGAGTACGACATCAAGCTGGTCGAACTGCGCCTCAGCCCCGATCGCCGGGCCGCCCCAAGCTCGGGGCTGGCCCCCGAGGGGGGCGGGCGCGCAACGACCGGGGGCAAACATGAGGTCGCGGGCCAGCGCGCGCACCTCGACCTGGTGTGGACCGGCCAGTCGATGAGCACCGAAACCGTGGTCAGCTGGGAAACCGAGCCGATGCGCATCGGCAACGAGTCCAGCGCACTGAGCGTGCGCGACGTGGTGCAGCGCCACGGCGGCGAGTTCTGGTTCGAGCGCGAGCGCGTGCGCCACCAGGCCTTCTTCCGCTTCCTGCTGCCACTGGCCGGCGCGCAGGAACAGCTCGACCCGTCCACCTTCGTGCGCGGCGACAGCCGTCCCGAGTACTACGATTTCGATCTGTTCCAGGCTTCCGAATCCACGCGCGCGCTGGACGAGCGGCCCTTGAGTGAACTGGCCTACACCGTGTTCGACACCGAAACCACCGGCCTCAATCCGTCGGAAGGCGACGAGATCATCCAGATCGGCGCGACGCGCATCGTCGGCGGCAAGTTGCGCCGGCAGGAATGTTTCGAACAACTGGTCGACCCGCAGCGCGACATCCCCGCGGCGGGCATCCCGATCCACGGCATCGAGCCGGCGATGGTGCAGGGCCAGCCGACGATCGACAGCGTGCTGCCGGCCTTCCACGCCTTTGCACAGGACACGGTGCTGGTGGCGCACAACGCCGCCTTCGACATGCGCTTCCTGCAGCTGAAGGAGCAACGCACCGGCGTGCGCTTCGAGCAGCCGGTGCTGGACACGCTGCTGCTGTCGGCGGTGGCCCACCCGAACCAGGTGTCGCACGGCCTGGAGGCCATCGCCGAGCGGCTGGACGTCACTGTGATGGGCCGCCACACCGCCTTGGGCGACGCCATGGTCACGGCGGAGGTCTTCCTGAAGCTGATCCCGCTGCTGCGCTCGCAGGGCATCCTGACCCTGGGCCAGGCGCGCGAGGCGGCGCAGAAGACCTTCTACGCGCGGGTGCAGTACTGAGTGAACGCAAGGGTGTGCCTGCGCATGGCCCTGCGCCACTCGAAGGCCCGGCCTCCGTGCTTCGGGCTGATGGTCGCTGGCGCCGATTCGCAGACGCCATAGGTGACTTCGGCGCATTGCCGGCGTTGCCGCCTTGCCCGATCGGGGGCGCGTCAGGCCGGCGCAGCGCGTTGCACGTATCGCAGCAGTTCCGCTACATAGTCGTCCTCGATGCCCAGGCTGTGCAACTGCACGGCCAGTTGTTCGAGGTATTGCCGGTTCGTGCCCAGGAAGCCTGCGGCGCGGGCAATCATCGTCGCCGCCTCGTGCATCGGCAGGTCGCCGACATGGTCGGGGTGCGCTTGGTTCGCGGCAAACACCAGCGCCAGGACCTCGCCCTGCGGCGTGGCCACCGGCAACAACGCCGGGCGATAGCTGCCACGGATCATCTCGCGCCGCCACACGCAGGCGGATTCGGCGTGCCGGGCATCAACCGGGATGCGGAAGGCCAGCCCGCGGCACAGGCCGGGGCCGGGCTCCAGCGACAGCATCAGCCCCGGCTGTTCCGGCGATCCGCGGCCCAGCGTGGTGCGGAACAGGAAGCGGCGCCGATGGCTCGGCAGATCGGCCAGGCGGACTTCGTCGAAGTGGAATCCCGGGTCCCACATCAGCGAGCCGTACGAGTAGATCCACAGCTCCATGCCGTCGTCGAGCCCGCCCAGCATCGCACGATGCGAAGCGTCCAGCTCCTGGTCGCTGAGCCGCCAGTCCGCCGGCCGCCCCAGGTGGCGCGCGCGCTCGTCCCAGGCGGCCAGCAGCTCGGGCGTCACGCGCAGCTCGGAGGCCTGCGCCGGCGTGATGCGCTCGCGCAGCGCCGGAAGGTGCCGGAACGCGTCAGTGGTCACTGGTGTACCTTCGTGCTTCGCACTCCGGAATTCGCCCTTGGGGCTGCCCGGCGGGCTCATGCACGGCTTTCGCACGATCGCGGACATCGCTCATGGCCGGGCCGTCAGCCGCTGCATCACCGGCCCGTCGCTGCGGTACGAATAGCAGGTGTCGCGCAGCGCATCGAGCCGCCAGATGCGCACCGGCTCGGCCTGCCCCGCGCGCCGCGGCGCATGGGCATTCGACGCGAAGGCCTGCACGGCGGCTGCGGCCGTCGCCTCCAGCAGCGCCAGCATGTGGGTGCAGCCTTCGATGCCGCCGAGCGTGTCGCGCAGCGCCTTGCGAAAACCCCGGCCGACCGACAGGCCCAGCAGCCGCTGGAAGTTCGGGTTGACCTCGGCACAGCTGCTGTAGGGCGTGCCCGGCATCGCCGAGACCAGCGCATGGATGCGGCGCTCGCGATCCACCGTCAGCCGCAGCTGCATGTTGTGCAGCGCCGAGCCCGGCAGGCAGTGGCCGCGGAATTCGCTGTCGTAGCCGAAAGGCCTCGTGTCGATGAAGCGCGCGTCGATGTCGAGCAAACCGTCGTCGCGTCGGAAGCTGCGGCAGACGATGCTGCGCGTATGCACCGCCTCGCGCGGCGCCGGTGATGGCAGGCACCAGCCGCCGTCGAGATCCGCATGCAGTTGTTCGCCTGGCACCGCCATCCAAGGTCTCCGCGGGTAGCAATGGCATGATCGTCGCACAAGACGACTGGCAAGGAGAGCGCGCATGAGCTACGCCGATGGCCGACTGATCCACGACGCCGACAGCCACCTGATGGAGCTGGACGACTGCCTGGACAACTTCTTCACGCCGGCGCTGCTGCCGCGCTTCCATGCCTGCGCCGGCTACCGCGCCGCGCTGCAGCGCAACCTGCGGCCCGGCCGCTCGCGCGCGGCGCATGCCGATCCGGCCTTCCGCGCCGGCATCGATGCCAACCTGATGCTGCGCAAGAACTACGAGGCCCACGGTGCCTTCATCGCCGCCGACCGGCCGCATGCGCTGGACCTGCTGGGCTTTGCCAGCCAGCTGGTGTTCACCACCTTCTGCCTTGGCAACTTCGGTCTCGACCAGGGCGAGGACCTGGCGCTGTGCTACGCCGCCGCCGACGCGCACAACCGCATGCTGGCGAACTTCTGTGCCGTCGATGCGCGGCTGCTGGCCACCGCCTACGTACCGCTGGAGGACTTCGAGCGCGCGCGCGCCACCACGGCGGCAGCCCTTCGCGGCGGTGCCAAGGCCTTGATGGTGGCCTCGCGTTGCCCGCAGCGGCATGCGCCCAGCCACGTGGCGCTGGACGCTGTGTGGGCGCAGGCGCAGGAGGCCGGCATCCCGGTGCTGTTCCACGTGGGCGGCGAGGAAAAGTTGAACCCGACCTACAAGCTCAACGGAGCGCCACCGGTGCCCGACTTCCACGGCGGCGACGACAACTTCACCTCGGTCAGCTACATGCCGATCCCGAACGCGGTGATGCAGACGCTGGCCACGCTGATCTTCGATGGCGTCTTCGACCGCTTCCCGAACCTGAAGTGGGGCGCGATCGAACTCGGCGCGGCCTGGGTGCCGGGCTGGATGCGTGCGATGGATTCGGCCGCGCAGGCCTTCATGCGCAACGAGACAAGACTGCAGACGCTGTCGGCACGGCCCAGCGAGATCGTGCGCCGGCAGCTGCGTGTCACGCCCTATCCGCACGAGGACAGCCGGCTGGATCGTCGCCAACGCCGGTGAGGAGGTATGCCTGTTCTCGTCGGACTATCCGCATGTCGAAGGCGGACGCCACCCGCTGAAGCGCTTCGACGAGACGCTGCAGGGCCTGCCGACGTCGGCGCGGCAGCGCTTCTATGCCGACAACTTCATCGACCTGATGGGTGCCGGCCTGGCGCCTGCGTTGCGTCCGCCGGCGCAACGGGCCGCAGCCTGAGGGGCGCCGGCACACGCGTCCGTGACCCGGGTCACGTGCGGGCTGCGGGCCATGGGCGATTAATCTGGGATTAAGCCGGGGTGTGGAGCATCACGCTCGTCAATGGGGTCGCCACCGGCGGCCGAACCAGGAGCGTGAGTGTTGTCTCTGTCCTTGCCCACCGCCCAGCGGCCGAATTTCATCCACGCCCCGGCGGCGCCGCGCCTGCAGTTGCACCGTGCCGGCTCAGTGCGCCGCCGTGAGGTCGAAGCCTTCATCAGCGCAGTCTACCGAGAGCGCTACGGCGCCGAATTGCAGCACTTCGCTCCCGTGCTGGTCAGCCTGCACGACGAACACGGCGAGTGCGTGGCCGCCGCCGGCTATCGCGCCGCCGACAGCGGGCCGCTGTTCCTGGAGCGCTACCTGCCGGGCGCGGTGGAATCGCTGCTGCCGGCATCGGCCAAGCGCATGTCGCCGCGCGCGCGCATCGTCGAGGTCGGGCACCTTGCGGCGATGCGTGCCGGCGAAGGCCGCCGGCTGATCCTGCTGCTCGGACCGCACTTGGCGGGCCAGGGTTTCGAATGGGTGGTCAGCACGCTGACGCAGGAGCTGCGCAACCTGTTCGTGCGCATGGGCGTGGCGCCGCTGGCGCTGGGCGTGGCCGACCCTGCGGTGCTGGGCAACCAGGCGGCGCAGTGGGGCAGCTACTACGACCACCGTCCGCTGGTGCTGGCCGGCCGGCTCGATGCTGCCTTGCAGATGCTGGCGCGTCGGGGTGCCGTCGCATGAGGCCAGCATTGCACGACGGCCGCCGCGCATGGAGCGCGGCACAGCTGGACGAAGCCGTGGCCGCGGCAGGCCAGACGCTGGCCACGGGCGGCGCACGCGTACTGGCCACGGTGCTGGACAACGGAGCGGCC
Source organism: uncultured beta proteobacterium (assembly GCA_963824005.1). Lineage (GTDB taxonomy): Bacteria > Pseudomonadota > Gammaproteobacteria > Burkholderiales > Burkholderiaceae_C > Rubrivivax. Next base: position 227,125 of record CAWGOK010000036.1, read on the forward strand.
TTCGTCGCGCTCGACGAGGCAGCGATGCGACTGGGCATCGTGCATGTGCCGCTGCCGCAGTTCTTCACTGCGGCGCAAATGCAGCATGCGTTGCAGGCCGCCGGCGTGGACACCTTGCTGGTGACGGCGCCGCTGGCCGCCGCCTGGCCGGGCTTCAGCTGGTGGCCTGTCGATGTGGCCGGTGAGCCGCTGATGCAAGCGCGTCTACCGGCGGCCGCGGTGGTGATGCCGGCGCAAACCGCCAAGATCACCTTCACCTCCGGCACCACCGGCACGCCCAAGGGCGTGTGCCTGAGCGCCGCCGCACTGCAGCGTGTCACCCGTGGGTTGGTCGAGGCGATGGCGCCGTTGCAGATCGAGCGCCACCTGAATGCCTTGCCCTTCGCCGTGCTGCTGGAAAACATCGCCGGCCTGCTGGCACCGCGCCTGCATGGTGCGACCGTCATCACGCTGCCGCTGCGCGAGCTGGGCCTGACGGGCTCGTCGGGCTTCGATGCGGCGCAGTTCCAGGCCGCGGTGCAGCGTCACCAGCCGCACAGCCTGATCCTGCTGCCGCAGATGCTGCGCGCCTGGTGCGGCCACCTGATGCACACCGGCCAGCGCGCGCCGGCCTCGCTGAAGCTGGTGGCAGTGGGCGGCGCGGCGGTCGGCGCGCCGCTGATCCGCGCCGCACAGGCGCTGGGCATCCCGGCCTGCGAAGGCTATGGCCTGTCCGAAGGTGCGTCGGTGCAGACGCTCAACCTGCCCGGCGCCGAGCGCCCCGGCAGCGCCGGCCGGCCGTTGCCGCACGCGCGGCTGCGCATCGCCGCCGACGGCGAGATCCTGATCGCCGGCAGCCTGTTCAGCGGCTACCTCGGCGACGCCCCTGCCGTGGGCGAATGGTGGCCCAGCGGTGACCTGGGGCATGTCGATGCCGACGGCTATCTGCATGTCTCCGGCCGCAAGAAGAACCTGCTGATCACCGCCTTCGGCCGCAACGTCTCGCCCGAATGGGTAGAGACCGCGCTGCGCGGCCACCCGGCCGTGCTGCAGGCGGTGGTCTTCGGCGACGGCGAACCGGCGCTGTCGGCCGTGCTGTGGCCTACGCAGCCCGATGCCACCGACGCCGCATTGCAGGCGGCCGTCGACGCCGCCAATGCCACGCTGCCCGACTACGCCCGCGTCGCGCGCTGGACGCGCGGCCGCGCCGCCTTCGACGTGCGCACCGGCCTGGCCACGGCCAACGGCCGGCCGCAGCGCGGCGCCATCCACACACACCATGCCGGTGCGCTCGGCTTGGCCCTCGAACTCACTCCTTGAACCCCACCATGAGCTTCCACGAACAACTGCTGAAACAAAGCGCCGAGGCGCGCCAGGGCCTGCTGGCCACACCGATCATCCAGGGCTGCCTGCGCGGCGAGGTCTCGCTGCCCAGCTACGTGGCCTTCCTGCGCGAGGCCTACCACCATGTGCGCCACACCGTGCCGCTGCTGCAGGCCACGCAGGCCGCGCTGCCGCCGCACCACCAGTGGCTGCGCGGCCCGCTGGACGAGTACATCGAAGAGGAAGCCGGCCACGACGAGTGGATCCTGCACGACATCGCTGCCTGCGGCGCCGACGCCGAAGCGGTGCGCCATGGCCCACCCGGTCATGCCACCGAGGTGATGGTGGCCTATGCCTACGACACCATCGCGCGGCGCAACCCGCTGGGTTTCTTCGGCATGGTGCATGTGCTGGAAGGCACCAGCGTGTCGTTGGCGCTGATGGCGGCCGACGCCATCCAGGCGCCGCTGCAGTTGCCCGATGCGGCCTTCAGCTACCTGCGCTCGCACGGCACGCTCGACGTGGAGCACACCGCGCACTTCGCGCGGCTGATGGACCGCATTCACGACCCGCGCGACCAGGCCGACATCGTGCATGCGGCGCGCGCCTTCTTCCGCCTGTACGGCGACGTCTTCCGCAGCCTGCCGCTGCCGCAGGCCCAGGCGGTGGCGGCATGAAGGCGGCCGACGCCCGCGTGCTGCTCACCGGCGCCAGCGGCGGCATCGGCCAGGCGATGGCGCGGGCCCTGCGCGACGCCGGCGCACAGGTGATGGGCGTGGGCCGCGGCGTGGCCGGGCCGGCCGGCCTGGCCTGGCATCGCGCCGACTTGAACGAGGCCTCCGGGGCGGCCGGCGTGGCCCAGGCCGCGGCCGACTGGCGTACGAATGTCGTGGTGCATGCCTCCGGCGTGCCCGGCTTCGGCACGCTGCAGTCGATCTCGCCGCTGCAGATGGAGCAGGTGCTGCAGGCCAACCTGCTGGCGCCGATGCGTCTGACGCAGGCGCTGCTGCCGCAGCTGCTGCGCCAGCCGCGTGCGCAGGTGGTGTTCGTCGGCTCCGCGCTGGGCCGCATCGGCCTGCCCGGGTTCAGCGTCTACGGCGCCAGCAAGGCCGGCCTGCACGGCTTTGCCGAGGCGCTGCGCCGCGAACTGGCCGACACCCCGGTGCGCGTGCAGATCCTCGGCCCGCGCAGCACGCGCACCGGCTTCAACGGCGCTGCGGTCGAGGCCTACAACCGGGCCACCGGCACGGCGATGGACACGCCCGAGATCGTGGCCGCCGCGCTGCTGGCGCTGATCGAGAGCGAGGCCGCCGAGTCCTTCGTCGGCTTCCCCGAGCGCCTGGGCGTGCGCCTGAACGGCCTGCTCGGCGCGGGCATGGACGGCAGCTTTGCCAAACACCGGCGCAGCCTGGCTCGCCGCACCCTTTCAACCCCCAACCCCTGGAACCACGACATGAAGAAGATCCTGCTCACCCTGGCCCTGCTGCCGCTGGCCGCCTGGGCCGCCCCGGTGGACGATGCCGTTGCCGAACTGCAGCGCGATTGGGAGGTGATCCGCTACCAGGCCCCGGCGGCCGAACGCGAGAAGCGCTTCGAGTCGCTCAGCGCCAAGGCCCACAAGGTGACCGAGACCTACCCCGGGCGCAGCGAAGCCGCTGATCTGGGAAGGCATCATCGTCAGTTCCTGGGCGGGCGAGAAGGGCGGCATCGGTGCCCTGAGCCTGGTCAAGCAGGCCAAGGCCGACTACGAGCAGGCGATCCAGATCGACGCCAAGGCGCTCGACGGCTCGGCCTACAACAGCCTGGGCGTGCTGTACTACAAGGTGCCGGGCTGGCCGGTCGGTTTCGGCGACAAGGCCAAGGCCAAGGAACTGCTGCAGAAGGCGCTGGCGCTCAACCCCCACGGCATCGATCCGAACTTCTTCTACGCCGAGTACCTGGTCGAGACCAAAAAGGCCGACGAGGCCGTGTCGTATCTGGAAAAGGCACTGAATGCGCCGCCACGGCCGGGCCGCCAGATTGCCGATACCGGCCGGCGCGAGGAGGTCCGCGCGCTGCTGGCGAAAATCAAGTCGAATTGAGCGCGAGCGGCGTTCGCAGCGCCACTGGCCTGCGGCTGCCCGTGCCGCCGAGGCGCCTGCACAGAATAGACCGCCGGTTGTTCGCTGGCGTATTCGAGGATGTAGGGCGTGACGAGCGCCGCCATGCCTGCCCCCCTCGGCTCGGGCTGCCTCAGTCTGCGCAGTCCAGTCCGGCCAGAGACCTGAAGGACACGCTTGGCGCAGTGCGTCCGGCCAGACCTGCGCGACCACATGGTTCTGATATCGATTGCGGAGGAATGCTCAATGGACGAATTCGAGGATGACGACTACGTTGCGCGCCTGCCCATGACGGCCAAGGCCGATGGGGATGCGAACTCGCACAAGCGCTTTGAGATTGCAAGGGTGGTGTCTCGCGTCTATCGCGCAGCAAATGACGCGCTACGGGCCGACATGCTGACGCACCTGCTGCGTCCGCTGGGTGTCCTTGGTCTGGTCGCAGTTGCATCGGGGGCCTTTGCCCGGCTGGTGCGACGCGACGGCCTGGTGCCGGACACAATTTCGACGGAGGACATCGTGCGCTATTCGAGCGAGCAGATTCGCGAATTGACGATGTTCGTTCACGAGGTCAATCCGGATGCCCTGCAACCGCTCATCGAGCAGCTGGCGCAGAACGGGATGGGTATCGCCGCCCTGAGCACAGCGGCGCTGGTGATGCTGCATCGCAGATCGCGAGGAAGATCGGCTCTCTCGCGCGAGACCGATTCCAATCTCGACCGGACCATTGGCAACCGACGATCGGAAAGAACCTGAAGATGGGCGCGTCGGAGCGATTCGCCGTAGAAGAGGCCTGTGCGAACACCGGGAACTCGAAGCCGCCGCGACATGTCGAGACCGTGATCATCGGGACCGGGTTCTCGGGGCTCTTGGCGGCCATCCGATTGCAGAAGAAGGGAAACGAGGACTTTGTCCTTTTGGAGAGGAGCTCCGAGTTGGGCGGAACTTGGCAAGCCAACTCGTATCCCGGCGCAGAGGTGGACATTCCAACCAGTCTCTACTGCATCTCGTTCATCCCCTATCCGTTCAGGAAGTCTTTCGCCCCGCAAAGCGAGTTGCTCGCCTACACGAACCACATCATCCAGAAGTTCAGTCTGCGAGAGCACGCGCGTACCCACCAGACGGTGACCCGCCTCGACTTTGACGAGCACGAGTTCCTGTGGCACGTGCAGACCGAGTCCGGCGAGAGATACAGCGCCCGCTTCGTGATCGACACCAGCGGCGTGCTGGCGAACCCGCACGTTCCCAGAATCAAAGGTGCGGATACCTTCAACGGACCAATATTCCACTCCGGGCACTGGGATCACTCGGTTGCCTACGACGGAAGACGTGTCGCAGTGATCGGTTCGGGATGTTCAGCAGCGCAGATCGTTCCGGCCATTGCCGGCAAGGTATCTAGGTTGACGCTGTTCATGGGCAAGGCGCAGTGGATTCTGCCGCGCTCGGACCGGCAGTACGGTGCCGTGGAGCGTTTCGTTCGAACGTTGCCAGGCATACGGCACATCACCCGTTTGCTGGTCTTCGCCGTGTACGACATCAGGTTCATCGGATTCCGCCGCTACCCGGGGATGTCGGGAATCAGTCGGCTCATCAAAGCCCATTACCGGAGCAGCTTGAAGAAGCAGTTGGACAAGCACATCAAGGACGACAAGTTGCGCCAGCACATGATGCCCGACTACGAGTTGGGCGGCCGGCGGGTCATACCGACCAATGCCTATCTCCCCGCGCTGTCCCTTGCCAATGTCGATGTGGACATCAGCGGGATTGAATGCATCACGCCCCAGGGCATCGTGACAAAGGATGGCAAGGAAATCCCCCTGGACGTCATCGTCTACGCCACGGGGTACTTTGCGTACTCGGACATGAAGAGGGCGCTGACTTTCCAGGTCCATGGGCTAGGAGGCCGCAACCTCAACAGCGAATGGGAAAAGGAGGCGGTCTCCTACAAGGGAATCACAGTTTCCGGCTACCCCAACTACTTCAAGGTGAACGGTCCGAACACCGGCTCCGGACACAGCTCGCAGATTTCCTACATGGAGGCGGCCACTGACTACATCGTTCAGGCCATTTGCGCCGTGAAACGGGACAAGCGCATCAAGGCCATCGATGCCAGAGTCGACCTTCAAGATGCATACGCCGCCGACATGCGAAGAAGGATGCAAAAGACAGTCTGGCAGAACGCCAATTGCACCGCCTTCTACAGAAAGAACATGACCGAAGAAGTCACCAGTCTCTCCCCGGAACCGGTGACCGGGTTCATCCTTTCCCGCAAGTGGTTCCGCTTGAGTGACTATCGTCTGCTGAAGTGAAGGACGCTCGCGCGGGTGCTGCCTCTCTGCGTGGAAGCGAATTACGGCGACTCGCATCACCAGTGGACTGACGGGGGGCGCCGGCTGCCGCCACGCAAGCGGCATCGATCAGCAGCGACAACTTCAAGGACACGGGGACCGGGCTCAAGACGCTGATGAGGGACACGAGCGCTTGAGCGGGCGAAACTCAGGTCTGATGTTCAGGGCATGGCGTCTCGCGCGTGGCGTCCGGCCCAAGCTCCACGACCACGCCCTGCCCGTGCGCCTGTGGGCGGTAGCGAAGTCCCAACCCATGCAGCGCCGCAATGCGCTGCACGATCGACACACCCAGGCCGCTGCCGCTTTCTGCCTGGCCGTCGACGCGGCGGAAGCGCTGGCCCAGCTGGGCCAACATGTCCGGCGGCAGCGCGGCGCCATCGTTCTCGACGGCCAGCCGGTCGGCGCCGAAGCGCATGCGCACGGTGCTGCCCTCGGGCGCATAGCGCACTGCGTTGTCCAGCAGGTTGCGCAGCAGCACCGTCATCAGGTCCGCGTCGCCCTGCAGCGGCATCGGCGGCGTTCCCGCGGCGGGCCATTCGCAATCGAGCTCGATGCGGCGGCGCTCGGCCAGCGGCAGCACATCGCTGATGGCCTGCTCGACCAGCGCAGCCCACTGCAGCGCCTGGGCCCGTGGCAGGCGGTCGGTGGACTCCAGCCGCGAAAGCGCCAGCATCTGCGTCACCAGTCGGTCCATCCGGTCCATGCCGGCGTTGAGCTGCGACTCGGCGCGGCGGCGCTCGTCTTCACCCGTCGCGCGGCGCAGCACGTCCCATTGCGCGCGCAGCACGGCCAGCGGCGTGCGCAGCTCATGGGCCGCGTCGGCGGTGAAGCGGCGCTCGCGCTCCAGCGTGGTTTCGATGCGCGTGAACAGCCCGTTCATGGCCGCCAGCATCGGCTGCAGTTCCTGCGGTGCGTGATTCACCGGCACGGGGCGCAAGTCATCGGCGCTGCGTCCCTGCAACTCGCTGGTGAGTATGTGCACCGGCCGCAGCGCACGCCGCACCGCCCAGGCCATGGCCAGCAGCAGCACCGGCAACACCAGCAGCCACGGCAACAACTGGCTGCCCACCAGGTCGCGCACCAGTTCGTCGCGTTCGTCGCGGTGCTGCCCGGCGGCCACCAGCCAGTCGCCGTTCGGCGACTGCAGGTAGTACACGCGCCACGGCTCGCCGCCAAGCTGCATGTCGACGAAGCCGGTGGCATCGGCGCGGCGCGGCAGCTGCACGCCTTCGCGGTCGACCAGCAGCAGCTGGCCCTGCCGGTTCCACACCGCGATGGCCAGGTCGCGCAGGTCGGCCTCGCCGGCCGAGGGCGGTGTCGGCAGAGTCTGCCCTGGCGCGGCCGCAGCCACCAGCGTGGACTGCACCTGCAGCGCCAGGCGGATGATCTCGGTGTCGAACAGCTCGTTGACCTCCTGGCGCGCGCGCTGCGCCGACACCAGCAGCGCCACCCCCCAGACCACCGGTGCGCAGATCAGCAGGTACAGCAGCAGCCGGCGTTGCAGGCTCATGAACTGTCGTCGGCAGCGCCGAGCGCATAGCCCACGCCGCGCACGGTGCGCACGATGCCGGGGTGGATCTTGCGCCGCAGGTGATGCACGTAGACCTCCAGCGCGTTGCTCTCGGGCTCGCTGCCGCTCCAGTCGTAGAGCTTTTCCTGCAGCTGCGTGCGCGACAGCACGCGCTGCGGGTGCAGCAGCAGCATCTCCAGCAGCGCCAGCTCGCGCCCGGTCAGCTCGACTGGCTGGCCCTGCCATTGCACCAGCTTGGCGGCCGGGTCGTAGCGCAGCGCGCCATGGGTCCACACCGCCTGGGAGCGGCCCGAGGCACGACGCAGCATGGCGCGCAGCCTGGCCGCCAGTTCGTCGATGGTGATCGGCTTGATCAGGTAGTCGTCGGCGCCGGCATCCAGACCGGCAATGCGCTGCTCGACGCCGTCGCGCGCGGTCAAGATCAGCACCGGCAGCGTCTGGCCGTTCTGGCGCCAGCGGCGCAGCCAGGTCATGCCGTCGTTGCCGGGCAGGCCCAGGTCGAGCACCAGCGCGTCGTAGGGCGCGCCGCCGATGGCGGCATCGGCCTGCACGCCGTCGCGGAACCAGTCCACCGCATAGTCGAACTGGCGCAGGCCGAGCGCGAGCGCGTCACCGAGCTGGGGGTCGTCTTCGAGGATCAGCAGGCGCATGCAGGCAAGGGGCAAAGGGATGGCGGCGGTCGGCGCATGCCGTGGCGGCATGCAGCGTAGCGCCGCGAGGTTACGCGGTCCTTAAGGCAGCAGGTGCTCGGACAACAGCATCGCGGCCTTGACGGCCGCGAAGATCACGCCCGAGACCACGCCAACCGAGTGCGCCGTTGCTTCGGCGCCGTGCCTTCAGCGCGCGGCAAAGCCCGCCAGGCGCTGGTGGATGATCGCGTCGGCCTGGGCCATGATGCGGTCGATCAGCTGCTTGCAGCTGGGCACGTCGCGGATCAGCCCGGCGACCATGCCGCAGGACCAGACGCCCGCGTCCATCGCGCCGTCCTTCATGATCTTCGGGTAGACGCCGGCCACCTGCTCGATGATGTCCTCGAACTTGATGGCCGCGCCGAGCGTGCGTTCCTTCTCGAGCAGCGCGTCGGTGGCAGCGTTGCGCAGCACGCGTTCGGTGTTGCGCAGCGGGCGCATCACCAGGCGCGTGTCCAGCTCGGTGGCCGCGACCAGCGCCTGCTTGACGTTGTCGTGGATCGGCGCTTCCTTCGTGGCCATGAAGCGCGTGCCCATGTTCATGCCCTCGGCGCCCAGCGCCAGCGCCGCCACCAGGCTGCGCCCGTCGGCCATGCCGCCCGATGCGACGAAGGGGATCTTCAGTTCCTCGGCGGCGCGCGGCAGCAGGATGAAGTTGGGGATGTCGTCCTCGCCCGGGTGGCCACCGCATTCGAAGCCGTCGACGCTGACCGCATCGCAGCCGATGGCCTCGGCCTTCAGGCTGTGGCGCACCGAGGTGCATTTGTGGATCACCTTGACGCCGGCCTCGTGCAGCCCGGGCAGCCATTTCTGCGGGTTGTTGCCGGCGGTTTCGACGATTTTCACGCCGCCATCGACGATGGCCTTGACGTAGCCTGGGTAGTCGGGCGCGGTCAGCACCGGCAGGAAGGTCAGGTTCACGCCGAAAGGCTTGTCGGTCAGTTCGCGGCAGCGGCGGATCTCGTTGGCCAGCAGCTCGGGCGTGCGCTGTGTCAGCCCGGTGATGATGCCCAGCCCACCGGCGTTGGACACCGCCGCGGCCAGCTCGGCGAAGCCGACAAAATGCATGCCGCCCTGGATGATCGGGTGCTCGATGCCAAACAGTTCGGTGATGCGGGTCTTCATGAACACGGGCTCCTTGGATGCAATGGACGAATTGAAGAAAGCGTCGTCATTCTCGACGATCGCGGCGACCGGCTGCGTCGCTCAGACTTCCCCGCCGAAGCGCTTGACGAGGTTGTCGATGTACTTCTCGATCAGCTTCTCGTTCTCGCGGGTCACCACCGGCACGACGATCATCTTCATCAGCGCGGGCAGCGGCACGTTGATCTCGCCGTGGATCTTCAGCAGCACGTGCGTCGATTTCTTCTTGTCGGTGATCGTCCAGCTGCCGCTGACCAGACCGTTGCCCACGCCCTGCACCGGTGTCCAGATGACCGTGCCCTTGGCCCGATCCGACACGTATCTCGAGGCGTAGATGGTCTGGATGTTCACCTGCGCGGTGCCCACCTTCTGCAGCTCCCAGCGGTAGGCATTGCCACCCAGGTCCACCAGCCTGTCCACCTTCGGGAAGTGGCTGGCGGAGGTGGGCACGTCCGCCAGTACGCCGAAGACATCGTCCGCAGCGGCCTTGACCTCGAATTCGTACGCCAGGTCGAACGGAACGGTGACGGCCATGGGTGTGTCGTTGCAGGCGATGTGGAACCAGGTGCGGTTTTACCAGCAAGCCGTGGCGCGGCGCGCCACGCGGCCGCCCATCAGGTTGGACCATCGGGATGGACCACTGGTGCAGGTGGGCCTCGGCGGTTAGGATTTGTGTCGCCAACCACTGCCGGAGCAGGCGATGAGCGACAAGATCCCGCGCGACCCGCAAGACGACTACACCGCCGCGATGGCGCAGCGCCGCCGCGACTTCGTGCGCGGGCACACGGGGGTGGATCTGGCGCACGTGGGTCACTTCTCCTTCGACCCGGCGCTGCTGCCGGGAAACGTGGAGAACTTCCTCGGCGTGGCGCAGGTGCCGATCGGCCTGGCCGGGCCGCTGCACATCGTCGGCGAACATGCGCAGGGCGAGTTCTACATCCCCATGGCCACCACCGAGGGCACGCTGGTGGCCAGCTACAACCGCGGCATGCGCCTGCTCAATGAATGCGGCGGCGTCAAGACCACGGTGGTCGAGCAGTACATGCAGCGCTCGCCGGCCTTCATGTTCGACGACGCGCTCGCGGCACGCGAGTTCGGCCTCTGGGTCCAGGAGCACCTCGATCAGATCCGCGCCGCCGCCGAAGCCACCACCCATGTCGGCCACCTGGTCAACATCTACCAGTACGCAGTGGGCCCGCTGCGCCACCTGCGCTTCAACTACACCACTGGCGATGCGGCCGGACAGAACATGACCGGCAAGGCGACGCTGGCGGCGTGCGAATGGATCGCGGCCAACCACCCCGGTGGCGCGAAGTTCCTGCTGTCGGGCAACATGGACACCGACAAGAAACACTCGCACCTGAACATGCTGGTCACGCGCGGCAAGCGCGTGGTGGCCGAAGCCGTGATCCGCAAGGAGCCGCTGAAGCGCCTGATGGGTGTGGACACGGCCGAACTCTTCGCCATGCGCCAGGTGTCGAACACCGGCGCCTTCCTTGCCGGCGCGTCGAACAACGGCTCGCACGCCGCCAACGGATTGACCGCGTTGTTCATCGCCACCGGACAGGACGTGGCCAACGTCGCCGAATCGCATGCCGGCGTGGTCTACAGCCAGTTGCTGAGCAACGGCGACTACTACTGGTCGATCACGCTGCCCTCGCTGATCGTGGGCACCTACGGCGGCGGCACCGGGCTGGCCACGCAGCGCGAATGCCTGGAGCTGCTGGGCTGCCACGGTGCCGGCAAGGCCGACAAGTTCGCCGAAATCTGTGCCGGCGTGGTGCTGGCCGGCGAGACCTCGCTTTCGGCCGCGGTGATCCACGGCGACTGGGTCTCCAGCCACGACCAGTTCGGGCGCAACCGCAAGTAGATCGCCACGTTGCTTTGCCATGGTGCATTGGCAGACGGGCATGGGCCGATCGCAAGCGCAGGCATGAAACAACCGGCAACGCCGCCACGGACGGTCATCGACCGCATCTGGGATGCGCATGTCGTGGCCGAGTTGAGCGACCGGCGCGCGCTGCTCTTCATCGACCGCATCTTCCTGCACGAGCGCACCGGCCCGGCGCTGCTTGCAGGTCTGGCGGCAGCAGGGCGCAAGCCGGCCCACCCGCCAATGGTGTTCGGCACCATGGACCATATCGTCGACACCTTCCCCGACCGCGGCGAGCGCACGCTCTTTGCCGGGGGACAGGCCTTCATCGGCGAGTTCCGCCAGCGCTCACGCGAGGCCGGGCTGCGGCTGATCGACCTGGACGATGCGCGCCAGGGCATCGTGCACGTGGTCTCGCCCGAACAGGGCATCGCCCTGCCAGGCATCACGCTGGTCTGCCCCGACAGCCACACCGGCACGGTCGGCGGCATCGGCGCGCTGGCCTGGGGCATCGGCTCCACCGAGGGCGAACATGCGGTGGCCACGCAGACGCTGGTACGCACGCAGCCGCGGCGCATGCAGGTGCACTTCGACGGTCGGCTGCCGCCAGGCAGCAGCGCCAAGGACATGGCGCTGGCGTTGATCGCACGCTTCGGCGCGGCCGGCGGCCTGGGCTGCGCCATCGAATTCACCGGCGCGGCGGTGCGCATGCTCGACATCGAAGGGCGCATGACGCTGTGCAACATGGCGGTGGAATTCGGCGCTTGGACCGGGCTGGTGGCGCCGGACGAACGCACGCTGCAATGGGTGGCCGGCCGTCCCTTCGCGCCGGCCGGCGGGGCCTTCGAGCAGGCCGCGGCACACTGGCGCACGCTGGTCTCGGACGACGACGCCGCATGGGACGAACGGCGCACGCTGGACGTATCGGCGCTGGCGCCGCAGCTCAGCTGGGGCACCAGCCCCGAGCACAGCGGGGCCATCGACGACGCCGTGCCCGACCCGGCGGTGGAAAGAGACCCCGCGAGACGCGCCGCGCTGCAGCGCGCGCTCGACTACATGGACCTGCGCCCGGGTGCGCCGCTGCTGGGCACGCCCATCGATGCCGCGTTCATCGGCTCGTGCACCAATGCCCGGCTGCCCGATCTGCGCGAGGCCGCGGCGCTGCTGCGCGGGCGCCATGTCGCGCCGGGCGTGAAGGCGCTGGTCGTGCCAGGCTCGATGCCGGTGCGCGCCGCCGCCGAGGCCGAAGGCCTGGATCGCGTGTTCATCGACGCCGGCTTCGAATGGCGCAAGAGCGGCTGCTCGCTGTGCTTCTTCGTCGGCGGCGACAGCTTCGGCGGCGCGCGGCGCGTGGTCAGCAGCACCAATCGCAACTTCGAGGGCCGCCAGGGCCCGGGCGTGCGCACGCACCTGGCCAGCCCGGCCACGGTGGCGGCCTCGGCGCTGGCCGGCTGCATCGCCGACCCGCGGGCCTGGCAGGCGCACTGAGCGATGCAAACGCTGCGCCGCGTCGAAGGGGTGGCCGCGCCGCTGCTGCGGCCGAACATCGACACCGACAACATCATCCCCTCGCGCGAGATCACCTCGCCCGGCCGCGAGGGTTACGGTGAGAAGCTCTTCGCGCCCTGGCGCTACCTGGATTCACGGCGTACCGAGAACCCCGATTTCGTGCTCAACCGTGCGCCCTTCCGACAGGCCCGCATCCTCATCGCCGGCGAGAACTTCGGCTGCGGTTCGTCGCGCGAGATGGCGGTGTGGGCGCTGCGCCAGTTCGGGCTGCGCTGCATCATTGCACCGTCCTTCGGCGCCATCTTTCGCAGCAACTGCGTGCGCAATGCGCTGCTGCCGGTGCAGCTCGACGCCGCCGTCGTGGCGGCGCTCGGCGCGGCCGCCGAGTCGGGCGCGCTGTGCCTGTGCGTGGACCTCGAAGCGGGCGAGGTGATCGAGCCGGATGGGCAACGCCACCGCTTTGCCATCGATGCGGCGGAACGCGAGATGCTGCTGTCGGGGCTGGACGCGATCGACCTGACCTGGCAGCACCGCGCGCGGATCGAGACCTTCGAGGCCGCCGACCGCGAACGTCGGCCGTGGATATGGAAGCTGCCCTGAGCGCCCATGTCGCCACCGGGCATCGGTACCGCGCGGCGCGCACAAGCTAGGGATGGGGATAAGGGCTTGACTGTGGTGCGATGGCGACCCTTCCGGCCGTTGAGGAGACGCGATGAAAAAGACCATTGACCTTGCTCATTCACGCCAGTTCGTGCGTTCGGCGGTGTTGCCGCCCCCGCCTCCCGTGAAGCGCGGCGCGGGCGAGGCCGATACCGCCGAGGTCGCACTCGAAGCTGGCAAGGCGCAGGCCGCCGTGGTCGGCTCGGACCTGGTGTCCTTCGCCACCAACGTATCGCCACAGTGGCGCCAGGACATCATCAACTGCTCACTGTTCGCACAGCTGTGGGCCAAGGCCGAGGTGGCCGACCCGCGACGCATCTTCGACTGGTACGACGCCTACTTCGGCGCCTTGCAGCAACTGGGCTGGATGGTGCAGGACCAGGGCTTTGCGGTGTACGTCGAAACCAGCCAGAACTTCTCGGCGCACGAGGCCATCCTGAAGGTGGCCGCCGGGCTGCTGATGCCCTCGGCCGGCTCGCTGGCGCTGGTCAAGACCACGCTCGACGCTCTGGCGTCGATGGATCAGAGCAGCCCCTTCATCACGTTGTTCAGCCGCGAAAGCCAGCAGGCTTCGGCGGCGCGCTTTCAGATCAGCCTGGCCGAGCAATCGGCCGACGGCGGCCTGACGGTGGCGTTGATGGCCTTCGGCCTGGAAGCCAAGACGACGCTGACACAGGTGCTGTTCTTCAAGTCGCTGGCCAGCCAGGCGACATTGCGTCACTGCTCGGGCAAGGTGTCGATCAACACGGCGCTGCTCGAGCAGCTGCGGCCGGACCTGAGCGAACAGCTGAAGGAGCATGCGCGCAGCTTCATCCGCAAGCTGCCGGCCAAGCTGCTGCAGACGCCGGCGCCCGCCTGAGCGCTGCCCGGTCGCCCGCTCGACAACGCCCCCTCGGGTTTACGTGATCCCGGCAATCCGCTTGTCGGACAAGAATGCCTCCCTTCCAGGCAAGACCTGAACGGGAGGACGCCGAAGATGGGGGAGGCCAGCGCCACGGCAGAGGGGGTTCACTGTTTCATTGACGGGCCGTTCTGCAAGGCCGTGTTGTCCGGAATCGAAACTGCGATCCTTGCGCCGGGTCGAGCCGGAAGGGGTGCTGTGGCACCGAGAGCGCCTGCTCTGCAACCCCACGCTGCGGCAGCGCAACCTCGTCGCGCACCAGTAGATCGTCGATGCGCTCGACCCGCGCGACGCCGATATAGCAGCCGAATGGACCGCCAGACCGATGGTGGATTTCCGACGCGGCTTCGCGATGGCCGGCCTGGACAAGGCCGCCCCCATCGCGATGCCGGCATGAACCGCAAGACCCAACCAGGAGACTACCGATGAGTGCACGAACCCGAACCTTTGGCTTTCTGCGGCGCACCGCTTCCTTGTCCGCGCTGGGCGCGGCTGCGGCGCTGTGCAGCCCAGGCGTCATGGCCCAGGAGACCTTCAAGCTCGGCATCGTCAGCTTCCTGTCGGGCCAGGCGGCCGAGAGCTTCGGCATCCCGGCGGTCAACGGCGCCAAGGTGGTGATCGAGGCCTTCAACGCCGGCACTGCGCCGGCGCCGTACAACAAGGTCGGCTTCGGCGGCATGAAGATCGAGCCGGTCTATGTCGACGAGAACGGCGGCGCCACCAAGCAGGTGCAGGAGCTGCGCAACCTGTACGACCGCGACAAGGTCGACGCGGTGGTCGGCTATGTCGGCTCGGGCGACTGCCTGGCGGTGGCGCCGGTGGCCGAGGAGCTGAAGAAGTTCCTCATCCTCTACGACTGCGGCACGCCGCGCATCTTCGAGGACGGCAAGTACAACTACGTGTTCCGCACCGCGTCGCACGCGACCATGGACAACGTCGCGCTGGCGCGCTACCTGAAGGCGCGCAACGTCAAGATCGACACCTTCAACCTGATCAACCAGGACTACGCCTGGGGCCAGGATTCGCGCAAGGACTTCATCTGGTCGCTGGAGAAGATCTACCCCGGCGCCAAGCCCGGCGAGGACCTGCTGCCGAAGTTCGGCGCCGGCCAGTACGGTACCGAGATCTCGGCGCTGATGGCCAAGCCCGCGGATGTCACGCACTCCAGCCTGTGGGGCGGCGACCTGCAGGCCTTCATCCTGCAGTCTGCTCCGCGCGGCTTGTTCAAGCGCACGCAGGTGGTCTTCTCTGCGGCCGACCATGTGCTGCCGGGGCTGGGCGACAAGATGCCCGACGGCGTGATCCTCGGCGCGCGCGGTGCCTACGGCCTGATGTCGCCCAAGTCGGCGCTCAACGACTGGTGGTGGTCCAGCTACGAGAAGGCCTACAAGGTCTACCCGGTGCAGGCCCCGTACCGCATGGTGCAGTCGCTGATGGGCCTGAAGCTGGCGGTGGAAAAGGCCATGGCCGCCAACGGCGGCAAGAAGCCCACCCACGAGCAACTGGCCGCGGCGCTGACCGGGCTGGAGTGGGATTCGCCCGCCGGCCGCATCCGCATGGCGCTCGGCGACGGCCACCAGGCGGTGCAGGACACGGCCATCGGCAAGACGCGCTACGACGCGGCCAAGAAGATGGTGGTGCTGGAGGACATCCAGCGCTTCCCGGCCGATTGCGTCAACCCGCCGGCGAACATGAAGTCCGAGGAATGGATCAAGGCCGGCTTCCCCGGCGCCAAGTGCCCCTGATCTGACGCCGCCCCGCCGCGTAAGCGGCGGGTCCGATGCCCCTGCAGGAGCGACCCCATGCCCTCGGTGCTGACCATCCTGATCGACGGCCTGACCTATGCGTCGTGGCTGTTCATCGTCGCGCTCGGTCTGACGCTGGTCTTCGGCGTGCTGAAGATCCTGAACATCGCGCACGGCAGCTTCTATGCGCTGGGTGCCTATGCCGCGGCCAGCTTCGTCGGCTGGATCGCGAGCATGAAGATGGCGCCGGCCTTCTCGCTGGTGGCCATGCTGCTGGCCGCGGTGGCGGTGGCCGCGATCGTGGCGCCGTTGACCGAGCGCGGCCTGCTGCGCTTCTTCTACGGTCGCGACGAGGTGCTGCTGGTGCTGGTGACCTACGCGATGTTCCTGATCATGGAGGACGTGACCAAGCTGATCTGGGGCGCGAACCCGTACTACGTGTCCGAGCCCTACAGCCTGTTCGGCAGCGTCGACATCGGCCACCAGACCTACGTGGGCTACGACTTCGCGTTGCTCGCACTGGCCATCGTCACCGGGCTGGCGGTGTGGTGGGGCCTGAACCGCACGCGCCACGGCAAGATCGTGCTGGCGGTGATCCACAGCGCCGAGGTCGCCTCGAGCATGGGCGTGAACGTGTCGCGTGTCTACATGCTGGCCTTCTCGGTGGGCATCTTCCTGGCGGCCATCGGCGGCGCCTTCACCGCACCGATGATCTCGGTGCAGCCGGGCGTGTCGGTGGGCGTGATCATCGTGTCCTTCGCGGTGGTGATCATCGGCGGCCTGGGCAGCATCGAGGGCGCGGCCATCGGCGCGCTGATCGTCGGCCTGGCGCGCTCGCTGGCGGTGCACATCGCGCCGGTGGCCGAGCTGTTCTCGATCTACATCGTCATGGCGCTGGTGCTGATGTTCCGTCCCGAAGGGCTGTTCCAGCGCATCCAGGCGAGAAAGATCTGAGCCATGGCGGTGACGTTGACGGCGCCGTCGGGCGCACGCGCCAAGGCGGCCGGCTCACCGGCGCGCATCGCCTTGGCCGGGTTGGGCTTCACGGTGGTACTGGCGCTGGCCGGGCTGTTCATGCCCAAGTGGCTGACCTTCCTGATCACCATGGCCGCGGCGCAGGGCCTGGTGTCGCTGGGCATCGTGCTGCTGATGCGCGGCGGCGTGGTCTCCTTCGGCCAGGGCATGGTGTTCGCACTCGGCGGCTATGCCGCGGCGCTGGCCTACAACCGGCTGGGCTTCACCGACGCGCTCGGCCTGACGCTGCTCGGCGGCGTCACCGCCACGCTGGTGGCGGCGCCCTTCGCGCCGCTGCTGGCGCGCTACCGCGGCATCTTCTTCGCGATGCTGACGCTGGCGCTGTCGATGGTGACCTACGGCTTGCTGATGAAGATCGAGGTGCTGGGCGGCAGCGACGGCTTCAACACCGGCCGGCCGACGCTGCTCGGCCAGGCGCTGCCCGACGCGCGGGTCGGCTACGTGATGTACGTGCTGACGCTGGTCATCGCCACCGCGATGGCGCTGCTGGCGCGGGTGTATTTCGATTCCACGCGCGGCCTGGTCACGCTGGCGGTGCGCGAGAACGAGTTGCGCGTCGAGTACCTCGGCGGCTCGGTGCGCCAGGCCATGACCATCAACTTCATCCTTGCCGCCTTCGCTGGCGGCTGCGGTGGTGCTCTGGTGGTGCTGTCGCTGGGCCACATCGACCCGAACTTCAGCTACTGGACCACCTCGGGCGAGTTCGTCTTCGTCGCCATCCTGGCCGGCTCGCAGAGCGTGCTGGCGGTGTTCGTGGCCAGCACCGTGCTGGAGGTGGTGCGTTCCTTCTCCAGCGCCTACTTTCCCAACACCTGGCAGCTGGCTTTGGGGCTGTTCCTGCTGCTGGTGATCCGCTTCCTGCCCGGCGGCATCGGCTCGCTGTGGATCAAGAGGTCGAAGAAGTGACGCCGATGCTGCAGGCCCGCGGCGTGGGCAAGCGCTTCGGCGCGGTGGTGGCCGCGGCCGAGATCAACATCGACATCGCCGCCGGCGAGCGCGTCAGCCTGATCGGCAGCAACGGCGCCGGCAAGACCACCTTCGTCAACATGATCACCGGCTACCTGAAGCCCGACGAAGGGCAGATCCTGCTCGGCGGCAGCGACATCACCGCATTGGCGCCGCGCGCCATCACACGGCTGGGCGTGGCACGCTCGTTCCAGATCCCGCAGCTGTACGGCGAGTTGTCGGTGCTGGAGAACATGCTGGTCGCCACCGCCTGCCATGACAACGCGCTGAGCTTCTGGCACAGCGCGCGCCGCGCCGCGGCGGTGGATCGGGCCGATGCGCTGCTGCTGCGCTTCCGCCTCGACGAACACCGAGAGCGCCGCGTGGCCGAACTGCCCGGCGGCGTGCGCAAGCTGCTCGACATCGCCATGGCGATGACCGGGCACCCGAAGCTGCTGCTGCTGGACGAACCGACCAGCGGCGTGTCGGCCGACGAGAAGTTCCCGATGATGGACATCGTCATGGGCGCACTCGGCCAGGAGACACGCGAGCGCGAGATGACGGTGCTCTTCGTCGAGCACGACATGGACATCGTCGAACGCTATGCCAGCCGCGTGGTGGCCTTCTACAGCGGCCGCATCATTGCCGACGGCGAACCGAAGTCGGCGCTGGCCACCGACGACGTGCGCCGCTACGTCACCGGCGAGCTGATCGCCGAATAGCGCAGGGCCTGACATGCTGCAGATCGAAGCCATCCACGTGTCGATCCAGTCGGTGGTGGCGCTGCGCGGGCTCTCGCTGCAGGTCGACGACGGCCGCATGGTCGGGCTGGTCGGCCGCAACGGCGCCGGCAAGACCACGCTGATGCGCTCCATCATGGGCCACCTGGTGCCCAGCCAGGGCCGCATCGTCTTCGACGGCCAGGACCTGGCCACGCTGCCGCGCCATGCACGCGCGCAGCTCGGCATCGGCTACATGCCCGAGGACCGCGGCCTGGTGCCCGAACTCACGGTGGAGGAGAACATCCTGGTGCCGGTGTGGGTCAACAAGTCGCTGGACGAGGCCGAGCGCCTGGCGCTGGTCTACCAGGTGTTGCCCGAGCTGCGCGAGATGCGCGAGCGCCGCGCGCTGCTGCTGTCCGGCGGCCAGCAGAAGCTGGTGGCGCTGGCGCGCGCGCTGGCGGTGGGCACCCGGCTGCTGTTGCTGGACGAGCCCTTCGAGGGCGTGGCGCCGGCACTGTCCAAGCGGCTGGCCGATGTCATTGCCGGCTTGAAGGGCAGCCGCGTGTCGGTGCTGATCGCGCAGTCCGACCTGAACCATTCGCGGCGCCTGGTCGACAGCGAGTTCGTCGTCGAGCGCGGCGCCAACGTGCGTGGCTGCTGCCGTCTGAGCCATGGCCGCGTTCTGGTCCGGTTACGCGGTGCCGCCGATGCGCGCCGAGGCGCTGTACGGTGACCGCTTGGTGCGCTGTTTCGCCGACCGGCCGACCAGCTTCTTCGCGCTGTTCGCGCACAGCCTGGCGACGCGTGCCGAGCACGATGCGGTGGTCTGCGAAGGCCGGCGCTGGAGTTACGCGCAGACCGATGCCGAGGTCGCGCGCATCGCCGCCGGCCTGGCCGCGCGCGGTGTGCGCGCCGGCGAACGCGTGCTGATGTTCATCGGCAACCGGCCGGAGTTCGTGTTCGTGCTGCTCGCGCTGCAGCGCCTGGGCGCGATCGCGGTGCCGGTGGGCGTGCGCGAGCAGCGCCCCGGGCTGGCCTACATCGCCCACCAGTGCGGCGCGATCGCCATCGTCTTCGATGCCGAACTGGCCGAGCGCGTCCCCGACGCCAGCGAAGCGCCGGCACTCGGCCTGCGCGTGGTCGTCGGGCGGCAGCGGCGCCGACAGCCTGGCGGCGCTGGCCAGCGGCGCGGCCGGCGCGGCGGCCACGGTCAAGGAAAGCGACGTCGCGGTGATCCTCTACACCTCGGGCACCACCGGCCACCCGAAGGGCGCGATGCTGACGCACCTCAACATCGTGCATTCGGTGCTGCACTACCAGGCCTGCATGCGCCTGAGCCCGGACGACCGCTCGGCGCTCGCGGTGCCGGCGAGCCATGTCACCGGGCTGATCGCGATCGTCGCGTCGATGCTGCGCGTCGGCGGTGCGATCGTCATCGTGCCGACGTTCAAGGCGGCCGAGTTCGTGCGCCTGATCGAGGCCGAGCGCATCAGCCACACGCTGATGGTGCCGGCGATGTACAACCTGTGCCTGCTCAGCGACGAGTTCGCGGACTGCGACCTTCGCTCCTGGCGCATCGGCGGTTACGGCGGCGCGCCGATGCCGGTGGCGACGATCGACGCATTGGCCGCGCGCCTGCCGGGGCTGACGCTGCTCAACGCCTACGGCGCCACCGAGACCACCTCGCCGGCGACGATGATGCCCGCCGGCCTGACGCGCGAGCATGCCGACAGCGTCGGCGTCGCGCTGCCGGCCGCCGACATCCGCGTCATGGACGACGACGGCCGCGAGGTCGCGCCCGGCGAGACCGGCGAGCTGTGGATCGGCGGGCCGATGGTCGTGCCCGGCTACTGGGCCAACCCCGAGGCCACCGCGGCGTCGTTCACCGCCGGCTACTGGCATTCGGGCGACCTGGGCTCGGTCGATGCGCAGGGCTTCGTGCGCGTCTTCGACCGCAAGAAGGACATGCTCAACCGCGGCGGCTACAAGATCTATTCGGTCGAGGTCGAGAACGTGCTGATGGCCTGGCCCGGCATGGTCGAGGCGGCCGTGGTCGGCAAGCCCTGCCCGGTGCTGGGCGAGCGCGTGCATGCGGTGCTGCATGCGCCGGGCGTCGCGCCGGACGATGCCGCGCTGCGGCGCTTCTGCGCCGAGCGGCTGGCCGACTACAAGGTGCCCGAGAGCTTCGCGTGGAGCGAGCAGCCGCTGCCGCGCAATGCCAACGGCAAGCTGATGAAGCGGCTGCTGCGCGAGGCCCCAACCGACGCAGCGACGAAAGCCTGATCACGCCCGCCGGCGGCTCGACCGGCATTTCGACCCGAGGAGGAGACCCGATGACCACAAGATCCATTGCCGCGACTCGCCGCAGCCTCGCTGCTGGCCTGTGCCGCCGCGGCACAGGCGCAGACGCCGTGGTACCCCAGCAAGTGGGGAGCGAACGACCAGATCGGCGCGGCCAACTACCTGACGCCGGCGGTGGCGCTGGAGGCGGCCAAGCTGGTGAAGACCGGCAAGACCTATTCGCTGGGCATCACCGTCAACACCACCACGCCGGCCTACCCGCCGCGCACCTGTGCGATCTACATCGTGCAGCCGGGGCAGACCGGATCGTCCGAAGGCCTGGGCCCGACCAAGACCACCTACAACGACGACATCCTCAACTGCTGGACCGGCATCGGCACGCAGCTCGACGGACTGGGCCACATCGGTATCGCCGACCGCTACTACAACGGCAACAAGTGGGGCGAGATCGCCACCATGGGCGGGCTGAAGAAGCTGGGCGCCGACGGCGTGCCGCCGATGGTCACGCGCGGTGTGCTGCTCGACATGGCGGCCTACCTGGGCGTCGACGTGGTCAAGGAAGGCACGGCCTTCAACAAGGCCGAGATCGACGGCGCCGCGGCCAAGCAGGGCGTGACGATCCGTCAGGGCGACGTGGTCATCTTCCATACCGGCTGGCTGAGCCTGATCGAGAAGGACCCGAAGCGCTACGCGGCGGCCGAACCCGGCGTGGGCCGCGAAGGTGCGCGCTACCTGGTGTCCAAGGGCGTGGTCGCGGTCGGCGCCGACACCTGGGGTGTCGAGGCCATTCCGTTCGAGAAGGACGCCGGCATCTTCGAAGTACACCAGATCCTGCTGCCGATGAACGGCACCTACATCCTGGAGAACATCAACACGGCCGAGCTGGCCAAGGACAAGGCCTATGAGTTCCTGTTCGTGCTGGGACAGAACAAGTACCAAGGCGCGGTGCAGTCGATGATCAACCCGGTGGCCATCCGCTGAGTGGGGGTGTGCAGCAGCGCCGCGGCGAGAGGCCGGGGCTTGCACCATGATCGGCTTGCTGAACCCGGAGCCGATCATGAGCCTGCCGACCCTCTGCCTGCGCCGCCGCCTTCTCGTCGCCGGCGTGCTGCTGGCGGGCGCGAGCACGGCCCGGGCGCAGCCGGCACCGGCCAGCTGTCCGCCGCTGCTGCAGCACAGCTTCAACCGCCTGCAGGACGACCAGCCGCAGCCGCTGTGCCAGTACGCCGGCAAGGTGCTGCTGGTGGTCAACACCGCCAGCTACTGCGGCTTCACGCCGCAGTACGAGGGCCTGGAGGCGCTGCACGCCAGGTACGCCGCGCGCGGCCTGGTGGTGATGGGCTTTCCGTCCAACGACTTCGGCCAGCAGGAACCCGGCGGCAGCCAGCAGATCGCCGAACTGTGTTTCAACACCTACGGCGTCAAGTTCCCGATGTTCGCCAAGACGGTGGTGGTGGGGCCGCAGGCCAACCCCTTCTTCGTCGCGCTGGCGCAGGCCACCGGCAAGCCGCCGGCCTGGAACTTCCACAAGGTCCTGGTCGATCGCCAGGGCAGGCCCGTCGCCGCCTTCGTGAGCGACGTGAAACCGACCGATCCCGCATTGCTGGCCGCAATCGAGAAGGCATTGGCGCGGTAGCGCTGAGCGACGGCGCGCAATTGGCGCAGGCGACCCTGGATTTGCGCGGCTGGCGGGTCCGATCCGGTGCTGCGCAGATCGGCCCGGCGCTTGTGCTGCCGCCGTCGCGGTGCGCTTGATTGACGTCGATCGCCGGCGCCTGTCTGGGGGTGGCGCAGGCTTCACTTTGATCGTAATGTCGCGTCTTGCCTGTCCTACCTTGCAACCCTATCGGGAGCCCAAATGAACCATGACGCCGCCCTGCCCACCGTTCGCCTCGAACGCGCCATCTCCATTGCGCCGGCGCAGCCCAAGTCCAGCGCACCGGTGACACCAGACTCGCCGGCACTGCAGGTGATGACCGACCTGACGCTGGTAAAGGCGGCCACCACCCACCCCGGCACGACCCTGCGCCAGGCCGAGCAGATGATGATCTACCAGGGTGTGCGCATGCTCTTCGTGGTCAGCGATATGCCCTCGCTCGAGGGACTGATCACCAGCGCCGACCTGGCCGGTGATCGTGCCATGCGCATCGTTTCAGAGCGCAATGTGCACCACGACGAGTTGTGCGTGGCCGACGTCATGACGCCGCTGTCGATGCTGGATGCCATCGACCTCGACCGCATGCGCACCGCCAACGTGGGCCATGTGGTCGCCACGCTCAAGCGCCTTGGACGCAACCACCTGCTGGTGGTGGAAGACGCCACGCCGCGAACGCCGCAGCGCGTGCGCGGCGTGATCTCACGCGCGCAGATCGAGCGCCAGCTCGGCACGGTCATCGACATCACGCCGATCGCCAGCAGCTTCTCGGAGATCGGGCGCGCGCTGGCCTGAAGCGGTGGCCGCTGGGCGCGTGCTGCCCCGGCCGAGCCAGCGCCGCAGTTGCGCATGCACTTCGTCGCGGCACAGCAGGTCGAGGTGACCGCAGGACGTGACGATGTGCTGCTGCGATTTCGGCACCGACAGCGTCAGCGCCGCATCGCGGTGCTCGCCCAGTGCACTGGCCACCGGCACCAGGCCATCGCCGATGAGCTTGCCGTGCAACCCGCCGGCGCGCTCGGCGGTGGTGGCAGCCACCAGGTAGGCGGCCACGCCTTCGGGCAAGGGCGTGGGCCGGCGGTCGTCGTGCTGCTGCGCATGGCGGTCGCGTCCCTGCCAGTCGGCATCCTGCAGGTTGCCGAAGCGCAGGTCGGTGATGCCGGCGCTGCGTGCCTTGCCCAGGCGGGCAAAGGGTGCGACGTAGGGGCTCAAGCCGAGCAGCACGTCCACCCGACGGCCGCCGCGTTCCAGCGGCGCACCGTGGTGCGGCGTGCCCAGGAAAACCAACGACTTCAGGCGCGCCAGCCATGCATGTCGGCTCTGCGCGGCGTGGTGGCAGGCGCTGCGCGTGACCAAGCCGCCCATGCTGTGGCCGAGGATGACCAGTTCCTGCACGGGCACCGGCCATTGCGTCACCAGGCGTTCGAGCAGCGCGGCGAACTCACGCCCGTTCTGCGACACGTGCCGGCCGCTGTTGTAGTGAAGGTAGAGCGGCGTGTAGCCGAATTCGTCCGCCAGAACCTGGCCATGGTCGTGGCCGGCGCGAGCCCATTGGCGGTCGCTCATGCACAAGCCATGCACCAGCACCAGCAGCTTGCTGCCAACCCGGGGTACCGATGCGGCCAGCTCGCCGCGGCGCAGTTCGAGCGGCTGGCCGTCGATGCGCAGTGTCATCGGGATGGCCAGCGGGTTGTCACTGTCGACCATGTGGTCGCCCCACAGGCCATTCAGCGCGGCGACGAAGGCATCGCGCTCGGGCGTGCCCGCCACACCCGACGTGGCCTGCGTGTCCGCCAGGCGCAGCGCCGCGTCGACACCGTGCCCGACCAGCCGCATGCTGCCACGCACCGCGCCGTAGACTGCGCCGGTGATGCCGCGGGTGCGGCCGGCCGGTGGCGCGGCGACGATGCCCGCGCGCGACGCGATGGTGTGATGCATCGCCTCCACCAGGTGGGTCAGGCCCACGCTGCCATCCACCCCCAGTCGGCACAGGCCGCGCAGATCGGATGGCCGCAGAGGCAGGGCAGGCAGGGGGTTCGTCGTGGTGGTCGAGGCAGTGGACAAGGGCGGCGCTCCTTCGAGGGGTTGGCCGCCCGACTATGGCCGCTGTGACCTCACACGCGCAAGCGCCGGATTAGTGGCGGCTCCCGGTTCGCCGCCCATCGGCCTGCTTCATCAGTACAGCCAGTCCCAGTCCTGCGTTTGCCTGGACTCGTAGGAGTTGTCTCCGTCGGCGTCGAGGTCGATCTGCACCGATGTGGAGGACAAGGCGGTCAGGACCATCGAGCCAAGCCCGACCACCTTCACCGAACCGGTCATCGGGTAATAGTCACTGTCGGCGACCTCGATGGTCCGCAGTGGTTCGACGTTGACGCGGCCGCCGGCGGCCGCCGTACTGAAGAAACCGTAGGCGTTGATGCGCGTGATGCCCGGCCCCGACTCGTAGAACGACTGCTGACCGAATCCGGAGTCCAGGGTTACCGTGTCGTCGTAGCCTTGGTGCGTGTGCACCTTCAGCACCACATAGCCGTCCGCCGTCAGGGTCGTCTTCTCACTCGTGCTGCTCTGTTGTTCGTAGTCGAGCAGGACATCGCCGCTGACTGTAAGTCCATGCCGGCCGTCGAGGGCTTCCTGCGACAACTGCGCCATGGTCATGCGGGCGCCGAACGAAGGCAAAACCGTGGCGCCGATGCGTGTCACACTGACCGTCGCGCTGCCGTTGAGCACATCGGAGTTGGTGTCCTGGCAGTTGTTGAATGCAAAGGTGAACACGTCGCCGAGACTGAGTTCGCCATTGTTGTCCCGATCGTCCAACGTCACCGTCACCGTGCCGGCAACGCCGCAGGCTTCAGGAGGACTGGTGCTCACTGCCAGAGGCTGCGCACGCCGGCCGCTGGCCAGCGCGCGATCAGCGCGTACTGCGCCGATCAGGACATCGACCACGCGCTGCGGCAACCAGGCCGCTGATCGGCCTGGCAGTGAGTAGTCCGACACCCTGGCCGAAGTGCCCTGTGCCGCCATGCCGGACCCGCTGCCCAGCGGCACGGCGCTGGAAGCACCGCCGAAGGCGAATACGCTGGCCGCGGTGGCGTGGGCCACGGTCTCGCTGTTGGCGGCCGTCACGTCGAGCGTGTTCAATGGCGGGGCCGGTGCGTCGCCGCCGTCGCCGCCGCAAGCCACCAGTCCGCCCGTTGCGGCGGCCAGCACGGCCGTGCGAACCAGGTTCAAACGATGTGTCTTGTTCTTCATGGCATCGCTCCATCAGGGATGAAAGACTGCCTCCACTCTATGTCGCGCACGGCTTCAAGCATTGAGCATGCGCAATCGAATCGCGGACCGATGCGTGCCGTCGCGATCGTCATATCGTTATGTATCATGCTTCACAGCGCTATGTCAGGCTTCGGCCTTGGGCAAGTCGTCAGGCGCCCGGTCGATCATGAAAGATGAAAGGAGCGCGGGTGTCCCGTTGCCTCTGTCTCGCCGCCGTGGTTCTGGCCTGGGTTGGCAGCTGCGCCGCCCAAGCTGGCGAGGTGCAGGTGGCCGTGGCCGCGAACTTTGCCGCGCCGATGGCGCGCATCGCCGAGGCCTTTGCGGCCGCGACCGGGCATGCGGTCAAGCTGTCCGCCGGCGCCACCGGCAAGTTCTATGCGCAGATCGTCGCCGGCGCGCCCTTCGATGTGCTGCTCGCGGCCGACGATGAGACGCCGAAACGCTTGGTCGACGAAGGCCATGCCGTCGCCACCAGCCGCTTCAGCTATGCCACCGGCCGGCTGGTGCTGTGGAGCGCGACGCCGGGCTTTGTCGATGAGCAAGGCGCGGTGCTCGGCTCCGGCCGCTTCGCCCATCTGGCGATCGCCAACCCGAAGGTCGCACCCTACGGCCGTGCCGCGCTGCAGGTGCTGCGCGCGCGTGGGCTGGCCGACACGCTGGCGCCGAAGTTCGTCACCGGCGAGAGCATCGCGCAGACCTTCCAGTTCGTCGCCAGCGGCAATGCCGAGCTGGGCTTCGTCGCGCTGTCGCAAGTGCAGGTGCCGGGCAGTTCGGCGGCTGGATCGTCGTGGCGCGTGCCCGAGTCGCTGCACACGCCGATCCTGCAGGACGCGGTGCTGCTGAAGTCCGGCGAGCGCAACCCCGTGGCCGTGGCGCTGCTGGCCTACCTGAAGAGCGCGCCGGCCCGCGACCTCATTCGTGCTTTCGGGTACGGCCCATGACTGCGGCCGACTGGGGCGCGGTGCGCCTGACCGCCGAACTGGCCGGGCTGAGCACGCTGATCTTGCTGATCGTCGGCACGCCGCTGGCCTGGTGGCTGTCGCGCACGCGTTCGGCCTGGAAGCCGCTTTGGCTGGCGCTGGTGGCCATGCCTATCGTGCTGCCGCCGACAGTGCTGGGCTTCTACCTGCTGCTGTTGATGGGTCCGCAGGGGCCGGTGGGGCAGCTGACGCAGGCGCTGGGCCTGGGGCGGCTGCCCTTCAGCTTTGCAGGGTTGGTGGTGGCCTCGGTGATCTATTCGCTGCCCTTCGTCGTGCAGCCGCTGCAGCAGGCCTTCGAGGCCATCCCCGAGCGCACGATGGAGGCCGCGGCCACGCTGCGTGCGGCACCATTGGACCGGTTCTTCAGCGTCGCGCTGCCGCTGGCGCGGCCTGGACTGGTGACCGCCGCCGTGCTGGGCTTCGCGCACACCGTCGGCGAGTTCGGCGTGGTGCTGATGATCGGCGGCAATATCCCAGGCAAGACGCGTGTGCTGTCGATGGCGTTGTACGACCATGTCGAGGCGATGGAGTTCGCCGCCGCGCACCGCCTGGCCGCTGGCATGTTGGTCTTTGCGCTGCTGGTGCTGGTCACGCTGTATGCGCTGAATCGGCCACGCCAGGCGGGTCGCGAGGCGCCGCAGTGATCGACGCCCGCCTTCGACTGCGACGGGCCGACTTCACGCTCGATGTCGAACTGTCATTGCCCTCGCGCGGCGTCAGCGCGCTGTTCGGCCCGTCGGGCTGCGGCAAGACCACGGTGCTGCGCGCGTTGGCCGGGCTGGTGCCGGCGACCGGCCGCGTCGCACTGGACGGTCTGGTCTGGCAGGACGATGCCACGCGCTGCTTCGTGCCCACGCACCGGCGCGAGCTGGGCTACGTCATCCAGGAAGCGGCGCTGTTCCCGCACCTGGACGTGCGCCGCAACCTCGACTACGGCCGCAGGCGCATCGCGCCGCAGCGCCGGCGCATCGCGCTGGAGCAGGCGATCGAGCTGCTCGGCATCGGCGCGCTGATGGCGCGACGGCCCGACACCTTGTCCGGCGGCGAACGGCAGCGCGTGGCCATCGCTCGCGCGCTGGCCACCAGCCCTGCCTTGCTGCTGATGGACGAGCCACTGGCCGCGCTGGACGCGGCGCGCAAGGCCGAGGTGCTGCCCTACCTGAAGCGGCTGCACCGCGAGCTGTCGATCCCGGTGGTCTACGTCAGCCATGCGCTAGACGAGGTGGCGCAGCTGGCCGACCACCTGGTGCTGATGGCACAGGGGCGCGTGGTCGCATCCGCAGCGCTGGCCGACATGCTGTCGCGCCTGGATCTGCCCACCGCGCGCGGCGAAGAGGCCGGCGTGGTGCTCGACGCGGTGGTGGCCGAGCGCGATGCCGGCTGGCAGTTGGCGCGGCTGCAGCTGGCCGGTGGCGAGAGCAGCCTGTGGACACGCGACGGCGGCCAGCCGCTGGGCAGCGCGGTGCGCGTGCGCGTGCTGGCGCGCGACGTCAGCCTGGCGCGCACGGCGCTGTCGGGCAGCAGCATCGGCAACCAGCTGCCGGCCACGGTGGAGGCGCTGGCCGACGACGAGCATCCGGCGCTTATGCTGGTGCGCGTGCGCATCGGCGCGTTGCCGCTGGTGGCTCGGCTGACGCGCCGTTCTGCTCACGCGCTGGCGCTGCAGCCCGGCCTGGCGGTGTGGGCACAGGTGAAGACCGTGGCGCTGATGCCATGAAGACACCTGCCGACGGCTCGCTGCTCAGTGCCGAGCTGCGCCTGGCCGGGCGACTCGATGCGCGCTTCTTCGCGCTGCTCGACGCTGTGCAGCGCACCGGTTCGATCAACCGCGCCGCCGCCACCGCGGGCCTCAGCTACAAGGGTGCGTGGCTGCTGCTGGAAAGCGCCTGCAACCTGGCCAACGAAGCGCTGCTCGAAACCGCCACAGGAGGCGCCGGCGGCGGTGGCACGCAACTGACCGACGCCGCGCGCGGCCTGCTCGAAGCCTGGCACGCTCTGCAATCCGATCACCGCGACTTCCTGCGTGCGCAGGAGCAACGCCTGTCTCAGCAACCGGCCCTGCTGGGCCTGCTCAGGAGAATGTCGATGAAGACCAGCGCGCGCAACCAGTTCGCCGGCACGGTGAGCGCCATCGACATCGGCCCGGTGTCGGCCGAGGTGATCATCGCACTGAAGAGCGGCGACAGCATCACCGCCACGCTGACCAGTGCGGCCGCACGGCGCTTGAAGCTGAAGAAGGGCAAGGAGGCGCTGGCGCTGATCAAGGCCTCGGCGGTGGTGCTGGTCAGCGACTTTGCCGGCTGGCAGCTGTCGGCACGCAACCAGCTGGCCGGCACCGTGTCACGCATCGAGCGGGGCGCCGTGTCCTCGCTGGTGGTGTTGACGCTGCCGGGTGGCGCCGCCCTCACCGCCACGCTCACCAACGAGGGCCTGGAAGCGCTGGGCCTGAAGATCGGCGCGCCGGCGACCGCAGTGTTCAAGGCCTATGCGGTGATGGTGGCCACGCAGGCGTGATTCGGGCGCTTCGGCGGCGTCAGCTGGACTCGGTCTCGAGCGACAGCGCCACCGCCTCGTAGGCGCGGCGCCGAACCGCATCGTCGATCGTGCTCGCGGGGCGGTAGCGAGCGCTGCGCTGTGGCCGCACCGAGCTGGCGGCGGACACCTGCGCTGGCGTCGGCGGCTCGAATGACGGCGGCGGGCTCAGCTGTGCCAGCTCGACCACGCGCGCGTGCAGCGCGGGTGGCAGCTCGGGTGACCCTGCGGTGCGCGGCAGCAGCACCAGCACCACCAGCGCAGCGCTGGCCATCGCCATCACCAGCGGGCCGCGCGACACCGCCGCGGTGCGCGATGCGACCACCGGCGCTGGCGCCAGGTCGCTGAAGCCCAACAGCTGCGCACCTCGCTGCAACGCACGCGGGCGTTGGCGCTCTTCAGGCACCGACAGCAGGCCGGCGCGCTTGAGTTGGCGGCCCAACATCGGCCCACCGGTCCACACCGTGAAAGGCACGGCAAGCAACAGCGGTAGCAGCAAGGGCGCCAGGTGCGGTGCATCGAGGCTGCGGCGCTGCAGCACCAGACCCAGCAACGCCAGACCCAGCGCCGGCAAGGCCAGCACGCCGATGCGCGCGAGCGCATCGCGCCAGGCCACTGCGGCGGCCTCGCGTGACGGCGACTTCCAATCCAGGCGCAGCCCGGTCAACGCGCCGACGACGAACACACTGTGCGCCAGCATGCGCAGCGGCGCCTGCACGGCGGAGAGCAGCAGTTCCAGCGCCGCGCTGCCCCACAGCCGCACGCTGCCGCCGAACACGGCCTGCTCGCGGCGCAGCAGCACGGTCAAAACGCCCAGCAGCCGCGGCAGGATCAGCAACAGCAGCGTCAGCACCCACAGGCCGGCGCTCGATGCACCGGCCGCGCCAAACCACAGGCCCAGGGCGACGAAACACAGCCACACCGGTGCCATCAGGTAGGACAGCGCGCCGGTGGCCAGCATCGCCCGGTACACCGGGCGCAGGCCCGGCTCGGCAATCAGCCGCGCGTTCTGCAGATTGCCCTGGCACCAGCGGCGGTCGCGCTGCAGTTCTTCCAGCAAGTTGGCGGGGTGCTGCTCCCAGCTGCCCTGCAACTGTGGCGCCAGCCAGACCTCGTAGCCGGCACGGCGCATCAGTGCGGCTTCGACGAAGTCGTGCGACAGGATCTCGCCGGACAGTCCGCCGCGGCCCGGCAACGCGGCCAGGCCGCAATGGCGCATGAAGGGCGCGACGCGCAGGATGGCGTTGTGCCCCCAGTAGTGCGATTCGCCGAGCTGCCAGTAGGCCATGCCCAGCGCGAACAGCCGTCCGGTGACGCGGTTGCCGAACTGCTGCAGTCGCGCATGCACGGTGCCATGGCCGAAGCCTTGCGGCAGCGTCTGCACCAGGCCGGCGCGCGGGTGCTGCTCCATCAGCCGCACCAGCGCCACCAGCGTGTCGCCGTGCATGATGCTGTCCGCGTCCAGCACCACCATGTAACGGTAGTTGCCGCCCCAGCGGCGGCAGAAATCGGCCACGTTGCCGGCCTTGCGCCGCGTGCGCCGCCGCCGCCAACGGTAGAACACGCGCCCACCCGCCTGCACCGGGTTGTCGCCGAGCGTCTGGCGCAGCCGTTGCCAGGCCTGCTGCTCGGCGGCGCGCAGCGCCGGGTCGGCAGTGTCCGACAACACGTAGATGTCGAACAGCGACAGCGCCCCGGTGACGGACAGCGATTCGCAGGTGGCGCGCAGCCCGGCGAACACCGTGGCCACGTTCTCGTTGCAGATGGGCATGACGATCGCAGTGCGTGCGCCGCGGTCGATCGGTGCATGCGGCTCGCGCAGCGCAAGCGTGTGCGGGTCGCCGCGCAGCATCACCCAGGCGCCCATCATTGCGGTGGCGAACCCGGCGCCCACCCAGGCGAACAGCAGCGTGACCAGCAGTGCCTGCAGCGCCCAGACGGCCGACAGCGCATCGGGTGCGGCGCGCCACTGCAGCAGCATGGCCAGCGCGGCCAGCGCCGCCACCATGGCCAGCAGCATGCGCCGCCGCCGCGCCGCCGCAGCCTGCCACGGTGCCGGTTTGGCCGGCGCCACGGGGAAGTGCAAGCCCGGCCACAGCGCGAACAACAGTCCGCGCACCAGGCCGAACCAGGGCTGCGCGTGCATCGGAGAACGTCGGATCGGCGGTGCCGTGGCGACGCTGTTGCCGCTGTGACTGACCGGTGGCTCGGCAGAGTTCATGGTTTCACTCCGGTGCGAGGGCATAAACCCAGGTTTCTGTAAGCACATTGCCTGCCAGGCGCAACTGCAGCTGCAGTTCCAGCGGTTGGCTGGCGTCGACACGATCAAATTCGAGGCTGACTCGCCAGCCGCCGCGTTCGGGGTTCGGGTAAGCGTTTGCGCGCAGTGCGCGCGCGTTCGCGTTGCCGCTGGCCAGCACCTCGACTGGCGCGCCTGCGGCCAGCGAAGCCAGGGCCGGACCGGCAAAGTCGACATGCATCTGCTGCCGCTGTGGCGGCAGATCCTTGGGGCGGAAGCCGTGGCCACGCCGCGTCTGCCGCACCTGGGCGCGTGCCGAGGTCGGCACGCTGTCGAGCGTCCAGTGCACACGCCACGACAGGTCGATCGGCGTGCCGGGTTGCGGCACCCGGTCCGGCACCCAGTACGCGGCAATGTTGTCGTGGGTTTCGTCGGGCGTGCCGAACTGCAGCAGTTCGACCCGCCCCGCACCCCAATCGCCCAGCGCTTCGACCCAGGCGCTGGGGCGGCGGTGGTAGCTGGCTTCCAGGTCCTCGTAGCTGGTGAAGGCGCGGTCGCGCTGCATCAGGCCGAAGCCGCGCGGCGACTTCAGCGCGAAGGAGGTGACGAAGGGACGCGCCGGGTTGGTGAGCGGACGCCAGAGCTCCTCGCCATCGCCTGCGTGGATCAACAGACCGTCCGAATCGTGCACCTCGGGCCGGTAGTCATGTGCCACTGGCTGGTTCTCGCCCATCAGGAACATGCTGGTCAACGGCGCGACGCCCAAGGTGGCCACCGGCTCGCGCAGGATCAGCCGGGCCTGGACTTCGAGAACCGTATCGGTGCCGGGCCGCAGCACGAAGCGGTAGGCACCGGCTACGCGCGGGCTGTCGAGCAGCGCATAGAAGCGCATCTCGCGTGCCCCGGGGGCCGGGCGCTCGAGCCAGAAGGTGGTGAAGGCGGGAAACTCCTCGCCCCTGCCGCCGACAGTGTCCACCGCCAAGCCGCGCGCCGACAGGCCATAGAGTTGCTGTGCGCCCAGCGCGCGGAAGTAGCTGGCACCGAGAAAGACGATGACTTCGTCGGGCCGGCCTGCATCGTTCAGCGGAAAGCTCATGCGCCAGCCAGCCGCGCCGTCCACCGGCGGCACGGTCTTGCCCATTGACGCCGCCACGCGGCCGACGCTGAAGTCCGAGGCCGGCACCTGCAGCGCGCGCACCGCGCCGCCGGCCACTTCGAACAGGCGCAAGGACCGGGTGAAGCCGCGCCCGAGGGGAAAGAACTGCACCGTGAACAGGCTGCCGCTGTTGCGCCACAGCGCGCGTTCCGGCCGGAAGCGAATATCGCGGTACTCGTCGTAGCTGAGCGCTTCCAAGCGCGCGTCGGCCGCCGGCGCCGCCTTGTAGGGCTGGTGCGCCAGCGCTGCGGCCTCGCGGGCCACGTCGTCGAAACCGAAGGCGGCGGCCAGCGCCGGCGCGGCCACAAGCGGCAGCAGCCACAGCGCGCGCGACCAGCCCAAGAAGACCGAAGTTCGAATACCGCCAAGTCTCATGCTGTCAAGGATATTGGGACGATTTCGCCCGGCCCAGCCGCTGCAGGCGTGAGCAATGGCAACAGGCTGTTTCAGGCGGCGCTGCCGGCCAGGGGCTCAGCGGCACGCCATCGAACGCCTCAGCGAAGATTGAAGCAGGCGATGACGGGAAGGTCCGTGAATCGTAGCGGGTGCGGTCGGCCTGCCGCAAGGCAGGCACCTCGCGGCGATGTAGGACAACCGCCTGTCGGCGCGGGCCGAGGCCCGGTAGGCCTGTCCCCGCCGTCGTGAGACGGACAAGGCTGCGGCGCTTCAGTGGCTTGCGCTCAGGGGATGCCGCGACCTTCGCACAGGGCCTTGAGCCGCGCCAGCGCCTTGGGCCAGGCCTCCTTCATGTAGCCCTCGAACTCTTCGGTAACGTCCTGATCGACCACGACACGCGTTCCCTGGGGCACGGCCTGGAAGCTGTAGTTCTCGTAGGCCGGCGCCCAAGCGCGGGCCGACTCGCTCTCGATGTCAACGACGCCCTGGGCAATGAAGCCGAGATGCCTGATCGAGATGAACTCGTTGGCTCGGTTCTCGGCGATTTCGGCGACCATGCCGTCGCCCGACGACGACAGGAAGCGGATCTGCTGGCCCTGCGCCCAGGACCCTTCGTAGGTCGAACCTTCCGCAAAGGCCGAAGTCCAGTTCTTGTACGACTCGGGCTCGATCATCAGCACATAGACACGCGAAACGGGTGCCTCGATGATCGTGGTGAACTGAATGCGTTTCACAGCGGGCATGCGCGGCTCCGATGCTGGGTTGGCTTGGATGGCACCGCACGGCACGACTCTCACACCTGCAGCCAGGCGCGAAAGCCCCTGGAAGCATAGTAAGACTGCGCACCGTTGTGATAGGTGAACACCTGGCCGTAGCGACGGTCACAGAAGAGTGCGCCGCCCAGCGCGCGCATATCCGACGGGGTGCTGACCCAACTCGAGGTCTTGGCATCGAACTCGCCGAGTTGCTGCAGCGCTCGGTACTGATCCTGCGTCAGCAGGTCAACGCCCATGCCAGCGGCCATCTCGACCGCACTGCCCTGGGGTTTGTGTTCCCTTCTCGCGTCCAGCGCTTCCTTGTCGTAGCACAGGCTCCTGCGGCCGGAGGGGCTTTCGGCGGCGC
Source organism: uncultured beta proteobacterium (assembly GCA_963824005.1). Classification (GTDB taxonomy): domain Bacteria; phylum Pseudomonadota; class Gammaproteobacteria; order Burkholderiales; family Burkholderiaceae_C; genus Rubrivivax. The sequence goes on from CAWGOK010000036.1 coordinate 261,274, forward strand.
AGTCGCAGAAGGTGTACCGCCCGGTCGCCTTGTCCCGCCCGATGACATCCGGCTCGCCGCCGCTGTCTTCCATCTGGCGAAGCGACTCGAGCGCCCGGAGGTTTCCTTCCAGCCTGGCCTGCACCTCGGCCCACGCGATGCCCTTGTGGCGCTGCATGTGTTCCTCGAAGCGGCGCTTCAAGCTTCGGAGCAAGTCTTCGGATTCCTGCGGCTTCATGGGTCGGCGTTCGAGCGAAAGGTCAGCCTGGGGGGCGAGCTGGCTCACCATCTTGCCGTAGCGGGTCCGGTGTTGAGGGGAGGCGGGTCTTTTCGGACCAGCAGTTCTGCGACAACAAGATTCGGGACCCAGCAGAGCCAAGCAATGATGGGGTAGGCCACCTCAAAGGGCACGCCCAGAACGACGGAACCCGGCAGCCATAGCCTCAGGGTAACGGCCGCGAACGCCAGAGAGAAGTTGCGGACCATCCACCGACGGTGCACGATGAAGTTCCTTGACCGCGCCGCCCCCAACGCGCGGCTGCCTGTATAGAGCCAAGCCAGCGCGAGACAAGCGAACCCCAACTTGGACGGGAACCCGCCGTACGCACTGGCTGACAAGAGGAGGCCAGCCAGACCACCGAGTGCTACGCCTGCACTCAAGTAGAGCCTGCCCAGCCAACGATGAATTTGCGGCCAGTTGTTGCGCAGGTGGGCCGAGAACTGAAGCGGCCCGACAAGTAAGGCGGCAGCCGAACCAAAAACGTGGGCGTACAAGGTGAGTTTGTGTGCCCCAAAGGATGCCCGCATCTCCGGGTGTACTGCTGCTCCCACCGGAAAGAGAGCGTAGGCAACAAGGGCGTACGCCGCCACACCGAAGGACAGGAAAACGACTAGCGGGAAACCCAGTCGGAACATAGTGGAGTGGCAAGACGCTGACGTTGGAGGGTCGCCTCGACCGAGGGGCTGGCCGGCATGTCTTGTCTGGGCCTGCCTACTGCCGAGGGCGACCAGCGTCGACGAGCCCGTCGCCGAAGTACATGCGACTCACGTTGGCCCGGGCAGCGGCTTGCTCGCACAGACGACATGGCCTTGAGGTGGAGTAAAGCACCGACCCTGCCAGATCGGCGCGGCCGATACGCAGCTGCGCATCGCGAATGGCTTCTCGCTCGGCGTGGGCGTCTTGGTCCGAGTTCTTGACGACCCGGCTTGGCCCCTCTCCGACGACGCCGCTGGTCGTGACCAGGACGGCACCGTAGGGCTGGTCACCCCAGCTCAAGGCGAGCCGTCGCATCGACTCAGCTGCTTGGTGCCACTTTCGGTTCGGGTGCTCGGGGTCGGCGAGAACGACACTTGAGTGAAAGATCGCGGTCAGCGTGCCGACCGCAACACACATGCGCCGGCGCTGGCACGCAGGGCCAACGGTGAGTGCGCGCGTGAGGTTCATGACGGCCAACGACGGGTTGAAACTTGCTGTCGTCTTGGTCAGGAAGCGTAAAGCTTCACGGCCCAATAGGCTGCAATTCCCATCTGCACAGCGAACGCCGTGAATCTTGCGGTGACGGCCAGTGCAGACGTTGACGCCAGATGGATGACCGATTGGACGATGCGAGCTACCAGGAGAATGCTCGCGAGTGGGTCGGTGACTTGAGACTTGCCGGCGACTACGGCAAGAAGCATGAAACCACCAAACAGCGGCAGCCCTTCAAGGCAGTTGGCATGGGCCCGAGCCAGGCGTTGCATGAAAGGTGACAGTCCCTTGTTATCCGGGCTGAAGGCGTTGGCAGGGATCTCTCGGGCGAGAACAAGTTTGGAACGGATGGCTTCCATCAGCACCAGGAGAAACAGGGTCCATGACAAGAAGCCGAGCAACGCGAGAAGGGTAGCGGACATCGCGATGGTCTCCTGAAGGACGGTTCTGTTGTAGCGCGTTGGGGAACTCAAGGTCAACGTGTCCTCTCCTGCACGATTGTGACTCTGCAGGGCCGGCCGCAGCAGCGCCACAGCGGGCCCGAACCGACTGCGTTACGCTTGCCGCCATGAGCACGACCTCCGACGCCACCCCCACCACGATCACCTCGATCCAGTGGACCCCCACCCCCGGCGCCGCGGTGCGCCAGGCCGCCACCGTGGTGGTGCTGCGCCGCAGTGACGCCGGCATGCAGGTGCTGCTGATGCGCCGCGCGCCGCGCGAAGGCGACATCCACAGCGGTGCCTGCGTCTTCCCCGGCGGGCTGCTCGATGCGGCCGATGCCGAAGGCTGCGCGCTGTGCAGCGGGCTGGACGACGCGATGGCCAGCGCGCGCCTGGGCCTGCCTTCGGGAGGCCTGGCCTACTGGTTCGCGGCGCTGCGCGAGTGTTTCGAGGAGGCCGGGCTGCTGTATGCGGCGGCGCAGGACCGCTCGCACCTGGACGCCGCGCAGCTGGCGCAGATCGCCACGCAGCGCGACGCGCTGAACCGGCGCGAGCTGACGATGGCCATGATCTGCCAGCGCTTCGGCATCCACCTGGCGGCCGACCGCATCGCCTACCTGGACCACTGGCTCACCCCGCCGGGCGTGCCCAAGCGCTACGACACGCGCTTCTTCGTCACCGAGGCGCCCGAGCTGCAGGTGGCCAGCCAGGACGACCACGAGACCGATGCGCAGCTGTGGCTGACCCCCGCCGAGGGCCTGGAGCGGCGCAAGGAGCTGAAGCTCGCGCCGCCCACCTACAAGATCCTCGAGCTGCTACAGCGCCTGGGCGATGTCGATGCGGTGCTGGCGCATGCGCGCGCGCTGGCTGACGTGCCCTGCATCATGCCGCGGCTGGCCACCGGCTCGAAGGGACTGCGCCCGGTGATGCCGGACGAGCCACCGTATGCCGAGATCGGCCGGATCGACCCCGAAGGCCGCGGCCATGCCAGCTACGAGCTGGCGCCGGCCAGTCCGCTGCGGCTGTCGCCGCGGCTGATCCGCATCACCGCCGACAACGGCAGCATCATGACCGGCCCGGGCACCAACTGCTACCTGATCGGCGGCGGCGAGCGCAACGAATGGGCCGCGCTCGACCCCGGCCCCACCAGCGAGGCGCATGTGCAGGCCATCGTCGACGCGGCGCCGGGTCGCATCCGCTGGATCTTCGTGACGCACACGCACAAGGACCATTCGCCCGCGGCGCAGGCCCTGCAACGCCGCACCGGCGCAAAGCTGCTGGGCATGGCCGCGCTGCATGCCGAATGGCAGGACACCGATTTCCAGCCCGACGTGCCGCTGCGCGGCGGCGAGGTCTTCAGCCTGCCCGGTGACAGCACGCTGCGCGTGATCCACACCCCCGGCCATGCCGGCAACCACCTGTGCTACCTGCTCGACGAAGAGCGTTTGCTCTTCACCGGCGACCACGTGATGCAGGGCTCGACTGTGGTCATCAACCCGCCCGACGGCGACATGGGTGCGTACCTGAAATCGCTGCGCGCGCTGATGGAACTCGACCTGGACTGGCTGGCGCCGGGCCACGGCTTCCTCATGCCGCGGCCGCGCGATGCGATGCAGCAGATCGTCGACCACCGCCTCAAGCGCGAGGCCAAGGTGCTGCGGGCCTTCGCGGGCGCTGGCGCATTGCCGGTCGATGCACTGCTGGCCGCCGTGTACGACGACGTGCCGCCGAAACTGCACGCGATGGCGCGGCGCTCGCTGCAGGCGCACCTGTTGAAGCTGCGCGACGACGGACGCATCGTCGAGGCGCCGGCCGGCCACTGGGCACTAGCCGGCAGCTGACACAGGTGAGCGCGCCGCCGCTGCACATCGACAGCGTCGCGCTGACCCACGGCGCGCTGCTCGGCATGAGCCACTGCCCGGGCCGCAGCCGCGGTCTTGAACTGCCGCGAAGCCTGGCCGACGACCTGGGCACGATCGAGGACTGGGGCGCGAGCACGCTGCTCAGCCTGGTCGAAGCGCAGGAGTTCGCGCGTCTCGGTGTGCCCGACTTTGCCGCCCAGGTGGCGCGCAGTTCGCTGCGATGGCTGCATGTGCCGATCGCCGACATGCACGTGCCGAACACCGCCACGCTGACCGCCTGGCAGGCGCAGCGCGGAACGCTGCGCGACGCCCTCGAGCGCGGCGACAAGGTGCTGGTGCATTGCGCCGCCGGCCTGGGCCGCACCGGCATGCTGGTGGCGCGCCTGCTCGTCGATACCGGGCACGCACCCGGCGATGCCATCGCGCGCGTGCGCCGCGCACGGCCCGGCACGATCGAGACCGCGGCGCAGGCCGACTTCGTCGCCACCGATACCTGCTTCAGCCTGCGCGGCTGAGCTCCCGCCGCACAGGCACGGCGCACAGCGTCGCCGCCAGCAACTGGCAAGCCATGCAGGCCAGCAGCGGGCCGGCGGACGATCCTGTCGCAGCGAGCAGCAGCCCCGCGCCCAATGGGCCGAAGGCGTACATCACCTGCCCGACCGACCAGATGCGCGTGATGACGCGCGCATAGTGCTGCGGCGCGAACTCGCGCTGCGCAAACATCGCCGGCAGCGTGATGACGTTGCCCACCGATGCACCCACCAGGCAGCAGCCGGCGATGACGACCAGCGGCTGGTGGCTCGACAGCATCAGCCCCATGCCCAGCGCCTGCAGGCCGAAGCTGGCCGCGGTGGCCCGACGGTGGTCGATGCGATCCATGAAGCTGGCCAGCGCCAGTCGGCCGAGCAGCGAGCTGGCCGTCGTCGCGGCCACGGCCAGCGTGGCCGGGGTGGCGCCGATCTTCGGCACCAGCAGCGGCAACTGCTGCGCCAGGAAGGCCACCTGCGCCAGCCAGCCGATGCCGAACAGCGCGCACAGCAGCAGCAGGTGGCGGTCCAGCCGCAGCGGGCCTGCATCCACCGATGCGGTGTTCGGCGCCATGGCCGTGGCCTGCGCCGACCGCGGCGCAGGATCGACCAGGTTCCAGCCGATCAGGGCCAGCAGCGCCAGCGCCAGCAGGCTGGCTATCAAGGCCACGCCCGGGCCCAGCCCGAAGCGCTCGATGCTGGCCACCAAGGCAGGCACGACCACGAAGCCGGCCGCGCTGGCGCCGGTGAGCGCCACGTTCAAGGCCAGGCCGCGCTTGCGGTGGAACCACACGCCGATGATCTGCGTGATCGCGGTGCCAGCGATTGCGGCCCAGCCGAAAGCCATGCCGGCGTAGGCCGCAAACAGCCAGAAGGCATTCGGCACGTAGGCCAGCGCGCTGGCGCAGCTGGCCATCAGCAGCACGCCGGCCATGACCACGCGCCTGCGACCGAAGTGCGTGGCCGCATGCTCCACCGCATACAGTGCCGCCGCGCCCACCAGGAAGTGGAAGCTCGTGGCCGTGGACAGCAGTGGCGCGGAAAAGCGTCCGCTGCTGGCGAGGTACTGCACATACACCGACAGGCTGTAGAAGCCCAGGCCCCAGGCCACCAGTGCCATGCAGAAGGCAGTGAGCACCACGCGCCAGCCGGCCACCGGCCGCGGTGTGCGGAACTCGTCGATGACCGGGGCTGCTGCCGTGTCGATACCCGCTGCCCCTAGTGCGCGCCACCGTCGGCTGCGACTGGGCCGCTCGGCGTCGGCGCACTCAGCCAGACCAGCGCGATCAAGCCCAGGAACAACACCGACGACAGGTAGAACAGGTCGGTCGCGGCCATGGTGAAGGCCTGCTGGTCGATCACGCGGTTCAGCTCGGCCAGCGCCTGCGCGTGGCTGTGGCCCGCACGCTCCAGGCCGGCCAGGACCTGCACCGAAGCCGGGTTCGACAGGCTGATGCTTTGCACCAGGTTGGCATGGTGCAACGTGGCACGGCTCTCCCACAGTGTGGTGAAAACGGACGTACCCACCGCGCCGGCGGTGATGCGCACGAAGTTGCTCAAGCCCGCGGCGGCTGGCATGCGCTCGGGCGGCAGGCCGGCGAAGGCGATGGACTGCAGCGGAATGAAGAACAGAGCCATGGCAGCGCCTTGCAGCAGCGTGGGCAGCAGGATGGTGCCGAAGTCGGCCTGCGTGTCGAAGCCAGCGCGCATCCAGAAGACCGCCGCGAAACCGAGGAAGGCGCTGGTCGTCAGCCAGCGAGGATCGACGCGATTGACGTTCTTGCCGACCCACGGCGAGAACAGGATCGCCAGCAGCCCGACCGGCGCCATCGCCAGCCCGGCCCAGGTGGCCGTGTAGCCCATGTATTGCTGCAGCCACAGCGGCAGCAACACGACATTGCCAAACACCAGGCCGTAAGCCAGCGAGAGCGACACCGTGCCCATCAGGAAGTTGCGCCGCGCGAAAAGCCGCAGGTCGACGATGGGCATCGCCGCGCCCAGCTCCCACACCAGGAAGAACACGAAGCCTACGCCGGCCAGCAGCGCCAGTGCGACGATCTCGAAGGATGCAAACCAGTCGAGTTCCTTGCCCTTGTCGACCATGATCTGCATCGCGCCGACCCACAGCACCAGCAGCGCCAACCCGATGCGATCGAGCGGCACCGGTGTCGGCGCCTGCTGGCGCTCACGGAAGATCGACCAGGTGATCGCCGCGGCCGCCAGGCCCACCGGGATGTTGATATAGAAGATCCACGGCCAGGCGATGTTGTCCGTGATCCAGCCGCCGAGCAGCGGCCCGATCACCGGCGCGACGAGCACGGTCATGCCCCACAGCGCCATCGCCGTGCCCGCCAGCGCGCGCGGATAGCTCGACAGCAGCAGCGCCTGCGACAGCGGGATCATCGGCCCGGCCACCAGGCCCTGCAGCACGCGAAAGAGGATCAGTGCCTCGATGTTCGGCGCCAGCGCACACAGCCACGATGCGGCGACAAACAGCAGGATGCTGCCGATGAACAAGCGCACCGCGCCGAAACGCCGCGTCAGCCAGCCGGTGAGCGGCATGGAGATGGCGTTGGCCACGGCGAAGGAGGTGATGACCCAGGTGCCCTGCGCCGGCCCCACGCCCAGGTTCCCGGCAATGGCCGGGATGGAGACGTTGGCGATCGACGAATCGAGCACGTTCATGAAGGTCGCCAGCGACAGCGACAGCGTTCCCAGCACCCGTTCCACGCCCTCCAAGGGCGGCAGCACGGCGGGCGCGGGCAGCTCGTGCCGGACATCGCCGGCGGGCGATGCGGCGGCGGCCGGCGCCGCCATACTCATCGGCGGCGCGGCCCGCCGAGGTTGGCGTCGATGATGCGGCGCACCTGCAGATCGACCTCATGCTGCTCGGCAGCCGACGCGTCGGGCAGCGGCGCGGCGCCAGCCGCGGCCGGCAGTGCCGCGCCGGCGACAGGCGCTTCGTCGAGCTGCACCTTGGCCTGCATCGACAGGCCCACACGCAGCGGGTGCTCGGCCAACGGCCCGCCGACCAGTTCGATGCGCACCGGCACGCGCTGCACCACCTTGATCCAGTTGCCGGTGGCGTTCTGCGCCGGCAGCAGCGCGAAGGCGGCACCGGTGCCGGCACCGATGCCGGCGACGCGGCCGCGGTACTCGACCTGGCGGCCGTAGGCATCGGCGAACAGCGTCACCGGCTGGCCGATGCGCATGCGGCCCAGCTGCGCCTCCTTGAAGTTGGCCTCGATCCACACCCGGTCGAGCGGGATCACCGACATCAGCACCGCGCCCGCCGCCACGTGCTGACCGACCTGCACTGTGCGCCGCGCCACCTGCCCGGCCAGCGGCGCGCGCAGTTCGGTGCGTTGCAGCGCGAGCCAGGCTTCGCGCAGCGCCGCGGCCGCTCGCTGCACGTTCGGGTGGGCTTCGAGTTGCGTGCCCTGGCTCAGTGCCAGGTTGCCCAGCGCCTGTTGTTCGGCCGCCGCCTGTGCCGACAGCGCCACGGCCACGGCGCTACGCGCCGCGGCCAGCGCGGCATCGGCATGTTTCATCTCTTCGTCGCTGACCGCGCCGCTGTCCATCAACCGGCGGCGGCGTGCGGCATCGTCTGCGGCACGGGCGAGTTCGGCGCGCGTGCGCTCCACCTCGGCACGGCGCAGCTGCGATTGCGCACCGAGGCTGCCGTCCTGCGCGCGCAACGCGCGCACTTCGCGCACCGCCTGCGCCAGCGCGGCCTGGCTGCGTTGCAGCGCGAGCCGCGCATCGGCCGGGTCCAGCCGCACCAACGGCTGGCTTGCCGCGACGCGATCCGTGTCGTCGGCCAGCACCGCCACCACCGTGCCGTCGACCAGCGGCGTGATCTGCACCAGCGGCGCCTGCACATAGGCGTTGTCGGTGCTTTCCACGTGGCGCAGCACGGCCTGCCAGTACAGGCCCCAGGCCAATGCCGCCACCACCAGCAGCACGGTCAAACCCAGCAGCAGGCGCCGGCGCCCCGGCCGGCTCAAGGGTGGCGTATCCACCGCGGCAGCGGCGGGCCCGTTCACTGACGCACCCCGTTGGCCAGCATGCGCCGCAGCAACTGTTGCAGCAACTGCCAATCGTCGCGGCTGAAGCCATGCAGGTAAGTGTTGTTGACCTCGGCCAGCACCAGAGGCACCTGTGCCGCCACGGCATCGCCGGCTCGCGTGAGCGTAAGCATGAGCACGCGTCGGTCGGACGAGGAGCGCGCACGTTCGACCAGACCCTTGGCGGCCAGGCGGTCGATCAGCCGTGTGGTGGCACCGGCGTCGATGTCCATGTCGCGCGACAGCTCCTGCGCCGAGGTGGGGCCGTCGCGCTTGATCTTCCACAGCGGATACCACTGCGCAGCGGTCAGGTCGTGCGCCGTCATGGCCAGCTCGATCTGCCGACGCATCGAGGTCACCAGCTGGTGCAGCAGATAACCCACGCTGTCGGCGGCGACATAGCTGCGGCCGTCATAGAAACGCGGCCTGCGCCGCAGCTTGGCAGGAGGGGGCATCAAGCCATTATCAATTGCTCAGGCAACCATTGCCCCGGCAATGGCTTGCGCGGCGTCACGCCGGCTCAGGCCGGCCGTCTACGATCGGCCTTGCGCCAGAAGCCGAACTCGTCGGCATGGCACTCGATGTCGAGCTCGCCGACACGCATCATCAGGCGCTGCTGCACGTCGGCCACGGCGCGGTTGTAGATGCTCGGCCCGATCTCGGCGATGAAGAAATTCAGCAGCGCCGCCGCCTGGATGTTGCCGATGGGTTCGTCGGCGTTTTCCTTGAACCAGCGTTCGATCGAAGCGACGGCCTGGGCGCGCGTTTCCTTGCTCAGTTCGATGTTCATCGTGGGACGGCTCCGTGGGACGGCAACGCCAGGCTGTGCATCGCTCGCCAGCGGCCGTCCGGATTTTCGAGCAGGCTGAGCCGGCCGCACCATGCGTCGACGGGTCCATGCTCGCGCAGCGCGGTCTGCAGTTCGGCGGCCACATGGGTCGCGTTCGGCTCACTGCCCTGCGCCACGGTCAGGTGCGGCACGATCGCCGGGTGTGCGCCGCCATAGGGTGCAAAGGCGGGGAAGGCGCGCGTCAGCGCCGTGGTCAGCGCGACGAAGGGCGCCGCAGGCTCCGGTGCCAGATAGGCGGTGGTCGCGAAGCGCTCCACGCGCACCAGCCGGAAGCCGAAGGCCGGAACCGCCGCGATCGCCTCTGCGGCCCGAGCCAGCACCGCGGGCGTGACCTCGCAAGGCGGCAGAAACGGGAACAGCACGGTCAGGTGAGCCGGCACGGCGAGCAACGCCGCCGGGTCGAAGCGCTCGCGCAACGCGCGCACCAGCGTCTCGGCTTCGGGCACGAGCACGACGAAGGCCGTTTGTGCCGCGGCTGCGGGCGCCGCCATCGCGGATCAGCCGGCGGCCTTCGGGTACAGGACCATTTGCGTGCAGCGGAACAGCGCCAGCGTGCGGCCGCTTTCCAGGTGCGTGACCACCGCGTCCCAGACCTGCGTGGTGCGGCCCAAGTGCGCCGGCGTGGCCACGCCGGCCACCGTGCCTTCAAGCGTGGTGCCCAGGTGGTTGGACTTCAGCTCGACGGTGGTGAAGCCGGTCGCGCCGTCGGGCAGGTTCATCACGCAGCCGTAGCCACACAGCGTGTCGGCCAGCGTGACCAGGCTGCCGGCATGCAGGTAGCCGTTGGGTGCCAGCAGCTGCGGCTTGACCGGCAGTTCGGCAGCCATGCGCTGCGGCGTGGCCAGCGTGACGACCAGGCCCAGGTAGCCCGGCAACTTGCCGATGCCACGTTGGTTGAATTGTTCGACGCTGAGAAGCGGCATCTATGTCCTCATGCGCGCGGTGACTTCGATCTCGATGCGCATGCGCGGGTCGGCCAGGCCGGCGCTGATCATCGTCGCCGCGGGCCGCACCTCGCCCAGATACTGGCGCAGCACCGGCCAGCAGGCTTCGAAATCGGCGGCCACCGGCAGGATGTAGCGGACGCGCACCACGTCGGCCAGCGACGCGCCGGCGCGCTGCAGCGCCTGCTCGATGTTGCGGAAGGCCTGCGCGCACTGCTCGACCACGCCATCGGCAATGCTCATCGTCGCATAGTCGAAGCCGGTGGTGCCGGAGACGAAAATCCAGTCGCCGTCGACGACGGCGCGGCTGTAGGCCATCTGCGCCTCGAAGGTGGAGCCCGAACCGATCCGCTGCCGCGCCATGTGCTCTGCACCCCTTGATGTTCAGCCCTCGACCAGCACCATCCAGCCGACGCCGAAGCGGTCGGCCAACATGCCGAAGCTCGACGAGAAGAAGGTGCGGGCCAGCGGCATCTGCACCGTGCCACCGTCGGCGAGCGCGTCGAACAGGCGTTTGGCTTCGGCATCGTCCTTCGCGCTCAGCGCCAGCGTGATGCCCTCGAATCTTGCCGCACCCTTGCAGTAGCCGTCGGAGGCCATCAGCACGGTATCGCCGACCTTGAAGCTCACGTGCATGATCTTCTTCTCGGTGCCCGGCGTCAGGCCGCCCGGCGGCGGCTCGGGGTTGTCGCTGAAGCGCATCAGCATCTGCACCTCGGCACCGACGGCTTTGCGGTAGAACTCGAGCGCCTCTTCGCAACGGCCCTCGAATGACAGGTAGGCTTGGACTTTCATGCTCGTTCCTCTGGTGGGTTGGCAGTTCAGGCTTGCTGTGCAGCCATCTTGTCGCGCAGGCGCTGTTCCTGCTGCTGCAGCTCGGGTGTGAATTCGGCGCCAAAGTCCTCGGACTCGAAGATCTGGCGGATCTCGATCTGCGCATCACCCAGCAGCGGGTTCGGGCAGCGCTTGACCCAGTCGATGGCCTGTTGCAGCGAATCGAGCTTCCAGATCCAGTAGCCGCAGATCAGCTCCTTGGTCTCGCTGAAGGGGCCGTCGATGACCGTGCGGCGCTCGCCGCTGAATCGCACACGCGCGCCCTTGGCGCTGGGCTGCAGGCCCTCGCCGCCGAGCATCACGCCGGCGTTGACCAGCTCCTCGTTGTAGCGGCCCATTGCGGCGAGCAGTTGCTCGTCGGGCAGGACGCCGGCCTCGGTGTTCTTGTCGGCCTGGATCAGGATCATGAATCGCATCGTCGGATCTCCTTCGGGTTGCAAGAGCGGGCTGGTGCGGGTTTCAGACCTGCCCGTCTCGTACGACGAATCTTGCCGGCGCGTTTCGACAAGCCGCCAGGATATTTGCGTTCATCGCTCATGACAGGACGCGCTCGATCAGCACCGGCTGCGCGGCCATGGGTGAATCGCCAATCTCGACGAAACGCGCCAGGCCCTCGGCGGCCTGCTGTGCCGCCGAGCCATCCGCCGCATGCACGAAGCCCAGCGGCTGGCCACGCTCGACGCGCTGGCCAATGGACACCAGCCGACTGAAGCCGACCCGGTGGTCGATGCGGTCGCTGGCGCGGCGACGGCCGCCGCCCAGCTCGACGACGAGCAGCCCGATGTCGCGCGTCGCCTTGCGTTGCACCCAACCGGCTCTGGGGGCAGGCACCGGCTCGATCGTCGGCGCGGCCGGCAGGTAGTGCGCGGCACGCTCGCAGAAGTCGGCCGGCCCGCCGAGCGCCGTGACCATGCGCGCGAAATGCTGCAGCGCCGAGCCGTCGGCCAGCACCGCGTCGATGCGCACCAGCGCAGCGGCTTCGTCCGCCGCCAGGTGGCCGATCTGCAGTGCTTCGGCGCACAGCAGGCGCGTCACCTGCCTGAGCCGCGGCGCCTGGTGCTCGCCGCGCAGGAAGTCCACGGCTTCGAGCACCTCGAGTGCATTGCCTGCCGAATGGCCCAGCACCTGGTTCATGTCGGTGACCAGCGCGCGCGTCGGCAGGCCGGCGCCGTTGGCCACCTCGACCAGCGAGCGCGCCAGCGCCAGCGCCATGTCCGGCGTGTCGGCGAAGGCGCCATTGCCGCATTTCACGTCCATCACCAGCCCCTGCAGCCCGGCGGCGAGCTTCTTCGACAGGATGCTGGCGGTGATCAGCGGGATCGACTCGACCGTGGCAGTGACGTCGCGGATGGCATACAGCCGCCGGTCGGCCGGCGCCAGCTCCGCCGTCTGGCCGATGATGGCGCAGCCGGCGCGGTGCAGGGCCTGGCGCAGCACCTGGGTGCTCGGCGCGGTCTGGTAACCCGGAATGCTGTCGAACTTGTCGAGCGTTCCTCCCGTGTGGCCGAGTCCGCGGCCCGAGATCATCGGCACCACCGCACCGCAGGCGGCCAGGATCGGCGCCAGCATCAGGCTGACCTTGTCGCCCACGCCGCCGGTGGAGTGCTTGTCCAGCACCGGGCCGTCGAAGCCATCGGCAGCCCAGTCGAGCACCTCGCCCGAACGCGTCATGGCCATCGTCAGCGCGACGGTCTCGTCGCGTGACAGGCCGTTGAGGAACATCGCCATCGCCATCGCCGCGGCCTGGCCCTCGCTCCACGAGCCATCGACAAGGCCCTTCACGAAAGCGTCGATCCGGGCCCTGTCGAGCACGCCGCGGTCGCGCTTGATGCGGATGATTTCCTGCGCCAGCATTGCTGCGTGTCAGTAGATGCCCGCGGCCGGCGGCGCGGCCATGCCGCCGAGCACGGCCTCGATGTCGTCGAGCAGGCTGCTGGCGCCGATGCGAAAACGTGGCGGCTGCCACGTTTCGCCAAGACGCTGCGGCTGCAATGCGGCTTCACCGAGGTGGCTGCGGCATAGTTCGATGTAGGGCAACGCATCGGCGACGCGACGGATGCCACCCGATACCTTGAGCCCGGCACGGTCGCGTGCCATCGCTCGCGCGACGATGGCCTGCAGCATCGACAGCGCCGCGGCCGGCGTGGCGCCGACCGGCGTCTTGCCGGTGCTGGTCTTGAGGAGATCGGCGCCGCAATCCAGCGCCAGCCCGGCAGCGCGCGCGACGAGCGCGTCGTCACGCAGCTCGCCGCTTTCCAGGATCACCTTCAGCCGCAGGCCCTCGCAGGCCCGGCGCACCGCGCGCAGCAGCTCTTCGGCGGCGGCGGCGTCACCGTCGCGCAGCGCGCGCCAGGGCAGCACCACGTCGACCTCCTGCGCGCCGGCCTCGGCGATCTGCCGCACATCGCGCAGCGCAGCCGCCACGTCGCTGCCGCCGGCGGGGAAGTTGGCCACCGCCGCCACCGCGATGTGCGGCGGCAACTGCCGGCGCGCGAAGGCCGCCAGGCGCGGCCACACGCATACCGCAGCCACCGCGCCGAAAGGGCTTTGGGCGCGACGGCACAGCGCCGCGACTTCGGCTTCGCCGTCGGTGTCGCTCAGGCTGGTCAGATCCAGGCAGCGCAGCGCGATGCGTGCAGCCGATTCGAGCGGACGGGCGCCTTGCATCGCCGGCTTCAAAGCGGTAGGGCCATCACGATCTCGCCGAGCAGCGCGCCCGCCGCCGCGCCCGCCGCCTCGGCCTGGGCCAGCGTGTGCGCATGGCTGAGCGCTTCGTCCGACAGGCCGGCCGCCATGTTGGTGATCAGCGAGATCGCCAGCACGCGCATGCCGGCATGGCGCGCGATGATCGTTTCGGGCACCGTGCTCATGCCCACCAGGTCCGCACCCAGGACTTTCAGCATGCGGATTTCCGCCGGCGTCTCGAACTGCGGGCCCAGCACCCAGGCGAACACGCCTTCGTTCAGCCGGATGCCGCGGCGCACGGCCACCTCGCAGGCGCAGCGGCGCAATGCGGGGTCGTAGGCATTGACCATGTCGACGAAGCGCTCCGAGCCGCCTTCGCCGACCAGCGGCGAGCGCATCGCCAGGTTCAGGTGGTCGCTGATCAGCACCAGACTGCCGGGCGCGGCCACCGGTTCCAGGCTGCCGGCGGCATTGGTCTGCACCAGCACTTCGACGCCCAGCGCGCGCAGCGTGCGCAGCGCCGCCTTCATGCCGCCGGCCTGGCCGTCCTCGTAGGCGTGGCGCCGGCCGCTGAGCACCGCCACCTCGCGCGTGCCCAGCCGCCCGAGCCAGAGTTCGCCGGCATGGCCGGCCACGCCGGCGGAAGGAAAGCCGTCCAGTTCGGCATAGGGGATGGTCTGCGCATCGACCAGTTGCCTGGTCATGCCGCCCCAGCCCGAGCCCAGCAGCACAGCGATGCGCGGGCGGGCCGATGGTGCGCGCTCGCGGATCTGCTGCAGCGCCTTGTCGATGCTCATGGGTGCACCCTTGGCGCTGCGCGTCGTCCCGCCGAGCGGGAGCATGAGCACTTGGGGCGGCCCGGCGTGCTCATGGCGTCTTCAGCTGTTCCGGGCCGAAGCTGTGCGGCAGCAGTTGCTCGAGCGTGAACCACTGCTGCACGCCCTGGCCGTCGGCCACCAACACCGGCGTGTCGGCGGCGGCAAACTCGCGCAGCTTCTGCCGGCACCCACCGCAGGGCGTGACCCAGGTCGGGCCGGCACCCAGCACCAGCAGCGCGGCGGCGCGTCGCCCCCCGGCCAGCACCATCGCGCTCAACGCCGCCGCCTCGGCGCACACCCCCTGCGGGTAGGCGGCGTTCTCGACATTGCAGCCGGCGTGCACCTTGCCGCGCTCGTCGAGCACGGCCGCACCCACCAGGAACTTGGAATAGGGTGCATAGGCGTTCAGCTGTGCGGCCTTCGCGGCCTGCAGCAAGGCCTGTGTTTGCGCGTCGTTCAACGCAGTCGACTTCATCGCGCTCAACGCTCCTTCAGGTACGGCTTGCCCAGCGCCGCGGGCGCCATGCTGCGGCCGATGAAGCCGGCCAGCAGCACCACCGTCAGCACATAGGGCAGCGCCTGGATCGCCGGCACCGGCACCTCGCCGATGCCGGGCAGGCGCACGCCCTGCAGCCGGATCGCCAGCGCATCGAGAAAACCGAACAGCAGGCAGGCCCAGAACGCGCCCAGCGGATGCCACTTGCCGAAGATCATTGCCGCCAATGCCATGAAACCCCGCCCTGCCGTCATGTGCGGCACGAACGAAGCATTCTGCGCCAGCACCAGGTAGCTGCCGGCCAGGCCGCAGAGCAAGCCGTTCAAGGTCAACGCGGCGTAACGCAGGCGCAGCACCGACACGCCGGCCGCATCGACCATGTGCGGGTTCTCGCCCACCGCGCGCAGACGCAGGCCGAAGCGCGTGCGGTACAGCAGCCACCACACCGCAGGCACCAGCGCCAGTGCGGCATAGACCAGGATGTTGTGACCGAGAAGGCCGGCGCCGACGATCGGGCCGAGCGCATCGGCGGCGCCGGGCCACAGCGCGTGCAGGCGTACCTCGGCGCTGACCGGCGGCGTCTGCCCGCCCTGCTGGAACCAGGCCATGCCCAGCACCACCGTCAACCCGGCGGCGATGATGTTCACGGCCACGCCCGACACCACCTGGTCGCCGCGGTGGCTGACGCAGGCCAGGCCGTGCAACCACGACAGCGCCACGGTGACGGCCAGCGCCAGCGCCAGCGCCAGCGCGGTGGAGCCGTAGGCGGCGCCAGCCGCGCCGGCGGCAAAGGCGGCGAAGAGCATCTTGCCTTCCAGGCCGATGTCGATGACGCCGGCGCGTTCGGACAGCAGCCCGGCCAGCGCGCACAGCAGCAGCGGCGTGGCCACGCGCAGCGTGGACGCGAGCAGTGCGCCGAGCAGGGCCTCATCCACGCGGCGACTCCGGCTGCGGCGCGCGCGCCGGCAACGCCTGCAGCACGCGCGCCACCCAGGGTGCGATGACGTAGGCCATCGCGCCGGAGAAGAGCACGATGAAGCCCTGCAGCATGACCACCATGTCGCGGCTGAAACCCGGCAACTCGAAGCTCAGCTCCGCGCCGCCCTGGTACAGCGCGCCGAAGAGCAGGCTGGCGAGCACGATGCCCAGCGGATGGTTGCGCCCCATCAGCGCCACGGCAATGCCGGTGAAGCCGGCGCCGCTGACGAACTCGAGCATCAACTTGCCGCTGACACCGGCGATCTCGTTCATGCCCACCATGCCGGCCAGTGCGCCGGAGATGGCCATCGACAGCAGCACCTGGCGCTTCGGGTCGATGCCGGCGTAGGCTGCCGCCCCGGGGCTGGCGCCCACCGCGCGCAGCCGGTAGCCGGCACGCAGCTGCCACAGCAGCAGGTACACGCCCACCGCCGCGGCCAACGCCAGCAGCAGGCTCAGGTTCAGCGGCGAGGCCGGCCAGTCGATGCCGATCCAGCCCAGCGCCTGGTGCATGCCGGGCAGCATCGCCGCAGCGCCGAAGGGCGCGCTTTCCACCGCCATCAGCCCGGCAGGCTTGAGGTGGTCGACGAGCAACCAGACCAGCAGCGTGCTGGCCAGGAAATTGAACATGATGGTGGTGATGACCACATGGCTGCCGCGGTACGCCTGCAGCCAGGCCGGGACCCAAGCCCAGGCCATGCCGAAGAGCGCGCCGGCCACGAGCATCAAAGGCAGCAACAACCAGCCGGGCAGCGTGTGCGACAGCCACAGTGCCATCAGCCCGGTGCCCAACCCGCCGAGCATGGCCTGGCCCTCGCCGCCGATGTTGAACAGCCCGCCGTGGAAGGCCACCGCCACCGCCAGCCCGGTGAAGATGAAGGTGGTGGCGTAGTACAGCGTGTAGCTCATCCCGCGCGGCGTGCCGAAGGCGCCGTGCAGCAGCACGGCCAGCACCTGCCACGGGTCGTGGCCCACCAGCGCGACCACCGCGCCCGCGGCCAACAGCGCGATGCCCAGATTCAACAGCGGCAGCAGACACAGATCGGCCCAGCGCGGCAGCGCTCGTGCGTCGGTCATGGCGCGCTCGCGCCGGCCATCAGCAGCCCGAGTTGCGCCTCGGTGCACATCGCGATCGGCAGCTCGCCGCTGATGCGGCCCTGGTGCATGACGAGCACATGGTCGGCCAGCGCCAGGATTTCGTCCAGCTCGCTCGACACCACAAGCACGGCGCAGCCGGCGTCGCGCAGCGCGCGCAGCTGGCCATAGATGAACTCGATGGCGCCGATGTCCACGCCGCGCGTCGGCTGGCCAACGAGCAACACCTTGGGCTGGCGGCTCAACTCGCGCGCCAGCACCAGCTTTTGCTGGTTGCCGCCGGAAAAACTGGCGCTGCGCAGATGTGGGTCGCGTGGGCGCACGTCGAAGCGCTGCATCATGTCCGCGGTGGCCGCACGCATCGCGCCATGGCGCATCCAGCCGCGGCGGCTGTAGGCCGGCAGATCCTCGTGACCCAGCACGGCCGATTCCCACGCGGCGAAGCTCATCACCAGTGCGCGCGATTGCCGGTCCTCAGGTACATGGGCCAGGCCCAGCCGGCGTGCGGTGTGCGGGTCGAGCCAGTGGCTGGCACTGAACTGCAAGTCGCCGAGCCGCAGGCGGCCGGCATCGGGCGCGCGCAGGCCGCTCAGCAGGTCGAGCAGCTCGCTCTGGCCATTGCCCGACACGCCGGCCAGGCCGACGATCTGGCCGGCGCGCAGCGACAGTCCGACATCGTGCAGGCGGGTCACGCCCAGCGCATCGCGGCACACCAGGCCCTGCGCCTGCAGCAGCACCTCGCCCGGCTGCCTCGCCGCATCGCCCGGTCGGCCGACAAGCACCTTGCGCCCGACCATCGCCGTGGCCAGCGCCTCGATCGAGGTGTCGGCCACGGCCGCCTCGTGCACCACGCGGCCGGCGCGCATCACCGTGACACGGTCGCACAGGCGCATGACTTCCTTGAGCTTGTGCGTGATCAGCAGGATCGTCGTGCCCTGCCCGCTCAGCCGCGCCAGCACCTCGAACAATTGCTCGGTCTCCTGCGGCGTGAGCACCGCGGTGGGCTCGTCGAGGATCAGGATCCTCGCGCCGCGAACCAGGGCCTTCAGGATCTCCAGGCGCTGCCGGTCGCCCACCGAAAGGTCGGCCACCAAAGCATCGAGCGCCACCACCAGACCGGTGGACTGCATCAACGCGGCAAGCCGCGCTCGCACCACCTTCTCGGCACGGTGCAGCAGCACATGCGGCTCGGCGCCGAGCATGACGTTGTCGAGTGCGCTGAGCGTGTCCACCAGCATGAAGTGCTGGTGCACCATGCCGATGCCTAAGCCGATGGCCTCGTGGGCGTTGCGGATCTGCGCCGGCTTGCCGAAGACCTCGATGCGGCCGCTGTCGGCCGTGTAGAGGCCGTAAAGCACCGACATCAGCGTGCTCTTGCCGGCACCGTTTTCCCCGACCAGGCCATGCACCGCGCCGGCAGCCACCGTCAACGACACGTCGTCGTTGGCCAGCACCGCGCCGAAGCGCTTGTTGATGCCGATCAGCCGGACAGCGGGCGTGTCCATCAAGCGGCCGCCGCGGATCCGGCTTTGGTTGCGGCGTCACATCGCTGGCGCGACGTCAGCCTACGCTGAAGCGCAAGCGCTTCGCCGGGCCACCCGCGGCGCCCCCACGAGGGGAGCGCCGCAGGCGCTTCGGGGAGGGCCATCAATACTTGCAGGCGTTGTCGGCCATGTAGTCGGCCACCTTGATCCTGCCGGCGATGATCTCGCCCTTGGCGGCATCGACCTTGGCCTTCATCTCGGCCGTGACCAGCTTGGCGTTGAATTCGTCGAGCGCGTAGTCCACGCCGCCTTCCTTCAGGCCCAGCACGCTCAGCCCCGGCTTCGCACCCATCGACACGTTGTACACGGCCACATCGACGCTCTTGAGCATCGAAGTCAGCATCGTGCCCGGCTGCAGGTGGTTCTGGTTGCTGTCCACGCCGATCGCCAACTTGCCACCGTCCCTGGCCGCCTGGTACACGCCCACGCCGGTGCCGCCGGCCGCGGCGAAGACCACGTCGGCACCCTTGGCGAACTGCGCCTTGGCCAGCTCTGCGCCGCGACCCGGGTCGCTCCAGGCCGCGCCGGTGGTGCCGGTCATGTTGGCGAAGACCTCGGCCTTCGGGTTGGCGTACTTGACGCCCTGCTCGTAGCCGCACTGGAACTTGCGGATCAGCGGGATGTCCATGCCGCCGACGAAGCCGACCTTGCCGCTCTTGCTGGCCATCGCCGCCAACATGCCGACGAGGAAGCTGCCTTCCTGCTCCTTGAAGACCACCGACTGCACGTTCGGCTGGTTCACCACCATGTCGACGATGGCGAACTGCAGCTTGGGGAAATCCTTCGCCACCTTCTCGATGCTCGAGGCCTGGCTGAAGCCCACGCCGATGATCGGGCTGGCGCCGCGCTCGGCCATGCGCCGCATCGCCTGCTCGCGCTGCGATTCGTTGGCGATCTCGAACTCCAGGTAGTTCTTGCCGGTGTCCTTCTTCCAGCGCTCCATGCCGCGGTAGGCGGCTTCGTTGAAGGACTTGTCGAACTTGCCGCCCATGTCGTAGACGATGGCCGGCTCGGCCTGCGCCGCGCCGATACCCAGGCAGGCCGCGGCAAAGGCGGTGATCGGAAAGAGTTGCTTCATGGCGTGTGCTGCGCCCGGCTGCCGCGGCGCGGTGGTTTGAGGTCAGCGCTTTATAGTCCAAAGCCGCGGCCCGCGGCCGGCCCGGCCGAAGAAACGCGATGAACCCCACTGCCACTGCGCCCTCGCCCATCGCCTGGCGCAGCATGCCGAAGGTGCTGCTGCACGAGCACCTCGACGGCGGGCTGAGGCCGCCCACGCTGCTCGATCTGTGCCGCGCGCGCGGCATGCCCACCCCCGCCGCTGACGCAGCCACCTTGGCCGAATGGGTGCAGGCCAATGCCAATTCCGGCAGCCTGGGGCGCTACCTGGCCGGCTTCGCGCTCACCGTCGAAGCGATGGCCTCGCTGCCGGGCTGCGAACGCGTGGCCTTCGAGGCGGCCGAGGATGCGCGCGACGACGGCTGCGTGCTGGCCGAGTTCCGCATCGCCCCGCTGCTGCTCGAGGCCTTCGGCCTGCCGGGCGAGGCCGTGGTCGAGGCGTTGCTCGCCGGCCTGCGGCGCAGCGCGCTGCCCTGTGGCCTGATCGTCTGCGCGATGCGTACCGAGCCGCCCGAGCACACGCATCGTGCCGCGCAGCTGGCCGCGCGTTATGCCGACGCCGGCGTGATCGGCTTCGACCTCGCGGGCGCCGAGGCCGGTCACCCGCCCGCGCCGCACGCCCGCGCCTTTGCCGCGGCACGCGACGCCGGCCTGGGGCTGACCTGCCATGCCGGCGAGGCCGATGTCGGCGCGCGCGTGCTCGAAGCCGCGGCGCTGGGCGCTACACGCATCGGCCACGGCATCCACATCGTGCAGGACGCCGGCGACATGCGGCGCGCGCGCGAGTTGGGCCTGCACTTCGAGCTCTGCCCGAGCAGCAATGTGCACACCGGCGCCGCCGCGTCGCTGGCCGCGCACCCGCTGCGCCAGATGCTGGCGGCCGGCCTGTCGCTGTCGGTGTCCACCGACAACCGGCTGATGTCGGGCGTGAGCCTGAGCAGCGAGTTGCAGGCGATGCACGAAGTGCTGGGACTCAGCCTGGCGCAGATCCGGCAGATGCAGCGCGAAGCCGCCGGCGCCAGCTTCATGCCGGCCGAGGACCGCGCCGCGGCGCTGGCCGCGCTGGCGCCTAGGCCAGCGCCCGGCCGATGAGGATCTTCTGCACCTCGGAGGTACCTTCGTAGATCTGGCACACGCGCACGTCGCGGTAGATGCGCTCCACCGGGAAGTCGCTGACGTAGCCATAGCCGCCGAAGACCTGGATCGCCGCGCTGCACACGGCTTCGGCCATCTCGCTGGCAAAGAGCTTGGCCATCGCCGCTTCCTTCAGGCAGGGTTGGCCGGCGTCCTTCAGCGCCGCCGCATGCCAGATCAGCTGCCTCGCGGCCTCGATGCGCGTGGCCATGTCGGCCAGCTTGAATTGCACCGCCTGGTGGCTGAAGATTGGGGCGCCGAAGGCCACGCGCTGCTTGCTGTAGGCCAGCGCCGCTTCGAAGGCGGCGCGCGCCATGCCCACACTCTGCGACGCGATGCCGATGCGCCCACCTTCCAGCCCTGACAGCGCGACCTTCAGGCCCATGCCCTCTTCGACCAGCAGGTTTGCCGTGGGCACGCGGCAGTTCTCGAAGAGGATCTGCGCGGTGTCGCTGGCATGCTGGCCCATCTTGTCCTCGATGCGCGCCACGGTGTAGCCGGGTGTGTTCGTCGGCACGATGAAGGCGCTGATGCCTTTCTTGCCCGCGGCCTTGTCGGTGACCGCCATGACGATGGCCACGTCGCCGTTCTTGCCGCTGGTGATGAACTGCTTGACACCGTTCAGCACGTAGTGGTCGCCGTCTTTCGTCGCGGTGGTCTTCAGTCCACCGGCCTCGGAGCCGACATGCGGCTCGGTCAGGCAGAAGGCGCCGAGCTGGTCGCCGCGAGCCAAAGGTTTGAGGAATCGCTGCTTCTGCTCGGCATTGCCGAAGGCCATCAGGATCGAGCACACCGGACAGTTGTTGACGCTGACCACGGTGCTGGTGGCGCCGTCGCCGGCGGCAACCTCCTCCAGGATGAGGGACAGCGCCAGATAGTCGAGCCCGGCGCCGTCGAACTCGGTCGGCACCGCCACGCCGTAGCAGCCCAGCTCGGCCAGGCCGCGCAGCTCCGTCTTCGGGAAGTGGTGGGTCTTGTCCCATTCGGCGGCCTTCGGTGCGATGCGGTCTTGCACGTAGGCGCGCACGGCGTCCTGCACGGCACGGTGGTCTTCACTCAGCAGCATTGAGGTTCCTCTTGTTCAGGCGGCCCGCGTGCCGGCCAGACGCGCCGCCAGCGCGAAGAAGAGCAAGCCGCCCGCCGTCTGCAGCCCTCTGGCGCTGCGCGCCAGCACCGGCAGGCGCGACAACCGCGCCGTCAGCGCCACCACCGCCAGCAGGAACACCAGGCTTTGCACGATGAAGATCGCGCCCAATGCCAGGAACGCGGCCGTCTTGTGCAGCGCCTGCACGGGAATGAACTGCGGCAAGAAGGCCAGCATGAACAGGGCCACTTTGGGGTTCAGCAGGTTGGTCAACAGGCCACGGCGGAAATCGGCCGCCGGTGAAACGTGCGCCAAGCCGGCGGGTGCCGTCGCGGCCGCCGCAGCGGCGGGCCGCCAGGCCTCGCGCAGCATGCCCATGCCCAGCCACACCAGATAGGCCGCGCCGACCCATTTGACCAGCGTGAAAGCCGCGGCCGACCAGGCCAGCAGCGCGGCCAGGCCGAAGGCCGCCGCCAACGCATGCAACGCGCAGCCGGCGTTGATGCCCAGCGCGGCCATGACGCCGGCGCGCACGCCCGATTGGGCCGTGCGCGACACGGTCAGCAGCAGGTCCACGCCCGGCGTGGCATTCAGCACCAGCACCGCCACCATGAACAAGGGCAGCTGCTGCAGCAGCGCGGCTTCAGCCACCGGCGCGCCGCGTCACAGCATCTGCACACACAGGGCGGTGGCCTCGCCGCCGCCGATGCACAGCGCCGCGACACCGCGCTTGCCGCCGCGCTTCTTCAGCGCGCCGAGCAGCGTGACGACGATGCGCGCGCCGGACGCGCCGATCGGATGGCCCAGCGCGCAGGCACCGCCATGCACGTTGACGATGTCGTGCGGCAGCTTGAACTCGCTCATCGCCGCCATCGTCACTGCGGCAAAGGCTTCATTCACCTCCCACAGGTCGACCTGCTTCGCGTCCCAGCCCGCCTTTCCCAGCGCCTTGGCGATGGCGCCGGCCGGCGCGGTGGCAAACCATTCCGGCGCCTGCGCATGCACGGCGCTGGAAACGATGCGCGCCATCGGCTTCAGCCCGCGCTGCGTGGCAGTGGATTCGCGCATCAGCAGCAGCGCGGCGGCGCCGTCGGAAATGCTGCTGGCGTTGGCGGCGGTGATGGTGCCGTCCTTCTTGAAGGCGGGCTTCAGCGACGGGATCTTGTCGAGCTTGGCCTTGAAGGGCTGCTCGTCGAACTTCACCGACGTCTCGCCGCCCTTGCCTGCCAGCGTGACCGGTGCCATCTCCCAGTCGAAGCTGCCGTCTTCGTTGGCAGCCTTGGCCCGCTGCGTCGAGGCGATGGCGAACTGGTCCTGCGCCTCGCGCGTGAAGCCGTACTTGGCGACGCAGCTTTCGGCGAACACGCCCATCGCCTTGCCACGCTCGTAGGCATCTTCCAGGCCGTCCATCGCCATGTGGTCGAACAATTGCGCAGCCCCGTAGCGCACGCCCTTGCGCGCGAACATCAGGTGCGGCGCGTTGCTCATGCTCTCCATGCCGCCTGCGACCACCGCGGAGGCCGAGCCCGCGGCCAGCATGTCGTGCGCGAACATCATTGCGCGCATGCCGCTGCCGCACATCTTGCTCAGCGTCACGGCGCCGGCCGACTGCGGCAGGCCGGCCTTCAGTGTGGCCTGGCGCGCCGGTGCCTGGCCTTGGCCGGCCATCAGGCAGTTGCCCATCAGCACCTCGTCGATGCTGTCGCCGGGCACGCCGGCACGCTGTACCGCGGCGCGGATGGCCACCGCTCCCAGTTCCCAGGCCGACAGCGAAGCAAAATCGCCCAGCAAGCCGCCGATGGGCGTGCGTGCGGCCGAGACGATGACGATGGGGTCGGACATGATGCTCTCCTTCGGTTTGGAGCTGGGTGCCAGGGCGGATCAGCCAGGGCCAGTGCCGCCCTGCCCGATGCGCTGCGATTGCGCCAGCTTCTGAATATAGTCCTGGAACTGCGGGTCTTCACCGCGCAGCAGTTGCGGCAGCAGATTGTAGAAATCCTCGCGCCGGCACCATTCGCGCATGTAGTCGTCCCAGGAGTTCCAGCGCCGCTGTTCGGCCGCGCTCATCCTGGGCTTCCAGGCCACCAGGTAGGCACGCTCGAACAGCGAGATCAGCATGTCGAAGATCACGCGCATGCGTTCGCGCTGCTCGAGCGTGGCGTCGGCCAAAGCCGAGGCGCTGCGCAACTGCAAGTCGGCATTGGCCAGCACGACGGCGAGGAACTGGTGGTAGGCGTCGCTCAGCCGCTGGTAAGCCTCTTCCTCCTCGTTTTCGCGCTCCTTGCGCTGCTGCACGATGAAGACCCACACCGCGAACGGCAGGCCCACCGCCGTGACCCACTGGCTGGCCAGTTCGCCGATTTCGAGCAGCGTCACGCCGATGCCGCCAGCCGCAACACCGGCGCACCGCCGGGAGTACTGCGCCGGTGGGCAAAGCGCTTGTGCGGCTCATACGGGAAGACGTCGTGCACATGGCCGGCGAGGATGCGTTCCTTGTGGCCTTGCCAGAAATCGGCGTCGAGCAAGTCGGCGTGGTGCTTCATGAACACCTCGCGCACGGCCGGGTTGCCCAGCAGGAAGGGCGCGAAAGTCTCGGGAAACACGTCTTTCGGCCCGACGCGGTACCAGACTTCGCCCGACATCTCCTCCTCCTCGGTGCGCGGCGTGGGCACGCGGCGGAAGTTGCAGTCGGTGAGGTACTCGATCTCGTCGTAGTCGTAGAACACCACCTTGCCGTGGCGCGTGACGCCGAAGTTCTTGAACAGCATGTCGCCGGGGAAGATGTTGGCGGCCACCAGGTCCTTGATGGCGTTGCCGTACTCGACCACCGCCTTCTCGATCTGCTCGGGCGTGCCTTCGTGCAGGAAGATGTTCAGCGGGATCATGCGCCGCTCGATGTACACGTGGCGGATCACCAGCGCGTCGCCATCCTCCTCGATCAGGCTCGGGCAGAAATGCTTCAGCTCGTCGACCAGTTCGGGTTCAAAGCGCGCGCGCGGGAAGGCCACGTTGCTGTACTCCAGCGTGTCGGCCATGCGGCCGACACGGTCGTGCTGCTTGACCAGCAGGTACTTGCTCATGATCTGCTCGCGCGTGGTGTCCTTCTGCGGCGGATAGAAGTCCTTGATGACCTTGAAGACATAGGGAAAGCTCGGCAGGTCGAAGACCAGCATGACCATGCCCTTGATTCCCGGTGCGATGCGAAAGGCGTCGCTCGAATGCCGCTGGTGCGCCAGGAAATCGCGATAGAACAGGTTCTTGCCGTGCTTCTGCAGGCCGAGCGCGTTGTAGATCTCGGTGCGCGGCTTGCGCGGCATCAAGCCGCGCAGGAACTGCACGTAGGCGCTGGGGATTTCCATGTCGACCATGAAGTAGGCGCGGGCGAAGCTGAACAGGATCAGCAGTTCGTCCTCGTGGAACATCGCGGTGTCGATGGCCAGCTGGCCGTGCTCGGTGTGCAGGATGGCCAGCGCGAACGGCACCTCGGTGTAACCGTTGACGATCTTGCCCACCAGGTAGGCGCCCTTGTTGCGGTAGAACAGCGAGGACAGCACCTGGATCTGGAAATTGGCACGCAGCGTCCAGTCGACCACCGGCAGGCCGATGTGGGTGCCCAGCGCCGCCAGCACATGGTCGATGTCGCGGTCCAGGTCCTCGAACTCGCGCCGCAACTCGAAGTTGTTGACGATGCGCAGCAAGGTCTCGCGCATCGATTCGCGCGTCGGGTAGTAGGCGCGGTAGGTGGGCCGCGCACCGGGCTCGTCGTTTTCGATGTACTCGGTGCTGACCGCCGGGCGCACGAAGATGAAGTCATTGCGGAAGTAGCTGCGGTGCAGGAGCTTGACGGTGACCGAATTGAAGAAGGTCTCCGCCAACTCGGGTTGGTGGTGGTCGACGAGCAGTCCGATGTAATGCAGCTTGACCTGCTGCCAGCTGTCCATCGACAGCGAAGCGACGTCGAACTCACTCTGCAGCCGGACCGCCGACTCCTGCACGCGCTGGTCATAGAACTCGATACGCAACGCCTGCGCACGCTGCTGGCCATGCCAGTCGGCGGTCTCGAAACGCGCCTTGGCCGAGGCGCTGGCCTCGCGGAACAGCCGATAGTGGCGGTTGAAACCGTCGAGCATCGCGCGCGCAATGTCGAAGGCCCGGGTGTCGGTCAGGCGGTGCGGAAACATCGCAGGGCTTTCTTGGCCGCCGCTCGGGCGGCGCGCGCGCTGGTTAGACTGGGGGCGATCCTTGACGCGACAAATGGTATCCGACGCATGGCCAACGCCCATGAAAGCGAACTGAACTACGTCTTCGGCGAAACGCTGCCCGAGCAGGGCCGCAGCTTGCCGGTGGCCGAAGGCATGCGCTGGCTGCGCATGCGCCTACCCTTCGCGCTGGACCACATCAACCTGTGGCTTCTGCGCGACCACGAGGACACGCCCGACGGCCGACGCGAAGGCTGGGCCATCGTCGACTGCGGCATCGACAATCACGAGACGCGCGACGCCTGGGAGCAGGTCTTCACTACCGAGATGCAGGGTCTGCCGGTGCTGCGTGTCATCTGCACGCACATGCACCCCGACCACATCGGCCTGGCGCACTGGCTCACCGAGCGTTGGCATTGCCGGCTGTGGATCAGCGCCACCGACTGGAATGCGGCGCGCTCCGCCAGCGCCGCCATCGGCGATGCGCACAGCGGCCACGGCGCGGCCGATTTCTTCGCGCGTCACGGCCTGAACGACGAGGCCGCGCTGGCGAAAGTGCGCGCGCGTTCCAACTACTACGCCAGCATGGTGCGGCAGGTACCTGCGCAGTTCCGCCGGTTGATGCACGGCATGCGGCTGCGCATCGGCGACCACGATTGGCAGTGCATTGCCGGCTACGGCCATGCGCCCGAGCACATCGCGCTGTTCTGCCCGGCGCTGAACACCCTGATCTCCGGCGACATGGTGCTGCCACGCATTTCCACCAACATCAGCGTCTACGACATCGAGCCCGAAGCCAATCCGCTGCCGCTGTACCTGGACTCGATCGGCACGATGCGCGAGCTGCCGGCCGACACGCTGGTGCTGCCTTCGCACGGCAAGCCGTTCACTGGGCTGCACCGGCGCATCGACCAGTTGGTGGCGCACCACGACGAGCGTTTTGCCGAGGTGCTGCAGGCGTGCGCGGCGGCGCCGCGCAGCGCGGCCGAGCTGCTGCCGGTGATGTTCAAGCGCGAGCTGGACATGCACCAGACCACCTTCGCGCTGGGCGAGGCTGTCGCGCACGTGCATGCGCTGCAGGCCACCGGGCGACTGGCGCAGGTGGCGCAGGCCGACGGGGTGCTGCGCTACGCAGCGGTCTGAGACGTCGTGCTGCGGCGGTAGACCACGTCGTAGTACGAGCCCAGGCCGGGGCGGTTGGCGAAGCGGTGGCGCCGATACTCGGCGAAACCCTTCTCGCCCAGGAAGGCGTCGAGTTCGGCCAGCTGGCAGCAGCCGACATAGGACTCGAAGTCGGCAGCCTCGGTCTTGACGAAGTCGATGTGCGGCAGCAGTGCGGTCGCGCCTTTCAGCACCAGCAACTCCGAGCCCTGGGTGTCCATCACCAGGCCATTGAACTGCCCGACCGGCGCGATCTGCCCTTCGCGCAGCAACGCGTCCAGCGTAGTGGTGCGCATCTTCAGCGTGCGCTGGTACTTCACGTCGGGCCAGACCTCCTGGTGCCGGCCCAGCTCGAGCATCGAGCTGGACAGGCCGTCGTTGCTGGCCACGTGAAAGTCCACCTCAAGGCCCTCCTGGTCGGCGATCAGCGCACACAGCGCGCGCTGCCCGGTCAGGCCGGCAAGGTTGACCTGCAGCTGGGCAAAGACCTCGGGCACTGGCTCGATCCACAACACTGGCAGGCCGTACTGGCGGTAGTGACCCCGCTCCTGTCCGGTGTTGGCGCCGACGTGAATCACGCCGCGCAGTCGACGCATATAGGCGGCGTCGCGGTCCTGGCCGGTGCGGCGCAGCAGCCGCTGCCACAGGTTGCGAACGGACCCGAACATCGGGAGTCCGTCAGAGCACCGGCACCTGGCCGTCGCGCAACGCCAGCCGCGAATGCTCGTAGTCGGGTAGCACCGAGCGCACCACGTCCCAGAAGGCCGGGCTGTGGTTCATCTCGCGCAGGTGCGCCAGTTCGTGCGCCACCACGTAGTCGATGACGGCCAAGCCGAAGTGCACCAGCCGCCAGTTCAGTCGGATCGAGCCGTCGGCATTGGCGCTGCCCCAGCGCGTGGCGGCAGAGCTCAAGGCCACGCGGCGCACGCGCACGCCCAGGCGCAGCGCGAACATCGCGCAGCGCTCCTCGAACACGCGCCGCGCCTGACGCTGCAGCCAGCTCTGCACGGCATCGCGAATCTGCTCGGGCGTGGCGTTATGCGGCAGGCCCACGCGGAGCAGGCGGCGCGGCACGCCCGGCAGGCCTTCGCCTTCGCTGTCGAGCACCGCGCCGGTGGTGCGCGGGTCGAGCACGATGATCAAGGTGTCGCCCAGGAAGGGCAACCCGGTGCCGTCGCGCCAGTCCACCCTTGCCGTGTGCAGGCGCAATGCGCGCTCACGCTGCTCGCGCAGCTTGCGCAGGATCCAGCCGCGCTTTTCCTGCAGCGCGCTGTCCACCTCCTTCACGCCCACCCAGCGCGGAACGCTCACCGACAGACCTTCGGGACCGACGACGAAGCCGATGCTGCGCCGGCGCGCACGGCGCATCTCGTAGGCCACCAGGTGACCGTCGAGGTGCACGTCGCGCTGCGCACGCGGGTGCTTGAAGACCTCGCCGGACAAGACCTCGCGCTGCGCCATGGGCGCAGTGGGCACCACGACGGCCGCGGGCGGCAGCGGATCGTCGAACAGCGAGCGCTGCAGCAGGGTCCAAGGAGCGGTCCAGCGCGACATGGGCCGCGATTCTAGGCCGCGCTCGCGCCTTGTCCTTGTATGCGCTCGCGCCCGAACCGGCTATCGATCCTACGCAGGCAGGGTCTCCTGTCCGGATGGGGCGTAGGCCGCGGGGTCGATGCGGCGCATCTCGGCCTCGATCCAGGTCTCGAGTTCGCGCGTCAGCTCGTCGGGCTTGCGTCCTTCCACGGCGATCGGCTTGCCGATGGAAATGTCGATCACGCCCGGGCGCAGCAGAAAGCTCTTGCGCGGCCAGCAGCGGGCCGAGGCCACAGCGATCGGCACGATCGGCGTGCCGGTGACGATCGCCAGCCGCGCCGCGCCCGATTGGTACCTTCCCTTGTCGCCACGCTCGCTGCGCGTGCCCTCGGGGAACATGATGACCCAGTTGCCCTGCGCCATGAATCGGCGCCCCTGCTCGGCCACCTTGTTCCAGGCCTCGGTGCGCTTGCTGCGGTCGATGTGGACCATGTCCAACTTGCCGATGGCCCAGCCGAAGAAGGGGATCAGCAGCAGCTCCTTCTTGAACACGTAGCACAGCGGATGCGACATCAGCGTGGGGAAAGCAAAGGTCTCCCAGGCGGACTGGTGCTTGGATGCGAGCAGCACCGCGCTCAAACCCTGTTCGGCGGTGGGCAGGTATTCCATGCCCTGCACGCGGTGGCGCACGCCGCAGATGACACGCGCCCCCCAGATCACCAGGCGCAGCCAGCTGATGCACATCCAGTACAGCGGCGTGCCCTTGATGAAGATCGAGGCCAGCACCACCGCCATGGCGATCGGAACGACGGTGACCAGCATCCACAGCACGAACAACGCCGAGCGCAGCGCCGCCAGAACCATCATGCCGACAGCCTCACAGCACTGCACTCCGCCGCACCCCATCGAACGGCCGCCGCGGAACCGGCCTTGCCGGGCCGCTGGCGTACCTTGCAGGCCGCGCGAGCGAGGGCCCGGCTCGAGGCACAAGAGGCCCAGGCTCGGCCCCCTCGGGGGGAGCGCCGGAGGCGCTTCGGGGGGGTCAATTCAAGCCGCCGGACTGCGAATCGCGCACATGCCCACGCTCCAGCAGGTGCGCGGCCAGTTCCGACAGGTCGCGGTGCACGAAAGTGCCGGGCACCTGCTCGACCAGGCTCGCCATCTGGCCGGGGTCGAGCGCCGCCGCGCGGCCGCTGCGCACCAGGTGCGGCTCGCAGCCCGCCGCCTGTGCCGCCTGCAGGTCGCGCAGCGTGTCGCCGACCATCGGCACCTGGCGCAAGTCGACGCCATAGCGCCGGCCGATTTCCAGCACCATGCCAGGCAGCGGCTTGCGGCAGTCGCAATGGTCCTCGGGCGTGTGAGGGCAGAAGAACACCGCGTCGATGCGCCCGCCCAGCAACTGCAGGTTTTTCATCATCTGCGCATGCACCGCATTCACCGAAGCCATGTCGATCATGCCGCGGCCGATGCCCGACTGGTTGGTAGCCACCACCACGTGCCAGCCCGCATGGTTGAGCCGGGACACCGCCTCGAGCGCGCCAGGCACCGCGACCCACTCTTCGGGCGCCTTGATGTGGTCCTCGTGGAACTCGTTGAGGATGCCGTCGCGGCCCAGGATGATCAGTTTCGGGATCGGTTGCATCGGGTGGCGCTCGGTTGGCGACGCGGGATCTCTAGGCCGCCAACTTGGACAGGTCGGCGACGCGGTTCATCGCCGCGTGCAGCTGGCCCAGCAGCGCCAGGCGATTGGCACGCAGCGCCGGGTCTTCGGTGTTGACCATGACCTTGTCGAAGAATTCGTCGACCGGCGCCTTCAGCGCGGCCAGCGCCTGCAGTGAAGCAGCCAGGTCGCCGGCATCGAAGGCGGCGTCGGCCTGACGGGACACGCCCTGCAGCGCCGCGTGCAGCGCCGTCTCGGCCGGGTCGCCGAACAAGGCAGCCTGCACCGCAACCGGCGCCGCGCCGTCGGACTTCTTCAGGATGTTGCCGACACGCTTGTTGGCCGCGGCCAGCGCCGGCGCCTCGGGCAGCGCGGCAAACTGGCGCAGCGCGGCCAGCCGCGCCGGCAGATCGGCCCAGCGTTCGGGGCGCAACTCCAGCACCGCATCGACTTCCTGCGCGCTGTGCCCCTGCTCGCGCAGGTAGCCGACCAACCGCTCGCGCAGGAACAGAGCCAGTT
Organism: uncultured beta proteobacterium; assembly: GCA_963824005.1. Taxonomy (GTDB): domain Bacteria; phylum Pseudomonadota; class Gammaproteobacteria; order Burkholderiales; family Burkholderiaceae_C; genus Rubrivivax. The sequence continues at coordinate 292,270 of CAWGOK010000036.1, forward strand.
CGGCCTGGGCCTGGCCGTGTTGCGGGGCGAAGGCCTTGAAGGCCAGCAGCACCAGCGCCTCGGTGTCCAGCGGCAAGGCGCGCTCGATCAGCATGCGGATCACGCCCAGCGCATGGCGGCGCAGCGCGAACGGGTCCTTGTCGCCGCTGGGTAGCTGGCCGATGCCGAACAGGCCGGCCAGCGTCTCCAGCTTGTCGGCCAGCGCCACCGCCAAGCCGGCCGGCCGGCGCGGCAACTCGTCGCCGGCGAAGCGCGGTTTGTAGTGGTCTTCGATGGCAAAAGCCACGTCCTCGGTCTCGCCATCGTGGCGCGCGTAGTAGCCGCCCATGATGCCCTGCAGCTCGGGAAACTCGCCGACCATGTCGCTCACCAGGTCGGCCTTGGCCAGCAGCGCGGCGCGGTCGGCGCTGGCAGCCAGTGCCGCACCGCCGAGCTGTTCGCCGATGGCACGGGCCAGCGTGCGCACGCGCTCGACGCGCTCGCCCTGCGTGCCGAGCTTGCCGTGATAGACCACCTTGGCCAGCGCCGGCACGCGCGATTCGAGCGTCTTCTTGCGGTCCTGGTCGAAGAAGAACTTGGCATCGGCCAGGCGCGGACGCACCACGCGCTGGTTGCCTTCGACGATGCGGCTGGCATCGGCCGGCCGGATGTTGCTGACCACCAGGAAATGCTTCGTCAACCGGCCTTCGGCATCGACCAGCGGGAAGTACTTCTGGTTGGCCTTCATCGTCAGGATCAGGCACTCGCTGGGCACGTCCAGGAACTGCTCATCGAACTGGCAGGCCAGTACGTGGGGGCGTTCGACCAGGCCGGTGACCTCGTCGAGCAGCGCCTCGTCATCGATGGGGCGCAGGCCCAGCGCGACGGCGGCGGCCTGCAGCTGGCGCACGACTTCGGCGCGGCGTTCGGCAAAGCCCGTGATCACTGCGCCATCGTCGCGCAGCTGCTGTGCGTAGCTGTCGGCATCGCGCAGCACGATCGGCGACACCGCCGCCTCGAAACGATGGCCGTGGGTGATGCGGTGCGCCTGCAGGCCGAGCCCGGCCACCGGCACCACGTCATCGCCATGCAGGGCCACCAGGCCATGCGCCGGGCGCACGAAGTTCACGCTGGACCAACCGTCGGCCAGCTGATAGCTCATGACCTTGGGGATCGGCAACTTGGCCAATGCCTCGTCCAACGCCTTCTGCAGGCCCTCGGCCAGCGTCGCGCCGGGAATGCGGCTGTCGAAGAACAGCGCTTCGGCCTTGCCGTCGAGCTGGCGCTTGAGCTGCGCCAAGGGCACGTCGGCAGCGCCAATGGCGGCCAGCTTCTTCAGCAGCGCCTGCGTCGGCTGGCCGCCGGCATCGAACGCCACCGCCACCGGCATCAGCTTCTGCCGCAGCTGCCGGTCGGTCGCCTTCGGCGCCACGCCGCCGATGTGCACCGCCAGACGGCGCGGTGAGGCATGGGCCGTGACCGGTGCATCGGCCGCGGCCAGACCCTGCGCCTTGAGCGCATCGCACAGCAGCGTTGCAAACGCCTCGCCCAGCTTCCTCAACGCCTTGGGCGGCAACTCCTCGACGAAGAGCTCGACCAGCAGGTTCTTGGCGCTCATGCTCAGGCCGCCTTCTTCGTCAGCTGCGCAGTCACCTCGTCGGCCCACTCGCGCGGCGCCATCGGGAACCCCAGCCGCGCTCGGCTGTCCAGGTAGCTTTGCGCGACGGCGCGCGCCAGGTTGCGGATGCGGCCGATGTAGGCCGCGCGCTCGGTGACGCTGATGGCACCGCGTGCATCCAGCAGGTTGAAGGTATGGGCCGCCTTGAGCAGCTGCTCGTAGGCCGGCAGCGCCAGCTGGTTTTCCATCAGATGCTTGCTCTGCCGCTCGTGCGCACCGAAGGCCTGCAGCAGGAAGTCGACATCGCTGTGTTCGAAGTTGTAGGCGCTTTGCTCCACCTCGTTCTGGTGGTAGACGTCGCGGTAGCTGATGCCCGGCGCCCATTGCAGGTCGAACAGGCTTTCCACACCCTGGATGTACATCGCCAGCCGTTCCAGGCCGTAGGTGATCTCGCCGGTGATCGGCTTGCAGTCGATGCCGCCCACCTGCTGGAAGTAGGTGAACTGCGTGACTTCCATGCCATTGAGCCAGACCTCCCAGCCCAGGCCCCAGCAGCCGAGCGTGGGGTTCTCCCAGTCGTCCTCGACGAAGCGCACGTCGTTGCGTTTCAGGTCGAAACCCAGCGCTTCGAGCGAGCCGAGGTACAGCTCCAGGATGTTCGCCGGCGCAGGCTTCAACACCACCTGGTACTGGTAGTAGTGCTGCAGGCGGTTCGGGTTCTCGCCGTAGCGGCCGTCCTTGGGCCGGCGACTGGGCTGCACGTAGGCCGCCTTCCAGGGCTCGGGCCCCAGGGCGCGCAGGAAGGTGGCGGTGTGGCTGGTACCGGCACCGACCTCCATGTCATAGGGTTGCAGCAGCGCGCAGCCCTGGCGGTCCCAGTAGTCCTGGAGCGTGAGGATGATCTGCTGGAAGCTGCGCATCGGTGGAGGCTTTGGGCTCTGGCGTAAACCCCTGATTCTACGAAGCGACGCTGCGGCTAGGCTTTGCACCTGTCCCTGGAGGAAGAACCATGCATGATTTGCTGATCTCGGGCGCCACCGTGGTCGACGGCACCGGTGCGCCGGCTGTCACTGCCGACGTCGCCGTCAAGGACGGCCGCATCGTCGAGGTGGGCCGCGTCCCAGGTGCAGCGCACGAGCGCATCGACGCCGCCGGCGCCTGGCTGACGCCCGGCTTCGTCGACATCCACACCCACTACGACGGCCAGGCCAGCTGGGACGAGACCTTCTCGCCCAGCATCCACCACGGCGTGACCACGCTGATGATGGGCAACTGCGGCGTCGGCTTCGCGCCGCTGCGCAAGGGCCGGCAGGCCGACCTGATCGACCTGATGGAAGGCGTCGAGGACATCCCCGGCGTGGCGCTGGCCGAAGGCGTGCGCTTCGACTGGGAGAGCTTCCCGCAGTACATGGACGCGCTGGAGCGCATGCCGCACAGCCTGGACTATCCTGGTGCAGGTGCCGCACGACCCGGTGCGCATGGCGGTGATGGGCGAACGCGCGCTGGCCGGCGCCGCCGCCACCGCCGAGGACGTGGCGGCCATGCGCGCGCTGGTGCGCGAGGCGCTGCAAGCCGGCGCGGCCGGCTTTTCCACCGGCCGCAGCGACAACCACCGCACCGCCTCGGGCAAGGACACGCCGGCCTGCGAGGCCGACGCGGCCGAGCTGACCGGCATCGTCGCCGCCTTCGACGGGCTGCGGCATGGCGTGGTGCAGGTGGTCAGCGATTTCGACCTGATGCGCGGGCCGCAGCGCTTCGACGCCGAGTTCGACCTGGTCGAGCAGCTGGCGCGCGCCAGCGGCCGGCCGCTGTCGATGACCTGGCTGCAGCGCGACCCCGGCGGCGAGCAGTGGAAGCAGGTGCGCTCGCGCGTCGAGGCCGGTGTCGCCGCGGGCCTGCCGCTGTACCTGCAGACCGCGGCGCGCGGCATCGGCGTCATCAACGGGCTGGACGCGAGCTTCCACCCCTTCATCGGCTTTGCCGGCTACAAGGAGATCGCCGCGCTGCCGCTGGCGCAGCGCGCCGCAGCGATGCGCGAGCCGGCGCGCAAGGCGCTGATCCTGTCGCAGAAGTCCGAGCCGCTGGCCGGCGACGGCACGCCGGTACCGCCGCTGGTGGATATCCTGCTGGCGCGCATCGAGCTGATCAGCGGCCGCATGTTCCCGCTGTGCACGGCGCAGCAGCCGGTGCCCGACTACGAACCCGACGTGCGCAAGAGCTTCCTGGTGCAGGCGCGGCAGCGCGGCGTCAGCGCGCTGGAGGTGTTGTACGACTACCTGGCCGAGGGTGAAGGCGGCAACCTGATCTACTTCCCGATCTTCAACTACAACGACGGTTCGCTCGACGTGGTGCACCAGATGCTGCAGCATCCGCGCGCGTTGTTCGCGCTGAGCGATTCCGGCGCGCACGTGGGCACGGTGTGCGATGCCAGCTTCACCACCTTCATGCTGACGCACTGGGTGCGCGATCGCGCCAAGGAGCGCCTGGGCCTGGAGCGCGCGGTGGAGATGCTGACGAGCCGCAATGCCCGCTACCTGGGGCTGCACGACCGCGGTGTGATCGCACCGGGTGTGCGCGCCGACCTGAACCTGATCGACCCGCAGCGGCTGAGCGTGGGCACGCCACAGCTGGTTCGCGACCTGCCCGCCGGCGGCCGGCGCTTCCTGCAAAAGGGCGAGGGTTACCTCGGCACCTGGGTCGCCGGCCGCTGCGTGCAGCGCGACGGCCAGCTCACCGAGGCACGACCGGGGACGCTGGTGCGCGCCGGACGCTGAGGCTCAAACCGATCACCAGGGCGGCCAGCAGCAGCCAGGGCCACAGACCGAAGCGCGCGCTCCACCAGGCGAAGGGCGTCAGCCCGTCGCGCCCTTGGACCTTGCCTTCGAGCACGCCTTGCGTGAAGGGCGGCAGCATCGCCAGCACCTGGCCACGGTGGTCGATGATCGCCGTGGCGCCGGTGTTGGTGGCGCGCAGCATCGGGCGCTGGAACTCCAGCGTGCGCATGCGCGAGATGTGCAGGTGCTGGTCCACCGCGATGGTGTCGCCGAACCAGCCGATGTTGCTGAGGTTGGCAAAGATCGTCGGCGCGCTCGCCGGGTCGACGAAACGCCTTGCCAGCTCGGCACCGAACAGGTCCTCGTAGCAGATGTTGGGCGCGATGCGCTCGCGGCCGACGCTGAAAGACGGCGCGTTCAGCGGCCCGCGCGCGAAGTCGCCCAGCGGGATGTTCATCAGCTCGGTAAACCAGCGAAAGCCCGTCGGGATGAATTCGCCGAAAGGCACCAGGTGCACCTTGTCGTAGCGGTAAGGCTGACCGTCGCGGCTGGCGGCTGAGAGCCCGATGACCGAATTCGTGTAGCCGCTGCCGAAGTCGCCCAGCGGCACGCCGATCAGCGCCGCCTGGCCGGAGGTCTCGAAGCGCGCACGCAGCGTCGGCCAGTAGTCGGGTACCAGTTCGATCAGCTGATCCGGCAGCAAGGGCACGGCCGTCTCCGGCGCCACCACGAGTTCGCCGCGCGCCCTGCCCAGGGCATGAGCCATCCAGGCCAGCGCCTGCGGCACATGCTGCATCGAGAACTTCTCGTCCTGCGGCACGTTACCTTGCAGCAGACTCACGCTCAGTTCGCCGCTGGGCTTGCTGAACTCGCGCGTGCCGACCGCCACCGACAGGACCATCACGATCCCGGCCACCGCCAGCGCCGCCAGCGCTTGGGGCGGCTGGGCACGCAGGTGCCAGGCTGCCGCCAGGAGCGCCGCCAGCAGCGCGCTGAGCAAGCCAATGCCACTGACGCCGACCCACGGTGCCCAGGCGGCCAATGGACCATCGATCTGCGCATAGCCACTGGCCAACCAGGGAAAGCCGGTGAAGATCACTGTGCGTGCCAACTCGGCCAGCAACCACAGCACGGCGAACAACACCACATCCAACGCCACGTGGCCGGTGTGCCAGCGTGCGAACAGCGCCATCGCCAGCGCCAGGTACAGCGACAAGGCCAAGCACAGCAGCGCCACCGCCAGCACCGTCATCCAGGCCGGCAGGCCGCCGTAGTGGTGCAGGCTGATGAAAAGCCACCATACGCCTGCGCCCAGCCAGGCACTGCCGAAGAGCCAGCCGAGCAGCGCGGCACGCCGCGGCGCAGCATCCCAGACGAGCGCGGCCAGACCGGCCATGCACAGCAGCGGCAGCCACCACAACGCGGTGTGCACGAAGGCCAGCGTCTGCAGCGCGCCCAGCGACGCCGTCGCCAGGGCCTGCGGCGGCCACGCAGGCGCCGCGGTGCCGGTGTTCAAGCGGCGTCGCTCGGACGCCCGGTCGCAGGCACGCGTGCCGCACGGAACCAGCGCACGGCGCCACCGCGTGCCAGCATCACGGCAAAGCGCAGCCCGCCGACATCCACCGTCTCGCCGCGCCGCGGCACCCGCCCAAGCTGGTGCGCCACCAGGCCGCCAATGGTTTCGAAATCGGTCTCGGGCAAGTGCAGGCCGAAGGCCTCGTTGACCGAGGCGATCGAGGTATCGCCGGCCACGCGGTGCGTGCCATCGGCCAGCGTGTAGACGCCGCTTTCTTCGTCGTGGTCGTCGAATTCGTCCTCGATCTCGCCGACGATCTCCTCGAGCACGTCCTCGATGGTGATCAACCCGGCCGTCTGGCCGAACTCGTCGATGACGATGGCCAGGTGGTTGCGATTGGAGCGAAAGTCGCGCAGCAACTCGTTCAGGCGCTTGGACTCGGGCACGAACACTGCCGGGCGCAGCAGCGTGCGCAGGTTCAGCTCGGGCGCGCGCTGCAGCTTCAGCAGGTCCTTGGCCATCAGGATGCCGATGATGTTGTCGCGCCGGCCGTCGTGCACCGGGAAGCGCGAGTGCCCGGTCTCGATGACCACGGCCAGCAACTCGTCGTAGGGCGCATCGATGTCCAGCAGGTCCATGCGCGGCGCGGCCACCATCACGTCGCCGGCACTCATGTCGGCCATGCGCAGCACGCCCTCGAGCATCTGTCGCGATTCGGGCTCGATCAGTTCACGCTGCTCGGCATCGGCCAGAGTGGCGATCAGCTCCGCCCGCGAATCGGGGCCCGGCGAGATGAATTCGACCAGGCGGTCGAACAGGGAGCGCTTTTCCTCGGTGGGACGCAGGTGCCGCGAGGGCTGGGGGTCTGACAACTTGGGGGGCAGCAAAGTGGCGCTGCGCGAAGAATACCGCAGTGGCCGACGTCCCAGGGCGTGGGCGCTGTGCCGGGGAGCTTGCGGCGCCAGCCCTTGAACTTGGACACAATGGCCGCATGTTTCTTCGTTATTCTCACGCCCCGACAGCAGCAAGGCACCCTTATGTCCCAAGGCCTGATCCCAGCAACCATCCTCACCGGCTTCCTCGGCTCGGGCAAGACCACCTTGCTCAAGCGTGTGCTCAGTGAAGCCCACGGCCAGAAGATCGCCGTGATCGAGAACGAGTTCGGCTCGGAGAACATCGACAACGAGATCCTGGTGCACGACAGCCGCGAACAGATCATCCAGTTGAACAACGGCTGCGTGTGCTGCTCGATCCGCGAGGACCTGCGCACCACGCTATCGGATCTGGCGGAGAAAAAGCGCAAGGGCGAGCTCGACTTCGACCGCGTTGTCATCGAGACCACAGGACTGGCCGACCCCGGCCCGGTGGCGCAGACCTTCTTCATGGACGATGAGATCGCTGAGGCCTATCTGCTCGATTCGATCCTGACGCTGGTCGACGCCAAGCATGCGGATGCTCAGTTGGACACACGCCAGGAAGCGCGACGCCAGGTCGGGTTTGCCGACCAGATCTTCATCAGCAAGAGCGACCTCGTCGAGGCGGGCGAGGTGGAAGACTTGATCCATCGACTGAAGCACATGAACCCCCGCGCGCCGCAGCGCCAGGTGCACTTCGGCGAGGTGCCGATCGCCGAGGTTTTCGATCTGCGCGGCTTCAACCTGAACGCCAAGCTGGACATCGACCCGGAGTTCCTGAACGCCGAGAACGCGCACGGGCCGCATGGGCCGGACCACGACCACGATCACGAACATGGCGAGCATTGCGAGCACCCGCACCACCATCACCACGACGACGATGTGAAGTCCTTCGTCTTCCACGCCGATCGACCCCTGAATCCAGCCAAGCTGGAGGACTTTCTGGGGGCGATCGTGCAGGTCTACGGACCGAAGATGCTGCGTTACAAGGGCGTGTTGCACCTGAAGGGCAGCGAGCGCAAAGTCATCTTCCAGGGCGTGCACCAGCTGATGGGCAGCGACCTCGGTCCCAAATGGGCGCCTGGCGAGAAGAAGACGAGCAAGATGGTCTTCATTGGCATCGATCTGCCCAAGGACATCCTGTTGCAGGGCCTGGAGCAATGTGTGTCCTGAGCAGCATTTCACGAGGGCACGGCCGCTCGGTGCGAAGGGGCCCGGGCGCGACCGCTCGCCAAGGCGCCACGGTGGCTACAATCCGCGCGCTTGAACGAGCCGGCGGCCCCGAAGTGGCTGTCCAATGCACTGGGGCCTGAGGCCCATTTCCCCCGCGATTCCA
>CAWGOK010000037.1:0-66607 GCA_963824005.1 uncultured beta proteobacterium
GAAGCAACTCCAGGAAAGCGGTTCAGCGCGGGCGCTTGCGCTGCGGCCACGGTTTCCAGCGCCGGTGTATCCACCACCATTGTTCGGGGCGGCGCACGATCAGCCGCTCCAGCACGCGGTTGAACTCGCGCGTAGTCAGGCGGATCGCTTCGTTCGCATCGGCATGCTCGACTGCGGCCAAGGGTGCCTCGAAGCGCAGCACATGCTTGCCGTCGGGCTCCCGCCAGCTCGAGGCCGGAACCACCGGCGCGCCGGTGCTCAATGCAATCACCGCCAGACTGCGGAAGGTGCCTGCCGGGTGGCCGAAGAACTCGACCAGCACGCCGTCCTTGCGCTGCGCATGCTGATCGAATGGGAAGACCACCAGGTCGCCCGCGCCCAGCCGGTCGAGGATGGCATCGAGCCCGCCGCGCTTGGGCAGCACCCCGAATCCAGCCTTTCGAAAGCGCCGCGTCACCAGCTTGTCGAGCCACTCGGGACGGATCGGCCGGCGCACGAAATGGAAGCGCCCTTTGGCTTCGGGAAAGCTCGCCAGCCCGGCACTGGTGGCCACTTCGAAGTTGCCGAAGTGGCCGGTGAGGATCAGCACGCCCTTGCCCTGCGCATGCGCGCCGAGCAGCGCGTCGAGGTTCTGCACCCGCACCATCGCCAGCTTGCGCGCGCGCGGCAGCCACGGGTACCACAGGAACTCCCAGAACAGCCGGCCCAGGTGGCCGTAGTGCGCCTGCGCCAGGCGGGTGATCTCGGCTTCGTCGGCGCTGTCGCCGTAGACGCGCTTCAGGTTGTCGAGCACCACCTGGCGGCGCAGCGGCAGCAGCCGGTACAACAATCGCGCTGCGAAGGAAGGTGTGGCCTGCGCCGGCCGCGCCAGCGCCATCGCCGTGGCCTGGTGGCGGTCGTGCGTCAGCGACAGCTGGATCGCGCTGAAGCGGTTGCGGCCCAGCGCCACCTGCGCCGCGTCGCTGAGCGCAATGCTGGGCGAACCGTAGCCGTCGCGCACCACCGAGAAGTCGATCGGTCCGAGCGCGCCCAACGCCGCCTCGCGCGGGAACAACTTGACGCAGGCTTCCTTGGCGGCAAAGCGTGCCGCCAGGCTGGCGGCGCGGCCCGGGCCGTCGCCGGCGTCGGCCAACTCCTGTGCCGTGAAGAAGGCGACCAGCCCATCGGGGGGGGTCTGCGCCAGCAGCCTTTCGATGCGCGTCGATCTCCACCGTGTCGACGCCGCAGCGCGTGGCGCCTTCAGCCGGCGGGGGCGCGGGCGCGGCGTCGCTCACACCGCGGCGGCGCGCAGCAGGCAGGCGGCATTGGTGCTGCCGAAGCCGCGCGAGATGACCAGGGCCACATCGCCGCGCGGCGCTTGCGCGCTGGCGCTGAGCGGCAGCAACGGGGCATCGGCATCGAGTGCGCCCAGGCCGGCGATGCCCGGCACGCTGCCGGCGCGCAGCGCGCTGATCGCCAGCACCGCGTCGATCAGTCCGGCCGCAGCCAGCAGGTGGCCGAAGGCCCACTTGAAGCCTGTGACAGGCGGCAGGTCGACACCGAAGACCTGCGCCAGCGCCCTTGCCTCGGAGCGGTCGGAGTTGGGCGTGCCGTTGCCGTGCGCGACGATCAGGCCCACCTGCGCCGGCTGCAACCCGGCGTTGGCTAGTGCGGCCTGGATCGCGCGCACCAGGCCGTCACCGTCGTCGCGCACCGGCAGCAGGCCCAGCGCCTCGCCGCCACTGCCGAAACCCAGTACCTCGCCGAGCACGGTGGCGCCGCGTTCGGCGGCGGCGGCTTCGGTTTCCAGCGTCAGTGCTGCCGCGCCTTCACCCATCGCGCTGCCGTCGTGGCGCGCGTCGAAGGGTCGCAGCCCGTTCGCCGACAGCAGGCCGAGCTGCTGGTAGTACAGCAGAAACTGCGGCTCGATTGGCGCCTCGTGCGCGGCCACCACGGCGCGGCTGCATTCGCCGGCGCGCAGCGCGGCCGTGGCCTCAGCCAGCGCCAGCAGGCCGCTGATGCTGTGGTGCGTGATGCAGGCGTTCGGTCCCTTCAGCCCTTGACGGATGCTGATATGGCCGAGCACGTTGTTGGGCAGCGAGCGCAGCAGCCACAGCGGGTTGACCGTGGCCGCCAGCTCTTGACCGAAGACCTTCAGCTCACCCTTGGCGGCGGCGATCAGCGGGAGGTAGTCGTACTGGTTGCCGAAACTGCCACCGCCAGAGCCGACAAAGACGCCGGTGCCGTCGGCAAATCGCTCGGCGCCGGCCTCGTCCAGTTTCTCGCGCCAGGTAGCGAAGTCGGCCTGCTCGATGGCGCGGTCGGCGGCATACAGGCCGAAGACGTCGCCGCGGCGGATGTGCTTCAACAGCTTGCGGTCCCCGGTCAGCTTGCCGGCGTTGTAGTCCTGCACCTCGGCGGCGATCCCTACCGGCCAGGTGCTGGCGTCCCATTGCGTGATCGGCCCGATGGCCGAGCGGCCTTCGAGCAGCGCGGCCAGGATGGCCTCGGGCGTCTGGCCGGCGCCGCAGATCGCGCCGCTGCCGGTGATGAGGATGCGCGGTGTCTTCACGACAGTGCCTCCACATCCTCGGGGTGGCGGAAGGCCAGGCAGCTGTTCGAGCCGCCGAAGCCCAGCGAGTTGGACAGCGCGATGCGCACGCGGCGTGTGCGTGGCGCATCGCGCACGATGTCCAGGTCGCAGTCCGGATCCAGCTCGCGCAGGTTGGCGTTGACTGGCAGCGTACCGTGGTGGATCGACAGCGCGCAGATCGCGGCTTCCACCGCGCCCGCAGCGGCGATCAGGTGGCCAGTGACGCTCTTCGTCGAGCTGACCGCGACCTGGTCGCGGGCGGCACCGAACACCGCCTTGACGGCCGCGCATTCGCTGCGGTCGTTCATCGGCGTGGAGGTGCCGTGCGCGTTGAGATAGTTGACGTCGGCCAGTGTGGCGCCGGCATCGGCGATGGCCTGGCGCATGGCCTGGATCGGCCCGTCGCCGGAAGGGTGCGAATCGGTGATGCGGTAGCTGGACAGCGAGTTGCCGTCTCCTGCCAGTTCGGCATAGATGCGCGCGCCGCGCTGGCGCGCCGCGTGCCACTCTTCCAGCACCAGGAAGCCCGCGCCTTCGCCGAGCACGAAACCGTTGCGCGAGGCGTCGAAGGGGCGGCTGGCGCGCTCGGGGGTGTCGTTGTCAGGAGACACCGCGTTGAGCAGACAAAAGCCCGCCAGCCCCACCGGGTTGATCATCGAATCGAAGCCGCCGGCCAGCACGCAGTCGGCCTCGCCGCGGCGAATCAGCTTGAGCGCCGTGCCCACGGCCTGGCCGCCGGAAGCACAAGCGGTGTGCACCGAGCTGGAGTAACCCTGGATGCCGAACACCCGCGTCAGCAAGGCCGCGCCGCCTGCCGAGTTGCTGCGGCAAAAGACCATCGGGTCGGCCGCCGAGCCCAGGGCATCGATCAGGCGCGAAGGCTCCAGCTCGCCGCTGGTCGCGGCGTCCTGCTGCACCTGGGCCAGTTCGTCGTAGGTCACGCCCATCATGCCGGTGCCGACGACGCAGCCCCAGCGCGTGGCCGTGCCTGAAGTCGGGCGGATGCCGGCATCGGCAAAGGCCTGTGCCGCCGCGACCAGCGCGAAGCGGTGCGAGCGGTTGGCAAACTTCAGCAGCTTGCGGTCGCCCAGGGCCTGCAGCACCGCGGCATCGTCCAGGCCCTTGACCTCGGCCGCGATGCGCACCGGAAAGCCGCTGGCGTCGAAGCTGACGATGCGCGCGGCACCGCTGCGCCCGGCGAGCAGCGCGCTCCAGGTGCTGGCGACATCGTTGCCGACGGGGGTGACCAGGCCCAGGCCGGTAATGGCGACACGGCGGCGGGTGCTCATGCTGCGCTCCTGGGCGTGACCTCGATGCGCGCGGTGGCGATGGTCTTGTCCTCGCTGCGCGCCGTGACCTTGAGCCTGGCGCGCTGCGCATCGGCGTCCTGCAGCACGACTTCGAGCTGCAGGCGCGCCCCGGGCGCGGTGAACGAACGGATCTTCACCTGGTTGACCTTTCGGGTGACGAGTTCGCCGGCCACCGCGAGCGGGCCGGACTGCTGCACCAACTGCACCGACAGCGCAGCCAGCGCATCCATCAGCAGCGTGCCGGGGAACACCGGCCGGCGCGGGAAATGATCGGCGAAGTAAGGCGCGGCGTCGGCTTCAGGCACCCACAGCGTCGCGCCGAGGCGCTCGCCCGGCTCGGCCTGCAGATCGTGCAGTTCGGGCACCGGCACGCCGCCGAAACGCCCCGGCGCCGCGCCGCCGCCGAGCAGGGTGTGGAAGTCGGCGCGCACCGCCTCGGGAGCGTCGAATTCCTCCATCGGCAGCATCGGCCCGACGCTGTCCACCAGCTCCAGTGCCAGCCGGCCATTGATGAAGGCCTTGCCGCTGTAGGCCACGGCCTCGGCGTCACAGCGCTCGATGTCGGCTTGCAACTGCAGCGTGCAGCCCGGATTCGGCAGCTGGTGGTAGTGCACCGCGCTGGCCAGCCCGGCGACGGGGCGGTGGGCGAAGCCCAGTTGTGCCATGGCCGACCAGGCGGCCAACTGGCCCACCGCCTCGGCCATCAACGAGGCCGGGAAGTGCACGCCCAGCGGCACCGTGTAGTGGCCCTCGACGCGCCCACCCTCGCGCCGCGTGATGCGGTCGACGAAGGAAAAGCTGTGGAAGCGCCCGCTCATGACCCGCCGGGCGAAAGAAGCTTCAGCCCTGCGCCGCGCGCTGCGCGCGGATCACGACCTTGCAGAAGGTCTCGGTCGTGAACAGGCGCGGCACGTCGCCCGCCTTCAATGGCGTCTTGATGCGATCGGCCGGCACCTCGGAGAGAAACTCGCGCAGGCGCGCCAGGCCGGCCTCGGTGACGACGCCTTTCTTCTCGAACTCGGCTTCGGGCAGCGGCCCGCGCGCGTCCTCGACAATCTTGCCGCGCGGGATCTTCACACCGAAGCCCTTCTCGAGGCGAAATACCAGGTCGAGAAAGTCGATCGATTCGGCGTCCAGGTCTCCGATCAGCGAGGCCTTGGGCGTCACTTCATCGGGCTCGCAGCCGAGCGCGTCGGCGACGATCTGCGCCACCTTGGGAAACACTGCGTCGATTTCTGTCTGGCTGACTGCCTGTTCTGACATGGAGAATCCTTTTCGTTCATTCCATCTTGAATCCGCCGTCGACGTGCAGCACCTCGCCGGTGATGTAGTCGGCAAAGCGCGAGGCGAGGAACCAGACTGCATGGGCCACGTCCTGGGCCTGGCCATAACGGCGCAGCAGGATGCGCGCCTTGATCTGCTCGTCGGCGAGGTCGCGCACGGGCTGCGACATCTCGGTTTCGATCACACCGGGGGCGACGCAGTTTACCGTGATCTTGCGCGAGGCCAGTTCCACCGCCATGGCCCGGGTGAAGGCGTTGATCGCGCCTTTGCTGGCGGCGTAGTTCGATTGCCCGCGGCCGCCCTTTTCGCCGGCCACTGAGCTGAGGTTGACGATGCGGCCCGAGCGCTTGGAGATCATGTGCCGCGACACGGCGCGAGTCAGGTTGAACACGCCGCCGATGTTGGTGTCGAGCACCATGCGGATGTCCTCGTCTTCCAGCATGCCGAGCAGGTTGTCGCGCACGATGCCGGCGTTGTTGACCAGCACGTCGATGCGGCCGCGGCGGTCGACGATGCCGTCCACTGCCGTGGCCACCGCAGAGGCGTCGGTGACATCAACCTGCATTGCTTCGACGTTGCCACCTCTGGCCTGAACCGCGGCCACCACCTCCTGCGCGGCCCGCGCATTGCCGCGATAGAAGAAGACCACGTCCATGCCGTCGCGGGCGAACAACTCCACCACCGCACGACCGATGCCGCGGCTGCCGCCGCTGACCAGTGCCACCTTGCCGGCCAGGCCCGAATCGATGTCCATGCTTCAGCCCGAAATCGCGAACCCGCCGTCGACGAACAGCGTGTGGCCGTTGATCATGTTCGCCTCCGGCAGGCACAGCAAGTACACGGCGCCGGCCACGTCTTCCGGCGTCAGCACAGGGCCGGCGGGTGTGCGCGCCCTGAAGGATTCGACCAACTGTTCGCGGTTGGGAAAGTAGGACAGCGCATCGGTCTCGACCACGCCGGCGCTGACCGCATTGACGCGGATGCCACTCGGGCCCAGTTCCTGCGCCAGCGAGCGCACCAGCGATTCCAGCGCCGCCTTCGACGCGCCGATGAACGCATAGTTGGGCATTGCGCGCACAGAGCCCAGGCTGGACATGGCGATGATGCGGCCGCCGGTGCCCATCAACGGCACAGCGCGCTGCGCCAGCAGGTTCAGCGCGAAGGCATTGGTTTCCATGCACCAACGCCAGTGCTTCAGCGTCATGTCGAGCGCCGGCTTGAGCACGCCGCTGGCGGCGTTGCTGACGACGATGTCGAGATGCTCGAAGTGCTTGCGCAATTCGGCGAACAACTCGTCCACGCTGTCGGGCTGGCTGACACTGGCCTTGATCGCCACGGCGCGCCGGCCGAGCGCGTTGAATTCCGCGCACAAGGCCTCGGCTTCCTCGTGGCTGTTGTAGTAGTTGACGACGACATTGCACCCGGAATAGGCCAGCTTTCGTGCCACCGCGCGGCCGATGCCCCGCGCGGCACCGGTGACCAGTGCTGTCTTGCCGGCCAGCGGCAGCCATGTATCGGAGCGGGTGGCGGTAGTTGCGGCTGTGGCGGTCATTTCGAGTGCATCCTGGGTGCCTGCGAAGCACGCGCGGATGCGCACAGAGCAAGACGAGTTCAATTGTATGGCCTCGACCCGTGCGAGTTGCGCGACAGCGTTGTCGCCACCGGCCGCTAAGATGGGCCAGCGCACCTTGTAGCGGCAACTGGCCAGTCGTTGCGGCTCCACCAAGCCAAGACCACCGGAAGGGCAGCAGAGCGCTCTGCCTGTCAATCGACTGCAGCAGACCGAGCGCAAGCGGCTACGAGACCGCCGTCCACGCAGCGGCGATGGCGCGGTGGTGCGGCACGTTGGCGAGGAAGCTCGCCCGCAGCGTGGCATCGCTGATCGTGGCCGCGCGGGCTTGCAGTTCGGCATGGGCGTCTGCCAGCAATACAGGGGCACGCGGGTCGCCTGCCTGCGCCAGTACCCGATGGCAGGTCCAGAGGACGAGGCGCGCGTCGGCGCCGTACCAGGTCTCGCCGCCGACGCGCCGGGCAAGCAGAGCCTCGACGTGCACCATCGCGTTCGCCGTATCGCCCTGCGCCATGGCCACGCGTGCCCGCCCGGCCAGCGCATGGTGCCGGCGTCCATGGCCGATCGTGGTCGCCAGTGACTCGGCGCGTTCGAAGGCCGCCGCGGCAGCCTGGGGGCGGCCGAGCGCGAGGTCGGCGTCTCCGCGCGTGCACCAGGCGTCGGCCTCGAACTCGGGCGCCTGAAGCGCGCAGGCTGAGTTCGATTGCTTCGGTCGCGACAGCGAGCGCGCGCTGCGCGTCACCCTGCCACAGCGCAAGCAGCGCCAGGTCGACGAGCGGACCGACCTCGAGTCTGGCGCGCGCCGATGGCGCGGCACAGCCGCAGCGCCTCCTCCAGACAGCGCCGGGCCTCGTCGAGCCGGCCGAACCACAGCCAGTCGGCGCCGACATTGGCGAGCGCGACGATCTCGCCCTGCTTGTCGCCGAGTTCGCGCCAGATCGGCAGGTCCTGCAGGTCGAGCTCCAGTCCCGCGACCTGGTCGTCCTGCAGGCCGGCCATGTGGGACAGCGCATTCAAGAAGACGCCCTCGACGCGCCGCAAGCCGAGCGCGCGCGCCTCGGCCAAGCCTGCACGCGGCCAGCGCCTGGCCCTCCTCGAAGCGGCCCTGCGCGCCGAGCGCGTCGGCCAGCAGGCGCTGCGCCTCAAGGCGCGACTCGTCGGCCCCGGCGCGTGCCGCGAACGCCATCGCATCGCGCGCCGCAGCCTCCTGCACCGCGTAGTCTCCGGTGCGCAGGCCAAACTGGCTGCGCCGCCGCGCCGCCAGGGCGCGCGCCCGGTCGTCGTCGAGTAGCCTCGGCAAGCTGCCGCATCGCGTCCAGCGCCGGGCGCTGCTCGTCGCGCCGGCCGAGCAGGCCCAAGGTGAATTCGCGCACGACCAGCAGCCGCCAGCGCAGCGCGAGGCGATCGTGCGGCGCGAGCGCTGCAGCCGGGTCAGCGCCATCGAGCAGCGCCAGCGCGCGCGCCGCGTGGGCCAGCGCCGCGTCGTGCGCATGGCGCGATCGCGCGTGCTCGGCGGCGCGGGCAAAGTACTCAGCCGCCTGCGCCACGTTGCCGGCAAGCGCGTAGTGCTCGGCCGCAGCGGCCAGCCATTCGCTCGCCCGGGCGGCGCTGCGGCTGGCCAACCAATCGGCGGCGCGTGCGTGCAAGTCGCGCCGCCTTCGTTTGAGCACGGTGTCGTAAGTGACGTCGTGCAGGATCTTGTGGCTGAACGCGAACTCGCGCACGTCGTCCGGTGCGGCATCGTCGTCGTGCAGCAGCACGAGTTCACGTCGCCCTAGCGCCGGCAGCGCAGCCGGCGCCTTCGCATCGAGCGCAGCCAGCGTCTGGTCCCAGAACACGTGGCCGACCACGCTCGCCCCCTGCAGCGCCTGCCTTTCGTTGCGTGGCAGGCTGTCGAGTCGCGCCTGCAGCACGCCGATCAGGGTCGTGGGGATCTCGGTCTGCAGCAAGCGCGCGGTATGCAGCGTCCACTTCGCCCCGGCGGTGGCAATCGCGCCGCGCTCGATGAGCATTCTTGACCAGCTCTTCCATGTAGAAGGGGTTGCCTTCGGCGCGCCCGGCAACGAGTTCGGCCAACGCGGGCGGCACCTCGGCAAAGCGCTTGAGCAGCTCGCCGGCGAGTTCGCGGCTCTGGCTTGTGTCGAGCACGCCGAGGTTGATGCGCCGATGAGCATCGGGTGGCCGACGGTGGCCAGTTCGATTGCTTGCCTCAGCCCGGCTCTAGACTTGACAACCGATCGGCGAACTCGCTGCCTGAAGTCCGTCATGCGAAGCAGGGTCCGCGACATCCGGCAATGTGGACGCTCGTCTCCGCAGTCTGGGATCTGACCGAGTAGGGCACAGTGGCAGAAGCCGACACGTGCGGCACGTGTCCATTCGCTGCGATCCGTGCCGGGGCTTGGGTTATGGCGTGCTACCTGCCGTCTGCTGACTGAAGGACGCCGCCACGAAGTCCACGAATGACCGAACCCGTGCGGCCACCTGATGGCGCTGCGGATAGACCGCGAAGATGTCGGCATCCGGCGTGTGGTACTGGGGCAGAACCTGCACGAGGCGGCCGCTCCTCAAGTAGCGATCGATGTCCCACTCGGCACGCATCAGGATGCCGTGACCGTCCAGCGCCCAGTGGACCGCGATCTCGCCGTCGTTGGTGCTCAGGCTGCCTCGCGTCTTGACGGCTTCGGTGATTGCGCCCTTGCCGCGACCACTGGCCAGGCGCCACACGCCATAGGCTTCCTCGCCTTGGCGGATGCCGATGCAGTTGTGCCGGTTGAGGTCGTTCGGCACTCTTGGCATGCCGTGCTTGGCGAGATAGGCCGGTGAGGCGCACAGCAGCCTGCGGTTCGGTGCAATGTACTTGGCGATCACGCGTGCGTCGGGCGGTGCCCCGAATCGGATGCAGACATCGAACGAGTCCTCGGTCAAAGGCGGTGGATTGACCGACAGCTGCAACTGCACCTCGACCAGTGGATGTCTGCGCACGAACTTCGAGATCAGCGGTGCGACATGGCTTCGCCCGAAACCGAGCGTGGCGTTCACCCGCAGCAGACCCTTCGGCATGGCCTTGGACACGCCGAGCAGCTGCTCCATGTCGTCGATCTCGCCGAGGATGCGGCGGGCATGTTCCAGGACCAGCTCGCCTTCCGGCGTCAGGCTCATGCGCCGTGTCGTCCTGACCACCAGCGACACGCCGACGCGCGATTCCATCAATGCCAGGTGCTTGCTCACGGCCGGCGTCGTGACCCCCAGTTCGCGCGCCGCGGCACTCAGGCTGCCGGCGCGGGCGAGCGTGGAAAAGAAGCTCAGATCGGCCGGCTGGATCCCGTGGCTCATCGGCGCTCGATTATTGAATTCAGGTAAACGATGGCTTCACTCTAGCGGCGTTCACGGGGCCTGTCCATTTCCTACAGTAGCGACATCGACCACCCCACTCGGAGACAAGCCATGAAGACCTACGCAATCGCCACCATTCCCGGAGACGGCATCGGCAAGGAAGTCGTTCCTGCCGGCCGGCAAGTGCTGGAAGCGCTGGCCACCACCAGCAAGTCCTTCCGCTTCGAGTTCGAGAACTTCGACTGGGGCGGTGACTACTTCCGCGAGCACGGCGTGATGATGCCGGACAACGGCCTGGACGCGATCCGCCACAAGGACGCGATCCTGTTCGGTTCGGCCGGCGACCCGCACATCCCCGACCACATCACGCTGTGGGGCCTGCGCCTGAAGATCTGCCAGGGCTTCGACCAGTACGCCAACGTGCGCCCGACGCGCATCCTGCCCTGGCATCGACGGCCCGCTGAAGCGTTGCGGCCCGGATGACCTGAACTGGGTCATCGTGCGCGAGAACTCCGAGGGCGAATACGCCGGTGTCGGCGGCCGCGTGCACCAGGGCCATCCGATCGAGGCCGCCACCGACGTGTCGATGATGACGCGTGCCGGCGTCGAACGCATCATGCGCTTCGCCTTCAAGCTGGCCCAGTCGCGTCCCCGCAAGCTGCTGACGGTGATCACCAAGAGCAACGCGCAGCGCCACGCGATGGTGATGTGGGACGAGATCGCGCTGCAGATTTCCAAGGAGTTCCCGGACGTCACCTGGGACAAGGAACTGGTTGACGCCTCGACGGCGCGCATGATCAACCGCCCGGCCTCGCTGGACACCATCGTCGCGACCAACCTGCACGCCGACATCCTCAGCGACCTGGCTGCGGCGCTGGCCGGCAGCCTGGGCATCGCACCCACCGGCAACATCGATCCCGAGCGCCGCTACCCGTCGATGTTCGAGCCGATCCACGGTTCGGCCTTCGACATCATGGGCAAGGGCCTGGCCAACCCGGTCGGCACCTTCTGGTCGGTGGTCATGCTGCTGGAGCATCTGGGTGAGGCCGATGCGGCCCAGCGCGTGATGCAGGCTATCGAGCAGGTCACGGCCAACCCGGCGCTGCACACCCGCGATCTGGGTGGCACGGCCACCACGGCCGAGGTTACGCAGGCCATGTGCGGCCTGCTCGCCGCCAGCGCGCAGCGCAAGGCCGCCTGACCCGATCTTGGAGACAAGCATGAACAACACTCACCACTTCACCCTCCGGCGTCTGGTCCAGGCCATGGCTTTGACCCTGACCGTGTCCGCTGTCAGCGCCATGGCACAAGCCTGGCCGAGCAAGCCGATCAGCCTGGTCGTGCCCTTCCCACCGGGCGGCACGACCGACGTGCTGGCCCGCGCGCTCGGCGAGAAGCTGACGCAAAGCCTGGGCCAGACCGTGATCGTCGAGAACAAACCCGGCGCCGGTGCCACGCTCGGTGCGGACTACGTGGCCAAGTCCAAGCCGGACGGCTACACGCTGCTCGTCGGCGCGGTGCACCACACGATCGCCTCCAGCGTCTACAAGAAGCTGCCCTACGACTTCCAGAAGGACCTCGCGCCGATCACGACGATCGCGCTGGTGCCGAACGTGCTGGTGGTCAATGCCGGCACGCCGGTCAAGACCGTCGCCGACCTGGTCAAGCTGGCCAAGGCGGAACCCGGCAAATTGACCTACGGATCGAACGGCAACGGCACGGCGCAGCATCTCATCGGCACGCAGTTCCAGAACCTGACCGGCACCGAGATCAACCACATTCCGTACAAGGGCAGCGGCCCGCTCGCCAGCGATCTGATCGGCGGCCAGATCACGATGTCCTTCGACACGATCACGCCCGTGCTCCCGCACATCAAGGCCGGAAAGTTGCGGCCGCTGGCGGTGACCACGGCCAAGCGTTCTGCCGCGCTGCCGGACGTGCCGACACTCGAAGAAGCCGGACTGAAGGGCTTCAACATCGGCACCTGGTTCGGCGTGCTCGCGCCGGCGGCCACACCCAAGGACATCGTCGCCCGGCTCAATACCGAGATGGTCAAGGTGATCCAGTCGCCGGAGTTCCGCAAGCGCATGGACGAGATCGGCGCCGAGCCGATCGGCAACAGTGCCGATCAGATGGCCTTGCAGATCAAGGGCGAGACAGAGAAGTTCGCCAAGCTGGTCAAGGACGCGAAGGTGACGATCGAGTAGTCGAGCGGCGCCCGAAGTCCTGGCTCATCCAACAGGTCGGGTGCATGCCGCAAGTCGTCCTTCCGGGTGATCGCGGACAACGATCGCGACCGCTGGATGTGCTCATCGACCGCGCTGTTGTTGAACTTGGCCGATCTGATTCGTGAGTCAGCGGGCCTGATGCGGTGCCGAGGGCAGGCGCGCACGTGCACTTCATGCACGAGCAGACCGCGCGCCGGGCTGCGGCAATGCTCCAACTCCAAGCGTCTTGAGCCCGGCCGTCAGCGTCTGCTTGCAGCCCCAGTAGTTCTGCCAAGGGTCGACCGACTGGAACGACAGGTGCTCGCGCGCCGTGCGCACGCTCCATTGGTCGCTGCGCTTCAGCGCGGCCAGGTCATCCCATGAGATCGGCATCGACACGCCGAGCCCTGCGCGCGAACGCGCCGAGTAAGCCGCCGCGGTGGTGGCGCCGTGGTTGTTGCGCAGGTAGTCGACGAAGAGCTTGCCGACGCGGTTGGCCGCACCCATCCTGGCGGTGAAGCGCTGCGGGATCACGCGCGCCAGGTGCTGCACCACGGCCTGCGCGAAGGCCTTCACCGTGTCCCAGTCCTCGCGCGGCATCAGCGGCACCACCACGTGCAGGCCCTTGCCGCCGCTGGTCTTGAGCCAGCTCTGCAGCCCCAGTTCCTGCAGCAGGCCACGCACCAGCGTCGCAGCTTCCTGCACACGATCCCAGCGTTCGCCTTCGCCGGGGTCGAGGTCGAAAATCACGCGGTCGGGCCGGTCGATCTTCTTCACCAGTGAATTCCAGGTGTGGAATTCGATGACGTTCATCTGCACGGCGCCGATCAGCGCCTTGGCCGTGGGAACTTCCAGCAGCGACGCGTGGCCGGGCCACAGCGCAGCGTCGAGTTGCCGGATGCCGGTGATCTGCAGCGACTCGATGTGCTTCTGGAAGAACAGCTCGCCACCCACACCAGTCGGTCCGCGCACCAGCGAACACGGCCGGCCCTTCAGGTGCGGCAGCATCCACTCGGCCACCGACTCGTAGTAGCGCACCAGCTCCAGCTTGGTGATGCCGGTGCTGGCGTCGATGATGCGTTCCGGGTGGCTGACCTTGATGCCGCCGACGAAGCTGCTGCCGGCCTTCACCAGCGCAGGGCCCTGAGGCATCACGGCGCTTTCGCGCTTCACGCCCTTCGCCTCCTTGTCGACGCGCAGGCCCAGGTACTTGGCGTGCCGGATCTGACTGTCGGGCGTCCAGTCCGAAAACTCGACTTCGGCCACCAGCACAGGCTTCACGAAATGCTGCGCCGCCGGGTCGCGCACAGCCCAGCGGTGCTGGTGCAACGGCTGGCTGCCGAAAGGCGACCTGGCGAGCTCGATCTTCTTCAGCCGCTGCTTCAGGTCAGCGGCCGTCTTTGCGTTCCAGCCAGTGCCGACGTTGCCGACGTAGACGAGCTTCCCGCCGTCGTCGTGCACGCCCAGCAGCAGGCTGCCAATCTCGGCCTCGCCGCTGGAACGGTCGGTGTAGCCGGCGACGACGAACTCCTGCCGCAGCTTGTTCTTCAGCTTCAGCCAGGTCTCGGTGCGGCGCGATTCGTATGGTGCGTCCTTGCGCTTGGCGATCACACCTTCCAGGCCCATGCGCCGCGCCGATTCGAGGATCGACGCGGCATCGGCGTCGAAGTCGGCGCTGAAACGCAGGTGCTCGTGCGGATGTTCGTCGAGCAGCTGCTTCAGCAGCTGTCGCCGCTGCACCAGCGGCGTGGCGCGCAGATCGTGGCCCTCGAGGTAGGGCAGGTCGAAGAGAAAATAGTCGATGACACCGGTGCGCGAGCGGTCGAAGGCGTTCTGCAGCGCGTTGAACTCCGGGGTGCCGTTCTTGCCCAGTACGACGATCTCGCCGTCGAGCCACGCGCTCTTCAGCTTCAGGCTCTGCAACGCCGTCACCAGCGCCGGCATCTTGGCCGACCAGTCGTGGCCGCCGCGGGTGATCAGCCGCACCTGGTCGTCTTCGATGCGTGCCATCAGGCGGTAGCCGTCGAGCTTGATCTCCCAGCTCCACGCGCCGGAGGTCGGCGCGGCGCTGGCCAGGCTGGCTAGCTGCGGTGGCAGCGTCGCCGGCATCGGCGCCTTCACCGCGCCGTTGGGGCCGGTGGCGGTGGCCGGCGCAGCTTTCAGCGGCTTGCCGATTACGCTGTCGGGCAGCGCGCTGACCACGTCGTATTCGGTGCGCGGCTTCGCGTGGCGGTCGCGCTTCTTGAACAACAGCCAGGCCTCCTGCTTGTCACCGGGCTTGGCGATGCGCACCAGCTCCCACAGACCGGACAGCTTGTGGCCGTGCAGCGTGAACACCAGCTTGCCATCCTTCAGCGCCTGGTGCGGGTCGGCGGCTGGCTCCCAAGTGCCGTTGTCCCAGACGATGACCGTGCCGGCGCCGTATTGGCCGCGCGGTATCGTCCCTTCGAAGCTGTTGTACGACAGCGGATGGTCCTCGACATGGATCGCCATGCGCATGTCCTTGGGGTCGTAGCTCGGCCCCTTGGGCACCGCCCACGACAACATCACGCCGTCGAGTTCGAGCCGGAAGTCGTAGTGCAACCGGCTCGCGTGGTGCTTCTGGACCACGAAGGCCAGTTCGGGGCCAGAGGCCTGGATGCCGCCGCGCGGTTCGCTGGTCAGGGCGAAGTTGCGCTTGGACCAGTAGCGCGCCAGCGGATCTTGCTGCGGCTTTGCGGCCATGCCTCGGATCCTAGGGCTGCAGTCTGCGGTAGGCGCTGAAGTGGCGCAGTGCGCCGCGCTTGTCACCGAGCTGCTCGCGCAGGCGGCCCAGGTTGTAGTGCGCGTCGGCCAGTGCGGGATCGAGCACCAGGCTGCGTTCGTAGCTCGCTACCGCCTCAGGCAGGCGTTCCAGATGGTCGAGTGCGACGGCGCGATTGAAGTGCGCCAGCGCCGAGCCCGGGCAATGCGTCACCGCTTCGTCGGACAGCGCGATCAGCTCGGCGAAGCGGCTGGCATCGCTGAGCATCGCGCCCAGGTTGAGATACGCCTCTACGAGATCGGGTGCCAGTACCAATGCCTGCCGGTACGCGGCCTCGGCCGCTGCGGGGTCGGTGGCTTCGAGCGCCAGGCCACGTTCGAACCAGGCCGGCGCGCCGGGCGGGGCCGGCGGCGACGTGTCGCGTGCGAGGAAAGCCACGCTGCCGGCCAGCGGCGCGACGTCGAAGTCCATCAGCAGTTGTCCGCTGTCGGCTTGCCACTGGCCGTTGCGATCGCGCACCGCCACGTCGGCGCCGATGGCAGTGATGCGCAGTCCGGTGAGCGGCAGTTCCCGCGGCAGCGTGGCCTTCAAGTGCGCCAGCGAGCGCAGGATCTTGCGCGGCGGGATGTTCGATGCATGCAGCGCATGCGCGGTGCGCAGCAGCATCAGGTCCTGGAACGTGAAGCGCCATTCGTTGCGCGGGCCGCGTGTCGGTGCGACGAACCCTTCGGCGATCAACCCGGCGACGATGGTGCGCGACAAGCCCAGCATCGCCTGAACGCGGCGCAGGGTGAATGTCGAAGCAGTGTCGTCTTCGGTGCGCGTCACTTCCTGGCGCGGGCCTGTTTTGGCAGCGAGGCCGGGGCCGGTGCTGCGGCGGCTTCTTCGGCCTTGGTGGTCGCGGCACGCTTGGCGCCCTTACGTTCCTTGGCTTCGGTCACCGGCGCGGCGGCCGGTTCGACGACCACTGGCTTCACTGCCGCCGTCTTCTTGCCCAGGCTGGCGCGCAGCGCTTCCATCAAGTCGATGACCTGTGCCGATTCCGGTGCTGTGTCGTGCGCCGAGGCCACAACCTGCTTGCCGGCGATCTTCTCGTCGATCGCGGCGAGGATGCGCTTGCGCTCTTCGTCGACGTACTGGGTGGGGTCGTAGGCGTCCTGCGAGATCTGTTCGATGAGCTGCAGCGCCAACTGCAGTTCACCCGGCGTCACCGTCACCGGTTCGATGGCCAGGTCCTTCAGCGAACGCACTTCGTCGGCGTACAGCAGTTGCTGCAGCACCAGGCCGTCCTCCACCGGGCGCACCTGCACGACGTACTGCTTGGACTTCCAGGCCCACTTGGCGAGCGCGCAGCGGCCGCTCTGGCGCATGGCTTCGGCCAGCAGCGCGTAAGGCTTGCCGCCGCGCTTGTCCGGCGCAATCAGGTAGGCCTTGTCGTAGAACAGCGGGTCCACCGACTTCTCGGGGATGAAGGCCATGATCTCGATCGCGGGGCTGCTGGCTTCTTCCAGTGCCTTCAATTCTTCGGCCGAGAACAGCACGAAGCGGTCTTTCTCGAATTCGTAGCCCTTGACCATCTCGGCGCGCGCGACCACGGTCTGGTCTTTCTCCGACACGTACTGCTGCTTCAGGCGCGAGCCGTCCTTGGCCAGCATGTTGAACTTGACCGCGCTCGACGACTCGGTCGCGGAGTAGAGCTTCACGGGAATCGAAACCAGGCCGAAGCTCAAGGTCAAGGAAGCAATCGATCGAGCTGCCATTGCCAACCTCACTATGCATAGTGCGCGGCCCATCAGCGATTGTCAGGGTGGCCGCGCCGGAGCGAAGGCCGATGGTAGCTCTGTGCGTCATTTGGCGCATGCCTGCCTTGCCTGCGATGCCGTGCAGCCCGGCCGCGAGGCGCCAGATTGTGGGTTTCGCGCGACGCTGGCATGCTCACGGTTGCGTCCACGCCCTCACCATGGAACACCCCTCGACCCAACGTCTGCGCATCGAGATCGACGGCGCTCAGTCTGTATCGGCCCTGCTGCGCACGCCGGCCGATGCCTGGGCAGGTTACGTCTTCGCCCATGGCGCCGGGGCTGGCATGGAGCACACGTTCATGGCCGAATTCGCGAATGGCCTGGCAGAGCGCGGCATTGCGACCCTGCGCTACCAGTTCCCATACATGGAGTGCGGATCCAAGCGACCGGATGGACCGAAGGTCGCCCACGCCGCCGTGCGCGCTGCGGTCGCCGAAGCCGTGCAGCGACTGCCCGGACTGCCGCTCTTCGCCGGCGGCAAGTCGTTCGGTGGCCGCATGACATCGCAGGCCCAGGCGCTGTTGCCGCTGCCAGGCATGCAGGGACTGGTGTTCGTTGGCTTCCCGCTGCACCCAGCCGGCAAGGCTTCGGACGAGCGCGGCAAGCATCTGTTCGAGGTCGATTGTCCGATGCTGTTTCTGCAAGGTACCCGCGACGAACTCGCTACGCTGGAACTATTGCAGCCTCTGCTGCAGCGACTGGGCGAGCGGTCGACGCTGGTGCTGCTCGACGACGCTGACCATTCGTTCCACGTCAGGGCCCGCAGCGGCAGCAACGACGCACAGACGTTGGAGGCGATGCTTTCCGCGATGGCGGGTTGGATGCAGCGCAAGGTCGGGGATGCGGCGGGCTTCGGCCATCGCGGCAGGCGCGTGCAATGATCGCATCCGCATCTGCGCTCTCGGTCGAATTCTTGGTGGGCATCGAAGAGCGGCACTCGATGACGCAGCGTTTCGCGGACGCGCAATCGCCATCGGCTGCTGGAGCCCATCGGCTGCATCCCGCCGGCCCAGCCGAGGCAAACCACCATCGTCAACTCGCCGAGTCGACCCTGCCGGTCTGACCCTGCCACGAATCCCCGGACGATTCATCCGTTGCGCATCGCATCGACGCTGTCGCGAATCAGGTGGCCAGCGATCGAAAGGCGCGGCGGGATGTCGGGGAGCGCGTTGATGTCGAACCAGCCGGCGGCCTCGATTTCGTCTTCCTGCGGAATCACCTCGCCCCCGACCCACTGCGCGGTATAGGCCACCATCAGGCTGTGCGGGAAGGGCCAGCTCTGGCTGCCGTAGTAACGCAGGTCGCGCACCGTTACGCCCACTTCCTCGGCCACCTCGCGGTGCACGCAGTCTTCCAGCGATTCGCCGGGCTCGACGAAGCCGGCCAGCGCACTGAACATGCCCGGCGCGTAGTGCGGCGATCGCGCCAGCAGCAGCTCGGCGGCAGCGCCGCTGCGGCGCCACACCAACGCCATCATCGCCGGGCTCAGCCGCGGGTAGGCGCTGTGGCCGCAGGCCGGACACTTGCGTGCATGCTCGTGCGGCTGCACTTCGGTGGGCGTGCCGCAGACGCCGCAGAAGCGGTGCGCGCGGTCCCATTCCAGCACCTGCGCGGCACGCGAGGCGGCACCCATCAGCGCGGCGGGGAACTGCATCATCGCCGCGCGCAGCGCCATCGCGCGCCAGCCGGGCGGCGGCGCTTCGAGCTTGAGCGCCCAGCAGTCATGGCCGTCGATGCGGCCGAGGAAGTGGCGTACCGATGCGTGCTCGGCCAGCGGCCCGGGGGGCAACGGCGGCAGGGCTGCAGCGTCGGCCTCCGGCAGCAGCAACTGGCCGCCGACGAAGGCGAAGCTGAAGGCCAGCGTGCTGGCTTCGCTCGGCGCACGCACGCCAGGCTCGAAGCGCATCGCCTCGTCCGCGGACTTCATGCGCCGAGCCCGGGTACAGTGTTCGGAACCACAGGCGATTCATCGGCAGCGTCGATGCGCAGCGGCAGCACGTCCTCGCGCAGCGGCAGCACCTGGCCGAGCCACAACGCGTGGCGCAGGTGGTCGTCGCGCGGTGCCAGCGTGTTGGGGTGCACCAGCACGTCGAGATCGCCGCGGTTCAACATCAACCAGGGCACGAAGGCTGCGAACACCTCGGTGGCGAAGGCCACCTGGTACATCGCAACGCTGTGCGGGCCCACCGGCACGTCGTGCCAGCGGCCCAGTTGCACGGCGAAGCGCTCGGCGATGCGTTGGCGCAGCGTCTCGGCCTGGGCTCGCGTGCGCGCCGGGTCGTAGTACACATGCGCGTGGAAGCTCAGGATGTGGGCTCGCGGCTCGATGACATCCGCGGCGATGGTTGGATTCATGGTCGATACGAGTTCGTGATTCAGATGATGTGCGCAGGCCATGGAAGCGTACTATGGCCCGGATTCCATGGGCCGGTGAGGTGATCTATGACGGATCGACGAACGTTCATCGGCAGTGTCGCGGGCGGTCTTCTCGGCTCGCCCGCCATCAGCTTGGCGCAGCAGCCCACGAAGGTCCCGCGCATCGGAGTGCTCGCCAACTCCGAGAGCCCCGCGTGGGATGCCTTTCGCCGCGGGTTGCGCGAACTGGGCTATGTCGATGGCCGCAATGTCGCGATGGAATGGCGCTGGGCGGACGGCAGGGCCGACCGCTATCCCGCGCTTGCGGCCGAGCTCGTGTTGTTGAAGGTGGACATCATCGTCACATCGAGCACACCGGCGACCCTGGCCGCGAAGCAGGCGACCCGCACGATTCCGATCCTGATGCTGAACTCCGCCTATCCGGACAAGATCGGCCTCGTGGAAAGCCTCGCCCGCCCGGGCGGCAACATCACGGGCTTCAGCAACGTGTTGCCGGAACTGGCGGGCAAGGAGCAGCAACTGCTCAAGGAGATGGTGCCGAAGGTCTCGCGCGTGGCCATGCTGTGGAATCCGGCGAACCCGCTCGAAGTCATGGGGTTCCGGGACGCGCAGGCCGCGGCTGCCATGGCCGGCCTGGAGATCCTGTCGATCGAGGTGCGCGGGCCGGACGACTACTCGGCGGCCTTCGCGGCCGTGACGTCAGGCCGTGCCGATGCCATGCACGCCAACGTCAACCCGGTCAACTCCAGAAACTACCAGCTGATTGTCGACTTCGCATTGAAGAACCGGCTGCCGAGCAGTTTCGAAGAGAGACTCTTCGTCGTGGCCGGCGGTCTGTTCTCGTATGGGTCGAGTTTCAGCGATACCTTCCAACGCTCTGCGATCTACGTCGACAAGATCCTGAAGGGTGCGAAGCCCGCCGAGATGCCGATTCAGCAGCCGACGAAGTTCGAGTTCGTGATCAACCTGAAGACGGCCAAGGCACTGGGCCTGACGGTTCCCAACTCGCTGCTGTTGCGCGCCGACGAGGTGATTCAGTGATCGGTTGAAGCGATCAACGCGCGGTGGCCGCGAACACCAGGCAGGTGGTCGTGCCGTGCGCATACAGCTTGCCGTCGGCGCCGACGATTCGCGCTTCGGCGGTGGCCAGTTGGCGACCGCAGTGGATGACGGTGCCGATGGCGCGCAGTGGGCCGCTCGTTATCGACGCGGCGCGCACGATGTTGATGCCCAGCTCGGCCGTGGTGTAACCCTGGCCTGCCTCCAACATGGTGTGCACCGCGCAGCCGAGTGCCGAATCAAGCAGCGTCGCGTACCAGCCGCCGTGCACGCTGCCCAGCGGGTTGTAGTGCATCAGCTGCGGCACGCCCTGGAACACGGCGCGGCCTTTCTCGACCTGCACCAGCGAATAGTCCAGCGTCTGCATGATGTGCGGATAGGGCAACTCACCGGCGAGCATGGCCTGCATGATCTGCAGCCCGGTCTTGCCCTGCAACTGTGCCGGATGCGACACGCCGGGCTGGGCGCCATTGGCTTGTGAGCGGCGACGCACGGCCTCGACCTGTTCGGCCCATTCGGCGACGGTGGATTCGGTGCTCATCTTGTGTCGATATAGTTGCAGATACAAAAATTGTAGCTACAATCGAATAAATGAGCAATGCCGAAGCCAAGCCACAGGGCTGCACCAACTTCAAGCTGCGGCAGCTGGCGCGCCGCGTTTCGCAGATGTACGACACCGAGGTGGCCAAGGCGGGGCTGAAGACCACGCAGTACTCGTTGCTGTCGCACGTGCTGCGTCTGGGGCCGATCCGCCCGGGCGAGCTGGCGCAGGCCATGACCCTGGACGCGTCAACCTTGACGCGCAACCTCAAGCCCATGATCGATGCCGGCTGGCTGGAGCTGTCGGCCGGTGATGACGGGCGCAGCCGCAGCGTCAGCATCACCCCTGCCGGCCGCGACAAGCGTACCGAGGCGCAGCGCCACTGGAAGGCGGCGCAGGAAGGCCTGAATCAGCTGCTTGGCGTCGAACGCGTGCTTGCGCTGCATGCGCTGGTCGACGACTCGCTCGAAAAGCTGGCGCCATTGCCGGCAGGAGAAGATCATGAATAGTCCCGTGCCAGCCGTGCCGCGCCATGGGTCGCTGTGGGTGGTCTTGCTGGCCGCTGCCGGCTCCTATGCGCTGACCACCGGCGTGCGCCAGAGCATGGGCCTGTTCGTCAGCCCTTTGAATACCGCCACCGGGCTGGGCATCGGCAGCATCAGCTTGGCTTTTGCCTTCGGCCAGCTGTGGTGGGGGCTGACGCAGCCCATCGCCGGCGCCATTGCCGACAAGTTGGGGGCAGGGCGGGTCCTCCTGGTCGGTGTGCTGATGGTGGCGCTGGGCACCTTCATCACGCCTTACATGACGAGCACGCTGGGGCTGATCGTCGCGGTGGGCGTGCTTGCCGCCGGTGGTGCAGGCATGGCCGGGCCGGCGGTGCTGATGCCTTCGGCCACGCGTTTGATCGTGCCCGAGAGGCGCGGCATCGCCTTCGGCGTGGTGAACACCGGCAGTTCCTTCGGCCAGTTCCTGATCGCGCCGATCGCCGGCATGCTGATGCTGTCCTTCGGCTGGGCGGGCGCGATGCAAGTGCTGGCGCTGGTGGTATTGCTGTCGCTGCCCGCAGCCTTCATCCTCAGGGGTGCGCCTGCACAGCACGCGGCCATGGCGCAGCCCAAGCTGAGCGCCGGCGAGGCCATCCGGGTGGCATTGCGCAATCCGAACTACCTGTTGCTCGCGGCCGGCTTCTTCGTCTGCGGCTTCCACGTCGCTTTCCTGGCGACACACCTGCCGGGCGTGATCGCGGCCTGTGGGCTGCCGCTGCAGTTCGGTGCATGGTCGCTGGCCTTGCTCGGTCTGTTCAACATCGCGGGCAGCCTGGGCATCGGCTGGGCCATGGGGCGCTGGCGCTCGCGCTCGCTGCTGGCGCTGCTGTATGCGACGCGTGCCCTGGCGGTGCTGCTGTTCCTGCTGGCGCCGAAGACCGGGTTGGTGGTGCTGGTGTTTGCGGCCGTCATGGGCCTGACCTTCCTGTCCACCGTGCCGCCGACCGCCGGGCTGGTGGCCAGGTTCTTCGGCCCTGCCAACATGGGTACGCAGTTCGGCATCGTCATGCTGGTGCACCAGGTCGGCGCCTTCGCCGGCGTGTGGCTTGGCGGCAAGGCCTTCGAAGTCGCTGGTAGCTACGACTGGTTCTGGTACGCGGACATCCTGCTCGCGGTGGCCGCGGCGCTGATCAACCTGCCGATCCGCGAGGCGCGCGTCGTGCGTGCAGCGGCATGAGCAGCGCGGCAGCAATCAACCCGCGCACGCGCGCACTGCTGGACGCGCCGATCCTGCCGACCCTGCTGCGCCTGGGCGCGCCGAACGTGGCAGTGATGCTGGCGCAGGCTGGCGTCGGCCTGATCGAGACCTACTTCGTCGGCCAGCTGGGCACCGACGCGCTGGCCGGGATGGCGCTGGTGTTCCCGCTGGTGATGCTGATGCAGACCACCTCGGCCGGCGCGATGGGCGGCGGCATCGCCTCGGCCATCGCGCGTGCGCTGGGCGCGCGGCGCAACGCCGATGCCAATGCGCTGGTGCTGCATGCGGTGGTCGTGGCGCTGGGCTTCGGCCTGCTGTTCACGGCGGCCATGCTCGGTGGCGGGCGCTGGATCTACACCCGCATGGGCGGTGCCGGCGGCGCGCTGGACGCGGCGCTGAGCTATTCGAACTGGGTCTTCGCCGGTGCGGTGCTGGTGTGGCTGTTCAACTCGCTGGCGGCGGTGATCCGTGGCACCGGCAATATGGGCTTGCCGGCGCTGGTCACCTGCGCCGGCGTGCCGCTGCTGGTGCCACTGTCGGCGCTGCTGATCTTCGGCTTCGGGCCGGTACCTGCGCTGGGCATCGTCGGCGGTGCCGTCGCGCTGCTGTTGTATTACCTGGCGGGCAGTCTGGTGCTGGCGCTGTACCTGGGCTCGCCGCACAGCCTGCTGCGCCCTGCGATGCGCGGGCTGCGGCTGCGCTGGGCGCTGTTTCGCGACATCCTGCGGGTGGGTCTGGCCGGATCGGTGTCGACGGTGTCGACCAACCTGTCGATCGCCGTGGTGGTGGCGTTGGTGGGCGCTTTCGGCAGCGCGGCGATCGCCGGCTACGGCACCGCGTCGCGGCTGGAATACCTGCTGATCCCACTGGTCTTCGGCCTGGGCGCGCCGCTGGTGGCGATGGTCGGCACCTGCATCGGCGCGGGGCTGCGCGAACGCGCGCT
This sequence comes from uncultured beta proteobacterium, assembly GCA_963824005.1. GTDB lineage: Bacteria > Pseudomonadota > Gammaproteobacteria > Burkholderiales > Burkholderiaceae_C > Rubrivivax. The sequence goes on from CAWGOK010000037.1 coordinate 23,484, forward strand.
TCGCGCCGCCTGGATCGGTGCGGCGCTGTCATTCGCCATGGCCGAAAGCATCGGCCTGTGGGCAGCGGCCTTCCCGCACACCTGGCTGCGTCTGTTCAGCGACGACCCGGCGATGCTCGAGGCCGGCACGCTTTACCTGCGCAGCGTCGGCCCGTTGTATGGGTTTTTCGGCCTCGGATTGGTGCTGTACTTCGCGTCGCAAGGAGCCGGCAAGTTGTTGTGGCCGGTGCTGGCCAACCTGCTGCGCCTGGCGGTGGCCGCGCTGGGCGGCTGGCTGGTGCTGCACTGGGGTGGCACGCTGACGCAGGTGTTCCTGGTGCAGGGCTTGGCGATGGTGGTGTACGGGCTGGTGAATGCCAGCGCGGTGGCTGCGGGGTCCTGGTTCGGGCCGCTGACCTGGCCGCGCCGCGCGCCTGCGGCCTGAGCCTCGCCCGGACCGAATTCACTCCCAGATCGATCGCACTCGCGCGCTCAGGTCGAAAGCTGGCGCGTCCGGCCTGGCCATGCGCGGCTCGGCGTCTTGCGGCGTGGCGGCACACACCTGCTCGAAGTGACCCGCCACCGGCGATGGAATGAAACGCGACAGCCCGCCCCACAGGTGGCGATCGCCGCGCGCCGCCTGCTGCGTCACGTGGAAGCGCTGCGGCACCAGCAGCTGCAGTTGGTGTTGCGCGCGCGTCATCGCCACGTAGAGCAGCCGGCGCTCTTCTTCCAGCTCCTCGGCGCTGCCTGCCGCCATGTCGGCTGGCATGCAGCCGTCGACCACGTTGAGCACGTACACGGCAGCCCATTCCTGGCCCTTGGCCGAATGGATGGTCGACAGGATCAGGTAGTCCTCGTCGAGGTGTGGCGCCTGGGCTTCGTCGCTGGTGGCTTCGGGCGGGTCGAGCGTCAGCTCGGCGAGGAAGGTCTCGCGGGACGCGTAGCCATGGGCCAGACGCGCCAGTTGCTCCAGGTCGGCGCGGCGCACAGCCGCATCTTCGTACAAGCGCTGCAACTGCGGAAGGTACCACCGCAGCGCGACGTCCAGCGGGGCTGGCCACGGCGCGTGCGGCATGGCCTGCAGGCAGTCGTGCAGCGCCCGCCATGGCGCGGCCGCGCCGGGCGGCGGCTTGAAGGCCGTCAAGATTTCGGCCGGATCGGTGGCCAGGGCCATGGCGCCGACCAGCCGTCGTGCGCTGGCCGGCCCGAAGCCCTGCACCAGCTGTGCGACGCGAAAGCCCGACATCTGGCTGCGCGGATTCTGCGACCAGCGCAGCAGCGACAGCAGGTCCTTCACGTGCGCGGCTTCCAGGAACTTCAGGCCACCGAATTTCACGTAGGGGATGTTGCGGCGCAGCAGCTCCAGCTCGAGTGCGGCGCTGTGGTGCGAGGTGCGGAACAGCACCGCCTGGCGCTTCAGCGCCAGGCCGCCTTCGCGCTGCAGCAGCACCTGGTCGGCCACCCAGGCGGCCTGATCGGCTTCGTCGCCCAGGCTGACCAGTTGCGGCGCAGTGCCGGCGGTGCGGTCGCTCCACAGCGTCTTGGCAAAACGCTCGCGCGCTTCGGCAATGACGGCATTGCAGGCCTGCAGAATGGGCTGGCTGGAGCGGTAGTTGCGCTGCAGCGTCAGCACCGCCGCGGCCGGCTCGAACTGCGACGCGAAGTCGAGGATGTTGCGCACCTCGGCGGCGCGGAAGGAATAGATCGACTGTGCGTCGTCGCCAACCACGGCCAGGCCGCGGCCGTCGGGCTTGAGTGCGCGCAGCACCCGGGCCTGCAGCCGGTTGGTGTCCTGGTACTCGTCGACCAGCACATGCCGGAAGCGCGTGCCCAGCTCGCGCGCCAGTGCATCGTCGTCGAGCATGTGGCTCCAGTACAGCAGCAGATCGTCGTAGTCGAGCACGCATTGCGTCTGCTTCTCAGCCACGTAGGCGCGGAACAGCGTCTTCAACTCGTCCTGCCAAGCGGCACACCACGGGTAGCGCTGCTGCAGCACCTGTGCCAGCGGCTCCTGGCTGTTGACCACACGCGAATAGATCGCCAGGCAGGTGCCCTTGAGGGGGAAGCGTGCGTGCGTCTTCGACAGACCCTGCTCGTGGCGCAGCAGGCCGAGCAGGTCTTCGCTGTCGCCGCGGTCGGCAATGGTGAAGGCCGGGTTCAGGCCGATGCATTGCGCATGCTCGCGCAGCAGCCGCGCCGCCACGCTGTGGAAGGTGCCTGACCAGGGCAGGGTGGGCGGCTGCTGCGTGGCGCCGAAGCCCAGCGCCTGATGCAGCATGCGGCCGACGCGGCGCTGCAGCGACTGCGCCGCGCGGCGCGAGAAGCTCAGCAGCAAGATGCCCTGCGGGTCGGCGCCGTCCAGCACCAGCCGGGCCACGCGCGCAGCCAGCGTCAGCGTCTTGCCGGAGCCGGCGCCGGCAATGATGAGCAGCGGCGGCGGCCCACCGGGTGCGGCATCGCGACCGTGGAACACCGCTTGCCGCTGCTCGTCGTTGAGGCAGTCGAAGGGCCCCGTGCTCGTCGGCTCGGGTCGGGTGGGCAGCGGCACGGCCAGCATCGCAGCAAGTCTATACTGGATGGACATACAGAAACCCGTGTCGCCGTCGGCTTGAAGCGCAGCGCGACGGACCCATCTGCCAGGGTCGATCAAGATCGAAGGCCCGCCATGGCGCTGATGTTCATCCTCTTGCTGCTGCACGCCTACGTAGGCTGGCGGCTGATTGCCGCGCTGGATTCCGCGCCGCCGCTGCAATGGCTGCTCGGCGCGCTGCTGCTGGCGTCGTGGCTGCTGATGCCGCTGGCGCTGCTGGCGCGGCGCATTCGCCGGCAGCCGTTGTCCGACCGGCTGGCCTGGACCGGGTTGCTACTGATGGGCCTGTTCTCGTCGCTGTTCGTGCTGACGCTGCTGCGCGACGTGCTGGCGTTGCCGCTGTGGGTGGCGTCCTTCTGGTGGCCGCTGCCCGGATGGCTGGTGCCGGCCTCGGCAGCGGCGGTGCCGGCGCTGGCCGCGCTGCTCACGCTGTGGGGCCTGGTCAACGCGCGTCGCACGGCCCAAGTGGTGCGTGTGGACGTGCCGATCGCCTCGCTGCCGGCGGCGCTGCACGGCTTTTCCATCGCGCAGATCAGCGACGTGCATGTCGGCCCGACCATCAAGCGCGGCTACCTGCAGGCCATCGTCGAGCGCATCAACTCGCTGCAGGCCGACATGGTGGCCGTGACCGGCGACCTGGTCGACGGCACAGTTCAGGAACTGGCCCACCACGTGGCGCCGCTGTCCGGTCTGGCCTCACGCCACGGCACCTTCTTCGTCACCGGCAACCACGAGTATTACAGCGGCGCCGACGCCTGGGTCGAAGAGCTGAGCCGCCTGGGTCTGCGCGTGCTGATGAACGAGCATGTGCTGCTGCAGCATGGCGAGGCCTCGTTGGCCCTGGCCGGCGTGGTCGATTTCAGCGCGCACCACTTCGACGCATCGCAGCGCAGCGACCCACTGGCCGCCATCGCTGGCGTGCCCGACGAGACGCTGGTGCGCGTGCTGCTGGCACACCAGCCGCGCAGTGCGGCGGCGGCAGCCACGGCGGGCTTTCACCTGCAACTCTCCGGCCACACGCACGGCGGGCAGTTCCTGCCGTGGAATTTTCTGGTGCGGCTGCAGCAGCCGTTCACCGCAGGATTGAACCGATGGCAGGATCTGTGGGTCTACACCAGCCGCGGCACGGGCTACTGGGGCCCGCCCAAGCGTCTGGGGGCGCCGTCGGAGATCACCCACCTGCGGCTGGTGACGGCGTGAAAGATCCTCAGCGCCAGAACGACTCAGCTGGCACGATGCATTCAAGGAGCTATTCGTGATGACCCGCCGTACCCTGTTGTCGCTGTTCTCCGCCATTAGCGTGGCGCCGGCCGTGGCCTCGGCCCAGGCCAAGCCGGACGCCGTCTTCAAGGTCAGGTTCACCGACGCCGAGTGGAAGCAGCGGCTCAGCCCGGCCCAATACGAGGTGTTGCGTCAAGAGGGCACCGAACGCGCGTTCACCAGTGCGTTGAACAACGAGAAGCGCAAGGGCACGTACCACTGCGCGGGCTGCGACGCGCCGCTGTTCAGCTCGGACATGAAGTTCGACAGCGGCACCGGTTGGCCTAGCTTCTTCAGCACCTTGCCCGGCGCCTTCGGCGAGACCATCGACCGCAAGCTGTTCATGGCTCGCACCGAGTACCACTGCGCGAATTGCGGCGGGCACCACGGGCACGTCTTCAACGACGGGCCGGCACCCACAGGCAAGCGCTACTGCAACAACGGCGTGGCGCTGAAGTTCGTGGCGGCGGCATGATCGGCACTACCGATTTCATTCGCGGCGCCGCGCTCGCCTTGAGCCTGGCGGCGCTGGCGCCCTGGGCCGCGGCCCAGGGCACGGCCAAGGCGATCTTCGCCGGCGGCTGCTTCTGGTGCGTAGAGGCCGATTTCGACAAGCTTCCCGGTGTGCTGTCCACCACATCGGGCTATATCGGCGGCAAGGTGGCGAACCCCAGCTACGAGCAGGTATCGAGCAAGAGCACCGGCCATGCCGAGGCGGTGGAAATCGTCTTCGACCCGGCCAAGGTGAGCTACGAACAACTGCTCGAGCATTTCTGGCGCAGCATCGACCCGACCACCAAGGACCGCCAGTTCTGCGATGCCGGCACGCCCTACCGTACGGCCATCTTCGCCGTCGATGGGGCGCAGTTGAAGGCGGCACAGGCCTCGTTGGCGACGCTGGAGAAGAGCAAGCCCTTCAGCGAACCGATCGTCACGCAGATCGCGCTGGCCGGCCCGTTCTACGCGGCCGAGGGCTACCACCAGGACTACTACAAGAAGAACCCGCTGCGCTACCAGTACTACCGCACCAGCTGTGGACGCGACGCGCGGCTCAAGCAGTTGTGGGGCAGGCCGGGGCCCTGAATCAAGAGGGCCCGGGTTCGCAGGAACCCGGGCCCTCTGTCAGGCTACTGCTGGAAGCAAGCGCTATTCGAGCTTGACCTCGACGCGGCGCGCCTCGGCATTCGGGCCGGTGCCGGTCAACTGCTCGGGCTTCTTCAGCTCGATCTTGTCATCTGGTACACCGATCTGCTTGAGCGTGTCGCGCACCGTGAGGGCGCGCTGCTTGGCCAACTCGGCATTCGCTGCCGGGTCGCCGGTGGCGTCGTGGTAGCCGCTGATGACGGCCTTCTTGCCGGCCGCGACGCCCTTGCCCACGTCCACCAGCGCAGCGGCCGCACCGCCGGCAAGTTCGGCCTTGCCGGTGGCGAAGTAGAACTTCACCACGCCGCCTTCGACCTTGAAGCTGGCCGCGTCCACCAGCACCGGCACCGCGACGATGGCCACCGCGGCCGGCGCGGTCGCGCCATGCGCTGCAGGCGCCGTGCTGCCGCTGGGAATGGGCAGTAGCGGCACGATCAGCAGCGCCACGATGTTGATGATCTTGATCAGCGGGTTGACGGCGGGTCCGGCAGTGTCCTTGTACGGGTCGCCGACGGTGTCGCCGGTGACCGCGGCCTTGTGCGTCTCGCTGCCTTTGCCGCCGTGGTGGCCGTCTTCGATGTATTTCTTGGCGTTGTCCCAAGCGCCGCCGCCGGTGCACATGCTGATGGCGACGAACAACCCGGTGACGATGGTGCCCATCAGCAAGCCGCCGAGTGCAGCTGGGCCGAGCGTCAGGCCGACGATGATCGGCACCACCACCGGCAACAGCGACGGGATCATCATCTCCTTGATCGCGGCCTTGGTCAGCATGTCCACGGCCGTACCGTACTCAGGTTTGGCCTTGCCTTCCATAATGCCCTTGATCTCGCGGAACTGCCGGCGCACTTCGACCACCACTGAGCCGGCGGCGCGGCCCACGGCCTCCATCGCCATGGCACCGAAGAGGTAAGGAATCAGGCCGCCGATGAACAGGCCGACGATGACCTTCGGGTCGCTCAGGTCGAAGCTGATGCTCATGCCACGCGCTTCGAGCGAGTGCGTGTAGTCGGCAAACAGCACCAACGCAGCCAGGCCGGCCGAGCCGATGGCATAGCCTTTGGTCACCGCCTTGGTGGTGTTGCCCACTGCGTCCAGCGGGTCGGTGATGTCGCGCACGCTCTTCGGCAGTTCGGCCATCTCGGCAATGCCGCCGGCGTTGTCGGTGATCGGGCCATAGGCGTCGAGCGCCACGACGATGCCGGCCATGCTCAGCATCGAAGTGGCGGCGATGGCAATGCCGTACAGGCCGGCCAACCCGTAGGACACCGTGATCGCAACGCACACGAAGATCACCGGCCAGGCGGTGGAGCGCATCGACACGCCCAGGCCAGCGATGATGTTGGTGCCGTGTCCGGTGGTCGAGGCTTCGGCGATGTGCTGCACCGGCTTGTACTGCGTGCCGGTGTAGTACTCGGTGATCCACACCAGCGCGGCGGTCAGCACCAGGCCGACGGCGCAAGCCGCCCACAGCTTCATGTGCGTGCCCGCGCCCAGGGCATCGGCCGGCATGATCGCGCTGGTCACGAAATAGAAGGCGATCAGCGACAGCACGCCGGCCACGGCCAGGCCCTTGTACAGGGCCGGCATCACGTTCTTCATGCCGGGGCTGGCCTTGACGAAGCTGCAACCGATGATCGACGCGATGATGGACACACCACCCAGCAGCAGCGGATACACCACGGCCTGCATTGCCGCCGCCTTCACGACCAGTGCGCCCAGCGCCATCGTGGCGATGATGGTCACCGCATAGGTTTCGAACAAATCGGCCGCCATGCCGGCGCAGTCGCCGACGTTGTCGCCGACGTTGTCGGCGATCACCGCCGGGTTGCGCGGATCGTCCTCGGGGATGCCGGCCTCGACCTTGCCCACGAGGTCGGCGCCGACGTCGGCGCCCTTGGTGAAGATGCCGCCGCCAAGCCGCGCGAAGATCGAGATCAGCGACGAGCCGAAGGCAAAGCCGAGCAGCGGCTTGAGCACCGCCGACAGCGTGGCATTGGCCGGCGCGCCGCCGACCAGGAACCAGAAGAAGATGCCGACGCCCAGCAGCCCCAGTCCGACGACCAGCATACCGGTGATGGCGCCACCCTTGAATGCGACATCGAGGGCCGGCCCGATACCCTTGGTGGCGGCCTGCGCGGTGCGCACGTTGGCGCGTACCGACACATTCATGCCGATGAAGCCGCAGGCGCCTGACAGCACCGCGCCGAGCACGAAGCCCACCGCGCTGGTCACGTCCAGAAAGACGGCGATCAGGATGGCAAGCACCACACCCACCATGGCGATGGTCTTGTACTGGCGTGCCAGGTAGGCGGCGGCGCCTTGCTGGATGGCGCCGGCGATCTCCTGCATACGGGCGTTGCCCGCGTCCTGCTTCAGGATCCAGCTGCGCTGGATGAAGCCATAAAGCACGGCCGCCAGGCCGCACACCAGCGCTATGTTCAGCGCCATAGAGGTGGATATCAAGATGGTTCCTTTTTGCGTTCAGGCTTGCAGTGGATGACGCGTCCGAGTTCTCTCTCCCATCGACGCGGCTGGGCGCAGCCAAGGCGGGGGGGACGGATCGCGGGGCGCATACTACGGGAAAACGCGAAGCCTCCGGCTGGGTGTTTTCCTCGGGTGCACATTTCTTGCGCGGTGTCAGGCCGTGGCAAGCGCCATCCTTAAAATTCTCGCCACGCCACCTACCGGGAGTTCGCCATGAGTCTGCACAACGTCACCCCGGGCGCCAAGGCGCCGGACGAGTTCAACGTGATCATCGAGATTCCGATGAACGCGGACCCGATCAAGTACGAGGTGGACCACGACACCGGCGCGCTCTTCGTCGACCGCTTCATGAGCACGGCGATGCACTACCCGTGCAACTACGGCTATATCCCGAACACGTTGTCCGACGACGGCGACCCGGTGGACGTGCTGGTGGTCACGCCGGTGCCGCTGATTCCTGGCGTGGTGGTGACCTGCCGACCGCTGGGCCTGCTGCAGATGGAAGACGAGGCCGGCGGCGACAACAAGCTGCTGGCGGTGCCGATCGACCGTATCCTGTCGATCTACTCGCAGTGGAAGAAGCCCGAGGATCTGAACCCGTTGCGGCTGAAGACGATCCAGCACTTCTTCGAGCACTACAAGGATCTCGAGCCGGGTAAGTGGGTCAAGGTCAGGGGATGGGAAGGCCCGGACAGCGCACGTGCCGAGGTCACCTCCGGCATGGCCAACTGGAAGAAGCTGCAGAGATAGAGGCGAAGGGCCGATAGGTCAGCCCGACGCCCGAGCCTTGAACGGGTTGCGCTCGCGCAACTCATCGACGTAGGCCTCGATGCCTGCGCCCTCGCGCTGCAGGTGCCGGGCTACCGCGTCGCTGAAGCCCGGGTGGCTGAGCCAGTGCGCCGAATACGTCAGCACCGGCAGCAGGCCGCGGGCCATCTTGTGCTCTCCCTGCGCGCCGCCTTCGAAGCGAGCGTAGCCGTGTTCGATGCACCAGCTCAAAGGCTGGTAATAGCAGGCCTCGAAGTGCAGGCAGGGCACGTACTCTGTGCAACCCCAATAGCGGCCGTAGGCATGGCGGCGATCGGGGTCGATGGCCAGCAGCGAGCAGCCCACGCGTCGGCCAGCGCGCTGCGCGACGAACATCACCCAGTACCGGGCCATGCCGTGCTGCATGCGTGCGAAGAAATCCCGACTCAGGTAGGGCGTCGAATGGTGGGCGGCGTAGGTGCGCGTGTAGCAGTCGTGAAAGTAGTCCCACAGGCCGGTGTCGATCTGCGTGCCCTCGTATGAACAGAAGGTGACGCCGGCCTCGGCCACCCGGCGCCGCTCCTGCGCGATCTTCTTGCGCTTGTCGCGCTGCAGGATGGCCAGGAACTCGTCGAAGCCGGCATACCCGCAAGGTTGCCGGTTGAGCCAGTGAAACTGCACCGTCTGGCGCAGCATCCAGCCTTCATCGGTGGCGGCCCGAAGGTCGGCCTCGTCCATGAACAGCAGGTGCGCCGACGACAGCTCGCTGCGCTGGGCGATCTTCTGCAGCGCGCGCAGCAGGATCCGGCGCGAGGCCGGATCGCGCGCCAGCAATCGGCTGCCGGGCACAGGGGTGAACGGCACGGCGCACAGCAGCTTCGGGTAGTAGTGCAGGCCGTGGCGCTGATAGGCGTCGGCCCAGGCCCAGTCGAAGACGTACTCGCCATAGGAGTGGCTCTTCAAATAGACCGGGCAGGCAGCCAGCAGGGCATCACGTTCGTGCAGGCAGAGCCACTGCGGGGCCCAGCCGGACTCGCCTACCGCACTACCGGATTCGTGCAATGCCAGCAGGTACTCGTGGCGCATGAACGGCGTCGGCGCGGGCTGTGCCTGGAGCAGCGCGTTCCAGGCCTCGGCGTCCACCTGTGCCGGGCTGTCGACGACGCGGATCACGTGTTCCTTCGGACCCTGCGGTGTGCTCATGCGTGACTTGTCCGGCCGTTACGGTGATGGTCGGCCGATGGTAGGTGCAAGCGCGCCGATGCGTGGCCGTGGGCCCATGTGTCGATGCGCGGGGGCAGGTATGGCAGCCTCATGCGCTGCAAGGCAAGCCCCGACAAAGCGCCGTCCGCCGGTCGATCCATGATTAAATCCGGGCAGTGCAATGTCGACCGAGGGCCCGACCATGAAACAGATCACCGCCATCATCAAGCCGTTCAAGCTGGAAGAGGTGCGCGAGGCGCTGGCCGACGTCGGCGTATCCGGACTGACGGTCACCGAAGTCAAGGGCTTCGGACGCCAAAAAGGGCATACCGAGCTCTATCGCGGTGCCGAGTACGTGGTCGACTTCCTGCCGAAGATGAAGATCGAAGTGGTGGTGAAAGACGCGGATGTCGAGCGCTGCATCGACAGCATCGTCAAAGCGGCCAAGACCGGCAAGATCGGTGACGGCAAGATCTTCGTCACCCACGTGGAGCAGGTGGTGCGCATCCGCACGGGCGAGACCGACGAAGCCGCGGTCTAGGCGTAGGTGGTTCGCCGCGGTCAGGTACGCGAGTAGTCGTCTGGCGCGGTGGCGGCAAGCGCCAGTTGTCCCAGCCGACGCAGCAGGGCAGGGGCGGAGGTGTCGACTTCGAGCAGCGCGCGCTGCGCCGGCACGACGAAGCCGCCGTCGACCGAGGCACCGATGAAGCGCAGCAGGGCGTCGTAGTAGCCCTCGATGTTGAGCAGCCCGATCGGTTTGTCGTGGTAGCCGAGCTGGCGCCAGGTCCACACTTCGAACAGCTCTTCCATCGTGCCGATGCCGCCGGGCAAAGCCAAGAAGGCATCGCTGCGTTCGGCCATCAGGCGCTTTCGCTCGTGCATGCTTTGCACGATGTGCAACTCATCCAGGCCGGTGTGCCCGAGTTCGCGCTCCATCAGCGATTGCGGAATGACGCCGACCACGCGGCCCCCCGCGGCCAGCGTGGCGTCGGCCAACTCGCCCATCAGGCCGGCACGGCCACCGCCGTAGACGAGCTGCCAACCCCGCTGCCCGATCCACGTGCCGGCTTCGCGCGCCGCTTGGGCAAATGTGAGGGAATTTCCCTGTCGCGAACCACAGTACACGCACACCGAGATCGGGCTCACGTTCGCATCCTTCCAGTCTCCCCGCACAACCAAAGGCCGAGCTAATCAGCTCGGCGAACAGTACCTCGATCGCGGCGGATGCCGGCACACCGGGTGGAGCGCATGATCGTGCCGATCAGCGGTGCCCGACCGGCGCATGGTACGGCCGCTGTCGAGAAAGACGCGATTCCAGCCTGTGTGGCCCATGCGCTGCGCCGGAGTCAATGTCGACCGCGCCGACGCGCCGGGGGCTGGCATTGCACCAGGCGCGTGCCACAGAGCAGATCGTGCCAGTACTGGCGCTGCGGATTCAGCCACGACAGCACGGCGTAGCCGAGCACGCCGATGGTCACCGCCAGGGCGACGGCTCCGCCGCTGCGCACGCCGGTGAAGTAGGCCCAGGCCAGGGCCGGTAGAAACCACAGCCAGCTCAACACATAGCGCAGCGCGGCGCGTGCCGCCGGCACAGGCCGGCCGTCCTTCATGAGCAGCTGGATGTGCCAGGTCGTCATGGCCACGGTCTGCCCGCCGTGCGACCAGAACCAGCTGAAGTAGGCGCCGAGCACGGCAAAGACGAACACCTGCAAGCCATGCATGCCGACGAGCGCATGCCGCTGCTGCGTCAGCATGCCGTACAACAACCCGGCGATCATCAGCACGCCGAACAGCAGCACGCCTTCGTACACGAAACAGGCCAGACGCCGGGCCAGCCCGGGCGCCTGCTGGAGCGACGCATGCGTGTCCGGGAGCGCCATCAGCGCGAGGTCGTGCCCGGCGCGGTGGGCTGGGCAGCCGGCGTCACGACCGCCGCGCCCTGCGGGCCGGCCTGCGGCAGCAGCGTCCTGCGGTCGACGACGTCCTGGGTGGCGGCAATCTTCGGCTGGCCCAGCTGGGCGTGTGGTGGCGGCGTAGCGGTCTTCGAGATCAGCGTGGTGCTGGCCCCGGGCTTGGCCTGCACGACCGTGGGGGCGATGGACTTGGGCGCACTTTGCTTGCTCGGTGCACTGACCACATTGACCTTCTGGTTCTGCGACGCGGTCAGGCTGGCTGGCGCCTGGCCCACCGCAGCGGTGGCTGCAGCCTTGGCGGCAGGCGGCACCGTGCTGGCGCTCTTGGCCAGCGCGCGGCGCTCTTCGGCCGGCAGCGCGAGGTAGGCATCCCAACGCGCCTGGCGGTCCTGCGGGCTGATCTGGCGCACCTCTTGGAACTGCAGGCGCGCCCGGCCGCGCTCGTCAGGGGTCATGCGCGCCCATTCGGTCATGCGGTCCTGCACGCGCTGCCGCTCGTCGGCCGGCATGGCGGGAAAGCGCGCTGCGATTTCCAGCCACTTCTGCTTGCGGGTTGCGTCGATGCCCTGCCAGTCGCGCTTCAGCGGCGCCAGCGCTGACTGCTGTGCCGGCGTCAGCGATATCCAGGGCGGGCCACTGGCAACGACGGTAGGGGCGGCGCCCGACACCGCCTGCGCAGCAGCACCCGGGCCCACGCTCAGGCCAAGAAGCAGCAACGCGGCCGAGAAAAGGCCGAAACGCGAAGTGAAAGCGATTGAGGTCTGGCGGATCACGGCTCGGGTTGTTTCAGGAAAGCCACGAAACCCGGGTCACCGTAGGCCTCGGGCGGCAGGTCATCAGCCAGCAGCGCGGCATCGACTTCGGCGGCAGCGTGAATGTCGGCCTGGTCGTGCAGGTGCTGGATGAACACCAGGCCGATTACCAGCAGCACCAGCGGCGACATCGAGGCCAGGCGCAGCCACCATGAGGTCGGCTGGCCAAGGGTGACGCTGCCTTGGAAGGCGTGCATCGACCCGGCCGTGGCCGGCATCGGCGCCGCCAGACGGACCTGCCGGGCCCGCTGCACAGCCTGCTCGCGTGCAACGCGCAGCCGTTCCACAATATCGTGCGGAAGCGCGTCGGCCTGTTCCTTCAGGCGCGACGCCAGGCGCAACGCAAAGCGCGCCTGCAAGGCATCGATGTCGACCCGGTGCGCACCACTCGATCGGTTCATGGCTTCAATCCCTTGGCCGCCAGCGCTGTCGCCAATGCGTGCACTGCCCTGGAGCAGTGTGTTTTCACACTGCCTTCAGAGCAGCCCATCACCAACGCAGTTTCGGCAGTATCCAGTTCTTCCCAGTAACGCAGCAGGAAGGCTTCGCGTTGACGCGCGGGAAGCGCAGACACCTCGAAGTCTATGAGAGCCAGCGTCTGCTCGCGCGACAGGCGCTCGGCCGGGCCCTGGGAGGCCCAGCTTCCGTCCACCGCCTCGAGCGACTCGAGCAGGTCGAAGTCACCGTCATCGGCACCGGCTTCGAGTTCCGAGAAATTCTGCACCGCAGCTTGGCGTACCTTCTGCCTGCGGAACCAGTCCATCGTGGCATTCGAGAGGATACGGCTGAAGATCAGCGGCAGTTCGGCCATGGGTCGATCGGCGTATTTTTCGGCCAGCCTGATCATCGCGTCCTGCACGATGTCGAGCGCCGAATCCTCGTCGCGCACGGCATAGGCGGTGCGCTTGAAGGCCCGCTTTTCGGCACTCTTGAGGAAGTCGGACAGTTCTTTGTCGGTGGCCAACGGCTTGCGGGCCCAGCTGCGCCCCAGTTCGGACCCAAGTCATTATTGCACCGCGTCTGCCGCGAGCAGCAGAGGCCCCGGAGAGCAAGTCGATGCTGGCATAATGCTGCCTCGCACAATGAGCTTCAGGGGTCAGGCGCGGGGGCCCGACCCGGGTTCCGCCAGCATGGCCACGCAGCTTTCCGATTCCGCCTCATGAGGGCGCGAGGAGGGGCACCAATGGTTTTTCGTCAGAGAAAATCGCAAAGGTTGGAACATGGATATCTCCCCCGCGGAAGTCAAGCGCGCCGCATCGGCGCAAGTCCCCTCGCAAGCCCCGCATGAGCTGAATGGCTCGGACATCTTGGTCCGCTGCCTGCAGGCCGAACAGGTCAAGTACCTCTGGGGCTACCCCGGCGGGGCGGTGCTGTACATCTACGACGCGCTTTACAAGCAGGATTCGATCCAGCACATCCTGGTGCGCCACGAGCAAGCTGCGGTGCATGCCGCTGACGGCTATGCGCGCGCCACCGGCGAGGTCGGTGTCGCGCTGGTGACCTCCGGCCCGGGCGTGACCAATGCCGTGACCGGCATCGCCACCGCGTACATGGATTCGATCCCGATGGTCATCATCACCGGGCAGGTGCCGACGCCGGCGATCGGACTGGACGCCTTCCAGGAATGCGACACCGTCGGCATCACGCGGCCGATCGTCAAGCACAACTTCCTGGTCAAGGACGTGCGCGAACTGGCGACGACGCTGAAGAAGGCCTTCCACATCGCGCGAACGGGCCGGCCCGGGCCGGTGGTGGTGGACATCCCGAAGGACGTGTCGCTGAAGACCTGCGCCTTCCACTACCCCGAGCGCATCGAGATGCGCTCGTACAACCCGGTGAAGAAGGGCCACGGCGGCCAGATCCGCAAGGCGGTGCAGCTGCTGCTGGGCGCCAAGCGGCCCTACATCTACACCGGCGGCGGCGTCATCCTGGGCAACGCCTCGAACGAGCTGCGCCAGCTGGTCGACCTGCTCGGCTTCCCCTGCACCAACACGCTGATGGGCCTGGGCGCGATGCCGGCCAGCGACCCGCGCTTCCTGGGCATGCTGGGCATGCACGGCACCTACGAAGCCAACATGACGATGCAGCACTGCGACGTGCTGCTGGCAGTTGGGGCGCGATTCGACGACCGCGTCATCGGCAACCCGAAGCACTTCGCCTCGGTCGAGCGCAAGATCATCCATGTCGACATCGACCCCTCGTCGATCTCCAAGCGCGTGCGCGTGGACATCCCGATCGTCGGTGACGTCAAGGACGTGCTGCAGGAGTTGATCACCCAGTTGAGCGAGGCGCAGAGCCGGCCCGATGCGGGAATGCTGTCGGACTGGTGGAAGCAGATCGGCGAATGGCGCAAACGCGAGTGTCTGGCCTTCAAGAACAGCCCGGAGGTCATCAAGCCGCAGTTCGTGGTGCAAAAGCTGTGGGAGCTGACGAAGGACCGCGACACCTACATCACCTCAGACGTCGGCCAGCACCAGATGTGGGCGGCGCAGTACTACCGCTTCGAGCAACCGCGCCGTTGGATCAACTCCGGTGGGCTGGGCACGATGGGTGTGGGACTGCCCTATGCCATGGGCATCAAGCTGGCCAAGCCGGAATCCGATGTGTTTTGCATCACCGGGGAAGGCTCGATCCAGATGTGCCTGCAGGAGCTGTCCACTTGCAAGCAGTACGACACGCCCGTGAAGGTGGTGTCGCTGAACAACCGCTATCTGGGCATGGTGCGCCAGTGGCAGCAACTCGACTACGGCGGACGCTACTCGCACAGCTACATGGACGCATTGCCCGACTTCGTCAAGCTGGCCGAGGCCTATGGCCACGTGGGTCTGCTGGTCGAGAAGCCATCCGACGTGGAACCGGCATTGCGCGAGGCACTGCGGCTGAAGGACCGCACCGTGTTCCTCGACATTCGCACCGACCCGACCGAAAACGTCTGGCCGATGGTGCAGGCAGGCAAGGGCATTTCCGAGATGCTGCTGGGGTCCGAAGACCTGTAACGCGTTGCGCCGTGGCCTCGCTTGCCGGCGCTACCGCGCCAGCCCGAGGAGGCCGACGGCACGCCGCGACGCAGCTTTGGACAGGACTCTCAACTCGCAACGCGTGGCCAAGTGCCGGCGGTTACCGCCACCGGCTTCGAAGAGCGCGCAGGACGAATTCACATGAAACACATCATCGCCGTACTGCTCGAAAACGAGCCCGGCGCGCTCTCGCGGGTGGTGGCGCTGTTTTCGGCGCGCGGCTACAACATCGAAAGCCTGACCGTCGCGCCCACCGAAGATGCTTCGCTGTCGCGCATGACCATCGTCACCACCGGTTCCGACGAGGTGATCGAGCAGATCACCAAACACCTGAACCGGCTGATCGAGGTGGTCAAGGTCGTCGACCTCACCGAAGGCAGTTTCACCGAGCGCGAACTGATGCTCATCAAGGTGCGCGCGGTCGGCAAGGAGCGCGACGAAATGAAGCGCATGGCCGACATCTTCCGCGGCCGCATCGTCGACGTCACCGAAAAGAGCTACACGCTCGAACTCACCGGCGACGCCTCCAAGCTCGACGCCTTTCTGCTGGCGATCGACCGCACGGCGATTCTCGAGACCGTACGCACCGGCACCAGCGGGATTGGTCGCGGCGAACGTATTCTGAGAGTGTAGAGCGGGCCCCCCGGCGGGGCCCTTGAAGATGAACCCATTAACGGAGAGAAGCATGAAGGTCTATTACGACAAGGACGCCGACCTAAGCCTGATCAAGGGCAAGAAGGTCACGATCGTGGGCTACGGCTCGCAGGGCCACGCGCATGCGCAGAACCTCAGCGAGAGCGGCGTGAAGGTCACCGTCGGCTTGCGCCGCGGCGGCGCCTCCTGGTCCAAGGTGGAAAAGGCCGGGCTGAAGGTGGCCGAAGTGGGCGAGGCCGTGAAGGGCGCCGACGTCGTGATGATGCTGTTGCCGGACGAGCAGATCGCCTCGGTGTACCGCGACGATGTCGAGCCAAACATCCGCCAGGGCGGGTCGCTGGCATTTGCACACGGATTCAACGTGCACTACGGCCAGGTCGTGCCGCGCGCCGACCTTGACGTCTGGATGGTCGCGCCCAAGGCGCCGGGCCACACCGTGCGCAACACCTATGTGCAAGGTGGCGGCGTGCCTCACCTGATCGCGGTGCATGCCGATGCTTCCGGCAAGGCGCGTGACCTGGCGCTGAGCTATGCCGCGGCCAATGGCGGCGGCAAGGCCGGCATCATCGAGACCAACTTCCGCGAGGAGACCGAGACCGACCTGTTCGGCGAACAGGCGGTGCTGTGCGGCGGTACGGTGGAGCTGATCAAGGCCGGCTACGAGACGCTGGTCGAGGCCGGTTACGCGCCGGAGATGGCCTACTTCGAGTGCCTGCACGAGCTGAAGCTGATCGTCGACCTGATCTACGAAGGCGGCATCGCAAACATGAACTACTCGATCTCGAACAATGCCGAATATGGCGAGTACGTGTCGGGCCCGAAGGTGGTGAATGCCGAGACGAAGAAGGCAATGAAGCAGATGCTGTCCGACATCCAGAGCGGCGAATATGCCAAGAGCTTCATCCTCGAGAATCGCGCCGGCGCGCCGACGCTGCTGTCTCGCCGCCGTCTGATGGCCGAGCATTCGATCGAGGTCGTGGGCGAGAAGCTGCGCGCGATGATGCCGTGGATCAAGGCCAACAAGCTGGTCGACAAGAGTCGCAACTGACGTCGACCATGAACCACGAGACGCCCTCGGTGCTGGACGACGGCGCCGAGCTTGGCGCGCCGCAGCGCCGACCCCGCAAGGGCATCTACGTGCTGCCCAACATGATCACGCTGGCGGCGCTGTTCGGTGGCTTCTATGCCATCGTCATGGCCATGAACGGGCGCTTCGAGAACGCGGTGCTTGGCGTGTTCTGCGCCATGGTGCTGGACAGCCTGGACGGCCGTGTGGCGCGCATGACCCATACGCAAAGCGCGTTCGGCGAGCAGATGGACAGCCTGTCCGACATGGTCAGTTTCGGCGCCGCGCCGGCATTGATCGTCTACGAATGGGCACTCAAGGGCATGGGCAAGCTCGGCTGGGTGGCGGCATTCGTCTACTGCGCGTCGGCCGCGCTGCGCCTGGCGCGCTTCAACACCAACATCGGCGTGGTCGACAAGCGCTACTTCCAGGGGCTGCCCAGCCCGGCTGCGGCGGCGCTGGTGGCCGGCTTTATCTGGGTCATGGACGACGCTGGTTTCAAGAGCGTGTCGAAGATCGATTGGCTTGCCTGGGGCGCGATCGCGGTGACGCTGTATGCCGGACTGACGATGGTGACGAACGTGCCGTTCTACAGCTTCAAGGACATCGGCCAGCGGCGGTCGGTGCCATTCATCGTGCTCGTCCTGATTGCGCTGGGCATCGCCGCGGTGAACCTGCACCCGCCGATGGTGCTGTTCGGTGCCTTCTGCCTGTACGGCCTGTCGGGATACGCGGTGTACGCATGGCGCAAGACCAAGGGCAGGCCTGTCAGCGTCATCGCCATGTCTACCGACGAACCCGACGAGCGAGGCTTGCACAACTAGCCGTCGTGGCGGGCCCTGTTGGTGCGGCGTGCTATATTGCTTCCATGTCGATTCGCAGGCCCGCCATCTCGCTACTGCTTCTAGGAGTGCTCCGGGCGCGCTGATCAGACACATCCCTTCGCTTTCGATCAACGGCCCGTCAGCTCACGCAACGGGCCGTTTGCATTTCCACGTTGCGTGTCATACCCACCCACGAGGTTCGACCATGACCATGCTCACTCAACCCGCCACCAAATACCGTGCCTTTGCGCCGGTGCGCCTGGCCGGCCGCCGCTGGCCCGACGCGGTGCTTGACCGTCCGCCACTGTGGTGCAGCGTGGACCTGCGCGACGGCAACCAGGCGCTGATCGAGCCGATGGACCCGGCACGCAAGCTGCGCTTGTTCGAGATGCTGGTGCGCATCGGCTTCAAGCACATCGAGGTGGGCTTCCCCTCGGCCTCGCAGGCGGACTTCGACTTCGTGCGGCTGCTGATCGAAAAGAGGCTGATCCCCGACGACGTGACGATCCAGGTGCTGACGCAGGCGCGTGAGGAATTGATCCGCCGCAGCTTCGAATCGCTGGTGGGCGCGCCGCGCGCCATTGTTCACCTGTACAACGCCACCGCTCCTGTGATGCGCCGCGTGGTGCTCGGGCTGGACCAGGACGGCGTGGTCGACCTGGCCGTGACGCATGCCCGGCTGTTGCGCGACCTGGCCGTTGCGCAGCCCGGCACCGACTGGAGCTTCGAGTATTCACCCGAGATGTTCTCCGGCACCGAGCTGGCTTTCGCGAAACGGGTGGTCGACTCCGTTACCGAGGTCTGGCAGCCGACTCCGCAGCACAAGTGCATCGTCAACCTGCCATCGACGGTGGAGCACAGCACGCCGAACATCTTTGCCGACATGGTGGAGTGGATGCACCGCCATCTGGCACGGCGCGATTCAATCGTGCTGTCCGTGCACCCCCACAATGACCGCGGCACCGGCACGGCCGCTGGCGAATTTGCGCTGATGGCCGGCGCCGACCGCCTGGAAGGCTGCCTGTTCGGCAACGGCGAGCGCACCGGCAACATCGATGTCGTCAACGTCGCGTTGAACCTGTACACGCAGGGCGTGGCACCGGGGTTGGATCTCTCCAACATCGACGAGATCCGTGCCTGTGTCGAACACTGCAACCAGCTGCCGGTGCATCCGCGCCATCCGTACGTGGGCGAGTTGGTCTACACCTCGTTCTCGGGTTCGCACCAGGATGCGATCAAGAAAGCCTTCGCCGCGCGGCGCGAGGGTGACATCTGGGACATGCCCTACCTGCCCATCGACCCGAAGGACCTGGGGCGCAGCTACGAGGCGGTAATTCGCGTCAACAGCCAGTCGGGCAAGGGCGGCATCTCCTACCTGCTCGAGGCCGAATACGGCATCGAGCTGCCGCGGCGGCTGCAGATCGAGTTCAGCCAAGTGGTGCAGGCGTTGATGGACGTGCAGGGGGGTGAGATGAGCGCGGCCCAGCTCTGGAACGTGTTCGAGCGCGAGTACCGCATCGACAGCCGCGAGCTCGAGCCCTATCGCCTGGACGATGATGGTGCCGGCATGGTGAGGGTTGGCACCGCGCTGCGCATAGACGGACAATCGATCCGCTTGCACGGGCAGGGCAGCGGGCCGGTCGATGCCTTCGTTGCCGCGCTGCAGACCGCCTTCGACCTGCCCATCCAGGTACTCGACTATCACGAGCATGCCATCGGCGCGGGGGCCCAGGCACGGGCCGCGGCGTACATCGAGATGCGCGTCGGTTCGCGTGTGCTGCATGGCGTGGGTGTCGATGCGGATATCGTCGCGGCGTCCTTCAAGGCACTGCTGTGTGGCGCGGCGCGTGCCGGCGCACTCGGCGTGTTCACCACCGAAGCCACAATGGCCGATTGAGGAGACCCACCATGAGTGACAAGCTGATCATCTTCGACACCACCTTGCGCGACGGCGAACAATCGCCAGGTGCGTCGATGACCAAGGACGAGAAGCTGCGCATCGCGCGGCAGCTCGAGCGCCTGCGCGTAGATGTCATCGAGGCCGGCTTCGCCGCATCGAGCAACGGCGACTTCGAAGCGGTGAGGAGCATCGCCGACCACATCCGTGAATCGACGGTGTGCTCGCTGGCCCGCGCCAATGACCGCGACATTGCACGTGCGGCCGAAGCGCTGAAGGGTGCGGCATCGTCGCGAATCCACACCTTCATTGCCACCAGCGAGCTGCACATGGAGAAGAAGCTGCGCATGACGCGCGAGCAGGTGCTCGAGCAGGCCCGGCTGGCGGTACGCTTCGCGCGCAACCTGTGCGCCGACGTCGAGTTCTCGCCCGAGGACGGTTATCGCTCGGATCCGGACTTCCTGTGCCGCGTGCTCGAGGCGGCGATCGAGGAGGGCGCAACCACGCTGAACATTCCCGACACGGTGGGTTACGCCATTCCCGAACTGTACGGACAGTTCATCCGCAACCTGCGCGAGCGCGTTCCCAACTCGGATAGGGCGGTGTGGTCGGTGCATTGCCACAACGACCTGGGCATGGCGGTGGCCAATTCGCTGGCCGGCGTGATGATTGGCGGCGCGCGTCAAGTGGAGTGCACCATCAACGGTCTGGGTGAACGTGCCGGCAACTGCTCGCTCGAAGAAGTGGTGATGGCCGTGAAGACGCGCCGTGACTACTTCGGTTTGGAGCTGCGCATCGACGCCTCGCAGATCGTGCCCGCGTCTCGCCTGGTGGCGCAGACCACCGGCTTCACGGTGCAACCGAACAAGGCCGTCGTCGGCGCCAACGCATTCGCCCACGCCTCGGGCATCCACCAGGACGGTGTGCTCAAGGCGCGCGACACTTACGAGATCATGCGTGCCGAGGACGTTGGCTGGTCGACGAACCGGATCGTGCTCGGCAAGCTTTCCGGCCGCAACGCCTTCAAGCAGCGCCTGCAGGAGCTGGGCGTCGAATCGGAGTCGGAAGCCGACATCAACGCGGCCTTCGCGCGCTTCAAGGACCTGGCCGATCGCAAGAGCGACATCTTCGACGAGGACATCATCGCGCTGATGGGTGACGAAAGCGTGACCAGCGAGCACGAGCACTATCGTCTGCTGGCGCTGTCGCAGCGTTCGGAAACCGGCGAACGACCTCATGCACGCGTGGCCTTTGCCGCCGGCACCGTCGAACACCATGCCGAAAGCGACGGCAACGGCCCGGTCGACGCCAGTCTGAAGGCGATCGAGTCGAAGGTGAAAAGTGGTGCCGAACTGCTGCTCTATTCGGTGAATGCCATCACCTCGGGCAGCACAGAATCCCAGGGTGAAGTCACGGTACGACTGCAACTGGGCGGGCGCGTGGTGAACGGTGTCGGCGCCGACCCGGACATCATCGTGGCCTCGGCGAAGGCCTACCTGGCGGCGCTGAACAAGCTGCAGAGCAAGGCCGAACGGGTCGCGGCACAGGGCTGAGCTCGGGCCCAACAGGCTGGACCAAGCCAAGGCCAGTCCGACGGCCTTGTCTGCGTGCGGGCAACGGACGTCGGGTCTGCCTTCGGCGAGCGGACGGCCGCTCTGTGCGGCATGCGGAACGCCCACTCGCCGGTCACGGCTACAGCGCAGGCATAACTTGAGGAAAGTTTGGCAAGTTTATGATCTTGCAGATTTTTTTTCTTTCCCATACACTCGGGCCGAGTTCAGATGAGGTACACGTGGGCAAGTCAAGACAACCAGGTTTGATCCGCCGCTCACTGCTTGTCGGCGGAGCGTGCGCTGCGCTGCTGGCTGGCCCCATGGCCGAAGCCGCCAAGGCTCGTGCGCAGGACACCAAGGTTGCGACCAAGGCGACACGAGCCAAGGCCACGGCGCCAGTCAAGCTGAAATCGCCGAAGTCTGCGCGCCGCTCGGTGGTGCGCGTCGAACCGGCGCGACCGTCCTACGGTCAGGTCTATGGCCTGCACGGCGCCGACGACCCGCTGGACCTGAAGTCGAGCGTCGCACTGGTCATCGACCAGGACACGCAACAGGTGCTGTTCAGCAAGAACTCGCAGGCGGTACTGCCGATCGCGTCTATCACCAAGTTGATGACCGCCCTGGTCGTCACCGAGGCGGCGCTGCCGCTGGATGAAGTTCTGACGATCTCACAGGACGATGTCGACACCGAGAAGGGCAGCCGGTCGCGCCTGACCGTAGGCACCCAGCTCAGCCGCGGCGAGATGATGTTGCTGGCGCTGATGTCGTCGGAAAACCGCGCCGCACACGCGTTGGGGCGTAACTACCCAGGTGGCATGAAGGCCTTCGTCGAGGCCATGAACGGCAAGGCCTTGGCCCTCGGCATGAGCGGCACGCGCTATGTCGAGCCCACGGGTCTGTCCAGCGGCAACCAGTCGACGGCCAATGACTTGGCGCGTCTGGTGAATGCGGCCTACAGTCACCAGATCATCCGCGAACTGTCGGTGTCGCCCGAGGCGCAGGTGGATATTGGCAACCGGCAATTGCAGTTCCGCAGCACCAACGGCCTGGTGCGCAACCCGGCATGGGACATCGGTCTGCAGAAGACCGGCTACATCTCGGAAGCCGGGCGCTGCCTCGTGATGCAGGCTGAACTGGCTGGGCGCAAGCTGATCATGGTGTTGCTGGATTCGGCCGGAAAGTATTCGCGTATCGGCGATGCCGAGCGCATCCGCAAGTGGCTCGACCAATCCCTGCCGGCCGCAAGCGCGAGCACTCAAGCCCGGTTCTGAAGTCTGCGCCCGGGCGGGCCAGGCACTCAGGGGCGATGCCCCAGGGCAGCGGATATCTGGGCGGCCGTGGACCTCAGGCGCTCCAGCCAGCCTTCTTCGAGACGGTCGGCTGGAGCGGAGATTGACAGGCCCGCCACGAGCTTGCCCTGGTCGTCGAAGATGCCTGCCGCCATGCAGCGCACGCCCATTTCGAGCTCTTCATCGTCGCGTGCGCTGCCAAGCCGGCGCACGTTGGCCAGTTCGCGCTCCAGCGCCGGCAGTTCCGTGATGCTGTTGCGCGTGTGCCCGGCCAGGCCCGTGCGCGTGACATAGGCGCGCACGCGTTGTGGATCGTCCAGCGCCAGGAACAACTTGCCCACCGACGTCAGGTGCAAGGGTGCGCGCCCACCGATGGCGCGCACGACCTGCATGCCGGAGTGCTCGCTGTAGGTTCGCTCGATATAGACGATCTCGTCGCCCTGGCGCATCGACAGGTTCACCGGTTGGTGCGTCAACTTGTGCAGATCGCGCATTGGGCCGAGCGCCGCTTCGCGCACGTCGAGTCGGGCCTTGACGAGGTTGCCCAGTTCGAGCAACCGCATGCCCAGGCGATAACTGCCAGCGTGTGGCCGATCGACGAAGCCGCCGATGGCTAGGTCGTTCAAAATGCGGTGTGCGGTCGAGGGGTGGAGCCCTGTTTGGGCGCTGAGTTGTTTCAGCGACACCGGATCCTGATGCGACGCCAGCACTTCAAACAACGCGAAACTGCGTTCGAGGACCTGGATCGTCGGCTTCTGGATCTCCTTGTCCTTCATGAAGTTGATTGTGGCGCCCTTTGCCGTTTTCTGTATTGCGGAACATCAGATTGCATGCCGGCATTATGAGTTTGCGTTGTGACCCTTGAGCGCTGGATGTAGCGCTGGCAACGCTTGATGCTGTACCTGGACGGCCGAGGCTTGCGCCTGGGCGCCGGTGTCAGGCGGCCTGAGCAGCGCGCGTTAGATGCTGCGCGGCGGCGCGCCCTGAGCGCACCGCGCCCTCGAGCGTTGCCGGGTAGGGGCCTGCCACGTAGTCGCCGGCAGCCCACAGGCCGGGTGCCACAAACGCCGGGGGACGCTTCAGACCCGGCGTGCAGGCGAAAGTGGCGCGCTTCTCTGCAGCCACGTGCAATAGCAAAGGTGTCTGCGGCCAAGTGCCGGGGCTGAAGGCGTGGATCGCCTGGGCGAGCGTGGCCTGCGCCGTAGCGTCCAGACCACGCTCGAGCCAGGCCCGCGCCCCGCTGATGACGAACGCGAACACTTCTGTCTCAGATCCCTGTGCGCCCAGGTCGAAGACGAACTGCGCGGGGGACTGGGCATCGGCATGCAAGGCCATCATCGGCAGGGCTAGCCGTGCACCCGGGCAATGCAGGTACACGGTGATGATGGGCTCGTAGCGCAGTGCTGCCGCCATGGCCGACCAAGCCGGCGCCGGACTCGCGCACAGCCTCGCGGCTTCGGCCGCGCTGCAGGCCATGACTACGGCGTCGAAGGATCTGCCGTCGAGCTCCCAACCGGCCACACCGGCATTCAGACGCGAAACCCTGGCATGGGTGCGAACCCGCACGCCATGAGTGTCGAGCCAGGCAGCCGCGGGCTGGGGCAAGAGCGCGCCCAGTGGGGCACCGGGCAGCAGCAGATCTGACGAACCGGGGCTGCTAAAGAGGGCGTCGCGCAGCACACGCAGGAACACCTGCGCGCTCGCCTGCGAGGCGGGCGTGTTCAGCGCGGCTACACACAGCGGCTCGATGAGTTGCGCCATCACGTTCGCCGGCAGCCTCTGGCACAGCTCGGCCACGCTGAGCGCTTCGGTGCACCGGAATCGTCGTGCCGCCCAGCTGGCGGCGACGGTCAGCAGCGACAGCCGCTGCGGCCAGGACCAGCCCGTCTGGCCGAGCACGGCGCGCACAAAGGCCGGCACTGGTGCACCGCTGCCCAGCCGCAGGCCCTGGCCATCGGGGTACTGCAGCGTCAGAGGCATGCGATGCAACAACGTCGACACATCGGCACCAATGTGTCGCATCAGTTCGAGCGTGGCCTGGTAGGCGCCGATGAGAATATGCTGCCCGTTGTCCAGTGTTCGGCCGGCGACTCGCACGGTGCGCGCGCGTCCGCCAGGCTGAGCGGCCATCTCGAAGACCTCCACCTCGTGGCCTGCACGGCGTGCATGCACGGCGGCAGCCATGCCGGCCCAGCCCGCGCCGACCACGGCAATATTCAGCAACCGGCAGGCACGGGCACGGCGGTGCGGGTATCCAGGCTCGGCGTCGGCGCAGACCACACCGCAGGTCGACAAACCCGGTGGCGAACTCAACGCCCGCGCCAGTTCGTGCGCCAGGCAATCCACAGCTTGCGCAGCGGAGTCAGCGATGTGCGCTGGTGCAGCACCCGGAAGCCATCGGCCTCGATCTCGCGCAGCAGCGTGCGATAGATGTTGGCCATCATCAGGCCCGGCTTCTGGGTGTGGCGGTCGGCCTCGGGCAGCATTGCCATGGCCTCGTCGTACAGACTGTGTGCACGGTCGGCCTGGAATCGCATCAGCGCGTCGAAGCGCTTGCTGTAGCCCCAGGGCGCGTCGCGCTTGAGGATCTCCTGCGCCGTGACGTCGAAGCGCTGCAGCTCGGACATCGGCAGGTAGATGCGGCCGCGCCGCGCATCGTCGCCGACGTCGCGGATGATGTTCGTCAACTGCATCGCCAGTCCCAACTGGTGCGCGTACTGCACCGTGCGTGCATCGCTGCGGCCGAAGATGTTTGCCGCCACCTCGCCGACGACGCCGGCCACCAGGTGGCAGTAGTGCGCCAGCCCGGCGTAGTCGAGGAAGCGCGATTGCTGCAGGTCGATCTGGCAGCCGTCGATCACGGCCAGCAGATGCGCTGCCTCGATGCGGAACTCGGGCGCGAGCGGCATCAATGCCTTGGTCACTGGGTGGCTGGGCTGTCCGGCGAACGCGGCGCGCACTTCTTGCCGCCACCAGGCCAGTTTGGCCGCGGCCACGCCGCCGTCGCTGGTTTCGTCGACCACGTCATCGACCTCACGGCAGAAGGCATAGAACGCGGTGATCGCGGCGCGTCGCTGCGCAGGCAGGAAGAGGAAGGCGTAATAGAACGACGAGCCGCTGGCGGCGGCCTTCTCCTGCACGTACTGCTGCGGGCTGAGTGCGGCGGGGCTGGCCTGTGCGTTCATCACTGCATCCGCCAGGCGCGCCACAGCAGGGTAGGCGCATCGCCTTTGCGCAACACCGGTCGCGATCGGACACCGGCATAGTCCATTGCGGCGATTTTCTCAAGAATCCGAAGGCCGCCTTGCACTACCAATCGCAGCTCCCAGCCGGCGCGGCCAGGCAGGCGCAGTGCCAGGGGCACACCCTCGGCCATCAAAGCGGCCGCCCATTGCACCAGATCGCGTACCAGCGCTCGGGCTGTCGGCGTGTCGCGGCACTGCAGCAGTTCCGGCATGCCCAGCCCGTGGCGCTCCAGGTCGCGCCGCGGGACGTACACGCGATCGCGTCGCAGGTCCACGCTCAGGTCCTGCCAGAAATTGACGAGTTGCAAGGCGCTGCAGATCGCGTCGGACTGGCGCAACGACAAGTCGTCGCCGACGCGGTACAGGTGAAGCAGCAAGCGCCCGACCGGATTGGCCGACCGCGCGCAATAGTCCAGCAAGGCGTCGCGGTCGGCATAGCGCGGGTTGTGCACATCCTGCTCGAAGGCATCGAGCAATGCATGCAGCCACTGCGCGGGCAAGGCATGCTGCTGCATCTGTACGGCCAAGGCAGGGAACACTCCCGGCCAGCGGCCGCTATCAGGCCGGCCCGCCGCCGTGGCCACCAGATCGCCTCGATATTGGCCGAGTTGCGCCAGTCGCTGCGCGGCCGGCTCATGGCCTTCGTCGGCCAGGTCGTCGGCCGTGCGCGCGAAGCAATAGATCGACAACACCGCGGGCCGCAAGTCGGCAGGGCAAAGCAGCGAGGCGACGGGAAAGTTCTCATAGTGCTGCGTGGACACTGGGCGATTGTCCACGGGTTCAGCCAAGCCTTGCCATGCGGCAAGCCCGACGACTTCTCGCCAGTTCTGTTGTTGACCCCGTTCGACCCGATCGAGCGGCAGCGCGCACGTGGTGTGAACATCAACGACAAGGTGCTCGACGCGAGAGTGCGCCGCAGCCGGCTCAGGCCGGTTAGAATTCGCGTTTTGCCGGCTTGCCGTGGGGGTCCCGTTGAGGGCCCCCACGCCGTTTTGCAACAAGTCGCGCGGGTGGCGAAATTGGTAGACGCACCAGGTTTAGGTCCTGACGCCTTCACGGGCGTGCCGGTTCGAGTCCGGCCCCGCGCACCAGACATCATCAGTGGAAAGAGCCCATCATGGCCGTGAACGTTGAATCCCTGGAAAAGCTGGAGCGGCGCATCACGCTGACGCTGGCCGCCACCCAGATCAGCAGCGAAGTCGAATCGCGCCTCAAGAAGCTGTCGCGTACCGTCAAGGCTGCGGGCTTCCGCCCGGGCAAGGTGCCGATGTCCGTCGTCACGCAGCGCTATGGCTACTCGGTGCACTACGAGGTCATGAACGACCATGTCGGACGAGCCTTCAGCGACGCCGCCGCCGAAGCCAAGCTGCGCGTCGCGGGCGCGCCGCGCATCACGCAGAAGGACGATGCACCAGAGGGCGAGATCGTCTTCGACGCGACCTTCGAGGTTTACCCGGAGGTGCAGATCGGTGACCTGTCCGCGGCGCAGATCGAATCCGCAAGCACTGAGGTCACCGAGGAGGCGATCAACCGCACCATCGAGATCCTGCGAAAGCAACGTCGCACCTTCGCGCAGCGTCCGGCCAGCGACGGCGCGATGGAGACCGACCGCGTCACCATCGACTTCGAAGGCAAGATCGACGGCGAGTCGTTCGCCGGCGGCAAGGCCGAGGCCTTCCAGTTCATCATCGGTGAAGGCCAGATGCTGGAGCAGTTCGACAAGGCGGTGCGCGGCATGAAGGTCGGCGAATCGAAGACCTTCGCGCTGCAGTTCCCCGCGGACTATCACGGCAAGGATGTAGCCGGCAAGGAAGCCGACTTCCGCGTCAGCGTGACCAAGATAGAGGCGCAGAAGCTGCCCGAGGTGGACGAGGCCTTGGCCAAGGCGCTGGGCATCGAAGAAGGCAGCGTTGCCGGTTTGCGCGCCAGCGTCAAGAAGAACCTGGAGCGCGAGGTGCGCCAGCGTGTACTTGCCCGCAACAAGGCGGCGGTGATGGACGCGCTCGTGGCTGCGTCGCAGCTGGACTTGCCGAAGGCGCTGGTCAGCAGCGAACTCGAACGTCTGATGAATGCGGCGCGCGAGGACCTGAAGCAGCGCGGCATCAAGGACGCCGAACGCGCGCCACTGCCGAAGGAGCTGTTCGAAGCCCAGGCTGAAAGGCGCGTGCGGCTGGGCCTGGTGGTGGCTGAACTGGTCCGTGCCAACAACCTGCAGGCCAAGCCGGAACAGCTGCAGGCGCACATCGAGGAAATGAGCCAGAGCTACGAAAAGCCGGCCGAGGTGATGCGCTGGTATCTGAGCGACCGCAATCGCATGGCCGAGGTCGAGGCCATGGTGATCGAGAAGAATGTCACCGAATTCGTGCTTTCGAAGGCCAAGGTCAGCCAGACGAATCTGGCCTTCGACGAACTGATGTCGGCCTGAGCCGGCGCCGCCTCACGGGCGGCCTTGCAGCGCTCCATAATGACCCGATATCCACACTGATCTCTTGCCGAGGACATTCATGAGCGCTCTCGAAACCCGCAGCCTGGGCATGGTGCCCATCGTCATCGAGCAGTCGGGCCGTGGCGAGCGGGCCTACGACATCTACAGTCGCCTGCTACGTGAACGGGTGATCTTCCTGGTCGGGCCGGTCAACGACCAGACCGCCAACCTGGTGGTTGCCCAGTTGCTGTTCCTGGAAAGCGAGAATCCCGACAAGGACATCTCGCTCTACATCAACTCTCCGGGTGGCAGCGTCAGCGCCGGCCTGTCGATCTTCGACACCATGCAGTTCATCAAGCCCGATGTGTCCACGCTGTGCATGGGCATGGCCGCAAGCATGGGTGCTTTCCTGCTGGCCGCCGGGGCCAAGGGCAAGCGCAACGCACTGCCCAATTCGCGGATCATGATCCACCAGCCGTCGGGCGGGGCGCAGGGTCAGGCTACCGACATCGAGATCCAGGCGCGCGAGATCCTGAAGCTGCGCGAGAGCCTGAACGCGATCCTTGCTGAACGCACGGGCCAGAGCCTGGACAAGATCAAGAGCGACAGCGAGCGCGACTTCTTCATGTCGGCCGCCGAGGCGCAGGCCTATGGCCTGGTCGACAAGGTCATCGATCGGCGCAGCTGAACCTGGCTCCAGGCCGGTTTCAGCGCCGGGAATGGGCATCAATTCGGTGGGAGGTCGCCATGCCCGCATGCACTATGATGATCCTGGTTGAATTCACTGCACGCCACCCGTAAGCACACTCATGGCCGAAAAGAAGGGCGCCTCCGGCGAGAAGGTCCTGTACTGCTCCTTTTGCGGCAAGAGCCAGCACGAGGTGAAGAAGCTCATTGCCGGGCCGTCGGTATTCATTTGCGACGAGTGCATCGAGCTGTGCAACGACATCATCCGCGACGAGGTGCCGGCCGAAGGCACTGGCGCCAAGTCGTCGAAGTCCGATCTGCCGATCCCCAGCGAGATCAAAACCAGCCTGGACGCGTATGTCATTGGACAGGAAGTGGCCAAGCGCACGTTGTCGGTGGCGGTCTACAACCACTACAAGCGCCTCAAGCATGCCGGCGGCTCGAAGGACGAGGTCGAGTTGACCAAGAGCAACATCCTGCTGATCGGGCCCACTGGCTCGGGCAAGACGCTGTTGGCTCAGACGCTGGCCAAGCTGCTGAA
This sequence comes from uncultured beta proteobacterium, assembly GCA_963824005.1. Lineage (GTDB taxonomy): Bacteria > Pseudomonadota > Gammaproteobacteria > Burkholderiales > Burkholderiaceae_C > Rubrivivax. The sequence continues at coordinate 52,816 of CAWGOK010000037.1, forward strand.
CGTGCCCTTCGTCATCGCCGACGCGACGACGCTGACCGAAGCCGGCTACGTTGGAGAGGATGTCGAGAACATCATCCAGAAGTTGCTGCAGAACTGCAACTACGACGTCGACCGGGCGCAGCGCGGCATCGTCTACATCGACGAGATCGACAAGATCTCGCGCAAGTCGGACAACCCGTCGATCACGCGTGATGTGTCCGGGGAGGGCGTTCAGCAAGCGCTGCTGAAGCTGATCGAAGGCACGATGGCCAGCGTACCGCCGCAGGGCGGACGTAAGCATCCCAATCAAGACTTCCTGCAGATCGACACCACCAACATCCTGTTCATCTGTGGTGGTGCTTTCGACGGCCTGGAGAAGGTCATTCAGAACCGCACCGAAAAATCCGGCATCGGTTTTGCCGCCACTGTGCACAGCAAGAGCGAGAAGAAGGTCTCCGACCTGTTCCGCGAGGTGGAACCCGAAGACCTGATCAAATTCGGCCTGATTCCCGAACTGGTGGGTCGCCTGCCGGTGGTGGCCACGCTGGGCGAGCTGACCGAAGAGGCGATGGTGCAGATCCTCACCGAACCGCGCAACGCGCTGCTCAAGCAGTATCAGAAACTGTTCATGATGGACGGAGTCGAATTAGAAATCCGGCCTTCTGCGTTGTCGGCGATCGCGCGCAAGGCGCTGGCGCGCAAGACGGGCGCGCGTGGGCTGCGCTCGATTCTCGAGTTCGCGCTCATCGACACCATGTTCGACCTGCCCAATCTGGACGGTGTAGCCAAGGTGGTGGTCGACGAGCACATCGTCGAGGAGGGCAGCAAGCCCCTGCTGGTATACCGCGAGCCGGCCAAGACCAAGGCCAGCGCCTGAGCGAGCCTTTCTCGCGCGGGTGGCCGCAACCGGCCCACGCGCATCTTGCATTTTTCGCCTCGGGCCCCAAGTCGGTCTGAGAAAGAGAGGTTCCAATGTCCGGTCATCCGATGCTCCCCAGCGACCCGATCACGCTGCCGCTACTGCCATTGCGCGACGTGGTGGTGTTTCCGCACATGGTCATCCCGCTGTTCGTGGGCCGGCCGAAGTCGATCAAGGCGCTCGAAGCCGCCATGGAAGCTGGCCGGCAGATCATGCTGGTGGCGCAGAAAGCCGCCGGCAAGGACGAACCCAAAGCCGACGACATGTTCGATGTGGGCTGCGTGTCGAGCATCCTGCAGATGCTGAAGCTGCCCGATGGCACGGTGAAGGTGCTGGTCGAAGGCATCCAGCGCGCCAACACCAAGCTGATCTCCGACAACGGCGAGCATTTCGTGGCCGAAGTCGAGCCTATTCCGTTGTCGACCGAAGCCTCGCCCGAGATCGAGGCGCTGCGCCGCGCTGTGACGCAGCAGTTCGACAGCTATGTCAAGCTGAACAAGAAGATCCCTCCGGAGATCCTGACCTCCATCGCCGGTATCGACGACCCGGGCCGCTTGGGCGACACCATTGCTGCGCACCTGCCGCTGAAGCTGGAGGCCAAGCAGTCGGTGCTGGACCTGTTCCTGGTGTCCAAGCGGCTGGAGCGGCTGCTCGAGTTGCTGGAGCACGAGGTCGACATCCTGCAGGTGGAAAAGCGCATCCGCGGCCGAGTCAAGCGGCAGATGGAGAAAAGCCAGCGCGAGTACTACCTTAACGAGCAGGTCAAGGCCATCCAGAAGGAACTCGGCGACGGTGAAGAAGGCGCCGATCTCGAGGAACTGGAGAAGAAGATTGCCGCCGCGCGTATGTCCAAGGAGGCGCGCAAGAAGGCCGAGAGCGAGCTGAAGAAGCTCAAGCTGATGTCACCGATGTCGGCGGAAGCTACGGTCGTGCGCAACTTCATCGACACGCTGGTTAACCTGCCGTGGGCGAAGAAGACCAAGATCAAGCATGACCTCGGCCATGCCGAGGAGGTGCTCAACGAGGACCACTACGGGCTGGAGAAGGTCAAGGACCGCATTCTCGAGTACCTCGCGGTGCAGCAGCGTGTCGACAAGGTCAAGGCGCCGATCCTGTGCCTGGTGGGCCCGCCGGGGGTGGGCAAGACCTCGCTGGGCCAAAGCGTGGCACGTGCCACCGGGCGCAAGTTCGTGCGCATGGCTCTCGGCGGTGTGCGCGACGAGGCCGAAATCCGCGGCCACCGCCGCACGTACATCGGCTCGATGCCGGGCAAGGTGCTGCAGAGCCTGACCAAGGTCGGCACGCGCAACCCGCTGTTCCTGCTGGACGAGATCGACAAGCTCGGCATGGATTTCCGCGGCGACCCGTCGAGCGCGCTGCTCGAGGTGCTGGACCCGGAGCAGAACCACCGCTTCAGCGACCACTACGTCGAGGTCGACTTCGACCTGTCCGACGTGATGTTCGTGGCCACCAGCAACTCGATGAATATCCCGCCGGCGCTGCTCGACCGGATGGAAGTTATCCGCCTGGCCGGTTACACCGAGGACGAGAAGCTGAACATCGCGCGCCGCTACCTGCTGCCCAAGCAGCAGAAGAACAACGGCGTCAAGGACGAGGAACTCGAGGTCACCGACGGCGGTTTGCGCGGCATCGTGCGCTACTTCACGCGCGAGGCGGGGGTGCGCTCGTTGGAGCGCGAGATCTCGAAGATCTGCCGCAAGGTGGTCAAGGGCGTGCAGCTGAAGCAATACCAGGACAAGGTGGTCGTCACCGAGGACAACCTGAACGATTTTCTGGGTGTGCGCAAGTTTGACTTCGGCCGTGCGGAGATGAAGAACCAGGTCGGCCAAGTGGTCGGACTGGCGTGGACCGAGGTTGGCGGTGACCTGTTGACCATCGAGGCGGCGGTGATGCCCGGCAAGGGCAACATCATCCGCACCGGCTCACTGGGCGACGTGATGAAGGAGTCGGTCGAAGCGGCCCGTTCGGTAGTGCGCTCGCGCGCTGCGCGCCTGGGCATCAGGGACGACCTGTTCGAGAAGCGCGACATCCACATCCACGTGCCCGACGGCGCCACGCCGAAGGATGGCCCGAGTGCCGGCGCAGCCATGACGACGGCCTTCGTCTCCGCGTTGACCGGCATCCCGGTGCGCGCCGACGTGGCCATGACGGGCGAGATCACGTTGCGCGGTGAAGTCACCGGCATCGGTGGCTTGAAGGAGAAGCTGCTCGCCGCGCACCGTGGCGGTGTGCGTACGGTGATGATCCCCGAGGAGAACGTCAAGGACCTTCAGGACATCCCGGAGAACGCCAAGAACAACCTCGAGATCGTGCCGGTGCGCTGGATCGACCAGGTGCTCGAGGTGGCGCTGGAGCGTGTGCCGCAGGCGCTGCCCGAAGAAGAGCCGGCGAAAGAGGTGCAGAAGCCCACCGAAGCTGCGGCTCCAACAAACCCGGAGGTGCTGCCGCATTGAATGTGGAAGCTTGCGAACGCAGTGCGCTTCAGGTTTGCAGGAAGCCGTTTCGAACATCTATAATGGCAGCTTCGCTTGGGGCAGGTAGTCACTGGCGAAGTGCTTGAATGAATGCGGGAGTAGCTCAGTTGGTAGAGCGCAACCTTGCCAAGGTTGAGGTCGAGAGTTCGAGACTCTTCTCCCGCTCCAGGTCTCGATAAGGGAAGCCCAGGCTTCCCTTTTTTGTCAGCCTGGATCTATCCGAGCAGACGGCGCGGTAGCAAAGCGGTTATGCACCGGATTGCAAATCCGTCCAGCCCGGTTCGACTCCGGGCCGCGCCTCCATACAGATCGTTGTAAATCAATAACTCCAGACATTTCGCGAGACGGCCAGCTTCGAAGCTTCAGGTTGAGGCGCGGTGGGTGACCTAGTCGAGCACGATCAGTTCGTCGTTGGCCTGCGCCACGCAGCCCTCGCCCAGTGGCACCCACCCGCGTCGTATCACGATGTGACGCTCGGTGTGGCAGAACTCGATGCGGTGCGCCTGCGGCACGGTGTCGCGCACGAAGGCCTCGATCGATGCGGGCATGCTGACCCGGAAGATGTGCTGCGCCAGATCCTCGGGCGGGTGGTCGTCGCGGTGCAGCCACGGCAGCACACCTGCCAGCGCCATCAGCCAGGGATTGCCAACGTCGAATCGCGTCGGCGTGTAGCCATGCTCCATCAGCCATTGCTGGGCGGCGGCCCGGGAGTTGTCGCCAGCGGTCCGTCCGCCCCAGGCGAGTGCTAGCATTTCGGCGACCCACTGGTTGCAGTTCTGGTATTGCTGGGCGAAGGCGTAGGCGTTGGCGCTGTACGTGGCGCCGAGAAGACTCAGCGCCTGGCGGTTGTCTTGCACGGCACGTTCGAGCGCAGCCGACTCGACATCGGGCACCAGCACGACCGACACGTAGCCGAGCGCGGGATCTAGCCCGCCCATCAGGAATCCCGCAACACCCTGGTCGAACAGACGCGGGCGTCGCTTGTCGCAGTCGTAGTAAAGCTGACGCACCGACCAAGGAGCATTGGCGCTCGCCTGTAGGCTGACGCCGGCGTGCGAGTAGCGAACCCCGAAGCTGTTGAGGTCGAGGCCGGAGCGCGCGATCAGCGCCACGCGCTGGCCCGACCGGTCGAGTTCCTGCTTGATCACCGCGCCGAAGCGCAGCAATGTGCTCTGCTGGCCGACGTTCGGTTCAGCCGGCGGATCGCAGTGGCGAAGCACGTCCGCGCGGGCATCGTCGTGAAGCGCAACGACAAGTGCGGCGCCGACGATCCAGTTCGCGCCCAACGCGCGCCATCGCCTGCGGCCATGCCAGGCCCGGACACTGGTCTTCAGAGCATGACCGGATGCGACGGCAGTTCCCGCGTCCAGCCGTCATCCAGCACCAGGAAGACGGCCTCGCGCGTGCCTTCGTCAGCGAACTCAAGGCCGTAGGGACGCTGGCGCACGGTCAGCGTTTGGCCAGCCCGCAGCCGGGACCGGTCGATGGCCGGGTGCGGCACCAGGACGACGAGCGCGCCCTCGGGGCCCGGGTCGGCCACCGCCTGCAGCTTCAGGCGCGCCAAGCCAGGCCGCTCGGGCGCGTCGGCCACGTCGAGGATGCGGTATGGGCCTTCGGCGACCCCCTTGGTCTTGCTTGAACTGTCGCTCGATGTCTCAAGCGAAGCCGAGCTGGCAGAGGTCGCCGAAGAGGCCGACGATGCCGACGAGCCACCCGCGGCCGACGAGGCCGCCAAGCTGTCGGCAATCGCGGGTAGCGCGGCAAGCAGTGCCGCCAAGGACACGAAGACAGGTATGGACCGAATCATGGGAGGTTCCTGAGTCAGGACGGTGCAGTCTAGCGGCGCGGTCCGCGCTGAACTGCGCGCTGGGGCTCGCAGCCTACGGTGCCACGGTCGGAGCCATCGGCAGGACCGCCGTGCGCGCCCCGATCTCATGTGCGGGCATGGGCCTCAGGCCACCCGCGGCATCGGCATCGAATTTGGGGCTCAGCTCACTGGCCGGGCAACTTCTGCACTTGATTCGCGGCAGCTGCGCCAGGCGACCGCTTTGGGCGGTGCACTTGTTGCGTCTGTGCGGCAGCAAGGGGTCGCCCGCAGGTGTAGCCCACAGCGCCCTGGCCCTGGCCGGCAGCAAACAGTCCTGATCTGCGCCACAGTGGCCTGCGGTTCGTTGCGCCGGCTGACTTCGTAGGCCAAGATTGAGCGGCCTCCAAGGCGCCGGCCACCGGCACACGCCTTTTTGGCGGGACCGTCAGCCGCGAGAGTCAGCAAACCGGCATCATCCTTTCGGATGACGGCTATCAGGCGGCGAGTTGGCCGGATTGGCTGTTAAGCCGCGACCCGTTGCGGCCCATCGAGAGACGCGACAGACGACGGATGCGGCCTTTGATGTGCCGCCACAAGTAGCGACTGCACAAGCAGACTTTCGACCGTCGTTGATCAGGCCTTCTTCAACGCCGACGCATCGATCGGGAGCGAGCGCAGGCGCTTTCCAGTGGCCGCATAGATCGCATTGACGACGGCCGGCGCGATCGGCGGCGTGCCCGGCTCGCCGATGCCGCCGGGCTTCTCGGTGCTGGGCAGGATATGCACCTCGACCTTGGGCATTTCGCTCATGCGCAGCACCGGGTAGTCATTGAAGTTCCCCTGTTCGACCTTGCCATCCTTCAGCGTGATCTTGCCGTGCAGCGCCGCTGAGAGGCCGTAGACGATGGCCCCTTCGATCTGGCGCCGGATGATCTCGGGGTTGACCGTCATGCCGCAGTCCACAGCCGCCACCACACGGTGCACCTTGGGTATTCCGTCGGCGCCGACCGACACCTCGGCGATTTCAGCCACATAGCTGCCAAAGCTGTGCGCCACTGCGATGCCGCGGAACATGCCCGCAGGCAGAAGCTTGCCCCAGCCGGCTCTGTCGGCCGCAAGCTCGAGCACGCCCTTGTAGCGCGGCTGTTTGCTCATCAGCCCGCGGCGAAACTCGAACGGATCTGCCTTGGCCGCGACCGCCATCTCGTCGATGAAGCCTTCCATGAAGAAGATGTTCTGCGAATGCCCCACCGAGCGCCAGAACCACACCTGCGGGCCTGGTTCGCGCCGACCGTAGGCAATGCGCTGGCTGGGAATGTCGTAAGGGTGGTCCGCGATGCCCTCCATCGCGAACTCATCGACACCGTTGTCCGGGATCTTCATGAAACCCGAGGCGGCCATGATCGAGGGCGAACCCACGCCGACCGTGAGAAGGCTGGGCTTGCCCTGCGCATCGATCGCACCCGTGAAGTGGGCCACCGAGGCCGGCCGGTAGAAGCCCGCGGCCATGTCATCTTCGCGGCTGTAGATCAGCTTCACGGGCTTGCCGCTGATCTTGCTCAGCAGCGTGGCATCGATCGTGAAGTCGGGCGCAAAGCGACGGCCAAACCCGCCGCCGAGCATCATGGTATTGATCTTCACCTTCGCAGGGGTGGCCTGCGCCACGTTCGCCAGGATCCCCTGCGCCGGGCCCTGGCTTTGGGTGCCGGCCCAGATTTCGACCGTGGCATCGTCACCTTGGCCCTTGACCCAGGCGGTGCAGTTCATGGGCTCCATGCAGGCATGCGCCAGATACGGTGCCTCGTAAAGAGCGTCCACCGTGGCGGCGCTGTTGGCGGCAGCGTCCCTCACGTTGCCCACATCGATGGCCACCGATTCGGCGGCGTTGGCGCCCTCGGTCAGCATCGCACTCACCTTGGGCGTCGACAAATCGGCGTTCGCACCCAGGTCCCACTTGATCTCGAGCGCGTCGCGGCCTTTCTTCGCGGCCCAGTAGCCGTCGGCCAGTACGGCCACCCCGCTGGGAATGGTGATCACTTGCTGCACACCTTTGACGGCCTTGGCTTTGGCATCGTTCACACTGGCCGGCTTGGCGCCCGGCATCGGCGCGCGCGCCATCACCGCCACCATCAGACCGGGCACCTGGGCGTCGATGCCGTACCTGGCCGTGCCGTTCACCTTGGCGGGCGTGTCAAGCCGTTTGAGCGACTTACCCAGCAGCTTGAAGTCCTTGCTGTCCTTCAGCTTCGGGTTGGCGGGCACCGCCTGCGTCGAAGCGGCAGCCACCAGTACACCGTAGCCAAGTTTCTTGCCATTGGGGGCAATCACTTGGCCGTTCGCGGTGCGCAGCGACGCGGCCTCGACCTTCCATTGCGCAGCGGCAGCCGCTACCAGCATCTCGCGCGCCGCGGCGCCTGCCTTGCGCAAGGGCTCCCAATGCGCTCGCACGGTCGTGCTGCCGCCGGTGGCCTGCATGCCGAACATCGGGTTGTTGTAGGCCTTGTCGACAGGCGCCTGCTCGACACTGACTTTGCTCCAGTCGGCGTCGAGTTCCTCGGCCAGCAGCATCGGTATGGCGGTGAGCACGCCCTGGCCCATTTCGGCCGAGCCACAGATCACGGTGACGCGGCCGTCGGGCGTGATGCGCAAATATGCGTCGGGTGAAAAAACCGATGCCGGATTGGCCGCCAGCGCGCGGCCGGCAACGCCAGGCAGTGCAAAGCCGACGACCAATGCCGCCGCGCCGCCGGTCTTCAGAAAGCCGCGGCGCGAGGGGTTGTCCAATGCGGGGACATCGAAGCTGAAGCGGTCCATGGTCAGGCTCCCTTGGTGAGGGTGACCGATGCGTCCTTGATGGCCGCGCGGATCTGGTTATAGGTGCCGCAGCGGCACAGGTTGCCGTTCATCGCACTGTCGATGTCCGCATCGGTCGGCTTGTTCTTTTCGGCCAGCAACGCGCAGGCACTCATGATCTGGCCTGACTGGCAATAGCCGCATTGCGGTACATCGTGGCTGACCCAGGCGGCCTGCACCGCCTTGCCGGTGCGGGTGTTGCCGATCCCTTCAATGGTGGTGACCTTCTTGCCGGCCGCCGCCGACATCGGCGTCGAACAGGAACGGACCGGCTTGCCATCCAGATGCACCGTGCACGCGCCGCACAGGGCCATGCCGCATCCAAACTTCGTGCCGGTCAGGTGCAACTGCTCGCGCAGCGCCCAGAGCAATGGCATGTCGGCATCTGCGTCGATCGAGATCGCCTTGCCGTTGACTGAAAGCTTGATCATGGGTGTCTCCATGGAACCCAGTCGCGCCGGTGCGGTCGCGATGAGGGATGGTGAGCCTAGCGCAAACACTGCCGCTTTGCACAAAGACCGAAGTCGCGCGGGTCGCCCGTCTGCGGCGCGCAGCCTTGATCAGTCTGCCGTGATCGGCTACGCGCCCGTGGGCTCGACATCCACCGCACTGCCACTGCGCGCGCTGGCGGCGATGGCATCCAGCGTTGCGGCGATGTCGACGCTGGCCTGCGCGGTGCGCGGGGCGGCCGAGAAGTCGCGTCGCGCGACTACGCTGGCGAAGGCCTCGGCTGCAAAGCGGAAGCCACTGCCGGCCGGGCTGCTGACCGACTCGAGCGGGCCGTTACCGCTGCCTCGGCGCACCCGCAGCTGGCTCGGCTGGTAGCCCCAGGGGTGCGCGGTTCCGGGCTCGGCAGTGTGATTCATCCTATGGATACCAATGGCACGGTAAAGGCGCAAAATCGCCGGTTCTCTGCATGAGAACGCCCGCCAGTCAACGGTCATGCACTTGGTGAAAGTGCGACGAGTCGCGAGGGTCAACCATGTTGCGGCGAAAGGCCGATGCTCGGGCAAACAGGATCATCTGGCGCATGACCATGGCCGGTCCGGTGTCTGTAGACATCGACCTGACTGATCTGACCCCAAGAGGCAACGCGCCGCTCGATTTGCCGGACCACGGATGGCTGGAGTCGTCCTATGAGTTACGTCATGGACTGCGCGTGCGCGAAGTGCCTTTGGACAAGCTGCCAGATGATCTGATCAGGGCATTCGCCAGGTCCAATCACTGACTTTGCGGTCTCGTACATCGCGCGATCGGCGACGGAGTACCGCCATGCTGTTCCCTTTTGAGGAATACCGCTTCGCCAGCAAGCTGCTAAAGCGCCAGCAGCAAATTGCAGGCGGCATTGTTCCGAGCCGAGGCAAGCCACCTGCCCGAGGGAATCACCGAGGTCTATCGGCGGGCCCTAACTGCGCATGAGGCGGTGCAGAAGCAGATCGAGCGGCTGAGGGACGTGGTCGCGACCTCGTTCGGAGAAGAAGGCGAATCCTCTCGCGGCGACAAGTTTGCCAAGTACACCGAACGCGCAAAATTTCTTGTACGGGACGTCGAGGCCTTCGACAAGGAACAGTTGGTCGCCGCGGGCGGACCCACAGATCCGAATGTCGTTGATCGTCAACTGGAGCTTGAGCAGCGGCGCATCGAATTGGACACAGAGCGTCTGGCGCTGGTGCGAGGTCTCGGACTGCGGCAAGGCGTCGCCACGGTCTTTGTGGGCCTGTACAACAAGCTGCAAACCGAGGTTCTGGACTTCGACGTGGCTGCGACTCGGCGGCGTCTTGGCATTGATGGCGCAGATGTGGGCGTCAAGGCTGGAACTGATGTCCTGCTGCCAGGAACCGGAATCCTGCGCGACCTCAGCGATGCCCTTGATCGGTACTTCGATGGCCAGATGGTCGAGGATGACAAGGCACAGGCCCACTATCAATGGCTCGACACCTACCGCCAAGCCGCCGAGTCGTGGGTGGCCCAGGCGCTGGGATTCCTGAACCTGGTGCCCGGGGTCCCGGAGTAGCCGAAGACCCGGATGCCGTGACTGCCGAACTCTTTGATGAGTTGTTCGCACCCGAGCAGGATGCCCGTAAGAAGACTGGGCAGTGATCGATCGGCATCGGTCATAGCCTGAAGCTGCCAACGCGCCCGCAAGTCCAACAGGCAAGCACGTCAGGTTCTCCCCTGACATCGATGGCGACCCACTCCACGCCCGTGACCAGCTACGGCAACTGCGCCTTGGCCTTGCAGTCGATGGTGTCCCCGGGTGCCGGCGCAGTGCGGCAGACATAGACAGAGCGATCAGTCGAGTCGTAGAACCAGGCGAACGAAACGCCATTCGATGACGAGGTCCCCATCGGGGTGACGGCAGTGCGAACGTCAATCCGACCTTGTTGCGCCCATGCATGTAGGGCATAGCCGGTCAAGAGAGCGCCAAGCAGCAGTGAGGCAATCTTGATCATCTTTGTGCTCCTTTCGCCAAGCGGTAGCGGCTTTCCGCCCGGCTACCGTCGGCACGATACGCCACCTGGCGACTTGTCCTACAGCACCTGACGACTTGCTCCGATACCGCGGTGAAGGTGGCCGCATGAGTATTGCGTTACCCCAACGTGGAGACAGAACATGGCAACAGCAACAACTGCAGTGTCGGCCTTGCCTGCCGCCAGTACGGCGAAAGCGGGGACCGCGCGATGCCAGCCGGCAATGCTCATGCGATGGCTGTCGCGTGCGGAACCGCTGCTCTACCGCAATCTCTTGGCGCAACAGCGGCACCGTGATACGGCCGGCGGCGATCGACGTTGAAGAGATGCACCTACTTCCCCATGCCCAAGCCCATCAAGACCCCTCGCGCTGCCGACCCCGTGATTCCCGACGCGCAGGGGCAATGGCTGGTGCTGATCGGCGACAGCGGCGAAACATCAGCCGAGGACATCGAAGCGTTCTTCGCGGACATCTGGCCCGACGTCGTCGAGCCCGAAGCCACCATCCAATGACGCAATCTGCATCCCCACAAGTAGGCCCAACTCGATGTGCCCGCTACGTATTTCACGCCATCGCGGGCACCCATTTCACGGGATCGCGGACAGCGTTTCACGACAAGGCGGACCCCGTTTCACGCTGATCGCGGACAGCGTTTCGGCGTGATGACGGACAGCGGCAGCGCGCGGGTGACCTGAAGCATTGGGCATGCTGGTCGATTTGTCGACCGGATATGCCCACCCCCAGGATCACCATGCCCATGCGTCAACTACGACAGACGCTTCGCCGTCACCTCGAAGCCCGCCTGAGCATGCGCGAATAGCCCACGTCACGAAGTTGATGTTCGGTTTCGACTGGCCTACATTGTCCATCCCGCCTCAACCCGCAGGAGCCTGTCATGCCGATCCGTATTGCCTCGCTGCACCGCCAGATCGAGAAGAGTGGTGCTAAGCTGCACCGTGCGGTGCTGAGCCGCATCCATTCGCACGGCGCCGACGATGCGCCGTCCGATCAGGAGCGGGCGCTGATCGAGGAGCGCCGCATCCTCAAGGACGCGCAGGCGACTCGTCGGGCGCAGGCGATGCAGCCCAAGCCCAAGGCCTCGAAGATCGTGAGGGAAGCCAAAGCGCCGAAGGAGCCCCAGGCACCGAAGGCGCACAAGGAGAAGGCGCCCAAGACGGCGAAGGCGGCCAAGCCGCACATCTCACGAACCGAGAAGGCGGCAAAGAAGGCGGAGGCGCTCGAGGCAGCGAAGCGAGCGGCAAAGAAGTCGGCGAAGACGTAGCGGTTCAGCGGCGAGAGGCGCGTCTCGGCGCTGACTGCCGATCTGGACGTGTCGCGTCTGCCGCTGGCGACGCGCATCGCCGCTATGGCCGAGCGGCCGAGGCGAACCAGCGACGAGCGTGCGAGCGTTTCCAGGCAAGAAGAAGATGATTGGAGTAAGCGAGTTACCATTTGCCTGTCGATCCTGTGTCGTGGCTCCTAGGCTGGGCGCAACATGGTCGTCGAGTAGCGGGTCAACCACAGACCGAGATAACTGCAGTTCGCTGCATCCACCTGAGTTCAGCCTCGGTGGAGGGTGGCGGTTGTACGACGTGTTTCGCTTCGAGCTGCGGGTGAACTGGCGGTGTGCACGCAAGTCATTGATTTGCAAGTATTAAAGCCCATTGCAAATCCGTCCAGCCCGGTTCGACTCCGGGCCGCGCCTCCAACGGCTTTGGCCTGAGGTGTCCATCGGACCGCCCGGATGGCGAAATTGGCAGACGCAGCGGACTTAAAATCCGCCGCCCTTGGAAGAGGGCATACCGGTTCGATCCCGGTTCCGGGCACCACGTTAGAGACCGCCGTTTCCGAGGGATGCCCACCATGCCGCTGTTCGACACCTCCACGCTGAACGAAGGCGTGCGCAAGCGCGAGGTCTTCGGCTGGGCGATGTACGACTTCGCCAATTCCGGTTACACCACGGTCGTGCTGACGGCGGTGTTCAACGCCTACTTCGTTGGCGTCGTCGCGGCCAACGCATCGTGGGCCACCTTTGCCTGGACCAGCGCCCTGGCCCTGTCCAGCGCCGTAGTGATGCTGACCATGCCGTCGCTGGGCGCGCTGGCCGACTTACGTGCCATCAAGAAGCGGCTGCTGGCGTTCAGCACGGCCGGTTGCGTCTTCGCCACGACGCTGCTGGCGTTGGCCGGTCCGGGCGACCTGTGGCTGGCGATGGCGGCGATCGTGCTGTCGAACGTCTTCTACAGCTACGGTGAATCGCTGAACTCGGCCTTCCTGCCGGAACTGGCGCGACGAGATGCGCTGGGTCGAGTGTCGGGCTGGGGTTGGAGTTTCGGTTATTTCGGCGGCATGCTCACCTTGGGCTTGTCGCTGGGTTACGTGCTGTGGGCGCAGGGACAGGGCATCGCGTCGACGCAGTTCGTGCCGGTGACGATGCTCATCACGGCCGGTGTGTATGCCTTGTCCTCGCTGTTCACGTTTGCGCTGCTGAGGGAACGGGCGGTGCCTCAGCCCGCCGCGCTGCGCGAAAGCGGCCTTCGCGCCTCGCTGGCGCGTTTGGCGCAGACCTGGAGCCAGGCCCGGGACTACCGCGACTTCGTCTGGCTGCTGGTCTGCGCCGTGGCCTACCAGGCGGGTATCTCGGTGGTTATCGCGCTGGCTGCGGTGTATGCCGAGCAGGTGCTCGGCTTCAAGCAGACGCAGACCATGATGCTGATCTTCCTGGTGAACATTGCGTCGGCGGTGGGAGCCTTCGCCTTCGGCTACTGGCAGGACCGCATCGGCCATCGCCTCGCGCTCGGCGTCACGCTGGTGGGCTGGATCGTGATGACCCTGCTGGCCGTGGCGGCCACCAGCCCGACGCTGTTCTGGGTGGCCGCGTTGGTGGCCGGCCTGTGCATGGGCTCGAGCCAGTCGGCCGGCCGTGCCATGGCGGGCGCCTTTGCGCCCGAGCAGAGGCTGGCCGAGTTCTTCGGGCTGTGGACCTTCGCAGTGCGGCTGGCGGCGATCATCGGGCCGATGACGTACGGCCTGGTGACGTTGCTGACGGCGGGCAACCACCGCATCGCCATCCTGTCCACCGGGATCTTCTTCGTCATCGGGCTGCTGGTGCTGGGCAAGGTCGACGTCGCGCGCGGCGTGGCCGCGGCGCGCGCGACCGCCTGAATCCGACGCCTGTCGGCATGCGGCCTTCGCGCCTAGAATTGGCGGGTTGAAGCCGTTCGCGGGCCGTCCTAGGGGCGGCAGCACGGTTGCCGAGATCATTCG
>CAWGOK010000038.1:0-242364 GCA_963824005.1 uncultured beta proteobacterium
GCTCCTCGAAGATGCGCCGCGCCTGGCGCTGCAGCCAGCTCTGCACCGCATCGCCATGCTCGGGCGTGGCGGTGTGCGGCAGGCCAACGCGCAGCAGCCGAGCAGCACGCCCGGCAGGGCGTCGGCACCTGGTCCAGCAGCGCGCCGGTGGCTCGCGCATCGAGCACGATGATCACGGTCTCACCCAGAAGGGCGACTCGGTGCCGTCGCGCCAGTTGACCCGGCCCGAATGCAGCCGCGCCGCACGCTCGCTGCTCGCGCCAGCTTGCGCAGGATCCAGCCGCGCTTTTCCTGCAGCGCGCTGTCCAACTCGGTCAGGCCGACCCAGCGCGGCACGCTGAGCCGACAGTCCCTCGGGGCCGACCACCAAACCGATGCTGCGTCGCCGTGCGCGGCGCGTCTCGTAGGCCACCGGCGTGCCCGTCCAGGCGCACGTCGCGCTGCGCGCGCGGATCCTCGAAGACCTCGCCCGCCAGCGCCTCGCGTGGCACGGCGGGCAGCGGTGCCGCCGCGGGCGGCGGCGCGCCGGGCAGATCCGGCTCCGGCTCATCGAACAGCGAGCGCTGCAGCAGCGTCCAGGAGCGATCCAGCGCGACGTGGGCGCGATTCTAGGTGTAGGCCTGCGGGTCGATGCGGCGCATCTCGGCTTCGATCCAGCGCTCGACTTCCCGCATCAGCTCTGGTCGGGCTTGCGCCCCTGCACCGCGATCGGCTGGCCGATGGAAATGTCGATCACGCCGGGCGCGGAAGCCTCCTGCGCGGCCGGCGGCGCGCAGAAGAGGCCACGGCGATCGGCACGATCGGCGTGCCGGTGACGATGGCCAGCCGCACCGCACCCGATTGGTACCTTCCCGTGTGCCCGCGCGCGCCTGCGCGTGCCTTCGGGGAACATGATGACCCAGTTGCCCTGTGCCATGAAGCGCCGCCCCTGCTCGGCCACCTTGTTCCAGGCCTCGGTGCGCTTGCTGCGGTCGATGTCGATCATGTCGAGCTTGCCGATCGCCCAGCCGAAGAAGGGGATCAGCAGCAGTTCCTTCTTGAAGACGTGGCACAGCGGGTGCGACATCAGCACCGGGTAGGCGAAGGTCTCCCAGGTGGACTGGTGCTTCGACGCCGCGGCACCGCGCCAGGCCCTACCTCGGCGGTCAGCAGGTCGTCCATGCCCTGCACGCGATGGCGCACGCCGCGGATCTCGACACAGGCACCCCAGATCACCAGGCGCAGCCAGAACACGCACATCCAGTACAGCGGCGTGCCCTTGATGAAGATCGACGCCAGCACCACCGCCGTGGCCACGGGCACCACGGTGGCCAGGGCATCCACCGCGAGCCACGCCGAGCGCAGCGCCAGCCCCAGCCAGATAATGGCACCGCACCCCTTGAAGGGAGCGCCGCCGTTGACTCGGGCGAACTCAATTCAACAGACCGGATGGAGAGTCGCGCAGGTGCTCGCGCTCCAGCAGGTGGGTGGCCAGTTCGCCCAGATCCTGGTCGACAAGGTTCCAGGCACCTGGGCGATGAGTTCAGCCACCTCTGCGCCGCTGAGCGCTGCAGCGCGGCCGCTGCGCACCAGGTGCGGCTCGCAGCCGGCCGCCTGCGCGGCCTGCAGGTCGCGCAGCGTGTCGCCGACCATTGGCACCGAGCCGCAGGTCGACGCCGTAGCGACGGCCGATGTCCAGCGCCATGCCGGCAGCGGCTTGCGGCAGTCGCACTGGTCTTCGGGTGTGTGCGGGCAGAAGAACACCGCGTCCATGCGCCCGCCGAGCGCTTGCAGGCTGCGCAGCATGTGCGCATGCACGGCATTGACCGAGGTCATGTCGATCATGCCGCGACCGATGACCGACTGGTTGGTGGCCACCACCACATGCCAGCCGGCATGGTTCAGGCGCGACACCGCCTCCAGCGCGCCGGGCACCGCCACCCATTCCTCCGGCGCCTTGATGTGGTCCTCGCGGAACTCGTCGAGGATGCCGTCGCGGCCGAGGATGATCAGCTTGGGGATCGGCTGCATGGTGCTAGGCCGCCAGCTTCGACAGGTCGGCGACGCGGTTCATCGCGGCGTGCAACTGGCCCAGCAGCGCCAGGCGCGTTGGCGCGCAGCGCCGGGTCGTCGGCGTTGACCATGACCTTGTTGAAGAAGTCGTCGACCGGCGCCTTCGAGTGCGGCCAGCGCCTGCAGCGAGCCGGCCAGGTCACCGGCGTCGAAGGCGGCATCGGCCCGGCGCGACACGCCTTGCAGCGCCGCGTGCAGCGCGGATTCGGCCGCGTCGCCGAACAGTTCGGCCTTGACCGCGACGGGCGCCACGCCTTCGGATTTCTTCAGGATGTTGCCGACGCGCTTGTTGGCCGCGGCCAGCGCCGCGCCTCGGGCAGCGCGGCAAACTGGCGCAGCGCGGCCAGCGTGCCGGCACGCGGCCCAGCGCTGGGCCGCAGTTCCAGCACCGGCATCGACTTCCTGGGCGCTGTAGCCCGAATTCAGCCAGCAGGTAGCCGACCAGCCGCTCGCGCAGGAACAGCGCCGAACTCGGCTTGAGCCTGACCATGTTGCGGCCCGAAGGCCTTGAAGGCCTGCAGCACCAGCGCTTCGGTGTCCAGCGCGCAACGCACGCTCGATCAGCATGCGGATCACGCCCAGCGCATGGCGGCGCAGCGCAAACGGGTCCTTGTCGCCGCTGGGCAGCTGGCCGATGCCGAACAGGCCCGCCAGCGTCTCCAGCTTGTCGGCCAGCGCCACGGCCACGCCACACAGGTCGCGCGGCAAGGCGTCGCCGGCGAAGCGCGGCTTGTAGTGGTCTTCGATGGCGAAAGCCACCTCTTCGGTCTCACCATCGTGGCGCGCGTAGTAGCCGCCCATGATGCCCTGCAGCTCGGGGAATTCGCCGACCATGTCGCTCACCAGATCGGCCTTGGCCAGCAGCGCGGCGCGTTGCGCGTAGCGGATCAAAATGATCACGCGTGTCCGCCGGTTCGTACCGCAGCAGATGGTCTGTCTCGTCCTCGCCATCCTCTCGACAGATATCCACCTCGAGCAGGCGGGCAATATTGCCGGCTAACTTGCACACGCGCTTGACGCGCTCGCCCATCGAGCCGAGCTTGGCGTGGTAGACCATCTTGGCGAGCAGCGGCACCCGCGCTTCGAGCGTCTTCTTGCGGTCCTCGTCGAAGAAGAACTTGGCGTCGGCCAGCCGCGGACGCACCACGCGCTGGTTGCCTTCGATGATGCGGCTCGGGTCGGCGGGGTGGATGTTGCTGACGACCAGAAAATGCTGCGTCAGCCGGCCTTCGGAATCGACCAGCGGGAAGTACTTCTGGTTGGCCTTCATCGTCAGGATCAGGCACTCGCTGGGCACGTCGAGGAACTGCGGGTCGAACTGGCAGGCCAGCACATTCGGGCCGCTCGACCAGGCCGGTGACCTCGTCGAGCAAGGCATCGTCGTCGACCGGGCGCAATCCCAGAGCGCTAGCCGCGGCCTGCAGTTGGCGCACGATCTCGGCGCGGCGTACGGCGAAATCCGGGATCACCGCGCCTTCGTCCTGCAGTTGCTGCACGTAGCTGTCGGCTTCGCGCAGCGTCGACGGCGATTCGGCGGCCTCGAAGCGGTGGCCATGGGTGATGCGATGCGCCTGCAGGCCGAGGGCCGAGACCGGCACCACCTCGTCGCCATGCAACGCGACCAGGCCATGCGCCGGGCGCACGAAGTGCACGCCGGACCAACCGTCGGCCAGCTGGTAGCTCATCACCTTGGGGATCGGCAGCCTGGTCAGCGCGTCGTCCAGCGCGTTCTGCAGGCCTTCGGCCAGCGTCGCGCCCGGGATGAGGCTGTCGTGGAACAGCGCCTCGGCCTTGCCTTCACCCTGGCGCCTGAGCTGCGACACCGGCGCGTCGGCCGCGCCGATGGCGGCCAGCTTCTTCAGCAGCGCCTGCGTCGGCCGGCCATCGGCGTCGAGCGCCACCGCCACCGGCATCAGCTTCTGCAGCAGCTGCCGGTCGGCGGCCTTCGGCGCCACGCCGGCGACGATGCACCGCCAGCCGGCGCGGCGTGGCGAAGGCGTCACCGCGCGCATCGGCCGCCGCCAGGCCCTGCGCCTTGAGGGCATCGGAAAGCAGCGTCGCGAAGGCCTCGCCCAGCTTCTTCAGCGCCTTGGGCGGCAGCTCCTCGACGAAGAGCTCGACCAGCAGGTTCTTGTGCGTCATGCTCAGGCCGCCTTCTTCGCCAGTTGCGCGGCCACCTCGTCGGCCCAGGCCCGCGGGCGCCATCGGGAAGCCCAGCCGCGCGCGACTGTCCAGGTAGCTCTGCGCCACGGCGCGCGCCAGGTTGCGGATGCGGCCGATGTAGGCGGCGCGTTCGGTGACGCTGATGGCACCGCGCGCGTCCAGCAGGTTGAAGGTGTGCGCGGCCTTGAGCAGCTGCTCGTAGGCCGGCAGCGCCAGCTGCTGCTCCATCAGGTGCTTGCTCTGCCGCTCGTGCGCGTTGAACGAATGCAGCAGGAACTCGACATCGCTGTGCTCGAAGTTGTAGGCGCTCTGCTCGACCTCGTTCTGGTGGTAGACATCGCGGTAGCTGATGCCCTCGGCCCACTGCAGGTCGAACAGGCTTTCCACGCCCTGGATGTACATCGCCAGCCGTTCCAGGCCGTAGGTGATCTCGCCGGTGATCGGCCTGCAGTCGATGCCGCCGACCTGCTGGAAGTAGGTGAACTGCGTGACCTCCATGCCGTTGAGCCAGACCTCCCAGCCCAGGCCCCAGCAGCCGAGCGTGGGGTTCTCCCAGTCGTCTTCGACGAAGCGCACGTCGTTGCGCTTCAGGTCGAAGCCCAGCGCCTCGAGCGAGCCCAGATACAGCTCCAGGATGTCGGCCGGCGCAGGCTTCAGCACCACCTGGTACTGGTAGTAGTGCTGCAGGCGGTTCGGGTTCTCGCCGTAGCGGCCGTCCTTGGGCCGGCGGCTGGGCTGCACGTAGGCCGCCTTCCAGGGCTCGGGGCCCAGCGCGCGCAGGAAGGTGGCGGTGTGGCTGGTGCCGGCGCCGACCTCCATGTCGTAGGGCTGCAGCAGCGCGCAGCCCTGGCGGTCCCAGTAGTCCTGGAGCGTGAGGATGATCTGCTGGAAGCTGCGCATCGGTGGAAGGCTCAGGGTTCGGCGTAAACCCCCGATTCTACGAAGCGCCCCTCACGCTAGGCTTTGCGCCTGTCCAGGGAGGAACCACCATGCACGATTTGCTGATCGCGGGCGCCACGGTGATCGACGGCACGGGCGCCGCCGCGCTGACGGCCGATGTCGCCGTGCAGAACGGCCGCATCGTCGAGGTCGGACGCATCACCGGCACCGCGCGTGAGCGCATCGACGCCGCCGGCGCCTGGCTGACGCCGGGCTTCGTCGACATCCACACCCATTACGACGGCCAGGCCAGCTGGGACGAGACCTTCTCGCCCAGCATCCACCATGGCGTGACCACGCTGGCCATGGGCAACTGCGGCGTTGGCTTCGCGCCGCTGAAGGCCGGCGAGCAGGACCGACTGATCCGCCTGATGGAAGGCGTGGAAGACATTCCCGGCGTGGCCCTGAGCGAAGGCGTGCGCTTCGACTGGCAGAGCTTCCCGCAATACATGGACGCGCTGGACCGCGCGCCGCACAGCCTGGACTATCTGGTGCAGGTGCCGCACGACCCGCTGCGCATGCTCGTGATGGGTGAACGCGCGGTGGCGCAGCAGGCAGCGACGGCGCAGGACATCGAGGCCATGCGCGCGCTGCTGCGCGAGGCGCTGGAAGCCGGCGCGGCCGGCTTTTCGACCGGCCGCAGCGACAACCATCGCACCTCGCGCGGCGAGGAAACGCCCGCGTCGGAAGCCAGCGCCGCCGAGCTGACCGGCATTGCACGCGCCTTCGACGGCCTGAAGCATGGCGTGGTGCAGGTGGTCAGCGACTTCGACGTGCTGCGCGGGCCGGAGCGCTTCGACGCCGAGTTCGATTTGGTCGAGCAGCTGGCCCAGGCAGCCGGCCGCCCGCTGTCGATGACCTGGATGCAGCGCGACCCCGGCGGCGAACAGTACCTGGCCATGCAGGCGCGGGTGGAGGCGGCGGTGGCGCGCGGCCTGCCGCTGTACCTGCAGACGGCGGCACGCGGCATCGGTGTCATCAACGGGCTGGATGCGAGCTTCCACTTCTTCGTCGGCTCGCCGGCCTACAAGGAAGTGGCGAAGCTGCCGCTGGCCGAGCGCGCGGCGGCGCTGCGCGACCCGGTGCGCAAGGCGCGCGCGTTGAGCGAAGGCTTCGAGCGCCTGGCCGGCGACGGCACGGCCATCCCGCCACTGGTGGACATCCTGCTGCAGCGTATCGAGCTGATCAGTGCGCGCATGTTTCCGTTGTCCTCGCGCGACGGCGAGGTGCCCGACTACGAGCCGCCGGTGGCGCGGAGCTTCTACGCGCGAGGCCCGTCAGCGCGGCTGCACGGCACTGGAGGCGATGTACGACCACCTGGCCGAAGGCGACGGCGGCAACCTGATCTATTTCCCGATCTTCAACTACAACGACGGCAATCTCGACACCACGCGGCGCATGCTGGCGCATCCGCGCGCTCTGTTCGCCTTGAGCGACGCGGGCGCCCATGTCGGCACGATCTGTGACGCCAGCTTCACCACCTTCATGCTCACGCACTGGGTGCGCGACCGCTCGCACGACCGGCTGCCGCTGGAGCAGGCGGTGCAGATGCTGAGTTCGCGCAACGCGCGCTACCTGGGGCTCACGGACCGCGGCGTGATCGCGCCGGGCCAGCGCGCCGACCTCAACCTGATCGACCCGCAGCGCCTGTCGGTGGGCACGCCGAAGATCGTGCGCGACCTGCCTGCCGGAGGTCGTCGCTTCCTGCAGAAGGGCGAGGGCTACCTCGGCACCTGGGTGGCCGGCCAATGCGTGCAGCGCAATGGCGAGCTCAGCGCCGCGCGGCCCGGTCGCCTGGTGCGCATGGGTCAAGCTTCGGCACGCTGAGCACCCCCGCGATCACCGCGGCCGCCAGCACCAGCCACGGCCACAGGCCGAAGCGCGCACTCCACCAGGCAAAGGGTGTCAGCCCCTCTCGCCCCTGCACCCGCCCGTCGAGCACGCCCTGGGTGAAGGGCGGCAGCTGCGCCAGCACCTGGGCGCGGTGGTCGATGATGGCCGTGGCGCCGGTGTTGGTGGCGCGCAGCATCGGGCGCTGGAACTCCAGCGTGCGCATGCGCGAGATGTTCAGGTGCTGCTGGACCGCGATGGTGTCGCCGAACCAGCCGATGTTGCTGACGTTGGCGAAGATCGTCGGCGCGCGCGCCGGGTCGATGAAGCGCCGCGCCAGCTCGGCGCCGAAGAGGTCCTCGTAGCAGATGTTCGGCGCGATGCGCTCGCCGCCGACGCTGAAGGACGGCGCGTTCAGCGGCCCGCGCGCGAAGTCGCCCAGCGGGATGTCCATCAGCTGCGTGAACCAGCGAAAGCCCGTGGGGATGAACTCGCCGAAGGGCACCAGGTGCACCTTGTCGTAGCGGTAGGGCAGCGCCGCCGCGGCTGGCGGCCGACAGGCCGACCACGGAATTGGTGTAGCCGCTGTGGTAGTCGCCCAGCGGCACGCCGATCAACGCCGACTGGCCCGAGTTCTCGAAGCGCGCGCGCAGCGCCGGCCAGTAGTCGGGCACCAGTTCGGTCAGCTGCTCGGGCAGCAGCGGCACGGCCGTCTCCGGCGCCACCACCAGCTGGCCGCGTGCGCCCTGCAGCGCCTGCGCCACCCAGGCCAGCGTCTGCGGCACGTGCTGCATCGAGAACTTCTCGTCCTGCGGCACGTTGCCCTGCAGCAGGCTGACGCTCAGCTCGCCGCTGGGACGGCTGAAGTCACGGGTGCCGACCGCTGCCGACAGCGCCGGGACGGCCAAGGCCACCGCCAGCGCCGCCAGCGCCTGAGGCGGCTTCGCACGCCCGTGCCAGGCGGCCGCGAGCAGCGCGGCCAGTGCTGCACCGAGCGTGCCGATGCCGCTGACGCCGATCCAGGGTGCCCACGCAGCCAGCGGGCCGTCGACCTGTGAATAGCCGCTGGCCAGCCAGGGAAAGCCGGTGAAGATGACCGTGCGTGCCAGTTCGGCCAGCAACCACAGTGCGGCGAACAGGGCCACGTCGAGCGCCACGCGGCCACGGCGCCAATGCGCGAACAGGCCCATCGCCAGGGCCAGGTACAGCGCCAGGCCCATGCACAGCAGTGCCACCGCCAGCACCGCCAGCCAGGCGGGCAGGCCGCCGTAGCGGTGCAGGCTGATGAACAGCCACCACACGCCCGCGCCCAGCCAGGCGCTGCCGTACAGCCAGCCCAGCAGCGCGGCGCGGCGCGGCGCGGCACGCCAGACCAGCGCCGCCAGCGCGGCGGTGCACAGCAGCGGCAGCCACCACAGCGCGGAATGGACGAAGGCCAGGGTCTGCAGCGCGCCCAGAGACGCCGCGGCCAGACCCTGCGGCAGCAGCCCCGCGCGAGGGTTCAAGCGCCGTCGCTCGATGGCCGCTTGGCGGGCAGGCGTGCCACGCGGAACCAGCGCACGGCGCCGCCGCGCGCCAGCATCACCGCAAAACGCAGACCGCCGAGATCGACCGTCTCGCCGCGGCGCGGCACCCGGCCCAGCTCATGGGCGACCAGGCCGCCGATGGTTTCGAAGTCGGTCTCGGGCAGGTGCAGGCCGAAGGCTTCGTTGACCGAGGCGATGGAGGTGTCGCCAGCCACGCGGTGCGTACCGTCGGCCAGGGTGTAGACGCCGCTTTCCTCGTCGTGGTCGTCGAACTCGTCCTCGATCTCGCCGACGATTTCCTCGAGCACGTCCTCGATGGTGATCAGCCCGGCCGTCTGGCCGAATTCGTCGATGACGATGGCCAGGTGGTTGCGGTTGGAGCGAAAGTCGCGCAGCAGTTCGTTGAGCCGCTTCGATTCGGGCACGAACACGGCCGGACGCAACAGGGTACGCAGGTTCAGCTCGGGCGCACGCTGCAGCTTGAGCAGGTCCTTGGCCATCAGGATGCCGATGATGTTGTCGCGGCGACCTTCGTACACCGGAAAGCGCGAGTGCGCGGTTTCGATCACCACCCCAAGCAACTCGTCATAGGGCGCGTCGATGTCCAGCAGGTCCATGCGCGGGGCGGCCACCATCACGTCGCCGGCGCTCATGTCGGCCATGCGCAGCACGCCTTCGAGCATCTGCCGCGATTCGGGCTCGATCAGCTCGCGCTGCTCGGCATCGGCCAGCGTGGCGATCAGCTCCGCCCGCGAATCGGGGCCCGGCGAGATGAATTCGACCAGCCGGTCGAACAGGGAGCGCTTGTCCGCGGGGGGACGCAGGTGCCGCGAAGGCTGGGGGTCTGACAACTTGGAGGCAGCGAAGTGGCGCTGCACGAAGAATAACGCAGTGGCCAAAGGCCCAGGTCATGGCGCCCCCGGCCCACTGCCCGGTGCCTGCTCTTGAATTTGGACACAATGGCCGCATCTCTATTTGTTAGCTCTCATGAACGACAGCAGCAAGGTACCCTCATGTCCCAAGGCCTGATTCCCGCCACCATCCTCACCGGCTTCCTTGGCTCGGGCAAGACCACCTTGCTCAAGCGCGTGCTCAGCGAATCGCACGGGCAGAAGATCGCCGTGATCGAGAACGAGTTCGGCTCGGAGAACATCGACAACGACATCCTGGTGCAGGACAGCCGCGAGGAGATCATCCAGCTGAACAACGGCTGCGTGTGCTGCTCCATCCGCGAGGATCTGCGCACCACGCTGTCCGAGTTGGCCGAGAAGAAGCGCAAGGGCGAGCTCGACTTCGACCGCGTCGTCATCGAAACCACCGGCCTGGCCGACCCCGGACCGGTGGCACAGACCTTCTTCATGGACGACGAGATTGCCGAGGTGTACCTGCTCGACTCGATCCTGACGCTGGTCGACGCCAAGCATGCCGATGGCCAGCTCGACACGCGGCAGGAGGCACGTCGCCAGGTGGGCTTCGCCGACCAGATCTTCATCAGCAAGACCGACCTGGTGGCTGAAGGCGAGGTCCAGGCGCTGGTGCACCGGCTCAAGCACATGAACCCGCGCGCGCCGCAGCGCCAGGTGCATTTCGGCGAAGTGCCGATCGCCGAGGTCTTCGACCTGCGCGGCTTCAACCTGAATGCCAAGCTGGACATCGACCCGGAGTTCCTGAAGCCCGACGGCGGGCACGAACATCACGACGACGACGATGATCATGAGCATGGCGAGCACTGCGACCACCCGCATCACCATCACCATGACGACGACGTCAAGTCCTTCGTCTTCCATGCCGACCGGCCGCTGAACCCGGCCAAGCTGGAGGACTTCCTGGGCGCGATCGTGCAGGTCTACGGCCCGAAGATGCTGCGCTACAAGGGCGTGCTGCACATGCAGGGCAGCGAGCGCAAGGTCATCTTCCAGGGCGTGCACCAGCTGATGGGCAGCGACCTCGGCCCGAAGTGGGCGCCGGGCGAGAAAAAAGCCAGCAAGATGGTCTTCATCGGCATCGATCTGCCCCGGGACATCCTGCTGCAGGGCCTGGAGCAATGCGTGTCCTGAGCAGCATTTCACGACGCCATGACAGGCTCCGCAACGGCGCCGTCGGCGGGGCCACAAGCTGGCGCATCATGATGGCTACAATCCGCGCGCTCGAACCCGGTGGCCGGGCCGCTCCGGCGGTGCTCCCACTGGGATAGAAGAGCCTGTTTTCCCTAGAGTTCCGGCAAGGAGACCCCAATTGAACAAGACGCTGGCCAAGAGCGCCGCGACCCCCGCAAAGAAGGTCCCCGCCAAGGTCGCGCCTGCAAAACCCGCCGAGGCGCCGCCGCCGGCCAAGGCGGGCCTGAAGCCCGCCCCGGCTGCTGCCAGCAAGCCTGCCGGGCGCTCCTCCAAGGCGCATGCGATGCCCGAACCGGCGCCCGCCCCGATCACCAACCGCTTTACCGACCGCTTTGCCCCGGCGCGCGCGCCGGTGCGCGGCCATGACGAACTCGACGTGTTCAAGCCGCTGGCGAAACCCGACCCGAAGCTGGCCAACGCCTGGAAGACCAAGTCGGCCCGCGACCTGACCGAAGCCGAACTTCTGGCCATGCCGGACAGCGAGTACATGAACGAGAAGCAGCGCGAGTTCTTCCGGCTGCGCCTGCAGGCGCAGAAGGATGATCTGCTGTCCAATGCCGGCGAGACCACCGAGCACCTTCGCGAGGACACCTCGATCGTGCCCGACCCGGCCGACCGCGCCACCATCGAGGAAGAACACGCGCTGGAGCTGCGCACGCGCGACCGCGAACGCAAGCTGCTGAAGAAGATCGGCCAGTCGCTGGCGCGCGTCGAATCCGGCGACTATGGCTATTGCGACGAGACTGGCGAGCCGATCGGCCTGGCCCGGTTGCTGGCCCGGCCGACAGCCACGCTCTCACTCGAGGCCCAGCAGCGGCGCGAGATGAAGCAGAAGATGTTTGGTGACTGACCGCCTGCTCATTTCCGCAAGACCGCACTGGGCGCTTTGATGGCCGACAACAAGGACGGCGAAAGCTTCTTCCGCAAGGTGGTCCGCTTCGTGGCCAATCCGGCCACGGATTGGGCCGACTTGGGCACCCGGGTGGACGACACGCGCGAGCTGGACCTCGAGAAGTCCGAGCTCAAGGCGATGGTCGAACGCAAGCGGCGCAACGACTTCGTGCGCAAGCGCGAGTTCGACATGCTGCGCAAGGTGCGCCGCGAAGGGCTTTCTCCTGAGCAATTGGCAACGCTGGGCAGTTCGTCGCGGCTCGACGATTCCGAGGCGCGGCAGTCCGAGAGCGCAAGCGCCCGCCCGGAAGGCGGCGTCAAGGCCAAGATCGACGAGATCGAGCAGCAGATGGTCGGCGGCAGCTTTTCGCCATCGGGGCGCCGGAATTCAGGCTTCTTCAATGCGCCCACCGAGCCGGCGGTGTTGGCCCGTTCGGGTTTACCGCCTCCGTCGGCAGACGTGCCACTGGATGCGCAGCGCGAAGAGCTGCCGGCGCTGCCGCTCCTGCCGGATTTGGATGTCGCGCCGGTCGAAGTACAGGCGCCGGTCTTTGCAGCACCGGGACTGCCGCCGCTGGCACCGCTGTCGTTGGCCACTTCGGGCGACACCGGCGAGTTCGAGCACCGCTTCGGCGTCGAGATCAGCGAGGTGGTGCACGACCCCGACCTGGACGAGGCGGTGATCGCGTTCGCCAACGCCGACTTCAATCAGTGCGAGCAGTCGCTGTCGCAGCTCACCAGTGCCGGCGGTGCGCGGGCTCAGCATGCCGAAACCTGGCTGGTGCTGTTCGACCTGTACCGCGCCACCGGCCAGCAGCAGCGCTTCGAGGCGCTGGCGAGTGACTACGCTCACCAGTTCGGCTGGTCGGCGCCGCAATGGTTCTCGCTGCCCAAGCTGGTGTCTGATGCGGTGGCCGACACCGCCAACGCCGAACGCAGCAGCAGCAACGGCCCGACAGGCGGCGACGTCGGCTGGGTCTGCCCGGAGTTGCTGGACATCGACGCGGTCGCGCGGCTGCGTTCGCAGACGCTGCAGATGCCGCTGCCCTGGGTGTTTGATTGGGCCGCGCTTCGCAGCATCGATGCCGAAGCGGCGACACAACTGTCATCGCTGTTCCGACACTGGAGCAAGCAGCAGTTGGAAATGCGTTGGATGTCCGGCGAGAACCTCTTCGCCAGGCTGCAGGAAGCCGCGCCGACCGGCGTGCGCGATGCCGACCCGGCCTTTTGGCAGGCGCGTCTGGATGCGCTGCGCCTGGCCAATCGAGCCGATCAATTCGACGAAGCCGCCATCGACTACTGCGTGACCTACGAGGTCTCGCCTCCGTCATGGGAGCGCACACGCTGCAACGTGCGCATCGGCGGCTCCACCCTCAACACGCACACTCCGCCGCTGTCGATGGTCAGCGAGGTGTCCACCGGGTTCATGGAGTCCGGGCTCGTTGACGACACCATCAGTGGCACCCAGGTGGCGAGCATCGAGCTTTCGGGTCAATTGGTCAGCGACATCAGCGGCACGCTGGAGCGACTGAATTCGCAACTGGGCAAGTCGCAGGTGGTCACGGTATCCTGCGCCAAGCTGATCCGCGTGGACTTCATCGCGGCCGGCGACCTGCTCAACTGGGTGCTGGTCAAGCGCAGCGAAAACCGGATGGTGCAGTTCGTCGATGCGCACCGCCTGGTGGCGCTGTTCTTCGGCGCCATGGGCATCAACGAGCACGCCAAGGTGCAGGTGCGCAAGGTCTGACCCGACGCCGCGGCGCGGCGGGCGACAATCGGGCTTGTCCTTTGCCGAAGCGACCCAAGCTCATCGCCATGCATGCTTCAGAACCGGCCGTGTTCCACGGCACCACCATCGTCAGTGTGCGCCGCGGTGCCGCCGTGGCCCTCGGCGGCGACGGTCAGGTGACGCTGGGCAACATCGTCGTCAAGTCGAGCGCGCGCAAGGTGCGCAAGCTCTATCGGGACCAGGTGCTGGCCGGCTTTGCCGGCGCCACGGCCGATGCCTTCACGCTGTTCGAGCGCTTCGAGTCCAAGCTGGAAAAGCACCAGGGCCACCTGGTGCGCGCGGCCATCGACCTGACCAAGGACTGGCGCACCGACCGGGTGCTGCGCCGGCTGGAGGCGATGCTGGCCGTGGCCGACCGCAGTGCCTCGCTGATCATCACCGGCAACGGCGACGTGCTGGAACCGGAGCACGGCATCGTCGCCATCGGTTCGGGCGGCGCCTATGCGCAGGCCGCGGCCCGCGCGCTGCTGGCGCACACCGAGATGCCTCCGGCCGAGATGGTGAAGAAGTCGCTCGAGATCGCCGGCGACATCTGCATTTACACCAACCAGAGCCACACCATCGAGACCTTGGAATGAGCCAGATGACGCCGCAGGAGATCGTCTCCGAGCTCGACCGCCACATCGTCGGCCAGGCCGCGGCCAAGCGTGCCGTGGCCATCGCGCTGCGCAACCGCTGGCGCCGCCAGCAGGTGGCCGAGCCGATGCGCGGCGAGATCACGCCGAAGAACATCCTGATGATCGGGCCCACCGGCGTGGGCAAGACCGAGATCGCACGCCGCCTGGCGCGCCTGGCGGATGCCCCCTTCATCAAGGTGGAAGCCACCAAGTTCACCGAGGTGGGCTATGTCGGCAAGGACGTGGACAGCATCATCCGCGACCTGCTGGAGGTGGCGGTCAAGCAGGAGCGCGACCTGCAGATGAAGCGCAAGCGCGCCCAGGCCGAGGACGCGGCCGAGGAGCGGGTGCTCGACATCCTGGTGCCGCCGCCGCGCGCCGAGTTCGGCGTCACCGCCTCCTCCCCCAGCCCCGACAACACCGCGCGACAGGTGATGCGCAAGCGGCTGCGCGAAGGTGCGCTGAATGACCGCGAGATCGAGGTCGACCTGGCCGAGGCGCGGCCCTCGCTGGAGATCATGGGCCCGCAGGGCATGGAGGAAATGGCCGAGCAGCTGAAGGGCCTGTTCTCCAACCTCGGCCAGGGCAAGCGCAGGACGCGAAAGCTGAAGATCGGCGATGCGCTGAAGCTGCTGGTCGACGAAGAGGCCGGCAAGCTGGTCAACGACGACGAGATCAAGACCGCGGCGCTTGCCAATGCCGAGAACAACGGCATCGTCTTCATCGACGAGATCGACAAGGTGGCTTCGCGCAGCGAGCACGGCGGGCCGGAAGTGTCGCGCCAGGGCGTGCAGCGCGACCTGCTGCCGCTGGTCGAGGGCACCTCGGTGAACACCAAGTACGGCATGGTCAAGACCGACCACATCCTGTTCGTCGCCTCGGGCGCCTTCCACCTGGCCAAGCCGAGCGACCTGATTCCGGAGCTGCAGGGACGCTTTCCGATCCGCGTGGAGCTGGGTTCGCTGAGCGTGGCCGATTTCGAGGCCATCCTGACCAGCACGCATGCCAGCCTGGTGAAGCAGTACCAGGCGCTGCTGGCCACCGAGGGCGTGACGCTGGAGATCACGGCCGAAGGCGTGCGTCGCCTGGCGCAGATTGCCTTCGACGTGAACGAGAGCACCGAGAACATCGGCGCGCGCCGCCTGGCCACGGTGATGGAGCGGCTGCTCGACGAGATCAGCTTCGACGCGCCCAACCGCCACGGCCAGACGGTGCTGGTGGACGAGGCGCTGGTCAACGCGCGCCTGTCCGACCTGGCGAAGAACGAGGACCTGTCGCGCTACATCCTGTAGCGCGCTCAGCGCCTCAGGCGCCCGAGCGCCGCGACTGGATCTGCAGCAGTCCGTCGAAGATCAGCGAATCGACGGTCTCGAAGGCCAGGTCGGTGATCGGCGCCAGCTTCACCGCCGCGCCGCCGGTCATGAACAGCGCCGGTTGCTGGCCGGTGCGCTCGAGCAGCTTGCGGTGCTGGCGTTCGATGGCGCCGGCGATCGCGTTGGCACCGCCGCTCATCAGCGCGTCGCTGGTGTTGGTGGGGAAGTCCACCACCTCGCCGGTCGGGAACTTCAGGCCGGCGGTGCCCATCTCCAGCGCCTTGAGCATCAGGCCGAAGCCGGGCAGGATCAGACCGCCGAGAAAGCGGCCTTCGGCATCGATGGCATCCACCGTGGCCGCGGTGCCGATCATCACCACCAGCGCCGGCCGCGGCGGCCCGGACGCAGCAGGCGCGCACGCGCGCCGATCAGCGCCACCCAGCGGTCGGCACCGAGCCGGTTGGGATGGTCGTAGCCGTTCACCAGGCCAGCCTCGCGCTCGGAGGACACGACCCAGTGCGCCTCGGTGTCCCACAGTTCCATCTGCTCTTCGACGCGGCGCCGCACCGCATCGCCGGCGACCACGCAACCGAGCATGCTGGTCGGCGGCAGCCAGGCGCTTCCAGTCCGTCTCGGCGAGGGTGTCGATGGTTTCGAGGAAGACCGCACCGTGGGCCAGCATCGCCGCACCCGGCTTGGCGGCCGCGTACAGCGCCCACTTCAGGCGCGTGTTGCCGATGTCGATGGCAAGGAAGCTCATGCTGGTCGGCCGCCGGCCGGGGTTTCGAGTGGCGCGAGCCTATCAGGTGCCAGGGCGCGACGTGCATCGACCAGCCCACGCGATGAGGTCGAGCCTCGGGAAAACCATGAGCCGGCATCGCGGCGCGTTCAGTCTGGCGGTCGGCGTGCAATGCCATGATCGAAGATCGACAATCCGTCCAGGTGCCCCTGCACCGCCCGCCCCCAACCCAGACCGACACCACCATGACCGACCTGTCCGCCGAATACAAGGCCCTCGCCGAGTACCGCCCGAAGCACAAGGTGCGCTTCGTGACGGCCGCGTCGCTGTTCGACGGACACGATGCGGCGATCAACATCATGCGGCGCATCCTGCAGGGCATGGGTGCCGAGGTCATCCACCTGGGCCACAACCGCTCGGTCGACGAAGTCGTCACCGCCGCGCTGCAGGAAGACGCGCAGGGCATCGCCATCAGCAGCTACCAGGGCGGCCATGTCGAGTACTTCAAGTACATGGTCGAGCTGCTGCGCCAGCGCGGCGGCGCACACATCAAGGTCTTCGGCGGCGGCGGCGGCGTCATCGTGCCGGCCGAGATCCAGGAGCTGCAGTCCAGCGGCGTGACGCGCATCTACAGCCCCGAAGACGGCCAGCGCATGGGCCTGGCCGGCATGATCGGCGAGATGCTGATGATGAGCGACATCGACCTGTCGGTGCACGCCCCGAAGAACCTGGCCGCCATCCGCGGCACCGGCGCGGCGGCCCGCCGCGCGCTGGCCCAGCTGATCACCGCGCTGGAGAACGGCCAGGTCGCCGCAGCGACTGAAGGCCGAACTGCAGGCCACGGCCGCACAAGACGCAGACCCCCGTGGTCGGCATCACCGGCACCGGCGGCGCCGGCAAGAGCAGCCTGACCGACGAACTGATCCGCCGGCTGCGGCTGGACCAGGACGATCGCGCTGCAGATCGCCGTCATCAGCATCGATCCCAGCCGGCGCAAGAGCGGCGGCGCGCTGCTCGGCGACCGCATCCGCATGAACGCCATCGGCCCGTGGCGCACCGCCAGCGCCGACGACGACGGCGCGCGCGTGTTCATGCGCAGCCTGGCCACGCGCGACTTCGGCAGCGAGATCAGCCAGGCCCTGCCCGACGTGCTGGCGGCCTGCAAGGTGGCGGGCTTCGACCTGATCGTCGTCGAAACCTCCGGCATCGGCCAGGGCGATGCCGCCATCGTGCCGCTGGTGGACGTGCCGATGTACGTGATGACGCCGGAGTTCGGCGCGGCCAGCCAGCTGGAGAAGATCGACATGCTCGACTTCGCCGAGTTCGTGGCCATCAACAAGTTCGACCGCAAGGGCGCCGCCGACGCGCTGCGCGACGTGGCCAAGCAGGTGCAGCGCAACCGCGAAGCCTTCAAGCAGCCGCCCGAGGCCATGCCGGTGTTCGGCACCATGGCCAGCCGCTTCAACGACGACGGCGTCACCGCGCTGTACCAGGCGCTCAAGCCGCGGCTGGCCGCGCTGGGCCTGAAGCTGGGCGAAGGCCGGCTTGCCGCCGGTGGCCACGCGCCACAGCACGCACCAGGTGCCGATCGTGCCCGGCGCACGCGTGCGCTACCTGGCCGACATCGCCGACACCGTGCGCGGCTACAAGCGCCATGCGCGCGAGCAGGCCCGCCTGGCGCGCGAGCTGCAGCAGCTCAAGGCCAGCGCCGCCATGTTGCAGACCGACAAGCCCGAACGCCATCGTGCGGTCGAGGCGGTGCTCGACCTGGCGCAGGCGCGCGAGGCACGTCTGGACGCACATTCGCGCAAGCTGCTGGCGATGTGGCCGGACATGCAGAAGGCCTACGCCGGCGACGAGTACGTGGTGAAGATCCGCGACAAGGAGATCCGCACCCAGCTCACCCACACCACGCTGTCGGGCAACAAGATCCGCAAGGTGGCGCTGCCGGCGCTACGAATGCCACGGCGAGATTCCTGAAGTGGCTGCTGCTGGACAACGTGCCCGGCAGCTTCCCCTACACCGCCGGCACCTTCGCCTTCAAGCGCGAGAACGAGGACCCGACGCGCATGTTCGCCGGCGAAGGCGACGCCTTCCGCACCAACCGGCGCTTCAAGCTGCTGAGCGAAGGCATGCCGGCCAAGCGGCTGTCCACCGCCTTCGACTCGGTGACGCTGTACGGCAACGACCCGGATCGGCGCCCGGACATCTACGGCAAGGTGGGCAATTCCGGCGTGTCCATCGCCACGCTGGACGACATGAAGGTGCTGTACTCGGGCTTCGACCTGACGCACCCGGCGACCTCGCGTGAGCATGACCATCAACGGCCCGGCACCGACGATCCTGGCGATGTTCATGAACACCGCCATCGACCAGAAGATCGACAAGTTCCGCGCCGACAACGGCCGCGAGCCGACCGACGACGAGGCAGCCAAGATCGCCGCCTGGGTCAAGGAGAACGTGCGCGGCACGGTGCAGGCCGACATCCTGAAGGAAGACCAGGGCCAGAACACCTGCATCTTCTCCACCGAGTTCAGCCTGAAGGTGATGGGCGACATCGCCGAGTACTTCGTGCACCACCGGGTGCGCAACTTCTACTCGGTGAGCATCTCGGGCTATCACATCGCCGAGGCCGGGGCCAACCCGATCAGCCAGCTGGCCTTCACGCTGTCAGCAACGGCTTCACCTTCGTCGAGGCCTACCTGGCCCGCGGCATGCACATCGACGACTTCGCGCCGAACCTGAGCTTCTTCTTCAGCAACGGCATGGACCCGGAGTACACGGTGATGGGCCGGGTGGCGCGGCGCATCTGGGCCACGGCGATGCGCGACCGCTACGGCGCCAACGAACGCAGCCAGAAGCTGAAGTACCACGTGCAGACCAGTGGCCGCTCACTGCACGCGCAGGAGATCCAGTTCAACGACATCCGCACCACGCTGCAGGCGCTGATCGCGATCTACGACAACTGCAACAGCCTGCACACCAACGCCTTCGACGAGGCGATCACCACGCCGACCGAGGACAGCGTGCGCCGCGCGATGGCGATCCAGATGATCATCAACCGCGAGTGGGGCCTGGCGAAGAACGAGAACCCGAACCAGGGCGCGTTCATCATCGACGAGCTGACCGAACTGGTGGAAGAGGCGGTGCTGGCCGAGTTCGAGAAGATCGCCGAACGCGGCGGGGTGCTCGGGGCGATGGAAACCGGCTACCAGCGCGGCAAGATCCAGGAAGAGAGCATGCACTACGAGATGCTCAAGCACACCGGCGAGTACCCGATCGTCGGGGTCAACACCTTCCGCAATCCGCACGGCGAACCGGCGGCACAGACGCTGGAGCTGGCGCGCTCGACCGACGAGGAAAAGCAGTCGCAGCTGAAGCGGCTGGCCGACTTCCACGCGCGCCACGCAGCCGAGGCGCCGGCGATGCTGAAGCGACTTCAGGCGGCCGTGATCGACAACCGCAATGTCTTCGAGGTGCTGATGGATGCGGTGCGCTGCTGCTCGCCTCGGGCAGATTACCAACGCACTGTTCGAGGTCGGCGGGCAGTATCGACGCAGTATGTAGGTCTTGTCGGGCCAGAAATGGCAAAAGGCCCGGTTCATTTCTGAACCGGGCCTTTGCTTATTATTAGCCTGACAATGTCCTACTTTCACACGGGAACCCGCACTATCATCGGCGCTGAGGCGTTTCACTGTCCTGTTCGGGATGGGAAGGAGTGGGACCACCTCGCTATGGTCATCAGGCTTGACTGGTTGTTGCCCCGCCAATCTAGCGTGGCAACCAATTCATAGAATCAAATCAGCAGATTGCGTTCAACTGGCATAACCCGCATTGACATCATGTCAAAGTTATAGGGTCAAGCCTCACGAGCAATTAGTATCGGTTAGCTCAACGCATTACTGCGCTTCCACACCCGACCTATCAACGTCCTGGTCTCGAACGACTCTTCAGGGGGCTCAAGGCCCCGGCAAGACTCATCTTGAGACGAGTTTCCCGCTTAGATGCTTTCAGCGGTTATCTCTTCCGCACTTAGCTACTCGGCAATGCCACTGGCGTGACAACCGATACACCAGAGGTGCGTCCACTCCGGTCCTCTCGTACTAGGAGCAGGCTCTCTCAATCTTGCAGCGCCCACGGAAGATAGGGACCAAACTGTCTCACGACGTTTTAAACCCAGCTCACGTACCTCTTTAAATGGCGAACAGCCATACCCTTGGGACCGGCTACAGCCCCAGGATGAGATGAGCCGACATCGAGGTGCCAAACACCGCCGTCGATATGAACTCTTGGGCGGTATCAGCCTGTTATCCCCAGAGTACCTTTTATCCGTTGAGCGATGGCCCTTCCATACAGAACCACCGGATCACTTTGTCCTACTTTCGTACCTGCTCGACTTGTCAGTCTCGCAGTCAAGCACGCTTATGCCAATGCACTATCAACACGATTTCCGACCGTATTTAGCGTACCTTCGAACTCCTCCGTTACACTTTGGGAGGAGACCGCCCCAGTCAAACTGCCCACCATACACTGTCCCCAACCCGGATAACGGGCCAAGGTTAGAACCTCAAACACACCAGGGTGGTATTTCAACGTTGGCTCCACGACACCTAGCGGCACCGCTTCAAAGCCTCCCACCTATCCTACACAGATCTGTTCAAAGTCCAATGTAAAGCTACAGTAAAGGTTCATGGGGTCTTTCCGTCTTTCCGCGGGGAGATTGCATCATCACAAACATTTCAACTTCGCTGAGTCTCTGGAGGAGACAGCGTGGCCATCGTTACGCCATTCGTGCAGGTCGGAACTTACCCGACAAGGAATTTCGCTACCTTAGGACCGTTATAGTTACGGCCGCCGTTTACTGGGACTTCAATCAAGAGCTTGCACCCCATCATTTAATCTTCCAGCACCGGGCAGGCGTCACACCCTATACGTCGACTTTCGTCTTTGCAGAGTGCTGTGTTTTTAATAAACAGTCGCAGCCACCTATTCTCTGCGACCCCTTTGGGCTCCGTCTGTACGACATCACCTACCGGGGGCACACCTTCTTCCGAAGTTACGGTGTCAATTTGCCGAGTTCCTTCTCCAGAGTTCTCTCAAGCGCCTTAGAATACTCATCTCGCGCACCAGTGTCGGTTTGCGGTACGGTCGTGTGTAGCTGAAGCTTAGTGGCTTTTCCTGGAAGCAGGGTATCACTCACTTCGGAAGCAAGCTTCCTCGTTATCACCTCTCATCTAAGCCCGGCGGATTTGCCTACCAGGCACGACTACAGGCTTGAACCGGGATATCCAACACCCGGCCGAGCTAACCTTCTCCGTCCCCACATCGCACTACACATCGGTACAGGAATATTGACCTGTTTCCCATCAGCTACGCATCTCTGCCTCGCCTTAGGGGCCGACTCACCCTACGCCGATGAACGTTGCGTAGGAAACCTTGCGCTTTCGGCGAGGGGGCTTTTCACCCCCTTTAACGCTACTCATGTCAGCATTCGCACTTCTGATACCTCCAGCAGAGCCTCACGACTCCACCTTCACAGGCGTACAGAACGCTCTCCTACCACTTGCACTTGCGTGCAAATCCGCAGCTTCGGTAACTGGCTTAGCCCCGTTACATCTTCCGCGCAGGACGACTCGATCAGTGAGCTATTACGCTTTCTTTAAATGATGGCTGCTTCTAAGCCAACATCCTGACTGTTTTAGCCTTCCCACTTCGTTTCCCACTTAGCCAATTTTAGGGACCTTAGCTGGCGGTCTGGGTTGTTTCCCTCTTGAGTCCGGACGTTAGCACCCGGTGCTCTGTCTCCCAAGCTGTACTCATCGGTATTCGGAGTTTGCAATGGTTTGGTAAGTCGCCATGACCCCCTAGCCATAACAGTGCTCTACCCCCGATGGTAATACTTGAGGCACTACCTAAATAGTTTTCGGAGAGAACCAGCTATCTCCAAGTTTGTTTAGCCTTTCACCCCTATCCACAGCTCATCCGCTAGTTTTGCAACACTAGTCGGTTCGGACCTCCAGCACCTGTTACGGTACCTTCATCCTGGCCATGGATAGATCACTTGGTTTCGGGTCTACACCCAGCGACTGAACGCCCTATTCGGACTCGGTTTCCCTGCGCCTTCCCTATTCGGTTAAGCTTGCCACTGAATGTAAGTCGCTGACCCATTATACAAAAGGTACGCAGTCACCCTTGCGGGCTCCTACTTTTTGTATGCATGCGGTTTCAGGATCTATTTCACTCCCCTCCCGGGGTTCTTTTCGCCTTTCCCTCACGGTACTAGTTCACTATCGGTCGATTACGAGTATTTAGCCTTGGAGGATGGTCCCCCCATCTTCAGACAGGATTTCACGTGTCCCGCCCTACTTGTCGCACGCCCAGTTCCACAGCCGACTTTTTCCGTACGGGGCTATCACCCTCTGTGGCCAGCCTTTCCAGACTGTTTCGATAAGTCGATTGCTAAAACGTGCAGGCTTTTCCGATTTCGCTCGCCACTACTTTCGGAATCTCGGTTGATGTCTTTTCCTCGAGCTACTGAGATGTTTCAGTTCACCCGGTTCGCCTCGCACACCTATGTATTCAGTGTGCGATACCTTTCGGTGGGTTTCCCCATTCGGAAATCTCCGGATCAAAGCTAATTTGCCAGCTCCCCGAAGCTTATCGCAGGCTATCACGTCCTTCGTCGCCTGTAATCGCCAAGGCATCCACCACATGCACTTAGTCACTTGACCCTATAACTTTGACACCTGTTGCCAGGCACGTGTCAATGACCGTCTATCTATGAGTAATTCGCGTTATGCCGATCTTCAATCTCTTAATGAGTTGAAGTCTGTTGACGCAATCATTGGTTGCCGACGGCACGGTGCACCGAAGTGCTTTCCGTCGACAACGCTGATTCGACTCTATGGATTGTTAAAGAACGACAGCCGATCTTTCGAACGGACTCGTCAACAGGCGCAAGGCCTGCTGACGAGTTCGCTCGAATATTGGATTGGTGGAGGTGAACGGGATCGAACCGATGACCCCCTGCTTGCAAAGCAGGTGCTCTCCCAGCTGAGCTACACCCCCAATATGTGATGGTGGGTCTGGTTGGATTCGAACCAACGACCCCCGCCTTATCAAGACGGTGCTCTAACCGACTGAGCTACAGACCCTCACGCCCGGGTAGATCTGTCGTCAACAACAGCCGATAAGTGTGGGCGCCCAAATTTGAGTGCATTTTCCAGAAAGGAGGTGATCCAGCCGCACCTTCCGATACGGCTACCTTGTTACGACTTCACCCCAGTCACGAACCCTGCCGTGGTAATCGCCCTCCTTGCGGTTAGGCTAACTACTTCTGGCAGAACCCGCTCCCATGGTGTGACGGGCGGTGTGTACAAGACCCGGGAACGTATTCACCGCGGCAAGCTGATCCGCGATTACTAGCGATTCCGACTTCACGCAGTCGAGTTGCAGACTGCGATCCGGACTACGACCGGTTTTCTGGGATTAGCTCCCCCTCGCGGGTTGGCAGCCCTCTGTACCGGCCATTGTATGACGTGTGTAGCCCTACCCATAAGGGCCATGAGGACCTGACGTCATCCCCACCTTCCTCCGGTTTGTCACCGGCAGTCTCATTAGAGTGCCCTTTCGTAGCAACTAATGACAAGGGTTGCGCTCGTTGCGGGACTTAACCCAACATCTCACGACACGAGCTGACGACGGCCATGCAGCACCTGTGTTCTGGTTCTCTTTCGAGCACTTTCACATCTCTGCGAAATTCCAGACATGTCAAGGGTAGGTAAGGTTTTTCGCGTTGCATCGAATTAAACCACATCATCCACCGCTTGTGCGGGTCCCCGTCAATTCCTTTGAGTTTCAACCTTGCGGCCGTACTCCCCAGGCGGTCAACTTCACGCGTTAGCTTCGTTACTGAAAGGGAACCCTTCCAACAACCAGTTGACATCGTTTAGGGCGTGGACTACCAGGGTATCTAATCCTGTTTGCTCCCCACGCTTTCGTGCATGAGCGTCAGTGCAGGCCCAGGGGATTGCCTTCGCCATCGGTGTTCCTCCGCATATCTACGCATTTCACTGCTACACGCGGAATTCCATCCCCCTCTGCCGCACTCTAGCTATGCAGTCACAAATGCAGTTCCCAGGTTAAGCCCGGGGATTTCACATCTGTCTTGCATAACCGCCTGCGCACGCTTTACGCCCAGTAATTCCGATTAACGCTTGCACCCTACGTATTACCGCGGCTGCTGGCACGTAGTTAGCCGGTGCTTATTCTTCAGGTACCGTCATTACCCCAGGGTATTAGCCCAGAGCGTTTCTTCCCTGACAAAAGCGGTTTACAACCCGAAGGCCTTCTTCCCGCACGCGGCATGGCTGGATCAGGCTTGCGCCCATTGTCCAAAATTCCCCACTGCTGCCTCCCGTAGGAGTCTGGGCCGTGTCTCAGTCCCAGTGTGGCTGGTCGTCCTCTCAGACCAGCTACAGATCGAAGGCTTGGTGAGCCTTTACCTCACCAACTACCTAATCTGACATCGGCCGCTCCAATAGCGCGAGGTCTTGCGATCCCCCGCTTTCACCCGTAGGTCGTATGCGGTATTAATCCGGCTTTCGCCGGGCTATCCCCCACTACTGGGCACGTTCCGATGCATTACTCACCCGTTCGCCACTCGTCGCCAGGTTGCCCCGCGTTACCGTTCGACTTGCATGTGTAAGGCATGCCGCCAGCGTTCAATCTGAGCCAGGATCAAACTCTTCAGTTCGATCTTGAATTTTTGCTCAAAGAATTGAAGTGAACTTCACTTCTATGAGCGTTTAAGGTCATGAGACCTCGAGTCTTGTGATTGCTCACAAGCCTCTTGGCACTCGCCTTCAAACGCCCACGCTTATCGGCTGTATGTTGTTAAAGAGCTGACTTTGCAGCACCGAGTTTTCGTCAGCGGCAAAGAGGGCGAAGTATGACACGTTTTCGAACTTGTTGTCAAGCTTCATCTTTGTTCGTTCCGGCGCCCTGACTGCTGGGGTGCATTGCACCTCTTTAGCCTTTGCTCCGTGAGCGAAGCCTAAAAGTCTACCACGCTTTGCGAAGCCTGCAAGCCCCTGCACCGCCTACCCCCATCGGCTCGCCTGCCCGATGCGCGAACCTGCCGGCAGGTTAGGTCAGTGGCCCGTGGCGCTAAACGCCGCCACGGCCTCAAACTGCGGATTGTCGGCCGACAGCACACGCGCGAGCGCCCCCGACAGACGTCGCGTGTCTGCTCGCAGGATGCGTTGCTTGATTGACGGAATCTGCGCGGGGTGCATGGAGAAGCTGCGCAGCCCCATGGCCAGCAGCAGTTCAGTGAAGGCCGGGTCACCGGCCATTTCGCCACACACGCTGACGCCCTTTCCCGCGGCATTGGCACTTGCGATCACTGCCGCAATCAATCCGATGACGGCCGGATGCCAGGGGTCATAGAGATGCGACACAGCGTCATCGGCCCGATCGATCGCCAAGGTATATTGGATCAGGTCATTCGTTCCAATCGACACGAAGTCAAAGTAGCGCAGGAACTGCGACAGACTCAGTGCCGCTGCAGGGACTTCGATCATTGCGCCCAGCTCCACCGGCGCATGCGCCCGCCCTGCATCGTCGAGTTGCTGACGCGCACGCGCAACAGCTTCGAGAGTCATCTTGACTTCGCTCAGATGGGCGACCATCGGGATCAACATGCGCACGCGACCATGAGCGCTGGCGCGCAAGATGGCGCGCAATTGCTGTCGGAACATGCCTGGCTCCGACAGGCTCCAGCGAATCGCGCGCAGACCGAGTGCGGGATTGAGCACATGCTCGTGGCGAAGTTCCAGCACCGACATACGCTCGAGCGGCTTGTCGGCGCCTACGTCGACAGTGCGGATGGTCACTGGCAAACCGCGCATGGCTAGAACCGCATCGCGGTAAGCCTCGTATTGCTCGTCCTCACCAGGCAGGTCCGCGCCGCGGTTCATGAACAGAAATTCGCTGCGAAACAGGCCCACACCGACCGCTCCAGCTTCAACAGCCACGCCAGCGTCGCCAGGTTGCTCGATGTTGGCCAGCAACTCCACGGGTTGGCCATCCAGCGTCACCGCGGGCGTGTGACGCAGTCGATTCAACCTTGCGCGCTCGAGTTCGCTCTGCCGCTGACGGAAGCGGTATTCCTCCAGCACGATGGGCGAGGGATCGACGATCACGATGCCCGCATCTCCATCGATGACGACCCAGTCGTCAGGCCGTATCAGCCGGCTGGCCTCGCGAGCGCCGACGACCGCCGGAATGTCCATGCTGCGGGCGACGATGGCCGTATGCGACGTGCGCCCGCCGACGTCGGTGATGAAGCCAGTGAACACGCTGTGCTTGAACTGCATCATGTCGGCAGGAGCCACATCGTTGGCCACCAGTACCAGCGGGTCCTCGCCGGCAAAATCGCGCGCCGCGAGTACGGCCGAATGCTCCACATGATCGACCGCGCCCAGGTCTCGCGACATGGCGCGCAGCATTCGCTCGACCACCTGCTCGAGATCCGCCTTGCGTTCGCGCAAGTAATCGTCCTCCATTTCGTCGAACTGGCGCGCCAGCACCTCCAACTGCGCCGACAGTGCCCACTCGGCGTTGTAGTGGCGATCGACGATCCAATGTCGCGTGGCGCCGATCAGTGCGTCGTCGTGCAGCAGCATCAGGTGAACGTCAAGCAAAGCCGACAGTTCCGCCGGTGCGTCCTCCGGAAGATCCCGCTGCATCACTCCCAGTTCAGTCGCCACCGTATCGCGCGCGTGGCGCAGGCGGGCCACCTCGGTCTCGACACGATCCGGCGTGATGAAGTAGTGAGCCACGTCGACGCGGCTGGACGCCACCAGGACCGCGCGCCCGATGGCCACGCCGCGCGACACCGGCATGCCGAAGAACTGGATGCTCATTCGATGCACTTTAGCGCAGCACCGGCGAGCAGCACTTGGAACGGGCCTTCCGCACCCGGCGGCATGCTCCGCACTTTCGCTTGCCGG
Source organism: uncultured beta proteobacterium (assembly GCA_963824005.1). Taxonomy (GTDB): domain Bacteria; phylum Pseudomonadota; class Gammaproteobacteria; order Burkholderiales; family Burkholderiaceae_C; genus Rubrivivax. The sequence continues at coordinate 26,992 of CAWGOK010000038.1, forward strand.
GCGTCGGCGGTCGAGCCTTGCGCTACTGCCCCTCGCCAAACTTGTCGTCGATCAGGGCCACGATGGCGTCCAGTGCGGCCTGCTCGTCGACGCCTTCAGTCTCGATTTCGATCTCCGAGCCGATGCCCGCAGCCAGCATCATCACACCCATGATGCTCTTGGCATTGACGCGGCGGCCGTTGCGCGACAGGTGCACATCGCAGCGGAATCCGCCCGCCAGCTTGGTCAACTTCGCCGATGCCCGGGCGTGCAGGCCCAGCTTATTGCTGATCGTGGCGGTCTGCTTGATCATGAACACTGGATCTCTGCGTCTGGTTCTGTGGGCGCGACACGGTCACCGGCATCACGCCCTGGGTCGCTCCCGCCACCGCACGAGTAACCAAGGTATCGAGCGGCTCGTTGGTGCCATAGCAGAGCGTGCGCCACAACATGGGCACGTTGACGCCGGCCACGACCCGCCGCTGCGGACTATCGAGCAGCCGCATCGCGGCGTTGCAGGGCGATGCGCCGAACGCATCGACAAAGATCAATGCATCGGCGCCCGCGTGGCGCGACAACAAGGCGCGCGCCGAGGCCTCGATCCGGTCGACATCGTCCCCAGCAGAAACGTCCAGCACCTCGAGCGACGACGCGCAATCGGGATAGCTGTGCTCCGCCACGGTCTTCAAGGCCGAAGCCAGCGGCGCATGCGCAATGATCAGGATCGAGGTCATCGTTTGGCGGAATCTGTGCCGATTATCAACATTCGCCGCTGCCGCAGCGCAAACCACAGCTGCGCCAGCACGCAACACCCGCCGAAGACTCCGATCGCGCCGCGGAAAGACGCCACCGGCGACCAGCCCGCAGTGTCAAGGGCGTCGATCGCCAGACCGATGCCCCATTGCAGGCAGAACACGCCGGCGAAGATCACCAGGTTGAATGCGGACAAGGCCCGCCCAGCCCAGGCGGCCGGGAACACCTGTGCGATAGCCGGCTGGCTCAGCGAGACACTCGTCGACAACACGCACCAGAGCGCCCAATGCGCGGCGCCTGCCGCGGGCCCCAGCATGACGATCACCGCCAACAGCAGCGTACTGGTCGGCAGGGCCCAGCTGATCAAGTGCTGCGCCCGCACCCCTGTTCGGGCCAGGCGCGGCATGACGAGGCCCCAGGACATGAAGGCAAACAGCATGGCCAGGTTGATGGCGAACAGCCCCTGGGCAGCCTCGGGTGCCGACCAACCCGCGACCTGCGTCAGCCACGGGCCTGCCCAGAGCGACTGAATGGCGATCAGGCCGCCATAGCTGAAGAATCCGAGCGGCGCCATGGCCACGAATATCGGGTGGCGCATGATGTCGCGATAGCGGCCGCCCGCCGGCGCCAGCGCGGACGGCGCACCGCGCGGGGTGAGCCAGGCAATCAGCACGATCGCCAGTACCAGCAGCACCGCCAGGCCGATGAACAGGCCGCGCCAGCCCCAGTAGGGAAGCACCATTTGTACCGGCAGCGTCGACGCGAGCATGCCGAGCGAGCCCGTCATCAGCATCCAAGAGTTCAGGCGCAACTGCGTACTCGGGTCGAAGAGATGCCGAAAGCAGGTGAGCGGCGCCATCAGGCAGGCCGACACGCCTATCCCGATCAGCAGGCGCGATGCAACCAGCGCCCCAAGGCTGCCCGCGCAAGCGAACGCAAGACACCCCACCACCGCGACGCTGAGCAAGACAAGCAAAACGCGCTGCGGCCCGAATCGATCGAGCGCTCTTCCCAGGGGCAGTTGCATGGCCGCGAAGCCGAAGAAGTAAGCGCCCGCCAATAGGCCCAGATCGGCCGATGCCAATCCGAGCTCGCGGCTGAACACCGGGGCCAAGGTCGCCGTGACGGCGCGCAGCAGCGCCGAAAGAAGGTAGGCGAAGGCAAATGACAGTACGACAGCAACCGCCTGCCGCGCACTTGGGTGCACATGGTCCGTCGCTGGCACCGAGGTCGTCATGGTGCGATGCGCAAGCTGCCGAAGAACGTCGTCACGGCCTCGGGTTCGAGTCTTTCGCCCAGCGCGGTTGCCTGGTAGACGCGCATGCCCTTGGCAAACACAGCGACCTGCTCGGTCACTTCCCGCCCATCCGGCACGCGGCCGGTGATCTCGAATCGCTGGCTGTGCGGATTGGGCGTGGCGCCTTCGACGCTCAGGCCCAAGCGACGCGACTGCGACGCCTCCAGGTTCTTCTGCGCCGCAACACCCAACTCGGTCAACGCATCGCCTACCAGGGCCGGGTCGCTCATGTCGGCAAAGGCCAACGCCCACGTCGATCCGCCAGCCGTGCAGGCATGCAGCGTCAGCCGAACCTGTTGCTTGCCAAGGTTCAGGCGGCGCGCATGGCTATCGGGCTTGCACGGAAACAGCATCGTGACACCACTGCCGTCAGGCCGGACTTCACGCCAATCGAGTGCAGGAGCGCAGGCTGCCAACAGCCCCGCCGCTGTCACCCAGGCACCGAAGTTGCGCTTCATCGAAGCACGATTATCGAGCGGCGGCCGACGTGAACAATTCCCGAGGACTGCGCCAAGTGTCTATCACCCCCCCGCGCTTGCGGGCTAGACGCCATCCGCGCGTGGCGCAAACTCAGCAGTGAGCGAAGCAACACCGCAAGCGCCGAATCGACCTGCGGCCTGCCGGCACATTGTCGATTCGCGGCAAGAAGACGCGCCACGATCCCAGGAGTGCCCCTTATGAAGATGTTGGACCTACACACCGACTTAGGCGAATCCCATCGCAGCGCCGCATTCGCCGGAGAACTTGGCCCCGACGGCGCATTCCGCGAACTGGTGGGGCAAGTCGGACGCGAAGTGGCCGCGCCGATGGCCTCGGCGCTGGAACGCGTGAATGCCTTCGCCGCAACTGGCCGCATCGACCGGTCCGGATTGCGCGCTCTGCGCGACGAAATCGAGTGCGCGCGACGCATCGGACTGAGCGCGCAGCAAATCAGCCGCTTTGCCTCAGGCCGCGTGCGCCAGCATCAGGAGCGGCTGAACCTGACCCAGCGGCTGCGCGATGCGCTGGCGCAGCGCGGACGCGAAACCGCCTCGCGCGGCATCGACCTGCGTCAGGATCTCAAGCCGGCCGAGGTGATCATCGACGCGTCGATGCTGTCGGCGCTGCTGCAGGCCGTGCTGGACTGGAGCTTCGAGCACGCGCGCTCGCACATCGAGTTCCGCATCGACGTCAAGACCTGGCCGGTGCACGCCCGGCTGGCATGCCGCTTCGCCTACATCCCAGCCGACGAACTACCCGCGCATGCGCAGGCCGGGACCGATGGCGCACGGCTCGACACCATTGCGTGGCAGCTTCTGCGGCGGCTGGCGCAGATGCTGGGGCTGGTGGTCCAGCGCAATGAGTCCGCAGGTACCACGCAGTTGATGTTGGAGTTTCCACATACGGTGAATGAAGGCCTGGCCACACTGTCGATGCTCGACTTCGACGACGGCCCGGCTGCGGGCCCGAACTCGCAACCCATGGTGGGCCGGCATGTGCTGGTCATCGCCAGCCGACGCGAAACGCGCAACAGCGTGCGCGAAACGCTCAAGCCGATGGGACTGATGGTGGACTACGTCGCTACACTCGACGAAGCCCGAGAGTTCTGCTGCAGCGGCCTGCCGCACGCCATCATCTTCGAATCCGCGCTCGCCGGCGAGAACTTCCGCAAGCTGCGGGCCGACTGGAGCGGCGGCGTGCCCTCACTGGCCTTCATCGAGATCAGCGAACAAGGGCGCGAGCTTGAGGTCATCGACCTTGGCGGTCAACGTACCTCGCGCATCGGCCGCGACGTGATCATCAGTGCCCTGCCCAGCGCGCTGATGTTCGAGCTTGCCAAAGGCGGCTGACGCGCGCACTTGCGAGTCAGATGGCCGGCACGCCCAGCCGTTCAGCAGGGTCCGCCCACTCAAACGATGGCACCGGCCACGCCCGCTGCGTGCGCCTGCTGGTCGGCGTGGTAGCTGGAGCGCACCAGCGCGCCGACGGCGGCATGCGTGAAGCCCATCTTCAACGCCTCGGCCTCGAACATGCGGAATGTGTCCGGGTGCACGTAGCGCAGCACCGGCAGGTGGTGGCCGCTGGGCGCGAGGTACTGGCCGATGGTGAGCATGTCGATGCCGTGCTCGCGCATCTCGCGCATCACCTGCAGGATCTCTTCGTCCGTCTCGCCCAGGCCGACCATCAGCCCGCTCTTCGTCGGCACGCCGGGCACCGCCTCCTTGAAGCGCTTGAGCAGGCTCAGGCTGAAGGCATAGTCCGAGCCCGGCCGCGCCTGCTTGTACAACCGCGGCACGGTCTCCAGGTTGTGATTCATCACGTCCGGCGGCGCGGCCTTCAGGATGTCCAGCGCGCGGTCCATGCGGCCGCGGAAATCGGGCGTCAGGATCTCGATCCGGGTGGCGGGCGACAGCTCGCGCACCCGCTGGATGCAGTCGACGAAGTGCGCGGCGCCGCCGTCGCGCAGGTCGTCGCGGTCGACGCTGGTGATGACCACGTACTTCAGCTTCAGCGCGGCGATGGTGCGCGCCATGTTCAGCGGTTCGTCGGCGTCCAGCGGGTCGGGCCGGCCATGGCCGACGTCGCAGAACGGGCAGCGTCGGGTGCACTTGTCGCCCATGATCATGAAGGTCGCCGTGCCCTTGCCGAAGCATTCGCCGATGTTCGGGCAGGAGGCCTCCTCGCACACGGTGTGCAGCCGGTGCTCGCGCAGGATCGACTTGATCTCGTAGAAGCGCGTGCTCGGCGAGCCGGCCTTGACGCGGATCCAATCCGGCTTCTTCAGCACCGGCGCGGCCACCACCTTGATCGGGATGCGCGAGGTCTTGGCCTGCGCCTTCTGCTTGGCGCTGGCGTCATAGGCGCTGCCCGGCGCGGCATCGGTGGGAGTGTCGGGTGTGGACATCGGTTTGGCCACCGCTCGCGCGGCGCTCAGAGGGTCAACTGGGCGCTCAGCCGCTGGCCAAGTTGCCGCGCCACCGTCGCCCAATCCGTGTGCACCCCCAGTGTAGCCAGATCGACCGCGCGCAGCCCCGCATAACCGCAGGGGTCGATGCGCTCGAAGGGACTCAGCTCCATCGCGACGTTCAGCGCCACGCCGTGATACGCACAGTGGTTGCTCACCTTGATGCCCAGCGCGGCGATTTTGCCCAGGCCGTGAAACGGGTCGCCCGGCGGCGCCGGGCCGGCCAGCGCCGAATGGCAGAAGGGGTCGTCGAGTCGCACGTAGACCCCCGGCGCCCCGGCGACGCGGTGACCGGTGACGCCATGGTCCTCCAGCACCTTGAGCACCGCGTGCTCCAGCCGGTAGACGTATTCCTTAACGTAGATATGCAGCCGGCGCAGGTCCACCAGCGGATACGCCACCACCTGGCCGGGGCCGTGGTAGGTTACCTGGCCGCCGCGGTTGCTCTGCACCACCGGGATGCCCAGTGCATCGCGCACATGCACGGCGCGCCCGGCGATGCCTTGGGTGAACACCGGCGCATGCTCCACCAGCCAGAGCTCATCCTCGGTGTCCGGCATGCGCTGAGTGGTGAAGTCGCGCATGGCCTGCAAGGTGTCGGCATAGTCGCGCCGACCCAGCACCTGCACACGCACTACAGCACCACCTTGACCAACGGGTGGCTGCTCAGCCTGCGGTACAGCGCATCGAGTTGCTCGCGCGAGGTAGCGGTGATGTTCAGCGTCAGCCCCAGGTACTTGCCGCCGCGGCTCGGGCGCAACTGCAGCGAGGCGCGGTCGTAGGCCGGGTCAAACTGCAGCGCGATGTCGACCATCGCCTGCTCGAAGCCCGGGTCGTTGGGCCCCATCACCTTGATGGGGAACAAGCTCGGATACTCGATCAGCGAGGGCGGCTCGGGCGTGGCCACGGTCAGTGGCTTCAGATCGACTGCAGCGCCTTGGCCCGCTGGTAGGCCTCGTGCAGCCGCGCGTACACCGGGCCGACCTTGCCGCGCATCGCACCGTGGCCCACGGCCTCGCCATCCAGATGGGTGACGGCCAGCACCTCTTTGGTGGCCGAGCTGAGCAGCAACTCGTCGGCGCTGCGCACATCGGCCTCGGGGATGGGGCGCAGGTTGTAGGCGATGCCGACCTCCTCGCAAAGCTCGCGCAGCAACTCGACGCGGATGCCCTCGAGTACATGCTCGCTCTTCGGCGGGCCGAGCAGCGCGCCTTCGTGCACCACCCAGACGTTGCTGGCCGCGGCCTCGGTCAGGTAGCCGTCGCGGAACATCACCGTCTCCACTGCGCCGTGATCGGCCGAGATCTGCCGCGCCAGCACATTACCCAGCAGCGAGATGCTCTTGATGTCGCCACGCTCCCAGCGGAAGTCGCGCGCCGTCACGCAGGCCACGCCGTGATGGCGCTGCTCGGCCGTGGGCGGCTTCATCGGCGTGACCATCATGAACACCGTGGGCGTGACGCCCAGCGGCATCACATGGTCGCGCGGCGCCACTCCGCGCGTCACCTGGATGTAGACCAGCTGGTCGACCGCGCCAGTCTGTGCGGCCAGCGCTTGCACCAGGTGGCGGCAACGCTGCAGCCAACCCTCGCGATCGTGCGGGTTGTCGATGCGCACCTTGCCCAGACCGCGCTGCAGCCGCGCCATGTGCGCGTCGAAACGAAACAGGCGCTTGCCATAGACCGGCACCACCTCGTAGATGCCGTCGCCGAAAATGAAGCCGCGGTCCAGTACCGACACCTTGGCGTCGCACACGCGCGTGTACTCGCCGTTCAGGTAGCTCGGCGTGTCGGGCAACGGGCTGGGCATGTCAGTTCTTCCTTGCATCATGCGTGCAGCTTACTTGATCCAAAGGCGCAGCGCGTCCCAGGTGCGGCTGACGATGCCAGCCAGTTCGACCGGCTGCATCACCACCAGGGGCACGGTGGCCACTGACGTGCCGCCTGCGGTGCTGACCTTGATCTGCCCGACCTGCTGGCCCTGAGCCAAGGGCGCGAGCAGCGGGTCGGTGCGCTCGATCTGCGTCTTCAGCTTGTCGCCCTCGCCCTTGGGCACGCTGACGAACAGCGCTCCGGGCGCGCCGAGTTGCGCCTCAGCGGCCTTGCCCTTCCACACCGGCACGGTCAGCACGGGTTTGCCGGCCTCGAACAAGCGGACCGAGTCCCAGGCCTGGAAGCCCCAGTTCAGCAGCTTCTGGCTCTCGCCCGCGCGGGCCTCGCGCGAGGCCGTGCCCAGCACGACGCTGAGCAGCCGACGCTTGCCGTTGGGCATCTCGCGCACCGCGCTGGCCACCAGGCAATAACCGGCCGTGTCGGTGTAGCCGGTCTTCATGCCATCGACCGTCGGGTCTCGGCCGAGAAGCAAGTTGCGGTTGTCCTGCTTGATGCGGTTGTAGCTGAACTGGCGGATCGAGTAGTAGGTGTAGAAGTCCGGGAAGTCGGTGATGATCTTCGAGGCAATGGTGGCGATGTCGCGCGATGACGCGTAGTGGCCGGCCTCGCTGAGGCCGGTGACGTTGCGGAACTGCGTGTTCTTCAACCCCCAAGCCTGGGCCTGGCGGTTCATCATGCCCACGAAGACGTCGAGCGAGCCGCCCACCGCCTCGGCCAGCACCACCGACGCGTCGTTGCCGCTCTGCACGATCATGCCCTTGAGCAGGTCGTCCACCTTGGGCGTCATCGTCGTGTCGATGAACATCAGCGAACCGCCGCCCTTACGCTCGGCCCAGGCACGCTGCGACACCGGCAGCGTCTGCTCGAGGCCGAGCTTCTTGTCGCGAATGGCCGCAAACACCAGGTAGGCCGTCATCAATTTGGTCAGCGAGGCCGGGTCGGCCTGGACGTCGGCCTCGCGCTCGGCCAGCACCTGCCGGCTGCTCAGGTCGAGCAGCAGGTAGTGGCGCGCCGCGACCTCCGGCGGCTGGGGTGCCTGGGCAAAGGTGGACAGCGCCATGGCGGCGGAAAGGCAGAACGTCAGGAGTCTTTTCATCGGAAGCATCAGTGGAGAAAACAGTGAAGGCGGTGGAACGCGCTAACGATGCCACGCGCCCACCACCAGGGTCTTGAGCAGCGACAGCTGCCCATGGAAGAAGTGGCCGGCGCCGGGAATCACCGTCACCGGCAGCGCCTGCGGCCGCGCCCAGTCGAACACCGCGTTCAGCGGCACCACGTCATCGGCCTCGCCATGGATCACCAGCGTGCCGGCAGGCACCGGGCCCATCTCGAAACGGCTGGCCGCCGGCCCCACCAGCACCAGCCGCTCGACACCCGAGGATGCGGCAAGTCGTGCCGCCGCATTGGCAGCCACGTAGGCCCCGAACGAAAAGCCCGCCAGCACCAGTGGCTGGTCGGGCGCACGAAACGCGGCCACCACGGCAAGCGCATCGTCGATCTCGCCCACGCCCTGCGCCCACTCGCCTGCGGACCCGCCCACGCCACGGAAATTGAAGCGCACCGAGGTGTAGCCCAGGTGCCTGAAGGCACGTGACAGGGTCTGCACCACCTTGTTGTCCATGGTCCCGCCATGCTGCGGGTGCGGATGGCACAGCACGGCCACGCCACGCGGCGCATCGTTCGGTGCATCCACGGCGCATTCGATGCTTCCACAGAGGACCGGCAACGTGCTTTCGCTGCGTCTGCGCATTCATGGGTCAGCTCGCTGCAGCTACGCGCCATTGCGGCCAGGACTGGCCAGGCGCCGCGGGAGCGGAACGGAGCTGTGCACGCACGGTCGTCAACGGCCCACCTCCGGCGGCAAAAGCAGCCGCTCGACCACTTGTCCGTGCTTCAGGTGCGACTCGACAATCTCGTCAATGTCCTGCTGGTCCACATAGGTGTACCAGACCGCCTCGGGATATACCACCGCCACCGGGCCGCCGGCGCAGCGATCCAGGCAACCGGCCTTGTTGACACGCACCCCACCCGGCCCGGCCAGGCCTGCAGCCTTGACCTGCGACTTGCACCGGTCCAGCGCCGCATGCGGGTCGTGCTGCGAGCAGCAGGCTTCGCCGTTGTCGCGCTGGTTGACACAGAAGAAGATGTGATGGCGGTAATAGCTCAATGAGGGGACCCTTCGGTGGGCACGTGGTGGTCATCGCTATGGCGGCGCGCCATCGGGCTCGGAAGTATCGAATTGTAGGCAGCGCCGCCTGACGACGCCGACCGACGAGCCCCAGGCTCACGCCGGCTCCTGCGTGCCCAGTCGACCCAGCAGCCAAGCCATGGCCGCATAGGGCCACAACCAGCCTATCCACAATGCCAGCCCGTGGAAACGGATGAAGCGACCCTGCTCCCAGGCTTGCAGGCTGTCGGCAAAGTACGGGTCCACCGGTGCCTGGCTGACCATGACCACCAGCGCGCCCAGTACCGCCAGCCCCAGACCCGCCGCCGCCCGGGGTGTCATCAAGGCGCACAGTGCCGCCAGCATCGTGCCCAGGGCCAGCGCCGGTAGGGTCGAGGGCGTGACCCAGGCCAGCGCATGCGCCGGGCCGAAGCCCAACGCGGTCGACAAGGTGGTGGCCAGCACGCCCAAGCCAAGCAGGCCCAGCACCAGCGCCGCACGCCGCCAGCCGCGGCGCGACACGCTGAAAGCCACCAGGCAAGGCGCAAGCAGGCCGAAAACCTGGACCATGGCCTCCGACAGCGGCGGCAAGGGTTCGACCCAGGAGTTCGAGTTCTCCAGCAAGGCAAGCAAGCCACCGGCCCAAGGGACGTCTTCGAAGAGCGCCACCAGGGCCTCACGCAGCTGGTTGCCCACATGGCCCACGCCCAACGGCACGGGCATGGGAAACAGCAGGCCCACGGGCCACAGCGCCAGCAAGCTCAGGCCGCCGGCGCTGTCGCGCAGGAACCAGCGTTCGCGCGTGGCCTGCCAGCGTTGCAGCAACCCCATCGACTGCAGCAGTGCGGCCAATGCGGCGCCGGCGGCGGCGCCGGCGCTGTTCAACGCCCAATCGACGCGCGACGGCACGCGCCCGGGAAGGAACTGCTGCACCACTTCCGTGGCGTAGGACAAGCCGCCGGCCATCAACACCGCCAGCAGCAGCGCTGCCCAGGCAGGTCTGCCGCTGCGCACCTGCACCAGATACAGCAGCGCGCCCAGCGGCAGGTAGCCGAGCACGTTGGACCACACGTCGAAGGGGTCACGCCAGGGCGGCCAGGGCAACAGCGCCAGCGCGCCGAGTGATGGTCCCGGCGGCCAGCGCCACCCGGTAAAGGGATACAGGCTGGCATACAGCACCAGTGACGCATAGACCAGCGCCAGCGGGGCCGCGGAACTGCGTTGACGAATAGGCGGCACCACCAGCGCTACAGGGGCTTGACGACCACCAGCACGACGATCGCGGCAAAGAGCAGCACCGAAGTCTCGTTGAAGACCCGGTACCAGCGCTCGCTGCGTCGGTTGGCCCCTTCGTCGAACCTTCGCAGGAGTCGGCGGCAGGCGTGGTGGTAGCCCAGCACCAGCAGCACCAGCACCAGCTTGGCGTGCATCCAGCCATTGCCGCGCCCCAGGCCGACGCCATAGCCCAGCCACAGCACCAGGCCCGATACGACGGCCGGGATCATCAGCAGGCTGGAGAATCGATACAGCCGGCGCGACATCAGCAGCAACCGCTCGCGTTCTGCATGGCTGCCGGGGGCCACCATCGCCAGGTTCACGAACAGCCGTGGCAGATAGAACAAGCCTGCAAACCAGCTGGCGACGAAGACGATGTGAAAGGACTTGATCCAGAGGTATCCGCTGCCCATGCGCGGATTATCGCGGGACGCTTTGCACGCAAGCGCGCACACCGGGCGGAGCAACTGGAGAAAAGAGGCCCCGGCACGAGGCCGGGGCCGGCAAGCCTTATCGCTGTCATCACGTTAAGGCACCTGCTCAGGGAGGAAAAGCAGGGAACGACCACCTTGCGGCTATCATTCAATTGCAACTCTAGCAGAGGAAAACCGGTTCGGGAAACAGCGCTTTCCCGCAGTTTGAATGGGTCTGCAGCCGCTCGGCGGGGCCCGGAGATTATCTGCATCGCCGCATCATCCCAAGGACGCCTGCCTTGTTGACACCGCCGCCCTTTCCCGCCAGCCGACCGCGCCGACTGCGCCGCGACGCCTTCACACGCGCCCTGGTGCGCGAGCATCGGCTGGCCCCGCAGGACCTGATCCTGCCGGTGTTCCTGCTCGACGGCAGGCGCCAGACCCAAGACGTACCTAGCATGCCCGGCGTGCAGCGGCGCAGCCTCGACCGGCTGTACGGCGTGGCCGAGGAATGCGTCGCCCTGGGTGTACCGGTGATGGCGCTGTTCCCGGTGATCGATCCGGCGCTGAAGACGCCCGACGGCCGCGAAGCCGTCAACCCGAAAGGCCTGGTGCCGCGTGCGGTGCGCGAGCTGAAGAAGCGTTTTCCCGAACTCGGCCTGCTCACCGATGTGGCGCTCGACCCCTTTACCAGCCACGGCCAGGACGGACTGCTCGACGACAGTGGTTACATCGTCAACGACAGCACGGTTGCCGTGCTCACGCAGCAGGCGCTGGTGCAGGCCGAAGCGGGCGTGGACATCGTCGCGCCCAGCGACATGATGGACGGGCGCATCGGCGCGATCCGCGCAGTGCTCGAGGCCACGGGTGCGATCCACACACGCATCATGGCCTACAGCGCCAAGTACGCCAGCGCCTTCTATGGCCCTTTCCGCGACGCGGTGGGCTCGGCCAAGAACCTCGGCAAGAGCGACAAGAAGGTCTACCAGATGGACCCCGGAAACAGCGACGAGGCTTTGCGCGAAGTCGCCCTCGACCTGGCCGAAGGCGCCGACATGGTGATGGTCAAGCCGGGCATGCCGTATCTGGACATCGTGCGTCGCGTGAAGGACGAGTTCCGCGTGCCGACGTTCGCCTACCAGGTCAGCGGCGAGTACGCGATGCTCAAGGCGGCCGCCGCCAACGGCTGGCTCGACCACGACGCGGTGATGATGGAGGCGCTGCTGGCCTTCAAGCGCGCAGGGGCGGACGGTGTGCTGAGCTACTTCGCGCTCGACGCGGCGCGGCTGATGCGCACGCCCTGAGGCCACCGGCGCCCGAACTCGCTGTCATGCGGATCTTTCATGTCAGCGCCGAGCACTTCGTCGAACTCGATGCCCTGCCCGCGGAACTGCCCCTCGGCGGTTTTGTGTGGATCGGCACCACGCGTCGCGAATTCGAAGTCGGCGCGGCGCAACTGCAGAACCACCTGCAGGACTGGACCGGCGGGCAGCTGGTCGATCTGCACGTCTCCGATCTGCTGAACAACCACCTGCCCTCGCACTTCGACTACACCTCCTGGTACGACGTACTGGTATTCCGGCGCCTGGCGGCGGGCGCCGGCAGCGAGCCGCTGTTTGTCGACGAACGGCACGGTACCCTGGCCAACGCACGCAAGGCGCTGGACGCCATCGACACCAGCCCGGTGGGATTTGCGGTGTTCGACCGTGTGCTCATTACCGTGCACCCGGCCGAGTGCTCGGTGCGCGAGTACTTCGCGCAGCGCCTGCAGCAGCATGCCGCCGGCGGTGATGCCCGCGGCATGGTGCGGCTGCCGGCCAGCCCGGCCGACCTGATGCTGCGCATGGCCAACCACATGGTCGACAGCTATCTCGAGTTGCGCCGACTGCTGACGCGGCAACTGGGCACGCTGCAAAGCGAACTGCTCGACCCGCGCAGCCGCTTCGACGACTGGAACGTGCTGCTCGAGGCACGCAACACGCTGCACATGCTGGAGGACACCTGCGAAGACCAGCGCAGCGCGATCCAGGAATGGATCGACGCACTGGACGAGTGGCCCACCGAGAGCGAGCCCGGCGCGCGCCATGAACGCGAACTGCTGCGCCTGCGATCGCGTGACGTGCTCGAGCACATCGAACGCGTGCTGACCCATGTGCGCCGCCTCGAGCACTCGGCCGAAGCTGCGGTGCAGATGCACTTCTCGGCGCTGAGCCACCGCACCAACAACATCATGCGCACGCTCACCGTGCTGACCGCGATCTTCCTGCCGCTGAACCTGATCACCGGATTCTTCGGCATGAACTTCGACTCGCTGCCGCTGATCCATTCGGCCACCGGCATCTGGACGGCCGTCGGCGTGATGTTCACGGTGGGCATCGGACTGATCGTCTACTTCTGGCGCAAGCGCTATCTGGGCAGCACAGTGCGCCCCTGATCCGCGTCGTCGGTACGGTGTGAAAGGGTTAACGCGCCGCAGCCCCATTGCCCCGGGGGGCTTCCCGCGGCCGCGGGATGGGCGGGCGTGGCAGGTTCCGACACGATGCTTGCAACCCGAAGCGGGTCATCGAAAAGTGAACCAGACACATGCATGCCATCAAGGCCTTGGTCGCCGCCGCCGTTGTCGCTGCGATGCTGCCGGCCACAGCTGCGCAGTTCGACTTCTACAAGCTTGGCCGAGGCACCGCCGACGCCATGAACAAGGACTTCCTTCCCATCGACGGCGTGCCATGCACCAATGGCGAATTGTGCAGCTCAAACGTGGAAGCCGTGCCCGAGCCTGGCAGCTATGCACTGTTTGTCGCCGGACTGGGGGCACTCGGCTTCGTGCCGCGTCGCCGCAAGCCCGCCCGATCAAGCGCAGGCCCGCACGATATGCGGGTCCAGGACACCTGACTCATGGGCGGTACGGGTCGGCAAAGCCCAGCGCCTGCAGGACGGCCGACTCGCGCGCTTCCATGATTGCGGCCTCTTCCGCCGAATGTTCGTGGTCGAAGCCCTGCGCATGCAGCGCGCCGTGCACCAGCAGATGCGCATAGTGCGCCTGCAGCGGCAGGCCGGCGGCCTTCGCTTCGCGTTCGACCACCGCAGCGCACAACACCAGGTCGGCCAGGACCACCGGCTCGCGCGCGTAGTCGAAGGTGAGCACGTTGGTGGCGTAGTCCTTGGCGCGGAAGTCCAGGTTCAGTCGCCGGCCTTCGTCTGCGTCGACGATGCGCACCGTGATTTCGGCCGGCGCGCCGAGTGCGGCACGAATCCAGCGCGCAACCCGATGCCGCGTCAGCACCGTGCGATGCCGAGCATCGGGCATCTGCAGCGACAGGCGCAGGGCCGGCGGCACGCCGTTGCTGCGCATCAGCCGGCCTCGCCGCGTGCGCGCGCCGCTTCGTAGGCCTCGACGATGCGCGCCACCAGCGGGTGGCGCACCACGTCGGCCGAGGTGAACTGCGTAAAGCCCACGCCCTCCACGCCGGCGAGCACCGCCTGAGCCTCGACCAGCCCACTGGTGCGGCCCTTGGGCAGGTCGATCTGGCTGACGTCGCCGGTGACCACGCAGCGCGAGCCGAAGCCGATGCGCGTAAGGAACATCTTCATCTGTTCCGAAGTGGTGTTTTGCGCCTCGTCGAGGATGACGAAGGCATGGTTCAGCGTACGTCCGCGCATGAAGGCCAGTGGCGCTACTTCGAGCAGACCCTTGTCGAAGGCCCGCGTCACCCGCTCCAGCCCCATCAAGTCGTAGAGCGCGTCGTACAGCGGTCGCAGGTACGGGTCGACCTTCTGCGCCATGTCGCCGGGCAGGAAACCCAGCTTCTCGCCCGCCTCGACCGCCGGCCGCGTGAGCACGATGCGCTGCACGCTGCTGCGCTCCAGCGCATCCACGGCGCACGCCACGGCGAGGAAGGTCTTGCCGGTACCGGCAGGTCCGATGCCGAAGCTGATGTCGTGCGTCAGCATGTGGCGCAGGTATTGGACCTGTGCCGGCGTGCGGCCGGCCAGGTCGGCGCGCCGCGTGTGCAGCACGATGCGGCTTTCGGCCACGTCGGCGGCCTGCGGCGCGGCGGGCCGCAGCGCCAACTGCAAGGCCTCGGCGTCGATCGGGCGCACCGCCTCGTCATAAAGCAACTGCAGCGCGGCCAGCGCCGCGCTGGCTGCGTCGCGCGGGCCTTCGATGCGAAAGGCCTCGTGGCGTCGCGAAATGCTCACGCCCAATGCCAGTTCGATGCTGCGCAGGTGCTCGTCGAGTGCGCCACACAGGTGTGCGAGGCGTTGGTTGTCGGCGGGCGCGAAGGCATGTCGAAGGATCACGATACGCATCGGCCGGCTGCTGTGCCGGGAAGTGGAACAAGCGCACATTGTCGCCCTGCGTTGCAGGCCTGGCCATCCTGCACAATCCGCGCTGCAATGCAGCGCTCTTACCGTTCGCCCACCGACCGGCCGCATGCACGCAGCTTGAAGTGGATCGGCTGGCGTCGATGGCTGCGCCCGCTGCTCTGGCTGTGCCTGGCCTGGCTGCCCTGGTCACCCAGTGGGGCGCAAAGCGTGCTCATCCATGCCGCGCAGTCGGCCGTGGCGGACGGCGCGAGTTTTCCATCGGACCTGCCCGCACCGTTGATTGAGCTTCCCGACGAGTGGGCGCGCAGCCGTCCCGGCAGCAGCGGACCGGTGTGGTACCGCCTGCGCTTCACCGCGCCCGGGCCGCATGACAAGGACGCGCTTCTGGCGCTGTTCATCGAACGTGTTTGCACCAACCTCGAGGTCTATCTCAATGGCCAGCTGTTGCACAGCGGCGGACAGATGAGCGAGCCGATCACCCGCAACTGCAATCACCCCCAGTTGATCAGTCTGCCGGTGGCGTTGATCGCGCCAGGCCTGAACGCGCTGGACCTGAAGGTAGTGGGCCATCCGTTGGCCCGGGTCGCGTCGAGCCACCGCGCCGGCGGACTGTCGGCACTGGAGATCGGGCCGCAAGCGGAGCTGGCGCCCAAGCATGCACGGCTCCTGGCGCTGAACGTGGCCGTGCCGCAGGCAGTGAGCGCGACACTGCTGCTGATGGGCGGCTTCATGCTCGTGCTCGGCTGGATAAACCGGCGCGAAAGCCACCTGGCCTACTTCGGTGCGCTGTCGGTGGGCTGGGCTGTCGTCGAAGCCCGCCTGTGGCTGCGCGACTTGCCCATCGACAGCGCCACGGCCGAGCTGCTGCTGTGCGCGATGTTGCCGCTGCTGACGCTGGCCAGCGTGCAGTTCCTGCTGCGTTATGCCCAGTACCGCAACCGCTGGATCGACGTCGCATTGCCGCTGCAGTGCGTGCTCATGCCGGCGAGCCTGTTGCTGGCCGGACCGGAGCAGCTGAATTCGATGGCCAGCTTCTGGTACGTGCTGCTGGCGCTGCAGACGCTGGGCGCCGCTGCGTACTACCTGCGCACGCAGTTCCATGCCAGGCGCCGCTCCTTCTGGCCGATGGCAATGCTGCTGTGCATTGGCACGGTCGCGCTGGCCGTGGAATACCTGGCGCAGACCTCCGGCATGCGCTCCATGCCGAGCCAGCTGGCGCACATCGCCACGCCGGTGATGATGGTGCTGGTGGGCCTGCACCTGCTGCGCCAGCAAGGGCAGGCGCTGCAGATGGCAGAGGAGAGCAAGGCGCAGCTTGAATCGCGCATCCGCGAGGCCACAGCTGAGATCGAGCACAACTTCACACAGCTGGCCGAGCTTCGCGTCGAGAAGGTGACCGAACGCGAGCGCAAGCGCATCGCCGCCGACCTGCACGACGATCTGGGCGCCAAGCTGTTGACCATCGTGCACACCAGCGAGTCCGAGCGCATCTCCACGCTCGCGCGCGAGGCGCTGGAGGAGATGCGCCTGTCGGTGCGCGGCCTGACCGGCAAGCCGGTGCGGCTGATCGACGCGCTGGGCGATTGGCGCGCCGAGGTCGTGTCGCGCCTGGGCCAGGCCGGCATCGAGGCCGATTGGACCGCGCCCGCCGAGGAATTGCCGCAGACCCTGTCGGCACGCGCCTTCGTGCAGACCACCCGCATCCTGCGCGAGGCGGTGAGCAATGTCATCAAGCACAGCGGCGCGACGCATTGTTCGCTGAGCTGCCAGCTCGCCGAAGGCGATGTGCAGATCGTCGTGCGCGACAACGGCAGCGGCATTCCGATGGAACTGGATGGGCGGCTCGACCGCGGCCACGGCATGGCGAGCATGAAGCACCGCGCCAAGCTGCTGCATGGCCAGTGCCTGGTGGAGTCCGGCCCGGGCTATGGAACCGTGATACGCCTCACGCTTCCGCTGGGCCACGCCACCGAATTCGCGTAGCCGGCTGATACGATGGTTTTCCCTGATCGCCGGAGCGCGTCGTGACCAACATCCTGCTCCTGGAAGACCTGCCCGAGATCCGCGCCTGGCTCAGCAGCCTGGTGAAGCAGGTGTTCCCCGATGGCCACATTTCCGAGGCGGCGCGCGTGCACGATGCGCTCGGGCTGGTATCGGCGATCAAGTTCGACCTGGCGCTGGTGGACCTGGGCTTGCCCGACGGCTCGGGCGTGGACGTGGTCGCCGCATTGCGCGAGCAGCAGCCCGAGGCGCAGAGCGTGGTGGTCACGATCCACGACGATGACGAGCACCTCTTTCCGGCCCTGCAGGCCGGCGCCTTCGGCTACATCCTGAAGGAACAGGCGCGCGAACTGATCATCGAACAACTGCAGCGCATCAGCCAGGGCGAGCCGCCGTTGTCGCCTTCGATCGCGCGCCGCGTCATGGCCTACTTCACTGCCAAGGCCAAGCCGCAGGCGATGTCGGCCTCGTCGGCGGCGGTGCCGCATGTGTCGCTCACCGAGCGCGAAACCGAAGTGCTGCTGCGCGTGGCCAAGGGCTATACGCTGCCCGAGATCGGCGTGCAACTGACGCTGTCGCGGCACACCATTGCCGACTACGTGAAGCAGATCTACCGCAAGCTCAACGTCAGTTCGCGCGCCGAAGCCGCTCTCGAAGCGCAACGCATGGGGCTGTTCGGCCGCTGACGCCGCGGTCTTGCTGGCGATAATCGCCGCATGATCGGACGGCTCACGGGCGTCATCGCGGAAAAGTCGCCCCCGCAGGTGCTCATCGACGTGGGCGGCGTCGGCTACGAGCTCGACGTGCCGATGAGCACCTTCTACAACCTGCCGGCCATCGGTGAGCGCGCCAGCTTGCTGACGCACTTCGTCGTGCGTGAGGATGCGCAGCAGCTGTTCGGCTTTCTCAGCGGCGAAGAGCGCAGCACCTTCCGCATGCTGGTGAAGATCAGCGGCATCGGCCCGCGCACCGCGCTGGCCATCCTGTCCGGCCTGAGCGTGGCTGAACTGGCCGGCGCGGTCAGCCACCAGCAAAGCGGGCGCCTCGTCAAGGTACCGGGCATCGGCAAGAAGACAGCCGAGCGACTGTTGCTCGAGCTCAAAGGCAAGCTCGGTCCCGACCTGGCCTTGCCGGCCGCCGCGGCTATGAGCGACGCCCAGGCCGACATCGTCCAGGCGCTGCTGGCGCTGGGCTACAACGAGCGCGAGGCGGCGCAGGCGCTGAAGGCGCTGCCCGCGGATGTCGGCGTCAGCGACGGCATCAAACTCGCACTGAAAGCATTGAACCGATAGCCGGCGCCCGGCGCCACCGCGGCCTGGCGTCAGTGCTTCTGCTCGTCCTTCCCACCGAGAGGCTTGACGGGTGCCTTGACTTCGATGGTCTCGCGCTTCTTGTCTGCGCCCTCGACCACCAGCGTCACCGGCACGGTCTCGCCAGGCTTGAGCTCCTTCTTCAGGTCCATCAGCATGACGTGATAGCCGCCGGGCTTCAGGTCCACGGCCTTGCCGGCGGGCAGCTCGAGGCCGGGCACGGCCCGCATCTTCATGACGTTGCCATCCATCACCATCTCGTGGATTTCCACCACACCAGCCGCCGGCGACGAGGCCGATACCAACTTGCCCCCCGTGCTGGAGGTGATCTGCGCGAACATGCCGGTGGCCTTCTGGCCGGCCACCGTGCCGCGCACCCAAGGGTCCTTGACGGTGGTTTGAGCCTGGGCACCCAAGGCGGCAAGAGTGGCGATCAGGACAATGGTTCTCTTCATGCTCATCTCCTTCATGGAACTTCAAATTTTAGAGGTGTGAATACGCTTCGAAGTGGGGAAGTACGGCAGGCCGATGTCGGCTCGCGCCGATGTGGGTGTGGCGCACGGATCACCATGGGCCCGATAGCAGCCAGGGCGCAGTCCAGACCACACGCAGCATCACAAAGGGATTGTTGGTTCCACTGGTCCGCTCGTTGCCGACCTCCGCACTGAGGCGCCACGCCGGGTCGGGCTTGTAGGCCAGCGCCGCGGTGAAGCGTCGTGCCGGCCAGTTGGGCAAGAGGCCCGCCTCGGCGGCCACCAGCGCAGCTCCGGGCCCGGACAAGTCCTGCGTGGCGCTGAGCGCCTCGAAGCGTGCCGCCACCTGCCAGTCGTCGCGCCAGTCCCAGACCGCATCGATCCAGCCCCCCAAGGTCCGGCCGTGGTAGCGCGCATTGCCGTTCGGCGAATACAGCGACCCCTCCTCATCCCGCCACAAAGCCGCAGCGATATCACCCGCTTGTGGGGTCGCGATAATCGCTGTATGGCCATTCAGACCGACAGCTTCGAACCAGCAAGACGCATGCTCAGCGCGGCGCCTGTATCGCCCAACGAAGAGGCCATCGAACGCGCGCTGCGCCCGAAGGGTCTTGCCGACTACGTGGGCCAGGCGAAGGCGCGCGAGCAGCTGGAAATCTTCATCGGCGCAGCGAAGAAGCGCGCCGAGGCGATGGACCACGTGCTGCTGTTCGGCCCGCCCGGCCTGGGCAAGACGACGCTGAGCCACATCATCGCCAACGAGCTGGGCGTCAACCTGCGCAGCACCTCGGGCCCGGTGCTGGAAAAGCCCAAGGACCTGGCCGCGATCCTGAGCAACCTGGAACGCAACGACGTACTCTTCATCGACGAGATCCACCGCTTGAGCCCGGTGGTCGAGGAAATCCTCTACCCGGCGCTCGAGGACTACCAGATCGACATCATGATCGGCGAGGGCCCGGCCGCGCGTTCCATCAAGCTCGAGTTGCAGCCCTTCACGCTGATCGGTGCGACCACACGGGCCGGCATGCTGACCAACCCGCTGCGCGACCGCTTCGGCATCGTCGCGCGGCTCGAGTTCTATTCGGCCGAGGAACTGGCACGCATCGTCACGCGCTCGGCCGGACTGCTGAAGGTGCCGGCCGACGCGCCGGGCGCATTCGAGATCGCTCGGCGTTCGCGCGGCACGCCGCGCATTGCCAACCGCCTGCTGCGCCGCGTGCGCGACTATGCCGACGTCAAGGGCGACGGGCGCATCACGCAAGGGCTGGCGCACCTGGCACTGGCGATGTTGGACGTGGACGCGCTGGGCCTGGACGTCATGGACCGCAAGCTGCTCGAGGCGGTGATCCACCGTTTCGACGGCGGCCCGGTGGGACTGGACAACGTGGCCGCAGCAATCGGCGAAGAAGCAGGCACGATCGAGGACGTGATCGAGCCCTATCTCATCCAGCAGGGCTACCTGCAGCGCACGCCACGCGGGCGCATCGCCACGCACGCCGCCTACCGGCACCTGGGTGTGGCGCCGCCGGCGGCCGCGTCGGGCGATTTGTTCCAAGCCTAGTCTGCGCGGGCGCGGCAGTGCTGCGCGACCCTGAGTCAACCCCCGGATCGGGGG
Source organism: uncultured beta proteobacterium (assembly GCA_963824005.1). Taxonomy (GTDB): domain Bacteria; phylum Pseudomonadota; class Gammaproteobacteria; order Burkholderiales; family Burkholderiaceae_C; genus Rubrivivax. The sequence goes on from CAWGOK010000038.1 coordinate 47,440, forward strand.
CTTGGCGATGGCACCGCGACAGCCTGTAACCGACGTGACCTTGTGCACGTCCGCGAATTGCGCCTTGTAAGCGCAGCCGCGCAGCCCCCGCGGATGCGGGGCTTTCGCACGGCGCTTAAGTTGTGACACGCGCAGCCGATAAATACGATCAACACGTCCGGCATCTGCTGCTTCGTATCCAAGCGTCCGTGTAAATGGCACCCACGATGCGGCGGACTGAAAACGATCCTTTAGCGCAACGAAAGAGTCCCATGCAGCGGAATCGCCAACACGGTTTCACTCTGATCGAGGTGATGATCACCGTCGCCATCGTCGCCATCCTGGCCGCTGTCGCGGTGCCGAGTTATTCGGCCTATGTGACACGCGGCCACCTCGCCGAAGCCGCTAGCGGCCTGGCCGCGACACGTGCGCAGATGGAGCGCCACTACCAGGACAACCGCAGCTACGCCACGGTCGGATCCTTCACCACACCCTGCGCCGCGGCGACCGCCTCGCGCACCTTCGGCCACTTCGTCGTCAGCTGCTCGGGCACGCCCGACGCCACCACCTTCACGCTGCAGGCGGTAGGCAGCGGACCGGTGGCGAACTTCACCTACACCATCAACCAGGCCGATGTGCGCGCCACCACGGCGGCCGCCACCGGCTGGAACACCTGCGCTAGCAAGTGGCTGACGAAGAAGGGCGAAACATGCTGAGTCGACCGCGTGGTTTCACGATCGTCGAGCTGATGGTGACGATTGCGCTGCTGGCCTTGCTGCTCGGCCTGGCCATGCCTTCGTTCACCACCTGGGTGCGCAACGCCCAGGTGCGTACCGTCAGCGACGGGCTGCAGAACGGCCTGCGCCTGGCGCAGGCCGAAGCTATCCGCCGGCATCGCCAGGTGGTCTTCTATCGCACCAACGCCAGCACCTGCGCGGCCACCACCGCGGCGGATGCCGCCGGCGCCTTCTGGGTCGTGCGCACGGTGCCGCTGGTGGTGGGCGATGCGGTGGAAGCGGTGCAATGCGGTCAACTGGCCGACGTTGCCGCCGGTGTGTCGATCGCCGGCGCCACGGCGCTGTGCTTCAACTCCGGCGGCCGCCAGGTGGCCAACGCCGACCCGGACATTGGCGGCGCCGCCTGCGCGCTCGACGCCAGTGGCGCCAACAGCTTCGACGTTAGCAGCGACCATGCCGACCGACCCTTGCGCGTGCTCGTCACGTTGGGCGGCAGCGTGCGCATGTGCGACCCGGCCAAGACGCTGTCCGCGTCCACACCCGACGGGTGCCCTGTATGAAGCCACTGCAGCCCACCCGCCGCCGCGCCGCGCGTGGCATGTCGATGATCGAGGTGCTGGTGGCGATCGTGCTGATCTCCTTCGGCATCCTCGGACTGGTGTCGCTGCAAGCGCGCGCGGCACAGTACTCGGTCAGCGCCGAGGACAGCCAGCGCGCCGCGCTGTTGGCCGGGGAGATCGCGACCACCATGTGGGGCGCGAACACGGTGTCGCTGAATGCTGCCGTGGTCGCAGCCTGGCAGGCGCGCGTGGCTGACCCCAGTGTCGCCGGTCTGCCCAATGCCACGGGCAGCATCGAGGTCGATGCCTCCGGCGAGATTGCGCGCATCACCGTGCAATGGCGAGCCAACCATGCGTCGACCGGGCAGGAAAGCCGCTACCTCACCGATGTCGTGATTCCCGCGCCGCCGGCCGGCGGGGCCGCCCCCTGATGAAGCCGAACTGCTACACCCATTCACGGCCACGCGCACGGGCGCGTGGCTTCACGCTCATCGAGCTGCTGGTGGCCATGGCCATCGGCCTGGCGCTGACGCTGGCGCTGTCGACGGTGATGATCCGCCACGACAACGGCAAGCGCACGCTGATCTCCACCAACGATCTTTCGCTGACCTCGTCCTACGTGTCCTTCTCGCTGGACCGCGAGTTGCGCAGCGCCGGCTCGGGCTTCACGCAGGCCTCCCGCAACACCTTCGGCTGCCTGCTGCGCGTGGCGCGTGGCGGTACGCAGATCCTGCCGCGCGCCGCCGCCTTCCCGGCGCCCTTCGACGGCGTGCCGCAGCAGGTGCGCCTGGCGCCGCTGCTGGTCCATGCCGGCGCTGGCGCCGGCGGCTCCGACGTGCTCGCCGTCGCCACCGGCTCGGCGGGCCGGGGCGAGGCGCCGATCCAGGTGCAGTCGAACTCGGCCACCGCCGCAGACCTGCGCGTGAGCAGCACCGTCGGCCTGCGCGGTAACGACCTGGTGTTGGTGGCCGAGGACGGTGTGGGCTGCGTCATGCAGCAGGTGGCTGCGCCCTTCACCGGCGGTGCGGACCAACTGCTGAGCTTCGGCGGCACTTACGCCAAGGCCGTGATCGACTCGGTGCCGCTGGCCAGCTTCAGCATTGGCAGCACGGCCTTCCTGTCGCCGCTGGGCAATACCACCGGCAACCGACCGATGCTGCGGCTGTTCGGCGTCGGCGACAACGCCACGCTGTTCAGCCACGACATGCTGCAGTTGGACGGCAACGACACCGCGCAGCCGGTGGTCGACGGTGTGGCCGACCTGCGTGCGCTGTACGGCGTCGACACCACCATCCCCGCGGACGGGATCATCGACACCTGGGTGGCGCCGACGGCAGCGGGCTACACCGCCGCCGCGTTGACCGACGGCAGCCTGGCCGCGCACGATCGGCTGCTGACGATCCTGGCGGTGCGCGTGGGCATGGTGCTGCGCTCCGACCGCATCGAGCGCGACGAGGTCGCGCCAGCCACCCTGACGCTGTTCGGCGACCTGCCGGCCGCGCTGCAGCACAGCCATGCCATCGCAGCCGACCTGCGCCACCAGCGCTTTCGAACCGTGGAGTTCACGGTGCCACTGCGCAACGTGATGATTGCGGCGCGTCTATGAAGCCCATACCAAAGCCTTTGTCCGGACGACGCGCGCAGCGCGGCGCCGTGCTGTTGTTCGCTCTGATCGCGCTGGTGGTGCTGCTCATCGGCACGGTGGCGCTGATGCGCTCGATGAACACGTCGCTGTTCACGGCTGGCAACTTCGGCTTCAAGCGCGACCTGACGAACCAGGGCGAGCGGGCCGTGGCTGCCGTGCTTGACCTGGTGCAGACCGGCGCATTGGGAAGCGACGCGGCACGCGAGGCCAGCGCCGCAGCGCGCAACTACAGCGCGTCGATCCTGCCGACCAATGGCGAGGGGATACCGCTGGCTCTGTTGTCGGATGCGGCCTTCGCCGCTGTCGGCGCCGCTGGAAACGACATCTCGGCCGCCGACATGGGGGTCACCGTGCGCTACGTCATCGACCGCCTTTGCGTCGCCACCGGGCCAGCAACTCCTGCCAGTTGCGCGGTCTTCAGCCCACCGCCCCAGGGCGGCAGCAGCGGTGCAAAGGATCACGACGAACCGCCCACGCGGTTTGTCTATCGCGTGAGCATCCGGGTGGACGGGCCACGGCGCACTCAGTCCTTCTTCCAGTCCACGTTCACGATCTGATCTTGCCGCCGAGGTTCCCATGAAACAGTCAGCCGTTGCCGCCCGGATTCGCAGGACCTTCATCGCCACAGGCGTTGCGGCGCTGGCCCCGTGGGCAGGGGCAGCGACGCCGCTTGCGGACCAACCCGTGTTCTCAACCATCTCGGTGCCGGGCAACATGGCGCTGGCGCTGTCGGTGGAGTACCCCACCGCTGTCAGCGTGGCCCACACGGCCGGCTACAGCAGTGCCAGCACCTACCTCGGCTACTTCGATCCGAACAAGTGCTACCTGTACAGCTACAACACGACAGAAGACTTGCGTCACTTCTATCCTGCCGGCGCGGCCGCCAGCCGCGTCTGTACCGGAGGCAACGACACCAAGTGGAGCGGCAATTTCCTGAACTGGGCGACGATGCAGACGATCGATCCGTTCCGCTGGGCGCTGACCGGTGGCTACCGCTCGACTGACACGGCGACCGAGACGATCCTGGAGAAGGCCTACGCCTCTGGCCAGGGCGGCACCGGCAACTTCGCCAACCGCACGCTGGGCACCAGCACGGAGGTTGCAGAAGCCACGCCCCTTACCTGGAGCAGCCTGAAGATGCGTGTTCAGGGACTGGGCAACAAGATGCGCTTCACCCGAAGCGGAGACGTCGACACCGCGCCCACCGCCTACGACCCGTCCGGCACGGTGTCCGGCGGCACGGTCTACGACGTCAGCGTGCGCGTCAAGGTCTGCGACAGCTCGGCCAGTGCGGGGCCGCTGGAGGCCAACTGCACGCTCTACCCGGCCGGCAACTACAAGCCCACCGGGCTGATCCAGCAGTACGCCGACCAGATCCGCTACAGCGCCTTCGGCTACCTGAACGACAGCAACAAGTCGCGCGACGGTGGCGTGCTGCGGGCGCAGCAGAAGTTCGTCGGGCCGACTAAGCCGGTGCCGGGCAGTGGCCCGGTCGCCAATAGCGCGTCGGAATGGGACGCCGGCAACGGGGTGATGGCCCTCAACCCAGACGCCAGCGACGCGAGCGATACCAGCACCTTGTTTGGCGTCACGGTCTCGAACAGCGGGGTCATGAACTACCTCAACAAGTTCGGCCAGATCACGACCGGCAGCTACAAGACCTACGACCCTGTAGGCGAGCTGTACTACGCAGCGCTGCGCTACTTCAAGAAGCTCGGCAACGTGCCCGAGTACACCGCCGTGGGTTCGGCCAGTACGGCGACCAAGACGACGTGGATCGACGGCTTTCCAGTGATCACGAACTGGAACGACCCGATCCAGTATTCCTGCCAGAAGAACTTCATCCTCGGCATCGGCGACGTCAACACCCACGCCGACCGCAACCTGCCCGGTGCCACTGGCAACTCCGAACCGAGCAAGCCGGCGCTGATCTCGGCGGACACCAGCGTGGATGCGCTGGTCGCGACCAACAAGGTGGGTTCGCTGCATGGCATCGGCAACATCGGCAGCACGCAGAACTACGGCGGCTGCTGCAGCGACAACGGCGCACTGATGGCCGGCTTGGCCTACGACGCGAACACCAAGGACATTCGGCCCGACGATGCGTCTGACCTGGTGCGCACCAAGGGCCGGCAGACGGTGCAGACCTACTGGCTCGACATCCTCGAATACAGCACCTACAAGTCGAACAACCAGTTCTACCTGGCGACCAAGTACGGTGGCTTCAACGTACCCGAGACCTTCGACCCCTATGCGGATCACCACCGACATCCCCGAGTCTTGGTGGCACACCAACACCGATACCGTCGGCGGCCAATTGCGGCCCGACACCTACTACACCGCCGACCGACCCGACCTAGTGGTCGCCGGGCTGACCAAGGCCTTTGCCAGCATCGCCTCGAAGCTGAAGGCCACCACCACGTCGTTCTCGACCTCGTTGCCGCAGATCACCAGCACCGGCACGGCCAGCTTCGCCACACAGTTCGACGCCAAGACCTGGAGCGGTGAATTGGTCGCCAGCAAGCTGACGGTGACCAGTGGTGCCCCATCGTTGACCGAGGCGTGGCGCTTCAGCACCAAGCTGGATGCCCAGGGCGCAGGCACGGGATGGGACACCGGTCGCGTCATCGCCAGCTACAACACCGCCACCGGTGCGGGCGTGCCCTTTCGCATCGCCAGCCTGTCGACGGCACAGGTGACGGCGCTGGACACCGCCTACCGCAGTGGCGACGACAGCGCCGACTACCTGAAGTACCTGCGCGGTGACCGCACGCATGAAAAGTCGTCCACCGCGACAGGCAGCGCCCACGCCTACCGCGACCGAGCCACACTGCTGGGAGACATCGTCAATTCGAAGTCGCGCCCGGTCGGCCCGCCCTCGGCACGGTATTCCTCGGCAGCCAACCCCGGGTACAGCGGCTTCAAGTCCACCTACGCTGCGCGCAAGACGATGGTCTATGTCGGCACCAACTTCGGCATGCTGCATGCCATCGACGGAACCGAGGACTCCAGCGGTGGCAGGGAAGTGTTTGCCTATGTGCCGGGAGCGCTCTATGCGGGCCCGACGGCAACGCCGCAGACCAATGGGCTGCAGGGGCTGGGCAACCCGGTCTTCACACACTACAACTTCGTCGACGCGGCACCGGTCTCTGGGGATGTCGACCTCGGAAAGACGGTCGGTGGCAGTGGCAGCAACTGGCGCACGATACTGGTCGGCGGCCTCGGCAAAGGCGGCCGCAGTGTCTACGCGCTGGACATCACAGACCCATCGACGATGACCAGCGAAACGGCCGTAGCCTCCAAGGTGATGTGGGAGTTCAGCGATACCGACCTGGGCTTCACCTACGGCGAACCGGCGATCGTCAAGACGAAGAAGTACGGCTGGGTCGTGATTCTCGCGTCGGGCTACGACAACGCCGACGGCAAGGGCTACTTCTTCATCGTCAACCCGCGCAATGGCGCATTGCTCGAGAAGATCGGCACAGGAGCAGGCAGCACGGGCGACCCGGCAGGCATGGCCCATCTGCGCGCGTTCCTGCTGGACGTGACCGACGGTACCGCCGACACGGTCTATGCAGGCGACCTGCACGGCAACCTGTGGCGCCTGGACGTCACGGCCAGCAGCGGCGGCTACCCTGCACCTGTCAAGCTCGCGCAGTTGACCGACAGCGCCGGCGTTCGCCTGCCGGTGACGTCACGTCCCCTGATCATCCCTCAACCCGTGACCAATCGACGCTATGTCACGGTCGGCACCGGCCGGTTGCTGCACAGCAATGATTCCGGCAGTTCGCAGTCGCAGCGCTACTTCGCCATCATCGACGGCAGCGGCGCGCGCTTCAACAAGTCCACGGATCTGCCGTCGGGCATCAGCTTCCCGATCACCACCGCGAAGCTGAAGCAACTGACCGATCTGACCCAGAAGGTCACGTTCGACCTGACCAAGGAGATCGGCTGGTTCGTCGACCTGGGCCAGGTCGCCGGCGGAGCGGGCTGGCGAGTGATTTCCGATTCCTCGTCGTTCAATGGCATCGTCGCCTTCTCCGCGATGGTGCCGGCCAGCGACAGCGCCTGCGAACCCACCGGGAACAGCCGGGTCTACGCGATCGACCTCGGCAACGGTGCAAGCCGGCTGCTCAACTCATCGGGTGCGGTAATCGCCTACAACAACTCGCTGCAGCGGTGTGGTCACCGACATGGGGTTCTTCGGCGACGGCAAAGCCAACGGCGAAAAGGATTTCATCGTCGGCAACGACGGTGGGAAACTGGAAAGACCACCCATCGACTTCGGGACGGGCCCGCGCCTGCGACGCCTGAACTGGCGCGAAGTGCCGCTGACCGATTGAACCTTCGCGTCCCTGTTGGACGGGCTACGCGCCCGCCTCCAGGTGGACGCAGTCGTTCCAGCCGACGAGAAACAGGCCTTCGGGGTTGCTAGAGCAGGCGGTTGATGCTGGCATTGGCCACCTGCCAGGTGCGCGGGGCATCCAGCGCCACGCGCGTGGCCTCGCGGTACAGCAGGTCGAGCACGCCGCCGTGCGTGACCAGTGCGATGCACTGGCCGCGGTGCGCCAGCGCCAGTCGCGCGACGGCCGCCACCGACGCGCTCGCGAAAGGCCTGCAGCACCTCGCCGCCGCGCGCCCCGAACTCCGGATCGCGCCGGCGCCAGCGCGCCGACTGGTCCGGCCAGCGCTGCTCGATCTGCGCGAAGCTCAGGCCTTCGAACTCACCGAACGCGCGCTCGCGCAGGCCGATGTCGACCTGCGCCTGCAGCCCCTTTCGGGCCGCCAACGGCGCAGCGGTCTGGTGCGCACGCGCCAGATCGCTGCTGTACACGGCGTGAATCTCCTCGTCCCCGAGCGCCTGCGCCAGCCTGCCGGCCTGCCAAGCGCCCACGGCATCGAGAGCGATGTCGGTATGACCCTGAATGCGGCTGTCCGCGTTCCAGGCAGTTTGGCCGTGGCGGATGGCCAGGATGCGCGTCGCCTCGCCCATCGGCGCCGACTGGCGGCTAGACGCCCCACACCACCGGCTGCCCGGCGTCGCGCGCGCGCTTGAGCATATCGATCACCGGCCACAGGCGCTGGCGCAGCGTGATGCCCGACCGCGGCCGGCTGATGCGGCGTCTTCGTCGGCCTCGGCCTGCACTTCCTCGGCCGCGCACCGCGGCCTGCAGCGCATCGATGGCCGCGGCCATGTGCTCGACCTCGATGATGCCCTTGGCACTGGGCTCGCGGCCGAGGATGCGCAGCATCTGGTCGCCGTTCGGCCCGAGCATGATCACGTCACCGGTGGCCTTGGACTTGAACTTGTAGATCATCGGTACATGTAGTCGCGCAGGAAGGGGTAGGCCGATTGTGCGCCGCGCATCGGCCCGCCCGCCATATCGCCGCTGGGCCGTGATGCCAGCGTCTGGTGCAGCGACAGCCAGCCGCGCTCGAAACTCATCGCGCTGCCGGCCAGGTACAGGCGATAGGCGCGCACCACCTTGTCGCCGGTGATCTCTCGCGCGCGATCCAGTTGTGCCTCGAGTGCGTCGGACCAGGCCCACAGCGTGCGTGCGTAATGCGGCCGCAGGTTCTCGGTGTCCAGCCCCTCCAGCCCCTGCTCGGCCATGACCTGCAGCACGTGCGACACGTGCAGCAATTCGCCACCGGGGAAGACATAACGCTCGATGAAGTCACCGATGCCGGCGCCGAGTTGGGTGTTGCGTGTGCCGCCGGCGGTGATGCCATGGTTGAGCAACAGCCCGCCCGGCTTGAGCAAGCGGCGGATCTTGTCGAAGTAGCGCGGCAGCATGGCGCGGCCGACATGCTCGAACATGCCCACCGAGGCGATCTTGTCGAAGGGCTCGCTCTCGGGCAGGTCGCGGTAGTCGAGCAACCGCATCTCCACGCGGCCACGCAGGCCGCGCTCGTCGATCAGCCGGTTCACGTGGGCATGCTGGTTCTTCGACAGCGTGATGCCGGTGGCGCGCACGCCATGGTGTTCGGCGGCCCACAGCAGCAGGCCGCCCCAACCCGCGCCGATGTCGAGGAAGCGCTCGCCCGGGCGCAGCATCAGCTTGCGGCAGATGTGCTCGAGCTTGGCTTCCTGCGCCAGCGCGATGGGCAGCTCCGGCTCGCGGAAGTAGGCACAGGAGTAGACCCGCCGCGGGTCCAGCCACAGCGCGTAGAACGCGTCGGATACGTCGTAGTGGAACTGCACCTGGCGCGCATCGGCCTCGGTACGATGGCGCGCCTTCGACCTGCCGCGCTGCAGCAGTTCGCGCCACCAGGCCAGCGGGCCCGGCGGCTCGGACGCGCGCGTCGGGTCTTGCCGCACCAGCTGCGCGGCCACGTCGACCACCGGCCTCATCGCACCTTCGATGTCGATGCGCCCTTCGACGTAGTCTTCGGCCAGGCGGCCCACCTGCCCGGCCGCCACATGCGCCAGCGGCGCCAGGCTGGCCAGCCGCAGCGTCACGCGCGCATCGGCCGTGCCGATGCGGCGCCCGCCGGGCAGCACCAGCGACAGGGCATTTTCGGCAGTGCCACCCAGGCTGCCCAGCCGTTGCCCGACGAGGGTTTCGATCGTCGTCATGAGAGTACGAAGGCGTTTGCCCCGACTCTACCGACTTGCCACGGCAACGCGCAAGCCCGTTGCGCGCCGTGCGTGCGGGCTCAGCCGCTGACCAGGCGCACGCGGCGCGGTGCGGGCGCTTCGGCGTGGGCCTGCGACAGCTGCAACCGCTTCTCGAAGCTCAGGCTGTCCAGCGCGGGGGCGTAGAGGAAGCCCTGGAACTGGTGGCAGCCCGCGTCGAGCAGGAACCGGCGCTGGCTTTCGGTCTCGACGCCCTCGGCGATGACCTTCATGCCCAGCGCGCTGGCCATCTGCAGGATGGCGACGACGATGGCGCCGTCGCTTTCGGCGCTGGGCAAACCCAGCACGAAGCTGCGGTCGATCTTCAGCTTGTCGATGGGAAAGCGCTTCAGGTAGGCCAGGCTTGAATAGCCGGTGCCGAAGTCGTCGATCGACAGGCGCACGCCGATGCGCGCCAGCGCCTGCAGGCGCTGCAGGGCCTCGTCGGCGTCGCGCACCAGGATCGATTCGGTCAACTCCAGCTCCAACAGCGGCGGCGGCAGGCCGGTGGCCGCCAGCACCGCCGCCACGCGCTCGACGAACTGCGGCTGCTGGAACTGCAGCGCCGAGACGTTGATGGCGATGGGCATGGCCATGCCGCGCTGGTGCCAGGCCGCGCCCTGGCGCACCGCCTGCGTCAGCACCCAGTCGCCCAGTGCGACGATGAAGCCCGAGTCTTCGGCCACCGGGATGAAGCGCGCCGGCGACACCTCGCCGAGTGCCGGGTCGCGCCAGCGGATCAAGGCCTCGGCGCCGACCAACCGGCCGCTGAGCAGTTCCACCTGCGGCTGGTAGTGCAAGCGGAAGCGGTCACTGGCCAACGCCTGGCGCATCGAGTGATCGAGCTGGATGTCGGCGCGGCGGTCGCCGCCGCGGCGCCCCTTCTGCACCCGATAGTTGGCGCGCCCGCCGTGCTTCACCGCCAGCACCGCAGCCTCGGCATGGCGCAACAGTTCGTCGGCCGTGTGGCCGTTGTCGGGGCAAAGCGCGCCGCCGATGCTGCAGGTCAACGTGAACTGCGAGCCGTCGAGGTTGTAGGGCGCAGCCACGGCGTCGAGCACGCGTCGCGCGGTGCTCTCGGCCGCCTGGGTCTCGGCGCCTTCGACCAGCATCGCGAACTGGTCGCCGCCGGTACGCGCCAGCAGGTCCTCGGCGCGCAGGCACGACTTGATGCGCTGTGCCACGTCGATCAACACCCGGTCACCGGTCTCGTGGCCCAGGCTGTCGTTGATCTGGCGGAAGCGGTCCAGGTCGACCATCAGCAACGCAAAGCTGCTGCCGTCGCGGCGCGAGCGCTGGCTCGCCTTGGCCACGTGCTCGGACAGCTGGCGCCGGTTGGGCAGCCCGGTCAACGCATCGGTGAGCGCCAGTTCCTCGATGCGCTGCTGCGCGGCCAGTTGCTCACTCAGGTCGCGGAACGAATACACCCGGCCCATCGCCTGGCCACGGCACCACAGCGGGCGCGTCACGCGCTCGAGTACCGCGCCCGAGTGCAGCGTCAGTCGCTCGGTGGCGCTGAGCAGCGTGGCCTCCTGGAGGATGCGCAGCCGCCGCTGGTAGGCCTCGCCGTCGGGCACGCTGCGCCGCATCCAGTCGTGCACCGCGTCGTCCTGGTGAGCCTTCAGCAAGTCCTCGGGGATGCCCCAGGTCTGGGCGAAGCGCCGGTTGAAGGCGCGTATGCGCCCCAGCAGGTCGGTCACCAGGATGCCGTCGGCGGTCGATTCCAGCGTGGCCTGCAGCTCGGCCACCACCTGCTCGAGTTCGTCCTCGGCGCGGCGCCGTTCGCTGCGATCGCTGACCACCACCGCGTAGTGGCGCGGTGCCCCGCCGCGCTCAACTTGCAGCGCGCGGATGCAGCGCGTGACATGCAAGGTGCGCCCGTCGGCAGCGCACAGCGTGGTGTCTGATTGCAGCGCCGCTGCGACGCCGCCGGCGGCCTCGTCCCAGAAGGCCATGTCCTCCGGCGTGGCAACCAGCGCCTCGGCCGGCTGGCCCACCAGGCTGGCGCCGGTGTGGCCCAGCATCGCGCGCGCAGCGGCGTTGTCGGCGACCACGCGGCGGCTGTGCGCATCGACGATCCAGGTGGCGTCGGGCAGGCTGTCGACGAGCGCGCTCCAGGCCCGCACCCGCGCCGGGTCGTCGTCGATCGGCGGCGCGGCCGCTTCGATCATGCAACCACCGCTTGCTCTTCAGGCGCAATCCCGGCGCGTGTCGCTTCGAAGAAGTAGGCCACGCGCGGGCGCGGTGCCAGATAGTCGAACGCATCGGCGGGCAGCTGGGCGGGCTTGAGACTGCGCCGGATGCCGAGCTCGGGCGTGCACATCAGGTTCAGGTGCAGGGCTTCGTCGCGCGGCAGTCCCGGGTCGTGCACCAGCACGTTCGGCTTGAGCGGGCGCGTCGAGTTCACGCTCATCACCAGCGCGTAGCGATCGTCGGTGAGTTGCACCACCGAACCCGCCGGGTACACGCCCATCATGCGGATGAAGGAATTGAGCATGGTCGCGTCGAACTGCGACTTGGCCTGCGCGAACAGCAGCGACAGGGCCTCGTGCGGCGTGTGCGCCAGTCCCAGCACCGGCGGGTTGCACAACTTGTCGTAGCGATTGACGAGCGCGACGATGCGCGCTGCGACGGACATGCGGTCGATCTTCAGGCGCAGCGGAAAACCCGATCCGTCGGCGTTTTCATGGTGCTGCGCCAGCACCAGCAGTGCGCCGGGCCGCAATCCCATGCGCTTGCCGTGCACCACGCCATGCGCGACATGGTTGCGGTAAGCGGCCAGGTCGTCCGGGCCGAAGCGCTCGTCCAGGTGGCGCAAGCGCTCGGCCAGGTCGATCTTGCCCACGTCGTGCATCAAGGCGCCGATGCCCAGGTCGAGCATCTCGTCGTCGCCGAAGCCGAAGACGCGCCCCATCAACAGCGAGATGACGGCCACGTTCATGGCATGCGCGCTGGCGTTGTCGCCGGCATTGCAGGTCAACAGCCGGATGCACATGTCGCCGTCGACAAGCATCTTGTCGAGCAGTGCGCGGGTCAGGCCCTCGGTGTGCTGCCGCGCCTGCTCGGGTCTGGCGATGACGCAGTCCTGCGCCGCCCGCCAGGCCATGCCGGCCTCGTCGAACTGCCTCTGGCACAGCACCGCCGATTCGCGCTGCGCCGACAGTTGCACGCGCCGCTCGCGTTCCGCCACCTGTGCCGGCGATTCCTCGACGGCGACCTGCGCGGCGGGCGGCGATGCCTGCGGCAAGACGTGCTCGGCCGGTAGCGGCGGCACCAGCTCGCTCTTTTCCGGGCTCCAGCGCAGCTGTTTCAGGCCCAGGCTGCGGATCTTGTCGATCTGCTGCGCCTGGCTGATGCGAAAACTGCCCACGGGAAACGGATGCTGCATCCAGCTCAGGTCGAGGTGGATGAACATGCCTACGCGCAACTCGTCTACGTCGATCTTGCCCGACATGGCGTGTGTCCTGTGAGTTCGCTGTCCGATGCATCGCCCGGCCCGCCCTTGTCTTTTCGGCATGCCGAGGGCGGGACTTGAACCCACACGTCCGGGAGCGGACGGCGCCACCGTGCTCGCGTGGATGCACGGATGCCGGCGCGATCAGGCGCCTGCGGCCAGATCGTGAGAAGTTCCCGGCCGCCGGCTTCCCGTGCGGCGTTTCAGGGCTTGCCGGGGTACGTCCGCCTTGGCGGATCAGGCGTCGCGCAAGGCCGCAGCCAGCAGCGGCACCAGCGAAACCACGTTGCTGGCGTGCAGCACGCTGTTGCTGCTCCAGACATGGCGCACGCCGGCTTGGGCCAGGTGCGCGATGGCATCGTCGACGAACAGCGCGTGCGTCACCGCCACGTCCACGGCGCGGGCGCCGCGATCGAACAGGGCCGCCGCAGTGACGGCCAGCGTGCGCCCGGTGCTGGCGACATCGTCGATCAACACCACGTCACGACCCTGGAACGACATGCCGGGCAAGTCCACGCGCACCTCGCGGTCACCGCTGCGCCGCTTGATGCAGGTACCGTGCTCCAGGCCTTGCGCCACCGCTGCGGCGCGCACCCAGGGAGCGGCTTCCTCGTCAGGGCCGAGCAGGATCGGCCGCTGGGCGTGGCGCGCGGCCCAGGCACCGAGCAGCGGCGCAGCGGACAGCGCCAAGCCGCGCCGGCCAGGCAGCACCTCGTCCATCGAGGCCACGCGGTGCAGGTGCGGATCGACGGTGATGACGGCGTCGAACCAGGCCGCGAGCGCACGGCCCACGTGGCGCTGGCTGACGGACTCGCCCGGTTGGAAGGCCATGTCCTGGCGCATGTAGGCGAGATAGGGGCACACCAGCGTCAGATGGGCCGCACCCAGTTCGCGCGCCGCCGGCGCCACGAGCATCAGCTCGGCCAGCTTCTCGTTCGGCCGGTGCAGGCCGCGCAACAGCGCGACGCGCGGCGGCAGCGGGGCCGGCAGGCGCAGCTTGCACTCGCCGTCGGGAAAGCGGTGCCGCGCGATCCAATGCAGCGGCATGCCCAGTGCCGCAGCCAGGGGCTCGGCCAGGTGACGCTCGTCGTCGAAGGCCAGCAGCAGATCGATCACGGGGATGCTTTCAGGTTCAGGAATTCGGCAGCGCGACGCCTGCATGCAGCCCCGTCTGCCCGACCTCCACCGGCAGCGCCGTGGCGTGCAACTGGGCATGGATCGACGCGCGCAGGTGCTCGGCCAGCGCGCGCCGGTCGGCATGGCGCGCGCCCTGCGGCAGCAGCAGATCGACATGCACGCGCAGGCCCTGGGCCGACAGCATGCGCCAGACACTCTGCAGCAGCGTGGTCTCGCCGAGGAACTGCGTCGCCGGGCTGAAGCGATGGGCCGGGTCGCTGTAGCGCAGCGCCACGCCCTGCACCGGCGTGCCGGTGGCGATGGCCGCCTGCAGCAGGTTGGCATGGAAGGGCAACAACGTCGGCCCGTCGCCGGTGGTGCCTTCGGGGAACACCGCCACGGTGTCGCCGGCCTCGAGCGACTCGGCCACCTGGTGCAACACGCGCAGCGCATCGCGTTTGCGCGCGCGTTCGATGAACAGCGTGCCGGCCCCCTCGATGAGCCGGCCGAGCAGTGGCCAGGCCAGCACGTCGGCTTTGGAGACGAAGCGGGCCTGCGGTGCTACGGCATGAATGGCGGCAATGTCGAGCCACGACACATGGTTGGCCAGCAGCAACGTCGGTCCCGGTCGTGGCGCGCCGCTGACCTGCATTTCCAGCCCGACCAGGCGAACCAGCTTGGCCGACCACCAGCGGATGCGTTCCTGCCGCCCGCTGGCATCCAGCGCGGGGAACTGCAGCGCCATCACCCCCGTGCCGTGCAGCAGGTGCACCAGGATGCGCAGCAGGCGCCCGGCGGCGCGAAGGCTGCGCATCAGCCTCGGTCGGCGCAGGGCCGTTCCCAGGCCGACCGAGCACCCCCTTGGGGGGCCGCGAACGCAGTTCGCTGGGGGGCTGTCATGTGGCTTCGTAGGCCACGGTGCCGGCCACCAGCGTGGCACGCACCCGCCCCGGCAGCGCCATGCCAGTGCTGGCAAAGCTGAAGGGCGTGTGCTTGCCCTGGCTCTTCAACGTGTCAGGCTCCACGCGCCAGGTGACGGCGGGGTCGAAGACGCAAATGTCGGCCACGCCGCCTTCGACCAGCCGCCCGGCGCTGGCGGCGAGCGAGCCGATGGCGTCGCCGAGCACGCGCACCGGGCCACAGGTGACAAGCGCCAGCGCTTCGCCCAGGCCCACCCCGGCATCGGCGCCCCACTTCAATGCCAGGCTGAGCAGCAGCTCCAGCCCGGTGGCCCCGGGCTCGGCCTCGCCGAAGGGCAGCGTCTTGGCGTCGTTGTCCACCGGGTTGTGGTCGGAGACGAGCGCATCGAGTGTGCCGTCGGCCAGCGCGACGCGCAGCGCGTCGCGGTCGGTGCCCTGGCGCAACGGCGGTGTCAGGCGCATGTCGGCGTTGAAGTAACCGATGTCAACGTCGCTGAGGTGCAGCGAGTTGATGCTCACATCGGCCGTCACCGGCAGACCCTCGGCCTTGGCCGCGCGCAACAACGCCACGCCGGCGGCACTGCTAAGACGGCACAGATGCACGCGCGCACCGGTGTTGCGCATCAACTCGAAGAGGGTGTGCAGCGCAATCGTCTCGGCCGCCACCGGCACGCCAGACAGGCCCAGCCTCGTCGCCACCGCCCCGCTGGCCGCCACGCCCTTGCCGAGATAGGCGTCCTGCGGACGCAGCCACACGCCGTAGCCGAAGGTGGCGGCGTACTGCAAGGCGCGATGCAGCACCAGCGTGTCGGTCATCGCGGCGTCGGCCTGCGAGAAGCCGACGCAGCCCGCTTCGGTGAGTTCGGCCATCTCGGTCAGCACCTCGCCGGCCAGGCCGCGCGTCAGCGCACCCAGCGGGAACAGCCGACAACGACTGAGCTTGCGCGCGCGGAACTTGAGCATCTCCACCAGACCGGGTTCGTCGAGCGCGGGTTCGGTGTCCGGCGGACACACCAGGCTGGTGATGCCGCCTGCGGCCGCGGCATGCAGCTCGGTTTCGAGCATGCCCTGATGCTCGCGCCCGGGCTCGCGCAGCCGTGCCGCCAGGTCCACCAGGCCCGGCGCAACCACCAGGCCGGTGGCGTCGATGATCCGGTCGGCGTGGAAGTCGGCGCCGACACGGCCGATGGCCACGATGCGTGCCGAGGCAATGGCCAGGTCGGCGATGCCATCGCGGCCCGAAGCTGGATCGACGACGCGCCCGTTGCGGATGAGGATCTTCATGCCTCGTTTCCCGCGATGATCGACATCACCGCCATGCGTACCGCGATGCCGAAGGTCACCTGCGGCAGGATCACGCTGTGCGCGCCGTCGGCCACGGCTGAATCGATCTCCACGCCGCGGTTGATCGGCCCAGGGTGCATGACGATGGCATCGGGCTTGGCCAGCGCCAGCTTGGCGGCGGTGAGGCCGTAGCTCTTGGCGAACTCGGCGGCGCTGGGCAGCATGGCGCCGCTCATGCGCTCGTTCTGCAGGCGCAGCATGATCACCACGTCGGCATCGCGCAGGCCTTCGGCCATGTCGTGGCACACGCGCACGCCCATCTGCGCCAGGTCGCCGGGCACCAGCGTCTTCGGACCGACGGCGCGGATCTCGGCCGCGCCCAGCGTGTTCAGCGCATGGATGTCGGAGCGCGCCACGCGCGAATGCACGACGTCCCCGACGATGGCCACCACCAGGTCATGGAAGTCCTTCTTGTAGTGGCGGATCGTGTACATGTCGAGCAGGCCCTGTGTCGGGTGCGCATGTCGCCCGTCGCCGGCATTCACCACATGCACATGCGGCGCGCAGTGCTGTGCGATCAGGTAGGGCGCGCCGCTTTCGCCGTGCCGCACCACGAACATGTCGGCATGCATCGCCGACAGGTTGGCGATGGTGTCGAGCAGGCTCTCGCCCTTGGCCGCGCTGGAGCGCGCGATGTCCAGGTTGATGACGTCGGCACTCAGCCGCTTGGCAGCGATCTCGAAGGTGGTGCGCGTGCGCGTGCTGTTCTCGAAGAACAGGTTGAAGACGCTCTTGCCGCGCAGCAGCGGCACCTTCTTCACCTCGCGGTCGTTGACGCTGAGGAAGGTGCCCGCCGTGTCGAGGATCTGCGTCAGCACCGCCTTGGGCAGGCCCTCGATCGACAGCAGGTGGATCAGCTCGCCGTGGGCGTTGAGCTGCGGGTTGCGGAGCGAGAGCACTAGGCCTGCTCCTTGACGCTGAAGACGAAGCGTCCGGCATCGTCGCGCGCGAGCGTCAGCTTGTTCGTGGCCGGCAGGACCACGCGCGCCGCGGCAAAGGCGGCTTGAATCGGCAGCTCGCGCCCGCCGCGGTCCACCAGCACCGCCAGGTTGACGCTGGCCGGTCGGCCGAAGTCGTAGAGTTCGTTGATCACCGCGCGGATGGTGCGTCCGGTGTAGAGCACGTCGTCGATCAGCAGGATGTGGCTGCCGTCGATGGCGAAGGGCAACTTGGTGGCGTCGGTGCCGGCGGCCATGCCGCGCGAGCCGAAGTCGTCGCGGTGCAGCGTGCTTGAGATGACGCCAGCCGCGCCGCTGCGTCCCAGGTCGGCCTGCAGCCGGTCGGCCAGCCAGGCGCCGCCCGACCAGATGCCGACGAGAACGCTTTCGGGCTTCAGCAGCGCACGCACGCCGCCCAGCAGCTCGGCGTACAGCGCTTCGGCATCGAGTTGCAGCATCGCATTCATGGAAGCTGGCGCAGGAACTGGTCGAGGATCACCGCCGCCGACGCCGCGTCCACGTCGGCCGCGCCGTCGGCCCGCGCTTCGGTGCTGCTGTAGCGCTCGTCGACTTCGTGCACCGGCAGGCGGAAGCGCCCGTGCAATTGGCGGCCGAAGCGACGCGCGCGCTGGGTGTTCTCATGCTCGGCGCCATCGGGATGGAAGGGCACGCCGACGATCAACTCCACGGGCTGCCACTCCCGCACCAGCGCGTCGATGGCAACAAAGCGCGGCTCGCCCCGCGCCGCCACCGTCTTCAGCGGCTGCGCGCGGCGCAGCAGCGAGTTGGCCACCGCCACGCCGACACGGCGGGTGCCGAAATCGAAGGCAAGAAAGCATCGAACCGAGGCGCTGGCGGGCACCGGCGCCGCCACGCCACTCATGCGTGCCCCGCCTCTTGCGACAACATGCGCGGGTCGAAGCCCAGCAACGACAGCGCTCGCTCGTAGCGTTGCTCGACCGGTGTATCGAAGATGATCGCCGGGTCGGCGTCCACCGTCAGCCAGCCATTGCGGCCGAGTTCGTCTTCCAGTTGGCCAGCCGACCAGCCACTGTAGCCCAGCGTGACCAGGATGCGCTTCGGCCCGGCGCCGCTGGCCAGGTCTTCGAGCACGTCCTTGCTGGTGGTCATGTCCAGCCCGCCGGGCACCGACAGCGTGGAGTTGTACTTGCCGGCATCGGCCTCGCGCTTGTCGTGCAGCACGAAGCCGCGTTCGGTCTGCACCGGGCCGCCGTAGAACACCGGCTGCCCCGCCAGCTCGTCGCGATCGAGGCTCAGTTCGACCTTGTCGAACAGGTTCTTCAGGTTGATGTCGATGGGCTTGTTGATGACCAGGCCCAGCGCGCCCTTGTCACTGTGTTCGCACAGGTAAACCACCGAGCCGGCAAAGCTGTCGTCCAGCATGCCGGGCATGGCGATCAGGAACTGGTTGCTGAGATTGAAGGCGCCGCTAGCCATGCGCGCATTTTATTCCGGCGGCACACTTGGCTTCGTTGGCAAATGAACTACAAACGTCGATTCGCACGTGTAACGGCCTGTCCGCCATGAATCCACCCCTCGACCGCGCCTTGCTATGGTTTCGGCGTGACCTGCGCACCGACGACCATGCCGCGCTGTACCACGCGCTGCGCGCCGCACGCCAGGTGTGGTGCGTGTTTGTCTTCGACCGCGACATATTGGATCCGCTGCCGCGGCAGGACCGGCGGGTCGAATTCATCCGCGACAGCCTGGTCGGTCTGGATGCGCAACTGGGTGCGCTGGGCAGCTCGCACGGCATCGAAGGCACGGGGCTGATCGTGCGGCATGGGCGCGCCACCGCGACGATACCGGCGCTGGCCGCGCAGCTGGGCGCCCAGGCGGTGTACGCCAATCACGACGATGACCCGACTGCGCTGGCGCGCGATGCACGCGTGCGCGGCGCGCTGGCCGACATCGGCGTGGCGCTGCATACCACCAAGGACCACGTGGTCTTCGAGCGCGGTGAGGTTCTCAGCTTGGGCGGCAATCCCTACGGGGTGTTCGCCCCCTACAAGAACGCCTGGCTGAAGAAGCTCGATGCCTTCTACCTGAAGCCCTACCCGGTGGCACACCATGCCAGCGCCTTGGCGGCGCTGCCGTCCGAGCTGGCTCGGCCGGTGCCCACGCTGGCGGAGATCGGCTTTTCGCCCAGCAACCTGCACGCGCTGAAACTGCCCAGCGGCAGCGCCGGGGCACATGAGCTGCTCGACGACTTCCTGCCCGAGCGCATCGCCCGCTATCACGAGACACGCGACTTCCCGGCGATCAAGGGCCCGAGCTACCTGAGCACCCACCTTCGTTTCGGCACGGTGTCGATCCGCCACCTGGCGCGCGAGGCGTGGCAGCGCACGCAGGCTGAGCGTGGCGCCGAAGTCTGGCTGACCGAGCTGATCTGGCGCGACTTCTACCACCAGATCCTGCACCACCATCCGCATGTAGTGGGGCATGCCTTTCGGCCCGAGTACGAGCGCATCAAGTGGGAACACGGCAAGCACGCGGACGAACTTTTCGCCGCCTGGTGCGAGGGTCGCACCGGCTACCCGCTGGTGGATGCAGCCATGCACCAGATCAACGGCAGCGGGTACATGCACAACCGGCTGCGCATGGTGGTGGCCAGCTTCCTGGTGAAGGACCTCGGAGTCGACTGGCGTCGCGGCGAGGCCTACTTCGCCGAACACCTGAACGACTACGACCTGGCCGCCAACAACGGCGGCTGGCAATGGGCGGCTTCGACCGGCTGCGACGCACAACCCTGGTTCCGCATCTTCAACCCGGTGACTCAGAGCGAGAAGTTCGACGCCGGCGGCAGGTTCATCCGCCGCTACCTGCCGCAACTGGCCGCATTGCCCGACAAGCTGATCCACGCGCCCTGGATGGCCCGCCCGATCGACCTGGCCGCCGCCAAGGTCGAGATCGGCAAGGACTACCCGGCTCCGGTGGTCATGCACGAAGCAGCGCGCGAACGCACGCTGCAGCGCTATGCGGTAGTCAAGAATCCGCGCTGATCGAAGCAACCAGCGCTGCAACCAAGCAGACGCCGCGGATCCGGCTCCGCCGGGCCGCCAGCGGCGCCCCCTTGAGGGGGAGCGCCGAAGGCGCTGCGGGGGTGGGCCACATCAATGCGCCGCGGCTTCCTGCACGTAGTGCCCCACCAGAGCAAGCAAGTTTTCTTCCGAGTAGGGCTTGCCGAGATAGTGGTTCACGCCCAATTGGGCCGCATAGTCGCGATGCTTCTGTGCAATGCGTGACGTGATCATGATCACCGGCAGGCTGGCCAGGCGCGCGTCGGAGCGCATGTTGCGCACCAGATCGAAGCCGTCCATGCGCGGCATCTCGATATCCGACAGCACGACCGTGGGTAACTCCTCGCCGAGCTTGTCCAGCGCATCCAGCCCGTCCTTGGCCAAGGTGACACGGTAGCCCTCGCGAGTCAACAGTCGCTGTGTGACGCGGCGCACCGTGAGCGAGTCATCCACCACCAGCACCAGCGGCGGCAGGGTTTCGGTGGCCACCGCCGCCGCGGTTTCGCGGCTTCCCTGCAGGTGCCGAACTTGCTCGCGCGCGGCATCACCGTACAGCGTGGCCAGCGCCACCGGGTTGTAGATCAGCGCCACCGCGCCCGACGGCAGCAGCGTGATGCCGGCCAGACCGGGCAGGCGCGACAGCTGCGGTCCGAGGTTCTTGACCACCACCTCCTGGTTGCCCAGTACTTCATCGACATGCAGCGCGACGCGCTGTGCCGCGCTGCGGATCACCACCACCGGCTGCGAGCGGCTGGTCGAACTGCCGCGCCCGCCGGCCTGCAGCAGTGCGCCGAGCCAGAAGAAGGGCATCGAGCGATCGCCCACGGCGTAGTGGCCGCTGGCATAAGCCTGCTCGATATCCTCGCCCGGCACGCGCTTGACCAGTTCGACCAGTGTCGAGGGCACGGCAATGCTCAGCTCGCCGCAGCGCAGCATGACCACCTGCGTGACCGCAGTGGTCAGTGGCAACACCAGGCGGAAGATCGCGCCCTGGCCCGTCGCGGTGGCAGTCTCGATGCGCCCGCCCATGGCATTGACTTCGGCGCGCACCACGTCCATGCCCACGCCGCGCCCGGCCAGTTCCGACACGCTATCGGCGGTGCTGAATCCCGGCGCGAAGATCATGTTCGCCAGGTCGGCCTCGGAGGTCGGCGCATCCGCTGCCAGCAGGCCAAGTGCCAGCGCACGCTCGCGGATGCGCTCCAGGTTCAGGCCAGCGCCGTCGTCACGGAACTCGACCGCGACTTCGTTGCCTGCCTGGGCCAGGCTGATGGTGATGGTGCCGGTGGCATCCTTGTTGGCCGTCACACGCACGTCCGGGGCCTCGATGCCATGCGCCACGCCGTTGCGCAGCAGGTGCTCGAAGGGGCCGGTCATGCGCTCGAGCACGCCGCGGTCGACTTCGATCGAGCCGCCGACGATGTCCAGCCGGACCTGTTTGCCGGTTTCCTTGGCCGCCTGGCGCACCACGCGGTACAAGCGGTCGGCCATGCTCTCGAACTCGACCATGCGCGTGCGCAGCAGGTCGTCCTGCAGGTCGCGCGTCAGTCGCGCCTGCGCGGCCAGTTCGTCCTCGGTGGCCTGCAACGAGCGCTGCAGCCCGCGCTGCACCGTGGCCACGTCGTTCACCGACTCGGCCATCATGCGCGTCAGTTCCTGGAAGCGCGTGAAGCGGTCCATCTCCAGCGGGTCGAACTGCTGCGAGGCTGCCTTCGCCGCCTCCATGCGCGAGGCGATCTGCGATTCGGCCTGCAGCTCCAGGTCGCGCAGTTGGCGGCGCAGGCGCTCGAGGTTCTCCGTCAGGTCGCCGAGCGAGCCCTTGATCTGGCCGACATCGGACTCGATGCGCGAGCGCGTGATGCTGACCTCGCCCGCCTGATTGACCAGCCGGTCGAGCAGCGGCGCACGCACGCGCACCGCGGCCGTGCTGGCCGCGGGCTTGTCGGCCACCGGCGCCGGCGCGGTGCCCCCTGCCTTGAAGCGCCCCCAGTCGATGTGCGCGACGGCCGCGCTCAGCGGCGTGACAGGCGACGGCTGGACGATCGCCGTCATGGGCGGCGCATCCGGTTCGGGCGGCGGTTCGGACTGCGACACCCCGTCTTGCTGCGCCGCAGCCGTCGGCTGGGACGGCGCGACCGGCGCCAGCGCCACGGCGTTCGACGGTCCGCCGAGCAGATCGAAGCTGGCGGAGATGGCATCGACGCGCGCCAGCAGTGCCTCCACATCGGTGGCACTAGCCTGGCCGCGCGCCAGTAGGTGTTCGATGGCGGTTTCCAGCCGGTGCGCCATTTCACCCAGGCGCATCGCGCCGGCCAGTCGCGCACCCCCCTTGAAAGTGTGCAGCGTGCGCATGCAGGCGGCCGCCGCCGACGGCTCCGACGGCCGGCGCACCCAGTCGCGCATGCGCGACTGCAACTGCGGCAGCAGCTCTTCACCCTCTTCGCAAAAGATCGGGAACAACTCGTCGTCGACCATGTCGACGGCATCGATATCGTCTTCGTCGTCCAGCGCGTCGCGGCGTGCCCGCGGCGTGGTCAGCGCGGGCTGCGTCAACTCGGAGAACGCCGTCAGCGCCGCCTGCCCCAGCTCCTCGCTGACCGACGGCAGGGGTGCCCGGTCGACGACGGGCTCGGCCTCGCGCGCCTCAGGCTCAGCCGGTGGCGGCGCTGCAACGCTCACCGGCACGACAGGCACGGGCGGCTCGATCCATTCGGCGGCCAGTTCCTGTTCGGGCGCATCTGCCGCTGCATACACAGGCACAACGGGCGCTTCATCCAGCCCGGCCGGGGACGTGAGCGCTGCCACGTCGAGCTCATGCTGCTCCAGGCGCTTCATCAGCGGTGCGGACACGCGTTTCAGGAAGCCGGCGGCAAACTGGTGCAGCAGGTGGCGGATTTCTTCGGCGGCATCGTTGAACAACTGCGGCTCGCCCGGTGTGGCGCGACCGATGGCGATCGAGCGCATCAGCGCATGCTCGAGCGAACGTGCCAGGCCCGAAAGCTCGACATAGCCCACGGTGGCCGAACTGCCCGCCAGCGAATGCGCCAGCGCCGCCGTGCTCTCGTCCACCGGCCGGTGATCCGATTCCAGTGCCCATTCGGACAATTCGGTGCACAGCCTGCGCGACAGCTCGTCGGCCTCATTCAGGTAGATGTTGAACAGCGGAATGCCGATACGCAGGTCGCCGATGACCTTGACCTTTTCGTCCTCGAGCGACGGTTCGCTGCGTTGCGCCGGCTCGTCCGCAAGGTCGAGCCGCATTGGTTCGGTCACGCTGTCGGCGGCATCCGGCCACGACATATCGAGATCATTGGCCGCGTCCAGATGCGCGGCCCGGGACTCGGCTGGCGCGATGAATGCACCAGCGCCGAAGTGGGCTGAGCTGGCTTCGACGGCAATGGCTGGTTCCGGCGCATCCTGCGCCAGATCGAGATGCAAAGCATCGATACGGTCTTCGGGCGCCGGCCCGTCGAGCGAGACCCGCTCGAGCACTGGCTCGGCGCCGGCCACCTCGGCGGCGTCCATCCCCAGATCGAGCGCAAATGCTTCGCCCGGCGCAGCATGCGCCGCCGCTGGCGACAGGCGATCGGTCGGGGCGGTATCCAGATCCAGGTCGAATTCCAGGTCCGCGGCGCTGGGCAACTGGGGCACACGTTCGAGCAAGGCGACGCTGGCACTCGCCGCCGCGGCAGGCGCGGCCGCAATTGGCGGATGGACGCGCAGGCGCAGCGCGTCGGCACGCGCCGACAACGCACCCGCCGGATGCGCATCCAGGCGGCCGGCGGCGATGGCTTCGACCCACTCACCCAGGTCGCGCACCGCCTCGGCGGAGAAGTCGCCGAGGTCCCCCTCCAGGCGCGAGCTTTCCGCCAGGCGCGTGTTGTACAGCTGCTCGCAGGACCATGCGGCCTCGCCGAAGTCCTTCAAGCCGACCATGCGCGAACTGCCCTTGAGCGTGTGAAACGCACGCCGGATCAACGTCAGGTCACCCAGATCGTCAGGCCGATCGCCCAGGCGCGCCAGCGCCTCGCGCGCGCCTTGAAGTACCTCGCGCGCCTCGTCGATGAAGATCTCGCGCATCTCCACGTCGTCTTCCAGGCCGGTGCTGCCATGCACTTCGGGCTGGGGCTCGGGCGTGGCACGCACCGGCTGCTGCACGGCTACTTCGCGATGCGCGGGTTCGGCCAGTCCGGCCACCGCCTGCGCCAGCTCGGCGCGTGCCGCCTGGCGCTGCGCGTCGTCGGTGGCACGCCCCAGCGCCGCGCCCGCCGACACCATGGTCTCGGCCAGCGCACGCTGGTCAGCCAGCAGCGCCTGTTGTGAAAGCCTTTGCAGCCCTTGTTGAAGCGCCTCGTCCGGCACGTCGGGCTGCGCCGCGGCCAGCGCCAGGGTCTGGGCTTGGTGCACCAGCGGCGGCGGCGCGCTCGGCTGGAGTTCGTCGAAGCCGCCAAAGGCCGACAGACGGTGGCTGCGCCGGCCCATCACGGCCGTCAGGTTGCCCGACCCCGGATCGAAGCGGAACAGCGATTTCGCCATCTGCGGCTGCACGCTGAGCATGTCGATCATGAAACTCAGCGCGCCCAGGTTGTCCGCCAGGCGGTTGAAGGTACCGGTCTCGGTCGCGCGCTGTGGGTCGACCTCGGTGGAAGCCAGCGCGTCCACATCGTCACGCATGCGCAGCACGGCCTGCGAGGCCTGGTCCATGTCGAGCACGGAAAGCACGCCGCGCATGGCCTGCAGTTGGCTGGGCACCGGGATCAGCACCTCGCGCTGCGCTGGATTGCGGAAGTACTGGTCGATCTGCTTCTCGACCTCGGACAGCGACGCGCGCAGCTCCTGCACCACGCTGCCCATGGTCTGCCGGTCCGAGACACGGCGATACAGCTCCTCCATCCACGGCTCGAGCGGCTGGGCCTCGTGGCCCTCGCCGACGCGGCGGATGCGCTGCGCCAGACGCTGCACACGTGACGCCACCAGGGGATGGTCGAACTCGCCGTCCTCGAGGGAGGCGTCCAGGTAGATGACGCTGGTGGCGACTTCCATCGCCAGCGCAGCCGGCGGTGTGCGACCGCTGGCCAGGGTCAGGTTCACCGCGCCCTGCAGCGCGTCGGCGAGCACTTCGCCCGACGGATACAGGCGCTTGAGCGAGTCACCGACCAGCGCGAACTGCTCGGCCAGGCCCATCATGCGGTGCGCTTCGCCCCCGGCCACGGCAGACCACACTTCCTTGGCGCCGGCCACGCGCTTGCGTGCCTGTGCGATCCAGGCCGGATCGAAGCGGCCCAGACGCACGGCCTGATAGTCGAAGGCCGCACCGGCATCGACCTCGTAGGCCTCGCGAACGGCCTGCAGTCGCAGCGCGGCACGCGCATCGTCGGGTACGCGCGCGTGCGCGCAAAAGAACAGCACGTCCTGCGCAAGACGCTGCGAAACCTCGTGTTGCCCCGCAATGCTCAAACGCAACTGCGCCAGCAGCCGCGAACTGACCCGTTTGGCGTACACATCGGGTTGCAGCAAACCCGCGGCCTGGGCTTGATAGAAGGCCGCGGACAGTTTCCACAATCCGGACAGTGGGCCGCTGGACGAAGCCGCCAGGCCGGCGCACAGGTCGCTGAGCCGGGCCATCGCGCCGCAGTCGTTGGCGCGCATGATGGCCAACACCTGCGTCTCCATGGCGCTGCGCGTGGCCACGTCGGCCGCCAGCGGCGCGACGCTGGCATCGGCAGGCACCTCGTGCCACTGCCACTCGTCGCGCCACAGATCGGCGGGGTGCACGCGGTCGGCACCGGCCAGTTCCAGCAGCGCGCGGTACTGCGGAAACAGTGCCAGCGTCGGCAGGCCCTTGCCTGCCAGCTTGCGGCTGAGATAGTCGAGCACGCCGAAGGAGGCCGATTCGACGGCCTCGACCGCCGCCGAGGTCAGCGGCTTGGATTTGGCGATGAAGCGCTGTACGGCGCTTTCACTGGCGCGCAGCACCCGCGCGGGGCCATGCAGGCCGATCATTTCCAGAGCGCCCACGCCCTGGTGCAACTGGGCCCGCGCTGCACGCAGCACCGACGGGTCGACTGCGTCGACATCCGAGCCCGCGCGCGCGTCGATTTCCTTCAGGTAGCGACGCAGCGACTTGTGCGCCGCTTCCAGCGACCGACGCAACTCTTCGTGCACCCAGGCCAGGGTGCTCAGGTCGTCGATCGGGGCGGCCTCGTCGGCCATGTCGTGGTGCATGTTCATCGGCGCGACGTCTTCACGCCACCTTGAAGCGCGACACCGACTGCTTCAGTTCCTCGGCCGTACGCGACAGCTCGCGAACCATCTGCGCCGTGGAGCGCGTGCCCTCGCCGGTCTGCTCGGTCACGGCGAAGATGTGCTGGATGTTGGAGGCCACGACGTTCGCCGACTCGGCTTCCTTCAGTGCCTGCGCGGAAATCTGGGCGATGAGCTCGGACAGCTGGCGCGTCACACGGTCGATGTCGCCGAGCGCGGTACCCGCCGCGTCGGACAGCTTCGCACCCTCGACCACGCCGTGAGTCGACCGCTCCATGGCGGCCACGGCCTCCTGGGTGTCGGTCTGGATGGTGCGCACCAGCACGGCGATCTGCTTGGTGGCATCACCCGAGCGTTCGGCCAGGCGCTGCACTTCCTCGGCCACCACCGAGAAGCCGCGGCCGGCTTCGCCGGCCGACGCGGCCTGGATCGCGGCGTTCAGCGCCAGCACGTTGGTTTGTTCGGTGATGTCGCTGATCAGCTCGGTGATTTCGCCGATCTCCTGTGAGGATTCGCCCAGCCGCTTGATGCGCTTGGAGGTGTCCTGGATCTGGTCGCGGATCGAGTTCATGCCGCCGATGGTGTTCTGCACCGCCTGCAGGCCGGTCTCGGCCGCCTGCAGCGACTGCTTCGCCACCTGCGCGGTGCGCTGCGCCTGCGCCGACACCTCGTTGATGCGCCCGGCCATCTGCAGCACCGATTCGCCGGTGTCGCGGATCTCGCGCAGCTGCTCGGTCGACGTGGCCAGCAGCTCGGTCGAGGTCTGCTCGACCTGCTGCGTGGTGTCGGTCACCCGCGCCACCGTGCTCTGCACTGCCGACACCAGGGTGCGCAACTCTTCCACCGTGTAGTTCACCGAGTCGGCGATGGCGCCGGTGATGTCTTCCGTCACCGTCGCCTGCTGCGTCAGGTCGCCTTCGGCCACCGTCTGCAGCTCGTTCATCAGCCGCAGAATGGCCGCCTGATTGGCATCGTTGACGCGCTTGGCCTCTTCTTCCTGGCGTTCGGCTTCCTGGCGCTGGCCTTCGGCAAACTGTGCGCGCGTGGTCTGGTCGCCGACGAACAGGCGCAGGATGCCCGCGCCGCCAGCCAGCAGCATCAATGCCGACAGGCTCATTACCACCACGTGCAGCGCGCTCAGGCCGCCGGTGGCGGCCAGGCGTTGCTGCAGCGTCTGCAATCCCTTGCGCAGCGGCTCGCTGTCGGCAAGGATCGCGCTTTGTGCGTCGCGTGCCGCGACCAGGCCCTTCAGGTTGCCAAGGATTGCGCCCGCCTGTGCCTGGGTGGCTTCGTACTGCTTCAACAGCGCGGCCATGCGCTCCCTGGCCTGCGGCTCGCGCGTGCCAGGCAGGCGCAGTTCGGCATTGCCGGCGCTGACAGCCTCGGCCAGATCGCGAAAGGACTTCAGGTCCTTGCCCAGCAGGTACACGGCCTCGGGATTGACGCCTTCAACGGTGATGAACTCGCTGGCACTCTTGCCGATGCGCTGCGTCAGCATCACCAGTTGGCCCATCGCCGACAGTTCGGCTGCCGAGGCGCCCTGCTGCAACTTGAGCGAGGACACGGTCTCGGCGATATCCAGCAGGTCGCTGGACTGCTTGTTGATCAGGCGCAGCGACTGACCCACATCGGTCAGCGCCTTCTGCTGCGCCAGCACGACGGCGGCGTTCTTCTCGGCACGCCCGACCAACGGCAACAACGGATCCACCGCTTCCTGGACAGAGGCCGCAGCGGGTGGCAGATTCTCGTCACCTCCCACCATCGCACGCACGTTGCGGCTCAGCACCTCGGCACTTTCCTTGACCTCCGGGAAGGCCTGCGGCGCGCCGATCATCGCCTGCGTCGCCGATTTGGCCAGCCGCTGCGATTCCATCAGCGCCTGGCCGATGGCGCCGACCTGCTCGCCGCTGCGATTGGCCGAACTCAGGGCCAGCACCGTGGCCATGACCAGGCCCAGCAGTCCAGCGCCCACCAGCCCGAACAGCACACGCTGCTGCTGCGCCGCGCCGAGGTGACCGATCAGCGGCAACGCGGCGCCGCGCGCCGGCGTGTCGACCACCGGGTCCTGCAGCCGCGTTTCACTGAAGTCGCCCGCCATTTCCGACGGCGTCACCTCGGAAATGATGGACGAATCGTGCGAGCGCGTGTCGGGTGCCGGCACCTGGGTGGCTCTTGGGGCCATCGTGTCGGCGGGCTCATCGGGATAGGCCGTGATGACGTCGTCGAACTGCGACTCGTGAGCCGCATGATCGGCGCGCGCATCGCGTGGCCGGCTCGTGATCTTGTCCATGAAGCTCATGTCACCCTCTTCGGTTGATCATCCAGTTGGTGTCGCGCGGGCCTCAGCCCGCCACGCCGAGGAACTGCTCGTTCCCTGCCAACGCGGCCAGTTCGATTTCCTGCCACAGGCGGCCGTCGGCGTCGCGCCAGCGCGCCCCGGCAAAGCCCGGACGGTCGGCTGGCGCCGATTCGGCGCCGGGCTCGAGGCTCAATTCATCGGCATTGCGCAGCCCGGCGAGGCGGTCGACGAGCAACGCACAGTTCACGCCCAGAGCAGGATTCAATGCCAGCAGCCGGGCGCCATCGCGCAGGCCATCCGCCGTCTGGGCGCCGCGCTCGAGGCCCAGGAACAGGGCCAGGTCCACCACCGCGTGCAGACCGCCGCGCAGATTCGCGACACCGGTGCACCATGGTTGCGTGTGTGGCACCGGCAGCACGGTGCCGACGGCGAAGATCTCGCCCGCCTCGTGCAGCGGAAACAACAGCCCCTGCCCGGCGCATTCCACCGCCAACCACGACTTGACGGGCGCTTCCGTACGCGCCGCCTGCATGCGGGTGGCCAGTCGACCTTGCAGTTCGCGCAGTGCTTCTCGGTTGGCCATGTCGGGGCGCGCGCGTCAGTCGAAAGCTTTGATCTTGGTGACCAGCTCTTCGGTGTTCACCGGCTTGACGATGTAGTCGCGTGCGCCCTGTCGCATACCCCAGACCTTGTCGGTCTCCTGGTTCTTGCTGGTGCACATGATCACCGGCACCGTCGACCAACGCGGGTCACGCGTGATGGTGCGCGTCAGCTGAAAGCCGTTCTGCCCGGGCATGACCACGTCCATCAGGATCAGGTCGGGCTTGTCCTCGGACAAGCGGAGCATCGCCTCGTCGGCGTTCTCCGCCGTGCGTACCTGGTAGCCACGCTTGCCGAGCACGTCGGACAGGTGATGCAACTCGGTCTTCGAGTCATCGACCAGCAGGATCTTCTGAATGGACATGGGCGAATCCTTGACAGTGGCCTTGCGCGGCAAGAGCCCTTGGCATCGATCGATGCGCGCGAGGTCTCAAGCCGACTGGCTGCTGAACTGTTCCACAGCGCGCAGCAGTTGTTCCTTGGTAAAGGGCTTGGTTAGGTACTCTTCTGAACCGACCATGCGGCCGCGCGCCTTGTCGAACAGCCCGTCCTTGGAGGACAGCATGATCACCGGCACATGCGCAAAACGCGGGTTGCGCTTGATGATGGCGCAGGTCTGGTAGCCATCCAGGCGCGGCATCAAGATGTCGCAGAAGATGAGTTGCGGCGCATGGTCATTGACCTTGGACAGCGCATCGAAACCGTCTTCGGCGAGCACCACCTCGTGGCCACCCTGTCGCAGGAAGATCTCGGCGCTGCGCCGGATGGTGTTGCTGTCGTCGATCACCAGGACCTTGGCGCCGCTGGTGGTGGCGGCGGCGAGCGCGGATGCTTCGGTTTCCAAACGGTGCTCTCCTCAGTGGGGCTGCGGTACGGCGGCCCGGCCGCCGATCAGATTTCGACCATCTCGAAGTCTTCCTTGCGCGCGCCGCATTCCGGACAGGTCCAGTTCATCGGCACGTTGGCCCACGCCGTGCCCGCAGCGATGCCATGTTCGGGGTCCCCGGCGGCCTCGTCGTAGATCCATCCGCAGATCAGGCACATCCAGGTACGTGCTTCGCTCACTACGCCTCGGTCAGATCACTACAATGGAAAACGATTGTAGCTACCGCCATTTCCAAAAAGACAAGGGATGTTGGGCACCTACGCAACATTCCTCAGATTCCGCTAGAGGTTCACGGAAATCTCCGCAAGCCCTTGATCGCGCAGGAACCGAACCATGACCTCCGCCCCCGCCGTCGCCACCGACACGCCCGATCCGTTGCAGGAACCGGCGGCGCCGGCCTGCGTGATGAGCTTCAACGCCAGCGACCCCAGCGGTGCCGGCGGCCTGGCCGGTGACATCGCCACCATCGCCGCGATGGGCGCGCATGCGCTGCCGGTGGTGACCACGGTGGTCATGCGCGACACCGCCGAAGTCTTCGACCACCACCCGCTGGATGCCGAGGTGGTGGTGGAGCAGGCGCGCTCGATCCTCGAGGACATCACGCTGGCCGGCTGGAAGGTGGGCTTCCTGGGCTCGGCCGAATCGGTCAGCGCCGTGGCCGAGGTGCTGAGCGACTACCCCGACCTGCCGCTGGTGTCGTACATGCCGCCGCTGAGCTGGCTCGACGAAGACCAGCAGATGCCCTATCTGGACGCCTTCCGCGAGTTGATCCTGCCCGCCACCGAGGTGCTGGTGGGCAACCACAAGACGCTGACCGACTTCCTGCTGCCCGACTGGGACAGCGAGCGCCCGGCCTCGCCGCGCGAGCTGGCGGTGGCTGCCGGCGAGCACGGCACGCGTTTCGTGCTCGTCACCGGCGTGATGCTGGCGTCCAAGGGCACCGAACAGTTCATCGACAACGTTCTGGCTTCACCGCAGGGCGCGCTCACCGGCGAGAAGTTCGAGCGCTTCGATGCCGCCTTCATCGGCGCTGGCGACACGTTGGCCGCGGCGCTGGCCTCGCTGCTGGCCGCCGGTAGTGAACTGCAGGCCGCCGTCGGCGAGGCGCTGGCCTTCCTCGACCAGAGCCTGGATTCGGGCTTCCGCCCAGGCATGGGCAATGTCGTGCCCGACCGATTCTTCTGGGCCATGCCACCGGCCGAAGAGGGCGAGGAAGCCGCGGCCGCCGAGGCCGATGCCCTGGCCGACGACAGCGCCATCAAGGGAGCCAGCCGCCGTGTCCACTAGCCCAGCTACAAACGCCGGCCTGTTCGAGCGCGCGCAGCGCGTCATCCCCGGCGGCGTCAACTCGCCGGTGCGCGCCTTCCGCGCGGTGGGCGGCACGCCGCGCTTCATCCAGCGCGCCCAGGGTGCCTACATGTGGGACGCCGAAGGCCGGCGCTACATCGACTACATCGGCTCTTGGGGCCCGATGATCCTGGGCCACGGCCACCCGGCCGTGCTGGACGCCGTGCACAAGGCGGCGCTCGACGGCCTGAGTTTCGGCGCGCCCACCGAACGCGAAATCGAACTGGCGGAAGAAATCATCCGCCTGGTGCCCAGCGTCGAGCAGGTGCGCCTGGTCAGCAGCGGCACCGAGGCCGGCATGAGCGCGCTGCGCCTGGCTCGCGGCGCCACCGGGCGCAGCAAGATCATCAAGTTCGAGGGCTGCTATCACGGCCATGCCGACGCGCTGCTGGTCAAGGCCGGCTCGGGGCTGGCGACCTTCGGCCACCCCACCAGTGCCGGCGTGCCGGCCGAGGTGGTGCAGCACACGCTGGTGCTGGAATACAACCACGTCGCGCAACTCGACGAGGCCTTCGCCCTCCACGGGCGCGAACTGGCCTGCGTGATGATCGAGCCGATCGCCGGCAACATGAACTTCGTGCGTGCGTCCGTGCCCTTCATGACGCGGCTGCGCGAGCTGTGCACCCAATACGGCGCGCTGCTGGTCTTCGACGAGGTGATGACGGGTTTCCGCG
Organism: uncultured beta proteobacterium; assembly: GCA_963824005.1. Lineage (GTDB taxonomy): Bacteria > Pseudomonadota > Gammaproteobacteria > Burkholderiales > Burkholderiaceae_C > Rubrivivax. The sequence continues at coordinate 79,863 of CAWGOK010000038.1, forward strand.
TCGCGCTCGGCGGTGCGCAGAGCGTCTATGCGAAGCTGATCCCCGGATTCAAGCCCGACATGAGCGTGTTCGGCAAGGTCATCGGCGGCGGCATGCCGCTGGCCGCCTTCGGCGCCAGCAAGGACGTGATGAGCCAGCTGGCCCCACTCGGCCCGGTGTACCAGGCCGGCACGCTGAGCGGCAACCCGGTCGCCACCGCCTGCGGACTGGCGACGCTGAAGGAGATCACCAAGCCGGGCTTCTTCGAGGCACTGTCGGCCAAGACGCGTTCGCTGGTCGAAGGCCTGACTGGCGTGGCCCGCCAAGCCGGCGTGCCGCTGGTCGGCGACAGCGAAGGCGGCATGTTCGGCTTCTTCTTCGCCGACGCACTGCCACAGAACTACGGCGCCGTCATGGCCACCGACAAGGAGCGCTTCAACCGCTTCTTCCACGGCATGCTCGAGCGCGGCGTGTACCTGGCGCCGGCGCTGTACGAGGCCGGCTTCGTCAGCGCCGCGCATTCGGCCGAGGACATCGCGGCGACGGTAGCGGCGGCGAGCGAAGCCTTGCGCACGTGAATCCCCGCTGCGGCCCCATACTCGGGCGTCCAGTCGCCTGGACGGGGAGAACGCCATGAACACGCGGTGCGGTGCGGAACGACAGTTCGGCGGCACGGCGTGAAGCCGACGATCGGTCCTCGCAGGCGGCGCCGCGCTGACGGCGGGAGCGCTGATGACACCACGCACCGCCCTGGCGCAACCCGCCGAGCGCATGCGCCGCATCGGCTGGCTCAGCGGCACGGAGAACGTGCGACCGACCTTGAGCGACGCCTTGCGTGAACTGGGCTGGATCGAAGGCCGGAACATCAGCTTCGAGACCCGCAACGCCGAGCGCCAGCGTGAGCGGTATGCGCCAATGGCAAATGATCTCGTCGCTGCCAAGGTCGAGATCATCGTCGCCGTGGCGCCCGGGGCGATCCGCACGGCCATGCAGGCGACGAGCGAAATCCCGATCGTCATGGCTTGGTGGGGTGGCCCCGATCTGGTCGAAGCCGGCGTCATCGCGAGCTACGCGCGGCCGGGCGGCAATGTCACGGGCGTGGACATGCTGCTGTCGGCGCTGGACGCAAAGCGGCTCGACGTGCTGCACCAGGCCGTGCCCAAGGCAACGAAGATCGCCGTGCTCATCCACGGTCGGCAGATGTTCGAGCCACAGATGCCCGCGGTGCGCGAGGTGGCCAGGAAGGCGGGGCTGACACTGGAGATGGCCGACACCGGAGACAGCGCCTCGGCCTATGACGTCGCCTTCGAAACCATCGTCCGGACGCAGTGCCAGGCCCTGCTGGTCATGGCCAGCCCCGACTTCGCCCGCGACCGCAAGTTGATCATCGAACGCGCCGCCCGCGCCCGTGTGCCCGCGATCTACGCTGCAGCGTGGAGTGCACGCGAAGGCGGTCTCATCTCGTACGGAACGACGGCGCTGGACCTCGACCGCCAGGTCGCCAGGCAGATCGACAAGATCCTGCGCGGCGCCAAGCCCGGCGATGTTCCCGTCGAACAACCCAGCCGCTACGAAATGGCGATCAATCTGGCGACAGCCAAATCCCTCGGCCTCGTCATTCCGCAGGCGCTACTGCTGCAGGCCGATCACATCATCGACTGACGCGGCGCGGGCGCTGCCGGGTGCGCGTTCAGGCCGGGCTCGAGCGCAGGCCGTAGACCTGCCCACCGAGGAACAGGTACTCGGCGCGCAGCACCGCATCGCCCTTCTCGCCGCTGAAGGTGAAGCCGAGCACGCCGACCGTGTCGCCGACCTTGATCTCGGGCACTTTCCAGGCCTCCATGCGCGTCAGCGGCGCGAGTTCGATCTCCCAGACGCGGTCCTTGCGCGTCGGCAGCTGGGCCGCCTTCAGCAGCGCAGGGCCATCGACGCCAGCCGACTGCGCCGGCAGCTTGCGGCTGGCCAGGTCGGGGGGCAGCTTCAGGTCAGCCGGCAGCTCCAGCGACAGTTCGGCATGCGGGTTGCGCCAGGCCACCTTGGTGGCGCGCCCTTCCAGCCAGATCGGCCGGCCCTGGTCGAAGCTGCTCCAGCCATGGTGAGCCCGCGCGGCCAGCGGCGCGAGCAGCGCGGTGGCAATCAGCGATCGACGTTGCATGGTGCTCTCCTTACTCGTAGGCAATCCAACGGCCGCAAATGATGACAGCCAGCCAAAGCCCCAGCGACACTACGGTCAGTGCCCGCGCGCCGCGGTCCAGCCGCTGCAGGCTGCCGCGCAGGTGGAACCAGGCCGCATTCAGCCCGGCCAAGGTCACCAGGCCCATCTTGATGACAAAGCTGCGGTTGGCCAGCAGTTCGGCCGGCTGCCCGGCAAACATCAGCAGTCCGCTGGCAGCGATGATCGCAAAGCCGACCAGCGACAGGCGCAGCGCCAGCCGCGCCAGCGCCGGCACCGGCAGCTCCGACCCGAAACCCCAGACGCGCAGCTCGAACAACACCAGGTTTCCCACCAGCAGCGCGATGCCGACGATGTGCACGACTTCCAGAGCCGGGTAGGCCAGCGGGTGCGAGACGATCCACGTGAACATGCGGCGCATTCTGGTCCTGACGGGTGGAATCGGTCGCGCCCGGCCTCCTAGAATCCTGGCGCATGCACATCCACATTCTCGGCATCTGCGGCACCTTCATGGGCGGGCTGGCAGCGCTGGCACGCGAAGCTGGCCACCGCGTCACCGGCTGCGATGCCAACGTCTACCCGCCGATGAGCGAGCAGTTGCGCTCGCTGGATATCGAACTGGTCGAAGGCTTCGGGCCTGAGCAGATGGCCTTCAAACCCGACGTCTTCGTCGTCGGCAACGTGGTCACGCGCGGCAATCCGCTGATGGAAGCCATTCTCGACGCCGGCGTGGCTTACACCAGCGGCCCGCAGTGGCTGGCTGACGCCGTGCTGCCCGGCCGCCACGTGCTGGCCGTGGCCGGCACGCACGGCAAGACCACCACCACGGCGATGCTGGCCTGGATGCTGGAATCGGCGGGTCTGAAGCCCGGCTTCCTGGTGGGGGGAGTGCCGCGCAACTTCGGCGTGTCGGCGCGGCTGGGGCAGGGCAGCGAACCCCGGCCGGGCGTCGCGGGCGCGCCCTTCGTCATCGAGGCCGACGAGTACGACACCGCCTTCTTCGACAAGCGCAGCAAGTTCGTGCACTACCGGCCGCGCACCGCCATCCTCAACAATCTGGAACACGACCACGCCGACATCTTCCCCGACCTGGCGTCGATCGAGACGCAGTTCCACCACCTGGTGCGCACCGTGCCGGCTTCGGGCCGGCTGGTGGTGAATGCGCGCGACGAGGCGCTGCAGCGCGTGCTGGCGCGCGGCTGCTGGAGCGAGGTGCAGCGCTTCGGCACGCGCAAGGAAGAACCCGGCGGCCTGCGCGCACGCGGCGAGCCGCATGCCTTCGACGTGCTGCGCGGCAGCTTGAAGATCGCCCGCGTCGACTGGCCGCTGCTGGGCGAACACAACCAATTGAATGCGTTGGCCGCCATCGGCGCGGCCGAGCATGTGGGCGTGGCGCCGGATGCCGCGGCCGCGTCGCTGGCCACCTTCGAGAACGTGCGCCGCCGGCTCGAGCTGCGCGGCGAGGCCGCCGGCGTCAAGGTCTACGACGACTTCGCGCACCACCCCACCGCCATGCGCAGCACCGTCAACGGACTGCGCCGCAAGGTGGGGTTGGAGCGCATCCTGGCGGTGTTCGAACCGCGTTCCAACACCATGAAGCTGGGCGCGATGAAGGCGCAGTTGCCCTGGGCACTGGAAGAGGCCGACCTGAGCTTCTGCCTGCAGGGCAACTACGGCTGGAGCGCGCAGGAAGCGCTGGCGCCGATGGGCAAGCAAGCAGTGGTGGCCGATTCGTTGGACAAGTTGGTGGCCCAGGTGGTACAGGCTGCCCGGCCCGGCGACCATGTGCTGTGCATGAGCAACGGGGCCTTTGGCGGTATCCACGGCAAGCTGCTCGATGCGCTGAAGGCCAAGGGCGGATGAGCGCAACGTCGCCTGGCGCCCGGCCGCCCGAAGCCGGGCGCGATCCCCGCGGGGGATCGATCGCGGTACCCCGCGAGCGAGGGGCTGTTGTCACGCACCTGCTGTACCTGCACGGCTTTCGGTCGTCGCCCAAGTCCTTCAAGGCCCAGCGGCTGCAGGCCTGGCTGGCCGAGCACCGTCCCGCGGTGAAGTGGTGGTGTCCGCAGCTGCCGCCGTCGCCGCGTGAAGCGCTGGACCTGGTACGCGAAGGCACCGCCGGCTGGCCCGCCGCGAGCTCGGCCGTGCTCGGCAGCTCGCTCGGCGGCTTCTATGCCACCGTGCTGGCCGAGGCCAACGGCTGGCCCGCCGTACTGCTGAATCCGGCCATCGACCCGGCCCGCGACCTGGCCGCCTATGTCGGCGAGCTGACGGCCTTCCACACGCCGGAGGAGCATTTCTTCTTCCGCAGCGATTTTGTCGACGAGCTGCGCACGATGCGCCCGGGCACGATCACCCGGCCGGAGCGCTACTTTGCCGTCATCGCCAAGGGCGATGAGGTGCTCGACTGGCGCGAGATGGTGGCGCGCTACCCGGGTGCGACCATCCGGCTGCTGGAAAACAGCGACCATGCGCTCACCGACTACGACGAGCACCAACCCCACATCCTGAAGTTCCTGCAGCTTTGCGACTGAAACACAAGGTCTCCTTCATCACCGGCGCGCCCAGGGCACCGGCCTGGCCACCGCGTTGATGTTTGCCGAGCAAGGCGCGGCCGCGGTGGTCTGCGACCTCAAGCCCGAAGGCATGGACGTGGCGGCGGCACTGGTGCGCGCTACGCCGCCAGCAAGTTCGGCGGCGTCGGCTGCACCAACACCTGGAGCCGCGAGCTCGGACCGAAAGGCATTCGCGTCAATGCCGGCGCGCCGGGTTTCATCGAGACGACGATCCTGGCGACGATCCCCGACAAGGTGCGGCAGCACATGCGCGAGCAAGTGCCGCTGCACCGGCGGGGCAAGCCGGACGAGATCGCCAACGTCTATGCCCTCCTGGCCAGCGACGAAGCCAGCTACATCCACGATGCGGTGATCGAGGTGTCGGTGGGAATGACGGTGTAGGCGCGGCAGGCAGCGGCGAGCAGCTGAGCGAGCCCTCAGGTTTCACCGGTGCTGTTGATCTGGCTCTGGGCGCCCTGTGCATCTGGCGGGATGGCGTACGTTCCCACCACGTGGGCCACGGGATCCTCCGCGCCTTCCGAGAACAGCGAGACTTCGCCAACGACCAGAGACCGCCCTACCTTCAGCAGTTTGCATGTGGCCACGATCGCCTTGTCGGCCGACGGACGACGGAGGAAATTGATGTTGAGGCTGGCGGTGACCGCCTGGGGCGTCAGGCCAAGGGTCGAATGGATGGCGACGTAGAGGGCGGTGTCCGCAAGCGCCATCAAGGTCGGGCCGGAAACAGTACCGCCGGGCCGGGTGTCATCCTGCGTGACCTGGCGACGAATCGTCGCGGTCCTGTCTTGTGCCTCGACGATCGTGAACTGGCTGCGCGGAAACGCCTGCGCCATGAACCGGGCGATGTCCTCCTTTGGAGTCATGTGGCGTCTGCGCTAGCCCTAAAACGCCTGGGTGCTGCAAGTGCCGGGCGATGGCGCATGCAGCGGCGCACGAAAGACCTGGGTACACCGACCGAACGACTCATGCCTTTCGTTCACCCTTCAGGTAGGCCTCATTCAACCCGTTGGCCCGCCTGGCAGCCTCTCGCTGCTGCAGCCGCGTCACATAGGCCTCGAAGCTCGGCCGCTTGTCGACGGTGCCGAACAACATGCCCCAGCCCAGTGCGGAACCCAGCACCACGTCGGCGGCGGTGAACTGCTCAGCGCAGACGTAAGGGCCCGGCCGCAGCGCCGTCTCCAGCGCGTCGATGGCGGCAGCGTGGGAGCCGAAGCCGACCATGCTGCTGCGCCCTTCCGGCACCTGCCAGTTCAGCGCCTTGGCGGTGGTCGCCATCTCCAGCGGACCGGCGACGAAGAACATCCAGCGGTAGTAGGCCGCTCGCGCGGTGTCGCCAGGCGGCGGCGCCAGCTTGCGCTGCGGGAAGCGGTCAGCCAGGTAAGCGCAGATCGCCGCGGACTCGGTGACCACGATATCGCCGTCGCGCAGCGCCGGCACCTTGCCCATCGGGTTCACGGCCAGGTATTCGGGTGCCTTCATCGTGCTGCCGTAGTCCAGCCACACGGTGCGGTAGGGCTCGCCCAGTTCCTCCAGCATCCAGTGCGCGATGCGGCCGCGCGATTGGGGGTGGGTGTAGTAGACCAGTTCGCTCATCGCCTTCGCTCCTGACCTGGGGTCGATCGCCGGCAGGCCTTGGCCGCCACCGTTGCGTGACCCGTTGCGCACATCGTAGCGCCGCGCGAAGGGCCCGCCCGGCGCAGCGGCGACAATCGCGCCCCATGTATGCATTGTTCGAAGACAGCGGCAAGTTCCTGGCGGGCCGCCTGATGTCCGAGGCCGACAGCTCGATGCAGGTCGAGCTGGACTCGGGCAAGCGTGTCAAGGTAAAGAGCGCCAACGTGCTGCTGCGTTTCGACGCACCACAACCGGCCGAGTTGATCGCGCGCGCGCAGACGCTGGCGCAGCAGATCGACCTGGACCTGGCCTGGGAATTCGCGCCCGAGGCCGAGTTCGGCTTTGCCGAGCTGGCGCGGGAGTATTTCGAGGCTTCGGCGGGCACCGACAAGCAGGCCGCGGCGCTGTTCCGGCTGTTCGAGGCGCCGCACTACTTCCGCCGCCTGGGCCGGGGCATGTTCAAGAAGGCGCCCGAAGAAACCGTCAAGGCGGCGCTGCTGGGCATCGAGCGCAAGCAGCAGCAGGCCCTGCAGATCGAGCAGTGGGCCGACGCGCTGGCGGCGGGCGTTTGCCCGGCGCCGATCCGCGAGCAGCTCTACCGCATCCTCTTCAAGCCCGACAAGAACGGTCCCGAGTACAAGGCCGTGGTCGAGGCCACCCGCCGCGCGCAGCGCGCACCGCTCGATCTGCTGAAGGGGGCAGGGGCCATCGACAGCCCGTACCAGTTCCACTGGCGGCGTTTCCTGTTCGAGACTTTCCCCAAGGGCACGAACTTCCCGGCGCTGGACGTTCCGCCGATCAAGGAGACGCTGCCGCTGTCCGCGGCGATGGCCTTCTCGGTGGACGATTCGGCCACCACCGAGATCGACGACGCGCTGTCGGTGCAGGGTCTGGGCAGCGGCACGGTGGTCTTCGGCATCCATATCGCCGCGCCAGGACTGGCGATCACGCCCGATTCCGCCTTGGACAGGGTGGCGCGCGAGCGCCTGTCCACGGTGTACATGCCGGGTTGGAAGCTGACCATGCTGCCCGACCCGGTGGTGCAGGCCTATACGCTGACGGCGGGCTTCGACTGCGCCGCGGTGAGCCTGTACGTCAGTTTCGACGAGGCCACGCTGGCCATCGAGGGCAGCGAAACCAGGCTCGAGCGTGTACGCATCGTCAGCAACCTGCGCCACGACCAGCTCGACAGCGTCATCACCGAAGCCTCGCTCGGCGGCGAGGCGCCGGCCGCATACGAACATGCCGCGGAGCTGGCCTTCGCCTTCCGACTCGCGCGGCACCTGAAGGCGCAGCGCGAGGTGGTGCGCGGCAAACCCGAGCTGTTCAACCGGCCCGACTACAACTTCAGGCTGGAAGGCCACAGCGGCGAGCCGCAGGGCGACGAGCGCGTGGCCATCAGCACGCGCGTGCGCGGCGCGCCGCTGGACCTGATCGTCGCCGAGGCCATGATCCTGGCCAACAGCACCTGGGGCGCGTGGCTGGCCGAATGTGGCGTGCCCGGCATCTACCGCAGCCAGGCCGCGCTGATGCCGGGTGTGAAGGTGCGCATGGGCATCCGCCCTGCCCCGCATGCCGGCATGGGCGTGGCGCAATACGCCTGGGCCAGCTCGCCGCTGCGCCGCTATGTCGACCTGGTGAACCAGTGGCAGATCATCGCCTGCGCGCGGCATGGCCGCACCGCGGCGCTGGCCGCGCCCTTCAAGGCCAAGGACGCGGCGCTGTTCTCCATCATCTCCGGTTTCGACGCGGCCTACGCGGCCTACAACGACTTCCAGAACGCGATCGAGCGCTTCTGGACGCTGCGCTGGCTGGAACAGAACGACATCGGCGAACTCGACGCCACGGTGATGAAGGACGGCCTGGTGCGCGCCGACACGCTGCCGCTGGTGTTCCGCGCTCTGGGCACCGAGAGCCTGCCGCGCGGTGCGCGGGTGCGCGTGCGGCTGACCGGCAGCGACCTGTTGACGCTGGAGCTGCATGCCACGCTGCTGGCGCGCATCGAGGCGCCGGCGGTGCCCGAAGCGGCGCTGGCCGAGCCCGAGGCCGAGGACGAAAGCCCCGACGCCGGGGCACTGCGCCTGGCCATCGATCTGGAAGAACCGGCCACGGCCGCGGACGACGCGCCGCCGGCGGCCGCGGGCTGAGCTTTGGCACGGCGATGGGATTTCGCGGCCTGACCACCTTGCACTGGGCGCTGCTTGTGTCGCTGGGCCTGCACGCCGCGGTGCTGACGGTGCGCGTGGTCAACCCCGAAGGCTTCAACCGCATGTTCCAGGACACGCCGCTGGAAGTCATCCTGGTGAATGCACGCTCCACCGAGAAGCCGGTACGCGCGCAGGCCATCGCCCAGGCCTCACTGGCCGGCGGCGGAGAGGCCGAAAAGGGCCGCGCCACGTCACCGCTGCCACCGACCACGCAGATGGAAGTGGGCGACGCACCCAACGACGCGCGGCGCCGGATCGAACGGATGCAGCAAGAGCAGCAGCAACTGCTGGCACAGATCCGCCGCGAGGTGGCCGCACTGCCGCCGCCCGACCCGAAGCGCGACGAAGGCGATCCGCAAAATGCGCAGCAGGACGAACGCCGCCGTCAGCTGCTGCGCCTGCTGGCCGAGATCGAAAAGCGCATCAACGACGAGAACGCGCGCCCGAAGAAGCGCTACATCAGCCCGGCCACGCGCGAGGAGGTGTACGCCATCTACTACGACGCGCTGCGCCGCAAGATCGAGGAGCGCGGCACGCGCAACTTCCCCGAGGAACGCGGGCGCAAGCTGTATGGCGAGCTGACGATGAACGTCACCGTGGACAGCCAGGGCCGCGTGGTCGAGGCCGAGATCGTGCGTTCGTCGGGCCAACGCGCTCTCGACCAGCGCGCCGTGGCCATCGTGCGCGCCGCGGCGCCCTTCGGTCCCTTCAACGCCGCCATGCGCAAGCAGGCCGACCAGATCGTCATCACCTCGCGTTTCCGCTTCACGCGCGACGACGGGCTGGAAACCACCCTCAGCAACGCGTCCCCATGAGCCAGGCTCCCGACCGCTACGCCGTGCTCGGCAACCCCGTCGCGCACAGTCAATCGCCGTTCATCCATGCCGAATTCGCGCGGCAGACCGGCCAGAACCTGGAGTACACGCGCGTGCTGTGCGCGATGGACGGCTTCGTCGAGGCGGTGCGCGCCTTTGCCGCATCGGGCGCGCGCGGCTGCAATGTCACCGTGCCCTTCAAGTTCCAGTCCAGTGCGCTGGCGGCGCAGGTCACTCCGCGCGCGGCACTGGCACAGGCCGCCAACGTGCTGCGCTTCGACGCCAACGGCTGGCTGGCCGACAACACCGACGGCATCGGCCTGGTGCGCGATCTGCAGCGCAACGCCGGCATGGCACTGCAAGGCAAGCGCGTGCTGCTGATCGGCGCGGGCGGCGCGGCCGCCGGCGTGATGGGCCCGCTGATCGAGGCGCGACCCGCGTTGCTGCACGTGGCCAACCGCACGGCCGAGAAGGCGCGGCTGCTGGTGCAGCGGCACGATCAACTGGCCAGGCAGCACGCCGTGGCGCTGTCTGACAGCGGCCTGGGCGAGGCCGGCGAGTCCTACGACGTGGTGCTGAACAGCAGCGCCAGCAGCCTGGGCGGCGCGGCCGTACCGGTTCTCGACGTGGTGCTCAAGCCTGGCGCGCTGGCGGTGGACCTGATGTACGGCGCCGCCGCGCGGCCCTTCATGGCCTGGGCCGAAGGGCTGGGCGCGGTGCCGCGCGACGGCTTGGGCATGCTGGTCGAGCAGGCGGCCGAAGCCTTCTTCCTGTGGCGGCAGGTGATGCCCGAAACTGCCACGGTGCTGCAGCGGCTGCGCCGGCACCTGGACGCCACCGCGCAGCCCCAATGAAAATCGCGCGCAGGCTGCTGGCACTGCTGCTGCTGTGCACGCTGGCACTGCAACTGAGTTTTGCGCTGCGCATCGGCGCGATGGCCTTCGTCAACCCGCAGTCCACCAGTTTCCAGCGCAGCGAGGCCTGGCGGCTGCTGGTGGAGCGGCAGCAGATCCAGTGGCACCAGCAGTGGGTGCCCTATGCGCTGATCAGCCCGCACCTGAAACGCGCGGTCATCGCCAGCGAAGACGCCGGCTTCGCCGAGCACAGCGGCGTGGAATGGGACGCGCTCGAGCAGGCCTGGGAAAAGAACCAGCGCGCCGAGGCGCGGGCCGAGAAGGCCCAGGCGCGCGCGCCCAGCCAGCCGGTGTCGGCCAAGGTGGTGGGCGGCTCCACCATCACCCAGCAGCTGGCGAAGAACCTGTTCCTGTCGGGCGAGCGCACGGTGCTGCGCAAGGGCCAGGAATTCGTGCTGACGCTGATGCTGGAGGCGATGCTATCCAAGCAACGCATCCTGGAGATCTACCTGAACAACGTCGAATGGGGCGAAGGCATCTTCGGCGCGCAGGCCGCGGCACGGCACTACTTCCGCAAGGACGCGTCGCGCCTGAGCCCGGAAGAAGCGGCACGGCTGGCGGTGATGTTGCCGGCGCCCAAGCGCTTCGAGAAGCGCCCCGGCTCGGCCTATATCGGCTCACGCGCTGCCACCATCGCGGCCCGCATGGGCGCGGTGGAATTGCCTTGAAACAATAGGGGGCGACCTAGAATCGATCGATGAGTGTGTCGCTCGCCGAAGAGATTGCCAGCGTCGCCGCCCGGCTGGTGGTGGACGAGGGCATGGAATACGCGCAGGCCAAGCGCAAGGCGGCGCGTTCGCTGGGCCGCCATCCGCGCGGCGGGGCCGAACTGCCGAGCAACGAGCGGGTCGAGGATCAGGTGCGCAGCTACCTCGAGCTGTTCTGTGCCGACACCCAGCCCGCCGAGTTGCGTGCGCTGCGCGAGCTGGCGCTGCGCTGGATGCAGCGGCTGGCCGAGTTCCGCCCACACCTCAGCGGCGCGGTCTGGCGCGGCACGGCGACGCGGCTGTCGTCGATCCACATCGACCTGTATTGCGACGACCCCAAGGCGGCCGAGATCGAGCTCATCAACCTGGGCGTGGACTACGACGTGGCCTCGGCCGACGGCGGCGCGGACGTGCACTACCTGAGCGTGGCCGAGCGCTGCGAGGCGCTGGGCGAACTGGTGACGCTGCACCTGGCGGTGCGCGACCTGGACGACCAGCGCGGCGCGCTCAAGCCCGACGCGCGCGGCCGCAGCTGGCGCGGCGACGCTGCCGCGCTGCAGCGGTTGCTGGAGGCCGACGGCTCATGAGCGCCGGCCTCGGGCGCCGTGGGATGGTGGCCGGCGTGGGCGCGCTGGCGGTGTCGGCCGGCGTGGGCTGGTCGTGGTGGCGCACGCGGGAGGCGATACCGCCAATGGATGCGGACGACATCGACGCGCTATGGGGAATGCGCTTCGCCCGACCGCAGGGCGGCGAACTGCTCATGTCCGAGCACCGTGGCAAGGCCCTGTTGATCAACTTCTGGGCCACCTGGTGCGCACCCTGCATCAAGGAAATGCCGGAGCTGGACCGTTTTGCGCGCGCGCAGGGGCAGCGCCTCCAGGTCATCGGCCTGGCGATCGACCGCATGGAGCCGGTCCAGGAGTTCCTGACCCGGCATCCGGTGAGCTTTGCCATTGGGCTGGCCGGCATGGATGGCACCGATCTGGCGCGCAGCCTGGGCAACCCGGCCGGCGCATTGCCCTTCACCGTGCTGCTGGATGCCAAGGGCAAGATCGTGCAACGCCGGCTTGGCGAAACCCGCCAAGCCGATCTGGAGGCCTGGGCGAAATTGCTCGAGGCACCGCGCAGCTGATCCGATTCTTGGCCAACTAACGTCTTCATACGCGCTATTGCGCGCAAAGCGCTGTCTCGTCAAGCCGGGCGCGGGTCTGCACGATGAGCCGGCGGCCTGACCAATGGGGCACAATCCGGCGCTTGAAACAATGTGTGTCTGTACATAGTTCCGGCGTGCGCTGGTCATGCCGCCACCTCGTCGACGAAGTTCGATTCCGAAACCCGCATGTTCATCGCCGATGATGAACCACGAGACACTCAGGTCAGCCCCGGCGCGGTGATCCGACCTGCAGCCCGCTGCCGCAGCGCCCGCAGAACCCCCGAAGAGGAAAAGACATGGACTTGCGCAAACTGAAGACCTTGATCGACCTGGTGTCGGAGTCGAACATTTCCGAGCTCGAGATCACCGAAGCCGAAGGCAAGGTGCGCATCGTCAAGGCCAGCGCGGCCGCCGCACCGACACATATGATGGCCTATGCGATGCCGCAGGGCATGCCGCCGCCCGCCGAAACCCCGCGCGCCGCGGCGCCCGCAGCGGCTGCCGAAGCCGAGGCGCCAGCTGTCGAGGCCGGCCATGTCGTCACCTCACCGATGGTCGGCACCTTCTACCGCGCCTCCAGTCCGGGCGGCAAGCCGCTGGTGGAGGTGGGCAGCAGCGTCAAGGAAGGCGAGCCGGTGTGCATCATCGAGGCCATGAAGATCATGAACGAGATCGAGGCCACCCATAGCGGCACGATCACCAAGGTTCTGTGCGAGAACGGCCAGCCGGTGGAGTTCGGGCAACCGCTGTTCGTGATCGAATAGCCCGCCATCATGTTCAAGAAGATCCTCATTGCCAATCGGGGCGAGATAGCCCTGCGCATCCAGCGTGCCTGTCGCGAGATGGGCATTCAATCGGTGATCGTCTATTCCGAGGCCGACCGCGAGGCCAAGTACGTGAAGCTCGCCGACGAGGCAGTGTGCATCGGCCCGGCGGCCTCGTCGCTGAGCTACTTGAACATGCCGGCGATCATCTCCACCGCCGAGGTGACCGACGCCGAGGCCATCCACCCCGGCTATGGCTTCCTGTCGGAGAACGCCGACTTCGCCGAACGCGTGGAGCGCAGCGGCTTCGTCTTCATTGGCCCGACGCCGGCGTCGATCCGCATCATGGGCGACAAGGTTGCGGCCAAGCAGGCGATGATCAAGTCCGGCGTGCCCTGCGTGCCCGGCTCCGAGGGCGTGCTGCCCGACGACCCGAAGGAGATCGTGCGCATCGCGCGCAGCATCGGCTACCCGGTGATCGTCAAGGCCGCGGGGGGTGGCGGCGGACGCGGCATGCGCGTGGTGCACACCGAGGCGGCCCTGTTGCACGCGGTGCAGACCACCCGGGCCGAGGCCGGTGCGGCCTTCGGCAACCCGGCGCTGTACATGGAGAAGTTTCTCGAACACCCGCGCCATGTCGAAATCCAGGTACTGGCCGACGAACACCGCAACGCGGTCTGGCTGGGCGAGCGCGACTGCTCGATGCAGCGCCGCCACCAGAAGATCATCGAGGAGGCGCCCGCTCCCGGCATCGCCCGGCGCACCATCGAGCGCGTCGGTGACCGCTGCGTGGCGGCGTGCAAGAAGATCGGCTACCGCGGCGCCGGCACCTTCGAGTTCCTGTACGAGAACGGCGAGTTCTTCTTCATCGAAATGAACACGCGCGTGCAGGTCGAGCATCCGGTGACCGAGATGGTCACCGGCATCGACATCGTGCAGATGCAGATCCGCATCGCCGCCAACGAGAAGCTGCCCTTCACGCAGCGTGCGATCCAGATGCGCGGCCATGCCATCGAATGCCGCGTCAATGCCGAGGACCCGTACAAGTTCACACCCTCTCCCGGTCGCATCAGCATGTGGCACTCGCCCGGCGGCCCCGGCGTGCGCGTCGATTCGCATGCGTACACCAACTACTTCGTACCGCCGAACTACGACTCGATGATCGGCAAGATCATCTGCCACGGCGACACGCGCGAGCAGGCGCTGGCGCGCATGCGCACTGCGCTGTCGGAAACCGTGGTCGAAGGCATCCAGACCAACATCCCGCTGCACCGCGAGCTGATGGTGGACGCCAAGTTCATCGAAGGCGGCACCGGCATCCACTATCTCGAAGGCTGGCTCGGCCAGCACAAGCGCTAGCACCGCCATGTTCGAGCTGGTGCTGCGCGCGCCGCAGGCTCTGGTCGAAGCGGCGTCCGACGCGCTGACCGACGAGTTCGATGCGCTGTCGGTCTCGGTCGAGGATGCCGACGCCGGCAGCGATGTCGAGCAGGCGGTATACGGCGAGCCCGGCATGCCGGCGCCGCGGGCGGGCTGGCAGCGTTCGACACTGCGCGCGCTGTTCGCCGACGAAGCCACCGCCTCGGCCGCCGCCACGCTGCTGCTGGCGCAGGACTGGTCCACAGGGCTGCACCTGCAGTCGCTGCAACGGCTGCCGGATCAGGACTGGGTGCGACTGACCCAATCGCAGTTCGCGCCGGTGGCTGTCGCCGACGGCTTCTGGGTCGTGCCCAGCTGGCATGAGGTGCCGGCCGGCGCGCAGCGCGTGATCCGGCTCGACCCCGGATTGGCCTTCGGTACCGGCACGCACCCGACCACGCGCATGTGCCTGCGTTGGCTGGCCGACCACACCGCCGCGCTGGCCGCGCCCGGCGCGCGCGTGCTGGACTACGGCTGCGGCTCGGGCATCCTCGCCATCGGTGCAGCGCTGCACGGCGCCACCGACATCGACGCAGTCGACATCGACCCGGCCGCGGTGCAGGCCACCGAAGCCAACGCGCACGCCAACGGCGTGACGCTGCGCGCCGGCCTTCCTGAACGTGCCGACGGCCGTTACAGCGTGGTGCTGGCCAACATCCTGGCCACGCCGCTGAAGCTGCTGGCGCCGCTGCTGTGCGAGAGGCTGCGCCCGGGCGGTCAACTGGCGCTGGCCGGCATCCTGGAGCGCCAGGCCGACGAACTGGTGGCGGCCTATGCCCCATGGCTGGCGCTGCGGGTCAGCGATACGCAGGAAGGCTGGATCCTGATGACCGGCCAGCGCCCGGCTACGCCCGAGCCAACCCCGCGATGAGCCTGGCCACGCGTTGCCCCGCCTGCGGCACCGTCTTCCGCGTGGTTCGCGATCAGTTGAAGGTGTCCGAGGGCTGGGTGCGCTGCGGGCGCTGCTCCGAGGTCTTCAATGCCGGGGAGCGGCTGTTCGAACTGGAAGCCGACGCTGCGAACGCGGCGGTGCCCGGTCCGGCCTCGGCCGCGGCTGCATCGCAGGACACAAGCGCCCGGCCCGCTGACGCGGCAACGAGCCCTGCCCTGGCGCGTGTCAGTCCGGCCTTCGCGCCACTGACCCAGCCGGGCGCGCTGTCGGCCACCGGACGCACGGGTGACGGCACTGGTGGCTTGCCTGCGCAAGCTCCCGAGCCCGCGCCTGAGCCGGTGGCCGAAGCGATCGACCCGCCGCAGCAGCCAGCGCTGCCGACCGACGCCCGCTCCGAGCCCGCGGCCGATGCAGCGGTGCGGCCCGCGGGCGACGCCGCCGCCGACGAGCCCGCTCCGCTGCCCGAATTCGTCCTGCGCGCCGACCGTGCCGCTCGGCGTCGGCATCCGGTGCGACGCGGCACGTTGGCGGCGCTTGCGTTGTTGCTGGCGGCGCTGCTGACCGCACAGATCGCGCTGCACTACCGCGACGGCCTGGCCGCCGGCTGGCCCGTCACGAAGCCCTGGCTGCAGGCCACCTGCAGCCTGCTGGGTTGCAGCGTCGACGCGCCACGACGCATCGACAGCCTCGGCGTGGACAGCAGCGGCCTGGTGCGCGTGGAAGGCAGCCCCTATTACCGGTTCTCGCTGGTGATACAGAACCGGGCGCCTGTCGTGGTGCGCATGCCGGCCATCGAGCTGGCTCTGACCGATACACAAGGCCAGACGATGGCCCGGCGTGTACTGCGGGCCACCGAACTGGGCAACGACTCGCCAAGCCTGCCGGCGCGGGGCGAGGTGGCTTTCAACGCGACGCTCGAACTGGGCGAGCAGCGCGTGGCGGGTTATACCGTCGAGCTGTTCTATCCCTAGCCTTCAGCCCTGCGGGCCGCCCCCTCGCAGAGCTCGGACCCTTTGGCCCGCACTCGCGAGCGCGCAGGCGCCCGCTCGGTCCCGCCTCAGCCCGGTCGCTTGTATCGCGTCCGGGTCGTCGCCAGCCGACGCTCGCCTTCCGGCGACCGTCGCGCCGGCTCAACGCACGAAGCAGGCGCGGAAGTCGGCCAACACGCCGGCCGCGTCCACCGCCACGCAGGCACGCTGCTCGGGCAGGCCATCCCAGTCGCCGGCCGAATGCAACAGGCCCCGCCGCGACTGGATCGTCTGGCCCATCGCCCACCCTTCGGTGACGACACGCAGCGCGCCGTGTCGTACCTCGAAGCGCGACGCGTCCAGCGCGCAGGCCACCGCGCTGGCGTCGTGCGCGTAGATGCCGCCGCCGGTGCGGTGTTGGTAAAAGCGCTCGTAGCTGCGCGTGATGTCGCGCATGAAGCGCCCTTCGGCGCCGCCTGCGTGGCCGAGCGCGTCGAGGTAGGCAGCGCTCATCAGCACCTGGTGCGTGACGTCCAGGCCGACCACGGTGACCGGCCAGGCGGCACCGAACACCGCATCGGCAGCATGCGGGTCGCAGAAGACATTGGCCTCGGCCACCGGCGTGACGTTGCCGCCGTGGCCCAGCGTGCCGAAGGCACCACCCATCACCACCACGCGCTGCACCAGACGCGGCAACTCCGGGTCGAGCGCCAGCGCCTGCGCCAGGTTGGTCAGCGGGCCCACCGCCACCAGCGTCAGCTCGCCGCCATGCCGGCGTGCCATGTCGCAGATGAAACGGGCCGCGTCCACGGCTTCGCGCGTGCGGTCGTGCGCCGGGAGTGGCGCCACGTCGCCCAGCCCGTCGTGACCGTGGATCTGCACCGGGAAATGCCGCGGCTCGCGCATCATGGGCCGCGCCGCGCCGCGCGCCACCGGTACGTCGATGCCGAAGCGGTGGCATAGCGCCAGCGCATTGGCGGTGGTGACGTCCACCGGCGCGTTGCCGAACACGGTGCTGATGCCCACCAGCTCGGCGCGCGCATCGCGCGCCAGCATCAGCAGCGCCATGGCGTCGTCGATGCCGGGATCGGTGTCGAACAGGATCCTGGTGCGGGCAGAAGTCATCGGTGGGCGCCGTGGCTTTCGCCGCGCTCGCGTTGTGCGATGCGGTAGCGGCACGGCCTAGAGCCTGCACCGCCTACTCGATCATCACGCGCAGCGACGGTGGCTGTCCCTGTGTGCCGCGCGCGGCCGATCCGGTCAGAACGGCCAGCCGCCGTAGTGCGCCTCATAGCTCGAGCGGATCTCCGCCAGCGTCGGCTGGTGGTTCTGGCAGCCCTGCACCGCGATCTTGATCGAGCCGAGCACGCTGCCGAGCTGCGCGCCCTGCACCAGCGGCAGACCGCGGGCCATGGCCAGAAGCAGGCCGGCGCGGTACGCGTCGCCACAGCCGGTCGGGTCCTTCACGTCCGTGGCCGGCACCGACGCCACCGCATGCCGGGCGCCGCCATGGTGCACGAGCGAACCTTCGGCGCCGCGCGTGACGATCAGCGTATCCACGCGCCGCGCCAGCTGTTCGAGCGTCAGCCCGGTCTTGTCGACGATGAGTTCGGCTTCGTAGTCGTTGCACACCAGCACCGGCGCCTGCTCGATCAACTCCAGCAGCTCAGGGCCCGAGAACAACAGGATGTTCTGCCCGGGGTCGAGGATGAAGGGCACGCCGCTCGCGGCCATCTGCTGCGTGTGCAGCTGCATCGCGTCCTTGGCGTCCGGGCCGACCAGGCCGCAGGCGATGGCGCCGGCCTGCTGCACGGGGATCTGCGCCGACAGCCCCATCGCGCCGGGGTGGAAGCCGGCGAGCTGGTTGTTGTGCAGGTCGGTGACGATGAAACACTGAGCGGTGTAGCTGTCGGGCGCCGTCACCAGGCAGCTCGCGTCGATGCCCCAACGCCGGTAATGCTCCAGGTAGGGCCCGAAGTCGTCGCCCACCATACCGATGGGCACCGGCTCGCCGCCGACCAGCTTGTAGTTGTAGGCGATGTTGCCGGCGCAGCCGCCGTATTCGCGGCGCATGCGCGGCGACAGGAACGACAGGTTGATCTTGTGGATCTGGTCCGCAAGGATGTGGTCGGTGAACTGCCCTTCGAACACCATGATGGTGTCGTAGGCCATCGAGGCGGCAATCGCGGCGCGCAAGCTCATGGGCGGGATGATGCGGAGGTTTGATGTGGCGGCGAGCATAGCCGATGGACCCCACGCATCGCCGACCTGGGTCTCGCTGCGCAAGGCGTGTCGCGATGCGGCACCAACCCGTCGGGCGGAACATGAAGCGCTGGCAGGCGCGCTCGGTCAGAATGCACGCGGGCTGCTCGACAACGTGTGGCCGGACCCACTTGATGGGCGCTTCGCCGCCGAGAAACCCAATCCATGAAACTCTTTGTCGCAACGCGTGCGCCGAACCCTCGTCGCGTCATCCTGTTCATCGCCGAGAAGGGCATCGACGGCATCGAGCTGGTCAACGTGGACCTGGGCGCGGCCGAACACTTTTCCGCGGACTACCGCGCCAAGAGCCCGCTGTCCAAGGTGCCGGCGTTGCAGCTCGACGATGGCCGCTTCCTGAGCGAATCGCGTGCCATCTGCAGCTACCTGGAAGGCCTGCATCCGTTGCCCAACTTGATGGGCGACGGCTTCGAGGAACGCGCCTTCATCGAGATGGCCGACCGGCAGGTGGAGCTGTACCTGTTTGGCGCCATTGCCAGCTGCATCCGCCACACCCACCCTGGCCTGGCGACGCTGGAACAACCCCAGTTTGCCGACTACGGCCTGGCGCAGGGCCGCAAGGTGCGCGAGCTGGCGCGCTGGCTCGACGGCGTGCTGGCGACGCGGCCCTACGTCGCCGGGCCGCGCTTCAGCATCGCCGACATCACCTTGCTGTGCGCGCTCGATTTCGCCAAAGGGCTGATGAAGTTCAAGCCCGGCGACGAAGGCTTCGGCCACCTGCAGGCCTGGCGCGAGCGCATGGGCGCGCGGCCGGCGCTGCAAGGCTGATGCTTTGCGCTATCGGGGGCCGGGCTGCTGGGTGAACAGCTTGGCCGCGCGGCCCTTCAGCTCGAGCAGCTCGCTGGCGGTGACCGAATACTTGCCCGACATGACGTCCACCTCGACCCGGAACTCCACGTCACGCCCAGCGTTCGACAGCATGCCCGAGGTGAACTCGTAGCTCTCGTTTTCGGCCGGCAGGCCCAGGGCCTCGAAGTCGTAGTCCAGGTACTGGACGCCGCGGATCTCGCCGCTGGCCAGGTCGAGCGTGGCGGTGGACCGGATCACCGACTCGGCCAGTTCATCGATGATGACGATGGGGAGTTGCAGATCCATGTCGATGCCTTCTGTGCTTGAGCGGTCGGGCGCCACCACGGCACCCGTTGCCGCGCATTGTGGCCCGCCCGCACCGCGGTTGACGCCGGGGCCGAGGAAACATGAGGCACGCCGCCGCTACCCCGGCTGCGCCAGCGCGCGCTCGATGCGCTGCCGCGCCACGCGCGTGCGCGGCACCCGGCCGGCGAACCAACGGCGCACGTCTTGCTCCAGACCGATGCCGTGCATGTAGTTGTACAGCGCCTTTTTCAGACCGACGCCCAGTGCGTCGTGATCGACGCCCGTGGGGTCGATGAAAGCCACGTCGTTCTTCGCAAAGCTCGTCGGCGGCAGCGGCTGCAACGTCACGCCGTAGGCCGCCGGGTCGCGCCCCACCGGCGAGTGCACGGTGCAGGCGAAGCGGTGGAAGAAACCGGATTGGATGCAGCCGGCGGCGAACAGCTGGCGCACGAGCTCCAGCGCATCGACGGTATCCTGCACGGTCTGCGTCGGAAAGCCGTACATCAGGTAGGCGTGCACCAGGATGCCGGCATCGGCGAAGCCGCGCGTGACGCGCGCCACCTGGTCCACCGAGACCCCCTTCTTCATCAACGCCAGCAGCCGGTCGGAGGCCACCTCGAGCCCGCCGGAGATGGCGATGCAGCCGCTGTCGGCGAGCAGCTGGCACAGCTGCGGGCTGAAGCTCCTCTCGAAGCGGATGTTGCCCCACCAGCTGATGGCCAGGCGGCGGCGCTGCAGCTCTTCGGCCAGCGCGCGCAGCATCTTCGGCGGCGCGGCCTCGTCGACGAAGTGGAAGCCGGTCTGCCCGGTTTCGCCAACGATGGCCTCGATGCGATCGACCAGCATCGACGCGGTGGTGGTTTCGTAGCGCGCGATGTAGTCCAGGCCGACGTCGCAGAAGCTGCACTTCTTCCAGTAACAACCCTGCGCCACGGTGAGCTTGTTCCAGCGCCCGTCGGACCACAGCCGGTGCATCGGATTGAGCATGTCCAGCAGCGACAGGTAGCGGCCCAGCGGCAGGCCGTCCCAGGTGGGCGTGCCCACGTCGGCAAAGGCCACGTCCGGCTCGGCGAAGTGGATGTAGCGCACGGTCGCGGGCGGCGGCGTGCGCACGAAGGTGCGCACCAGGCGGCCGACCGAACGCCTGCCGGCCAGGTGCTCCAGCAGCGCCAACAAGGGCCGCTCGCCGGCGTCGAGGGTGACGAAGTCGAAATAGTCGAAGACGCGCCCATCGCTCAGCTCGCGCAGCTCGGTGTTGACGAAACCACCGCCGAGCACGGTGACGATGGCGGGATCGTGCGCCTTGATCGTCTGCGCGATGCGAAAGGCCGCATACACCGCGCCGGGGAAAGGCACCGACAGCAGCACCAGTGTGGGCTGGTGGTGGGCCAGCACCTGCAAAGTCAATTCGCGCAAGCTGCGGTCCACGAGATTCAGCGGCGCGGCCAAGGCCTGGGCCAGCGGTTCGAAGCTGGGCTGGCTGGCGGCCAATTGCTCCGCGTAGCGCACGAACTCGAAGCGTGGGTCGACCGCGTCGCGCAGCACGTCGGCAATGTCGTTCAGGTACAGCGTGGCCAGGTGGCGCGCGCGGTCGTGCGTGCCCAGTGCACCGAAGGCCCAGGCCAAGGAGTCGCCGCCATCGTCGTCCACATAGGCGTCGAGCGACAGGAAGCGCGGCCCCTCGGGCAGGAAGCTGCGGCTGGCGATGCGGTGCATCAGCGTGGGGTCGCGCCCCTGCAGGAAGGCCAGCGTGGGCCCGATCGTGCAGCGGTAGGCCTCGAAGCGCTCGATGAAAGCATCGACCGTGGCACCGCGCTCGCCAACAGGCAGCGCCGCGATGCACTCGCGCAGCGCAAGCAGGCTGTCACTCGACAGCAGCTTCAGCACCAGCGCCAGTGCCAGGTCCTCCTGCACCGCGTCGACGCCGCGCGAGCGCAGGAAGCCGGTGAGATAGGCCGTGGACGGGTACGGCGTGTTCAGCTGCGTCATCGGCGGGATGAGCGACAGCACGCGCTGGGGCTGGGTGGGCATGGCCGGGGCTGGATTTGCCCCGATTCTCCATGCTGGCCCCGGCCCGCGACGGGCAGCGTCAGTCGGGCTTGATGCGCGCGCGCTCGATCACCGGCTTCCAGCGCTTCTGCTCAGCCGCGATGAAGGCCGCGAACTCCGCCGCCGTACTGCCGATGGGCATGGCGGCGTCGTTCTCCAGCAGCTTGGTCGCAGCCGGCTCGCGCACTGCCTTGGCCGCCACGGCGGACAGCCTGTCGGCATGCGCCTGCGGCAAACTCGCCGGCGCGAGCAGGCCGTACCACTGCGTCATCTCGAAGCCGGCAAAGCCCTGCTCGGCGACGGTGGGCACGTCGGGCAGTTGGGCGAGGCGTTGCGCGCTGCCGGTGGCGATGCAGCGCAGCTTGCCCGCCTTGATGAACTGCAGCACCGCCGGCGCGCCCACCGCCGCGGCGTCGAGCCGGCCGCCCATCAGGTCGGTGAGCTGCGGGCCTGTGCCGCGGTAGGGTACGTGCACGACGAAGATGTTGGTCGCCATCTTCAGGTACTCGAAGGCCAGGTGCCCGGCGCTGCCATTGCCCGCCGAGCCGTAGTTCAGTTGTCCGGGCTTGGCGCGGGCCAGCGCGATGAATTCCTTGAGGTCCTTGACCGGCAACTCGGGCCGCACCACGTACAGGCTCGGCACCTTGGCCAGCAGCGAGATCGGCCGAAAGGACTTCCCCGCGTCGTAGGGCAGCTTGTCGAAGATGTACGGGTTGACGGCCAGCGTGCCGATGTGGCCGAGGATCAGCGTGTGCTGGTCCTCGGCGCGCGCCACCTCGCCCATGGCGACGTTGCCGGCCGCACCGGGCTTGTTGTCGACATACACGCTCTGCCCCAAGAGCTTGGACATCTCCTGCGCCGTGGCCCGCGCGATGATCTCCGAGCTGCCGCCCGGCGCGAAAGGCACCACCAGCCGGATCGATTTCGTCGGCCAGGCCTGGGCGCGCGCGCCGGAGGCGGCAAGGCCGAGGCCGGCCGCGGCGGCAAGTTGGACCAAGGCGTGGCGGCGGGCAATCAGGGTTGGGTGCATGGGGTGGTCCTAAAGCGATGCCGGATTGTGCGCTGCTGATTGCGGTGGTCAGTTCGGGTTGCCGCGATTCGATGCGCAGCGTCATGCTTGCGCTTTCGACCTTCTGCCGACCTTCGCTGCGCCGATATGACCGGCGCTGCACAGCGCATGCCGTCGGCCATGGTCGGCGTCCGAACTCGCTGTCTCGGCTCCATTCCGGCCATTCAGGCACACTGGTGAATGCCGTACCAACGACGGGCCTCAAGGTGCTGCAGACATGGCACGGCGATGCCGGTTGCACCGCATCCCACGTAGAAGTCGGTCAGGCGGTCAATCGAGTCGACGTGGACGCGGCCGTCGACGACGGGCGTGGGCGCGATCGGGCAGACGCCGCGGGCTTCGCAGGTCAAGCGCAGGGTTCGGGAACCGCTGCGATTGAGCACCGGTGCTCGAGGCAGCCTGTTCTACCAATGCGGCGTCATCGAAGTCAATCCGGCCGAGCATCCGGTTGTGAAGAAGAACCTGGGGAAGCTGGCGCGGATCCTTGCCGACCGGGTGATGTCGCCTCGTGGGGCAGGCACCCTTGCCGACTACAAGATCGAAGGCCAGCAACTGTTCTTCCCCAACGCCAACGCATGCTCGCGATGAAGCGCCGCGCAAGCGTGACGCGCCTGTTCGCGTTGGCCGCTGCGGCAGCACCACCGGCGCCCTGAGGGAGGCGATGCTCGCGGCATTGCGCGAGGTCAATCCGGTTGCGCTGTGCCGGGCGAATACTTTGCTCCGGTCATGGGGGTGGATGGTGGAGTGTGCGGGTACTAGGGTCGGTCGCGCGGTCTGCTTGGGTGGCCTGTCCCTGACCGTCCGGTGTTCTGCGTCGGTCCGGCCATGGCGCGCCTCTTTGGCGACTGGGGAGAGTCCGTGAAGGGCAGGGAGTTGCTGCACGCGAACGAGCTGGATTGGACACGTCTGCTGGACGTCGAAGCCAGGCTCGGGGCGGAGATCGTGGCCGCGGAAGAGGCAGCCCGGGTTCGTGTCAGCGCGGCCCGGGCGGTGGCCGCGGTGGCCGCGCCTGACCCGCAGGCCTTGGCCGAGCTGTCAGCGGCGCGCGAGCAGGCCGCGATCGCGCAGCAGCGCAACGCGCTCGCTCGCATCGCCGCTCAGGCCGGCAGCGCGGTGCGCGCGCTGAGCGGCGCGCCGGACTCGCTGATCGATGCGCTCGCGCGGCGCGCGCTCGACGCCGTCCTCACCGACACCCTTGCGGCGCAGCGGCGATGATCATCAAGATGGCCCGCGTGCGCATCGCCGGCCCGCGCGAGCAGCGCGACCCTGCCTTGCGATTGCTTCAGGATGTCGGTGACCTGCACCTGATTCCACCCGAGCCCGACTCTGCAGGACCAGCTCGCCCCGGTCGATCCGCTGCGCGGCTCGCGTCCCATGCGCGCCGAATTCTCGACGACGTCGATGCGGTGCTTGCGGCATTGCCGGCCGTGTCGGGGCCGGGGTCACTGCCGCGGTGGCCGGTGCCGCTGCCACAGGCTGCCCGTCGCGCGCACGCGCTGCGCCGGGAACTGAACACCCTGGCACGTGCGCGCGCAGCGCTGGCCGAAGAACAGGCCTTGCTGCTGCAGTACCGCGGCTTCTTCGAAGCCTTCGGCCCGCTGCTCGAGCGCGCACCGCGCTGGCCCGATGCACGCGCTTCCTTCGTGCTTCTGCGTCCCGGCGCCGGGGCGTCGCTGGCGCGACTCGAAGAGAGCATCCAGGCGGCGGCCGGAACCCAGGTCGAGTTGCATGCCAAGCCGCTGCCGAGCGGAGAAACCGCGGTGCTGTTGCTGGCCGCCGGCGCTGCGGCGACGCGGGTCGAGAGCTTGCTGGCCGCGGCGCGCCTGGACGAGTTGCCGGCACCGCGCAGCCTGGGCGAACCCGATCTGCTGCACGCGATGCCGGCGCTGCGGGCGCGGCTGGCCCAAGTCGATGCCGATCTGCTGGCCAACGACAAGCGACGCGGCGACATCGCCGCGCAGGCGCGCGCCGAACTCGAGGCGCTGCAGGCGCAACTGCACGACCTGTTGCTGCTGGCAGAGGCCCAGGCGCAGGTGCGCAGCGGCGAACTGCTGTTCGTCATCGAAGGCTGGCTGCCCGAACCTGCGCTGGCCCCGCTGCGCGAGCGCGTCGCACACGAACTCGGCCCGGAGGTCGTCGTCGACAAGGTCGGCACCGAACCCTGGACCCGCGCGGACGCGCCGGTCGCGCTGGCCAATCCGCGGCTGTTTCAGCCTTTCGAGCTCATCACCCGCGCCTTTCCGTTGCCACGCTATGGCTCGATCGATCCGACGCCGTTCGTCGCCGTGTCGTTCCCGATGTTCTTCGGCCTGATGATGGGCGACGTCGGCTACGGGCTGCTGCTCGCCAGCCTCGCTGCGGTCACGCGCTGGCGCTCGCGCGAGGGCAGCAAGCTGCGCGCGGTGGCAGAGATGGCCCTGGGCTGTGCGTTCTTCGCGATCGCGTTCGGCGTGCTCTTCGGCGAGTTCTTCGGCTCGCTGGGCACGACCTGGGGCATGCGGCCCGTGGCCATCGACCGCGAGAAATCACTGGCGCCGTTCCTGAGCTTCACGATCGCCCTCGGCCTCGTCCACATCGGGCTGGGCCTCGTGCTTGCGGTCATCGGTGCCTGGCGGCAAGGGCAGCGTCGTCAGGCCATCGGGCGCGGTCTGACGATCGTGATGATCGCCCTCACGGCGCTGGCGCTGCTCGCGGCGTTCAAGGTGCTGCCTTCGCACCTGTTCACGCCGGCGGCGATCGCGGTGCTGGTCGCGTTCCCGGTGCTCGTCGCGCTCGAAGGCATCATCGCCGTGGTCGAGCTGATGTCGGCCTTCGGGCACATCCTGTCGTACGCGCGGATCATGGCGCTGGGCACGGCTTCGCTGATGCTGGCATTGATCGCCAACCGCATGGTCGGCGCGCTTGGCAGTGCCCTCGTCGGCGTGGCCTTCGCGCTCCTGTTCCACCTCGTCAACTTCGCCATCGGCCTGTTCAGCCCGACGATCCACGCCCTGCGCCTGCACTACGTCGAATTCTTCGGCGAGTTCTACAGCCCCGGCGGGGCCACGTATCGACCCCTGGCCCACTGGCGCCGGGCGTCGCGGAGCAGCCCAGCATGAGACCTCTCGTCCCACCCCATCACACCCCCGCAAGGGCGTGCAGCGCAGGCCGCACCGGGGGCACGACCTTGCCTGCCGAAGGAGAAACTGCATGGATCTGATCTGGATCGTGTTTGCGTCCGCCGCCGCGGTGGCCATCACCGGCCTTGCCACCGCGTGGGCACAGGGGCGGATCGGGCCGGCCATCGCCGCGAGTCTGGCCGAGAAGCCCGAACTCGCGACGACGGCGATCATCATGGTGGCGATCCCGGAGACGATGGTCATCCTGGGCTTCGTCGTCGCCGTGATGATCCTGTTGCGCGCCGGCGGTTGACGGATCCGGGCCATGTCCGTCGACGCGCTGATCGCGCGGATGACGCTCGAGGCGCAAACGCGCATCGCCGCCGTTCGTGCAGCTGCCGACGCCGAGGCTTCGGCACTGGCCGAGAGCAGCGCGCGGGCGACGTCGCGCGACCTCGAGCAAGTGCTGGCCGCGCGCGCGGCCGAGCGCGGCAGCGCGTTCGCCGTCGAGCGCGCCAAGTCGCAGCGGCAGGCTGCTGCGGCGGTGCTGAAGGCGCAGCTTGCGTTCCTCGATCGCGTCTTCGCGCGCGCCGAGTCGTTCGCCGCCCACGCCCAGGTCGATCGTCGCTACCTCGACGCACTGCCCAGCGAGATCGCGGCGGTGACGCGCTATCTGGGGGGGCGGCCAGCCAGGCTGCGTTGCCGGGGCGATCTCGCCGAATGCCTGCGGCCCCTGCTGGCCGACGCACCGCAGTTCGAACTCGACGTGGACAACCAGGTGCCTGCGGGTTTCATCGCGGTCGCTGGCGACGGCAGCTGCACGATCGATGTCACCCTGGTCGCGCGGCTGTCGGCGCTGCGGCCGCAGCTCGAAGCCGCCCTGCTCGCGCAGGCGCCGAAATGAGGATCGACTACGCGCCCCTGGACGCCCGGGCGCGCGGCCTGGCATTGCATCTGTGCACGCGCGAGGAGCTCGATCGTTGGGCCGCGCTGCCCGACTCGCCCGCCTTGGCGCACGCCCTGGAGGCGGAGGGGCGGCTTGCCACGCCGCTGCCTGCCGTCGCCCGTGCGGCCGACATCGAGCAGGCCGAGCGCCGCACGCTCGCAGACTTCCTGAGCCGCCTCGAGCGCTGGGCCGGACCGGAGAACCCGGTGCTCGACGCCTTCCACGCCGAACAGGACCGGCGCAGCCTGCGCGCGCTGCTGCGCGGCGCGGTGGAAGGCGCCGCAGCGCCGGCCCGCCTGGCCGGACTGCTGCCGACGCCGCGGCTGCCCGAGGCCGTGCTGGCCGAGCTGGCGCAGGCGCGCTCGCCGCGCGAGCTCGCGATGCGCCTGTTCGTGCTCGGCGATGCCCACGCCGACGACCTGGTGGCCCTGACGGCGCGCCCGCGCGTCGACCTGCTGGAAGTGGAGCTCGCGCTGGCGCGCGTGCTCGCGCAGCGCTGGCGCGCGGCGGCGGCGCGTGGCGATGGCGCATTGCGCGAGCTCATCCGCGATCGCATCGATCTCGTGAATGCCCAGGCGGCGCTGGAGCTCGCAGGGTCGCCGTCGGACCTCGAGGCGTTGGCGCTGTTCATCGCCGGCGGGCAGGCTCTGGACCGCAAGGCCTACCTGGCCGCAGCGAGCGCCGGCTCGCGCGCAGCGGCCGCGGCCAGCCTGGCTCGGGCATTCGCGGGCAGCGCGTTGGGGCGGCTGTTCGCAGGCGTGTCCGCGGATCCGGTGGCGCTCGAAGCCGCGGTGCTCGTCCACACCATCGTCACACTGCGCCGGCGCAGCCGCGTCGAGCCCCTCGGCAGCGCCCCGGCGCAGCTGTTCCTGGCGCGCCTGGCCGCGCAGAGCAGCGACGTCCGGCGGCTGGCCTGGGGGCTCGAACTCGGCGTGCCCGCCGCGGCCTTGCGCGAAAGTCTGGTCACGCCATGGACCTGAGCGTGCGCGTCGTCTGCCGGCCGGAGATCGCCGTGGGTTTCGAGCTCGCCGGACTGCATCCCGGCACGGCGACCGACGGCGCCAGCACGCGGGCGCACCTCGCCGCGCTGGCCAGCGACCCCGGCGTCGGCATCGTGCTACTGGAGGACCGGCTGCAGCGCACGCTGCCGCAGGACCTTGCGCAACGCCTCGAGCGCCAGCCGCGGCCGCTGATCGCCATCTTTCCGAGCCCGCGCTTCGGCGCCGCCGAAGCGGCCGAAGAGGCGCTGCTCGAAGTGCTGCGCCGGGCGATCGGCTACCGCGTGCGGTTGCCATGACCACCCCAGGGGCGTCGACGGGCGGCGGGCGCATCACCCGGGTCGTGGGTGCGCTTGTCGAGTCCAGCGGCATGCGTGGTGCGCGGCTCAACGAGCTGGTACAGGTCGGCGAGGCGCAGTTGCAGGGCGAAGTGCTGCGCGTCGCCGGCGACCAGGCGACGCTGCAGGTCTTCGAGGACACCGGCGGGCTGGCGCTGGGCGAGCCGGTGCGCCGTACCGGTGGCCCGCTCTTTGCCGAGCTCGGGCCCGGGCTGCTGGGCACGGTGTTCGACGGCATCGGCCGCCCGTTGGCACGGCTGGCCGATGCCACGGGCGACTTCATGGCTGCCGGCGTGGAACTGCCGACACTCGATCGCGCGCGCCGCTACGAATTCCAGCCCGCGCTCGCCGTGGGCGCCACGGTCGGGCCGGGTGACGTGATCGGCCAGGTCGACGAGCGCGGCCTGGCGCACCAGGTGCTGGTGCCGCCCGGGCGGCGTGGGCGACTGCGCGCCATCCGCACGGGCGCCTGGCTCGTCGACGAACCGTTGGCCGAGCTCGACGACGGCAGCACGCTGACGCTGCTGCAACGCTGGCCCGTGCGCCGGCCGCGGCCCGCGGCGGCGCGCCTGCCCTACGACCGGCCGTTCATCACCGGTCAGCGGATCTTCGACTTCCTGTTCCCGGTGGCCGAAGGCGGCGTCGTCGCCGTGCCCGGAGGCTTCGGCACCGGCAAGACCGTGATCGAGCAGTCGCTGGCCAAGTATGCCGACGCCGATGTCGTCGTCTATGTCGGCTGCGGCGAACGTGGCAACGAGATGGCCGACGTGCTGGCCGATTTCGCCAAGCTCGTCGACCCGCGGCGCGGCACGCCGGCGCTCGACCGCACGGTGCTCGTCGTCAACACCTCGAACATGCCCGTGGCGGCGCGCGAGGCCTCGATCTATCTCGGCCTGAGCATCGCCGAGTACTACCGCGACATGGGCTATCGCGTCGCGGTGATGGCCGATTCGCTGTCGCGCTGGGCGGAGGCGCTGCGCGAGATCGGCTCGCGCCTGCAGCAGATGCCGGGAGAAGAGGGCTACCCCACCTACCTGGCCAGCCGCGTCGCCAGCCTGCACGAGCGTGCCGGGCGCGTGCACTGCCTCGGGCAGCCTGAGCGCGACGGCGCGGTGACGCTGATCGGCGCCGTGTCACCGCCGGGCGGCGACTTCTCCGAGCCGGTGACGCAGGCCTGCATGCGCGTGGCCGGGGCGCTGTGGGCGCTGGACGCCGAACTCGCGCACCAGCGGCAGTTTCCGGCCGTCGACTGGCACGCCAGCTACAGTCTCTACGAGGCGGTGGTGCAGCGTTGGTTCGCCCAGGCCACCGACGCCCGCTGGCCGGAACTGCGCGCACAGATGCTCGCGTTGCTGCAGCGCGATGCCGAGTTGCGCGAGGTGGCGGCCATCGTCGGCGCCGAGGCGCTGGAGGATGCCGACCGCGTCACGCTGGCCGGCGCGGCGGCCGCGCGCGAACTGGTGCTCGGACAGAGCGCATTCGACGCCGAGGATGCCTTCTGCGCCCCGGCCAAGACCTTCGCCCTCGCGCAGGCCACGCTCGAGCTGATCACGCGTGCGCGTGCCGCGCTGGCCGGCGGCACGGCTTACGCCGAGCTCGACCTGATGCCGGCACAGAGCGCGATCGCGGCGCTGCGCTCGGCATCCGCGGCCGAGCATCCGCGCTGCGCCGCCGAGATCGCGTGCGCGCTCGACGCCATCGCGGCGGCCGCATCATGAGCCTGGCCCGCACCTACCACGGCGCCAGCGCGGCCAGCGGGCCGCTGGTCTACGTGGCCGCAACCTACGGGGCCGCGCTGGGCGAGCAGGTGATCCTGCGCGCGCCGGGCCAGCCGCCCTGGCGCGGCCAGGTCATCGACGTCGGCAACGAGATCACGGTGATCCAGATCTCGGGCGACACACTGGACATGCCGGTGGCGGCGCTCGACATCACGCTCACCGGCCAGCAGGCCCTGGCCGTGGTCGGACGCGATCTGCTCGGCCGCGCGCTGTCGGGCGCCGGCGAGCCGCTGGACGGCGCGCCGCGGCCCATCGGCGAGGGCCTGCGATCGTTGTGGGGCGCGCCGATCAATCCGGTGCGGCGGCTGCCGCCGGCCGACTTCATCGAGACCGGCATCTCGGCGATCGACGGCATGAACACGCTGGTTCGCGGGCAGAAGCTGCCGGTGTTCTCGGGCTCGGGCCTGCCCGGCCTGGAGCTGGCGGCGGCGATCGTCGAGCACGCGCGCGCGCCGCACGGCGAGGCCTTCGCCGTCGTCTTCGCGGCCATCGGCATCACCGAGCGCGAAACGCGCAGCTTCCTCGACCGCTTCGAGGCCACCGGTGCACTCGCGCGCAGCGTGCTGATCCTCAACCAGGCGCAGGATCCGCCGATCGAGCGGCTGCTCGCGCCGCGCGCGGCGCTGGCCTGCGCCGAGCACCTGGCGTTCGACCACGGCATGCAGGTGCTGGTGGTGATGGCCGACATCACCCATTACTGCGAGGCCTTGCGCGAGATCGCGGCGGCACGCGAAGAGGTCCCCGGACGCCGCGGCTTCCCCGGCTACATGTACACCGACCTGGCGACGATCTTCGAGCGCGCCGGCGTCCTGCAGGGGCGCGCAGGTTCGGTGACGCAGCTCGCGGTGCTGACCATGCCCGAAGACGACATCACGCACCCGATCCCCGACCTCACCGGCTACATCACCGAGGGCCAGCTCGTGCTGTCGCGCGAGCTGCACCTGCGCGGCGTGTTCCCGCCCATCGACGTGCTGCCTTCGCTGTCGCGGCTGATGAACGCCGGCATCGGGGCCGGCCGCACGGCGGCCGAGCATCGCCGCTGGGCCGACCAGCTCTACGCGGTCTACGCGCGCGGCCGCGAGGCCCGCATGATGGTGGCCATCGTCGGCGATGCCGGCCTGACCCCAGCCGACCGCCGCGCGCTGCGCTTCGCCGACGAGTTCGAGCGCGAGTTCGTGCACCAGGGCACGGCGCGGCGCGCCATCGCGGAGACACTCGATCGCGGCTGGCGGCTGCTCGACCGCGCGCCCCGCGAGGACCTGCTGCGCCTGGGCGCCGCGCTGCTCGAAGCGCGCGCGCCGCAGCGTGCGGCCGCCGCCGGCGCCGGAGCGAGCCCGTGACCGCCGCCGGCCCCGCACGCACCACCCGTTCGAGCCTGATGCGGCTCTCGCGCCGGCTCGAGCAGGTCGAGAAGGGCGCCGCGCTGCTCGAGAAGCGGCGCGACGCACTGGTGATCCAGCTGTTCGCCCGCGTGCGGCCGTCGATCGATGCGCGCCGTGGCATCCAACAACAGGCCGCGCTGGCGTACCGGGCGCTGGCCGATGCGCTGGCGACCTCGGGCCGCAGCGACCTCTGCGCGTTTGCCTGGCCGAGTCGCGAGCTGCACATCACGATCCTGGACCCGGCGCCGGCGGCGGGCAGCGCCGTGGTGGCACGCTATGCGCCGCCGCCGAAAATTGTGCGCGGCATGGCGGCGCGCGCCCTGGTGCCGGGGCAGTTCGACCCGGCTGCCGAGAAGGCGGCGCTGGCGTTCGAGCATCTGCTCGAGACGGTGCTGGCGACGGCGCCCGAGGAGTTCGCGATCCGCCAACTCGGGCGCGCACTGGCGCGCACGGTGCGGCAGGTGAATGTGCTCGAGCACCGGGTCGCGGTCGACCTGGCGCGTCAGCGGGTGCATGTGCGCAGGACACTGGACGAACGCGAGCGCGAAGAGGCGGTGCGCTTGCGGCTCATCGCCAAGCAGACCCGGCGCTGACCTCGACGGGCCATCGGGATCGCTCCGCGATGAGACCTTCTTCTGAGGGAGACGGCAAGAGGCAGCCCACCCTCCCTGTGCGCCGACTTGCAGGGCGTTGCTGCCTGCACGAGGCCGTGCACTGCGGCACCGACGACACCGCCAGGCGCTTGAGCCACTGTGCCGGTACATCACGCGCCCGGCGCTGGCAGACGAGCGGGGCAGTGCAACGTCAGCGTGCAGGTGGGGCTGAAGCCGAAGACACGCGGGCGGGACGCTATGCATTGGATTGAGTGTGCGTACAGGGTCGGCCGTGCCAGCTTGCCGGCGGCCACGCAGAGGGCAATGGCTGTCATCTGCTCGACCACTGGCGAGCGTCAAGTTGCCCGGTAGAGCGGTCCGCCGCGTCGGGGAACTCTCACCGAGCGATTTCGGCGACCACCGACATCCGGCAGCCTAGGTCGAACGGCGGCAGCCAGTCTGCTTCGGCCCCTTCGACCCACACCTCCGAACGTCTGCAGATGCCCGAGAGCACGAGCGCGGCGTCAGCCAACGATCGATAGGTCTGCCCCGATTGGGTCGCCGCTCAATCCCCAATCGCCGCCTGCGCCGCCGCCAGCCGCGCGATCGGCACACGAAACGGCGAACAGCTGACGTAGTCGAGCCCGGCACGGTGGAAGAAGGCCACCGAGGCCGGGTCGCCGCCATGTTCGCCACACACGCCGACCTCGATGTCGGGACGCACTGCCCTGCCCTTTTGCACCGCCATCTCGACCAGCAGGCCCACGCCCTTCTGATCGATGCTGCGGAAGGGGTCGTGCTCGTAGATGCCCTTCTTCAGATACTCGGGCAGGAACTTGCCGGCGTCGTCGCGCGAGAAGCCCATCGTCATCTGCGTCAAGTCGTTGGTGCCGAAAGAGAAGAACTCGGCCTGCTTGCCGATGCTGTCGGCCACCAGCGCGGCGCGCGGCGTCTCGATCATCGTGCCCAGCATGTAGTGCAAGCCTTCGCCATGCTCGGCGAAGACCATGGCTGCGGTGCCGCGGATGATCGCGGCCTGGGCATTGAATTCGCGCACCGTGCCCACCAGCGGCACCATGATCTCGGCCTTCACGTCGATGCCCTGCGCCTGCGTGTTCAGGCCGGCCTCGAAGATGGCGCGGGCCTGCATCTCGGTGATCTCGGGGTAGGTGATGCCCAGGCGGCAGCCGCGGTGGCCGAGCATGGGGTTGAATTCGGCCAGGTCGTCCACGCGCATGCGGATCTTGGCCAGCGACACGCCCATCTGCTGCGCCATCACCTTCTGGCCGGCCTCGTCGTGCGGCACGAATTCATGCAGCGGCGGGTCGAGCAACCGGATGGTCACAGGCAGCCCGCTCATTTCGCGGAACAAGCCCTCGAAGTCGCCGCGCTGCATCGGCAGCAGCTTGGCCAGCGCCTTGCGGCGACCGGCCTCGTCGTCGGCGAGGATCATCTCGCGCACGGCGTTGATGCGTTCGCCCTCGAAGAACATGTGCTCGGTGCGGCACAAGCCGATGCCGGTGGCGCCGAAGCTGCGCGCCACCCTGGCCTCTTCGGGCGTGTCGGCGTTGGTGCGCACCTCGAGCCGCTTGAACTTGTCGGCCAGCGCCATCAACTTGCCGAAATCGCCGCTGAGCTCGGCATCCTTGGTGGCTGATCTTGCCGGCGAAGACTTCGCCGGTGGAGCCGTTCAGCGAGATCCACTCGCCTTCGGCGTAGCTCTTGTCGCCGATGGTCATGGTGCGCGCCTTGTAGTCCACGTGCACCGCACCGGCACCCGAGACGCAGCACTTGCCCATGCCGCGCGCCACCACCGCGGCGTGGCTGGTCATGCCGCCGCGCGCGGTGAGGATGCCCTTGGCCACGCTCATGCCGCGCAGGTCTTCGGGCGAGGTTTCCTGGCGCACCAGGATCACTGAGCGGCCCTGCTTGACCCATTCTTCGGCCTCGTCGGCGAAGAACACGATCTGCCCGCTGGCGGCGCCTGGCGATGCCGGCAGGCCGCGCGCGATCACGGCCGCGGCCTTCAGCGCCTTGGGGTCGAAGATCGGGTGCAGCAGGTCGTTCAGCCGGTCGGGGGCCACGCGCTGCAGCGCTGTCTTCTCGTCGATCATGCCCTGCTGCAGCATCTCCATCGCAATGCGCACCATGGCCGCGCCGGTGCGCTTGCCGTTGCGCGTCTGCAGCATCCACAGCTTGCCTTCCTGGATGGTGAATTCCAGGTCCTGCATGTCCTTGAAGTGGTTCTCCAGCGTGGTCTCGGCGTGCAGCAACTCCTTATAGATCTGCGGCATCAACTCTTCCAGCGACGGGTACTTGGCGCGGCGCTCGTCCTCGCCCACCAGCGCCAGCTCTGCCCAGCGGCGCGAACCGACCAGCGACACCTGCTGCGGCGTGCGGATGCCGGCGACCACGTCTTCGCCCTGCGCGTTCACCAGGAATTCGCCGTTGAACAGGTCTTCGCCGGTGCCGGCGTCACGCGAGAAGGCCACGCCGGTGGCGCTGCTGTCGCCCAGGTTGCCGAAGACCATGGCCTGCACGTTCACCGCCGTGCCCCAGGACTGCGGGATGTCGTTCAGCTCGCGGTAAACACGCGCGCGGTCGTTGTTCCAGCTTTCGAACACTGCCACGACCGCGCCCCACAGTTGCTCCCACGGGTCGGTGGGGAAGTCGCGGCCGATGCGCGCGCGGATCAGCGCCTTGAAACGCGCCACCAGTTCCCTCAGGTCGGCGGTGTCGAGATCGGTGTCGAGCATCACGCCGCGCTTCTCCTTGACCATCTCGATCACCACCTCGAAGGGGTCGTGGTCCTCCTTTGACACCGGCTTCAAGCCCATGACCACGTCGCCGTACATCTGCACGAAGCGGCGGTACGAATCCCAGGCGAAGCGCTCGTTGCCGGCTTTGGCGGCAAGGCCGAGCACGGCCTCGTCGTTCAGGCCCAGGTTGAGGATGGTGTCCATCATGCCCGGCATCGACGCGCGCGCTCCGGAGCGCACCGACAGCAGCAAGGGGTCGGCGGCGTTGCCGAATTTCTTGCCCATCTCGCCTTCGACGAAGGCCACGCCCTTCAGCACCTCGGCCTTGATCAGCTTCAACGCCGCGTCCTTGCCCTTGTCGGTGAACACCGTGCAGGCCTCGGTGCTGATGGTGAAGCCCGAGGGCACGGTGATGCCCAGCCGGCACATCTCCGCCAGGTTGGCGCCCTTGCCGCCGAGCAGGTTCTTCATCGAGGCCGCGCCATCGGTGCGTGAGCTGCCGAACAGGTAGACGTAGGGTGTGGACATGGCAGTGGCCTGCGGGTGGGTTGATGGACGGGGCGGGGTCGCATGTTCGGGCAAGCCGGCCGCGCCCGGCTTGAGCAGCGTCAATCACGCCGCATGTGTCGAGCCGGCGCGGCCGCAGGCTCAGCTGGCGAGCAGCATCTGCGGCGTGATGAGCACGATGCCGCGCTCGGTGACATAGAAGCGCGCGCGGTCCTTTGCCGGGTCGATCCCGACCTTCAACCCGTCGGGCAGCACGCAGCCCTTGTCGACGATGGTGCGGCGCAGCGTCACGCCGCGGCCGATGCTGACGCTGGGCAGCACCACCGAGTCTTCGATCACGCTGCCCTCGCCGGCGCGCGCGCCGTAGAACAGGATCGAGCGGCGCACCAGCGCGCCGCTGACGATGCAGCCGTCGGAGACCAGCGAATCCACGGCGATGCCGCGCCGGCCGGCGTCGTCGAACACAAACTTCGCCGGGGGGCGGTGCGGCTGCCGGCCGAGCATCGGCCAGGCTTCGTCGTACAGGTTCAGCTCGGGCACCACATGCGTCAGGTCGAGGTTGGCTTCCCAATAAGCGTCGAGCGTGCCGACGTCGCGCCAATAGGGCCGGTCGCCGACCATGTTGACGCAGCTGCGCTCGAAGCGGTGCGCATAGACCTTGGCCGTGCCCACCAGCCGCGGGATGATGTCCTTGCCGAAGTCGTGGCTCGAGTCGGCGTCGGCGGCATCGATGCGCAGTTGCTCGATCAGGAAATCGGCATTGAACGCATAGATCCCCATGCTGGCCAGCGCGCGACCCGGCTTGCCGGGCACGGTGGCCGGATGCGCCGGCTTCTCCTCGAAGGCGACGATGCGCCCCGCGCCGTCCACCGACATGATGCCGAAATCGCCGGCTTCCTCCATCGACACCTCAAGGCAGGCCACGCTCAGGTCGGCGCCGCGCTCGGCGTGTTCGGCGAGCAGCACGCCGTAATCCATCTTGTACACATGGTCGCCGCCGAGCACGACCACGTAGGTCGGCATCGATTCGCACAGGATGTCGAGGTTCTGGAACACGGCATTCGCCGTGCCGGTGTACCAGTGTTCGTCCAGCCGCTGCTGCGCCGGCACGATGTCCACGTACTCGCCCAGGCTGGCCTCGAGGAAGCCCCAGCTGCGCTCGACATGGCGGATCAGGCTCTGCGCCTTGTACTGCGTGAGCACGCCGATGCGCCGCAGCCCGGAATTGACGCAGTTGCCCAGGGCGAAGTCGATGATGCGCATCGTGCCGGCGAAGGGCACCGCCGGCTTGGCGCGATGGTCGGTCAGCTGGCGCAGCCGGCTGCCGCGGCCGCCAGCCAGCACGAGAGCGTAGGTGTTGTGGGTGATGGCGCGCATGGGGTCGGTGTTCATACTTTCATAGCCTCGCTCGGGTGGGGCTGGACGTGGCTCGGTCAGGCCGATTTCAGCCGGGCACGGGCTGCGGCTGCGCTGCCGCCAGCCAGGCGCGGGCCCAGGCCACGGCGGCCTGCAGATGGCCCAGCGCTGCGGCCGATGGCGGCACGCCGAGCTCGAAGCGCTCGCCGCGGATGGCCAGCAGCGTGCACGGCGGCGGGTCGGCGGCCTGCAGCTCGCGATAGACCTGCAGCACCGCCTGCGGCGACAGGGCGTGGCTGCTCAGGCTGGCATCGCGCGCCGCGAACACCGGGCCGACCTCGAAGGGCGCACGCGCACGCAGGCTGGCATCGACGAACAGCACCTGGCGGCGGCCCACCAGGTCGAGCGCGTGTTCGACCATCAGCTGGTAGTCGTCGAGAAACTCGACCCCGCCACTGCCGGCGGACAAGGCACGCAAGCGCTCCACGCACAGCGGGCCCAGCGCATCGTCGCCGCGGCTGCGGTTGCCCCAGCCGAAGACCAGCAAGGGTGGTGTCATGCGCTGCCTCCCGCTGCCTCGGTCTGGTGCAGGAATTCGCCTTGCGACGTCTTCAGCACGCGGTCGAGCAACTCGCCGTCGGCGCCGAGCAACGTCACCTGCAGCGGCATCTGCCCCAGCGCATGCGTGGCGCAGGACAGGCAGGGGTCGTAGGCGCGGATGGCGACTTCGATGTGGTTCAGCAGGCCTTCGGTCATTTCCTTGCCGTCGAGATACTCGCGTGCCACCGCGCGCACCGACTCGTTCAT
The DNA here is from genome assembly GCA_963824005.1 of uncultured beta proteobacterium. GTDB lineage: Bacteria > Pseudomonadota > Gammaproteobacteria > Burkholderiales > Burkholderiaceae_C > Rubrivivax. The sequence goes on from CAWGOK010000038.1 coordinate 117,099, forward strand.
CGCCTGGTTGTTGTGGGTGGTGGCGACGATCAGATTGCACATCGTCACCAGGTCGTCGTCGCCGACTTCGTAATGGTGGATCAGCGTGCCGCGCGGTGCCTCGATCACGCCCACGCCGCCGCGCCGGTGCGCTCCCGAGGCCATCAGCTCGCCGGCCAGGATGTCGGGGTCGTCGAGCAGTTCGGCGATGACCTCCATGCAGTGCAGCACCTCGATCATGCGTGCCCAGTGGTAGGCCAGTGGGGCGTGGATCGGCCGGCCCTTGCCCGAGTCGAGAAACTCGCGGCGCTGCGCTTCCGCCAGCGGGCTGGGGATGAAGTCGCAGTTCTGCAGTCGGGCCAGTGGCCCGACGCGGTAGCCGCCGCGTTCGCGCCCCAGGCTCTTCAGAAACGGGAATTTCATGTAGGTCCAGGGCTTGACTTCCTCCTCGATCAGGTCGAGGTACCCCTGGTCGCTGGCGCCGTCGAACAGGATCGCGCCGCCGGCATCGCGCGCGCGGATCACGCCGTCGTACAGATCGAGCGCGCCGTCGGCACGCACCAGCGACAGCATGTTGGAGCGGAAGGCGCCGAAATGGTCGTACAGCACCGGGTTCTGCGCATGCAGCGTCTTGGCGATGTCCACCGCGTCCTGCGACCACTGGATCATCTGCCGCACGTCGCGCAGCAGCAGCTCGCGGTCGGCCGTGCTGACATGCTTGTTCACGCCTCCGGGCACCGAGCCGGTGCCGTGCACCCGCTTGCCCGCCGTGACGCGAATCACCTCCTGCCCGTACTTGCGCAGCAGCACGCCCTTCTTCGCGATGTCGGGGTGGGCCGCGGCCACGCCGACGATGTTGCGACGATTCACTTCGCTGTCGAAGCCGAACAGCAGGTCAGGGCTGGCCAGGTGGAAGAAATGCAGCGCGTTGCTCTGCATTACCTGGCCGTAGTGCATCAGCCGGCGGATCTTGTCGGCCGAGGGCGTGACCGGCGTCGCGCCGACCACATGGTCCAGCGCCTTGCTCGCCGCCAGGTGGTGCGACACCGGGCAGATGCCGCACAGCCGCTGCACCATGACCGGCACCTCCCAGTAGGGCCGGCCCTCGATGAACTTCTCGAAGCCGCGGAATTCGACGATGTGCAGCCGCACCTGCTGCACCTTGTTCTGCGCGTCGAGCAGGATCGTCACCTTGCCGTGACCCTCGACACGCGACACCGGGTCGATGGCGACACGGCGCAGGCCCTGCGGGTGCGCGGCGGTTTCGAGCGAGGTCATGTCAGCCCCTTGCCCGACGGGTAGGGTCGATCCCCCGAGGGGATGCGGGCCGGCTTGGCGAGCCGAGGCCGGACACGGACAGTCCCTGCGCACTGTCCGTGCCTGCCGAGGGCCATCGGCCTCTGGCCGGCGGCGGCCCGGCGCTCGGCCCGCTCGCGCCTTGCTACAGGGTGTCTCATGATCAGTCGTAGCGCAGCAGCCCGTGGCCCAGGTGCGGCGTGCGCCCGGCCATCAGGTCGGTGAAGAAGGCCCAGAACGCGTCGGCCGACGGTGGGCAGCCGGGCAGGAAGTAGTCGACATGCACCACTTCGTGGATCGGGTGCACCTTGTTCAGCGGCAGCGGCAGCTCGGGGTCGTTGGGGATGGCGCTGCCGGCCGACAGCCCCGGCCGGCTGCGGTAGACCTCGACCAGCATGCGGCCCAGGTCGAGGTGGTTGCGTTGCGCCGGCAGCCCGCCGGTGATGGCGCAGGCACCCACCGCCACCAGCGTCTTGCAATGCGCGCGGAAATCGCGCAGCACCATCACGTTCTCGGCATTGCACAGTCCACCTTCGATCAGGCCGATGTCGCAGTGGCCCACTTGCTTGATGTCGGTCAGCGGCGAGCGGTCGAACTCGATGTGCTCGACCAGCTCGAACAGCCGCTCGTCGATGTCCAGGAAGGACATGTGGCAACCGAAGCAGCCGGCCAGCGAGACGGTGGCGACCTTCAGCTTGCGCGGCCCGTGCGGCATCACCGGCAGGTTCATGGCGGCCCTTCCACCTGGGCGGACACCGGTGTGGCGTCGAAGCGCCGCTCGCCGATGGGGATCACGAAGCCACGCCGCTTCGGCAGGATCACGCCGACCGGGCAGATGGAGGCAGCGCGGTCGCTCAGTGCGAGCTTCGTGTCGGCCAGGCGGCCGCTCTCGCTGTTGACCAGCAGCGTCGTGCCGATGCCATGGCCGCCGACGGCGAAGACGTCCTTGCCGTCGACCTCACGGCTGGCACGCACGCACAGCTCGCACAGGATGCAGCGGTTGAAGTCGAGCAGGATGTCGGGGTGGCTGGCATCGACCGGCCGGTTCGGATAGAACTCCTCGAAGTGCGGGCCTTCCATGCCCATCTGGTACGCCGTGGCCTGCAGCAGGCAGTTGCCGCTTTTCTCGCAGCTGGGGCAGAAATGGTTGCCCTCGACGAAGAGCATCTGCAGCAAGGTCTTGCGCTGGGCGTTCAGCTCCTCGGTGTTGCTTTCCACGTCCAGGCCGGGCGTCGCGCGCACGGTGCAGGCCGCGGCCGCTCGGCCGTTGACCTTGACCGTGCAGATGCGGCACGAGCCATGCGGCGCGAAGTCGGGGTGCCAGCACAGGTGCGGGATGTAGTGGCCCACCCGCGTGGCCGCCTGCAGCAGGGTGTCGCCGGCCTGGAAGGGCAGGTCTTCGCCGTCGAGCGAGAAGCTCTGTTCGACTTCGCTCACGACAACTTCTCCAGGTGCGCACCGGCATCGTCGCGGCCGGTCATGCGTCGGGCAATCGACAACTCGGCATCGAGGTCGAAACCGGGCTCGAAATACAGCGACTTCAGTCGCTGCTCGTAAGCAGGGCGGAACTTCAGTATGGTGTCGCGCAGCGGGTTGCAGGCGGTGGCGCCGAGGCCGCAATGGGTGGCGGCATGCATCAGCTTGTCGAGTTCGAACAGCACGTCGATGTCGTGGCGCGATCCGTGGCCCGCAGCCAGCTTGTCCAGCCTTTTGACGACCAGCGCGGTGCCCACCCGGCACGGGGTGCAGAAGCCGCAGCTCTCGTGTGCGAAGAAATGTGCGAAGCCGCGCGCCACCTCGAACATGTCGCGGCTGCGGTCGAAGACCATGAACGCGCCGGCGCTGGGCACGTCCTCGAAGGCGATGCGACGGCCGAATTCGAAGGCCGACAGGCACACGCCCGACGGCCCGCCCACCTGCACCGCTTGCGTGTCCGTCGCACCGCAGTCTTCCAGGATGCGGCCGATGCGCGTGCCGAACGGGTATTCGTACAGCCCCGGGCGCTCGCAATCGCCCGACACCGAATGGATCTTCGTGCCAGCCGACTTGGGCGTGCCGATGGCGGCCCACCAGGCGCCGCCCTGCAGCGCGATATGCACCGCGGCGCAGAAGGTTTCGACGTTGTTGACGATGGTCGGGTGGCCCAGGTAGCCATGCTCCACCGGGAAGGGCGGGCGGATGCGCGGCGCGCCGCGCTTGCCTTCGAGCGATTCGATCAGCGACGACTCCTCGCCGCACACGTAGGCGCCGGCGCCGACATGGATCTGGATGTCGAAGTCGAAACCGGCATGGCCGAGGATGCTCGCACCGAGCAGATGCGCGTCGCGACGGCGCTGCAGCACGCACTGCAGGGCTTCGAGCAGGTAGCGGTACTCGCCGCGCAGGTACATCAGCCCGCGCCGCGCGCCGATGGCCATCGCGGCGATGGTCATGCCTTCGAACACCGCGTCGGCATGACGCGTGAGCAGCACCCGGTCCTTGAAGGTGCCGGGCTCGCCCTCGTCGGCGTTGCACACCACCACATGCTCGCTGCCGGGCGACTCGCGGCACAGCGACCATTTCATGCCGGTGGCAAAGCCCGCGCCGCCGCGGCCGCGCAGGTTGCTCTGCTTCATCTCGGCCAGCATCGCCGTGGCGCCGCGCGACAAGGCTGCGGCCAGGGCCGCGCCCGGCGCCGGCGGCTCGGCCAGCAGCACATCGGCACGGCGGATGTGGTCCTGCACCTCGAACCAGGGCGCCGGCCATTGCGCCACCGGCACCCGGTGGCGGACCAGGTCGGCCAGCAGCGCGATGCGGCCGGCATCCAGCCGGGTGATCACCTGATGGTGGTTGACTAGCAGCGCCGGGCCCTGGTCGCACAGCCCCGTGCACGAACTGCGGTCCACGCTGACCAGGCCGTCCTCGCCGACGCGGCCGGGCGCCACGCCCAGACGCCGGCACAGGTCGGCCAGCAGCGCCTCGCTGCCGAGCATGCGGTCGGTGACGTTGTCGCTGAAAAGGATGCGGTACGCGCCCACCGGCCGGGTGTGGAAGAAGCGGTAGAAACCCGCCACACCCTGCACGTGGGCCAGCGACAGGCCCAGCGTATGGGCCACCTGCTGCAGGCTGGCCAGTGGCAGCCAGCCCTGTAGTGCCTGCAGCTCGCGCAGGATCTGCACCAACGCGTGCGCGTCGGCGCCATGCCGGTGCAGCACGGCCTGCAGATCGGCGGCGGCTAGAGCGGATGAAGCAGCGGCATGCATGGCGAAATTCCGGCCGACCGGGCGCGGTGTGCGATTGTGTGCAAGCGCACAGATCCGGCGAATGACCCAAATCAATCCGGACACGGCGCCTTTGTGCTTGCGCACCCGGCGTGAACGGTCCGCGCAAGGCGCATACTGCGCGCCTCACTTTGGGCATGCCCTCGACATGGTCTCAACCCGGCTCTATCGACACCAGGACTACGAGTTGCAGTGCAGTGCCACCTGCGCCGACAGCGGCAGGTTCGTGCCGAGCCTGGTGGTGTCGCGCCAGTCCTGGCCACGACGGCCGCGCGTCATTGCCGTACAGCGCGGCGAGCATTGCAGCGAGGAGACTGCCATCGATGCCGCGCACGCGCAGGGCATCGCGTGGATCCGCGACTACGGCTAGCGCCGTCGCCGGCGCCTTGTTCGCGCCGCAGGCACATCGGCGGCGATAAGATCGATTCGCTTCGCGTCTGCCACCGCGTCCCTTGCCATGGGCCAGCCCTCGGTTCCCGCCGCGCCCCGACTGTCGGGCTTCTTCGACCGCCTGCCGGTGTTACGCCACGCGCGCGAGACCTTCGATGCGCAGCACTATCGCGCCGCCCCCGACGACTGGGCGTTGGCCGTGACCGACATCGTCGATTCCACTGGCGCCATTGCCGATGGCCGGCACAAGACGGTGAACTTCGTCGCCGCCATGGCAATTGCCGCGGCCAAGAACCTGTGCGCGCCCGAGAGCATTCCGTTCCTGTTCGGCGGCGATGGCGCAGTGTTGATGGTGCCGCCGCAGCACGCCGCGCAGGCGCGCATCGAACTGGCGCGCGCGCGCGGAGCGGCGGCGCGCGACCATGGCCTGAGGCTGCGCGTCGGCCTGGTGCCGGCGGGGGTGTTGCGCCGTTTCGGCTGCGACGTGCGCGTCGGCCGCTATGAGCCCTCGCCCGGCAACAGCTTCGGCGTCTTTCTCGGCGGCGGCGTGGCCGTGCTCGAGGACGCCGTGCGCGGGCGCGGCCATGCCGAGCTGGCCGCCATGGCCGCCATCGGCGAGGAGCTGGACGACCGCGCGCCGGTGGACCTGACGGGCCTGTCCTGCCGCTGGGATGCCTTGCGCTCGCGCCAAGGCAAGATGCTCACGCTGATCATCCAGGGCGCGCCCGACCCGGGCGCGGTCCATGCCGAGGTGCTGCAGCTGGCGCAGCAGGACGGCGACCCGAGCGCGGTGCGCCTCGACAACTTGCGCCAGCGCTGGCCCCCCAGGGGATTCATGCTCGAGGCGCGTGCGCGCCGGCGCGCGGGCTGGCTGTGGGTGAGCACGCTGCGCGTGCTGGCGGCCAGCTTGCTGGCGCGCGTGATGATGGCCCGCGGCAAGCCGACCGGTGGCTTCGACCCGCAGCGCTATCGCCAGGAGCTGACCACCAACACCGACTTCTGCCGCCACGACGAGACCCTGTGTTTTGTCATCGACTGTGCGCTCGCACGCATCGAGGCCATCACGCGCCATGTGGCGGACTGCGCCGCCGCGCAAGGCTTCCGCTTTGGCACGGACGTGGCCGACACCGCGCTGATGACCTGCCTGGTGACGTCGGCCACCGCAGGGCTGCATGTGCACTTCGTCGACGGTGGCGGCGGCGGCTACACCAATGCGGCCAGGCAGCTCAAGGCGGCGTCGACAACCCGCGGTCACCCAGCGGGCGTTGCGCCTGGGGCCGCAGGCTGATTGGATGCGATGGGACGCCAGTCCGTATCAGGCCTGCGCGGCCAGCTGCCGCAAGGCGCGCTCGAAGGCTTCGGGCGGCTGGCCCCCCTGGATCAGGTGGCGGTCGTCGATGATGACCGAGGGCACCGAATGGATGCCCTGCTCCTGGTAGAAGCGCTCGCGCTCGCGCACCTGCTCGGCGTACTCGTCGCCGGCCAGGATCTCGCCGGCCCGCGCCACGTCGAGACCGGCCTCGGCCGCCGCGCGCAACAGCACGTCCTGCGCACCCGGGTTCTGCGCGTGGCTGTGATAGGCCGACAGCAGCGCATGCTTCAGCACGCGCTGGCGTCCCAGCGGGCCGGCCCAGTACAGCAGGCGGTGCGCGTCGAAGGTGTTCCAAACGCGAGGCCGCTCACCGAAGTTGAAGCCGACCTCGGCGCCGCGCAGGCGCAGCGTCTCGCGTGTCTGCGCCAGCTGCGCCGGCGAGGCCCCGTACTTGCGCGACAGGTGCAGGGTGGTGTCTTCGCCCTCGGGCGGCATCTGCGGGTTCAGCTCGAAGGGCTGGAAGTGCAGCTCCACCGGCAGCGTCGGGCCGATGCGGCGCAGCGCTTCTTCCAGCGAGTACAGCCCCACCGCGCACCAGGGGCAGGCCACGTCGGACACAAAATCGATCTTCAATCGCAACGCTCCGACGGCTCACCACGCGGAACCGGTGACCCATCCTAGTGCGACTTCAGGCGCTGCGCTTGGCGTCGGCGCCGAGCGCAATCGCCTCGGCCACGGCATCCCAGGCAGCCTCGAAGGCCTCGGGCGTGAAGCTGGCGCCCGAGGGCAGCCAGTCCGCCGTGCGCCCGCCCGCCAACGTGTAGTGCCCGACCACGTCGAGGTGGTCGGCACGTGCCACGTGCAGCAGGCGCCCGTGCAGCTGGCTCAGGCTCGGCACGACGCCGTCGTTGGTGGCCGGCGTGGCCTTGAAGCCGAGCCCGCGTTCGAGCCTGCGCTGCGTCGCCTGGTTCGGCTTCGGATAGGGGTAGTGCGGGTGCGGGCGCGCCGCAAAGGCGTGCAGCAGCCGGAAGAAGGCGCGCAGCGCGATGTATTCCGGATCGAGCAGTTCCGCGGCCTTGAACTGCTCGTGCGGCTGGGGCACGCCGGCGACGATGCACCCGTAGTCGATGCCCGGCCGGTCGGCCACCGCCGCATCGAACAGCGCGATGCCTTCCGGCGTGAGCTGGATCACCGCGCCCTGGTCGCGCTCGATCTCGGCAAGGTAGGTCCACACCGGGTCGCCGCGGTCGAAACTGAGCCTGCGCAGCAGCGCGTCGGCAATGCGGTCGAGCGGGCCCTCGGCGCGGCCCAGCCAGTCGTCCAGCCGCGCCACCAGCGCGACGGCCTTGGCCGCCGCGACCAAGGTGCCGCGCCCCTGGCCCGAGGTGGCCAGGGCGCTGAGCACCAGCAGCAGCGTCTGCCCCTGGATGCTGAGAAAGTGGTTGGCCAGCGGCGTGCCGTGATGCGGCGTGGCCACCGAGATCGCGGTGCGCGTCAGTCGGGCGATCTGCTCCTCCGACCCTGCGCGCGAGATCTTCACGCCGGATGCGAGCAGCATGCGCACGTCCAGCCCGCCGGTGGAGTGGCCGACGAAATGCAGCTCCTGCGCGGCCAGGCCGCCGCGGCGCAGCACCTGTCGGCGCAATGCGTCCACACGATGCGGGATCGACGCCGTGGGCTGGGTGCGGCAGCGCAGGATGCGCGCCTCGATGCCGCGCCGGCGCAGCGAGCGCCGCAAGGTTTGTTCCACCCGCTCGAAGTAGCTGACCGCGCCGACCGAGGTGAAACCGAAGAAGCCCGGCACCAGGAACACGAGCCGCGAATGCATGCCGGGATTGTGCCCGCGCCCGCAGGACCGCCGCGCGGCGCACCGGCGGGCAGTGCACCTGGAGCCGCGCGTCTATTGCTTCGAACCGGCCATCACCGCTTCCATCACGCGGTCGAGGTTGAAGCTGCCGGGCTTCTGGCGCGGCGGAAACTCCTTGAAGCTCTGCAGCCACTGGCCGACTAGGCGCCGGCCGGCGCGATCGTAAACATATGCTCCAGGTACCAGCGCTGGTAGCCCATCGCGTTTTCATGCTCCGCACGCTCGAAGGGGTCCATGCGCAGGTTTGTCAGCGCCGGGGCGCGGGGTTCCACGCCGCGTCATGAATGCACATGCCCAGGTTGCAGCGCTGCCGTCGCGCACAATGCGCGGCACACGACGAAGGAGGGGCTCATGGCCGAACTGCATGGCGTCAACCAGGGCCTGATCGCCAGCCTGCCGGACACCGGGCCGGTGGTCATGGTGAACCTGCTGCGGCTGCGCGACCGCGAGGCCTACAAGCGCTACAGCGAACTGGCCATGCCGCTGATCAAGGCCCACGGCGGCACGGTCCTGTGGGCCGGCAACGGCGAGGCGGTGGCCTTCGGCGACCCGTCGGCCGACCTCTGGGACTACATCGTGCTGGTGCGCTACCCCTCGCGCGCCGCCTTCGTCGACATGGTCGGCTCGCCGGACTACGCGCAAGCCAACCTGGAGCGTGAGCGGGCGGTGCAGCGGCATGTCATCGTGGCGGCTTGCGAGACCTACTCGAAGATGATGCCGCCGTAGACCCGGCGCCGGCTTCGAAAGCATCGCCACCATGAAGCCATCGACCATCATCGCGTGCGCCGTGCTTGCGGCCGCGGCCGCGCTGGCCATCTGGGCCGGCATCGAGTCCCGGCAAGACCTGCGTGCACACGCGCAGCGCATCGCAGGCGGCAGCCGGCTGCTGGCCACGGCGTGCGGCCCCATCGAAGTGGCCGAGACGGGCCCGGCCGGCGGGCCGGCGCTGCTGGTGATCCACGGCAGCGGCGGCGGCTTCGACCAGGGCCTGACCTTGGGCAGCGACTACGCTGGACGCGGCTTCCGTGTGATCGCGCCATCGCGCTTCGGCTACCTGCGCACGCCCCTTCCTGCCGACGCCTCGGGCGAGCGGCAGGCCGATCACCTGGCCTGCCTGCTCGATGTCCTCGGCGTGTCCGATGCTGCCGTACTGGGCGTGTCGGCCGGCGCGATCTCGGCGCTGCACTTTGCCGTGCGCCATCCGGCACGCACACGGGCGCTGGTGCTGATGGTTCCGGCCGTGCATCGCCCCGACCCGGCGGTGCCCACGCCGGGATGGGCCTTGAAGGTGCTGGATGCGGCGATCAGTGCCGACCTCCCGTTCTGGCTGCTCGTGCGCCTGGCGCCCGACGCGGCGCGGCGCCTGGTGCTGGCCACGCCGAGCACGGTGTACGCCACCGCCAGCGCCGAGGAGCGGCGCCGGGCCGACACCGTGCTCGAGCAGATCATGCCAGTGAGCGCACGCCGGCTGGGCTTGCTCAACGATTCGCACCTGAGCACCCGTGCGGCGCGGGTCGCGCTGGAAGCGATTCGCGCGCCGACGCTGTGCATCAGCGCCCGCGACGACGGCTACGGCACCTACGCGTCGGCCCTCTATAGCGCGGCACACATCCCCGGCGCCCGCTTCCTGGGCTTCGACAGCGGCGGCCACCTGCTACTGGGACATCAGGCCGAGGTCACGCGCGCGGTCGAGGCGCTGCTTCGCGATGCCGGACTCGCAGGCGCCGGGCCCGCTGGGCGACTGGCGCGCCGGTGAGGCCGGCCAACGCGGCTACGCCGGCACTCGACGCGTCACGGTGGATGCCTGCGCGCGGCGCGGCGTGCCTCGTCGGCCCAGTCACCTCGGCGACTGCGCCCACAATGCATGATTGGCGCCACGTTGGCGCGCGCTGGACACGAGTATGCTGGGGTGGATCTTCAAGAAGAAGGGCAACGCGGCGCTCGAGGCGGCATCCGCCATCGCCGCCGAGAGCCCGCCATCGGTCGCGGCCCCGCCAGCACCCGCCGTGGATTGGACGGCGAAGCTGGCACAGGCGCGCGACGACGACGCCCTGTTGGCCCTGGCGCGAACCGCGGGCGTGCCGCTGCAGTACCGGCAAGCCGCCGTCGAGGCCCTGGAAGGCGAAGCGGCGCTGAAACTGGCCGAGCACGAATTCCGCAGCCACGACCGCCGTGTCCACCAACTCGCCAAGCGCCGCCTGCTGGCGAAGGTGGCACAGCGCCAGACACGCGAGCAGGCAGCGCGGCTGATCGAGTCCGCACGCCGCCTGGCCGGCGAGACCGACGTACCGGTGAATCGCGGCGTCGAACTCGACCACGCCTGGCAGGCGCTGGAAGCCGCCGCCATCGAACCCGCCCAGCGCGACGAGTTCGCGGCGCTGACGGCGCAGCTGGCGGCACGAGCGCGCCGGCGCGCCGACACCGAATTGCAGCGCAAGCGCTGGCGCACCGAGGCCGTGCAGGCCCTGCGTCAATTGCAGGTGGCCTGCGCCGAGGCCGCCTCGGGAACGCAGGCGCGCGCGTCGCTCGCTGATGCGGTCGATGCGGCCCGCCGCGTGGTGGAAGTGGCGCCGCCGGAAGACGACCCGGCCGCCCGGGTCAGCGACGGCGCGCTGGCGGACCTGCGGCATGCACTCCAGATCGCGGCGGCGCTCGACGGCCATCTGGCCGTGCTCGATCGTCTGCTGGCCGAACCGGCCGGGACGGCGTCAAGAGCGGCCGACGATCCGGCCATCGATCCTGGCGTGCCTGCCCCCCGGAAGGCCGATGCCGGCGACGAAGTCGACATGGAGCCTGCCCTCCCGACCCCGGCCGTCGACGATGCGCAGCGGGAATGGCAGGCGCTTGCGCCGCTATCCGACACGCATCTGGCCGCGCTGCTGCAGGCCCGCCATGCGCGCTGGCAGCAGGCGTGCGACCAGGCGCGCAACGACCGGCAATCGCAACGAGGCGAGCAGGCGCGCAAGCAGCATGTTGCGCGCAACAGCAAGCGGGTCGCGGCCCTGGTCGACGGCATCGTGCAGGCCGAGACGGCACTCGACGCCGGGCAGTTGGCTGATGCGCACCGCCATCTGAGCCACATCGACGATGAACTGCAAGGCGCCGAGGCACCCGATGCACTGCGCGGCCGTATCGCGGCAGCACAGGCGCGGCTGGCGCAGTTGCGCGGCTGGCAGCACTGGGCTGGTGGGCGCGCGCGCGACGAGCTCGTGCTGCAGGCCGAGGCACTGGCCGCGGCCACCGTCGGTGCCGGCGCGGGCCAGCACGGTGGCGAGGCCGAGGGTGGGGGCGCAAGCGAGGCCGATGCGGAAGTGGCCCGGCTGTCGATCCGCCAGCGTGCCGAGGTCATCGCCACTCTGCGCGCACGCTGGAAGGAAGTCGACCGCCTGGGCGGTGCCGGCGGTCGTGCGCTGTGGCAGCGCTTCGACGCGGCCATGAAGGCAGCCCACGAGCCAGTGGCCGAGCATGTCGCAGCGCTGCGTGCGGCGCGCGAGACCAACCTGTCGGCGCGCCATCAACTGCTCGACGTGCTCGCAGCGGTGGGCGCTGCGACGACTACCGGGCTTGCGGAGTCGGCACAGCCGGCGGTCCCTGCAGACGACGCCGAGCAGCCGCAGACGAAGAACGCGACTGCCGCAGAAGCGTCCGTTGAGGCGCGCGCGCTGGCCACCACGCTCGACCGTTTCCACGTCGAATGGCGCAAGCTCGGTCCGCTGGAACACACGGTGCCACGCGCAGCGCGCGCGGCGCTGGTCGAGCGCATGGAGGCCGCGGTGCGCCGCCTCGAGGCGCCGCTGCAGGCCGCGCGCCGCCAGGCCCGCGCGGAACGCGAAGCACTGGTGACGCGCGCCTGTGCCCTCGTCGGCGACGGGCCTGGACGCGGCCGCGACTTGGCAGGCGAGGTGCGCGCGCTGCAGGCCGAATGGCAGCAGCGTGCGAAGGCGCTGCCGCTGGCACGCGCCGACGAACAGGCGCTGTGGACAGATTTCAAGGCCGCCATCGACGCCGCCTTCGTCGCACGCGAGGCGGTCTTCAGCGCGCGCGAAGCCGAGTTCGAGGCTCATGCCGCCGAGCGCGCGGCGCTGATCGAGCGGTTGAAGATACGCCCCGAGGACAGCCTGGCGACGCAGCGCCGCACGCTGGCCGAGGTCGACGCCGCCTGGCAGCGCTGCGGGCCCGCGCCGCGCGCGCGCGCCGACGCCCTCGATGCAGAATTCCGCGCCACTCGCCAGGCGTTGAGGCAGTGGCTGGACAACAGCACGCAGCGCGCCTGGCTGTCCACCTGCGATGCACTCGATGCCAAGCTGGCGCTATGCCTGGCGCGCGAGCAGGGGGCCACCGCCGATGCCGCCGATGTCGATACTGCGGCGCCGGCCGCTTCGTGGCAGGCCCTGCCGGTATTGCCGCCTCCCTTCGAAGACGCGCTGCGCCGGCGCGCCGGGCATGCGCTGACGGACGGCACCGACACGGCGCCGTCCGTCGATGACCTGCTGCTGCAGATCGAGACCGCGTGGGACCTGCCGACGCCACCGGCCTTCGAGTCTGCGCGCCGCGAGCGCAAGCTGATGGCCATGAAGGTGGCTCTCGAAGGTCGCCGCACAGGCGCGCCCGAGGCCCTGGTGCCTGATGCCGCCCTGGCCCTCCTGCTGGGCCGCGGCGGCTTGGACGCTGGCCAGCGCGACAGGCTGGCCGCCGTGCTCACGGCTTGGCGCGGGCGCGGCCCGCAGCACCTGCCCTGAGCATTTCTGTGGCAGCGGGGCATAGGTCGTTGACACGCCATGTTCCCTGCTGGTGGCAGTGCCAAGCGGGTCGCACGACACTGAAATTCTTCCCCGGGAACGCCACTCGATTCCGGTCGAGCGTGACACCTTGCACGTCGCGACGCGCGCATTCCCCGTACGCTCGAGACGGTCCCGGCCCAGCCAATGGAATGCCCATGAGACTGAATTGCCTGCTTGTCGCGTTCTGCAGCGTCATGTTCGCGGCCTGCAGCAGCACGGCGACGATGGGTCAGAACGAATGCAGTGCCGTCGACTGGCGCACGATCGGCTACGAGGATGGCGTCGCCGGCCACTCGGGCGCGCAGGTTGGCGTGCACCGGCGCGCCTGCGCCAAGTACGGCGTCACCCCGGACCTCGAGGCTTACCGGCTCGGCCGCGCCGAGGGGCTGCGCGAGTTCTGCCAGCCGCACAGCGGCTATCGGGCAGGAGTCAGCGGCGCGCCGTACTACGACGTCTGCCCCGCGGACCTCGCGGCCCGCTTCCTCGCGCAGTACCAGGCCGGCCACGAGCTCTACGTCCACGAGCAGCGCGTCCGCGACGCCGACGCCCAGTTGCACGTCAAGCGAGCCGAGATCGCCCGGCTGGAGGACGCCCTGGCCCGCAGCGGCTTGCGGGCCATCAAGGAGACCAGCACCCTGGAACAGCGCGCGCAGGCCGTGCTCGATGCCAGGCAGTACGCTGAGCGCATGGGACGATTGAAGGCCGACGTTGCGCAGCTCGAAAGGGATCGCATGCTCTACGCAAGGGAACTCGCCGCCTATAGGGCCACCGTCGCGTCGACCCGTTGATCAGCCGTTGCCGAGGTCGACAGCGGCGCGGTCACGCTGATCCAGCGTTGCGGCTTCGCCGCCAACTTGAACATCAACTTGCGCTGCGCCGGCCTGGTGACTTGCGCCGCGGCCGCACAGACGCCGGACGACCTCTCGGTGGCGGCCGACAGCCGGCTGCAGAGCGTGGTGGCCGCGGCGGCGCTACAGTGCGCTGTCGCGGCAGCGCGTACCGCGGCGCCACGGCCGGCGGGTCCGGGGAAAGGCATCGATGCACAGCGCGCTGTCGCATGTCAGCTGGGAAGAAAGCCTGGTCTCGCCGACGCACGACCGCGAGCTGGAAGCCTATGCACGCCGCCGGCTCGGCATGCCGCATCCGACGGTGCGCTACTTCGTCGACGCACCCTGGGTGGCGCGCGCGGTGGTCGACCTGCACGTCGAGTTCGGGCTGCTGCTGAAGCTGGACCAGCGCACCGCCGATCTGATCGGGCTGGTCGTCAGCCAGGAGAACTCCTGTCGCTTCTGCTATGCCGTCGTGCGCTCGACGCTGTGGCTGCACGGCATGGACTCCGAGCGCATCCGCCGCGTCGAACAGGACTTCGCCAGCGCCGACCTGCCGGCGCGCGCCAAGGCGGCCATCGAGTACGCACGCGCGCAGTCCCGCGAGGGGCCGGCCGGGGCGCGAGCTGCCTGGCAGCGGCTGCGCGGCGCGGGATACGACGCGCTCGAGGCCAAGGAGGTGGCCTTCACTGTCGCGCTGACCGATTTCAGCAACCGCGTGCACACCCTGGTCGCGGCGCCGTGGCGACCCTTCGAGCGCATGCCCGAGCAGCCGGTCTTGCGCCTGATACGCCCGCTTCTCGACCGCCTGATGGGCCGGCAGCATGCACGCGGGCAGCCGATGGCGACGCCGGCGCCGGATCCGTCGCTGCCCTATGGCCGGCTGGTGGCGGCCTTCGCCGGTTCGCCGATCGCAGGGGCGCTGCAACGCACGCTGGCCGAACTTTGGGAGTCGCCGATCCTCAGCCGACGCTGCAAGCTGCTGATGTTTGCGGTGGTCTCGCGCGGCCTGCCCTGCGCGGTCTGCGAGTCGGAGCTGACGCGCGCACTGGTTGACGAGGGCATGTCGCCGGACGCGCTGCAGCGCGTGCTCGGTCAGCTCGACGCGCCCCAGCTCGACGACATCGAGCGGTTGCTGCTGCCCTTCGTGCGCGAGACGCTGTGGTACGAGCCCGCGGCACTGCAGCGCCGTGCCCGGGTGCTGTGCGAGCGGCTCAGCCGCCCGCAGCTGATGGAGGCCATCGGCGTGGCCGCGATGGCCAACGCCCTGTGCCGCATGACGGCGGTGGTGCTGGAGGCCGACGCATGATCGGCACGGTGCTCGCCGCTTTGGGCGCGTTGCTGGCCGCGGTGCTGGCATGGGCCTACGGGCAGCAGCGGCTACGCTGCGCCACGCTGCAGCGCCAGCTGGACGCCGCCGCAATCGAGTTGCAGGAGCTACAGCAGGCCTGCGCCCGGCTGGCGCCGGCAGGCGTGGTCGACCGCATGGTGGCCGACGGCACGCACCGCGGTGTGGAACTGCCGGCCGAACGCAAGGTGGTGACGGCCCTGTTCAGCGATCTCGTCGGCTTCACCGCGATGAGCGAGAGGCTCGAGCCGCCGGTGCTGGCGCGCATCCTCGACGGCTACTTTCAGCGCGTCAGTGACGCGATCCACGCGCACAGCGGGCATGTGTCTACCTTTCTCGGCGACGGCATGCTTGCCTACTTCGGCGCGCTGCGGCCCAACCCCTGGCAATGCGCCGACGCAGTGCGCGCAGCGCTGGAGATGTGCGACACGCTGCGCGAGTACAACGAGGAACTTGCGCGCGACGGGCTACCGCCACTGGCATTGGGCATCGGCATCCATCGCGGCCCTGGGCTGTCGGGCATGATCGGCTCGCGCGAACGCCGCGAGTATGGTTTCGTCGGTCGCACCGTGAACCTGGCAGCGCGGGTACAGACGCTGACACGCACGCACGGTGTTTCGATCCTCGTTACCGAGGCCGTGCACGCCGAACTCGGCGATGCCTTCGAACTGCAGCAGATGCCCCCAGAGCGCGTGAAGGGCATCGATGAGCCGGTGGCCACCTGGGCGGTGCTCGGCCTCGCAGCGACGCAAACCACCCAATGCCTGGCGCTGCCAGCAACGCCATCGGCGCACTGAGTCCGCCCGCCCGCGCCTGAGGGCAAGCGCTGGCAGGCGAATGCCCTGACGCGCCAAGGCCTCGGAGGGACGATCAGACAACCCTCTTCTCGCGCATGGCCGCTTTTGGCACGGCACCCGAGGCTCCTCGGGCGGTCCTTGCAGTCCGCCGCGGCTTGTTGAATGTCGATGTCCGAGCCGATATGCGGCCGTCATCGCCTACGGGCCGTCCGACCCTCGAGTCGATATGGCGCGCCTCAAGAAGAACCTCGGGGCGCTCCCTTCAGAACCGAAAGAGCAGAACGCCAAGTGGTACAGGCTCTACAAGCTGGTTCAGGTTCGCGTTGAAGTGATGTCAGCGCAACCAGACTGTCTTCTATACCGAGACGCGGCCGCCATGTCACTGGTCCTGATACTGCTGGGGCCAATAGTCAAGCACCTTGCTGCGGCCGGGCACCTCGCTGCTTCAGCAACTGGGGCCCTGTTCGTCGTTCAATACCGCGTCACGAGCGTGAGCGCAAGACACGCAGGCGTCCGCTTCGTGTGCACCATGCTGGCGCTTCACTCGACGGAAAAGATCGGGCCGCGAGTGCCGAAGGCCCCGACTCCGTAATGGAGCCAGTTGCTGCCGGATCGGGCGGCAATCGGAGCCCCAGGGCCTCGACCCCAGGGCCAGATCGCCACCGTACGGAATTCTTCCGACGGACTTTCTTTGGTCCCGACGGGCCATATTTGTCCCCATCAAGAAGAGAGGGAGCGGCCCGCTGTTCGGTGACAAGCATGTTCAGGACAGCTTTCTCTCCAAGGTCTGTCGGATTCGACGCTTCCCAAAGTTCGGAAATGCCACCTACCGCCCATGATCTCCAAGCTTGATGGTGTGCCCTGCGCAGTCTTGGAGTAGCAGACGCTGCAGCCCCAGGTAGGCAAATCCTGGCCCAACGCTCGTCATGAGGAATGGCGGGCCGGGCACAGACCGGCGGCGACACTCAGATCGTCTTCAGCCGCGGCGGTGCGCCGCCGCTGCCGCCATCACCACGCAACCAGGCGTAGCCGCCCTGTACCAGCCCGGCGGCCAAGCCCACGGCCACTCCGATCTGCCAGGCCAACGTGTAGGAGCCGGCCAGGTCGAAGATCAGCCCGCCGCCGAAGGCACCGACGAAGCTGCCGAGCTGGTGGCCGACAAAGGCCACGCCGCCCAGCATGGCCTGCCATTTGAGGCCGAAGGTGTCGACGATCCAGCCGGTGACCAGCGGCGCCACGCCCAGCCACAAGAAGCCCATGACCGCGGCGAAGACCAGCGTGCTCTGTGGCGTGGGCAGGGCCATGAAGTACCAGGCCAGCGCCAGCGAACGCAGCGTGTAGATGCCGCCCAGCAGCACCAGCTTGTTCCAGCGCCCACCGGCCCAGCCGAAGAACAGGCTGCCGAGCACGTTGAACGCGCCGATCATGCCCAGCGCCTGCGCGCCGAGCATAGGATCCATGCCGCACAGGTCCAGGTACGACGGCAGGTGGGTGGTCAGGAACACGAGCTGCATGCCGCAGACGAAGAAGGCCACCGACAGCACCACGAACATAGGGTTGCGCAGCGCCACGCCCAACGCGGCGCGGGCGGTGTCGCCTTCACCCGGTTTGGGCGGCAGCGGCAGCGCATCGACGCGGCCGGCCACCCAGGCCGCAGGCACCATCAGCAGCGCCAACGCCACGAAACCCCAGACGCCGACGCGCCAGCCGAATTCCATCGCCAGGCCCTGGCCCAGCGGCGCGGCCAGCATCGCGCCCAGCGAACCGGCCGCCGAGACGATACCCAGCACCGCACTGCGCAGGGCCACCGGTACCGGCCGCGATGCCGCGGCCATGGCCAGCGCGCTGCCGTTGCAGGCCAGCGCCGCGCCGATGGCCAAGCCGGCGCCGAGCACCACGCCGGTCAACCCCTGTGCGGTGGCCAGCAGCACCAGCCCCAAGGTGTAAAGCAGTGCGCCGCCGACCATCAGCCGGCGCATGCCCAGCCGCGTGGCCCAGGCGCCGGCCAGCGGCTGCAGGAAGCCCCAGGCCAGGTTCTGTACCGCGATGGCGAGCGTGAAGTCGCCCACCGAGATGCCGGTGTCGCGCGTCAGCGGTGGCATGAAGATGCCCAGGCTCTGACGCAGGCCCATGGCCAGGCTCAGCATCACCGAGGCGCCGATCAGGATCGGCAACGAAGGGCGCAGCGCGCTCAGGTTCGACATAGGCCGTGCGCACGGTAGTCGAGACCTGTGGGTCCGTCTATCCCGGCTGCGACAGCGACGCACACCGCGTGCAAAGCCCGAGGTGCGGTGCAAGCTGCCGTGCTACGGTTGATCATCGTTGCGACACCGAAGCCGCCCATGGACACCACCACCCAGGCCCATCCCGCAAGTCCGTTGGCCGGTGGCATAGAGGCCGCGGCCCGTGCCCTCGAGGCACGGGTTATCGCCTGGCGGCGCGACTTCCATGCGAACCCTGAACTGGGCAACCGCGAGTTCCGCACCGCCGGCATCGTCGCCGAGCACCTGCGCAAGCTCGGCTTCGACGAGGTGACCACGGGCGTCGCCCACACTGGCGTGGTTGGCCTGCTCAAAGGCGCTCGACCGGGCCCGGTGGTAGCCCTGCGCGCCGACATGGATGCGCTGCCGGTCGCCGAAGAGGTGGACCTGCCCTTCGCGTCGAAGGTGCGCGCCGAATGGAACGGCGAGCAAGTCGGCGTGATGCATGCCTGCGGCCACGACGCCCATGTTGCCATCCTGATGGGTGTGGCGGAGGTGCTGGCCGGGTTGCGTGCGCAATTGCGCGGCACGCTCAAGTTCATCTTCCAGCCGGCCGAGGAGCTACCGCCCGAAGGCGAGGAAGGCGGCGCGAAGATGATGGTCGAACAAGGCGTGATGGACAACCCGCGGCCCGATGCGGTGTTCGGCCTGCATGTCACCTCGCGCCTGCCGGTGGGCGTGATCGGCTACCGCCCCGGCCCGGCGATGGCCAGCGCCGACACGCTGCGCATCACCATCCACGGCCGGCAGACTCACGGTGCCATGCCCTGGTACGGCGTGGATCCGATCGTCACCTCGGCGCAGGTGGTGCTCGGGCTACAGACCATCGTCAGCCGTGAGACCGACCTGACCCACGAGCCCGCGGTGGTGACCATCGGCGCCATCAAGGGCGGCGTGCGCGAGAACATCATCCCCGAATCGGTGGAAATGCGCGGCACCATCCGCAGCTTCGACGAGACCATGCGCGACGACATCCACGAGCGCGTGACCTACCTGGCCGAGGCCATCAGCCGCGGTGCGCGCGCCGGCTGCACGGTGTGCATCCGCAAGAACTACCCGGTGACCGTGAATGACCCGGCGCTAACCGACGCCATGCTGCCCACGCTGCGCCGTGTGGCCGGAGCGCAGCACACCGTGCTGGTGCCCAAGGTCATGGGCTCGGAGGACTTCTCGTTCTTCCAGCGAGTGTCACCGGGTCTGTTCTTCTTCGTCGGCGTCACGCCCGAGACGGCGGAACTGGGCAAATCGGCACCCAACCACTCGCCGCGCTTCTTCATCGACGAACGCGCGTTGCTGCTGGGCGTGCGCGCGTTGGCGCACGTGGCCTGCGATTACTTGGAGCGCTGAGGCGCGCCCAGCAGGTGCTGCACCACAGAGCTCGGGCGGATAGATCCTTTCCCCGTTAGTTCGCGACGCCGGAGTAGACGTTGGGGAGACAGCGCTCCCGCAGGTATGTCGAAGTGCCAATGACGTTGCAGCAGTAGTTGGTGACTCGCCAGCGGTGTGTGCGCGCAATCTTGGCGCTCCGGCATTGGGCAAGAAGGCGTCTGGTCGCTTTGAAATTCAGCTCACTTGGAAGCCACCGTTCATCGGCGGCAGCTGATGTCCGGCTCTTGCCGCAGGGAGCCTTCACGCGAAGGATCGCTCGGCGCCAGATTGCTGACGCTCGGTGTGACCGACTCGAACGCACCCAACGGGTCGAAGCGACGCCTTGAGCGTCGGCTCCGCGGACATCGCCGCCGCCTTCCGAAGGGCAATTCCTCTTCTGCCGACATCTGAGCAGTCGTTGGAACCGGCTGTGCTGCCCTTTCAGCGACACCAAAGGCTGGCTGAATCGAAAGGCGCATTGACACCTGGCGGTGGCAGCCTCGGCGCTACGGGGAGTGCACCCGGGTGAGACAGTGGCCGGCGCGGTTCAGCCTACTTCGACTTGTTCGAGCTGCGAGAACCGCACCGGCAAGATCTCCCGCGTCGACACGGTGTCGCTGCTGTCCTTTTCCACCAGCAGCAGTTGCTGCGCGTCGGCCAGGCCGGCAGGGATGACCATCCTGCCGCCGCGCTTCAGTTGATAGATGAGCGACGGCGGCACGAGATCGGGCGCCGCCGTGACGATGATCTTGTCGAACGGCGCGTGTTCATGCCAGCCGGCGCGGCCGTCGCCGCTGCGGATGTCGACATTGACGTAACCGTGCCGGTGAAGGCGGCGGCGTGCCTCGTTCGCCAGTTCATCGATCAGCTCGACGCTGTACACGTGCAGCGCCAGTTCGGCCAGCACCGCCGCCTGGTAACCCAACCCAGTGCCGATCTCGAGCACGACGTCGGTCGGCTGCAGGTCGAGCAGATCGGTCATCAGCGCGACGATGAACGGCTGCGATATCGTCTTGCCGCACCCACTCGGCAGCGGCGTGTCGGCATACGCGAAGGGCTGCAACTCCACACGCACGAACGCGTGGCGCGGCACCTTGGCCATCGCCTCGAGGGTGCGCCGACCGAGCGCCGCCTTTCCCAGGCGCCCAGCGACAAAGACCGTGTGGGCAACGATCGCCCCGACCATACGCTGGCGCAGCGTTGCGAAGTCCGATTCAGTCATGGAACCCGCCGTCAAGCCAACTCATCCTACGCCGCGGCGGACGGGTTCGCACTTGCCGAGTCTGCAGTCAAGCGTCCGCGGGGAGGGGGCTGGTGCAGCGCTCCGCGCCGGAGCACACTGTCGATGGGCGCGATGGCTACAACTGGCAGGGTCGAGCCACAGCGGTCGACGAGCGCACGGAGGTCATCATGAGCATTCCCCTGCGACTTTCCAGCTACCTCGAGCAGCGCGGCGTGCACTATGAAGTGTGCGCGCACCGGCACAGCCGCACCAGCGTGCAGACCGCGCGCACCGCCAACGTCGCGCCGCACGATCTGGCCAAGTCGGTGATCGTGGAAGACGATGCCGGCTGCGTGATGGCCGTGGTGCCAGCGGACCACAAAGTCAAGCTCGGCGAGCTCTCGCGAATTCTCGGCCGCAGGCACATGCGGCTCGCCGACGAGCAGCGCATCGTCGAACTGTTCAGCGACTGCGAACGCGGTGCAGTGCCCGCGCTGGGCATGGGCTGGAACGTCGAGACGGTGGTCGACGACGAACTCGAGACCAGCGCGGCGGTCTACATCGAAGGCGCAGACCACGAGCCCCTGCTGCGCCTGTCGCACGATCAGTTCCACGCGCTGATGGCCACAGTGCGGCACGGGCAATTCTGCGCCGATCTCGCCCATTGACCGGGCATTGCCGCACCACGCAACCGCCGGCCTGATCCAATGGCCACCGCAACCTTCCGCTTCTACGAGGAGCTGAATGACTTTCTCGCCCCTGAACGGCGCGGGCATGAGTTCGCAACACGCTGCGCGCGTGCGGCCACCGCCAAGCACATGATCGAGGCGCTCGGCGTACCGCACACCGAGGTCGAGTTGGTACTGGTCAACGGCGAGTCGGTGGGCTTCGAGCGTGCGCTGGCCGACGGCGACCGCGTCGCCGTGTACCCCAAGTTCGAAGCGCTCGACATCACGCCGCTGCTGCGCGTGCGCGAGCAGCCGCTGCGTGAGACCCGCTTCGTCGCCGACGCGCATCTCGGTGGGCTCGCCCACCTGCTGCGCATGACCGGCTTCGACACGCTGTACGACAACCACTTCCATGACGCCGAGATTGAGCGGCTGGCGCACGCGCAGCAGCGCATCGTGCTGACGCGCGATCGCGAGCTTCTCAAGCGGCGCGGCATCAGCCATGGCTGCTACGTGCGGGCCTTGCAAGCCGAACCGCAGTTGCGCGAGGTCTTCGAGCGGCTCGATCTTGCGCGCTCGGCCCGACCCTTCACGCGCTGCCTGAGCTGCAACGGCTTGTTGCATCCGGTGGACAAGGCGCAGATCGGCTCGTTGCTGCCGCCGCGGGTACGCGAGCGCTATGACCGCTTCAGCAGCTGCGACGGCTGCGCGCGCATCTTCTGGGAAGGCTCGCACTGGCGCCGCATGCGCGAGCTGGTCGACGCGCTGCTTGGGGCGCGCACATGACGGAGGCATTCATGGATCAGGACACGTTCAGCCTGGGCATGCGCAAGTTCCTGAAGACGGTCGGCGTGGCTTCGCAGCGCGAGATCGAACAGGCCGTCGCAAAGGCCGCGGCCGACGGCACGATCGCCGGTACCGAGACGCTGTCGGTGACGATGACGCTGACGGTCGATGCGTTGCAGTTGGAGCGGACCTTCGACGGCAAGATCGCGCTCGAATAGAGCGACGCCCGTGATGAGGCTGCCCGTGCACCCGTTCAAGCCGGGGTGGCCATGAGCCAGCGCCCGCTGCGCCTGAACGTTCCCGAGCCGGGTGGGCGGCCCGCGATGTGCGATCGCAGCTGGCCGTCGGACTTGGCTACGCCCGCCAGGATCGCGCGCCGAGCGCGGCAGGTGCTGTTCACGACATTCACGCGCAACCTGGCCGGCGACATCGAGCAGAACCTGAAGACACTGTGTGGCGCAAGCACCCTGCCAAAGCTGGAGGCCGAAACCTCGATGCGTGGGTGCACGGCTTCATGCGCGCGCAGAAGCTGGAACACCGCATCGTCTACGACCGCAAGCAGGATGCCGCCTTGCAGGCCTGGCAAGCGGCCATGGCGGTCAAGGATACGAAGCTTGTGCTGCCAGACGACTTCTACGAACAGGAGCTGGAGCAAGTCATCCTAGCGCAGGGCATCACGACGCCGGACGAGTACCGCACAGCTCGCCGTATCGGGCGGTCGGGCGTTCTGAGCCGATCCAAGCGAGATGCCGTTTGGCCCGTGTTCGAGGAGTACCGCGGCCAGCTTGCTTCGCGCAAGCTGAAGGAGGTGGACGATGCCTATCGCGAGGTGGCGCACCATGCTTCAGGCGGCCCAAGCGAGGGCAGGCGACTACAGCGCCGTCGTTGTCGATGAGACGCAGGACTTCGGTCAACAGGCGTTGAAGCTGCTGCGAGCGCTGATCCCGCCGGGGCCGAACGATCTGTTCTTCGTCGGGGACGGGCACCAGCGCATCTACAGCCGCCACCGAGCCGCGATGAGCAAGTGCGGCATCGACATCCGCGGGCGTTCTCGGAAGCTCTACCTCAACTACCGGACCACCGACGAAATCCGGCGACAGGCAGTCGCCGTTCTGGAAGGTTGCGAGGTCGACGACCTCGACGACGGCAACGACGAGACCAAGCGCTACAAGTCGCTCTCACGCGGGCCTGCGCCGGTCGTCGTGCAGGCAGAGGGTCTGGAAGCGGCAGCTGCGCAGGCCATCGGCTTCATCAAGGCGCTGCGGGCAGAGGCTGCCGATGGCCAAACGCCCACGATCTGCGTCATCGCATCGCGGACCTCGAGCGCCCAGGCGGCGAGCGCGCGGCGGTCGCGTTTGAAGGCACCGAAGTCGCGCTGGATGGGGCGCGCCGGTAACAGGGGTTTGCCAGCGCACTCAGCGCGTATGTTGCATGTGGTGTCGGACGCCTGCGTCCGACACGGATAGAAGCTCGTTCGAGCACTGGCTCGAACCTTCCTGATAGCGCGACCTCGGATCTGCCACATGCTTCGGTCAGGCCACACGTGCATGCGCGCAAACATGGCCGCGCGCACTACCAAGAAGGGCTTGACAAAGAGTCCCATAGAAGCGGACTTTCAAGTCGAACTCAGGCTCTGAAGTTGAACCGCCCTATCGGTCCAAGTCCAGCTAAGCGTGACACGCCTTGGTAGATCCAGGCTCAAGGACGGTTGATCTGCTGATCGGGTCAGCCGAAGTGGTCGATCTGCCGATACCGAGGTGCCACCGCTCGGCTACCGCAGCTTCGGCATCTCGACCATCACCGCCTGGCCCGCGCCGTGCAGCCCGGGTCGCAGCAGCGGCCGGGCTGGCGGTTGCGCGTGATCGCGCGCGTCTCGGGTCGTGCGCAGCACGCCGCGCTCGAGCAGCCGCTCGACCAGTTCGACCTTGTTGCCGACGCGGGTAGTTGCGCCAGATCTCCTGCTTCATCGCCGCCGGCGAGCCGCCGCCGTGCAGGCTGATCACCGAGTACCAGCCGCCCTGGTACGACGCCGTCAGGTCCTCGATGAAGCGCGCGACCTCGATGCGCTTGTCGTAGGGCACGTCCGGGTTGGCGCGCAGCACCTCGGCCAGCGTCGCGGCGGTCGCCGGGTTGTGGTCTTCGTCGGGCCCGGGCAGGGCGACGATCAGGCCGCCCGAGACCTCGTGCGCGAGGCGGTGCATGTCGTAGATCTGCGTCGCCAGCAGCAGCTTGCCGATGTTGGCGAACACCGGCTCGGGCATGAAGCTGCCGCTGTGCGGATCGTGCGTGCCGTAGACGCTGGCCGCCACGCCGCAGGCGTAGAAGCCCTCGGTGATCTTGATCAGCTCGACCATCGGCTCGCGCAGGTTGCGTCTTCTCGCCCGGGTCGAAGCCGTTGGCCTCGCACATCAGCGCGCCGGCGCCGATCAGCAGGTCGCCGAAGCCGGCGCGCGCGCCGATGCAGGTGTGCCGGTGGTGCGTCGCGTAGTTGTAGGTCAGGTGCGCCGAGTGCTCCCATTCGCCGGCGTAGAACACGCGCTCCCAGGGCACGAACACCGGTCGAACATCACCACGCCGGTGCGACTGGCCGTAGTGGCGCGAGAACAGCGCCGCGCCGTGCTCGAGCTTCTCGCCGGGCCGGCCGGCCGGGCGCGCGACGATGGTGAGGCCGGGCGCATCGACCGGCACCGCGCAGCAGACCGCGAAGTCGGCGTCCTCCGCGCCCATGTTGCGGCAGGGCATGACCAGGAACTCGTGCATGTAGGGCGCGCCGGTGACGATCGCCTTGGTGCCGCGAGATGACGATGCCCTTGGCGTTGCGCTCGACGATGTGCACGTAGGTGTCGGGGTTGGCCTGCTCGTGCGGGCGCCGCTGCGGTCGCCCTTGGCGTCGGTCATCGCGATGCCGAGCGTCAGGTCCTGGTCCTGCACGTGGTGCAGGTAGGCCAGGAAGCGCGCCGGTGCTCGGTGCTGCCGCGCGGCGTCGTCGATGCGCGCGCTGACCTGGCCGAGCGCGTTCAGCGCGTCGTGCGCCAGGTAGCGCTGCGCGCAGCCGGTTTCCTGGCAGAGCAGGCGCACCGCCTCGAGCTTGTTCAGCAGGTCGCCGGCCGAGCTCTCGTCGATGTGCAGCATGCGGTTGACGGCTGCCGCTGGCTCGCCTGCAGCGGCGGTCATCAGCGGCGGTAGCGCTCGGGTCGCAGCGCGAAGTCGTAGGTGACGCCGAGCGCGTTGATGCCGGGCGCGAAGCGCGGGCTCGTCGGCCACCGACTCGACGCGCCGGCCGTCGACGTAGACCATCGGCCTGTAGCGGCGCAGCGACTCGCGGTAGTCGGCGCCGCTCATCAGCGTGGCGGGCGCGGCTGCAGGCGGCGGCAGGCGGTGGGGCGTTCATGGGCGGCTCCTCGTAGGGCGACGCGATTCGAGCACCGAGTCCAATGCGCGATGCAACCGTACATTGCGGCCGTGATCGGCCCGGTGCCGAAGGCCATCGCCGCCTGCAGCCCGCGGCGCGTGGCCCGGCCACGCGCCGCGCGACAGACGAGGGCTGAACGATGAACGCGATCCTGCCCGACATGCGCTCGTGCTGGTGGACTACCAGCAGCGGCTGATGCCCGCGATCCACGACGGCGCGCACGTGGTCGCGCAGGCGGTGCTGCTGGCCGACGTCGCGCAGGGAGCTCGGCATTCCGGTGATCGGCACCGAGCAGAACCCGGCCGGCCTGGGCCGAACGTCGAGGCGATCCGCCAGCGCTGCGCCAGCACGCTGGCGAAGATGCATTTCGACGCCTGCGCCGACGGCCTGCTCGAGCGCGCTGCGGGCGATCGCGGGCGACGTCGTGATCGCCGGCTGCGAGGCGCATGTGTGCCTGATGCAGACGGCGCTGGGCTGCGCGCGCCGGCCGGCGGTGTGGGTGGTCGGCCCGGCCTGCGGTTCGCGCACGGCCGCCGACCACGCGCTCGCGATGCAGCGGCTGCGTGAGGCGGGGCGCCGCATCGTCAGCCACGAGATGGTGGCGTTCGAGTGGCTGCACGACTGCCGGCACGCGGCGTTCAAGCCGGTGCTGCAGATGTTCAAGCAGCACTGACAGGACACCTTGAAATGCACCTGGCCAAGCTGCGCGGAAGTGCTGAATCGGTGTCGTGGTTAGCTGCCGAGGGAAGGGATTGAAAAAAGGGATTGTCGAGCGAGGCCAGTGCACGCAACCAATGCGCCATTGCGCCGCATGATTTTTCGCCAGTCGAGCGAACGATGCGCACCGCAATGCTGCGTCGGATCGCCGCGCACACAGTGCTGCAAGATTAGCAATTTAGCGGTGCGAGACGAGATGCACATTCATAAGCCGCTGCGACGCTTGCGTCACTGTCTGCGCTGCAGTGCGCCGTCGCAGCGGCGGCCTTGATCGATGGTGGCTGCGCTTGACTTGCAAGACCTTTGTACTTCACGATCGGGTCGAGGTCAAGGTGTCCATGACTGCTCCATCGCATCGGATCTGCTCCCACGGGAGTGGAGCAGCATCGGGTCAAGGTTCGGCGATTCGGTCGCAGCGGCACGATCGAGGGACTCGCCATGCAGCCGCCGTCCCAGTACGCCTCGCCGTCGATCTCCACTGGGGGAAGAGCACCGGCGTACAAGCCGATGCGAGAACCGCGTCGAGGTCGATCTGGGCGCCCGAGAGATCCGAAGCTTGGCGTTGCGCACGTTCGTGTCCCGATGAAGAGCCATAGCGGTGCAACGGTGCACGAGATCGAAGTCGACCGTCTCCCTAGCACGGCGCGCAGCGGTTTGCCGTCGGCTGGCGCGAACACGACTGTGCGAAGTCCAATGCCGCCTCGAGCGACGAACCATTAGGGACCCGAACATCGCCGTGCAGTCAAGCAAGCCTCGGCCACGTTCAAGGTGCAGGCTGTCGGCCACGCGCGACCAGAAGCGTCGCAGCGTCTCTCGGGCGCCGCTGCCGCCGCCTTCGGTCCAGCCAGC
Source organism: uncultured beta proteobacterium (assembly GCA_963824005.1). Lineage (GTDB taxonomy): Bacteria > Pseudomonadota > Gammaproteobacteria > Burkholderiales > Burkholderiaceae_C > Rubrivivax. The sequence goes on from CAWGOK010000038.1 coordinate 144,239, forward strand.
CGCGAGCGCGACGGCGTTCATCGCCCCGGCGCTCGAACCGCTGACCGCGCCGAAACGGATTCGATCGTCGGCGAGCAGCCGGTCAAGAACGCCCCAGGTAAACGCGCCGTGTGTGCCGCCGCCCTGCAGCGCGAGATCGATGCGCTGCGTCTTGGAAGCGCCACGTCCAGCCAGCGCGTCGATGCCGTAATCGCAGCATCCTCGCGTCGTCGTCATGCGGGATCGCCGCCATTGCAGTCACGTTGTTGGTAAACCTGGTCTGCCGCATCGGTTCGACGCGCACGCCGTCTACGTGACGACACCAGTTCAGAAGACACCTACGCTGATCGGGGATTGAGCTCGATCGCGCTCAGACGTTGAGCCGAGGCCGCGAGCCAGGATAGAGGTCGCTGGTGATCACGGCGTGGCCGGCCGCACCCAATGCCTCGACGGCGGTGTCGAACATCGCGCCATTGAAACTGCGTCGTTCCGGGTGGGCGAGTACCGAGCAAGACGTTCATCGCGGACTTGTTTGAATGCGTCAAAGTGGCGTACGTGCCCCGCCGTCGATGTCGAGCAGGACACCGGTCGCGAAGCCGCTGGTGATCAGCATTTCGACAGCCGGCGCGATGTCCTCGGCCTGGCCGGTGCGCCCCACGGGCAGGCTCTTGGCAGCTGTCTCGAACAATGCTACCTTGGCGGCCGCCGGCATGCCGTCTTACGCGGGGGTGTCGACCAGGCCGGGCGAAACCACGTTGACCCGCAGCGGCGCGAGCTCCTTGGCCAAGGTCTGGGCCATCTGCGTGATCGCGCCGTTGACCGCGGCCAGCCCGGATGTGCCGGTCATCGCCACGCGCGACGCGGCGCCGGTGAGCATCACCACCGAACCGTCTCGGCGCAGCACGGGCAGGGCCGCCTGCAGGCTCTGCCAGTAGCCGATGAGCTTGTAGTCGATGGCCCTGCGCAACGTCTGCGCCGCGACCTGCGCGAATGGGCCCCATGCGGCGCCGCCGCCGGCGGCGAGCACCAGATGGTCGAGGCGAGCGACGCGGGTCATCAACTCGCCCAACGAGCCGGCATCAGTGAAGTCCGCCACGACGCCTGCAGCCGGGCCCTCCAGCGACGCCACTGCGCGATCGAGTTTCGGCCCGGTCCCTGCCGGCAATGAAGACTTCCGCGCCCGCCTTGGCCAGCCGCTGGGCGATCGCCAACCCCATGCCACTCGAACCGCCGATGATCAAGATGCGTTCCTGCGCTATCGGCACGTCGAACTCCCTTGTTGATTGCCCATGGTAAAGGAACGCAATGCTGGCAGTAGCAGCCCATCGGACCTGACTCGGAGGAGTGTGGGCATCGCCAGAGCGATCATTCACAGCAGCGACCACCCTTCGGTGAGCGCCGCCACCGAGGCGATAGATCGGTACGTTCATCGTCGCAACCAGCACTTCATGGAGCATCCCGAGCGAGCTGCAAAGAAGATCTGGGGCAAGGAACGTGCACCCCTCGTTTCATCCGGCCGACAACTGCAAGGATCCGGACTACCGAGGGCTGGTGGTCATCAGGGGCTTGGCAATCATGCGCTGCTGCCGTCTCGGCGGCCCGCGCGGGAACAACCTTTCGCCACGGGCAGCAAATGGCCTGGATCCACTGCCTCCGGACGTCAGGTGGCCGCCGGTTGGCTTTGACCGGCAGGTCTACGGCATCGAGATTGAGTTGGCGTAGACCCGCCCTCGACCCTGAGCAGCCGGTCAACGATCCCAAATTGCTTGCCGGGAAGCGGTCGCTCGATACGGGCCTGCTGAACCAGGCCAACGCGAAGGAGCCGGCACCAAACCCTGGCACTTCATGCCGCCGCAGCCCCGTCCTCAGGCCACATCTGGGCTTTGCTGAGGGCGGTTAAGTCTCCTATCGCCGCTGGCGAGCGTCTTGAAGCTGCCGGCGGCCACGGCGGAATCGACGATGTCCTTGGCCTGCACGGCCAACGTGGCGAAGCCGAGCGAGAAGGCGATCAGTGTCTTCTTCATGGGAACTCCTGGGTGGGTGGAAAGGGAACGGTCAGAGCGTCGGGATCAGCACCTTGCCGATCACGTGGATCACGCCGTTGCTGGCGCGCACGTCGGTGGCGACGATCGACGCCGGGGTGGCGGTCTTGTCGGTGATGGTCGGCGGCGTGCCGGCGTTGATCGTCAGGGTCTGCGTCGCGAGCGTGGGCACCGCGGCGCCGAACGGGATGTCGGCCGCCAGCACCTGGCTGCCCAGCACGTGGTAGGTCAGCACCGTGGTGAGCTGCTCGGTGCTGAGGCCGGCCACGGTCGAGGCGATCGCCTCGAAGGCCGTGTTGGTCGGCGCGAACACCGTCAGCTCCGCCGAGGCGTCGCCGAGCGCGCCCGCCAGGTCGGCCGCGACCACGGCGCCGACCAGCGTGCTGAAGGTCGGGTTCGCCTGCGCCATCTGCACGACGTTCAGCACGCCCGGCGGCACCAGCACCTTGTCGACGACGTGGATGACGCCGTTGCTGGCCGGCACGTCGGCGGTGGTGACCGTCGCCTCGGTCAGCACCTCGTCGGTGATCCTCACGCCGGACGACGTGTTCAGCGCCAGCGTCGCGGCTCGCTCCCTCGTAGGTGTAGAGCGTCGCCTGGGTGGCGCCGCCGGCCACCAGGTTGGCGGCCGTCTTCCGGGTCGGCAGCACGTGGTACTGGAGGATCTTGGCGAGCGTCGGGCCGTCCAGCGCGGCCACCATCGCCGCCGCGCTGCTGAAACCCAGCCGGGTGGCGAGCGTGGTGAAGGCCGCGTCGGTGGGTGCGAAGACGGTCAGGCTGGCGCTGCCGTCGGCCAGCGCCGGCACCAGCCCGGCCTTGTCGGCCGCGGCGACCAGGGCGCTGAAGCCGGCTTCGGTGGCCTCCTGCGCCAGCGTGCCCGGGAGCGGATCGTCGTCGCTGCCGCCACAGGCGGTCACGGCCAACACCACGGCCAGCGCGGCCGCTCTCTTGAACCAATCGATCATGGGTACTGCTCCTGTCGAAGTTGAGAAGAGGCAGGCACGAGGCCGCCGCCGCCGAGCGGTGGGCGCGATGCCGCAAACCGTCGAGACGGAATTTATACCATATGGTATTCAATACAGACTGTATGGTCACTTTATGAACAACACAGACCATTCGGGACTCGAAGGTACACCAGTTGCCCGCGCCGACTACAATCCCCCCATGGCGAAGTTGTCGTTCCGTCAGCAGGTGCTGCAGGTGCGCGAAGACGCGATCGTTTCGTCGGTGAACCGCCTGCTCGCGGAGAAGGGCTTCGACCTGATGACGGTCGATGAGGTGGCCGCCGATGTCGGCATCGCCAAGGCGAGCCTCTACAAGCACTTCACCTCGAAGGAAGAGCTGGCTGCGGCCGCGATGATCCGCGTGCTCGACCGCGCGCTCGTCTTCCTCGATGGCCTGAGCAACGACGTGCAGGCCAGTCCGCTGGCCCAGCTCAAGGCCGTCGCCCGCTGGACGATGCAGGTGCAGCTGGCCGGCGAGATGCCCTCGCTGCCGGCGCAGAACTCCAGCCTGCGCGCGACGCTGATGACAAACAAGGTCTACCTGGACCGACTGATGGAGGTCAGCGACCGGCTCGGCGGCTGGATCACCGCCGCGCAGCAGCGCGGCGAGTTCGACCCGGCGCTGCCCGGCGAGGTGGTGCTCTACACGCTGTACGCGCGCGCCTGCGATCCGGTGCTGGGGCTGCTCAAGCTGGGCGGCCAGTACAGCGACGAGAAGATCATCGAGCTGTTGCTGACCACCTGCTTCGAAGGGCTGCGCGCGCGCGCCTGACGTCGCCTGCGAGCTCCGCTGGGCTCAGCGGATCAACAGCGTCGGCGTGTGGCAGCCGGCAAGCACCTTGTTTGCGTATTCCACGCGATCGCGGACGCCGTTCCGCTGTGATGGCGGACACGGTTCCACGTTGATGGCGGACAGCGTTCCACCCTGATCGCGGACACCGGCGGGTGTCCTGTGTGACCCAACGAGCCATAGGCTGCGCGGCTCTTGGCCGGGAGAAGCGCATTGGACCCCGCGCCGAGCCCGCGCCACGGGCCTGCGGCTGCCGTGGCCAGCAGCCCATAGTGGCGGATCCGGTGGAAGCCGCCCAGCAGCACGTGCAGCAGGAAGCGCCGCATGAACTCGCCCGGCTCCGGCCAGGCGCTCAGGGCGCGCTTGCAGGGGCCTGCGGGGTGTAGCGAAGCTGAGCGAGGTCGAAGCCTTGCGCGCTGGCACTCGCCAACGCTGCCTGCAGCAGGGTGGGCGGCAGTTGCGCGGTGCGCGAGAGCACCCACAGGTAGTTGCGGTTCGGGTTGCCCACGACGGCCCAGCGGTACTCCGGGTCCAGCCCGACGATCCAGTAGTCGGCCTTGAACGGCCAGAAGAACGACACCTTGAGCTGGCTGTTGCCCGAGCCCTCGACGACGCTGGCCTTGCCTTTCGCGTCGTCGAAGCCCTTGTCCGTGCGGCAACGGTTGTGCACGCTGATGCCACCATCCGGCGCGGGGGCGTACTCGGCCGTGGTGTCGGCGACGCAATTTCGCTGAAAGAACATCGGGAAGCTCGCGATCTCGAACCACTTGCCGCTGTAACGGGCCAGGTCGACCGCGGGCACGCTGGCCACGGGCGCCTGTGCCAGCGCCGCCAGCGACGCGGCGCAGAAGAGTGCGGCGACGAGCAGACGGGGCGCTTTCATGGCGAGTTCTCCGGGGTTGTCAGCGGGCATTGAAGCGGCATTGTCTCGGTAACATCAGAATGCGGCGCTTCGCGTGGGCATCGCGGACAAGCCGGGCGCAGCGCCGCCAATGTCTTGTCGATCAACCAACCCGCAGGCGCATCGCTGCCGGCGGGCCCTCCGGGGTGCCCGATCAGCGGCGATGTCGCAGTGGAGGTGCGCCGCGACGGCCGCCGCTTCGAGGCCGAAGCGGTGCTCGACCTGGCCGCCGACGCGCAGACGGTGTGGGACACGATTACCGACTACGGCGCGCTGTCGCGCTTCATGACGGGCTTTCGCGCCTGCCGCGTGATCGCGCAAGCCGAGCTAGTCACGCCGGTGCGACGAAGGCGTCGAACTCATCCTTGATGAATCGCGGCAGCTCGGATCCGGTGTTGGCCTCGGTGTGCGCGATGAAGCTGGCCGTATGCTGCTGCACGAGCCGGTCAGGGTGTCTGCTCCGGGCGATGGCGCTCGTAGTGGATCGGGGCGCCGTCCGGCGCCCGCTGGGGCTGCTGAGCCGTGGCTTGCACGCGAGACTCGCGAGGTGATGACCTCGGACGGTCTCAAGCCGCACACGGCGTCGCAATCGCCCTGTCGGGCGCCCACCTACGGCTGCCTGCTTGCGGGTGCCTGCCTTCGGGTGGCTACCTCCAAGCCGCCGCCAGCGTCAGCACGGCCAGGTGCGATGCCAGGAAGCCGTCCTTCCCCTACGACGGCTCCTGGCCCGGACGAGCCAAAGCGAAGTTCAAGTTGGCCGCCGTAAACCAGCCATCCAAGGCGGGCCAGCAGGGGAAATTCTGAGCGGATCACCAGTGGCCGGTGCGAATTTCGGCGCTTCGCCCTTGGCGCACCGAGGAGCGGGAGTCACCGTCGCGTGCGTGCCAAACGCTACAGCGCTGACCTTGCGCTTCGGGCGCACTGCTCGTCGGCACGCTCTGGCAGGTTCGCGAAGAACGCGGTCATCTGATCACGCCGAAGCTGCTTGCGCAGCACTGCTCGGCCTCGTTCATCGACCGCGTGTACCTGGAACACGTTCTTTGCCAGATCGATGCCAACCGTCGTAATCTTCATGGTGGACGCTCCTTTCCCGGTTCAAGTGGTTGTACACACCTCCACTTTGGCACTTCGATGCCGGTTACGGGGTGGGGGCGTATCCCATTGTTTTGGCCGACTGCCAGTACTGGTGAACGGCCGGTCTGGAGCAGTTCAGCTTGAAGTGTTGACCTGCCCCCTTCCAGCCATACCAACCTAAAGCAGCGGGTGGTCCGCTGCCGGTAGAAGAAGTCATCAATGGTGCTAGGCACGGCGTCGCCCGACGACAGCAATCGCCGGGCTTCTCCAACATGCCCGGGTAAGCTCTGCCAAGAGTTCAAGGTCAATCCCGAATCGGACCAGCGACTCGCGATACGTCAGACCTGCTTTAAGCAAGACCGCGCCGGCGCTATCGGACCAAGGCGCTCGCGCTGTTCGCATGGCCCTTCGAAGCACACGCAACTTGTGGTTCATAGGGTCCCCGGCTTCGACTCGCTGCCGAGTGGTCAGGAACGGTGGTCGATCAGATGCCGCCAGGGACTGTGCTTCGTCCTGACCTCGCACACTGGGTCGAGGCCAGCCAAGCGGGACTTCTCCGAGCGTCGCTGTGTCCGGAGTACGTGATTTACCCCGCGCGGCCATCTACTTGGCTGGACCCGGCTCTGGTCTTGCCACCGGTCACGAACGTGGAAGACGGCGACGTGGTCGCGAAAGTCCTCAACGGGCGGTTCGTGCAACTGCGTGACCAGTGGGCCGCCACAAAGGCCAAGCTGATGGAGAACCGGCTGCTCCGCGGCCTGAACTTCAAGCCTTGGCCGAAGGATGGCCCGGGCCGCTACTCAGTCAGAGTCGACGACAACTTCCGAGCCCACCTTCAGCACCTCGGTGAGGGTCGCTGGATCGCATACGTCCTGGGGCCGCACAACAAACTCGGGCACGGATAAGAGCGGGGTCTTGAGCCCCAGTGCCTTGTTTTCGACTCTATTGGCGTGTTTACGACTTTAATGTCCTGTTTGCGACTATTTTTGGTCAGAACAACAACCACAAGGGCCCGCGAAGCCGGTCACTCGACGGTGACCGACTTCGCCAAGTTGCGCGGCTTGTCCACATCCGTGCCGCGGGCGCAGGCGGTGTGATACGCCAGCAGCTGCAGCGGCACCACGTGCAGCAGCGGCGACAGCACGCCGTAGTGCTCGGGCATGCGGATGACGCGCACGCCGGGCTCGCTGGCGATGCGCGTATCCGCATCGGCAAAGACGAAGAGCTCACCGCCGCGTGCGCGCACTTCCTGCATGTTGCTCTTCAGCTTGTCCACCAGCGCGTCGTTGGGCGCGATCGTCACCACCGGCATGGCGCTGGTCACCAGCGCCAGCGGGCCGTGCTTCAGCTCACCAGCGGGGTAGGCCTCGGCATGGATGTAGCTGATCTCCTTCAGCTTGAGTGCGCCTTCCAGCGCAATCGGGTAATGCAGCCCACGCCCCAGGAAGAGCGCGTTCTCCTTGCGCGCGAAGTCCTCGGCCCAGGCCATGATCTGCGGCTCCAGCGCCAGCACCGCCTGCACGGCCACCGGCAGGTGGCGCAACGCCTTCAGGTGCGCGTGCTCCTGCGCTTCGCTGAGCCGGCCGCGCACCTGGGCCAAGGCCAGGGTCAGCAGGAACAGGCCCACCAGCTGGGTGGTGAAGGCCTTGGTCGAGGCCACGCCCACCTCCACGCCCGCGCGGGTGATGTAGGCGAAGGCGCATTCGCGCACCATGGCGCTGGTGGCCACGTTGCAGATCGTCAGCGTGTGCGCCATGCCCAGGCCGCGCGCATGTTTCAGCGCCGCCAGCGTGTCGGCGGTCTCGCCGCTTTGCGTGATGGTCACGACCAGCGTGCGCGGGTTCGGCACGCTGTCGCGGTAGCGGTATTCGCTGGCGATCTCCACACTGGTGGGGATGCCGGCGATCGACTCCAGCCAGTACTTGGCGGTCGATCCAGAGTAGTAGCTGGTGCCGCAGGCCAGGATCAGCACCTGATCGACTTCCTTGAAGACCTTGTAGGCGCCGTCTCCGAAAAGCTCGGGCGTGATGCCGGGCACCCCATCCAGCGTGTCGGCAATGGCGCGCGGCTGCTCGAAGATTTCCTTCTGCATGTAGTGCCGGTACGGCCCCAGTTCGGCCGCGCCGCTGTGCGCCACCACCGTGCGCACTTCGCGCTGCACGTTCTTGTAGCGGCCTTCGGCCTGGCGCGCGGCGATCCAGGTCTTGCCGAGTTGCAGGTCGACCACGTCGCCCTCTTCCAGATAGACGATCTGGTCGGTGACACCGGCCAGCGCCATGGCGTCGCTGGCGAGGAAGTTCTCGCCCTTGCCGATGCCCAGGATCAACGGCGAGCCTTCGCGCGCGCCCACCACGCGCTGCGGCTCGTCGCGGCAGAACACGGCAATCGCATAGGCGCCCTTCAGGCGCAGCGTGGCGCGCTGCACTGCGTCGAACAGGTCGCCGTCGTAGAGGTGGTGCACCAGGTGGGCGATGACCTCGGTGTCGGTCTGGCTGCTGAAGTCATAGCCGCGGCCCTGCAGCTCGGCGCGCAGCTCGTCGTGGTTTTCGATGATGCCGTTGTGCACCAGCGCGATGCGGTTGCTGGAGAAGTGCGGGTGCGCGTTATGCACCGCCGGCGCGCCATGCGTGGCCCAGCGGGTATGGGCGATGCCGGTGCCGGCGTCCAGGCCGGCCTCCGCCGCGCTGGCTTCGAGCTGGGCCACGCGCGCAGTGCTTCGCGCCCGCTTCAGTTGACCGCCCTGATGCACGGCCACGCCGCAGGAATCGTAGCCGCGGTATTCCAGCCGCTTGAGTCCCTCGATCAGGATGGGAACGATGTTGCGGTGGCTGACCGCGCCGACGATGCCGCACATGGGGAATCCTCTGTAGATGACTGGAGGGAGTGGATCGTAGGCATGGGACCGTGAAATATGCTTTCAAAATATGGCAACATTCGCTCTCATCATGTCTCTCGTCTCCGATGATGAAATAATCGTGTCATCCTTCACTGTTTCTTGACCCCAACGTTCATGGCACCGGCAGTACTCGATGCGATCGACCTTCGCTTGCTGGAACTGTTGCAGCACGACGCGTCGCTTTCGAACCAGGACCTGGCGGCGCAGGCGCACGTGTCACCCGCCACGTGCATGCGCCGGGTGCGACGCTTGGTGGATGCAGGCGTGATCGAGCGGCGCGTCGCGCTGCTGTCGCACGAGCAACTGGGCTTCGGCCTGACCGCCATCGTGGAAGTGACGCTCGATCGGCAGGGCGCAGAGCATCTCGACGCCTTCCAGCAACGGGCCGTGGCGGATGTGGCGGTGCAGCAGTGTTACCGCGTCTCACCCGGGCCGGACTTCGTGCTCGTGGTCTGGACGGCGGACATGCCGGGCTACCAGGCGCTGGTGCAACGGCTGTTCACGCAGGACGCCAACGTGCGCCAGGTGAAGGCCTACTTCAGCGTGCAACGCGCGAAGTTCGAGCCGGCGATCGGGCTGCTCGGCTCGGCCCCTCAGCGCAGCAGCAGCGCCAGCCCGGTAAGGTAGTCGCTCTCGGGAAACTGCAGCGTCGTCGGGTGGTCGCAGGCCGCCGCCAGGCGCTGCAGGATCAGCGCGTCCACGCCGGCGTCGATGCCGGCGCCGGCCACGATCTTGTGGAACAGCTCCGGCCCGATGCCGCCGGAGCATGAAAACGTGAACAGCAAGCCGCCCGGACGCAGCAACTTCAGCGCCAGGCGGTTGATGTCCTTGTACGCGCGCGCAGCTCGTTCGGCCTGGGCCACCGTGGGCGCGAACTTCGGCGGGTCGAGCACGATGGCGTCGAAGCGGCGCCCTTGCTCCAGGCACGCGCGCAGGTAGGCGTTGACGTCGGCATCCACCGTCTGGTGACGCGCGGCCTCAAAGCCATTCAGTTGCACATGGTGCTCGGCCAAGGTCAGCGCCGGCGCAGAAGAGTCCACGCTGGTCACCTGGCGCGCACCACCGGCCAGCGCCGCGAGTGAAAAGCCCCCGGTGTAGCTGTAGCAGTTGAGCACCTGCTCGCAGCCGTAGTGGCGCACCGCCTGCGCAAAGTGCAGCCGGTTGCCGCGCTGGTCCAGGTAGAAGCCGGTCTTGTGGCCCTGCGCCACGTCCACCTGCAGCTGCCAGGCATGCTCGCGAATGGCCAGCTGCGTGTCGCCCTGCCCACGCAACCAGCCGCTGTGTAACGGCAGACCTTCGAGCGCACGCACGCCAGCATCGGAACGTTCGTACAGCCGCGGTGCTCCGGTGGCGGCCAGCAGCGCTTCGGCGATCACGTCCTTCCAACGTTCGCTGCCGGCAAACAGGAACTGGGCACACAGCGTGTCGCCATAGCGGTCGACCACCAGTCCGGGCAGTCCGTCGGCCTCGCCATGCACCAGGCGCACGGCGTCGCTGTCGACCGCCATGCGCGCGCGCAGCGCCACCGCGCGCTGCACCTGCCGCGCGAAGAAGGCGGCGTCGATGCGCTCGGCCTCGATGAAGCTCCAGGCACGCACCCGGATGGCCGACTGCGGGCTGTACGCGCCCCAGGCCAGGAAGGCGCCGTCATGGGCCTCGACGCGCACCGTCTCGCCCGGGTCGGCCTTGCCCTTGTCGATGCTGCCGGCAAACACCCAGGGGTGGCGGCGTTGCAGCGAGCGTTCCTTGCCGGCACGCAGGCGGATCGACTTCATGGCGTCGACCGCTTCTTCGCCCGCGGATGGGCAGCGTCGTAGACCTTCGCCAGATGCTGGAAGTCCAGCCGCGTATAGACCTGTGTGGTCGAGATGTTGGCGTGGCCCAGCAGCTCCTGCACTGCGCGCAGGTCGCCACTGGACTGCAGCAAGTGAGAGGCAAAGCTATGGCGCAGCATGTGCGGATGCACATGCGTCGGCAGCCCGGCCTGCAACGCCAGCGCCTTCAGGCGTGAGCGCACCTGGCTGGGCGTCAGGCGCGTGCCGCGGCGGCTGACGAATAGCGCGGCTTCTTCGGGCGCAGCGATCTGCCCGCGCTGCGCCAGCCACGCGCGCAGCGCCGCCAGCGCCGCCGCGCCCACCGGCACGCCGCGGCGCTTGCTGCCCTTGCCCAGCACCATCGCACTGGCATCGGCGGCGTCGATCCAGCCGGCAGCGGTGGCGCTGGCACGCAAGTCCAGGCCCACCAGTTCGGCCACGCGCAGGCCACTGCCGTAGAGCAGTTCGACCATGCAATGGTCGCGCGCCAGCAGCACCGGGTCACCATGCTGCGGCTCGAAGGCCGCCAACGCCACCGCCTGCTCCACCGACAAGGCCTTGGGCAGCGGCTTCGGCGCCTTGGGCGCACGCACGCCCTCGACGGGGTTGAGCGGCACTTCGCCCGCGCGGCCCCACCAGCGGTACAGGCCGCGCCAGGCCGAGAGATGGATGGCGATGCTGCGTGCGGCCAACGGCTGTTCGCGCAACTGCGCCGCCCAGCGCCGCACGTGCATCGGCTGCACATCGCGCAGCTCCACCTTGGCCGCGGCAGCCGACTGCTGCAGGCGCAGCAGCGCGTCGTGAATCATCTGCACGCTGCGCGGCGCCAGCCGGCGCTCGACGCGCAGGTGCTCGATGTAAGGCTGCAGCGCCGGGCCCAAGGCGACGGCCGCAGGGCCCATGCGCGCGGCTCTCAGTCCTTGGCGAGCAGCCGGGACAGGCTGGCGCTGGCCACCTCGCCGATGCGCGACAGGAACTCGGTGCCCATCTGCGCGGCATAGCGCGTCGGGTCGGGCGAGCCCAGCACCAGCAAGCCGAACGCGTGCGGTGTATCGGCCGGGCACAGCGGCACCATGGCCATGGAGGTCACGGTGGCCGCATCGTCGAACCAGGCCGAGGCTTCGAAGCCGGAATTGGCGCCGCAATAGGGCAGCGACAGGCTGTTGGCAAAGCTTTTCAGATCGTCGCTCACGGGCTGGGCCGCGGGCAGCTCGGCATAGCCTGCAGCCACACCCCACAGGCGCAGCGCGGCCTGCGGGATCTGGAAGCGCTGCTTCAGGTCGTCCAGCAGCACCTGCGGCAGCTCGGCCGGGTCGCTGGTGAGCAGCAGGCGCATCGTCCACTGGTGCAGCCGGTCGGCGATGGCCACGTTGTCCTGGCCGTTGCGGATCATCTCGATGATCTTGTGCTCCAGGCCCTTGAGGCGCTCGCGCAGCATTTCCATCTGCCGCTCCTGCAGCGACACCGCGCGGTGGCCGTGTGGGCTGGTCAGCTGCACGGTGGCCAGCAGCTCGGCATGGCGCTCGAAGAAGCCGGGCGTGTTCAGCAGGTAGTTGCTGATGTCGTGCTCGGTGATGCCTTGGATGCTCACAGTTCGATCTCTCCTTCGAAAACGGTGGCGGCCGGGCCGGTCATCAGCACTGGCTGGCCCATGCCGGCCCATTCGATGCCGAGGCGCCCGCCGCGCGTGTCGACCTCGACGCGCGGGTCGAGCCAACCCAGCCGGATGCCGGCCACCACCGCGGCGCAAGCGCCGGTGCCGCAGGCCAGCGTCTCGCCAGCGCCGCGCTCGAACACGCGCAGGGCGATGTGCGTGCGCGAGATCACCTGCATGAAGCCGGCGTTGACCTTCTGCGGAAAGCAGTCCAGCACCTCGATCTCCGGCCCGAGCGCGGCGACATCGGCAGTGGCGACGTCGTCGACGCGCTGCACCGCATGCGGGTTACCCATCGACAGCACGGCCACCTCGACGCTGGCGTCGATCAGCTCCAGCGGCCACAGCTCGAAGTTGCCCAGCTTGCGCGGCACCAGGCCCGCGGCCAGGAAGGGGATGCGGTCGTGGGCGAATTCCGGCGCCTCCATGTCGACGGTGATCCGGTCGTCATCGCGCAGCTGCAATTCGATCTGGCGGTTGACCGTCTCGACGCGGATGCGGCGCTTGTCGGTCAACCCGCGGTCACGCACGAAGCGCACGAAGCAGCGCGCGCCGTTGCCGCAATGTTCGACCTCATCGCCGCTGGCGTTGTAGATGCGGTAGCCGAAGTCCACACCCGGCGAGCGCGGCGGCTCGACGACGAGGATCTGGTCGGCGCCGATGCCGAAATGCCGATCGGCCAGCGCACGGTACTGCTCCGTGCTCAGGTTCAGCGGCTGGCGGGTGGCGTCGAGCATCACGAAATCGTTGCCCGCGCCCTGCATCTTGGTGAAGCGCAATCTCATCGGGCAATTATCAACGGCTATTCAGTACAGCCCGGGCTCGCCGGGCGGCCGCGTCTTGAAGCGCTTGTGCACCCACAGGTACTGGGCCGGGTCGACACGCACCATCGCCTCGATCCATGCGTTCATGCGGCGCGCATCGGCCAACGGGTCGTCGGTTGGCCAGTCGGTCCACGCCGGCATGAAGTGCACGCGGTAGCCCCGGCCGCCGGGCAGCATCTGCGCCACCACCGGCTGCACCACCATGTCCAGCACGCGGGCCAGCTTCGACGGCGCCAGCAACGTGGCCGCCGGGATGCCGAAAAAGGGCACGAAGGCCGCGTCCTTGAGGCCGAAGTCCATGTCCGGCAGGTTGAAGAAGGCATGCCCGCGGCGGATGGCGCGCACCAGCGGGCGCGCGGTGTCACTGCGCGCGAACAGCTCGCCTTGGCCGAAGCGCATGCGCCCACGGCGCATCGCGGCGTCGAACACCGGGTGGCTCTGCGGCTGGTAGATCGAGGCCACCGGCCGGCTCTGGAACAGCTGCGTCGCGATGCCGGCCACGTCCAGCGCCAGGAAGTGCGGCACCAGCCACATCACCGCTCGCTCGCTGCGCTCGGCCAGCTCGACCTCGCCTTCGACGTGGATCAACCGACGCAGGCGCTCGGGGCTGGCGTACCAGAGCAACGCGCGTTCGACGGCGCTGCGGCCGAGCCAGCGGAAATGCTCGCGCAGCAGCACGCGGCGCTGTTCGGCATTCAGCTCGGGCAGGCACAGCTGCACGTTGCGCGCCGAGATGCGCCGCCGCTCTCGCGCCACGGTGTAGAGCACACGGCCGAGCGCGCTGCCCAGCGCCGCCTGCAGCCACAGCGGCAGCCAATGCAGCAACCACAGCATGGCCAGCAGCGCGTGGGCGGGCCAGGTCTTCATGAGGCGTCGGGCGCCGGGGCCACCGCATCCACATTGCGCGGCAGCTTGTAGCGGTTGTAGCCCCACAGGTATTGTTGCGGGCATTGTTGGATCAGCTGCTGCATCGCACGGTTGAGGACCAAGGCCTGCGCCACCTGCAGCGCCTGCGCATCCTCACCCTGCACGGGCAGCGGCTCGGCGAGCCTGCTCAGGCGCAGGTGGAAGCCACGACCGCCCGGCAGCCGCTCGCACCACGCCAGCACAATCGGCGCACCCGACTGCTGCACCAGCCGCGCGGCCAGTGTCATGGTGTAGGCCGGCACGCCGAAGAAATCGGCCCACACGCCCATGCCCTGCGGCGGCGCTTGGTCGGGCAGCAGGCCGACCGCCTCGCCGCGCCTGAGCGCGCGCATCATCTGCCGCACCCCGCCGAGCGAGGCCGGCGCGGTGGCCAGCGCCGGGCGGGCGCGCGCGCGCTCCTCCAACTCGCGCAGCACGCGGTAGCGCGCCGGGCGGAACATCACCGTGATCGGCCGGCGCGCGCCGAAGCGCTGCGCATAGGCCTGCGCGGTGATCTCGAAGCTGCCCAGGTGCGGCGTCAGGAACACCAGACCGCGGCCCAGCGCCAATGCGTCCTCGATCAGCGCTTCGCCCTCCCACTGCACCGGGTCGGCGATCGGGTGGTCGCTCGGGCGCAGCCACAGGCGCAGGCTTTCCATCACCATCTTGCCGGCCTCGGCCACCGACTGGCGGCGCTGTGTCGGCGTGATGCCCGCGAGCGCAGCGTTTTCGCGCAGCCGCCGGCGGTAGCTGGGCGACAGGCCGTAGACCAGCCAGCCCAGCACCGCGCCAAAGGCGTGCAAAGACCGCAGTGAGCGTCGGGACAGCCAGCGCAGGACGATGAGCATGCTTCGTATAATGCGGTCGGCGCCGAGTTATGAACTACTTGCAGGGCGCCGCGGAATCCGAGCCATCGGATCGCCGCCGGGTCGAGGCATCCGCTTCGACCCCAGAAATGCTGCTAAAGCGTTCGCCGCTCCTCCAGGCAACCGGTCGGCAACGCGAATTGCAACCCAAGCTCAGGAGTTCAAGAGTGTCGAACGATTTCCTTTTCACATCCGAATCCGTTTCCGAGGGTCACCCTGACAAGGTGTCCGACCAGATCTCGGACGCCATTCTCGACGCGATCTTCAAGCAGGATCCGCGCAGCCGCGTCGCCGCCGAGACGCTGTGCAACACCGGCCTGGTGGTGCTGGCCGGCGAGATCACCACCAACGCGCATGTCGACTACATCCAGGTGGCACGCGACACGCTCAAGCGCATCGGCTACGACAACACCGAATACGGCATCGACTACAAGGGCTGCGCAGTGCTGGTGGCCTACGACAAGCAGAGCAACGACATCGCGCAGGGCGTGGACCACGCCAGCGACGACCACCTGAACACCGGCGCCGGCGACCAGGGACTGATGTTCGGCTATGCCTGCGACGAGACACCCGAGCTGATGCCCGCGCCGATCCACTATGCGCACCGTCTGGTCGAGCGCCAGGCACAACTGCGCAAGGATGGCCGCCTGCCCTTCCTTCGCCCCGATGCGAAGAGCCAGGTGACGATGCGCTACGTGGACGGCAAGCCGCACAGCATCGACACCGTGGTGCTGAGCAGCCAGCACAGCCCCGACCAGAGCGAGACGCCGACGAAGATGAAGGCCTCGTTCATCGAGGCGGTGATCGAGGAGATCATCAAGCCGGTGCTGCCTGCAGCATGGCTGAAGAACACGCGCTACCTGGTGAATCCGACCGGGCGTTTCGTCATCGGCGGCCCGCAGGGCGACTGCGGCCTGACCGGGCGCAAGATCATTGTCGACACCTACGGCGGCGCCTGCCCGCACGGCGGCGGCGCCTTCAGCGGCAAGGACCCGAGCAAGGTCGACCGCTCGGCCGCCTACGCGGCGCGCTACGTCGCCAAGAACATCGTTGCGGCGGGCCTGGCCAGGCAGTGCCAGATCCAGGTGGCCTATGCCATCGGCGTGGCCAAGCCGATGAACATCACGGTCTACACCGAAGGTACCGGCAAGCTCAGCGACGAGAAGCTGTCGGCGCTGGTGGCCGAGCACTTCGACTTGCGGCCGAAGGGCATCATCCAGATGCTCGACCTGCTGCGCCCGATCTACGAGAAGACTGCTGCGTATGGGCACTTCGGCCGCGAAGAGCCGGAGTTCGCCTGGGAGCGAACCGACAAGGCGGCTGCACTGCGTGCAGCGGCCGGGCTGTAGGCCCGGCAAGCGCGAAGCGCTTCAGCCGCTTTGCGGCGAAGGCTCATATCGCGTAGCGATGTGAAGGCGCGAAGCGGCGTGCCGCAGCCACAAGGGCCAGGCGCTGCGCGCGGCTGCCGAGCACCGCTCAGACACTCGAAAACCCCGCCTCGCGCTGACCGCGGACACCGACGACATGCACGGCATCGTCGTCGGCCGCATGTCGATACGGGGCCACGTACCCGCGCGGCCCGCGCCCGATGACCAGCTCTCGAAAGGGCGCTTGGGACGGTCGATCATGGGGTTGCGTGTCAGCACATCGACCGCGACCACGATGCCGGCCACGCGTTCGCTGGCCTCCGCCACCTCGTGTTCGATCAGGAGATCGATCAGCGGTTAGGCGAGCGGCGGCGGCATGGGTGCATTGTTGGGCTGGGACGGCATGGCCGCAATCGGGCCAGCCGGCCGCCGTCAGCGCCCGAGGATGCCCTTGAGCAGGTCCATCGGCTTGGGCAGCGCGTCCGCCTTGTCCTCGCCTTGCGGCGGCCGCTGCACCGGGCTTTCGGAACCCGCGGCGGGGCCCATCGCCGGCATGCCGGGCATCACCGTCGCCATCGACTTCAGGCGCAGCTTCATCGCCCATGTCGGCGCCCAGGCGGCCTTCGGATCGGCCGGCCGCGGCGGGTGCACCAGGTTCAGTTCGTTGCCGTAGGCGATGACACGCAGCATCGCGCCCTCGCCGGGAAACACGCCCTTGGGCACGGCGCACTGCGTCGTCGCCGGCGCCAGCAGCACCCTTTCGCGCAACCAGCGGTCGACCGCGACATTGGTCTGGTAGTCGGTGAGGCCGAAGCCGGTATCGGGCAATTCGCTCGAGGTCCAGATGACCATTTCCTCCGACCGCCCTGCGCCCATGCCCGCGGCGAAGTAGGCGCGCGCGGTGGGCAGCGCATTCCAGCGCAATTCGCTCGCGCCGCCTTGCTCGCCATATTGCAGCTGCAACGGAGGCATCAGGTCGTGCGCCGCCGGGATCTGGAAGCGAAAGCCCTCAGGCACCCCCGCCCCGCTGAAGGCATGCTCGCCCACCAGTGAGGCGTTGTCCGGCACCATGCGCGCATCGGCCGGGTTCGGCCACACCGGACGCCCGGCGGCGCTGTGTGCACCGCGCTGCGTGGCCCGGCGCGCGACGAAGAAGTTGGCCAGATCGGCCGCCGACGCGCTGGCCATGTCCAGCACCTTGGGCTGCCCGGTGCGTACCGCCGCGCCGCAGCCCCAGTACAGCAGCAACTTGCCGCGTGGCTTTTCATGGCTTGGCTCGTCAACCTTGTCGTCGTCGGGCTCGGGGCTGGGCTTCGTGTCCCGAGGTGCCTGCAGTTTCAGCGCCGGGCTCATGAAACCCGCCGGCACGCCTTGCTGCGCCTCGGCCAGCGACGGGTTGTTGCGCGTGTAAAGCGTCACGTCGACCCAACGGCCGGCCGCCATCGACCGGGTCTGCCCAAAACTGTTCATCGCGCCGCCACCCCCGCCGCCGAACAGTGCGCCCATCGCCGACATCGGGCTGCCGCCGGCGCCGGGCATGCCGGCCATCGGCATGCCCATGCCGCTGAAGGTGGCCACATCGATCCAGGCTTGCGCCACCGGGGGCTTGATGTTGGCGGTCTGCGCGCAGGCGGCCGTGGCCGCAAGGGCCATCGCGGCAACGAATTCGAACTGCAACAAGCTTGGCGACATGAGACTCCCGATGCGGTGGTGGCACTGTGGTCGATTCTGCTGGCCGGCGCGGCCGCAGCACATTGCGGCCAAGCAAGAAAAGCGCATTTGGGCGGTGCATCATCGCGCCATGCCGCTCGATCTCGATGCCCTGCGCCGCCATGCGGTGGCGCGCACGCTGTTCGCGCCGACCACGCTGCCGCTGGCGATCCGCCGCCTGGGATTCGTGCAGGCCGATCCGATCCGGGCGCCGGCGCGCGCACAGGACCTGACGCTGCGCCACCGCGTGCGCGACTACCGCGCCGGCGACCTGGAGCGACGTTATCCAAGGCTGGCCGTCGAAGAGGATTTCTTCGTCAACTACGGCTTCGTGCCGAGCGCCTTGCACGTGCTGATGCACCCGCGCACCGCGCGCACGGCATGGCCGAAGTCGCGCTGGGCTCAGGCCCACGAGGTGCAGGCCTTCGTGCGCGAGCGCGGCGTGGCGCATCCGCGCGAGGTCGACGCGGCGTTCGCGCACGGCAAGGCGCGCAACTGGTTCGGCGGCTCGTCCAACGCCAGCACCCAGCTGCTCGACGGCATGCACTACCGCGGCCTGTTGCGCGTGGCGCGGCGCGAAGGCGGGGTGCGCCTGTATGCCGCGCACGACGCGCACGAGCGCGAACCGGCCGAGGCCGACGCGGCGCTGGATGCGATGGTCGACGTCGCCGTCGGCGTCTATGCGCCGCTGCCGGCGGCCACGCTGAGCATGCTCGTGATGTGGCTCGGCAGCGTCGCGGCCGCGCAGTGGCGCGACCGGCGCGCCGCGGCGCTGGCACGCGCCAAGGCGCGCCTGCCATCGGCCACGATCGACGGCCAGCGCTGGTTCTGGCCGGCCGGCGAGAACCCGGCGTCGCGCCGCCATCTGCCCGGCGACGACGTGCGGCTGCTCGCCCCCTTCGACCCGATCGTCTGGGACCGCCGGCGCTTCGAGCTGCTGTGGGGCTGGCCCTACCGCTTCGAGGCCTACACGCCGGCAGCGAAACGCCTGCGCGGCTACTACGCGCTGCCGCTGCTGTGGCGCGACCGCGTGGTCGGCTGGGGCAACCTGGCGCAGCGCAATGGCCGGCTGGATGCGCAACTCGGCTATGTCGCAGGCAAACCGCCGCGCGAAGCGGGCTTTCGGCAGGCGCTCGACGACGAACTGGCTCGCATCGAGACCTTTCTCGCGCCGCGCTGAGACTCAGCGCGGTGTGGGCGCCAGCGGTTGCTGCCGCCACGCCAACAGCGCACCCAGCGCCAGTGCCACCGCCGAGCAGGCAAAACCGGCCACCAGCCCGCCCGGCCCGTCGGCCACCCAGCCCACCAGAGCCGGCCCGACGATCTGCCCGAACGCGAAGACGATGGTGAAGGCCGCGATGCCGGCTGGCCAGGCGGCGGGATCGGCGTTGTGCCGCACCAGCGCGGTGGTCGATGCCACCACCGACAGGAACACGCTGCCGAACAGCGCTGCCGACACGAATGCGGCCGCGACGTGCTGGCTGAGCACCGGCAACGCGGTGGCCAGCGCCAGCAGACCATTCAGCACGGCCATCGGCACGCCACCCCGATGTCGCTGCAGCAAGCCCGCCCACAGCCAGGACGAGGCCACCACGCCGAGGCCCAGCACCAGATAGAACAGCGTGATGCCGCCGCTGGCCATGCCCTGCTCGCGCAGCAGCGTGATGTTGAAGGTCATGTAGCCGATGTAGCCCAGGCCGAACATCAGGTAGGCGGCGAGCGCGTAGGCAAAGCGCCGCAGCGCAAAGCGCCCCTTGCCCGCGGTGCCGGGCGCCGGCACCGGCAGCGCGCGTGTGCCGGCGGCCATCTGCGCCGTGGCCAGCAGCGCCACAGCGGCCAGCGCCAGCCAGGCCGACTGCCAGGCGTGCGGGAGCGCCAGGTCGGCCAGTGGCGGCACGATCGCCGCCGACATGACGATGCCCAGGCCAGTGCCGCCGTAGTACAGGCCCAGCACCAGCGCGGCCGGCGGCTGCGCGCCGTGCGCGACGGCGTCGCCCGGCGCCGACCCCAGGCGTGCCGCCAACAGCCCGCCGCAGACGAAGGTGAAGGCACTGGCCATGCCGGACCCCAGGCGCAACATCAGCAAGGCGCCCTCACCGAGCACCAGCCCATGCGCGGCCAGTAACACGGCCGTCGCGGCGCAGCCCGCGAGCAGCAGGCCGCGCGGCGAATAGCGCCGCAGCAGGCGCGGCACGAGCAGCGCGCCGAACAGGTAGCCCACGGCGTTGACGGTGTTCATCATGCCGCCCGTGAGGTAGCTCCAGCCCAGGTCGGTGCGCATCGGTGGCAGCAGCAGTGCATAGGAGAAACGCGCCAGGCCGAGCGACACCGCTGCACCCAGCGCCAGTGCCACGGCCTGGCGCAGGACGGGCGATGCCACGCGCGCGACGGCAGCCGCCTGCCGCCTCACGCGCGCAGCCTGGCGGCAAGGACGCGTTGCACCACCTCGGCAAAGCCGCGGCCACGCTCCGAGGGCGTGACGTAGGCCGGCAGCACCCTCAGGTGCGGCACGAAGCGCGCGATGTTGGCCACGGCCACCGACAGCGGAAGGTGTTCGAACATCTGCTGGTCATTGGTGGAGTCGCCCACATAGAGCCACGACGCGGTCTCGAAGTGCAGGCCGAGCGCGAGTTCCACGGCCCAGCGTGCACCGCTCCACTTGTCGTGCGCGCCGATCCAGCCGTTGACGTGGATCGAGCTGACGCTCGCCTGCAAGCCATGGGCACGCATCACGGCGAGCACGGTCTCGATCTGCGCAGCGTCTAAATGCTCGAACTCGCCGTGGTCGATGGCGATGTCGGTCAGACGGCCGGCGCTGTCGCGTGCCAGGCGGGCCCCAGGCACTGCCGCCAGCACGGCTTTCGCGCACTGCTGCAGGCGCTGGAAGTTGGCGGCACGGCTGGCTTCGTCCTGCGCGAAGTCACGCCGCAGGGCATTGCCGTCGCGGCGCAGCATGACCGCGCCGTTCTCGGCGACGATGGCCGCCACCGGCCAGGCCATGGCGAAGGGCTCGCTCCATCCGGCAGGCCGGCCGGTGATGGCAATCACCGGCAGTTGCGCCTGCGCCAGGCGTTGCAGCGCGGCCAGCGCTTCCGGTTCGATGGCGCCGCCGTGCGTCAGCGTATCGTCGATGTCGGTGAGCACGCCGCGCAGCGAGCGCAGCCCGGACGCGGGCAGTTGCTGCAGCGGCTGCATCCGGTCGGCACTCATGCATCGAGTCTCGCACAGCACCCGCGATGGCATGGCGTGCCTTGATGTGGCTCAATGACGCCGCCGACGGCGTTTTGATAATCGACCGTTCTGCTTTCCCTGCCCTCGAAAGACCGCCATGGCCAAAGACACCAGCATTCCCCCGCGCCGCAAGCTGCCGGCCAAGCCAGCGGCTGCGCGCAAGCACCGCGCGGCCGCCACCAAGGGTGTGCGTCCTATGCAGGCCGGCGATACGGCGCCGCGCCTGGGGCCGCGCGCCATCGAGCGTCACGTGGTGCGCCAGGCCACCTTGGGAAAACAGGATGCGCAGGGTGCGGCGCTGCGCGACATCGTGCGCCGTGCGGGCAAGGCGGGCGCCAGCGAGACGATCGACGCGCTCAAGGCGATCGTCGCGGGCGCCTCGCCCGACGATCTGGCGGCCTTGCGCCACGCGTTGTTCGAAAGCGAGGAAGCCAAGGGCCTGCGCCAGGAGGACCCGGACATGGCGCTGGCGCGCAACTGGCGCGAAGGCGGCTACCCCTACAAGAACCTGATGTCGCGCAAGAACTACGAGGCACAGAAGTACAAGCTGCAGGTGGAACTGCTGAAGCTGCAGGCCTGGGTCAAGGAGACCGGGCAGCGCGTGCTGATCCTCTTCGAAGGCCGCGACGCTGCCGGCAAGGGCGGCACCATCAAGCGCTTCATGGAACACCTGAATCCGCGCGGCGCGCGTGTGGTGGCGCTGGAGAAGCCCTCCGAGGTGGAACGCGGCCAATGGTACTTCCAGCGTTACGCGCAGCACCTGCCGACGCGCGGCGAGATCGTCATGTTCGACCGCAGCTGGTACAACCGCGCCGGCGTCGAGCGTGTGATGGGCTTCTGCACGAACGAGGAGTACATCGAGTTCATGCGCCAGGCGCCGGAGTTCGAACGCCACCTCGTGCACAGCGGCGTGCATGTCTTCAAGTTCTGGTTCTCCGTCAGCCGCGAGGAACAGCGCCGCCGCTTCAAGGAGCGGCACAGCCACCCGCTGAAGCAGTGGAAGCTGAGCCCGATCGACATGGCCTCGCTCGACAAGTGGGGCGACTACACCCGCGCCAAGGAGGGGGTGTTCTTCCACACCGACACCGCCGACGCACCGTGGACGGTGATCAAGTCGGATTGCAAGAAGCGCGCACGCCTGAGCGCCATGCGCTACGTGCTGCACCACCTGGACTATTCGAACAAGGATCTCGACACCATCGGCCCGCTGGACCCGCTGATCGTCGGCCGCGCCAGCCTGGTGCACGAGAAGGGCGAGGACATCATGCATGCGCACGGCACCTGAGCCCACGCAGTCTTCACGCACGCACAGCGCCTCGCTATAATCGCCGCTTCCGAGGAGCGCTGCGAGACGGCAACATTCGTTCCAGGCTCGGATAGGTTTCAACTGCGCTCACCCCCTCGATACGGTGCGGTGAGTGGCAGCTTCAAGCAGCACGCGACAGGCCCGTTTCGAGGGGGTTCATACCCCTCACCGGAGAATGCCTTGAACGCTGTGCTCAAACCCCAGAATTTCACCGACTACCACGTGGCTGACCTGGCGCTTGCCGCCTGGGGCCGCAAGGAAATCCGCATCGCCGAGACCGAGATGCCCGGTCTGATGGCCATCCGCGAAGAGTTCGCCAAGACCCAGCCGCTCAAGGGCGCGCGCGTCACCGGCAGCCTGCACATGACGATCCAGACCGCCGTGCTGGTGGAAACGCTGCAGGCGCTGGGCGCCAAGGTGCGCTGGGCCTCGTGCAACATCTTCTCGACCCAGGACCATGCCGCCGCCGCGCTGGTGGCCGAGGGCACGTCGGTCTTCGCCTACAAGGGCGAAACGCTGGCCGACTACTGGGACTACACGCACCGCATCTTCGAATTCGGCGCCAAGGGCGCAGAAGGCGAAGGCCCGAACATGATCCTCGACGACGGTGGCGATGCCACGCTGCTGATGCACCTGGGCCAGCGCGCCGAAAAGGACGCGTCGGTGCTGGCCAACCCGGGCAGCGAGGAAGAGACCTGCCTGTTCGCGGCCATCAAGGCCAAGCTGGCGACCGATCCGACCTGGTACTCGCGCAAGAGCGCACAGATCATCGGCGTGACCGAGGAGACCACCACCGGCGTGCACCGCCTGAAGGAAATGTCGGTCAAGGGCACGCTGATGTTCCGCGCGATCAACGTGAATGATTCCGTCACGAAGAGCAAGTTCGACAACCTCTACGGCTGCCGCGAATCGCTGGTCGACGCCATCAAGCGCGCCACCGACGTCATGGTCGCCGGCAAGGTGGCCTGCGTGGCCGGTTACGGCGACGTCGGCAAGGGTTCGGCCCAGGCGCTGCGCGCGCTTTCGGCGCAGGTGTGGGTGACGGAGATCGACCCCATCAACGCGCTGCAGGCGGCAATGGAAGGCTACAAGGTCGTAACCATGGAGTACGCCGCCGACAAGGCCGACATCTTCGTCTCGGCCACCGGCAACAAGGACGTCATCACCTACGCGCACATGGCGGCGATGAAGAACCAGGCCATCGTCTGCAACATCGGCCATTTCGACAACGAGATCGACGTCGCTTCGCTCGACAAGTGCCAGTGGGAGGAGATCAAGCCGCAGGTGGACCATGTGATCTTCCCGGACGGCAAGCGCATCATCCTGCTAGCCAAGGGACGTCTCGTGAACCTGGGCTGCGGCACCGGGCACCCCAGTTTCGTGATGAGCTCGAGCTTTGCCAACCAGACGATCGCGCAGATCGAGCTGTTCACGCACAGCGACTACTACGAAGCCGGCAAGGTGTACGTGCTGCCCAAACACCTGGATGAGAAGGTGGCGCGGCTGCACCTGAAGAAGGTGGGCGCGGTACTCAGCGAATTGAGCGAGGAGCAGGCGGCCTACATCGGTGTGCGCAAGCAAGGGCCCTACAAGCCCGACACCTACCGGTATTGAAGGGCTTCGGGCGGGTTCCCACGTTGACACCTCGGGGCCGCACCCTGACGACCCCGCACCAGGAGATCCCGCCGTGAGCGTTGCCAAGCCGCCCCTGCCGATCAGCTTCGAATTCTTCCCGCCCAACACGCCTGTGGGCGACGAGAAACTGAAGGACGTGGTGCGCCAGCTCGGCGCGCTCCAGCCCGAGTTCTTCAGCGTTACCTACGGCGCCGGCGGCTCCACGCGCGACAAGACGTTGAACACCGTGCGCGCCATTGCCGAGGCCGGCTTCGAGGCCGCGCCGCACCTTTCCTGCGTGGGCTCGACGCGCGTCGGCATTGCCGAGATCCTGGACACCTACCGTGCGCAGAGGATCCGCCGCCTGGTGGCGCTGCGCGGCGACCTGCCCAGCGGCACCGCCACGGCCGGCGAGTTCCGCTACGCGGCCGAACTGGTGCAGTTCGTGCGTCAGACGCAAGGCGCCGACTGGCATATCGAGGTCGCGGCCTATCCGGAATATCACCCCGAGCAGCGCTACAGCCAGCGCGACCTGCAGCATTACGTGCACAAGGTGAAGTGCGGCGCGGATTCGTCGATCACGCAGTTCTTCTTCAATGCCGACGCGTACTTCCATTTCGTGGACACCACGCGCCGCCTGGGCGCCGAGGTGCCGGTGGTGCCGGGCATCATGCCCTTCCACAACTTCGGGCGCATCGCCCAGTTTGCCGCGCGTGACGGCATCGAGATCCCGCGCTGGGTGCAGCTCAAGATGGAAGGCTTCATGGACGACGCCGCATCGATCCGCGCCTTCGGGCTGGATGTCGTCACCGCGCTTTGCGAGCGCCTGATCGCCGGCGGCGTGCCGGGCATCCACTTCTACACGATGAACCAGTCGGCACTGACGCTGGAACTGTGCGCTCGCCTGGGCCTGGGCCCGGCGGCAGGCTGAGCGCGCCCGCGCCTTTCTCAGCGCCGCTGGAAGATCACGCCGTCCTCGACCAGCATCGCATCGAGCGGCACGTCGTGCGGCTCGCCCTTCAGCCAGGGCACGTAGCCATGGGCAAAGCCCACACCCACGGTAAAGGGCCGCGGCCGCAGCGCCGCGAGCGTGCGGTCATAGAAGCCACCGCCGTAGCCCAGGCGCAGGCCCTTGGGGCCGAAGCCGACGCACGGCACCAGCAGCAGTTGCGGCTCGAAGGCCTCGGTGTCCTTGGGCTTGGGGATGCCGTATGCGTCCTCCTCCATCGGGCAACCTGGGTACCAGACGTGGAAGCGCAGCTGCTTGGATTCGCGCTCGATCACCGGCAGCCCGATGCGCCGGTCGGGCTCGGCTTCACTCCAGCGAAACAGCGCCGGCAGCGCATCGAACTCCCCTTTGATGGGCCAGTAGGCACCGATGCTGCGTTCGCTGCGGCTCACCAGCCACACGCGCAGCACTTCCTGCAGGTGTACCGAACGCTGGTGGCGGTCGGCCATGGCCAGGCGTTCGGCCTGCAACTGCTTGCGCAACGTGGCCTTGTCGCGCGTGGGCTCGAAGGACATCTGGAAGGAATCGCTCATGGTGCAGGCCCGGATCTGAACCCTGCATTGTGCGGCGCTGCGCCCTAGACTCCTGCCCATCGCCCATCGCAGGAGCCACGCCGATGCCCGCACGCCCTGGACTCGTCGAGCACTGCCTCGAACTGCTGGCACCGATGGGCGAGATCAGCGCGCGCCCGATGTTCGGCGGCCACGGCCTACGCATCGACGGGAACTTCATGGCGCTGGTGGCCTTCGACCGGCTGTACCTGAAGACGGATGCCACCACCCGGCCGCAGTTCGAGGCGGCCGGCTGCGAGCCCTTCGTCTACGAGCTCAAGGGCAAGCCGGTAGCGATGAGCTACTGGACGGTGCCACCGCAGGCCATGGAGTCGCCGATGTGGATGCAGCCCTGGGCACGCCTGGCGCTCGACGCCGCCTTGCGCGCCAAATCCTCGAAGCGCAGCGTCACCGCACCCAGGCCGCGGGCCACCCTGGCCGCCAAGCCCGCGAGCAAGACCAGGGCGCCTGCCAAGGCCGGGGCCAGGAAAGCCGCGCGCGGCCGGGGCTGAGCCTGCGGCTGCCAGCGCACGGCGGCGCCACCGCCGCGATCCCAGGCCTCGATGACCGCGCCGGCGTCGCCGTCCAGGTGCAAGCGCTGGCCGGGCAGCAGTACATGGTCGGCAGGTTCGCCGCGCCGGGTCAGCCAGACCCGGCCGTCGATGACCGTCAATTCGCCCGGCCAGGGGCTGACCTGGATCGCCTGTCCTGCCGCCAGACTTCGTGTGACCGCTGGCAGGGCATGACGGGGGCTTGTACGGTGTATCAGATTCATGATCAATCTCCGGATGCAAGGCGACCATCATGATGCGCATCACCTATAGAATCCAATCATGTTCCCGGTTTGTATTGATGCATTATTGATATGAATGTGCCACGCCGGCGACCGCTCTCTCTGGGCTGCCTGCGCGCCTTCGAGGCAGTGGCCCGCCGCTTGAGTTTTCGCGGCGCGGCCGACGAACTGCACCTCACGCAGCCGGCCATCAGCCGCCAGATTCGCGCACTGGAAGACGAACTCGGCACCGCGCTGTTCCTGCGCGGCACGCGCCATGTGGAACTCACCGGGCCCGGCAGCTTGCTGCTGCGATCGGTGGCCCCGCTGCTCGAGCAGCTCGACGGCACCGTGCGCCAGATTCGCACGGTGCGCAACCGGCGTCAGGTCGGCGTGACCACCTTCGCTTCCTTCGCGTCGCTGTGGCTGCTGCCTCGCCTGCCATACTTCCAGCGCGAGCACCCCGACATCGACATCCGCATCTCGGCCCAGGACGGCTGGGCCGACCCGGACGACCCGGAAATCGATGTCGGCCTGCGCTATTGCCACCCGAAGGACGCCCCGCCGAATTCACTGCCACTGTTCGGCGAAGTGGTCACGCCCGTAGCCAGCCCGGCACTGGTTGCCTCCGAGGTGTTGCGTGAAGCGGTCGATCTGGCGCGGCACACGCTGCTCGAGGAAGACGACCACCGCCCCAGCGCCGAGTACCTGGGCTGGCGGTACTGGCTGAAACTGCACGCCAAGCCGACGCTGGAGCCGCGCCGCTGGGTCTTCCTGAACTTCACTTACCAGCAGATCCAAGCGGCGCTGGCGGGCCAGGGGGTGGCCCTGGCCCGGTTGGCGCTGGTCGGCGACACGCTGGCACGGGGCGACCTGATCGAACCCTTCGGCCTGCCCGGGCGCATCGCCTCGCCCTTCGGCTACTGGCTGGTGCGCTGGCCAGCGCGCCGCGACCGGCCCGAGTTGCAGGCCTTCGAGAACTGGTTGCTGGCGCAGGCCGAACAGACACGCTCGACCCTCGAAGGCGCACCCGAAGCTCCACACATGCCGCGCCCGGGTGCGAAAATCCCGCATGCGCACACGGCCAAGCACTAGATTCGTAGGCCCCGTGCCGACCTGATTCAAATGACCACCCGATTGCTCCCCCAACGCCTGGCCCGCAGGCTGGGCACGGTCTGCATGGCCGTGTCGTTGTCGCTCGGCGGGGCCGCGGCCTTCGCCCAGTCCGAGCACCAATTCGTGCTGGATGCGCGCGAGGCACTGCGCAAGAAGGACAAGGCGCAACTGGCAGCGGCCACCGTCACCGCGCGAGCAGCATCCGCTGGCGCAATGGGTCGAGTACTGGGAGTTGGGCAACCGACTGAGCACGGCCGAAGCCGACGAGATCGAGGCCTTCTACGGCCGCTGGCCCGGCACCTATGTCGAGGACCGGCTGCGCAACGACTGGCTGCTCGAACTGGGCAAGCGGCGCGACTGGGCCAACTTCAGCCGCGACTACCCGCGCTTTCGCATGAACGACGACCGCGAGGTCAGCTGCTATTTCCTGCTCACCCAAGCCCAGACGGGCATGGACGTGCGCGACGACGCGCGCAGTGCCTGGTTCGCGCAGCGCGAGCTCGACGATGGCTGCAACCTGCTGGCCGGCACGCTGTATGCGGCAGGGCAGTTGTCCGAGGCCGACGCCTGGCAGAAGGCCCGGCTGGCCATCGAATTCAACCGCCCGCGTTCGGCGCGCGCCGCGGCGGCACTGGTCGGGCCGGCGGCGGCGGCCGCGGTGGCCGAGCTCAGCGACAACCCGGCCCGCCACCTGAACCGCAAGGCGATGCGTGGCGATGGCGTCGCGGCCGAGCTGGCCACGCTGGCCTTGCTGCGACTGGCCGGCAACGACCCCGACGCCGCCGCCAGCCAGCTCAAGGAACGCTGGCAAAGTGGCCTGCCGAGCCATCTGGCCGCGCTAGCCTGGGCCGGCACCGGCAAGCAGGCAGCGCAGAAGCTGCTGCCCGACGCTGCGGCGCACTATCAACGTGCCTGGGCCCTGCAGCGCGAACCGAGCGCCGCCAGCAAGCGCGATCTGGCGCCCTGGTCCGACGACATGCTGGCCTGGCAGGTGCGCTCGGCGTTGCGCAGCCCCGGGCTGGGCGATGAGCGTTGGGTACTGGTGGCCGGTGCCATCGACGCCATGAGCCCGGCCGAACAGAAGGATCCGGGGTGGGTCTACTGGAAGGCCAGGGCGCTGCGAGCGCGCGCCAAGGCCGGCGCCGAGGGCGATGCCGAGCGCGAGACGGCGCGACAGATGCTGGAGTCCATTTCCGGGCAGATGCACTTCTACGGCAAGCTCGCCACCGAGGACCTGGGAGGCACGCTCGCGCTGCCCGCGATGCCCACGCCGCCGACATCGGCCGAGCGTGAGCTCGCGCGGCGCAACCCGGGCTTCGAGCGTGCGCTGCTGCTCATCGGTATCGGGCTGCGCAACGAGGGCGTGCGCGAATGGAACTTCACGCTGCGCGGCCTGGGCGACCGCGAGCTCCTTGCGGCAGCGCAACTGGCCTGCGAACGCGAGGTGTGGGACCGCTGCATCAATACCAGCGACCGCACCCGCGTGGAGGTGGACATGGCGCAGCGCTTCCCCATGCCTTACCGCAAGGACGTGGTGGCGCAGGCGCGCGAGATCGGCATCGACCCGGCCTACATCTATGGCCTGATCCGGCAGGAGTCGCGCTTCATCGTGGACGCGCGCTCGCATGTCGGCGCCTCGGGGTTGATGCAGATCATGCCGACCACGGCCCGCTGGACGGCAAAGAAGATCGGCCTGGACTACAAGCCCGCAATGATCGCCGACCGCGAGGTGAACCTGAAGCTGGGCACGGCCTACCTGAAGCTGGTGCTCGACGACTTCCAGGGCTCGCAGGCCATGGCGGCCGCGGCCTACAACGCCGGGCCCGGTCGACCGCGCCGCTGGCGCGAGGGCGCGATGGTGGAACCGGCGGTATGGGCCGAGAACATCCCCTTCGCCGAGACACGTGACTACGTCAAGAAGGTGCTGTCGAATGCGGTGTATTACAGCGCGCTGATGGGCAGCAAGCCGGTCTCGCTCAAGGCGCGGCTTGGGCCACCGATCGGCCCACGCGACACCGCCGCGCCGGCCTCCGATCGCGATCTGCCATGAGCGCGCTGGGCCGCTCCCGAACGCTCATCCCAAAGCGCGTAGCGCGAAGGGTCGTCCAGTGAGCCCGCTGAGCTCGCGCAAACGCATCCTCCTGTTGGGTGGCACGGGCTTCGTCGGGCGCTCGGTCTGCGAGCGCCTGGTCGAGCGCGGCGGCGGCGCCGGCATGCGCATCACCGTGCCGACGCGCCGCCTGGCGCATGCCAAGTCGATCCAGTTCCTGCCCACGGTGGACCCGGTCGAGTGCGACGTGCACGACGACGCACAGCTGGCGCGCGTGCTCGCCGGGCACGATGCCGTGATCAACCTGATCGCCATCCTGCATGGCAGCGCCGGTGATTTCGAGCATGTGCACGTGCAACTGGCAACACGTCTGGCGCAAGCCTGTGTGGCCACTGGCGTGACGCGACTCGTGCATGTCAGTGCACTCGGGGTCGGTGTCGATGCCCCATCGAACTACCTGCGCAGCAAGGCCCGCGCCGAGGCCGTCCTCGAGGCGGCGCCGCTGGACCTGACGATCCTTCGCCCTTCGGTCATCTTCGGTGCCGACGACCATTTCCTGAACCTGTTTGCGGCACTGCAGGCCGTGTTTCCGGTGATGCCCCTGGCCGGCGT
Source organism: uncultured beta proteobacterium (assembly GCA_963824005.1). Taxonomy (GTDB): domain Bacteria; phylum Pseudomonadota; class Gammaproteobacteria; order Burkholderiales; family Burkholderiaceae_C; genus Rubrivivax. Next base: position 174,327 of record CAWGOK010000038.1, read on the forward strand.
CGATGCCCGGTTTCAGCCCGTGTGGGTCGAGGACGTGTCCGAGGCCATCGTGCGCTGCGTCGAGCGCAATCAGACCGTCGGACAGTGCTTCGAATGCGCCGGCCCGAAAGTCTTCACTCTCGGCGAACTGGTGAAGTTGGCGGGCCGTGCCTGCGGCCATGAACGCCCGCTGATACCGCTGCCCGCGGCGCTGGGCAAGCTGCAGGCCATGGCGATGGAACTGATGCCGGGCGAGCCGCTGATGTCGCGCGACAACATCCTGTCGATGCGCGTGCCCAATGTCGCGACAGGCCGGCTGCCCGGCCTGCAGGCGCTGGGCATCGAGCCCGCTGCCCTGGAGGCCATTGCGCCTACGTATCTGACGCCCGGCGCTGGCATCGCGCGATTGAATCGCTGGCGCGCCGTTCATCCCTACAGTTGATGCGTCGGGCGCGCAGCGTCTTGATTCGCACGGTGTATCACTGCGATCCGGCATTCGCATCCACGCGTCGGCCCTGGCGTCGTAGCATGGTCGCCTTCACCCAGCCGCCCTACAGCCCATGTCGTTGCAGCTCTACATCGGAAACAAGAACTACTCGTCGTGGTCGATGCGCCCCTGGGTGCTGATGCGCCAACTGGGCGTTCCCTTCGAGGAAATCCAGCTGCGCTTCGACTTCAGCGAAGCTTCGGCATTTCGAAAGGGAGTGGCCAGAGTCAGCCCGGCCGGCAAGGTCCCGGTGCTGATGGATGACGGGTTTGCGGTCTGGGACACCCTGGCCATCACCGAGTACCTGCATGAGATGTTTCCGGCGCTGGGCGTCTGGCCCGCATCGCCACGCGAGCGCGCCCGCTCGCGCAGCCTGTGTGCCGAAATGCACTCCGGCTTCGGCGCGCTGCGCGGGCATTGCCCGATGAACGTCGAGGCGTCGCTGGCGGAGGTTGGCAAGCGAGTCTGGGTCGAACAACCCGAGCTCAGGCGCGACGTGGAGCGCATCGACCACATGTGGGCTGAGCAACTGAGCGCCAGCGGCGGGCCGATGCTGTTTGGCGCCTTCAGCGCCGTCGACGCCTTCTATGCGCCCGTATGTTCGCGCCTGGTGACCTATGCGTTGCCGATCTCGAAGACCGCACGCGCTTACGTCGACCGAGTGGCCGAGTTGCCTGCCGTCGCCGACTGGAACTCCGCGGCACTGCAGGAGCTTGACTTCGTCGATTTCGACGAACCGTACAGGCAACGCCCCTGATTCCGACATGCGTTTGATCACTTGAAGGGGTTGGGCGCGTTCCGGCGCATTGCTGAACTTCAAAGTCCGCTGTGCGCGCGGTATTCAGCGTGGCAAGGCCGAGCCCGGGCAGGCTGCGACACTTCACTGAGGCGGTCGGCTGCGCCGACTACGCTGCGGTGCTCGCAACCGTGGCCTAACGCAAGACTCACGCAGCGCCCGTCAGGGCGCGGAGTGAGTCTTGCGGCACGACACCGGGACGAGCACCGCAGTGGAGTCGGCGCGAAGCGGCGATCGTCGCGAATCGCTGCGTCGCCTTGTTTCCCAGCCTGTAGCACTTGCACTGGATCTGCCGGCGCGCGGCGGCGGAATGGCTCGCCGCCGTGCGTCATGAGGGCAACACGGGGCGTTCAGGCGATGGGCTCGCCTTTGTGTCAGCATCCCTCGGCAACCAAGGTCGGGGTGCCGCCGACGACAACCAATGAAGCTGGCCGCAGGAATCCGCAAGCACGGCTTTCGCAAGTGGTACGAGCGCGAACTGATGCGCAGCCATGCCCACATGGGCCTGGCCTTCGTCTGCCTGATCGGCGTGGTCGCTGCCTTCGAAGCGGCCTCCAAGTACCGCGGCTGGGTGGACCAGGTCATCGACGTCGGCGCGATCCTGATCTGCACCAGCGTGGGCCTGTGGGCGCTGCGCCGCTACCTGTACCTGCTGATGCATGCCGAGGCCGTGGCCCACCAGGCCGACTGCCCGTCCTGCGGCACCTATGCCCGCTTCCGCCTGCTGCAGGCCGACCGGCTCGACGAGCAGGCGGTGGTGTGCTGCCGCAACTGCGCACATGAGTGGATCATCCACAGCTGAAGCCGCGGCCTCCAGCGTGCCTTCGCGCGCTACACGAGCGCGCCGATCACCATTGCCAGCAGGCTCAGCAACAGGCTGCTGGCCAGCGGCACATACCACTCGCGTCCGCCCAATCGGAAGCTGAAGTCACCGGGCAACCGGCCCAGGCCGATGCGCGCCAGCCAGACCTTCAGGCCGCTGAACAGCAAGAAGGCGAGCAGAAAGACCAGCAGCCAGCGCATCAGAGTCGGTGGCTGCGGTCGCCATCACGGAAACCCAGCGCGTCGAAGGATGTGCCGCGGGCGAAGCCGATGACCTTGAACAGCTCGCCCATCTCATGCTCGTGGATCAGGCGTTGGGCCGGCACCGCGGTGCGCAGGTCGGCACCGTCCAGCATGGCGGGCAAGCCGCAGTTGAGAAGAAAGCGTGCCTGCGAGGTGTAGCCCAGCACGTCCAGACCGGCCTCCTGCGCGGCCAGCGCGATGCCGGTGAAATTGACATGCGCGCTGATGTCCTTCAGACCCAGGTCGACCAGCGGGTCGTCATCGACAAGGTGCGCGCGATGGCACATCAGCGTGCCGCCAGTACGCTGCGGGTGGTAGTACTCGGCCTCCGGGAAACCGTAGTCGATGAAGAAGGCCGCGGCGCGGCCCATGCATGCGGCCAGCGTGCGCACGAAGGCCTCGGCCTGCGGGTGCACCTCGACCACGGTGCCCGGCACGAAACCGCCTCGCACCGGCGGGCGCATTGCGGTGGGCCGGTCGCACCAGACAAAACGGCTGCCGGCATCGGCCACGCCACGCTCGAACCAGGTGCTGCCGTCCCAGTGCAACAACTGCACCGGCATGGCGTCGAGCACTTCGTTGCCCAGCACCACGCCATCGAGTGTTTGCGGCAGGTGGTCGTGCCAATGCACGTGACCACGCCAGGCTTGCAATGTCTCAGCCTGGCGGGCACGCAACTGCGCGGACAGGTCGACGATGTGATAACCCGTCACGCCGTCGCCCAATGCGGCCAGCAGTTGTGCCGCCAGCGCGCCCGAGCCGGCGCCGAACTCCCAGATCTGCGTCGAGCCGCAGGCTTCAAGCGCCTGCGCCACCTGCACCGCCAACGCGCGGCCGAACAGCGGCGAGAGTTCCGGTGCGGTGACGAAGTCGCTGCCCGAGCCGGGCATGGGCCCGAACTTCAGGCTGCCGTTGGCGTAGTAGCCCAGGCCAGGCTCATACAGCGCCATCGACATGAACCGGTCGAAGGGCAAGCACCCACCCGCCTGCCGGATCGCCGTACGCAGGTGCTGCTGCAGCAGCACCGATAAACTCGCGGCTCGCTCCTCTCCCATGAAGGCATTGTAGAAAGCATGAGCCCACGCCCCGTGGCCCTGGTGACCGGCGGCGCACGCCGACTCGGGCGCGCTATCGCGCTCGAACTGGCCACGCATGACTGGGCCGTGGCGATTCACTACCGCCAGTCGGCCGACGAGGCCTTGGTTGCGGTGCGCGAGGCCGGCGCGCAAGGCGTCGACGCGCAAGCCTTTTGCGCCGACCTGGCCGACGAGGCCTCGTGCCGCGCCCTGGTGCCCGCCGTGCTGCAGCAGTTCGGCCGCCTCGACGCGGTGGTCAACAACGCCTCGCTGTTCGAGTACGACGACGTGGCCGGATTCAGCTATGCGTTGATGGACAGGCACTGGCGCAGCAACGTCGGCCCGGCGCTGCTGTTGGCGCAGGCGCTGCATGGGCATCTCTGCGCTGTCGGCCGCAGCGGCTGCGTGATCAACCTGCTCGACCAGAAGTTGTGGAATCCGAACCCGGACTACCTGTCCTACACGTTGTCAAAGGCCGCGCTGGAAGCCGCCAATACGCTGCTGGCGCAGGCGCTCGCACCGCGCGTGCGCGTGTGTGGCGTGGCCCCTGGTGTCACGCTGCCCTCGGGGCCGATGAGCGCGGACGAGTTCGCCAAGGCACACCGCCTGACACCGCTGCAGCGCTCGTCGACCGGCTCCGACGTCGCGCGTGCCGTGCGCTTTCTGCTCGAGTCCCCGGCCATCACCGGCACGACGCTGCTGGTCGACGGCGGGCAGCACCTGGCACCGCAGGCGCGTGACGTGATGTTCATGACCAAGGACTGAAATGCAAAGCCTGCTGCACCACCCCCGCCTGACGAACTGCCGACGCCTGTTCCTGCGCGACTACGAGGTGTGGATCAACATTGGCGTACACGACTTCGAGAAGAAGGGCGAACAACGCGTGCTCATCAACGTCGATCTGTATGTGCCGCTGGCACTGAGCACGCCGCACGCCGACACACTGAACGAGGTGCTGGACTACGACTTCATCCGCCGCAGCATCGGCGAGCGCGTCGCGCGTGGCCACATCCACCTGCAGGAGACGCTGGCAGACGACCTGCTGCGCCTGATGCTGGCCCACCCTCAGGTGCACGCCGCGCGCGTGTCCACCGAAAAGCCCGACGTCTACCCGGACTGCGATGCCGTGGGCATCGAGGTGTTCGGCCTGCGTGTCGAAGAAGGCTCGGCGCCATGAATGCCCCGACCGAAGCCCCGACCCTCGTCGACAGCGCCCGCGATGCGCGCAGGCAGGCCTTCGAGGCCAACAAGCTGAGCAAGAAGCTGCATCGCCAGGTGGGCCAGGCGATCACCGACTTCAACATGATCGAGGCCGCAGACAAGGTGATGGTGTGCCTGTCGGGTGGCAAGGACAGCTACGCGCTGCTCGACCTGCTGCTGTCGCTGCGCCAGCGTGCGCCGATCGACTTCGAGCTCATCGCCGTCAACCTCGACCAGAAGCAGCCCGGCTTTCCGGCGCATGTGCTGCCCGAGTACCTGCGCGCGCGCGGCGTGCCCTTCCACATCGAGAACCAGGACACCTATGCCATCGTCAAGCGACTGGTGCCCGAGGGGCAGACGATGTGCAGCCTGTGCTCGCGCCTGCGCCGCGGCATCCTGTATCGCGTAGCCAGCGAACTGGGTGCGACCAAGATCGCGCTTGGCCACCACCGCGACGACATGGTGGTGACGATGCTGATGAACATGTTCTTCGGCGGTCGCATCAAGGGCATGCCGCCGAAGCTGGCCAGCGACGACGGCCGCCACGTCGTCATTCGGCCGCTGGCCTACGTGGCCGAAACCGACCTGGAACGCTGGGCCGCGTTGCGGCAGTTCCCGATCATTCCGTGCACGCTGTGCGGCAGCCAGGACAACCTGCAGCGCGTGCAGATCAAGGCCATGCTGCGCGACTGGGAGCGCCGGTATCCGGGGCGTACCGACAACATGCTGCATGCGATGGGGCATGTCGTGCCCTCGCACCTGATGGACCGGCGGCTCTATCCCTTCGAGGGACTCCAGGCCAACGGCGTGGCCGATGCGGACGGCGACAAGGCCTTCGACGACGACGAGAGCTGCACCAGCCCCGCGGGCGCCGCGAACACGTCCAGCATCAAGCTCCACATCGGCTGAGCTGGCGCGCCGGACAAGGCGCCGAGCTGCGGCGCGCGCGGCTGGGCCATCTCGGTGGCTGGGCCGGGGCGCTGCGCCGCCAACGCGCGAAAGTCTTCTTCCCAGGCCCTGAGCTTGCTGCGGGCTGCTTCGCGCTGCGCCGGCGTGGTGCTGTTGTGCAATTGCGCCAGCAGCACGCAGTTGTATTCCATCAACCGCTGCTGATAGGCGCGGTAGGGTCCGCTCGGGGTGCGCAACAGGCGTGTCGCCAAGGCCTGCAGTTCGGCCAACTGGGTTTCGCGGTCGGCACGCGCGGGGTCGACCGCCGCCAGCCGCGTCAAAGTCTGCAAGGTGGCTCGCTGCACGGCTTGGCGTTCGGCGTACCAAAGCGCGGGGTCGAAGGGCGACGCCGCCACGCCGTCGGCCAACAATTGCCGTTGCCGCTCGTCGAGCCGCCCATAGATCATCTCGGCCCGCTCCACCGTGCGGCGCAGCGAAGCTTTGAGCCGCTCATCGCCCTTGGCTTGAAGAAAATCCTCCGTGAAGCCCTGGTTCGACTTCTGGTACTTGCGCTCCAGATGCGCCAATTGTTCCGCCGTCAGCCCGGACAACGCGTCCGCCGCCAAAGGCACGCCGTAGTCGATGGCCCTGCCGATGAGTGCGCGCAACTCGTCCGACCATCGGCACACCTGTTCGGGCGTGGCCGGCTGCAGCACTTGTACCTGGGCCATGGCCAGCAACCTGGCGTATTCGGGCAGCTGGGTCTTGCGATGCCAGGCGAACCACTGGTTCAGTGCGTCCTTCACGCGCGGCGCTTGCTCGATGTTGAAGTCCATGTAGCTGTCGACCCACCACCACGCCAAAGTGGGCGCTTGGTTGTAGCCAATTCGTACCGCGCTGCAAGCTTGCAGGAGCAGCAGGCACAGTGAACACAACCCGATAATCAGGGCTTTGGTTGTGGAACATCGCATGGCACTGAACATCGTGATCATGGCTGCCGGCAAGGGCACCCGCATGAAATCGGCCTTGCCGAAGGTGCTTCACCGACTGGCCGGGACGCCGCTATTGCAGCATGTTCTGGACAGCTGCGCGGCGCTGTCGGCCGAGCGCACCCTCGTCATCACCGGGTATGGCGCCGAACAGGTCGAAGCCGCTGCGCATGGCGAAAACCTGCACTTCGTGCGGCAGGAGCCGCAGCTGGGCACGGGCCACGCCATCCAGCAGGTGGCGCCCGCGCTCGACGATGGCGCCGACACCACGCTGATCCTGAACGGTGATGTGCCACTGATCCGTGCCGACACCGCACGCGCCTTGGCGGCGGCGAGTGGCGGCAAGAGACTGGCGCTGCTGACGATCGAGCTCGCCGACGCCAGCGGCTACGGCCGCATCCAGCGCGACGCTGCCGGCGGCGTGCTCGGCATCGTCGAGCACAAGGACGCCAACGAGATGCAGCGCGCCATCCGCGAGGTCTACACCGGCATGATGGCTGCGCCCACCGCAGCGTTGAAGCGCTGGGTCGCGGCACTTCAGCCCGACAACGCGCAGCGCGAGTACTACCTGACCGACATCGTCGCCATGGCGGTGGCCGAGGGCGTGCCGGTAGTGGCCACGCCGGCGCGCGACGACACCGAGGTGCTCGGCGTGAACAGCCCCGTGCAGCTGGCCGAGCTGGAACGCCGCTACCAGCGCGCCCGGGCCGAAGCGTTGATGGACTCCGGCGTGCGCCTGGCCGACCCGGCGCGCTTCGACCTGCGCGGCACGCTGCAATGCGGCAGCGAGGTCGAGATCGACGTCAACTGCGTCTTCGAAGGCCAGGTTGCCTTGGGTGACGGCGTGCACATCGGCGCGAACTGCGTGATCCGCGATGCCACCATCGCCTCCGGCGCGGCGATCCTGCCCTTCACCCACATCGATGGCGCGCGCATCGGCCCGGGCGCCCTGGTCGGGCCTTTTGCGCGGCTGCGCCCGGGTGCCGATCTGGGCCAAGAGGTGCACATCGGCAACTTCGTCGAGGTGAAGAATTCGACGCTGGCCGCCGGTGCCAAGGCCAACCACCTGGCCTACCTGGGCGATGCCACGGTCGGGCCGCGCGTGAACTACGGCGCCGGCAGCATCACCGCCAACTACGACGGCGCCTACAAGCACCACACGGTGCTCGGCGCCGACGTGCATGTCGGCTCCAACTGCGTGTTGGTGGCGCCGATCAGCGTCGGCGTAGGCGCCACGATCGGCGCCGGCTCCACCGTGTCGCAGGACGTGCCTGCCGGGCAACTGGTCGTGGCGCGCGCGCGCCAGGCAACGATTGCCGGCTGGCAGCGGCCGTTGAAGAAGAAGACCTGAGCGCAACCGCCGGGCGCTGACCCGGCCGACGGCAGTCACGCGCTTGGCGTGTCGCCCGCCGACTCGAGCGTCTGTGCCGCCAGGCACAGGTCTTCCCAGGCCCGGGCCTTGTCGACCAGGTTGCGCAGCAGGTAGGCCGGGTGGTAGGTCACCACCAGTGGCACGCCCTGGTACCGGTGCACGCGGCCGCGCAGCTTGCCGATCGGCTCGCTGCTGCGCAGCAGCGACTGCACCGCGAAGCGGCCCATCGCCAGGATGATGCGCGGGCGGATCAACTCGATCTGCCGTACCAGGAACGGCTCGCAGCGTGCCAGCTCGCCAGGTTCGGGGTTGCGGTTGCGCGGCGGCCGGCACTTCAGCGTGTTGGCGATGTACACCTGCTGCTCGGGCGGCGCCTCGGCGCGCGTCAGCTGCAGCGCGCGCAGCATCTGGTCGAGCAGATGCCCGGCCGCGCCGACGAAGGGTTCGCCCTTCAGGTCCTCCTGCTCACCCGGCGCTTCGCCGACGATCATCCAGTGCGCCTGCGCATGGCCCACGCCAAACACCGTCTGGCGCCGGCCCTGGCACAGGCCGCAGGCGGTGCACGCGGCCACGGCCTCGCGCAAGGCGGGCCACGGCATCATGGCGATCGATCGTGCGCGCTCGTCTGCCACGACCACGGGCGCTGCGTGGGCCGGCATCGGGGCAGCGGTGGACGAGGGCGCGGCGCGGGTCGCGGCCGGGGCGGGCTTCGCGCTCGCTGCGGGCAGCCGCGACGCGGCGACGCCGGCCGACGCCACCGGCGCCCATAGCCGGATGCCCATCTCCTGCAGCATCTCGCGCTGACGCTCAGTCCAGGCCATCTGCCGGTCCCTCCTGCAGCGGCAGGCTCATGACGATCGCGTCCTCGCGCTGCCCGCGGCCAGCCGGGTAGTAGCCCCGGCGTTGCCCGGCTTCGGCAAAGCCGCGCCGCGCATACAACTGCCGCGCGTGGTGATTGCTGGCGCGCACCTCCAGCCACAGCCTGTCGATGCGCTCGTCGCGGCAATGCCGCTCCAGCGCATCGAGCAGCGTGCGCGAGTGCCCATGCCGCTGCTGTGCCGGCGCCACCGTCAGGTTCAGCAGGTGCATCTCGTCGACGCCCTTCATGGCGACGTAGTAGCCGACCAGCCCGGCGCTAGCGTGCAGCAGCACTTCGGCGAGGTAGCCGGCCGCGAGCGAATCGATGAAGTTGCCGCGCGTCCATGGAAAGCTGTAGGCGCTGCGCTCGACCGCCATCACCGCGTCCAGGTCGCCGACGCACATCGCGCGCAGCGCGGCCTCGGGCTGCAGCAGCGCGTTCATGCGCCGGTGGCACGGGCGCGCATGGCCTGCCGCTCGGCCACGGTCAGCGCCACCTTGTCGCGCAGGTACAGCGGCAGGGCCGCGGCGGCATCCACGCCACCGTCGTCGCGCCATTGCTGCTGGGCCAGGCGCATCAGTGCGGCAGCGCGGTCGGTGCCCGTCGCGACGCGCATCGCCGAACCGGCGCACAGTCGTTCACCGAAGGCCTGCAATGCGGAGCCAGCGACACACCGCGGCGCCTCGGCCGCCCAGGCCGCGTTCAATGCGTCGAGCGCATACAGCGCTGGGGTCGACACCACCTGCCAGCGCCCGCCCGACCAGCGGTAGGCGCCGGCATAGGCTTCGCCCATGCGCGCGTCCATCGCCACGTGCACCTGCGGCGCAGTTGCGCCCTGCCAGGCGCCCGGATGTGCGACGCGCAGATCCTCGGCGACGATGCGCAGGCTGTCCACCGGCAGCACCGGCAATGCCGCGCCCAAGGCCAGGCCCTGTGCCACGGCGCAGGCCGTGCGCAGCCCGGTGAAAGCCCCCGGCCCGCCGCCGAAGGCGATGGCGCGCAAGTCCTGAAAGCCGAGCCCGGCCTGCTCCATCAGACGATGGATCTGCGGAATCAGCTGCACGGACGCCACGGCTCCGCCTTCGCCGTTCCAGGTGAACAGGCCCGCAGGCGATTGCACCGCGACCGCCATGGATTCGGTCGAGGTGTCGAAGGCCAGCAGGGGGGCGTTCATTGCCGCGCCGGTCGTGCCACGCCCGGCCGTGGGAGGTGCCGCGTCGGGCGCTTCTGGAGCATGCGCGAAGTGTAGCCGTGCGATCATCGACAGCATGGTGCAAGGGGCTGTGACGACGATGCTGGCGCGCCACCTGCGCGGCCTGCGCGCGCTGGCTGGATGGTTGCTGATCCCACTGGCGGCATCGGCGATGCCTCCCGAGGTGGACACGGCCTTGCGCCGGGCGCGCGTGCCGCACGAGGCCCTGTCGGTGGTGCTGCAGGAAGCCGGCAGCGGCCGCTCGCTTCTGGCGCACAACGCGCAGCTTCCGATGAACCCGGCCTCGCTGGCCAAACTGCTGACCACGATGGCGGCGCTGGACCAGCTCGGCCCGGCCTGGACCTGGGCCACGCCGGTGTGGCTGCAGGGCAGCCTGAGCGACGGCGTGCTCGACGGCTCGCTGCACATCAAGGGCAGCGGCGACCCGAAGCTGGTGGTCGAACGCGTGTGGCTGATGCTCAGGCGCGTGCAGCAGCTCGGCGTGCGCGAGATCCGCGGCGACATCGTGCTCGACCGCACGGCATTTGCCACCGGTCAGGCCGAGCCGGCCGACTTCGACGGCGATCCGACGCGGGCATACAACGTGCAGCCCGACGCCTTGCTGCTGAACTTCAAGTCAGTGACCTATAGCTTCGTGCCCGATGCCGCACGCGGCGTGGCCCAGGTCTTGGTCGATCCCGAACTGGCCGGCACCCAGGTCGACCGCACGGTGCGCCTGTCCAACGCCGCGTGCGAAGACTGGCGCGGCACATTGAAGGCCAATTTCGCCGATGCCACCCGCGTGCGTTTCGCCGGTAGCTACCCGCTGTCGTGCGGTGAACTCGCCTGGCCGGTGGCCGATGCCGAACCCGGCAGCTTCAACGCAAGGCTGATCGAGGCGCTGTGGCGCGACATGGGCGGCAGGCTCGGCGGGCGCGTGCTCGACGGCGCCGCGCCGGTCGGCGTCAAGCCCAGCTTCGAGCTGAAGTCACCACCCCTGGCCGAGGTGGTGCGCGACATCAACAAGTACAGCAACAACGTCATGGCACAGCAGCTGTTCCTGAGCCTGGCGCTGCAGCGCCAGCCCGGCGTGCCGGCCACGGCCGAGGCCGCGCGCACTGTGGTGCTCGAGTGGTTGGTGGCGCGTGTCGGCGAGCTGCCACCGGGCATGCATCTGGACAACGGTTCGGGCCTGTCGCGCGAGACGCGGCTGAGCGCCGCGCTGCTGGCGCGGCTGCTGCAACAGGCCTGGGGCAGCGCGACCATGCCCGAGTTGGTGAGCTCGCTGCCAATCAACGGGCTCGACGGCACGTTGCGCCGCTCGCGCGCGACGCCGGGGCGGGCCCACCTGAAGACCGGATCGCTGCGCGACGTGGCCGGCGTGGCCGGCTACGTGCTGTCGGACAGCGGCCGCCGCTACGTGCTGGTGGCCGTGATCAACCATGCAAACGCCAATGCCGCACGCCCCGCGCTCGATGCGCTGGTGCATTGGAGCCTGCGCGACGCGCCGGCCCGCTGACCTGGAAGGCCCATGCCGACACTCACCGCGAACGACTGGCTGGGCTACCTGGCCGCCACGCTGACCACGCTGTCCTTCGTGCCGCAGGCGCTGTTGACCCTGCGCACGCGCCAGGTGCAAGGCATTTCCTTCGCCATGTACAGCCTGTTCACGGCCGGCATCGCGCTGTGGCTGGCCTATGGCTGGCACCTCGGCGAATGGCCGATCATCGTCGCCAATGCAGTGACGCTGGTGCTGGCCACGACGATCCTGCTGACGAAGATCGTCATCGAGTTGCGGGCCCGGCCGTCGCGCGGCTGAAGCACGACGCCGGCATGCGGTCAGAAAGGATTGTTGAGCGCGCGCCCGACCGCGAAGTTGCCCAGGTTGAGGTGCGCGGTCGAACCGATCCACAGTTCACTGGCCCATAGCCAGGTGGTGGCATTGCCGTTGGGCACGAGCGTGTTGGTGTCGCAGTCGGGCAGTTCCACCGCGCACACGGCGTTGGTCACGTTGGCCAGGCCATAGCGGGCCGGATCGCCGACGCCGGCATTCAGCAGCGCATCCAACTCCACCAGGCCGATGAAGCGGCCGTCGTTGATGATGTTCACGCGCATCGCGGTGTTGAAGGCGTTGCTGAAGTTCAACAGCACGTTGGGCGCATTCAGCGCCGCGGGCTGGCGCAGCGCATAGGGCGTCAGGTTCTGCAGTGGAATGGTCGAGAGGATGACCCTCGGGCCCAGACCGATGAACGCGTTGACGCGCTGGCCGAGCAAGGCACCGCGGCGCGTCAATTCGTTGGTGATCTCCGTCGCCGTCTGTGACGTGGGGTTGGCCCGGTAGACGTTCTCGTACAGATCGATGACGTCGTTGGCCCCGATCAGCACCGTGGCCAGGTCGGTGGCGGCAAAGCTACCGGTCAGCGCCTGGGCCCGCTCGATCTGTGCAAGCAGGTCATCGGCCTTCGCCCCGGGTTCGGCAAAGATCTTGGCTGCGGGGTTGGCCTGGTTCGTCGGGTTGCATTCCTCGAAGGCGAACAGGAAGGCGGCGGCGAGGATCTGCGTCCACAAGGGCCGGGCCAGGCAGTCGAGTGCGGTGCCGTCGGTGATCAGCGCGTTGACGCTGTACTTGCGCCCTTGCGGTGGCAGCTTCGTCAGCACGCTCATCTCGTCACCGAAGACCAGCATGCGTGTCGGCGCAAACGGCGTGACCTGCTCCGTGCCACCGCCGCACGAGGCCAATAGGCCCAGCAATACCAGCGTGCCGCATCCCCTCGAGGCGCATTGCGCCAGCTTGCCCATCAACCTGTTCATCATCGCGAAACCTTGCTTAGTTTTTTGGGCGGCCGTCTCAGGCCGCTGCGGCGCGCTGCAGGCGGTCCAGCACCGCTTCCCACTCGGCAGACGGGGGTGGCTGTTCGATCCAGATGAGCTGTGCGCCCCGCGCGTCGAACTCGCGCAGCACCGCAAAAAGCTCGTGGGCCGCCTCGGCCGCGTTGTCCGGCATGCGCCGGTGTTCGATGCCACGCCCCCTGGGCACGTCGGAGCGTGAATATACCGCCAGCTTCAGCGACGACGGATGGTCAGCCAGGATCGCCACCGCCTCGCGCAGTTGGCGCGGCGGCATCAGCCGCAGCTTGGCGTTTGGTGCGTAGTGCGCCGCCAAGCTGCCGCTCGCGCGGGGCGACAACGCGTCGGGTTCGCGCAGCGCCTGGCCCAGGGCAACCTCGATCTGCGCGCGCGCCAGCAAGCCGGGGCGCAGCAGTGTCGGCTGCGCCGCGGTGCAATCGACGATCGCGGACTCGATGCCACCCGGGCATTCGCCGCCGTCCAGCACCCACAGCGCGGCGCCGAACTCCTGCTCCACATGCGCCGCCCAGGTGGCGCTGACCCGCCCGAAGCGGTTGGCGCTGGGCGCGGCGATGCCGGCCACGCCCAGCTTCAGCGCCTCGTGCAGCAGTGAGCGCGCCACCGGATGTGCCGGCACGCGCAGGCCGATGCTGCCCTGCCCGCCCGCCGCCGCGCCGGCCTGGCCTGGCTGGCGCGGCACGATCAGCGTCAGCGGCCCGGGCCAGAAGGCCAGCGCCAGTTTCTGTGCGAACGGCGGCCACTCGGCCGCGAATTGCCGCGCCTGCTCGAGGCCCGCCGCGTGCACGATCAGCGGATGCAACGCCGGCCGCTCCTTGGCGACGAAGATCTTTCGCACGGCCGCATCGTCGTCGGCGCGTGCCCCCAGTCCATACACCGTCTCGGTCGGGAAGGCCAGCAGTTCGCCCGAGGCCAGGTGACGGGCGGCCGAGACCACCGCCTGCGGATCGTTTGCATCGAGCAGCGGCATGGTCGCGGCCCTGGCTCAGAAGGCCGGCAGGCCGAGCAGGGCCGCCGCCTCGAGCGCGATGCGCCGTGCGTCGACGGCGTCGGCGGCGGTCACCGTCAGGTGCCCCATCTTGCGGCTCGGCCGGGCCTCGGCCTTGCCGTACAGGTGCAGGTGCACGCCCGGCAGGGCCAGCACGCGGCCCCATGGCGGCGATACCGCGACAGCCTCGCCCTGGACAAACCACAGATCACCGAGCAGGTTCAACATCACCGCCGCCGAATGCTGCCGCGGCGCCACGAGCGGCAGTCCGGCCAGGCAACGCACCTGCAGTTCGAACTGCGAGACATCGCAGGCGTCGATGCTGTAGTGGCCCGAGTTGTGCGGTCGCGGCGCCATCTCGTTGGCCACCAACGAGCCGTCCTGGAGCACGAAGAACTCGACGCACAGCACACCCACATAGGCCATGGATTCGGCGATGCGTCCGGCCTGTGCCACGGCCTCGGCCGCCAGCCCCGGGGCCATGTCGGGCGCAGGCACCTGGGTCACGGCGAGGATGCCGTCGCGGTGCAGGTTCTGCTGCACCGGCAGGTGCACGACCTGGCCGCTCGCCGCACGCGCCACGATCACGCTGACCTCGAGGTGCAAGGCCAGGCGCCGTTCCAGCACGCAGGGCACGCGCCCCAGCGTGTCCCAGGCGCCGGCCAGCCCCTCGGGCGCGGTCACGCCGACCTGACCCTTGCCGTCGTAGCCGAGCTGGGTGGTCTTCAGGATGCCGGGAAACAGCGTCGCATCCAGCCGCGCCAGGTCGTCGGTCGACTCGAGCACGGCAAAAGCCGCGCAAGGCACGCCACAGCGCTGGAAGTGCGCCTTCTCGGCCGCACGCCGCTGGCAGATGGCCACGGCCTGCGCACCCGGTGCCACCGGCCGCAGTGCCGCCAGCGTGGCCAGCGATGGCGCAGGCACGTTCTCGAATTCGGTGGTGATGGCTGCGCATGACCGTGCCAGGGTCGCCAGGCCCTGCGGGTCGTCGAAGGCTGTCTGCACGTGCAGGTGCGACACCCGCCCCGCCGGGCTGGTGGCATCCGGATCGAGCACCGCGGTGCCATAGCCCATGGCCTGCGCGGCGTGCACGAACATGCGCGCCAGCTGCCCGCCACCCATCACGCCGAGCAGGGCCGGCCGGCCGTCGGGCCCGGCCGCACCGGGCAGCTGGGCTGGCATCACCCGGTTTCGCGGCCGAGTTCCCGGCCCATGGCCCGGGCAGCTTCGGTCTGACGTGCGCGCCAGGCAAGCAGCTTGTCGCGCAAGACCGCGTCTTCGTTTGCCAGCATGGCCACGGCGAAGAGCGCGGCATTGGCGGCGCCGGCCACACCGATGGCAAAGGTGGCCACCGGCACGCCCTTGGGCATCATCACGATGGAATGCAGCGAATCGACCCCTTGCAGGTGCCGGCTGGCCACTGGCACGCCCAGCACCGGCACGGGGGTCTTGGCCGCCAGCATGCCCGGCAGGTGCGCCGCGCCGCCGGCGCCGGCAATGATGGCCTTCAGCCCGCGGCCGGCCGCGCCTTCGGCATAGGCAAACATGTCGTCGGGCATGCGGTGCGCGCTGAGCACGCGTGCCTCGTGCGGCACGCCGAACTCGGCGAGGATCTGCGTCGCGTGCTGCAGGGTCTCCCAGTCGCTGGACGAACCCATCACCACGCCGACCACAGGGGCTGCGCTTGTCACGGGCGGCTCCGGGTTCAGGAAGGGGCCCGATTGTAGGAGCCCGCCGCGCGCTCACACGGCAGCGCGCGCAACGCAGCCGCGGGGCTACACCACCGTCGGTGCGAGCTTGCCGCTGGCGTAGGCCTTGGCCACCTCGGCCAGGCTGCTGGGCTTGATCTTGCCGGCCTGGCCCTCGCAGCCGAACTGCAGGTAGCGCTGGCGAGCGATGGCCTTGGCCGCCTCGCGCGCCGGCTTGAGGTAGTCGCGCGGGTCGAACTTGCCCGGGTTCTCGGCCATGTAGCGGCGGATCGCGCCGGTCATGGCCAGGCGCACGTCGGTGTCGATGTTGATCTTGCGCACGCCATGCTTGATGGCTTCCTGGATCTCCTCGACCGGCACGCCGTAGGTCTCTTTCATGTCGCCGCCGAACTGGCGGATTTCCGCCAGCAGATCCTGTGGCACGCTGGAGCTGCCGTGCATCACCAGGTGCGTGTTGGGAATGCGCCGGTGGATCTGCTTGATGCGGTCGATGGCCAGGATGTCGCCGGTGGGCTTGCGCGTGAACTTGTAGGCGCCGTGGCTGGTGCCGATGGCGATGGCCAGCGCGTCGAGCTGCGTGCGCTTGACGAAGTCGGCCGCCTGCTCCGGGTCGGTGAGCAGTTGCTCGCGCGTCATCGTCGATTCGGTGCCATGGCCGTCTTCCTTGTCGCCGCGCATCGTCTCCAGGCTGCCCAGGCAGCCCAGCTCGCCCTCGACGGTGACGCCCTGCGCATGCGCCATGTCCACCACCTTGCGCGTGACGTCAACGTTGTAGTCGTAGCTGGCGATGGTCTTGCCATCGGCCTCGAGCGAACCGTCCATCATCACCGAGCTGAAGCCCAGCCCGATCGCGCCCTTGCACACTTCGGGGCTTTGGCCATGGTCCTGGTGCATGACCAGCGGCACCTGCGGCCAGGTTTCGATGGCGGCCTGGATCAGGTGCTTGATGAAGGCCTCGCCGGCGTACTTGCGCGCTCCGGCGCTGGCCTGCAGGATCACCGGCGCGCCGACCTCGGCGGCGGCCGACATCACGGCCTGCACCTGCTCGAGGTTGTTGACGTTGAAGGCCGGGATGCCATAGCCGTTTTCGGCGGCATGGTCGAGCAGTTGGCGCATGGAGACGAGTGGCATGGCGGACCTCGGCGGTTGGGTAGATCGAAGAAGCGATTTTAGCGACGCCGTTCGGTACACACCTCGCACCAGATCAAGCAGACACCGCGGAACCGGCTTTGCCGGGCCGCAGGCGTCGCCCCCTCGAGGGGGGCCGGCCTGACGGCCGTCACGGGGGTGGGTCAGTTCACCCGGCAGACCTTCAGCATGTTGGTGCCGCCGGGGTAGCCCATCGGCTCGCCGCAGGTGATGGCATAGGTGTCGCCCGGCATCAGCACGCCGCGCTCGACCAGCAGCCGCTCGGCATCGGCCAGGGCCTCGTCGCGGTCGCTGTGCGCTTCCATCAGGATCGGCCGCACGTTGCGGTACAGCGCCATGCGGCGCTCGGAATTGGGCGTCGAGGTGACGCCGAAGATCGGCACGTGGATGTTGTGCCGGCTCATCCACAGCGCGGTGGAGCCGCTTTCGGTGAGCGCGACGATGGCCTTGCAGCCCAGGTGGAAAGCGGTGAACAGCGCGCCCATCGCGATGCTCTGGTCGATGCGGCCGAGATGCTTGTTGGAGAAGTTGCCATCCAGCTCGACGTCTTCGGCGCGCTCGGCCTCCAGCGCGATCAGCGCCATGTGCTCCACCGTCTCCACCGGATACTGCCCGGCCGCAGTCTCGGCGCTGAGCATGACCGCGTCGGTGCCGTCGAGCACGGCGTTGGCCACGTCGCTGACCTCGGCGCGCGTCGGCACCGGGTTCTGCACCATGCTTTCCATCATCTGCGTGGCGGTGATGGTGATCTTGTCCATCGCACGGGCCATGCGGATCATGCGCTTCTGCAGCGCCGGCACGGCCGCGGCGCCGACCTCGACCGCCAGGTCGCCACGCGCGACCATGATGCCGTCGCTGGCCCTCAGGATGGCCTCGAGCTGCGGGATGGCTTCGCTGCGCTCGATCTTGGCGATCAGCGCCGGTTTGTGGCGCTGCGACTCGCCGGCCACGTTGGCCAGTTGCCGCGCCATTTCCATGTCGGTGGCGCTCTTCGGGAAACTGACTGCCAGGTAGTCGCACTGGAAGGCTCATCGCCGTCTTGATGTCTTCCATGTCCTTGGCGGTGAGTGCCGGCGCGGTCAGGCCGCCGCCTTCCTTGTTGATGCCCTTGTTGTTGGACAGCACGCCGCCCTGCTTGACCACGGTGTGCACCTGCTCGCCGCGCACCGCCGACACGGTGAGCACGATCAGCCCGTCGTTGAGCAGCAGGTTGTCGCCCGGCTTGACGTCGCGCGGCAGTTCCTTGTAGTCGAGGCCGACCACGCCGATGTCGCCGGGTGCCTCGAGCGAGGCATCGAGCACGAAGGCCGCGCCGTTGACCAGCATCACGCTGCCCTCGGCGAACTTGCCGACGCGGATCTTCGGGCCCTGCAGGTCGGCCATCAGTGCCACCGGCTTGCCGATGCGCAGCGCGGTGTCGCGCACCAGCGCCGCCCGGTCGATATGGTCCTGCGGCGCTGCCGTGGCTGAAGTTCAGCCGCACCACGTCCACGCCGGCGCGCAGCAGACGCTCGAGCACGGCGGGGTCGCTGGATGCAGGCCCGAGCGTGGCGACGATCTTGGTGGCGCGGGGCATGGCGTGGTCTTTCGATGGGCAGGCGGCAGGGCCGGTGGATTATGCGAGCGGCCGGGCGCGCGCTACTTCACCGGTTGGGCCACCACGTCGGCCGCGTCGGCCACCGCCAGCGCGCTCATGTTGACGATGCGCCGCACGGTGGCCGACGGCGCCAGGATGTGCGCGGGCAAGGCCGCCCCCAGCAGGATCGGGCCCACCGTGACGCCATGGCCGCCGGTCACCTTCAGCACGTTGAACAGGATGTTCGCGGCATCGATGTTCGGCAGCACCAGCAGGTTGGCCGCGCCGCTGAGCGTGCTGTCGGGCAGGTAGCTGCGGCGCACGCTTTCGGACAGCGCGGCATCGCCTTGCATCTCGCCGTCGCATTCGATGTCGGGCGCACGCTGCACGAACAGGTCGCGCGCCGCACGCATGCGCCGCGCCGAGGCACGCTGCGATGAGCCGAAGATCGAATGCGACAGGAAGGCCACCTTCGGCGGCAGGCCAAAGCGCTTGACCTCGGCGGCGGCCATCATCGCGATGTCGGCCAGATCCTCGGCGCTGGGCTCGTCGTTGACGTAGGTGTCGGCGATGAACAGCGTGTGCTGGTCGAGCATCAGCGCGTTCATCGCCGCCAAGGTGCGCATGCCACTCTTGTGGCCGATGACCGTGCGCACATGCTCCAGGTGGCTGTCGTAGCGGCCGACCAGGCCGCACAGCATGCCGTCGGCCTCGCCCCGGCGCAGCATCAGCGCGGCGATGAGCGTGTTCGAGCGCCGCACCGCGGCCTTGGCGGCCTCGGGTGTGAAGCCTTCGCGCCCCATCAGCTTGGCATAGGTCTCCCAATAGCTGCGAAAGCGCGGGTCGTCCTCGGGATTGCAGACCTCGAAATCGCGGCCCGCCGCCAGGCGCAGCCCGGCGCGCTCGATGCGCATGCGGATGACCTCCGGCCGGCCCACCAGGATCGGCTTGGCCAGGCCTTCGTCCAGCACCACCTGCACCGCGCGCAGCACACGCTCGTCCTCGCCTTCGGCATAGACCACGCGTGCGGACCGGGCCTTGGCCGCGGCGAACACCGGGCGCATGAACAGCCCCGTCTGGTAGACGAAGCGGCTCAGCGACTGGCGGTAGGCGTCCAGGTCGGCGATCGGCCGCGTCGCCACGCCCGACTCCATCGCCGCCTGGGCTACGGCCGGGGCGATGCGCAGGATCAGGCGCACGTCGAAGGGGGTGGGGATCAGGTAGTCGGGGCCGAACTTCAGCTCACGGCCCGAATAGGCGGCGGCCACCTCGTCGCTGGTCTCGGCCTTGGCCAGCGCCGCGATCTCGCGCACGCAGGCCAGCTTCATCGCCTCGTTGATCTTCGTCGCGCCGCAGTCGAGCGCGCCGCGAAAGATGTACGGGAAACACAGCACGTTGTTCACCTGGTTCGGATAGTCCGAACGGCCGGTGGCGATGATGCAGTCGGGCCGCGCGGCCTTGGCCAGCTCGGGGCGGATCTCGGGCTCGGGGTTGGCCAGCGCCAGGATGATTGGCTTGTCGGCCATGCTCTTGACCATCTCGGCGTTCATCACACCGGCGGCCGAGCAGCCCAGGAACACGTCGGCGCCCTTGACGACATCGGCCAGCGTGCGCGCCTCGGTCTTCTGGCAGTAGCGTTGCTTCGACTCATCGAGCTTGTCGCCGCGGCCTTCGCGCACCACGCCCTTCGAATCGCAGACGAAGATGTTCGATACCTTTACGCCCAGGCCGACCATCACGTCCAGGCAGGCGATGGCGGCCGCTCCCGCGCCGGAGACGGCGACCTTGATCTCGCCAATGTGCTTGCCCACCAGTTCCAGGCCGTTCAACAATGCCGCGGCCGAGATGATGGCAGTGCCGTGCTGATCGTCGTGGAACACCGGGATGTTGAGCCGCTCGCGCAGCTTCTTCTCGATGTAGAAGCACTCCGGCGCCTTGATGTCCTCGAGGTTGATGCCGCCCAAGGTGGGTTCCAGCGCGGCGATGATGTCCACCAGCTTGTCCGGGTCGCGCTCGGCCAATTCGATGTCGAACACGTCGATGCCGGCAAACTTCTTGAACAGGCAACCCTTGCCTTCCATCACCGGCTTGCCGGCCAGCGGGCCGATGTCACCCAGGCCGAGCACCGCCGTGCCGTTGGTGACCACGCCCACCAGGTTGGCGCGAGTGGTGTATTCGGCCGCCAGGCTCGGGTCCTTCTCGATCGCCAGGCACGCATAGGCCACGCCGGGCGAATAGGCCAGCGACAGGTCGCGTTGGTTGGACAGCGGCTTGGTCGGTGAGATCGAGATCTTGCCGCGCACCGGCAGGCGGTGGTATTCGAGCGCGGCCTCGCGCAGGGCTTCTTCGGCAGGGGTCAGCGGGGCATTCATCGGCGCTCCTTTGGCTGGGTCGAGACGCCGAAGGTTACGCCTGATTGAGGGCGCGCAAGCCCCCGTGGGGCTCAAACAGATTCGACTGCCAGGGTGGCAATCGCCCGGCGGGCGTCAGCCTCCGGCGCGCCGACCCAGGATCTCGAAGGCCGGCAAGGTCTTGCCTTCCAGAACCTCAAGGAATGCACCGCCGCCGGTGGAGATGTAGCTCACGTCGCCCTCGATGCCGTACTTGGCGATCGCCGCCAGCGTGTCGCCACCGCCGGCGATGCTGAAGGCGCTGCTGGCGGCAATGGCCCGGGCAACGGTTTCGGTCCCGTGGGCGAAGGCATCGAACTCGAACACGCCGACGGGGCCGTTCCAAACGATGGTGCCGGCGGCCTTCAATTGCTGCGCCAGCATCTCGGCGGTCTTCGGGCCGATGTCGAGGATCAGGTCGTCAGCAGTCACCTCGGTCACGGCCTTGACGATCGCCGCCGCATCGGCCTTGAACTCCTTGGCCGTGACCACGTCCACCGGAATCGGCACCGCCGCGCCGCGCGCCTTCATCGCCACGATCACCGCCTTGGCTTCATCGAGCAACGCCGGCTCGGCCAGGCTCTTGCCGATGGGCAGGCCCTCGGCCAGCAGGAAGGTATTGGCGATGCCGCCGCCGACGATGAGGCCGTCGACCTTCGTCGCCAGGCTGCGCAGGATGCTCAGCTTGGTGCTGACCTTGGAGCCGGCAACGATCGCCAGCAACGGCCGCTTCGGTGCGCTGAGCGCCTTCGTGATGGCGTCGATCTCCGCCGCCAGCAGCGGGCCGGCGCAGGCCACCTTGGCGAACTGGGCAATGCCGTAGGTCGAGGCCTCGGCGCGGTGCGCGGTGCCGAAGGCATCGTGCACGAAGATGTCGCACAGCGCCGCCATCTTCCTGGCCAACGCCTCGTCGTTCTTCTTCTCGCCCTGGTTGACGCGGCAGTTCTCCAGCAGCAGCACCTGGCCAGGCTTCACGACCACGCCGTTCACCCAGTCGGCGCGCAGCGGCACGTCGCGCCCCAGCAGTTCGGCCATGCGCTGCGGCCACCGGCGCCAGCGAATCCTCGGGCTTGAACGCGCCTTCGGTCGGCCGGCCCAGGTGCGAGGTGACCATCACCGCCGCGCCGGCATCCAGCGCCATGCGGATGCACGGCAGCGAGGCGCGAATGCGCGTGTCCTCGGTGATGTGGCCGGCGTCGTCCTGCGGCACGTTGAGGTCGGCGCGGATGAAGACACGTTGGCCGGCCACCTTGCCGGCAGCGACCAGATCGCTGAAGCGCAACACATTCATGATGTCGATACGGGTTGAAGACGCGGGCAATGGCTGCCGACTGCGCGGCAGCCAAGGGGCGGAGCCCGATTCTGCGTCCTGGCGCGCGTGGCCGCCTGCGTTGCGTCAAGAAAGCACTGTGCGGGCCGCGACCGGAGCTGTCAGGACTCGTGCTTGCCCGGTTTGGCGGCGGCCGGCTTGGCAGCCTTGTCGTGTGTGTCCGGCCTGGGCTCGGCCGCTTCGGCGGCCGGCGGCTTGGCGGCCAGCTCGGTGCCGGCGTTGAGTTGCGGTGCCACCGAATCGATCTTGTTCTCGCGCATGTAGTCGTTCATCTCGCGCCAGCCGGCAAACACCGCCGCCTTGTCGGCCCTGCGATTCAACGCATAGCAATCCTCCAGCGCCCGGCCGGCATGGCGGCAGGCGCCACCCACGGCCTTGCCGTCGGCTTCCTTGCGTTCGGCCAACGCCTGTGCAGACTCGATGCCAAGCATGTCGCAGCCGGCGACGAGCAAGGCGGCAGCGAGCAGGAGGGTCTTGCGGATAGGCGTCATGGGATGCAGACGGGGCGTGGCTACCCGCGATATCGGCGCAAGCCGCGCCCGACTTGAGTCAGGCCGCGGACGCCAGCACCAGGCCTGGCGCGATCGCGGCCGACTGCAGGAACACCGACGCCGGCACGCGGCGCCCACCGGCACGCTGCAGTTCGAGCAGTTCGAGCGCAGCGTCGCCGCAGGCCACGACCAGCCTGCCGTTTGCTGCTTCGAGCACCTGGCCAGCTGGCGCGGCAGGGGCGGCCCGCACGGCCGCGCGCCAGACCTTCACCATCGCGCCGTCCCAGGTGAAGCTGGCGCCCGGGAAGGGGTCGAAGGCACGCACGCGTCGCTCGATCACGGCCGCGCTGGCGTGCCAGTCGATGGCGGCTTCGGCCTTGTCGATCTTGTGCGCGTAACTCACACCCACTGCCGGCTGCGCCTGACGCGCGACCGGCCCACGCGCCAGCTCGCGCAGTGTGTCCAGCAGCAGCTGCGCACCCAGCCGGGCCAGGCGGTCGGACAGGCTGGCGCTGGTGTCGTCCGGCTCGATGGCCAGCTCGTCCACACGCAGCATGTCGCCCGTGTCCAGGCCGGCATCCATCTGCATGAGGGTGATGCCGGTGCGCGCATCGCCGGCTTCGATGGCGCGCTGCACTGGCGCCGCGCCGCGCCAGCGTGGCAACAGCGACCCATGGATGTTGATGCAGCCCAGGCGCGGCAGCTCCAGCACCCACTGCGGCAGGATCAGCCCATAGGCGGCCACCACCAGCACGTCCGGCCGCGCGCCGAGCAAGGCAGCACGCGCCGCCTGCGCCTCGTGCGGGTACTTGCCATCCAGACGAAGGCTGCGCGGTTGTGCCACGGCCAGCCCCGTCGCGATGGCCAGCTGCTTGACGGCCGAAGCCTGCAACTTCAGGCCGCGGCCGGCCGGACGGTCGGGCTGCGTCAGCACCAGCGGCGGCCGGTAGCCCGCATCGACGATGTGCTGCAGCGCGACGCGGGCGAACTCCGGTGTGCCCGCAAAGGCCACGCGCAAGTCGGCCTCGCTCGGTTCGGGCCGGGCGCCTGGCTCAGGCGCCACGGCGCTCTTCGCGCTGCTTCTTCAGCAACTTGGTGCGGATGCGGGTGCGCTTGAGCAGGCTGAGGTACTCGACGAAGACCTTGCCCAAGAGGTGGTCCATCTCATGCTGCACGCACACCGCCAGCATCTCCGCAGCCTCGAACTCGTAGGGCTGGCCTTCGCGCCCGAGCCCACGCACTTTGACCCGCGCGTGGCGTTGCACGTCGTCGTAGATGGCCGGCACCGACAGGCAGCCTTCCTCGGCAACGATCATCTCGTCGCTGCGCCAGACGATCTCGGGGTTGATCAGCACCTGCGGCTGATCGCGCTTGTTCGAAACATCCATGACGATCACACGCTCGTGCACGTCCACCTGGGTAGCGGCCAAGCCGATGCCGTCGCTGGCGTACATGGTCTCGAGCATGTCGTCGACCAGGCGGTGGATGCGCATGTCGACCTCGGCCACGGGGCGGGCCACGGTATGAAGTCGCGGGTCGGGGTATCGAAGAATGGTCAGCTGGGCCATTTGCAACGCATGCGCAGCGTGGCGTGACAAGGCGCTACGGCCGTCCACACGGCGCAACGCCGCGGTGTGTGACAGGCATCACAGGCTTTGCCGTTGGGCACCACTTTCATTGCGATATCAACGGTTTATGGGCAGAATCTGAGAAACTGTTTGAGCATTGCCATGGCGCTTGCGCTATGGTGCGCCGAGCCAGTCCAACGTCCGAACACATGGCGCAATTGTGGCACCCGACGGGGGCTTCAAGGCCCGCCTGGAGCTTGAACCGATGAATCCAAAGAACCTTCGACGCCGCCTGGGTGCCATCACCGCGCTGTGCGCCGGCGCCTCGATGCTGGCCGGCCACGCGCATGGCGCCGAGCCCAATTTCCCGATCACCGCGGCGCAGCGCAGCACGGCGCAGCAGGTGGCACAAGCGGGAGTGCCGCTGTCCGAACTGGCGCCGAACGCCCCCGACTCGCACACCGTGCAAAGCGGCGACACGCTTGTGGGATATCTCCAAGCTCTTCCTGAAGAGCCCGTGGCGCTGGCCCGAGCTATGGGGCATGAATCTCGACCAGATCCGCAATCCGCACCTGATCTACCCTGGCCAGGTGCTGCTGCTCGAGAAGTCGGGCGATCGCGCCCGGCTGCGCGTGGCGCAGTCCGGCAGCGGTGCACCGGACAACACGGTCAAGCTGTCGCCGCGCGTGCGCAGCAACCTGCTCGACAACGGTGCCATCGGGTCGATTCCGCTGCACCTGATCGGGCCGTTCCTGACCGAGGCGGTGATCTTCAACGACGACGAACTGAACCGCGCCCCGCGCATCGTGGCCGCGCAGGAAGGCTACGTCGCCATGTCCCAGGGCCAGTTGGCCTACGTGGTGGGCGACCTGGGCAAGGGCTCCGGCTACCGTCTGTTCCGCGAGCCGCAGCCGCTCTATGACTTCGACACGAAGGAACTGCTCGGCTACGAGGCGCGCTACGTGGGCACGGCCGAATTCGTCCGCCCCGGCAAGGAACTCGTCGAAGCCAATGGCAAGCCCGTGGTGGTGCCGTCCACCGTGTCGATCAAGTCGGTACGCATGGAGGTCAACGTCGGCGACCGGCTCGCACCGCTGCCGACGCGCGACCTGGACGCCTACGCGCCGCACCATCCGAGCGTGCCGATGGCTGGCCGGGTGCTGTCGATCTACGGCGATGCCCTGAGCGCCGGCCAGAACCAGATCGTGGCGCTGAACCGAGGCGCCCGTGACGGTGTCGAGCGCGGCCACGTGCTCGCGCTGTGGCGCCAGGGCCAGCGCCAGACGACGAGCCTCGACGGCCGCAACACGGTGCTGCAGTTGCCGAACGAACCCAACGGCCTGTTGTTCGTGTTCAGTGTTTTCGAGCGGGCGTCGTATGCGCTGATCCTGTCGGTGAACGTACCCGTGTTCCCTGGGGACAGCTTCACCCAGCCCTGACCGGCAGGCCGGCTTGCTCGACGCCGACGAGTTCGACGCCTGGTTTCGCCTTCTCGAGACCCCAGGGCTCGGACGTGAGAGCGCGCGGCGGCTGCTCGCGAGCTTCGGCTCAGCGGCTGCCGTCCTGCAGGCGTCGAAGATCGCCCGGCAGGAGGTCGTCGGTGGCCGGCTGAGTGACGCGCTGGATCGCGAACCGGACAACCTGGCCAGCCGGTTGAAGGCGGCACACGGGTGGTGGCAAGGGGGCGACGGGCGCCAGGTGCTGAGCATCGGCGACAGCGCGTATCCACCACTGCTGCTGCAATCCGCCGACCCGCCGTTGCTGCTGTACGTGCAGGGCAACGCTGCGCTGCTGAGCCAGCGCAGCCTGGCCATCGTCGGCAGCCGCAACGCCAGCGCGCAGGGTGTGGACAACGCCCGATCCTTCGCGGCGCACCTCAGCAGCCAGGGCTGGACCATCGTGTCCGGCTTGGCCTTCGGCATCGACGGCGCCGCTCACGAGGGTGGCTTGACCGGGCCGGGCAGCACCGTGGCGGTGGTCGGCACCGGACTGGATCGTGTGTATCCAGCGCGCCACCGCGCGTTGGCGCACCGCATCGCCATGGACGGCGTCCTGGTCAGCGAGTTCGCGCCCGGTACGCCGCCGCTGGCACCGAACTTCCCGCTGCGCAACCGCATCATCGCCGGGCTGTCGCGTGGCACGCTGGTGGTCGAAGCCGCACTGCAATCGGGCTCGCTGATCACGGCACGGCTGGCCGCCGACTTCGGCCGCGAAGTCTTTGCGGTGCCGGGCTCGATCCATTCACCGCTGTCGCGCGGCTGCCACGTGCTGATTCGCCAGGGTGCCAAGCTGGTGGAAAGCGCCGCGGACATTCTGGAAGAGCTTCAGCCCGGACTCGTCGCTACGCCGACGCCGCCGGCTGCGGATCCGGTGAGCAGGCTCGATCCGCTTCTCGAGGCCATGGGCCATGACCCGGTGAGCCTGGACGCCCTTTGCGCGCGCACCGGCTGGAGTGCGCAGGAGCTCAGTGCTCGGCTGCTCGAACTCGAGCTCGAAGACCGCGCGGCGCGACTGCCCGGCGGGCTGTACCAGCGGCGCCACCTGGCCTGATCCCGGCACGCCCGCTCCCCAGAGCAGGGCCAGAGGTTCGGCGCCCCGGGGCGGGTTTGCGCTTGCGCCGCCGGAAGTAACGACCCGGGCCGCGATGGCGGGCTGCGCTATTATGTTTTCATGTTCGACGTGCTCGTGTACTTGTACGAAAACTACTGGCGTCCGGACGCGTGCCCGAGCCACCTGCAGTTGTCCAGGAAATTGTCTGCCGTCGGCTTCGACTCCGACGAGATCCAGGACGCATTGAAGTGGCTCGACGGTCTGGCCGGCAGTGCCGAATCCTGCGCCGGCAGCCAAGGCGGGCAGAGCCTGCGCATCTATTCCGAAGCCGAGCGCGAGTTGCTGGGCGAGGAATCCATCGGCTTCATCAGTTTCCTCGAGTCGGCGGGCGTGCTGCCGCCGACGATGCGTGAGATGGTGGTCGACCGGGCCACTGCCATCGGCGACGGCCCGATGGAGTTGGACGACCTGAAGATCATCGTGCTGATGGTCTTCTGGAGCCTGGGCGAAGAGCCCGATGCGCTCATCCTCGACGAACTGTTCGTCGCGCCCGCAGAGCGCGTGGTTCACTGAACCCCAGGGCGAGCGGCGAAGTCGCTTCAGAGGGGTCAGTTCAGCAGGCGCGACGGGTCGACATCCAGTTTGGCCAGCGCGCTGCGCGTGGCGCGCACGCTCAGCGCTTCGTCCTGCGCCGGCAGCAGCAGCCCGGCCTGCAGGAAGGACGCCAGACGCTGCTGTTGGAACAGCACGCAGCGGCCCTGCGGCGTGACGAACATCGACAACTGCTTGCGCAGGCCCAGCCAGGCCAGCTGCACCGCTTCGTTGCGGCCGCGGTAGTCGAGCATGTACCAGCCGCCGACCTGCAGCTCGCGCGCCCAGGCGATCATCGCCGGCGTCGGCATCGAGCCACCTTCGGACACCACCTCCAGCTCGGAGCTCTCGTGGCCCGACAGGTCGAAGACGATCGAGTCGTCGATGGTCACGTCGGCCGCATCGGGCAGCAGCTCTTCCAGCGACTCCAGCCGCTCGGCCAGCTCCTGCAGCCGCTCGTGCGGGATCACCGGCGCCTTGGCGGTGAAGGCCGCGGCCAGCGAGTTGTTCAGGATCTGGATGTGCTCGTCCTGCTTCGCCGGGTCCATGCCGGCCGAGGACATGCCCTCGCGCAGCGTCTTCAGCAGCGGCGTCAGGCGGCGGATGACCTCGGCGCGCTCCTCGCGCGTGACCTTCGCGCTGGCCGACCAGATCAGGTCGGAGGCGGCACGCTTCATCGCGCGCGTCTCGTCGCTCTGCGCGCCGTAGCGCACGGCGCTGGTGGCCAGCACGTCGGCCCACACCTGGAACAGGAAGGCACGCACGCTTTCCTGCACCGGCATCTCGTTGAGCATGCGGCGCAGCTCGATGGTGTACTGGATGGCCATGGTCTCGCGCTGCTCGACCTGCTGCGCCAGCGACACACCCTTGCGCGTGGCCTCGTTCTCGGTGCTGAAGTAATGCTCCAGGAACTTCTCGAACTCGGTGAGCACCGTCTGGAACACGCGCCGGCCGGTGTCGGGATAGGCCTCGACCACCTGCACGACGCGCTTGATCTCCTTTTCCAGCGCGTCACCGACGCTGCGCGTGGAAGTGTCGAAGCCCATCACGCAGGCGCCCATGCGGTCGATCAGCCGCCGCGCCGGGTGGTCGACGGTGGCGAAGAAGTCAGGCTCGGTGACGGCCACACGCAGCACCGGCATCTGCAGCCGCGCGAACCACACGCGCACGCTGGCCGGGATCCGGTCTTCGGTAAGGATGCTCTGGAACAGCAGCGCGACGATCTCGATGGTGGCGCGTTCCTCGGGCGTGGCTGCCGATTGCTTCAGCGCTTGCTTGCGCTGGTGCAGTTCCTCCATCAGCGCCGGCGTGGTCACGGTCGGTTCGCCGGCACGCTTGGTGCTGGCGCTGACACGCCGGCGGATGCCCTGCTGCGCACTGTCGATGGCCTGTGCCAGCGCTGGAGATAGCTTCTGCGCACGGCTCGCATCGCCGAACGCAGGAACGTGGCGGCCGACCAGGCGGTTCAGCCGCCCGAGCACTGCCTCGGAATGTTCGCCACTGCGCGCCAGCGGCGCAGCGCGCGTCATCATCCGCGTTTCTTCACCGACACCACCGCGGCCCGGGAAGTGGCCGTCGCCCGAGGCGCCAGCGTGGGATCCGGCCCAGTAGGTCGCCGCCGCGCCACTGCCCCCGGCTGCACCCGAGCCATGCCCAGACCCGTAACCCGTGCCGTGGCCCGAACCCGGGCCGGCGCCATGGCCGCTGCCCGATCCCGTCCCACCGCCCGACCCGTGGCCCGGACTCGGGCCCTGCCCGGGCCCACTGCCGAAACCCGAACTGTGTCCATAGCCGGAAGAGCCGCCCCCCCCTGGCCCGCCCGAAAACCCGGTCGGCGACGGCACATTGCGCGAGCGCCGGATGAAGGGGTGCAGGTCCACGTCGGTGAGCACGTCATGGCTCACCAGCCAGCGATTGGTCTCGTGGTAAGCCTCCTCCACCAGCGCGGCCACCTCTTCATGCAAGCCGAGCTGCAATTCGCGCCAGCTGTCCAGGCTGCAGCCAGCTGAACGCCAGGCATCGACAACGATGCGGGCCAGCACGTGCGCACGCAACATGTCCTGCGGCTCGAGTTCCTCGCGCCGCTCGAGCGACGACATGCGAGCGCGCAGATCGGTGAATTCGGACGCCGCCTGGTCCATCACGGCCAGCGCCAGTCTCGAGGTCAGGATCTCGCGTTCGATGGTGTCGTCGTCCACCAGCGACAGTGGCCCGCTGTGCGCTCCCGGCGGCGGCAGGTCGGCGGGTCGCACCGCGGACACGCCGTGCAGCAACGCGTTGCGCAAGCTGTTGACCATGGTCTTGTGCCAGGTCGCCGCGCCCTTCTGCAGTTCGTGCACCAGCTCGCGACGGCGCATCAAGCGCGCGTGCTCGGAGGGTTTGTCGAGCAGCAATCGGGCGCTTTCGGCCAGGTGGTTGACCAGCGCCGGCAAGCCCTTGACCAGCTGTTCGGCGTAGATGCGCCGCGCCTGCTCGGCAAGTTCGGCGTAGTCGGCGCTGTGTGCCATGGGCGGGCTTCAGTACCTCGGAGTTGAGGTCACTCTACACCACGGCCCCGGAGTTGGGATCGTTCGGGTCGATCTCCTTGGCGCCGGTCTTGACCAGATCTTCACGCTTGATGCCCAGCCACATGGCGATGGCCGCGGCGACGAACACCGACGAATAGATGCCGAACAGGATGCCGACGGTCAGCGCCAGGGCGAAGTAGTACAGCGTCGGGCCGCCGAAGATCAGCATCGACAGCACCATCATCTGCGTCGAGCCGTGCGTGATGATGGTGCGGCTGATGGTGCTGGTGATGGCATGGTCGATGACCTCGTGCGTGTTCAGCTTGCGAAAGCGCCGGAAGGTTTCGCGCACCCGATCGAAGATGACCACCGACTCGTTCACCGAATAGCCCAGCACCGCCAGCACCGCGGCCAGCACCGCCAGCGAGAACTCCCACTGGAAGAAGGCGAAGAAGCCGAGGATGATGATCACGTCGTGCAGGTTGGCGATGATCGCCGCCACCGCGAACTTCCACTCGAAGCGCAGCGCCAAGTAGAGCATGATGCCCACCACCACGAAGGCCAGGGCCTTGGCACCGTCGGCTGCCAGTTCCTTGCCCACCTGCGGGCCGACGAACTCGCTGCGCTGCAGGCTCACCGGTTCGGCCGCGCCGGCCACGCAGGCCTGCTTGCTGATCGATTCGCCCTTGTCGCTGACGCTCTGCCGCGCCTGCACCGCGCCCCCTTCGGCCCGGCACAAGGCGTCGAAGACGCGCCCGACCAGCTCGCTCTGCCTGACCCCCTCGCGCAAGGGCAGCCGGATCAGCACGTCGCGCGAGCTGCCGAAGTTCTGCACCTGCGTGTCGCCCACATTCATCGCCTCGACCGTGCTGCGCACCTTGCCTATGTCGGCCGCCTGCGCGTAGGCCACCTCGATGACGGTGCCGCCGGTGAATTCGATCGACAGGTGCAGGCCGCGCGTGACGAGGAAGAACACCGCCGCCAGGAAGGTGAGCAGCGAGATGATGTTGAACACGAGCGCATGCCGCATGAACGGGATGTCGCGCCGGATGCGAAAGAACTCCATGTCAGTCTTTCCGAGTGAACAGGTATCTCATCTAGGCCGCGGTCTTCACCGAGCTCTCGCCGTCGGGCTTCCAGATCTGGCCGATCGAGACCGACTTCAGGCGTTTCTGCCGCCCGTACCAAAGATTCACCAGGCCGCGCGAAAACACCACGGCCGAGAACATCGAGGTCAGGATGCCCAGGCAATGCACCACCGCGAAGCCGCGCACCGGCCCCGAGCCGAAGGCCAGCAGTGCCACGCCGGCGATCAGCGTGGTGATGTTCGAGTCCAGGATGGTGGCAAACGCGCGTTCGTAGCCGGTGTGGATGGCCAGCTGTGGCGGCGCGCCGCCGCGCAGTTCCTCGCGCACGCGCTCGTTGATCAGCACGTTCGCGTCGATGGCCATGCCCAGAGCCAGCGCGATGGCGGCGATGCCCGGCAGCGTCAGCGTGGCCTGCAGCATCGACAGCACCGCCACCAGCATCAGCAGGTTGAAGGCCAGCGCCAGTGTCGAGAACACGCCGAACAGCCCGTAGTAGGCGCACATGAACAGCGCGATCGCGGCCAGGCCGTAGATCACGCTGTTGAAACCCTTGTCGATGTTGTCCGCGCCGAGGCTGGGGCCGATGGTGCGCTCCTCGATGATTTCCATCGGCGCAGCCAGCGAGCCGGCGCGCAGCAGCAGCGCGGTGTCGGCCGCTTCGGCCGTGGTCATGCGGCCCGAGATCTGCACGCGCCCGCCGCCGATCTCGCTGCGGATCACCGGCGCGGTGACGACCTCGCCCTTGCCCTTCTCGAACAGCAGGATGGCCATGCGCTTGCCGATGCTCTCGCGCGTCACGTCCTTGAAGATGCGCGCACCCTTGGCGTCCAGCGTCAGGTGCACGGCTGGCTCCTGAGTCTGGCCGTCGAAGCCGGCCTGCGCGTCGGTCAGGTTGTCGCCGGTCAGGATCACCTGGCGATAGACGATGATCGGTGCGCCGTTGCGCTCGAGGTAGCGCTCCGAGCCAAATGGCACGGCCGCGCTGCCGCGCTCGGCCTCGCGCGCCTCGGCGCTTTCGTTGACCATGCGGATTTCCAGCGTCGCGGTGCGGCCGATGATGTCCTTGGCCTTGGCCGTGTCCTGCACGCCGGGCAGTTGCACGACCACGCGGTCCAGGCCCTGCTGCTGGATCACCGGTTCGGCCACGCCGAGTTCGTTGACGCGGTTGTGCAGCGTGGTGATGTTCTGCTTCAGCGCCTGTTCCTGCACCGCGCGCGCGGCCGCGGCCTTGAGCGTGCCGCGCAGCTTGAAGTCGCCGCCATCGGCCGATTCGTCCCACTGCAGGTCGGGCAACTGGTCTGAGAGCAGCGTCAGCGCGGCCGCCAGCGTCTCGCGCTCGCGGAAGCGCAGCTCCAGGCTGTCGCCGTCGCGACTGATGCCGGCATGGCGGATGTTCTTGTCGCGCAACAGCGTGCGCACGTCGCCGGTGAGCGACTCGGCCTTCTTCGTCAGCGCGGCCTTCATGTCCACCTGCATCAGGAAGTGCACACCGCCACGCAGGTCCAGGCCCAGGTACATCGGCAGCGCATGCAGCTTCGTCAGCCAGGCCGGCGAGCGCGACAGCAAGTTGAGCGCGACGATGTAGCTCGGGTTGGCGGGGTCCGGGTTCAGGGCCTTGGACAGCACGTCCTTGGCCTTGATCTGCGCTTCGGTGTCGGCCAGCCGCGCCTTCACCGAGTTGCCGTCGAACTGCACGAAGTCGGGCTTCAGCCCGGCCTGCTCGAGCAGCTGCTGCACGCGCGGCGCAAAGCCTGCGTCGAGCTTCAGCGTGACCTTGGCGCTGGACACCTGCACCGCAGGCGCCTCGCCGAAGAAGTTGGGCGCGGTGTAGATCAGGCCGATCAGCAGCGCGATCGCGAGGATCGCGTACTTCCACAGGGGGTAGCGGTTCATGGGGTTTCCTCACGCGCCGTGGCGCGCCGCTGCGCGGCCGCCGGACGCGCCGCAGCGCGTCGGCAGGTCGGTCCAGGCCTTACTTGAAGGTGCCCTTGGGCAGCACCTGCACCACCGACGCGCGCTGCACCTGCAACTCCACGCCATTGGCCACCTCGACGTGGATGTAGGTATCGCCCAGCTTGGCGACGCGGCCGAGCACGCCACCGCCGATGACGACTTCGTCGCCCTTGCTGACGGCCTCGACCATGGCCTTGTGCTCCTTCTGCCGCTTCATCTGCGGCCGGATCATGATGAAGTACAGCACCACGAACATCAGCACCAGCGGCAACAGGCTCAGCAGGCTGGACTCCGCGCCGCCGGTCGCGGCGGCCGGTGCGGTCTGGGCAAAGGCTTCGGATATGAACACTTCGGGGTCCTCTTGGCAAACCCGCGAGCCGCGGGCGGAAAATCGACGATTCTAGTGACGCAGGCGTGGGGACGCCATCGGGTGCTGCCCGAGCGTCGGGCTGGCTTCGAAGCCGCCAGGGCGGCCGGCTGCGTAGGGGCCTGACCTGTTGCCCGATGGACGGGCCGTTCCGACGCCGCGGTGCCGACGGATGGGCACTGGTGACGGCCGGCGATTCTACCCCGCACTGCCGCCCGGCGACGGTGGCCTTGTCAAGCGTTAGGGGCCCCGAGGCTTCAGTGTCCGCCGGCCCCCATCAGCGCCAGCAGCACGCCGCCGGCAACCACACTGGCCACCTGCCCGGCGGCATTGGCACCCATGGCGTGCATC
This sequence comes from uncultured beta proteobacterium, assembly GCA_963824005.1. Taxonomy (GTDB): domain Bacteria; phylum Pseudomonadota; class Gammaproteobacteria; order Burkholderiales; family Burkholderiaceae_C; genus Rubrivivax. The sequence continues at coordinate 207,703 of CAWGOK010000038.1, forward strand.
AGCAGGAAATTCTCGAAATCCTCCTCCTGCGCCACCCGCTGCACCACGCGTGCAGCCATCGGGAAGGCGCTGATGCCGGCCGCGCCGACGAGCGGATTGACCTTGCCGCCGCTGATGACATTCAGCAGCTTGGCGAACAGCACCCCGGCGACGCCGTCGACGGCAAAGGCCACGATGCCCAGCAGCAGGATGGCCAGCGTGCTGGGCTTGAGGAACTCGGTGCCGACCATGGTCGAGCCGATGGCCAGGCCGAGAAACAGCGTCACCGTGTTGGCGATCTCGTTCGACGAGGCCTTGGTCAACCGCTCCACCGCGCCCGATTCCTTCATCAGGTTGCCCAGCATCAGCATGCCGATCAACGGCGTGGCAAAGGGCACCAGCGTGCCCACCAGCACGGTGACGACGATCGGGAACAGGATGCGCGTGCGCCGGCTGATGCTGCGCTGGCTGTAGGGCATGCGGATCAGCCGCTCCTTCTTCGTCGTCAGCAGCCGCATGATCGGCGGCAGGATGATCGGCACCAGCGACATGTAGCTGTAGGCCGCCACCGTGATCGGCCCCAGCAGGTGCGGCGCCAGCAGGCCGCTGACGTAGATCGAGGTCGGCCCGTCGATGGCGCCGATGATGCCGATCGACGCGGCTTCGGGTCGCGAGAAGCCCAGCGCCAGCGCCGCCAGCAAGGTCATGAAGATGCCGAACTGCCCGGCCGCGCCGAGCAGCACCAGGCGCGGGTTCTCGAGCAGCGGGCCGAAATCGGTGAGCGCGCCGATGCCGATGAAGATCAGCAGCGGGAACAGCTCGTTGCGAATGCCCATGTCGTAGAGCACGCGCAGCATGCCGTCCTCGGCGATCAGCGGCGACAGCGGCAGGTTGGCGAGCATGCAGCCGGCGGCGATCGGCACCAGCAGCAGCGGCTCGTAGTCCTTGACGATGCCCAGATAGAGCAGCACGAAGGCCACGCCGATCATCACCAGCGAGGGCACGGTGACGTGGGTCAGGCCCTGCATCAGCAGGCCGAAAGTGCCGGCGTCGAGCATGTTTCAGCCGGCGCCGGGCCGTCCCAAGTCGACTGAGCGCCCCCTTGGGGGGCAGGAGCGGAGCGATGGGGGGGCGCTCATTTCAGCCCTCGGCGAAGCGCACGATCGGCTCGCCGTGGCCGACGCTCTGGCCGGCCACGACGCAGACCTCGACGATGGTACCGGCGCGCGGTGCGCCGATGATGTTGTGCATCTTCATTGCGTCGAGCACGGCAATCTGCTGGCCGCGCTGCACCGTGTCGCCAGCCTTCACATGGATTTCGAGGATCACGCCGGGCATCGGCGCGCCCAGCGCTGCGGCGCCGCCGCCGCGCCTTGCGCTTGCCGGCTGGGCCGCAGGCGCACGCGCAGTGGCCGGCTCGGTGCGTCGCCGCCCGGCTGCCGCGGCGACCGCGCTTGGGGTCGACCCCGATCCGGCGTCGCTGCCGGGCGCCGGCAGCGAGGGCGTGATGATCGGCGTGGCCAATTCCTCGTCTCCGGTCAGCGTGACTTCGTAGCGCTGCTCGCCGACCACCACGTCGAAACGGTCGGCGGCCAACTCCTGCACGTCGACGACGAACTCCCGATCGCCGACCCCCAGCCGGTAGCGCCTCATGCCTTGCCCTTTCGATGCCAGTTCTGGATCTGTCGGGTCCGCCCGGCGCCGACCCAGCGCGAGGCCTGGCTGCCCGGCAGATAGCTGCGCATCACCGGCGCGGCTTCGCGCCGGCGCAGTGCGCGGTGCGCCAGCGTGGCCGCCGTGATGGCGGCCACCAGGTCGGCGTCGAGGCCATCGACCCTGGCGCCTGCCGAAGCCCGCGCTTCGAACTCGCCGGACGCGGCGGCGGGTGAGGTGCCGGCCGATGATCCTGGTGCCGCCGGCGCCGCCTGCCGTTCGCGATCCAGGCGTTGCACCAGCGTCAGCAAGCCCCATAGCACGGCCAGCAACCCGAACACCAGGCCCATGCCGAGCGCGGTGATCTGCAAGCCCCAGCCCAGGTTATCCATCGGCAACTCGATCGGTCGAAGGGCAGGTCGCGGGCGGGCGGTTCATGTCGGCGACAGCCCGTGCTTCTTCGGCGGGTTGGTCTGTACCTTGGTGCGCAGCACCTCCAGCGCGCGTGCCAGGCGCGGCCGCGTCTCGCGCGGCTCGATGACCTCGTCGATCTGGCCGACATCGGCGGCGCGGTAGGGGTTGAAGAACTTGTCGCGGTACTCGGCGACCAGTTCGCGTTCACGCGCGGCGGGGTCGGCGGCGCTGCGCACCTCTTCGCGATAGAGCACGCGCACCGCCGGCTCGGCACCCATGACCGCAATGCGTGCGGTGGGCCAGGCGAAGGCCAGGTCGGTGCGCATCTGCTTCGAACTCATCGCCACGTAGGCGCCGCCCATGGCCTTGCGCGTCACCACTGAAATCTTCGGCACCGTGGCTTCGCAGTAGGCGTAGATGATCTTCGCGCCATGGCGGATGACACCGCCGTACTCCTGGTCGGTGCCGGGCAGGAAGCCGGGGCAGTCGACGAAGGTCACGATCGGCACGTTGAAGGCATCGCAGGTGCGGATGAAACGCGCGATCTTGTCGCTGGCGTCGATGTTCAGCACGCCCGACATGTAGGCCGGCTGGTTGGCCACCACGCCCACTGAATAACCGTCCAGGCGCGCGAAGCCGACTACCGCGTTGGCGGCGAAGCCGGGCTGGATCTCGAGGAAGCTGTCGGTGTCGAAGATGGCCGTGATCGCATCGCGCATGTCGTAGGGCTGGTTCTCGTCGTCGGGGATCAACGAGTTCAGCGCGTCGTACATGCGGTGCGCCGGATCTTCCGGGCGGATCTGCGGTGCGTCCTCGTGGTTGTTTTGCGGCAGGTAGCTCAGCAGCAGCTTGACCAACGCGATACCGCCGGCCTCGGTCTCGGCCGCCAGATGGGCGACGCCGCTGCGCGCGGTGTGAACCTCGGCGCCGCCCAGGCTCTGCGCGCTGACCTCCTCGCCAGTGACCGCCTTGATCACATCCGGGCCAGTGAGGAACATCGTGCTGTCGCCGGCCATGATGATGAAATCGGTCAGGGCCGGCGAATACACCGCCCCGCCCGCGCAGGGGCCGAGGATCACCGAGATCTGCGGGATCACGCCCGAGGCCATGACGTTGCGCACGAAGACCTCGCCATAGGCGGCCAGGCTGCGCACGCCCTCCTGGATGCGCGCACCGCCAGAATCGTTCAATCCGATGATCGGAATGCCGCTTCCCAGCGCCAGGTCCTGGATGCGACTGATCTTCTGTGCCTGCACTTCGGAGAACGAGCCGCCGAGCACGGTGAAGTCCTGCGCATGCACCGCCACGCGGCGGCCGCTGACCTTGCCGAATCCGGTGACGATGCCGTCGCCGGGGAAGCGCTGCTTGTCTAGGCCAAAATCGCTGACCTGGTGCGTGGCCAGCGCGCCGAACTCCTGGAACGAACCATGGTCGAGCAACAGCGCCAGCCGCTCGCGCGCGGTGAGTTTGCCCCGTGCATGCTGTTGTTCGATGCGCTTGCTGCCGCCGCCGAGCACAGCGCGGCGCCGCATCTCGCGCAGCACCTCCAGGTGGTCGTTCGTCTTGCCGGGCATCGTCTGGCTCCTGTGGATCTTCTTCTACGGTTGCGACACCGGCTGAGTCGGCGACCGCTACGCGCAGCCAGGCACCGCTGCGGGCCAAGCCGGGTTCAACCCAGGCCGGGATGTTTGCGCCTGAACCCTGCAGAACACTTGACCGGGATCAAAAGCTGCGAATCCCGGCATGCAAAACCACGGCAGCCCGCGCCGGCTACTTCAGCCCCTTCCACCACAGCACGTTGGTGCGCGGCGCGCCGATCGTCAGTACCTCGCCGACCTCGGGCGTGGCCAGCGTCAATCGCTGTGCCTCTGCCAGCGCGGCGACACGTTCCATCGGGTCCTGCCAGGCGTGGAAGGCCAGGTTGAAGGTGCTGTTGTGCACCAGGTAGAGCATGCGGCCGCGCAGGTCGACGAAGGCCTGCACGGTTTCCTCGGGGCTCATGTGCACCGCCGGCCAGTAGCTGTCGTAGGCGCCGTTTTCCATCAGCGCCAGGTCGAAGCCGCCGAAGCGCTCTCCAATCTGCTTGAAGCCGGGGAAGTAGCCCGAGTCGCCGGTATAGACGATGCGCTGGCCGCCGCTTTCGATGACCCAGCCGGCCCACAGCGTGCTGTTGCGGTCCCACAGCGTGCGCCCCGAAAAATGCTGCGCCGGCACGGCGCTGAAGGACACGCCGGCATGGCTGCCGCCTTGCCACCAGTCGAATTCCTGGATGCGCTGCGCCGCCACACCCATTTCCTGCAGGCGCTGGCCCACGCCCAACGGCACGAAGTAGCGCTGCACGCGCTCGCGCAAGTGTTCGATGGTTGGCAGGTCGAGGTGGTCGTAGTGGTCGTGCGACAGGAACATGCCCTCGATCGGCGGCAACTCGCTCAGCGCGATCGGCGGCGGATGGAAGCGCCTGGGCCCGGCGAAGCTGACCGGCGACACGCGCTCGCCGAACACCGGATCGATCAGCCAGTACTTGCCGCGCAGCTTGAGCAGATGCGACGAATGGCCCAGCCGCACGATGTGGTTGGCCGCCGGGTCCAGCGCGTCGAGCATTGCGCGGTCGAGCTTGCGCACGGGGATCGGGTCGACCGGCGTGGTGGCCGGGTCGGTCTGCGACAGGAAACGAGTCCAGATCTTCCACGGCGGCTGCGACGGCTGGGCCTTCGGGTTCTGCGCGTTCTGGAAAACACAGTCGGCGGCCGAGAACTGCGGCGAGGCGCTGTAGTCCTTGTCGCAGCTGGCGCCAGCCGCGGTGGCGTGCGCCGCAACGGCCACGGCCAGCGTCGTGGCAAACACAGGGCTTCTCAAGGCTCGCACCGACTCAGGCGGCCAGCGACGGCAGGCCCACGAGCTCGTAGCCCGCAGCCTTCAGCGCCGCGCGCACCGCCCGCGCGGTCGCCACCGCCTCGGCGTTGTCGCCGTGCACGCAGATGCTGCCTGCCGCGCAGGGCAGATGCTTGCCGTGGATCGACACCAGCGCGCCGCCGTCGAGGATGCGCATCACGTGCTGCACGCTGGCTTCGGCGCCGTGCACCATGGCCTGCGGGTGCGAGCGCGGCACCAGGTGACCCTCGTCGCTGTACTGCCGGTCGGCGAAGATCTCCTCGACCACGGCCAGCCCGGCCTGGCGCCCGGCCGTCACCAGCGCCGACAGGGCCGGCGCCAACAGGATCAGCTCCGGCCCGGCGGCGTGCACCGCGCGCACGATGCAGCGCGCCAGATCGATGTTCTCGCAGGCCAGGTTGTTGAGCGCACCATGCGGCTTGACATGGGTGACACGGTGGCCCTCGGCCGCAGCGATGCCCTGCAGCGCGCCGATCTGGTAGACCACCATCGCCTCGAGCTCGGCCGGCGCCATGTCGATGCGGCGGCGGCCGAAACCCTGCAGATCAGGGAAGCTGGGGTGCGCGCCGATGCTGACGCCATGGCGTCGCGCGGTGGCCACGGTGTTGCGCATGACCAGCGGGTCGCCCGCATGGAAGCCGCACGCGACGTTGGCGGAAGCAACCAGTTGCAGCATCTCGGCATCGCGACCCATGGTCCAGGCGCCGAAGGATTCGCCGAGGTCGGCATTGAGGTTGATGCGGCGTTGGCTCATGTGTCAGTCCCAGGGCAAGGTGTCAGGGGCGTCAGGCCGGGCATCGATCATGCCGCTGATCAGGTTGCCCGTGCGCAACATGGCTTCGTCCGCCTCGCCCGCGCTGCGCAGCGGCCCGATGCAGCGCACCCAGTCGCGCAGCGACGTGGCCAGCTCGCGGCGCGCAGCGATGGCCTCGTCACGCGACACGGCGCGAAAGCGCAGCACGTCGCCAGGGCGCGCATGCGCCAGTCGCGGCAGGTCGGCACGGATCACCGTGGCGATCTTGGCGTAGCCGCCGATGGTTTGCGCATCCACGCCCAGCACGATCGGCTGGCCGGCGCCGGGCACCTGCACCGCGCCCGGCACCACGGCTTCGGAGACGATGTCGGCGCCCAGGCGGGCGCGGTGCCTGAGCATCGGGCCTTCCAGGCGCAGGCCCATGCGGTCGGCCTCGCGTGAAACACGGTAATCGCTGCCCAGGAACAACGCCCAGGCCTCGGCGTCGAAATGTCCGTCCTGCGGGCCCGGCAGCACGCGCATCGGGCCTCGCACATGCTCGAAGGGCCGTGCGGCCTGGCGCTGCGCGCCCTGGCCTGGGCCGCAGCGCAGCCGGTCGCCAGCGCGCGGCGCGCGGCCATCGATGCCGCCCAGCGCGGCGCGGGCATAGGTGGAGCGGCTGCCCAGCACGCGCGGCACGTCCACGCCGCCGGCCAGCGCCAGATAGCCGATGCCGGAGCGACAAGGTCCGACGGCCAGCCGCTCGCCAGGCTGCAGCGTGAGGCTGCGCCATGGGTCGATCGGCTGGGTGCTGCCGTCCTCGCGCGCAAGCCGCGGCGCGAAGTCGCCGACCAGGGCCAGGCGTACCGGCGCGCCGCAGGCGCGCAGCGTCGGGCCAAGCAAGGCCAGCTCCAGCGCCGCCAGGTCCTCGGCCTGCGCCAGCAAGGCGTTGGCGCAGGCCAGCAGCACCGGGTCGGCCGCACCGGCCAGCGGCACGCCGATGTCGCGATGGCCGACGCGGCCCAGGTCCTGGATCGAGACGCCGGCACCGGCGTCGATGAATTCGATGAAGCCGCTCAAGGCGGGACTCCGCTCGCATCGAGCCAGGCTTCGCGCTGCAGCGTGCCGGCAGCGGCGGCACGCTCGAGCTCGTCGAAACGCGGCCGCTCGATCGCGACCCAGCGCACTTCGTCACCGGGGTGCAGCCAGGCCGGGTCGTCGGCAGCGGCGTCGAACAACGCCAGCGGTGTGCGCCCGAGCAGGTGCCAGCCTCCGGGGCTGCGCCAGGGGTAGACCGCGCACATGCGGCCGGCCACCGCGACCGAACGCTCGGGCACCACCGTGCGCGGCGATGCACGGCGCGGTCGCTCCAGTGCAGCCGGCAACCCGCCCATGTAGGGAAAGCCCGGCTGGAAACCGAGCATGTAGACGCGGAACGCGGTGCCGGTCATCAGCTCGACCACGCGCCCGGGCGACAAGCCCTGCGCCTTGGCAAGTTCGTCCAGGTCGGGGGCAAACTCGGCATCGAAGCACACGGGCAAGCGCCAGCACCGGCCAGGCCGCGACAGCGGCGGCGCGCTGCGGGCCAGCGCGAGCAACTGCTCGGCCGCATCCTGCGCCGCATCGGCTTCGGCTGGCGCGAAATGCACACTCAGGGTTGTGTACGCCGGCACCCATTCGACGACGTCGGCCCACTCACCTCGAGCCCTGGCTTCAGCCAGTGCCTGGGCCAGGCCCATCACCCGCGCGTGCGTGCTCGCGTCGATGACGCTGCCGAACTCGACGATCCAGGCGGTGTCGCCGAGTGGGTGCAGACGGGGGAAGGTCGTGAGGGCAGAGTTCATGCGTGTCCGAGCGCTGCGTGACGTCGACGCAAATGTCGGCCCCGCCTGCCACGACCACACCGAAGTCCAGTCTCCCCATCCAAGGTGCAGCGCCTGAAGATAGGCTGCGCACTCTGTCGATTCGGTGTCGTGCAGCAGGCTCAGAACATCTCGCCGCCGCGAGCGCGGCGAATGATGTCGAAGGCCTTGACGAGGTCGCCGATCGGGATCTGGCCCGGTGCGGAGGCCTTTTCACCGACGGCGAACGAAAGGCTCGAGCCGAACAGGCCTCCGACCATGCGCGACACCGACCCCAGTGGCCCCATCGACATGCTGATCAGCGGGATGTGTGCCTTGGTGTCGGCTTCGGCCGTGGCCGCAAGAAGGCGCAGCACATCGGCACGGTCGCGGGGCTTGACACGCAACATCGCCACGTCGGCGCCCAGCCGCTCGGCCTCGAGGAAGCGTTCGACCATGAAGTCGTGCCCGGGTGTATAGCTGATGTTGTGGTACGACAGGATCAGCCGCACCTCCTGGGCCTGCGTGCTTTGGCGCACGCGGCGCACGAGACCGGGGTCGTTGTCCGATTCGAAGTCGATGAATTCCACCAGCCGGGTCTCGGCCACCGCCTCGTGCAGTTCGACGATCTGCGACTCCCCCAAGGGGATGCGATACCCACCCTCCTTCCTGGCGCGGCAGGTGAAGATGATCGGCAACTCGCCGGCCGCCCTGCGCAACTCGTGCAAGGTCTCGATCACTGCGGCCGTGTCGGCAATCGCGCCGAAGTGGTCGACACGCCACTCGAGCAGGTCGGGTGACTTGGGCAGGATGCCGGCCACCTCGGCCAGCAGCCGCTCGCGCGTGCGACAGACCAATGGCGTACAGATGCGCGGGGTATCACCGCCCGGCTTTCTGCCGCGGGGGTCGAGCATCAAGGGATGTTTCATGCCGTGTGCTCCGATGCCGGGTCTTCCAGGACCGTCGCCATTGTCAGGCCCGGCCGTGGCTCGCCAAGTACGCCTTCAGCGTCTCGAGGCAGCGCGTCGCGTGCTCTGCGTAGCCCAACTCCTCGTGCCGCGCCTTGTTCGGCAACTCGATCGAGTAAACGCAGGGCGGAATGTGCTCCAGAACGCCGGCGACGTCGATGCCCCCCTCGCCGACGTACAGACGCGCTTCGCGCATGATGCGGACCAGTTCCTGCCGCTCCGTCGGAATCGCTGCCGGGGCGTCGCAGAGGTGGGCGAAGTGGAACCACTCACGCGGCAGCGCGTCGAGGTCGGCGGGGTTGTCGCGAGCGCGGTGGACGTGGTGCATGTCCACCATCAGACCGGCATTGGGGCGCCTGATCGTGCGCAGCACGTCGACGGCGCCGGCCAGGTCGTGGACCGTGGCGACGGGCACATACTCGAGATCGACCGTCAGGCCCAGCGGCTGCGCCAGATCGCACAGCTCGGCGAACTTCTCGATGTAGTAGTCACGCTCGCCGCCCCAGATCGACGACAGCACGGCCCTGCCGCCGAGTTCGGCCGCCACCTCCATCGCCGGCAAGTAGGACTTGACATCGACGCCATCGAAAATGCGGGCCAGCTCGATATCGTGCAAGCGCACGCCGGTCGCGTTCAGCGCAGCCTTCGTCTGCCGCAGCAGTTCCCTTTTCTCGGCCAGGGCGTAGTTGGGTTCGCCGGGCAGGCCCATGTAGATCGGGCGGATGCTGACGTAGTCGTAACCCGCGCGCGCAGCGATGTACGTCATTTCCGGCGGTGCGCAGCCCAGCACCGTCAGGTGGGCGAGCGAGAACTCTTGCTTCACGGTCGGCGCCCTGCTGCGTCAGCCGCCGGTGGCCGCGTGGTGGATCGCCTTGCCCGGTGAGTAGATGTCCATGATGTTCCAGTGGCCCGCCGTGGGCACCGGCTCGTTCTTCATGAAGACGTCGATGACGACCGGGCGCCTCGACTCGATGGCCTTCTCCAGCGCAGGCTTCAGCTCCGTGGCGGAGGTGAGCTTCACGCCGTCGATGCCGTAGGCCCGGGCGATCGCCGCGAAATCGGGCGACCAGGACTTGCCGTTCTTCTCGAAAACCGTCGCGAAGGTCGTGCCGTAATGCGCCTGCTCGAGGCCGGCAATGGTGCCGAACGCGTGGTTGTTCATGATGACCCAGATCACCGCGATGTCTTCCTCGAACGCGGTGGCGAGCGCCGCCGGGTTCTGGCCGAAGCCGCCGTCGCCGATCAACGCCACGACGACCTTGCCCGGCAGCGCCACCTTGGCGCCCAGCGCGGCGGGCGCGCCGAAGCCCATCGTCGCGAAGCCGCCGGGCGTGAAGACGCTGCCGGGGGTGTAGATCGGGTACTGCTGGGCCATGCCGTTCTTGTTCCAGCCGACGTCGGTGCACAGGATCGCGTCACGCGGCATGACCGCGCGCAGGTCGGCGAGGATGCGTTCGGGCCGCATTGGCCAGGCGTCGCTGCGCATTGCCTTGTTGTTGCCGGCGATGAACTTCTTGCGATTGGCCGCCAGGTCGCTCACGAGCTTCGGCCGCTGCACGCCCTTCGGCGCGAGCTTGCGGGCGACGCGGTTCAGCACAAGCAGCGCGCTCTTGAGATCGGCCACGGCGCCGATCGCCACCGGGAAGTTGCGGCCGATCTCGGCCGCATCGATGTCGATGTGGATCAGCTTCGTCGGCGGCATGCGGAAGGTGTACTTCTCTTCCCACGAGCTGCAGTCGGCCTCGGAAAAGCGGGTGCCGAGCCCGAGTATCCAGTCCGCACCCCTGCACTTGTCGTTGATGAACTTGGTGCCCCAGAAACCGGTCATGCCCAGGATCAGCGGATGGTCGTCGGGCAGCGCACCCTTGCCCATCAGCGAGTGCGCGACTGGCAGCGACAGATGCTCGGCCAGCTCGCGCATCTCGGTCGCGGCGTCGGCCAGCAGAATGCCGCCACCGACGTACATCAGCGGCGTCTTCGCGGTGAGCAGCGCACGGATGATCTCCTCGGCCGTCGCGTCGTCGAGCGAGGGCTTGCGCAGCGTCTTGGTGTTGGCGAGCGTGCGCTTCCACAGCGCCAGATCGATCTCCGCCGAGAAGATGTCCATCGGCACGTCCACCAGCACCGGACCCGGTCGACCACTCTCGGCGAGCGTGAACGCCTTTTCGAGGATCTCGGGCAGCAGGTGAGGCGAATCCACGCGCCACGCCCGCTTGACGAAGGGCCGGTAGATCTCGTACTGCGACGCGTCGGCGTGCAGGTTCACTTCCTGGTGCGGGTGCTTGCCGTAGTAGTGCGTCGGCACGTCGCCGGCGATCACCACCATCGGGATCGAGTCGAGCGCGGCGTTGGCCACGCCGGTCGCGGCGTTGGTCAGGCCGGGGGACAGGTGGGTCAGCAGGACCGAGGCCTTGTTGGTGGCCCGTGCGTAGCCGTCGGCCGCGTGTGCGGCCACCTGTTCGTGCCGGGTGTTGATGAACTTGATCTGCTTGCTCTTGGACAACGCCGCCAGTACGGCGATGTTGGTGTGGCCACACAAGCCGAAGATGTGCCGGACGCCGCGCGCCTCCAGATACTTGACGAGCTGGTGGGCGATCTGTGCCTTCTTCATCGGGGGTTCCTCGGGTCTCTTGCGGTTCAGGTCGTGATGGTCTCGGTCTCGGCCTCGAGTGCCGGGTCGTAGAACGTTCCGAACAGTTCCTCATCGGAAGGCTTGTCCTCCTTGATCGGCACCGACACCCAGGTGGTGTTCAGGTAGTGCTTGAGGTGCACGTTCTCGGAGATGATGTTGCCGCCCCAGGTGCCGCAGCCCAGGCTGGAGGTCATCGGCATGCCGTTGTTGAAGGCGCCGGCGTTGGCCTTGGACTGAGGCTGGCGCACCATGATCCGCGACACCGGGGCGGCCAGGCCGAGGCGGTGAATGTGGTCGGCGTCGAAGGAGTAGATGCCGCAGGAGTGGCCCTTGCCGCCGACCTCGTAGATGGCGCGCATCATCTCCAGCGCCTGGTCGAAGCCCTGGTACTTGTACAGCGCCAGCAGCGTGGTGAGCTTCTCGCCGGAGAAGTGGTGCTCCTTGCCGATGCCATCGCCGTGCACCATGATGAACTTGCGATCGGCCGCAATCTCGAAACCGGCGATCTTCGCCAGTTGCTGCGGCGCGATGGCGACCGTGGAGGACGTTCGATGGCGCTCGTCGTCCCACATCGCCTTGCGCAGCAGTTCCTTCTCGGCCGGCGCGGCGAGGTACCCGCCTTCCTTCTGCAGCTGGGCCACCAGCTTGTCGAAGATCGAGGCCTCGACGATCAGGTTGCCGTCGGCCGAGCAGCCCGAGCCGAAGTCCGAGGTCTTCGACAGCCGCGTGTTGCGCGCCGCCTCCTCGATATTGGCCGTCTCGTCGATGACCATCGTCGAATTGCCGGCGCCCACGCCGTAGGCGGGCGTGCCCGAGCTGTAGGCCGCGCGCACCATCGGCTGGCCGCCGGTGGCGACGATCAGATCGGCACGCGCCATCAGCGCCTGCGACATCGGGATGTTGACCCGGGTCAGGCACTGCAGGATGTCGGCCGGCGCGCCTTCGCGCTCGAGCGCCTCGCGCATCAGCCGCACGGTTTCGAACGAGGTCTTCTTCGAGCGCGGGTGCGGCGAGAAGATGACCACGTCGCGCGCCTTGATGCCATAGATGGCGTTGCCGGCAGGGGTCAGGTCGGGGTTGGTCGTCGGCACGATGCAGGCGATGATGCCCGCGGGCTTGCCGTACTTGACGATGCCCTTCTCCGGGATCTCCTCGATCACGCCGACGCTCTTCTGGCGCAACGCGTCGCGCAGCACGCCGCGGATCTTCATGCGCTTGCCCATGCGGCTGACCGGGTCGCCGAGCCCCGACTCCTCGATGCCCATGTCGACGAGCCGCGTGAAGGTCTGCTTGTTCGCGACCGCCCAGGCCACCGCCTGGCACAGCCGGTCGACGCGCGCCTGATCGTATGTCTCGATCACTGCCAGCGCCTTGCGGGCGCGCTCGAAGACCTCGTCGAGTTCCTGCTGCTGCTCAGGCGTGATGCTCTTCTTCTCTTCGATTGCGGTGCTCATGTCGGAAGTCTCCTGGAGCGGTTTGTAACTTGTGCGGTCCAAGGCCCGGGGCGCGACGGTCAACGCATGTCGCATCACCCCCTGCGGCTGTCGGATTCACCTTCCATTGCAGTCGTGAGCCTCAACGATAAACCTCACGGGACCCATAGTCCATGGCCAGTGCGCCACGCACAAGCCGTCGGTCTTGCGGCGATTTGGCGGGTCTGTTAAATTGCCCTGACTACTTCGCCAATTTCGGCGCTCCGATGGTGCTGCAGGTCTCGACGAATCGAACCACTGCCATGCGCAAGCCCAAGTCGCCGCAGGCGAATCGGGCTCGGATCCTGGCGGCTGCAACCGCGGCATTCGCCGCGCTCGGCTACGGCGGCGCGAGCATGGACGCCATCGCCGCGCGCACGCAGACCACGCGGGCGTTGATCAACTACTACTTCGGAAGCAAGGAACAGCTCTACCGGGCCGTGCTCGAGCGGGTCTACGCGGAGATCCGCGAGGCCGAGGCGGGGCTCGAACTCGACCACTTGCCACCCGTCGACGCGATGCGCCGCATCATCGAGTTCACTTACGACTACTACGTCGAGCACGAATACTTCGTTCGCATCGTCGTGGCGGAAAACCAAGCCCGTGGCCGGTACATGATGCGTTCACCGGCGCTCCGTTCCCTCAACCGGCCGATCGTCGAGCGGCTCGGCGCGGTCATCGCAGGCGGACAGGCAGCTGGCGTGTTCCGCCGCGACGTCGACACGGTCGATGTCCACATGGCGATCGCTGCACTGGGCATGTTCAATGTCACCAATCAGTTCACCTTCGGCGCACTGTTCCAGCGGGACATGGGCGCCAAGGGCGACGTCATCGGCCGCCGCGGCATCGTGGCCGACATCATCCTGAGCTGGCTCGTTCCCGCGCGCGCGCCAGCCCGCCGAAATCACACTTCACTGAGGAGCTAGCCATGAAATCCAAGATCGCCCGCCGTACCCTGCTCATGTCCGGTGCTGCGTTGGCCGCGACACAGGCCGTCCCCGCCTGGGCACAAGACAAGCCGACGCTGCGCTTTGCTGCCGTCTTCTCGGACAAGGACATCCGCGCCGAAATGACCCGGATGATCGCCAAGGACGTCGAGGGCGACTTCAAGATCGAGCCGTTCCTCGGCGGCACGCTGTTCAAACAGGGGACCGAGCTCGTGGCGCTGCAGCGCGACAACCTCGAGTTGGGCAACATCGGGCCGCAGGACATCAGCAAGCAGGTGCCGGCCTGGTCGGTGCTGACCTCGGCCTACACCTTCCGCGACGCCAACCACGTGCTGGCGTTCTTCGCCAGCGACATCGGCGCGCAGATGAAGAAGCAGGCCGAGGACCAGCTGAAGATCAAGATCCTCGGGCCGACGTTCTACGGCACGCGCCAGGTCGGGCTCAAGCCCAAGAAGAAGGTCAACACGCCGGCCGACCTGGCGGGAATCAAGCTGCGCATGCCGCCCGGGGATGCCTGGCAGTTGCTGGGGCGCTCGGTGGGCGCGAACCCGACGCCGATGGCCTACGCGGAGACCTACACGGGGCTGCAGACCGGGGCGATCGACGGGCAGGACAATCCGCTGCCCAACGTGCAGAACATGAAGTTCTACGAGGTGATGTCGCAGATCGTGCTGACCTCGCACCTGGTCGCCTTCGACCTGCTGTGCATGAACCTCAAGACATGGAACGCCATGAGCCCGGCGAAGCAGGCGAGCTTCCAGGCCGCGGTCGACAAGGCGCTCGACTGGAGCGTCAAGGAGCACCTGAAGCGTGAAGCGGAGCTCGCCGACGGCTTCAAGAAGCAGGGGCTCGAGATCTACACGCCGGACATCGCCGCGTTCCGCGCCTACGCGCAGAAGGTCTACCTGGCCTCGGACGAGGCGAAGTCCTGGGCGCCTGGCATCCTCGACAAGATCCTCGCGGTCAAGTAGCCGCAGCCGACACAATGCCCGGCGCGATATGCATCGCGCCGGGCCTGTCATGGCCTAAGGAGGGACCATGCATCCGACACTGAGAAGCGTCGTCGAGTGGATTCGACGGCGCGCCGAGAACGTCGTGTCCGTCCTGCTGGCGATCATGTTCGTCGCCTTCATCGTCCAGATCGTCTTCCGCTACTTCTTCAATTTCCCCGTCGGCTGGTCCTCGGAACTGTCGGTGATCACCTGGCTCTACATGGTGCTCCTGGGGTCGGCGTTCTGGCTGAAGGAAAGCGAGGAAATCCGCTTCGACCTGCTGGCTCGGCGCCCGTCGGCCCACGCGCTCGCCGGGTCATCGGGTTCCTCGTCGCGGGCGCGACGGTCGTGCTGTTTGCCATGTCGCTGCCGGCGACGGTCAGGTACGTCGCGTTCATGAAGGTCGAGAGCTCGTCGTATCTGAAGATCCGCCTCGACATCCTGTTCTCGATCTACGTCGTCTTCGTGGTCGCCGTCATCGTCCGCTACGCGTGGGCCGTGTGGACTGCGCTTCGCGGCCAGGCCCCCGAGGACGTCGACGTCACTCAGAAGGGCTACGGCCTATGAACCTGACCAGCCCCTTCTCCCTGGCGATCCTCGCCATCGTCGGCCTGAGCCTGCTGGGGCTTCCGGTCGGGCACGCGATGATCGCCGGGTCGATCCTCTACCTGTACGCCGCGGGCCTCGACATGGGCACCGCGGCCGAGCAGTTGCTCAACGGCATGTACACGAGCTTCCTGCTGCTGGCGATTCCGCTGTTCGTGCTGGCCGCCGAGTTCATGAATGCCGGCAGCATCATGGACAGGCTGCTGCGCTTCTGCAACGCGATCGTCGGGCGCTTCCACGGCGGCCTCGCGCACGTGAACGTCGTGCAGAGCATCATCTTCGCCAGCATGTCGGGTTCGGCGCTCGCCGACGCTGCCAGCTCGGGCAAGCTGATGCAGTCGCTGATGACCCGGGACGGCAAGTACCCGCCGGCCTACGCAGCCGCCCTGACCACGGTGTCGTCGGTCATCGGGCCGATCATGCCGCCGTCGATTCCGCTCGTGCTCTACGCGCTGGTCTCGGACGCGTCGGTCGGCTACCTGTTCCTGGCCGGCGTCATTCCCGGCCTGCTGCTCGGCTTCGTGCAGATGGGTCTGATCGCCTTCACCGCGAAGCGGCGCAACTTCCCGGTCGAGGCGCCGGTGCCGCTGCGGGAACTCCCGCGCGTCACCTGGGAGGCGTTTCCGGCGCTGATGATGCCGGTGATCCTGCTGGGCTGCCTGTACAGCGGCATCACGACGCCCACCGAGGCCGCCGCGGTCGCCGCCGCCTATGCGCTGCTGATCTCCGCCTTGCTCTACCGCAGCATCAGCCCGAAGGACGTCTATGTCTCGCTGCGCACCAGCGCGCGCATCACCGTGTCCATCGGCATGCTGATCGCCGGCGCGCTGGTCTTCAACTACGTCATCACGGTGGAGAACATCCCGCAGGACGCTGAGCGGGATCCTGAAGGCGTACGACATGTCGCCGCTGGTGTTCCTGCTGGCCGTCAACGTGCTGCTGCTGATCCTCGGCTGCTTCCTCGAGGGCACGACGATCATCCTCGTCATCCTGCCGGTGCTGCTGCCCACCGCGCAGGCACTGGGGATCGACCCGGTGCACTTCGGGGTGGTGGCGGTGATGAACATCATGCTCGGGCTGGTGACACCGCCCTATGGCCTGCTGCTGTTCATGATGGCGAAGATCACGGAGGTTCCGCTGCGCGACATCGTGCGCGAGGAGATGCCGTTCCTCTACGTCATGATCGGTGCGCTGGCGCTGATCACGCTGTTCCCCAGCCTGGTTCTCTTCCTGCCGCGGCTGTTCGGCTATACGGGCTGACGCGGCATTCGAGGGCAGGCTTCCACCACAGGAGCTTGTGGCGTGAACATCGACGGGTTGCCCAGGGCCGCGATGCTGCTGTCGTTCGACGTCACGGCCGAGGCGCGGCTCGAACACGACGACTGGCACTCGCATGAGCATCTGCCCGAGCGGCTGGCGATCCCCGGCTTTCGGCGCGGCTCGCGCTGGACTGCGCTGGCCGGCGGGCCGGCCTACTTCGTGCTGTACGAGGTCGGCGAACTCGGCGTGTTGTCGTCGCCGGCCTACATGGACCGGCTGAACCACCCGAGCCCGTGGACCGCGAGGATCATGCCCTCATACCGCGGCATGCGACGCGGTCTGTGCGAGATCGTGGCACGGGGCGGCCACGGCCTGGGCAGCTTCGGCCTGCTGCTGCGCTTCGACGTCGCTGCCCATGATCAGGTGATGCTGCGCGATTGGCTGGCCCGGGAGATGCTGCCGACGCTGTCGGCGCAGACGGGGCTGGCCAGCAGCTTTCTGTTCCGATCCGGCTTGCAGGCCGCAGCCACGGTCGAGCAGAGCATCCGCGGCCAGGATGCCGCAGTGGACTGGGCGCTGCTGGTGACCGGCTTCGCACGCTCTCCTGTCGAGGCCCTGGCCTCAGGGACGCTGCTGCCGTCGAAGCTGGAGCGGCGCGGTGCGAGCGGCGTCACGTCGGCCACCTACCAGTTGGTTCACTGCCTCAGCGATCGCGATCTCGCCTCCACCTGAACCATTCCCGACCTCTGGGGGCGGCGCGTCTGCAGTGTCGCAGGCAAGGCGTCGTCAGAGCACGGCCAACAGGGCGTCGACCGCGGCACGGCCGCGCTTCGCGCGCTCCAGTGCCGGCATGCCGAGCGCCCGGTGCTTTGTCGGGCACTCCAGGCTGATCGCGACGCCGCGCGGGGCCGCACGCAGCATCGACCTCAGGTCGATGCTGCCTTCGCCCGGAAAGGCACGCTCGGCGCGGGCCTGGAAGATCATCGTTTCGAAGTCGGTCGGGCGTGGCATCGTGCCATCGCACAGTTGCACGCACTCGATCAGATCCGCCGGCACGGCGGCGATCTCCGCCGCGCCCTGCCCGACGCGGTCGACGTGCAGCGTGTCGACCATCACCCGGCCGTTGGGCTGGCCGCACGCGCGTACGACCCGCACCGCCTGGGCCAGGGTCTTCAGGCCGGTCCATGGCGTGGGTTCGAAGTGGAAGGTGGTGTCGTAGCGCCGGCCCAGTTCGCACAGTTGCCCGAACAGGTCGGTCAGCCTCGCGTTGTCGGGCTCGTCGCCGTTGACCAGTGCGTGGCGGACACCGAGCGCGGCGGCCGTCTCCAACCAGGGCTCGAAAGCCGCCACCACGGTCTCGGCCTTCAGCCGCAACACGCCCCAGTCGAGCACCTCGATGCCGGTGTCGTGCAGCGCCGCCAGCGTCTCGCGCCGCATCGGCGTGTCGCCGACGATTGGGTGCTGCGCTTCGCCGCTGGCCGCCGCAGGCTTCAGCCGCAGCCCGACGTGTCGGTAGCCGGCCGCCGCTGCGCAGCGCACGACTTGCGGCGGCGTGAGTTCGAACACGCTCAGGTGGTCGAGCGAGACGATGCGCTGGGCCTTCATGCCGGTGGACCCACGGGGCTTGGCGCGGACGAATTCTTGACGGGCAGGCCGGGCTCGGTGCCGAGCACGCGGTCGCACAGGCCGCCGTCGAGCTTCAGATCGACGCCGGTGGCGTCAGCCGAATTCGGGGCCGGCGAGTTGGACGAGCGCGCGTGCGACGTCGTCGACATGGCCGATGCGGTGCAGCGGCACCACCGCCTCGCGGCTGGCGAAGATCCTTGGGTCCGCGTACAGCGACTCGGTCAGCGGCGTCCTGATCAGGCCCGGGGACACGGTGTTGACGCGGATCCCGTCGGCCGCCCATTCCTGCGCCATCTGCCGGCACCGCATCAGCAGCGCCGCCTTGGCGGGCGAGCAAGCGCCGAGGCCGGGAAAGGGGCAATGTGCCGAGATCGAGGCGACCGCGACGATGCAGTCGCGGCTGCGCGCCAGCGCCGCGTGGACGGCACGCGCCAGCAGCCAAGTGGCACGCACGTCGACATCGAAGACCCGGTCCCAGTCCGCGACGGTTAGCGTCGCCAATGGCCCGGATCGTGTCATGCCGGCGATGGAGAACAGCATGTCCAGTCCGCCGCATGCGGCGGTCACCTCCGCGCCCAGGCGCGCACAGGCGGCCGGGTCGGCAAGGTCGGCCACGTGTGCGCTGGCGTTGGCGCCGGCGGCCCGCAGTTCGGCCACGAGTTCATCTAGCGCCCCACCGGGACGTGAACCGGCTGCCGCCACGCGCAACGTCTGGCAGCGTCGGCGTGTGTTGCGCAGCAGTTCCAGGCAGGTGGCGCGGCCCGGCCGCACCGGTGACCAGGGCGCGGATCTCTCGTCGTTCGTCCATCGGCATCTCCAGCAGGCCATCTGGCCATGACGTCGCCGCCTACTTGTACCTCAGTTGAACATAGACGGCCAAATCCTGTCAACGCCCCGCTTCGGCACGCCATGGAGAAGTACCACTACTTCTCCCTGTGGTGGAATGCCGTGTGCCGGCTCTTGACCGCAAGACTTCGGCCTGTTCTACTGAGGTACCAGTGACGCGCCCGCGGCACGGCGCATGTCAACGAGGAACGGCGTTCATCGTGAGATTCCCTCATCTCTTTCGCCCCGGCCAGATCGGCTCGATGGAAGTCCGCAACCGCATCATCGCTTCGCCGATGGAGCGCAACTACTGCACGCTGGACGGACGCGTCACGCAGGTCTACATCGACTACCTCGTGGCACGCGCCCGCGGCGGCGTCGGCCTGATGTACACCGAAGCGACCTACGTCGACCCGCGCGGCAAGGGCCGTGGGCTGCAGATGGGGCTGTACAACGACGACCTGATCCCGCAGCTGCGCAAGATGGTGCTTGCGGTGCAGAAGCACGGCGCGCGCATCGGGCCCGAACTCAACTTCGGCGGCCGCGTCGTGCACCCCGAGGTCAGCGGATTCGAGTCCTGGGCACCGTCGGCGGTGCCCTACGTCGGTGCCGCGCCCTTCGTCCCGCACGCGATGACCGCGGCGGACATCCACCACATCGTGACGTGTTTCGGCGACGCTGCGCGGCGCGCGGTCGAGGCGGGCTGCGATTTCGTCGGCATCCACGGCGCACACGGCTACCTGATCAGCCAGTTCTTCTCGCCCTACGCCAACAAACGCGATGACGAGTACGGCGGTGACCTTCAGCGCCGCATGCGCTTCCCGCTGGAGATCGTCGCGGCGGTGCGCGCGGCGATCGGCCCCGACCTGCCCATCCTGTACCGCCTCAGCGGCGACGAGCATCAACCCGAAGGCGGTATCACGCTGCAGGACGTCTGCGCGCTGGCGCCCCGGCTCGAGGCCGCCGGCGTCGACCTGATCGACGTCTCGGCCGGCATGTACGAGACGAGCTGGTGGATCACGCAGCCGATGGAGATGCCGCAGGGCGTGCTGTCGAAGTCGGCGCAGCCGGTGCGCCAGGCGGTCGGCATCCCCGTCAGCGTCTCGGGCCGGATCACCGACCCCAGCGTGGCCGAGCATGTGATCGAATCGGGCTGCTCCGACTTCGTGACACTGGGCCGGGCGATGCACGCCGACCCCGAGTTCGCCAACAAGGCGCGCGATGGTCGGCTTGACGAGATCTGCACCTGTATCGCCTGCAACCAGGGCTGCAGCGACATGCACGCCAAGGGGCTGCCGATCGTCTGCATCGTCAACACCACGACCGGCAGGGAACGCGAGTACACGATCCGTCCGGCGCAGTCGGTGAAGAAGGTGGTGGTGGTCGGTGGCGGGCCTGCCGGCATGGAGGCCGCGCGCATCCTGGCGCTGCGCGGCTGCGCCGTCACGCTGTTCGAGAAGGAAGAGGAACCCGGCGGGCAGATGCTGCTGAATCGCTGGCTGCCCGGACGCGAGGAGATGGCAGGCCACCTCGCCTGGCTGACCGCCGCCGCGACGCGTGCCGGCGTGAGCCTGCGCCTGGGCACCGAGGCGAGCGCCGCGATGGTGCTGGCCGAGAGGGCCGACGCGATCGTCATTGCCACCGGCGCCACGCCGGGCCTGCCGCCGATCCCCGGCATCATGGACAGCCCGGTCGTCAACGCCTACGACATCATCCGCCGCCCCATCGGCGGCATCTCTCGCGCGCTGGTGATCGGCGGGGGCATCCGCGGTGTGGGCGTGGCGCGCCTGCTCGCGTGCAAGGGCGCCGAGATCGTGCTGACCGAACCCGGCCACGAGCTCGTCACCGATATCGCCAGCCGCTCGCGCCGCTTCCAGGTGGGGGCGCTGCAAGCCATGCCAAATGTCTTGGTGCACCTCGGCACCACCGTGGAGTCGCTTGGCAGGAGCAGCGCGGTGCTGTGGAACAACCGGGAGCGCTGGTGTATCGATGGCATCGACCTCGTGGTGCCGACGCACTTCCTGCTGCCAAGCACCGGGGTGTCCGACGCGCTTTACGAATGCGAGGACGCACCGCCGATCCACACGATCGGCGACCTGAATCTGCCGCGCAGCGTGCTGGAGGCCACCCAGGAAGCCGCAGCGCTGGCGCACCGGCTCTGAGGGTTGTTCACGCCGACCATGGCGACCTCGCCCCCAAGACGCAAGCTGGTGCGCCCGCGCACCGATACGGCCGTCTTGCCGGAGAACCTCACGACTCGCGTGACCGAGGCCATCCGCCAGTCGATCGTCGACGCAGAGTTCAAGCTCGGCCAGGCGCTGTCCGAAACCAGCCTGGCCACGCGGCTGGGTGTCAGCCGCACGCCGGTGCGCGAGGCGCTGACCACGCTGCAGCGACAGGGGCTGATCGTCATTCGCCCGCAGTCCGGAAGCTTCGTGTTCATGCCCTCGGAGGAGGACGTGGCCGAGTTATGCGAGTTCCGCCGCCTGATCGAGACCGCGGCACTGCGCTTGGCCTACGTGCGTCGGCGCGTGCATGCGTTGGCGCAGATGCGCGAGGCGATCGCCACCATGGAGTTGGCGCACGCGGCCGACGACGCCCTGGCCTACGCACGCGCCGATGCCGCCTTCCACCAGGCCATCGTCGAGAACAGCGCCAACCGCTACCTGATCGAGTCGTACTCGCTCGTGTCCGGGTGCGTCGGCGCGCTGCGCTCGCGCAACCTGAGCAGCTCGACACCCTTGCGCCGGCGCTCGAACACCGAACACCGCGCGATCGTCACCGCTTTGGACAAAGGTGAGTTGCCCGAAGCCGAGCAACTGATCGACGAGCATGTCTCGCAGTTGGCGATCGGATTCCGAGGCCTGCGGCGCGACTTGCACCCCGAAGATCGCTCCCAGGCCGCGCGCAAAAGCAAAATGCCGGCCAAACGGCCGGCGCGTACTTCCACTTGAGTTGTTGTGCTGTCTAGAGGCACCGACGAGGTCTGGCTCGAGCCGACTCCGGGCCACACGCCTGGCCACGTCAGCGTCCGCATCCAGTCCGATGGCCGGCGGGCGGTGATCACGGGCGATCTGATGCATCACCCGATCCAATGCAGCGAGCCCGATCGCACCGTCAACTTCGACACCGATCGCGACCTCGCGCGCTCGACGCGACGCAACCTCGCATGTTGCGCAAGCGATCGCGCGCTGGTTCTCGGCACACACTTCGCGCATCCGACGGCAGGGCGCGTGGTGCCGGCGGGAGAGGTGTGGCGATTCGAGATCCTGTGATTTCGCGTGCTTGAAGTAGGCTGGATGATCGACGCTCGAGCGTCAGGTTTCGAAGAGCGAGATTGTTCTATTCGACGTCCGCCTGGGACCGACGGCGGGTCCTCGCTGAATCGATCATGCCGCCCTGAACCTGTCAGTCACATCGTCGCAACCGCGCGAGTGGGATTGGTTGTTCTGACCTGATCGGCCGCGCCGCGCGACCGCGCGCGCGGTACCGACCGCCGGGGGGGTCAGCCCCGGTGCCGCCGTAACGCCGTCATCCACCCCGCGTTGACGAGCATCACCAGCGCCAGCGTCGCGCCGCAGGCGACGAGCGCCACGCCGACGCCGAAGGCCTGCACCAGCGCACCGGCAGCAACGCCCGCGGCGGCGGGAACGACCTGGCTGATGATGGTGTACATGCTCACCACGCGGCCGCGCACGGCCTCGGCGGCGTTGGCCTGGATGCCGGCGACGATGAGCGACAGCGCCATTCCGCCGGCGACGCCGACACCGCACAACAGCAGCACGGCCACGGGCGCCGAACTCGTCGTGCCCAGCGCGGACAGCAGCAGGCCGGCGAGCACGGTGCCGGCGAGGATGGACCGCCCATGGTGGGCGCGCCGCGCGAGCAGCAGCGCCACGATGCCGCCCGCGATCAGCGACAGCGCGAGGGTGCCGAGGAAGTAGCCGCGCTGCAGTTCCGCCAGGCCGAGCCGCGTGGCAGCGAGCTTGGGCAGCAGCACCGTCATCGGCCCCATCGCGAGATAGCCCGCCATCGCCGCGACCATCAGTTGCAGCAGCAGCGGATTGGCGCGCACGGCGGCGAGGCCCTGGCGGATCTCCGTCGCGACCGGCTCGTGCACGCGGTCGCTGGCGCGCGTGCGCACCGCCAGCAGCGTGACCGAGGCGATCGCGAAGAGCGCGAGCGCGGCGCCGAACACACCTGGCCAGCCAGCGCGGCTGCGCGCGATCGCGATCAGCAGCGGGCCGAGGCCGAAGCCGAGCATCACGAGCAGGTTGAAGATCACCGAGGCTGGCCTGATTTCCTCGCTGCTCGCGATCTGGCCGAGCGCCGCCATGCGCGCCGGCGAGACGAACGACCAGCCGACCCCGGCCAGCGCCGCCGCGGCGACGAGCATCGGCACGCGCGCCGCCGCGTCGGCCACCTGCGCGTCGGCCAGCCACAACAGCGCGGCGGCGAGCATGAACAGCGCCTGCGCGGCCTGGATCAGCCGCCCCGGTGCGAGCCGGTCGCACAGCACGCCGGCATACCAGCCGAGCACGATCGGCGGCCCGAAGCACAGGCCGAAGCCGATGCCCGACAGCAGGTCGGAGCCAATCACCTCCTGCGCGTAGATGATGACCGAGTAGTTGACCATGTGCCCAGCCGTGAACGCGGCCAGGCAGGAGAGATAGAACCAGCGATGGCGCAGCAGCACCATCGCGTTACGGCGCGCCGGTGTGGACGTGGATCATTGTCGGCTGCGCGTCCTCGACGTGCCAGCTCGGGAAGCTCGATGTCGAGGTGTAGACGCTGCCGTCCTCGGCGATCTCGATGTCGCGCGTGAACGCGACGCGGCGCGGCAGTGGCACGCTGCGCCAGGTCCCGGCCTTCACGTCGAGCGCGTGCAGCGTGTCGGACTGGTTGCCGGTCACCCAGACGATGCTGCGCTTCTTGTCGACATTGAGCGCATACGGCGTGTCGCTGCCGACGGGCACGACCGGCAGTTCGTAGCGCTTGAAGGTGCCGGCCCTCGGGTCGTAGCGCGCAATCGCCGACTCGGGGAAGGCGCCGATCCACAGGTTGCCTTCGGCGTCGCTGCGCAGACGGCGCGGACCGGCGAACGGCGTTGCAATCATCGTGATCGCGCCGGTCGCCGGGTCGATGCTGCCGATGTCGTCGCTGTGCAGGCGCGCGAACCAGACCTTGCCGTCGGGCGTGATGTCGATGCCGTAGGGCAGCGGCGTGCCGGTGGCAAGGCGATCCACCGGCAGCCAGTTGGCCAGCGGCACGCCCCAGCTCATCAGCTTGAACAGCGGCCGGATCAGCCGGACCGTGAGCCACTCGCGGATGCCGCGCGTCGGCAGGTCGTGCAGCGTAAAGCGCTGCGTCGCGCGGTCGTACATCGCGATCTGGTTAGACAGCGCGAGCGTGAACCACACCCGGTCCTGCGCATCGATGCGGATCGTGTGCGGATAGAAGCCCCCGCCGATGTCGTGCAGCGTGAAGGCGCCGCTCTTCGGATCGAACTCGACGAGGCGCTGCTGCGCCGACGGCGTGATGAAGATGTGCCCGTCCTTCGCCGACTGCGCCAGCGAGTGCGCATTCGACGTGCTGTCGTGGCGCGGAAAGTCGCGCAGCCGTGCCGAGAGCAGGCCGCCCGGCACGTCGCCGTCGCGGTGCGGGATCTTGAACACGGTGACCTCGCTGGTGCTCGGGTCGATGCGATACAGGCGGTCCTGGATGTTGTCGGCGACATAGACATTGCCGTCCTGCGCGAGGAGCTGGTCGTGGGTCTGCGACATCGCGTCGCCGATCGGCCACTCGGTGATCGTCGCGGCGGCGAGCGCCGGGTCCCAGGGTGCGGGCGTCGCGAGCAGATCCGGATGCTCGCGCAGCTTGCGCCAGCCCGAGTTCAGCATCTCGGGCAGCACCTTCTGGTCCTCGGTCGCAAGGCGCGAGCCGTAGCGGACCATGCGGTGAATGGCCTCGCTCCATTCGGCAGGCGTGCGCTCGCGGCGCAGGAAGGCATTGCCCTGCTGGTGGCAGAAGGCGCACTGCAGCATGAAGTGGCGCTTGCGCGCCGCGTCACCGAGGTCGAGCGCGCCCAGCCACACGTTGGCCGGCTTGGCCTCGGCGAGCTTCGCCGCATCGGTCTCGGGCTCGAGTGCGACACGGACCTCGGCGCTGCCGGCAGCGACGCTCACGCTCGCGTCGCGATAACCGGGCTTGCGCACGTGGTAGGTCACGGGAGCGCCGCGATCGGGCCAGCCCGCGCGGCCGGCAGCGTCGGTGAAGCGCGTGATCTCGGAGTCGACGCGCCGCACCTTGCCCGGCGCCGGATAGCCGTTGTCCGACGTGTCGAGCGCCTTCGGCGCCGCGGCGACCTCGCGCACCTTCGCGGTGGCGAGCAACTGGCCCGCGGTGTCGGTGACGGTCAGCGTCGCGGCGTGCGCGCCGGCCGTCGCTGCCACCAGCGCGGCACGAGCCGCCAGCCTCCCGTATCGACGATTTCTCTTCATTGCGTCTCGCTCCGTGCCTGCATCAAGTCGAACTCGCCGCCGACGCGCGCCAGCATCAGGCGCTCGTACAACGCCGGCGCGATGCGGCTGACCCACCACCCAAGCCATGCCGTGCGCCCCGGCAGGCACAGCCGCTGGCCGCGCCGGGCCGCGTCGACGATGCGCGCGGCGATCGTGCCGGGCTCGGCCACGTCGCCGCCCGTCGCGCGCTGCGCAGTGGCGCCTTGCGCGGCCCGCGCGCGGCCTGCGTCGCTTGCAGCGCGCCGAAGTAGTTGACCGCGATCACGCGTCGCGGGACCTGCGGAGTCGCGTCGCGCAGCAGCGCCCGCGCCGAGATGCCGGCGTTGTTGACGAGAACGTCGATGCCGGCGAGCGCGTCGGCGCGCGCCCCGTCGAGATCGATCAGGGCGAGCCTCGCGCCGGCCGCCGCGTAGCGTTCGGCGAGCGCCGTGCTCAAGCCACCCGCGGCGCCGGTGACGACGACGCCGCGATCGCGCAGAACGCGAACATTGGCCATGCTCAGGCTGGATGGGTGGCGTTGGCGCGTCGCGCAGCCCACCAGAAGTCGAACACCTCGGCCGAAGTCTTGCGCGGCACATAGCCGAACACCGACTTCAGCCGCGTGTTGGCGAGCACCGGGCGAAAGCGCAGGAAGCGCAGTTGCTCGGGGCCGTACTGGGTGAGCCCGAGGCGCTTGCCGACCCACAGCGCCGCTTGCAGCAGCCACGGCGGCAACACCCGGCAGCGCTTGCCCATGCGCCCGGCGATCTCGTGGATCGTCAGCGCGCCGTCGCCGGCGAGGTTGTAGATCCCGCGCGGCCCGTCGCCGAGGGCGTGCAGGATGGCTCCGACGACGTCCTGGTCCCAGATGAAGACGAAGGGGCTTTCCGATCCCGCGATCGCGAGCGGCCGCGGCTTGTCGAACAGGGCCGTGATCTGATTCGACACCGTCTCGCCGAGGATGGTGCCGATGCGAAGGATCGTTTGTTGCAGTTGCGGCGCGTTCTTGCGGTAGTCGGCCAGCATCTCCTCGACGAGGCGCTTGTGCCACGAGTAGGCGAACTCCTCGTTGCCGCGGATCGCGTCGACCTCGCTGAGCCAGGCCGGGTTGTCGGCGTGATAGCCGTAGGCCGCGCCTGACGATGAGATCACGACGTGACCGACGCCCGCGGCGACGCAGGCGTCGAGCACGTTCTTCGTGCCGACGACGTCGACCTGGTACTCGAAGTCGCGGTCGGCCTTCTTGCCCGGCGTGACGATGGCCGCCAGGTGCACGACCGTGTCGATGCGGTGCTCGCGCAGCAGCGCTTCGAGCGGCGCGCGGTCACGGATGTCGGCGGCGGCATAGGCGACGCCGGACCGCCGCCGCTCGGGCGGCAGCTCGCGCACGTCGAGGCAGACCACGGACCCGGCGCCGCGCTCGGCGAGCGCGGCGACGACCTGGCTGCCGAGGTAGCCGCCGCCGCCCGTGACCAGCACGCGCTGCGCCGTCATGCCGGGGCCCCCGCCGGCATGCGCCGCATCCAGAAGGTCGACAACGTCATCCCGGCGACGATGTGCCAGATGCCCCACCACGCGGTGACGATCGCCATGCCGCCGAGGCCGCCGAAGAAGTTGAAGACGAGCACGAGGCCGAGGCCGGAATTCTGGATGCCGGTCTCGAAGGCGACCGCGCGGCAGTCGCGCTCGGCGAGCCCGACCGCACGCGCGAGCCCGTAGCCGCTCGCCAGTGCGAGCGCGTTGTGAATGAAGACGACGACGACAACGAAGCGCCCGTACTGCAGGAAGAAGCCCCAGTTCAGCGCCAGCGCGGCGAGCACGAAGCCGATCAGCACGAGCAGCGAGAAGTTGCGCATCGGCCCATGCACCTTGCCCGCCAGCGCTGCGTAGCGATGCGCGATGAACATGCCCGCGGCGAGCGGCAGGCCGAGGATCAGCGACAGGTCGAACAGCATGTGCAGCGGGTCTAGCGAGAACGAGCGCAGCAGCGCGTTCATCGCCGGATCGAGCGAGCCCCAGAAGGCGACGTTCAGCGGCGTGAAGAACAGCGCACCGACGGTCGACAGGGTGCTGATCGAGACAGACAGCGCCGCGTTGCCGCGCGCACGGTGGGTGAAGAAGTTCGAGATGTGCCCCGCTGGGCACGACGAGACGAGCAGCATGCCGAGCGCGATCGACGGCAGCGGCCGCACGACCTGGATCAGCGCGAAGGTGAACGCCGGAAACAGAAGGTGGTGGCTGACGAGGCCGATCGCGAGCGCCTTGGGCGTCTTCAGCGCCGCCTTGAAATCCGACACACGCAGGTCGAGCGCGATGCCGAACATCACGAGCGCGAGGACGAGCGAGAGACCCAGCTGCGCCTGCGGGTTGAAGTTCAGCCTCACCTGGTCGATGGCTTCACCCATGCCTGTCTCCTCGGCTCTGTCGTTGTGCTTGTCGTTCTCGTCACGCGCGGGGGCATGGAGCGAACGCTGCCTGTGGCGCACGCATTGTGCCCCGCCCCGCTACCCAGACCGGCGACGGGCTCCTGACTGAAGGCGATGGTCCGGCTTCTGGCCGCGGCGAAGCACCTTGGCAGTGGTGCAGCGAAGGCCTGAACGTGAATCGCCGGCTCTGCGGCCATCCCGCAGAGCCGAGGGTGGCTTGACCGGCGCGGGCGTCGGGACTTCGCGCCTCAGGCGTGCCGGTCTGGGTGCGGCGCGTGGCCACGCGCGCTGCGTTGACTGACCCAGCCATGTGCGGCGACCGACCGGAAAGCTGATGAGCAGGCAGTCACCATAGCCGGCGGGAAGGACTTCGAGGGTGATGGCGGGTACGCGCATGAGTGCGACGATAGCTGGGCCGGTCGGTCGTCACGGTCGTAGGGACCCGCAGTTGACGTGGGTCGAATCATCGGTCTGCGCAAAGTGCCAAGGGCTGCTATCAGGCGGGCAATCCTGCAGGTCGTCGGTCAGTCCTGGGTCGGCGGCGGTTGCTCAATGATCAGATCGTGCTGCCCTGAATCTGTCGATCGCCGCTGGCCTGCACGCAGTGGGCGGCGCGCACCGCGACTGGGCCACTTTTCGTTTGTGGCGCTGCCGTATCCCACTCCAGCCGGCACAACGCAGTCAGATCAGGGTGGTGATTCACATCGGAACCGCGGCGACCTGTATTCGTGCCCCAATGTCAACGCCGGCCGCGTACGCGTTGATGACCGGCAACCCCATTGCCTTGTCTCGCTTGGACGTATCAACCTCCAGTCGGTGGTGCGCCAGACGGGGGACCGGAACGGGTCAATTTCCTGAACGGGGTCGCACGAAGCGCCACCACAGCTGGGTCGGCAAATCCCCCTGGGCCAGGTCTTTTGACGGGGACGACTGCCCCCAAAAAGTGAACGGCCACGGTCCGGCACCGCACAGTGTAGGCATTCCCCGTGTTTCATTTCATCGGGCCGCGGCGAGGGCGCGAGAGACGTTTCTTGACAGCACCAGCAGCGCCGCCGTCTCGGCCAGGGCACGGTCCTTGCGCAGCAACTCGCGCTCGAGTTCATTGATGCGCTTGCGGTCGTGCCGCGTTGCCTGCGGGCTGGCGCGCAGTTCCTCAGGCGCGGCCAGCGCGGTCGTGGCACTGGCGCGCCACTTGGCCAGTTCCTCGGGGTACGTCCCGTGCGAGCGACACCACGCGCTCTTGTCGGCCTCGTTCATCGCCGCCGTGGTGACCACGGCCTCAAGCCGGCCGGCCGCGGTCCAGCGCTCCAACGTGTCCTTGCCGATCCCAACTTCTCGCGCAACCACGTCGATCGACGCGCTCTCCGGCGGCAGCAACCGAGCCACCGCTCTGTCCTTGAATGTCTGTCCGTATCGAGCCAGTCCATCCTTCATCGCCGCCCCCGAGGTTGATCTATGGAGGCGACAACTATTCTGACGCCGGGGGCTGTCCGCGAGACGCCGAAGCGATCCTTCGCTGCCACCCAAGTCGCCGGTGGCCAGGCGAAAGGGGGCTTGCGTTCATTCGGGACAGCCGATCTTCCTTGGCGGCGGTCGCGGCCGCACATCACGGAACCCCTTCGCAGTTCTCCGCTCAACCGCAGGTAGACAGCGATTCGGCCAAACGGCGCAGTAGCGCGCTGCCATCTCCCCGCCAGGCACTGCCATGCATGCAGGCCAGGGTGCGTGGACCTTGCTGTGCGAGACGCACAAGCGTGGCCGTCGTCTGCGGCGCGTGCGCGAAGTAGTCCATGCCTCGGCGAAAAGCTTCGCTCGACTCCAGGATGTCAGCCTCGGTCAGGGCTTGCTCACCGTGACCCGGCTGGGTGAACAGGTCGCCGCAGAACAAGGTGCCCGTGGACGAGTCCATCAGCAGACCACATTCCCAGCCGTGCGGCACATGCGGCGTATCGAACCATTGCAGCGTGTGACGGCCCAGCACGAGTTGCTCGCCATCGCCCAGCGCACGGGCCGGGCGCTCGGCCAGGTCGTTGATCGACACCATCGCCGCAACCTGGCTGCACATCGGGACGGCCGCAGGTGCCAGGGCCAGCAGCCGATTCAAGGAGCCGCACTCGTCGGCCTCCACGTGCGACAGGCCAACGTAGCGCAGGCGCTGGATCGGCATGAGGGAAGCGATGGCTTCGCTGACCACCGGGAACAGCTGGCGCGGACCGGTATGGAACAGCAACGGCTCGTCGTCGATGAGCAGGTACTGGTTGAAGCTGAAAGCCTGGCCATCGGGAAGATCGATCGGCGTGTTGATGCGGTAGATGCCGTTGGCAATCTCGTGGACATTGGTGCCGGTGTGCCGGTTGGTGATCATCGGGGTGCCTCGTGAGAGTGGGATGGCATGACCGCAGGCGACATGCCGCGATGCCGTCAGTGTCTGCAGGCAGCCGGCAGTGCGCATCGCCCAAAACGGGCCATGCGCCGAGAGGGTCAGCGCCGAGGTTGGGCGTGGTACCAGGCTGCCGCCTGGCTGCGCGAGGCGAGGTCGAGCTTGTCGAGCACGTGGGCGACGTGCCGCTTGACAGTGTGCGGGCTCAGGTCGAGCTCGCGCGCGATCAGCTTGTTGCTCATGCCGCGTGCCATCAGTGAGAGGACCTCGGTCTCGCGCGCGGTGAGCACATCATCGAGCGGGTGATTGCTGCTCGTGGCGGGTGCGGCGGCCAGGCCGTCAGGACGCCGGCGGCGCGGCGGCCCAGGCGCGCAGCGTGGCCAAGGCCGC
This sequence comes from uncultured beta proteobacterium, assembly GCA_963824005.1. Taxonomy (GTDB): domain Bacteria; phylum Pseudomonadota; class Gammaproteobacteria; order Burkholderiales; family Burkholderiaceae_C; genus Rubrivivax. The sequence continues at coordinate 238,239 of CAWGOK010000038.1, forward strand.
GGCGTCGAGCTGCGCGCCCCACGGCGCGGCCGCAAGTTCGCGCAGTGCGGGCAGCGCGAACAAGGCACCGCGCGGGCCCGTCGGCCGCTGCCTGCAGCATCGGTCGCAACCACGCCGCTGCGTCCGTCGGCCCACGCTCGTGCAGGCGCCTGCAGTGCCAGACGTGTGCGCAACTCGTGCGCCAGGCCGAACAGGTCGCAGGCCTCTTCGTGCTGCAGCGCCTGCCGCCACAGGGCCACGGCTTCGGCCGGGCGGCCCTCCAGCCAAGCCAGGTGGCCGCGCAATCCGATCACCGGTTGCAGCCGCATCGGCGTCGCCTCGGGGATCTGCGCCTCCATGCCGTCCAGACGCTGCAGCGCCTCACGCAGCAGCGCCAGGTTGCCGCAGGACGTCGCCACCCGGCCCATCAGGTTCAACGCATAGCTGGGGCCACGGCCGCCGTAGCTGGCCGGGAACTCGCGACCATGCGCACCTGCGGCCGCCAAGGCCTGCGCGTGCCGGCCGTGGGCCATGTTCACGACCGCGGTATAGGCGAGCCGGTGGCTATGCACGATCGGCGGGTGACCCACCCAGCGTTCGTCCGATTCGCTGCGCTGCAGGTAATGCTCGGCCTCGTCGAGACGGCCCGCCCACAGCGCGCGCCAACCGCGTGTCATCGGCGCCAGGGCGCTCAGCAGCAGCGGGCTCTCGGCCTCGGCCAGGCTCACCGCATCGGCCCAGCGCGCCAGTTGCGGCCCGACGCCCGGGCAGGCGGTCAGGCGCGGCGCGGGCACCATCACCGCCCAGTGCTCGGGACGGCGCGCCAGTTCGAGCTCGTCCAGCAGCGCGGCGAGGCACGGCGCGACGCGACGGTATGCGCCTTCCTCGAGCGCAATCCACAGCTGGCACAGCTGGACGTTGACGCGGGCCTCGACCTCGTCGGGCCCGGGCTCGCCGAGGCGTCCCAGCAGCTCGCGCGCGGCGCCGGGGCGGCCGATGCCGGCCAGCATCGCGGCGCGGCGCAGGGCCGACAGCCGGGCGGCCGGCTCGTCGCCACGCTCGTGGTGCAGCAGCTCGGCCGCCTCCAGGTGCCGGGCCGCCTCGGCGTTGCGCCACAGTCGCCATTTGGCATAGCCGGCGACGTCCTGCAGGTCGGCGCTGCGGCGGGCGAATTCCGGCGGGAACTGCTCGACCAGGCGCACGACAGTGTGCACGCCGCCCTCGAACATCATGCGCAGGCTGCGTTCGCGCAGCCGCGCCGCGGCTTCCTCGGGACGGCCGGCGGCGAGCAGCAGCGCCTGGCGGCGCGCCGGGTCGGACTCGTTGTCCGCGGCGCGCGCCAGCAGCGCGATGAACTCGCCGTGGCGCTCGATCCGCATGCGGTGCTGCAGCGCGTCGCGGAACAGATCGTGCAGCTTCAGCGTGCGCGGGTCGTCGCCGATGACGGTGACGAACAGGTCCAGCCGCTCCAGCGTGTCCAGGCGCGCCCAGGCGCGGGCGTCGCCGGTCAGCGCCTCGCAGCGTGGCGCGTCGAGTTCATGCAGCACGCAGGTCTGCAGCAGGAACTCGCGCAGCTCGGGCCCGAGCTGCGCCAGCACCTCGGAGTCGAGGAAGTCGAAGGCCTGGCGGTCGATCGCGCCCCGGCCGTGGCCCGCGCACACCGCCGAGCGCCAGCCGCAGCCCGGCCGGCCAGCCCTGCGTGCGCCGGTGCAGTGCCTCGGCGGACGCCGCGTCCAGGCCGGCCGGCAGCAGCATGGCCAGCGCCTCCTCGCGCGAGAACTGCAGATCGGGGCTGCGCAGCTGGCTCAGCAGGTCCATTGCACGCAGGCGCGCCAGGCGCAGCGCGGGCTCTGTGCGCGTGGCGATGGCCAGCGTCCAGCGCTCGCTCAAGCGCGCAGCAGCGGGTCGAGGAAGGCCAGCGTCTGCGCTGGTCGACATGGTGCAGGTCGTCGAGCGCGATCACGCCATGCGTCAGCTCGCAGGCTTCGAGCGTGTTCGCGAGGGCGTCGGCCGCGTCGCGCTGCTGCTGCGGGTCGCGGCTGGCGACCATCGCCGACAAGCCCTCGGGCGAGGTGCGCCAGGGCAGGTCGAACGGTTCGAGCGCCTGCCACAGGCACTGCAGCAACCGGTGCAGGTCGTCGCCGGCGTCCAGCGTCACCCAGGCCACGCCGTCGTCGGCCGGCAACTGCTCGAGCGCGCGCGGCAGCAGCGCCGTCTTGCCGCAGCCGCCCGGCGCGCACAACAGCACCAGGCGCTGTTCGGCGAGCGACCGCGACAGCCGCCGCTCCAGGGCCAGGCGCGGCATCGGCAGCCCGGCACGCAGCCGCGGCGCTGAACCTTGGTGCTGGCGACGTTCACGCACGAAATGATAGGCAAGTGGCGAGCCGCGCGTTGCCGCAATCGCGCACCCACCGCCACAGGCCAGGGCCGGTCAAGCAGGGGGTCGAAAACGCCTTCAGGTCGCCCAGCACAGGCGCCTGATGCGCTGCATGGCCCGCCGGCGTCCGGCGGGCCATGGCTCTGACGGTCGATGCCGCGCCGCCGCGCGCGGGGCACGATCTCCTCCGTCGCAACCGCGATGTCACCCAGGAGATCGAATCATGGACTCTCGCCCCGACCTGCTTACCCCTCAGCCGCAACGCATCGCGCCCGAGACCTGGCTAATCCCGAACTTCGCGCCTGCTGGCGATGGCCTGTACCTGCCGGTGAACTCGATGCTCATTCGCGGCCGCCAGCCGGTGATCGTCGACACCGAGCACCGCTGCACCGCGCGCGCTGGCTGGAGCAGGTGTTCTCCATCGTCGAGCCCGACGACGTGCGCTGGATCTTCTTGTCGCACGACGAGACGGCGACCACCGGCGGCCTGCTCGACGTACTCGAGCGCTGCCGCAACGCCACGCTGGTGACCAATTTCTTCAGCGTCGAACGGCTCGCGCTGGAAAAGCCGGCGCTGCCGCTGCAGCGCATGCGCTGGATCGAGCCGGGCGGCAGCTTCGACGCTGGCGACCGCGTGCTTCAACTCTTCCGCCCACCGATCTTCGACGGGCCGACGACGCGCGGCCTGTACGACCCCGACCTCGGGCGCGATGTGGGTCGTTGACACCTTTGCCTGCCTGACCCCCGGTGCGCTCGACGCCGCGGATCTGGCGCCGCAGCAGCTGGAACAGATGTCGGCGATGAACAGCGCCGTGTCGCCCTGGCATGCCTGGCTCGACCGTCGCAGCTACGCGCGAACGTCGACGCGATCGAGGCGCTGGGCGCACGCACCACCACCTCGGCCCATGGTCCGGTGCTGCGCGGCGAGCAGTTGGACGACGCCTTCGACCAGCTGCGCGGGCGCCGGCCGGCGCGCCAATCATCCCCACGCCGGGCCAGGAGCTGCTGGACAGCCTCATAGCATCGACGCTGGCTGAGGCTGCGGCCTGAGCGGCTAGCGCCCGCCGGTCACGTCGAGCACCGCCGACGCGCTGCATCGGCACTATGGGCGCCACCTGCTTGGCGCGGTCGGGCACCGTTGGCATGGATCTCGGTGTCGAGATGCCCGGGCGCACCGCGCTGACGCGGACGCCCTCGGTGGCCACCATACCGTTACAGCCCCCAAACCGCCTCCCACGGACGCCACTCCGTAGCGCCTGCCGGCCCGACGGACGCCCAGCGGACACCCCATAGACACTGACTCGACACAGTCCCTTGCCAAGGACTTGCCTGGCTGCATCGAAAGGCGCGTTGACACCGGGCGGCGGCCTCGGCGCTACGGCGAGTGCACCCCGGTGAGGCAGTGCCAGCTCGGTTCAGCCTACTTCGACTTGTTCGAGCTGCGAGAACCGCACCGGCAAGATCTCCCGCGTCGACACGGTGTCGCTACGGTCCGTTTCCACCAGCAGCAGGTGCTGCGAGTCGGCCAGACCGGCAGGGATGACCATCCTGCCGCCGCGCTTCGGTTGATGAGCGACGGCGGCACGAGATCGGGCGCTGCCGTGACGATGATCTTGTCGAACGGCGCGTGTTCATGCCAGCCGGCGCGGCCGTCGCCGGTGCGGATGTCGACATTGACGTAACCGTGCCGGTGAAGGCGGCGACGTGCTTCGTTCGCCAGTTGATCGATCAGCTCAATGCTGTACACGTTCAACAAGCCAGGGATGCGCAA
>CAWGOK010000039.1:0-164941 GCA_963824005.1 uncultured beta proteobacterium
CAGGGCACGCCGCCGACCAGCCAGTTCGGGTGCGGGTTCTTGCCGCCGAACACGGTCTGGATCTTCACGATCTCCTTCTGGAAGTCGAGCGCTTCGAGGTAGTGCGCCACGGCCATCAGGTTGGCCTCGGCCGGCAGCTTGTAGGCCGGGTGGCCCCAGTAGCCGTTGCGGAAGGGCCCCAGCTGGCCCGAGGCGACGAACTTCTTCAGCCGGCTCTGCAGGTCGCGGAAGTAACCCGGCGAGGACATCGGCCAGCTGCTGATCGACTGCGCCAGCTCGGAGGTCTTCTTCGGATCGGCACTGAGCGCGCTGACCACGTCGACCCAGTCCAGCGCATGCAGGTGATAGAAGTGCACCAGGTGGTCCTGCGCGTACAGCGTCGCGTGCATCAGGTTGCGGATGATGTTCGCGTTGTCGGGGATCTTGATCTTCAGCGCGTCTTCCACCGCGCGCACCGACACCAGCGCATGCACGCCGGTGCACACGCCACAGATGCGCTCGACGAAGGCCCAGGCGTCGCGCGGGTCGCGGCCCTTGAGGATGACCTCGAGGCCGCGCCACATCGTGCCGGTGGACACGGCATTGCGGATGACGTTCTTGTCGTCCAGGTTGGCCTCGATGCGCAGATGCCCCTCGATGCGCGTGACTGGGTCGACGACGATGCGCTTGCCGCTGTTGTCGAGCTTGAAGCCTTGGGTTTCGATGACGGCCATGATCAGTTCTCCACCTTGCTGGCACTATCGGCCTGCGTCTTGTTGCGGTCGGCGGCGCGCTTGATCGCGCTCACCGCGGCGTGCGCCACCACCGCGGCGCCGGTCACCCCGGCGGCCACCAGGCCGATGCGGTCGGCGTTGGCCTCGACGCCGAACTGGGTGATGTTGCTGAGTCGGTCGTAGAACGAGCCCTTGTCCCAGAAGCCGTCTTCCGAGCAGCCGATGCAGCCGTGGCCCGAGCCGATGGGGAAGGACACGCCTTCGTTCCAGCGCGTGGTGGAACAGGCGTTGTAGGTGGTCGGGCCCTTGCAGCCCATCTTGTACAGGCAGTAGCCGGCCTTGGCGCCGGCGTCGTCCCACTTCTCGACGAACTGCCCGGCGTCGAAGTGGCCGCGGCGGTAGCACTTGTCGTGGACGCGCTGGTTGTAGAACATCTTCGGCCGGCCCTGGCGGTCCATCTCGGGCAGGCGCCCGAAGGTGACGAAGTAGGTGACCACGGCGGTCATGACCTCGGCGATCGGCGGGCAGCCGGGCACCTTGATGATCGGCTTGTCGGTGATGACCTTGTTGATCGGCACCGCGGTGGTCGGGTTCGGCTTGGCCGCCTGCACGCAGCCCCACGAGGCGCACGAGCCCCAGGCGATCACCGCCGCGGCATCCTTGGCCACGTGCTTGAGCTTGTCGACGAAGGGCCGTCCGCCCGGCATGCAGTACATGCCGTCGTTGCCCAGCGGCGGATTGCCTTCCACGGCCAGGATGTAGTTGCCCTTGTAGTCCTTCATCACCTGCTCGAGCGCGGCCTCGGCCTGGTGGCCGGCCGCGGCCATGATGGTGTCGTCGTAGTCGAGCGAGATCATCGACAGGATCACGTCCTTGGCCAGCGGGTGCGCCGAGCGGATGAACGATTCGGTGCAGCAGGTGCACTCCAGGCCGTGCAGCCACAGCACGGGGGTGCGCGGCTTGGTCTCCAGCGCGTGGGCGATGCGCGGCGCGAAGGCCGGTGCCAGGCCGAGCGAGGCGGCCGTCAGGCTGCAGAACTTGAGGTAGCTGCGGCGGGTGATGCCCTGCCGGCGCATGACGTCGTAGAAGGTCTCGATCATCGGAGTTCCTCTTTTGTTTCTCGGCCGCCGTCGAGCAGCCGTGGGACCACATCTCGAACCAGTTGCGAGTCTGGCCCTCCTGTCGCCGGCGAATATGATTCAGGTCAAGGTGTATTCACTCAGGCTCGGCGAAGCTATCGCACGCGCCGGGCGCGCAGGCCCAGGTGGAGGGTCTTGCCAATGCGGAGACTGGCTGTTGGAACTCAGGCGTTCGGTGCTCGTACCGTACTCGGCGGAAGGCATGTTCGACCTGATCGAACAGGCCGAGCACTACCCGCAGTTCCTGCCCTGGTGCGTGGGCGCCACCATCCTGGAGCGCAGCGACGATTGGGTGGCCGCACGCATCGACTTCAGCTACATGCGCGTGCGCTTCGGTTTCCGCACACGCAACCCCAAGCGCCGGCCCGAGTGGCTGAGCGTGCGGCTGGTCGAAGGGCCGTTCCGCCACTTCCAGGCCGACTGGCGCCTCACGCCGCTGGGCCGGCAGGGCTGCAAGGTCGAGTTCGACCTGTCCTACGAAGTCTCCGACGGCGTGCTCGACCGCGTCGCCGCGCATGCGGTGGACCTGGTGTCGCGTTCGATGATGGATGCCTTCGTCCAGCGCGCCGAGACGACACTCGGCGCGCTCTCGGTCCCGGCCACGCCGCCCTCGCCGCGACCGCCTGATTCACCGCCAGCGGCCGGCGATTCCGTCCCCATCACCACCACAGGTAACACCATGAATGCACCCGCCCCATCCCATATCGACATCGTGCGCGCTTCGCCACTCGCGCAGGACCTGAGCGCCGACGAGGCCGCGGTGCTGGCCTCGCTGGTGACGCTGCAGGCCGTGCCGGCCAAGCACGTGCTGGCGCGCGAAGGCACGGTCGACAACCGGCTGTACGTGCTGGTCGAGGGCTCGCTGGCCGTCGTCAAGCAGGCCGGGACCAGCGAGGAAGCGCAATTGCACCTGCTCGCCCCCGGCGACTTCGCGCATGAGCTGGGCTTTCTCGATGGCACCGAGCGCTACGCCTCGCTGGTGGCCGTGAGCGATTCGCGCGTGCTGGTGCTCGAGCGCGAGAAGCTCGAGAGCCTGATCGACACCCACCCGCGCGTGCTCTACCGGGTGATGTGCGCCATCGTGCGCGTCGTGCACCGCGTGCAGACGCGGCTGGCGGTCGAGTCTTCGGAGCTGACCAACTACATCGTCAAGCAGCACGGCCGCTATTGAGTGCCCCCAGGGCCGGGTCCTCCCGGCCCGCCCCCGGCGGGGGTTCAAGCAAAGTGGCAAAGCCACATTTGCCTGAGACGCCGCCGCTCAGCGGCGCTTCCAGGCGGCAGCGGCGCAGCAGCGCGGTGTCGGCCAGCAGTTGCCGCGGCGCGCCGTCGGCATGCACGCGGCCCTCGTGCAGCACCACCACGCGTTGGCAGCAGTCGAGCACCAGGTCGAGGTCGTGGGTGGCGATCACGCGCGTCTGCGTGAACGAACACAGCAGTTCGATCAGCCGGCGCCGCCCGGCCGGGTCGAGCCCCGACGAAGGTTCGTCCAGCACCAGGATCGAAGGCGCCATGGCCAGCACGCCGGCAATCGCCACGGCGCGCTTCTCGCCGCCCGACAGGCGATAGGTGGCGCGCGTCGCGAGGTGGGCCGCATCCACCGCCTGCAGCGCGGCCAGCACGCGGGCGTGCACCTCGGTCGGCGGCAGGCCCTGGTTGATCGGCCCGAAGGCCACGTCATCCTGCACCGTGGGCATGAAGAGCTGGTCGTCGGCATCCTGGAACACGTAGCCGACCCTGCGCCGCACTTCGGGCAGGCTGGCGCGCGACAGCGCGATGCCTTCGACCGACACGCTGCCGTGGCCCGGCAGCAGCAGGCCATTGATATGTTGCAGCAGCGTCGACTTGCCCGCGCCATTGGCACCGACGATGGCCACCGCCTCACCCGGCAGGATGCGCAGGTCGACGCCGCGCAGCGCCAGCGTGCCGTCCGCATAGTCGTGTGCCACTGCACGCAGCTCGATGGCCGGCACGATCAAACCGGCGCTCCGGTGATCAGCCGGCCCAGGGCTTGCGGCAGGTCGATCGCGCGGACCAGCGCGAAGTAGCCGCACCACAGGCCGACGAAGCGCGTGTCGGCGTGCTGCCAGCTGCGGCGTGCGTCGAACTGCAGCGTGCCGTCGAAGCCGCGGGCGCGCATCGACTGGTGCACCCGCGCGGCGCGGTCGAAGGCGCGCAGCAGCAGCTGTCCCGCCAGCGAGGCATAGGTCGACAGCGCCAGGCGCCGGCCCGGTGCCGCGCGCAGGCGGTGCGCCGTGCTCATGCGCAGCGCCTCTTCGGCCAGCACGAACAGGTAGCGGTGCAGGAACAGCAGTTGCGTGGTGAACACGCGCGGCACGCCCAGCCGGGACAGCGCCGCACACAGCGCGTGCATGCCGGTGCCGCCCAGCAGCAGCACCGCGGCAACGACCGTGAGCACCACGCGCAGCACGATCGATGCGAACGACACCCAGCCGCCGCTGACGTCGATGCCCGCCAGCACGAGCATCGGCGCACGGTCGAACCAGGGGTTCGCCAGTCCCACCATCAGCGCGAAGGGCGCGGCCAGCCACAGTGAGTGCCACAGCGTGCGGCCGGGCACCTGGCCCTCGGCGGCCATCACGGCCGGAAACAGCGCCAGCGGCAGCAGCGCCGCCAGCTGATAGCGGCCGAAGGACAACACGGTGACGACGAAGCACAGTGTGACCAGCAACTTGGCGCGCGGGTCGCGGCGCGACAGCACGGTGTCGCGTGCGGCCAGCGCATCGAGCGCGCGCAGATCCTGCAGCGTCGTGGCGAGCCGGCTCAAGGGGCGTCCTGCATGCCGCGCACCGCGTCAAGCGGCCGTGGGCTCTCAGTGCCGGGTGCTTCGACGGCGCAGGCCCAGGCCGACGAGCATCACCAGGGCCAGCGTCACGACCCCGCCCACCAGGCCGGCCAGCGTGGTGCCGGCGTTCACGTCGGGCCAGGCCGGCGCTTGCGCCGGGGCCGGCGTGCCGCTGTCGGGCAAGGCGTAACCCGGCAGCCAGGCCAGATGCTGCTGCAGCCCGCCCAGCGTTGTGTGCAGGCCCGACGCCTGAGCCGCCGGTTGCACCAGGCCGGTGGCCCTGAGCACCGACCATTCCAGGCCGTCCGGCTGCGTCGATGCAAACCACGACAGCACGCCGCCGGTGAGGGCTGCCGCCAGGGCCAGCGAGGCCAGCAAGGTGCGCCGCCCGGCAGGGGCCCTGGCCGCGCCGAGCAGCAACTCGGGCCGCGCCCGGCGCAGGAACAGCATCAGCGCGGCGGTGGCCAGTCCCTCGACCAGCCCGATCGCCAGATGGATGGGCAGCATCAGGCCGAGGAAAACGGCGGTCGGCAGGCTGGAGATGCCCGAGGCCACGGTCTGCAGCACCACCGCCAGCGCGCCGAGCTGCAGGCCGGCCACGGCCGCGGCCAAGGTCGCGATGGCGGCGCGCCGTGGCGACGGTGATTTGCCGGCCAGCGGGCGGTAGATCAGCGGGTAGGCCAGATAACAGGGCAGCACGCCCAGGTTGAAGAGGTTGGCGCCCAGCGCCAGCAGGCCGCCATCGGCGAAGAACAGGGCCTGCACCGTCAACACCGAGGCCACGACGACGAAAGCCGCATGCGGCCCGAGCAGGATCGACAGCAGCAGCGCGCCGCCCAGGTGCCCGCTGGAGCCGGTGCCCGGGATGCTGAAGTTGATCATCTGCGCGGCGAACACGAAGGCGCCGAGCATGCCCATCAACGGCACCAGGCTGTCGTCGGCACGCTGCGCCACGCGGCGCGCGGCCACGGCCAGGGTCGTGCCCGAGGCCAGCCACATCAGCAGCCCGGTCCCCGGTGACAGCAATGCATCGGCCATGTGCATCGAATTACTCCGCCGCGGTGAAGATCAGGACCGCGCTGCGCCGAGTATCACAAAAGTATGAAGAAGTGCAAAGTATTCATATCAATCCTCGGCCGCTTTGTGTGCGTGTCGGAGCCGTCCGCGCCACGCGAAGCACGGCTGGCTTGACTTGCATCATGGGTGGCGAGCAGGGCCGTGCCTACAGTGCCGCTGCGATGAGCCCCTTCGGAATGAGCGTGCTGATGCTGCTGGCCTTTGCCGGCTTTGCGGCGTTGGCGTGGCGCAAGCTGCAGGTGGTGCTGGCACTGCAGCCCGAAGTGCGCTGGGACCAGCCCTGGCAGCGCGCGCGCAGCGTGCTGGTCAACGGCCTGCTGCAGCAGCGCATGCTGCAGCGCGAATGGCGCCCCGGGCTGATGCACGCGGTGATCTTCCTCGGCTTCATGTCGCTGCTGCTGCGCAAGCTGCAGCTCATCGTCATCGGCTATGACGAGCACTTCGTCTTTCCAGCGGCCTTCGGCGGGCCCTTCGCGGCCTTCAAGGACGTGATCGAGCTGGCTGTCACGCTGGCGGTGCTGTATGCCTTCTGGCGGCGCTTCGTGTTGCGGCCGGCGCGGCTGGAGCCGAACCGCGAGGCGCTGCTGGTGCTGTCGCTGATCCTGGCCATCATGCTCACCGACTTCGCCTTCGACGGCTTTCGTTTCGCGTTGCTCGCCGACAAGGTTCCAGGCATCGCGCACGAGCGCGATTTCGCCTTCCTCGGCAGCGTGGTGGGCGATGCCTTCGCCGGGCTTTCGCCGGTGCTTCTTTCGGCCGGCTACACGCTGTCGTACTGGACGCAGATGGTGGTGGTGTTCTGTTTTCTGGTGCTGCTGCCGGCGGGCGAACACTTCCACATCGTCACCGCATTGCCTGCGCTGTTCTTCCGCCGCGGCCGGCCGGGCAACCGCGTGAGCGGCGTGGACATCGACAAGCTGATGGAGGCCACCGACGAGGCCGACATGAAGGCCGGCGTGCGTACGGTGCTCGACCTGAACTGGAAGGAAGGCCTCGACGCCTTCACCTGCACCGAATGCGGCCGCTGCAAGGTCGCCTGCCCGACCCACCTGACCGGCAAGCCGCTGTCGCTGAAAGCGGTGAACGACAGCCTCAAGCACCACCTGATGGAACAGCGCCAGACCCTCGTCGCCGGCGATCCAAAGAATCAATTGCCGGCGCTGGTGGGCCCGGTGATCAGCGAAGACACCTTGTGGGCCTGCACCAGCTGCGGTTTTTGCGAGGCGGCCTGCCCGATCGAGCTGGAGCACCTGGACAAGTTCTTCCGCATGCGCCAGCACCAGGTGATGATCGCCGGCGAGTTTCCGCACGAGCTGAAGAAGGTGTTCGAGGCCTACGAGTCGCAGGGCAACCCCTGGGGCCTGCAGTCGGGCCAGCGTGGCGACTGGGCGCAGGGGCTGGAGGTGCCCGTGATCGCCAACGCGGCCGATATGGCCGGCCTGGACTATCTGTTCTATGTCGGCTCGGCGATGTCCTTCGACCCGCGCGGTCAGAAGATCGCGCGCGCCTTCGTCGTCATCCTGAAGCAGGCCGGCGTGCGCTTCGGCATCCTCGGCGCGCGCGAAGGCTCGACCGGCGAGTGCGTGCGCCGCGTCGGCAACGAGATGCTGTTCCAGCAACTGGCCACCGCGCTGGTGGGTACGCTGGGCGAGCTGGGCGTGACGCGCATCGTCACCTGCGACCCGCATGCGCTGAACTCGCTGCGTCACGAGTACCCCGAGTTCGGCGGCCACTACCAGCTGGTGCATCACACGCAGTTGATCCAGGAACTGCTGGCACAGGGCCGCATCCGCGTGACGGCCTCGCTGCAGCGCGTGGTGTTCCACGACCCTTGTTACCTCGGGCGCCACAACGGCGAGTTCGATGCGCCGCGCGATGTGTTGCAGCGCCTGCGCAGCGATGCAGTGCTGGAGATGCCGCTGTCGCGCGAGAAGGCGATGTGCTGCGGCGCCGGTGGCGGGCGCATGTGGATGGAAGAGACGATCGGCAAGCGCATCAACATCACGCGCGTGGAGCAGGCGCTCGAACTGCAGCCGAAGCTCATCGCCACCGCCTGCCCCTATTGCGCGGTGATGGTGGCCGACGGGTTGGGTGCCGCGCAGCCGGGTGGCGCGACCGCATCGAAGGACATCGCCGAACTGGTGGCCGAAGCGCTGGTACGCGAGCCGGCCTGAGCCTCGGGCGGGACGCCGGCGAATGCCGGGCGAACCCCGCACAATGGGTGGGCCATGCCTTTCGGAGCCCCCATGAAGCGTTGCCTTGCCGTCGGATTGTTGTGCTTCAGCCTGCAGTCCTTGGCCTTGGACCTGCAGGGCCACCGGGGTGCGCGCGGGCTGGCGCCGGAGAACACCTTGCCGGCGTTTGCGTTGGCGCTGGCTATCGGCGTGAGCACGCTCGAGACCGACATCGCCATCACGCGCGACGGGCAGCTGATCATCTCGCACGACCCGGCGCTCAACCCGGACATCACACGCGGACCCGATGGCCAGTTCCTCGATGCACGCGGGCCGCTGATCTGGCACACGCCCTACGAGGAGCTGAAGCGCTACGACGTCGGCCGCCTCAAGCCCGGCACGCGTTACGCCGGGCAGTACCCGGCGCAGACGCCAGCAGATGGCGCGCGGCTGCCCCGGCTGGCGGATCTGTTCGACCTGGTGAAGAAGTCGGGCAATACGCAGGTCCGCCTGGCGCTGGAAACCAAGCTCACGCCGACGGCCCCCGACGAGACCGAGGCACCCGAGCCCTTTGCACGCGCCCTCATCCAGGCCATCCGCGAGGCGGGCATGGCCCAGCGATCGACGATCTTGTCGTTCGACTGGCGCAGCTTGCAGGTGGTGCAGAAGGAGGCGCCGGAGATCGGCACCGTCTACCTCAGTGCGCAGCAACGCTGGCTGGACAACATCGGCGCCGACAAGGCCGAAGCCTCGCCCTGGACCGCCGGCTTGCGCTATGCCGACCACGGCTCGGTGCCGAAGATGGTCAAGGCCGCCGGCGGGCGCATCTGGTCGAGCTTCTTCGGCGATCTCGACGCGGCCAAGGTCAAGGAGGCCAAGGCACTCGGATTGACGGTGCTGGCCTGGACCGTGAACGACACGGTGCAGATGTCGCGGGTCATGGACCTGGGCGTTGACGGCATCGTCACCGATCGGCCGGACCTGCTGCGCGAGGAAATGCGGCGCCGTGGCATGGCGCTGCCCCTGGCGACGCCGGTGCAGCCATAGGGCCGCGCGCCTGTTCGAGGCATGGGATATGCGCCGACAGCAGCAACGTTTCCATCTACATAGAAATATGGAATAGAATCGATCCGAGCTTCAAGGATCGCGATCGCCGGCCATGAGCAGCGCAAGCAAGAAACTGTCGTTCCTCGACCGCTACCTGAGCGTCTGGATCTTCGCGGCCATGGCGCTGGGTGTGGGCCTGGGCTCGCTGGTGCCCGGGGTCGAGACCTTCATCAACCGCTTCCAGGTCGGTGCGACCAACATCCCGATCGCCGTCGGCCTGATGCTGATGATGTATCCGCCCTTCGCCAAGGTGCGCTGGAGGAACTGCCCGACGTCTTTCGCGACACCAAGGTGCTGGCGCTGTCGCTGGTGCAGAACTGGGTCCTCGGCCCGGTGCTGATGTTTGCGCTGGCGTTGATCTTCCTGCCGGACAAGCCCGAGTACATGGTCGGCCTGATCATGATCGGCCTGGCGCGCTGCATCGCCATGGTCATCGTCTGGAACGAGCTCGCCCGCGGCTCCACCGAGTACGCTGCCGGCCTGGTGGCCTTCAATGCGATCTTCCAGGTGCTGTTCTTCAGTATCTATGCCTGGTTCTTCGTCACCGTGCTGCCGCCGCTGTTCGGGCTGGCGGGCGCGGTGGTCGACATCTCGATCGGCCAGATCGCCGAGAGCGTGTTCATCTACCTGGGCATCCCGTGCATCGCCGGCATCCTGACGCGGGTGATCATGCTGCGCTTCGTCTCCAAGGAGTGGTACCACACGCGTTTCGTGCCGAAGATCGGCCCGCTCACGCTGGTGGCGCTGCTATTCACCATCGTCGTCATGTTCAGCCTGAAGGGCCAGTTGATCGTCGACATCCCGCTGGACGTGGTGCGCATCGCCATCCCGCTGCTGATCTACTTCGTGCTGATGTTCCTGTTCTCCTTCTACATGAGCCACCGCCTCGGTGCCGGTTACGAGAAGTGCGCGACGCTGTCATTCACCGCCGCCAGCAACAACTTCGAGCTCGCCATCGCGGTGGCTATCGCGGTCTATGGCATCAATTCCGGTGCGGCCTTCGCGGCCGTCATCGGGCCGCTGGTCGAGGTGCCGGTGATGATCGGCCTGGTCAGCGTCTCGCTGGGGTTACGCAGGAAATACTTCGCCACGGCGCCCATCGTCGTGGCACGTTCGGGAGCTTGATCGATGGAAGAAAGCGTCGCGGTCTCGTCACTCGCCGCATTGGCCCAGGGCATGCGTCTGCGCGTCTTTCGCGCACTGGTCGGCGCCGGCCCGCAGGGCATGACGCCGGGCGCGTTGACGGCCCTGCTCGACGTCCCTCCGTCCACGTTGTCCTTCCACCTGAAGGAGCTGATGAACGCCGGCCTGGTGTCGCAGCAGCGTGATGGCCGCTGCCTCATCTACCGGCCGTCGATCGAACAGATGAACGATCTGCTGGCCTACCTCACTGCCCATTGTTGCCTGGGTGCGGGCTGCGACACCGTGGCCGCCCCGGGCTGTTCCAACTGCTGAGAAGGAGAACCCCATGAAACGCTTCCATGTCCATCTGCACGTCGACGACCTCGCCACGAGCATCGGCTTCTATTCCAGACTCTTCGCGGCCGAGCCGGCCCGGCGCGAAGGCGACTACGCCAAGTGGATGCTCGACGACCCGCCGGTGAACTTCGCCATTTCCACGCGCGGTGCGCAGCCAGGCATCGACCACCTGGGCATCCAGACCGACGACGCAGCCGAACTGGCGGCGCTGAAGGCGCGTGCCGAGGCCGCCGACATGGCGCTGCTCGACGAGGGCGAGACGACCTGCTGCTACGCACGCAGCGAGAAGCACTGGATCACCGACCCGCAGGGCATCGCCTGGGAGCACTTCCACACACTGGGCAACATCCCGGTGTTCAACGAAGCGGCGAGCGCCGCAGGCACGAAGTCCGCCTGCTGCGCGCCGGCGGCCACGGCCGAAACCGCGGCCGCCGAACCTGCCGCCTGCTGTGCACCCACTCCGCGGGGCAAGCCGGTCGCCGTTGCAGTCAAGGCGGCGTCCGCCTGCTGCTGAGGGGTCGATGAGCGTCCACGTGCTGATCCTGTGCACGCACAACTCGGCGCGCAGCGTGCTGGGCGAGGGCATGCTCAACCATTGGGCCGGCAAACTCGGGCGTGACGTGCGCGCGCACAGCGCGGGCAGTGCCCCCAGCGGCCGCATCAATCCATTCGCCGTCGAAGCCTTGGCCCAGGCCGGCATCAATACGGCCGCTTTGCGCAGCAAGAGCTGGGACGAATTCAGCGGCGACGCAGCACCCCCGCTGTCCATCGTCATCACGGTGTGCGACAGTGCCGCGGGCGAGACCTGCCCGGTGTTCTTCGGACGCGCGGGCGAGCCGCCGCTGAAGGTGCACTGGGGCTACCCCGATCCGTCGAATGCCGAAGGCGGCGACGCAGGCAAGCGCCGCGCCTTCGAGCTGACGCGCCAGGCCCTCGGCTACCGCATGCTGCAGTTGCTGGCGCTGCCGCTCGAATCGATGGAGCGCGCATCGTTACAGGCGGCGCTGCTCGAGATCGGGTGCAGTTGAGCACGCAAGGACACATGCATGAGCATGGTCGTTCTGCGACCAGTTTTGATGCCGCCTTCGCCATCGGCATCGGCCTGAACATCGCCTTCGTCGCCGTCGAAGCCTTCTACGGCTGGAAGATCGGCTCGCTGGCGCTGCTGGCCGACGCCGGCCACAACCTGAGCGACGTCATCGGCCTGGTGCTGGCCTGGGGCGGCGCGCTTGCCGGCAAGCTGCGCCCGGATGCGCGCCACACCTATGGCTGGAAACGCGCCAGCATCCTGGCGGCCTTCGTCAACGCGCTGCTGCTGCTGGTGGCGATGGGTTCGCTGGCCTGGGAGGCCGTGCACCGGCTGCAGTCGCCGCAACCCGTCGCAGGCGTGACGATCATGGTGGTGGCCGGCATCGGCATCGTGATCAACACCGCCACGGCGCTGCTGTTCATGCGCGGCCGCGACAGCGATCTGAACATCCGCGGCGCCTTCCTGCACATGGCGGCCGATGCGCTGGTCTCGGCCGGGGTGGTCGTGGCCGGCGGCCTGGCGCTGTGGTTCGGTTGGAGCTGGCTCGACCCGGTGGCCAGCCTGGTCATCGCCGCGATCATCGTCGCCGGCACCTGGAGCCTGTTCAGGCAATCGCTGCACCTGCTCTTCGACGGCGTGCCCGACAGTGTGGACCTGCATGCGGTGCAGGCGCTGCTCGAAGCGTTGCCCGGCGTGGCGGGTGTGCACGACCTGCATGTCTGGGCCATGGGCAGCGCGGAGATCGCCATGACGGCGCACCTGGTGATGCCCGAGGGCCAGGCCGACGATGCCTTCCTGCAGCGGGCCACGGCACAGCTGCACGAGCGCTTCGCGATCGAGCATGTCACGCTGCAGGTGATGCGGGTGCCATTCAGCCGCGCGTGCGCGGCGCACAGCCCGGGTTCACGCACGCGGCAAGCGGGTGCCGCGGCAAGCCGCGCCGACCCACACGCACATCAGCCGAAGCGGACTTGAGCACGGTCAACGCGGCGCCGGCCGCGCTGTGTTCCGATGGCATTGCGTCTTGGCCTCGGCCATGCGCATGTGATTGCATGGACACCTTCCTGCGCCTGATGAACGGCGGTGCCGGTAACTTGGCGGCGTACTTGGCCGCCCATGTGTTGTTGTGCCTGCTGCCGGCGTTCTTCATCGCCGGCGCGATGGCCGCGCTGATCCCCAAGCCCAGCATCACGCGCTGGCTCGGCCGCAATGCGCCGTACAGGGTGTCCTACCCGGCTGCGGCGGCCGCAGGTTCTCTGCTGGCCGTGTGCTCCTGCACCATCGTGCCGCTGTTCGCCGGCATCTACAAGAAGGGCGCTGGCCTCGGGCCGGCGATCACCTTCCTGTTCTTTGCACCCGCCGGCAACATCCTCGCACTGGCCTATACCGGCAGCATCCTGGGGGCGGAGTTCGCTTTTGCGCGTTTCGCGCTGAGCCTGTTCTTCGGCATCGGCATCGGCCTGATGATGGCCGTGCTGTTCTGGCGCGATGACGCCAGCCACGACGCGCAGACCGACACCTTGTTTGCCGGGCAGGCCGACATCGGCGCGCCGGCCATCGGCGTACTGCTGTCGCTGATTGCCGTACTCATCGCCGGCACGCTGAAGTTGTGGCCGCTGACCGCCACGCTCGGCACGGTGACGCTGCCGCTGCCCTGGGCCGAAGCTTGGCAGGCCACGCTGTTCCAGTGGGTGCCCTTCGACGCCGCCAAGGGCGAGGAGGGCGTGAGCGTGCAGGGTTCGCTGCTGATCGTGCTGCTGCTGCTGATCGGCATCAGCGCCTGGAAAGGGCTGGAGAACATCGTCGAAGGCGCCAACCGCTGGACGTGGGTGGCCCTGGGCCTGGCGGCAACGACCCTGCTGGTCGCCGCGCTGCAGTCTGACGCCTCGCCCCGACGGGTCTGGAGGTCACGCTCACCGGCCGCGCGCTGGCCGTGAGCTTGGCACTTGCGGCTGTGCTGCAGCAATCGCGCCGGCTCGACACCGACGCCTGGCGCGCCTGGCTGTGGGAGGCCTGGCGCTTCGTCAAGCAGATCTTCGTGCTGCTGGTGGTGGGTGTGTTCGTGGTCGGCATCGTGCGCCAGCTGATCCAGCCGCAATGGATCCAGAACCTGGCCGGACGCAACGACCTGCTGGCCAATGCGGTGGCCGTGCTCTTCGGCGTGTTCATGTACTTCCCGACGCTGGTCGAGGTGCCGGTGGCGCACATGTTCCTCGACCTGGGCATGCATCGCGGGCCCCTGCTGGCCTACCTGATGGCCGACCCCGAGCTGAGCCTGCAGAGCATCCTGATGGTGGCCGCGATCATCGGCCGGCCCAAGACCTTCACCTACGTCGGCCTGGTGGCCTTGTTCAGCATCGTCGCCGGGCTGGCGTACGGCGCCTGGGTGGATGGCGTGGAGCGGGCGTGGATCATCGGCGGACTCGGCATCTGCGTAGGGGCGCTGGTGGCGACGCTGAGCTGGCTGCTGGGGCGCCGGGCGACACCGGCGCGAGTTTGAGCATTGATATGGAGAGCGGTGATGAAGAACGTCAAGATCCTCGGATCCGGTTGCGCCAATTGCAGGAAGCTCGAAGCGGTGGCGCGCGAGGCGGCGAGCGGCGCCGGCATCGAGGCCGAGTTCGTCAAGGTCACCGACATGAAAGCGATCATGGCCTACGACCTGTTGTCGACACCGGGCCTGGTGATCGACGAGAAGCTGGTCAGCAGTGGCCGCATTCCGACGCAGGCCGAGATCCGAAAATGGTTGGCGTGAGACAAAGGGGCATCGATCGATGACCGAAACCATGAAGCGCTCCGACATGAAGACGCTACCGATCGTCTGGCAGCGCCTGGTGAAGGCCGGTGCCACCTGCGAGCGCTGCGGTTCGACCCACCAGCAGATCCTCGGGGCGCTGGCCCGGCTCGAGCCTGCGTTGCAGCCGCTGGGCATCCAGCCGGTGCTGCAGACCGTGGTGCTCGATGAATCGTCCTTCAGGGCCGACCCGTCCGCGTCGAATCGGATCTGGATCGCCGGCAAGCCGATGGAGGATTGGTTGGGTGCGGGCACCGGGTCGAGCCCGTGCTGCTCGGTTTGCGACGACCTGCCTTGTCGAACCTTGGAGGTCGACGGCCACTCGTTCGAGGCCGTCCCGCAGGACCTGATCGTCAAGGCTGCATTGATCGCCGCCGCCGGGATGATCGAAGCCTCGCGCTCCGATGCCGGGCCGGCCCCCTGTTGCACAAACGCCTGCAACAAGGCCTGCGATTGAGCGAGGCTGCTGCTTGCTCGGCAGCGGCCGCGATCCGACAACGGCCGAGACCCTTCGCGCATCGGCCAGGCGATTTGTATCGACGTGTTGCATGGCTGCGTCGGGGCAACGCGGCGATGCAATCCGGGTGACCGCCGCGCGGTTTGCGCCGGCTGGTGCCGGTCTAACATCGACCAACCCATGCTGCGGGCCTAACTCAGCACTTGATATGGTGACACGGATGAACGGCATTCTTGGCTTTGGTGAACAGATCGATGCTTACCCGGTGCGCGTGCTCAACGAGCGCGCGGTGCGCGCAGGCGCAGGCATCGTGTTCTTCTTCGCCATGGTCGCGTTCATGAACGCCTGGCTGACGGGCAACTTCCAGCCCACGCGCGTGTTCGTGGTGGCCTTCCTGGTCGACTTCACGATCCGCATCTTCATCAACCCGCGCTACGCCCCCAGCCTGATCCTCGGGCAATGGTTCGTGCGCAAGCAACAGCCCGATTACGTGGGCGCGCCGCAGAAGCGCTTCGCCTGGGCCATCGGTTTCGTGCTGGCCCTGGCGATGCTCTACCTGGTGGTCATCAACAACCTCGTCGGCCCAGTCAACCTGATCGTCTGCGCGTCCTGCCTGGTGCTGCTGTTCTTCGAGACTGCCTTCGGCATCTGCCTCGGCTGCAAGCTCTACAACCTGTTCCACAAGGAGCAGGCGCAACTCTGTCCTGGTGGTGTGTGCGAGGTGGCGCCCGAACCGCGCTTGCAGTTGCGCTGGGCGCAGGGTGTCGTGGTGGCAGCCTTCGTCGCGCTGGTCGGCGCCACGGCCTTCTGGGTCGCGGGCCACGACCCGCGCGCCGCGTCGCTTCAAGCCGGCGACGTGGCCCGCCCTGAGCGCGCTGTCAATGCCGCCGAGGCCGAGCGCTGCAAGGTGCCCGACTTCGCCAAGGCCATCGGTCACGAGCAGAAGTGGAAGCTGCACAACAACTGCCTGTGAAGCGAGCAGGGAACTACCCCGGAGTCCGGCGCTTCCGTTCGGCTGGAGCTGACGGATATCGCGGCGATCGCGGACTTCGTGCTGTCAAACGCCGCTGCGCGTTGAAGCGTCGGTCAACTCGCTGACGAACTGCGCCGGCAAGGCTCTGGCGGCGGCGCGCCGGCTGCGCCGCGTGGCCGTACCGATGTTGACGCAGCACACCGGCACCTCGCCTTCGGCCAGGCCGCATAGCGCGCGCAAGCGCGGCGAGCCCATGGCCTGCCCGCTGGTGAGGCCGGCGCCGAAGCCCATCGCATGCGCGCCAAGCAATAGGTTCTGGATCGCGGCGCCCATCGACACCATGCGCTCCAGCATCGGCGTGTTGGGTTCGCGCGGGCCCAGGCAGGCCACGGCCAGCATCAGCAGCGGCGCACGGTGCGCCTTCTCGCGCGCCTGTTCCATCTGCTCGGGTGTGGCCTGCGGGTCGCGGTCGGCCAGGGCCAACGCAAACACCTCGGCCAGACGATGGCGCTGCGCGACTGGCACGAGGATGAAGCGCCACGGCGTCAGCAAACCATGGTCCGGCGCGGCGGCGGCGAGCGACAACAACGCTTCGAGTTGCTCGGTGGTCGGCCCGGGTTCGGTCAGTCGCCTTGGCAGCACGGTCTGGCGCGAGCTGATCAGCGCGCGCACGACGCCGAAGGTTTCGCTCTTCTCGCTTGCTCCAGGTGTCGGTTCGGTCATCCTGCAACTCGCTGGCTCACGCGGTGTTCTCGCGCAGGCGACAACCGGCAAAGAACCTCAGGTTGAAGCCGGTGCTGCCAGCCGACCGGGCGGCGCAGATCACCACGTCTGCAGCGCCCACGGCCAGGGGGTGAAAGGGCAGGACATGCCTCGAGTCTAGAGCTGTTCGGCCTGCTGCCGCCTGCCGCGATGCTCCTGGGCCGCCGGGCGCAGGCCTCAGCCACCTGCCCCACGGCGCATCCAGATCGCATCTTCCTGTTCCAGCTCTTCGAGCCGGCCTTCGATGTCGCCGATGGTGTGGTCCAGCTCGGGCAGCATCACGTCCTGCAGGGCGCGGGCGCGGCGCACCGAGCGGCGGTACTCGAGCGAAAGCCGCTCGAGGTTGCCCGACACCGCGGCCAGCTGCGCGCCGGCGGCCAGCACCGCGGCAAAGGCCCGGCGGCAGGCTTCGGCCTCGGGCGAGGGCATCACCGCTTCGGCGGCCGATGCGTCGCGGCCCGACCACTGCGCCTGCTGCAGGCGCACGCCCATCAGCGAGCGTGCGGTCACGTCGAGCGTCGCTTGAGACAGGTCGGCGGGAGGGTAGACCTGCAGCTCCTGCAGCCCGTGGCGCACGACGGCGGCCTGCAGTCGGGCCAGTGCGTTGTCGTGCAAGGCGACGAACTCGCGCTGCCCCCGCGTGTGCTGTTCCAGCTGGCGCAGGATTTCGCCGGCCAGCAGCAGGCACTTCTCGTCGAGGAAGACGTGGCCCTCGTGCATGGCACGGCGCTCGTCCTTCATCTCCAGCACGGCGCTGCGCGTCGGGCTGACATCGCTCATGACAGAACCTCGATGTGCGTCGCGATCTGCGCGTCTGACAGACGCGTCAGCTCGCTCCTCGGCAGGCCGGCGAGCAGCCGCCAGCCCAGCGCCATGCTCTGCTCGAGCGTGCGTGCCGTGTCCTGGCTGGCCAGCGTCTGCTCGAAGGCGGTGCCGAATTGCAGGTAACGCCGGTCGGTGTCGGCCAGGCCTTCGACACCCACCACGCTGGCCAGCACGCGGGCCTGCGCGGCACGCGCATAGGCTGCGTACAGCTGGCTGGACAGCGCGGGATGATCCGGGTGGGTGTACTTGCCGCCGGTGCCGTCCTTCATCAGCCGCGACAGGCTGGGCAGCACGTTCACCGGCGGATAGATGCCGCGGCGGTCGAGGTCGCGCGAGAGCACGATCTGGCCTTCGGTGATGTAGCCGGTCAGGTCGGGGATCGGGTGGCCGATGTCGTCGGCCGGCATCGTCAGGATCGACAGCTGGGTCAGCGTTCCCTTGGCTTCGCGCAGACAGCCTGCACGCTCGAACAGCGTGGCCAGGTCCGAGTACATGTAACCCGGGAAGCCCTTGCGGCTGGGAATCTCGCCCTTGCTCGACGACACCTCGCGCAGCGCTTCGCAGTAGTTGGTCATGTCGGTCAGGATCACCAGCACGTGCTTGCCGCAGGTGAACGCCAGGTACTCGGCGGCGCTGAGCGCGAAGCGCGGCGTCAGCAGGCGCTGCGTGCTCGAATCGCTGGCCAGGTTGAGGAACAGCGCGGTGCGCTCCAGCGCGCCGCCTTGTTCCAGGCTGCGGCGGAAGTACTCGGCGCTGTCGTAGGGCACGCCGATGCCGGCGAAGACGATGACGAAGTCGTCGGCCTGCGCGCCCCGAAGGCGTGCGTGGCTGGCGATCTCCACCGCCAGTCGGTCGTGCGGCAGGCCGCCGCCCGAAAACAGCGGCAGCTTCTGGCCGCGCACCAGGCTGTTCATCAGGTCGAGCGTGCTGATGCCGGTCTCGATGAAGTCGCGCGGCAGCGCGCGCGCCACCGGATTCATCGGCAGGCCCTCGATCGGCACCATGCTGTGCGCGGCCACCGGCGGCCCGCCGTCGATGACCTGGCCCACGCCGTTGAACACGCGCCCCAGGATGCCGGGCCCGAGGCCGAAGCTCAGCGCCTGGCCGCGAAAGCGCACGACCGTGCCTTCCAGCGACAGCCCGGCGGTGGACTCGAGCACCTCGATGGTCATGAACTGCTCGTCGATCGCGGCCACGCGGCCCAGCCGCGCGGGGCCGTCGCGGCCATGCACCTCGACGGCGTCGTACAGGCCGACATCGAGCGTGCGCCGCAGGAACAGCAGCGGGCCTTCGAGCCGCGTGGCGGCGCCTTCAACCGTGAGCAGCATCGGGGGCTTCCGTGGTGGGGGTGCCTGCCGCGGCCGGCGTGCCTTGGGCCGCCGGCACGAGTTGCGCGAAGTCGCGCTCCAGGCGCGCTTCCAGTTCGGCCAGGCGCGGCAGCTGGTCGTCGGCGATCTCCTCGCCCATGCGCTGCAGCGCGCGCATGCAGCCGATGCCGGTTATGCGATCGGGCTCGACGCCGCTGGCGAGGGCAGCTTCGGCCAGGTCGATGAAGCGGCCCAGCAGCCGCATCATCGCCGCCTGGCGCTGCGGGCTGCAGACCCGGTCGATCTCCGAAAACGCCGACTGGCGCAAGAAGGCCTCGTTCACCAGCTCGGCGCACAGCAGCGTCAGTTGCTGGCGCGCCGGCAGTGCGTCCTTGCCGATGATGCGCGCCATGCGCTCGAGCTGTGCCTGCTCGTCCAGCAGCGTGAGAAAGCGCCGGCGCAGCGCCAGCCACTGGCCGTTGCCCTGTGCCGCCCACCAGGGCGCGAACTCGCGCGCGTCCTCGGCATAACTCTGCAGCGGGTGCACGGCCGGGTAGAAGCGCGCCTGCGCACGCTTCACGTCCAGCGCCCAGAAGGCCTTGACGTAGCGCTTGGTGTGGCTCGTCACCGGCTCCGAGAAGTCGCCCGAGGGCGGGCTGATCGCGCCCATCACCGTGACCGAGCCGGTATCGCCGCCGAGCGTGTCCACCAGTGCCGCGCGTTCGTAGAAGTCGGCCAGGCGGCTGCTCAGGTAGGCCGGGTAACCGCCTTCGCCGGGCAGTTCGCCGAAGCGCCCCGAGACCTCGCGCAGCGCCTCGGCCCAGCGGCTGGTGCTGTCGGCCATCAGCGCGACGTGCAGGCCCTGGTCGCGGAAGTACTCGGCCACGGTGATGGCGCAGTAGATGCTGGCCTCGCGCGCCGCCACCGGCATGTTCGAGGTGTTGGCGATGATCACCGTGCGCTCCATCAGCGGCCGGCCGCTGCGCGGGTCGGTGAGGCTGGGGAACTCGTCGAGCACGCCGGCCATCTCGTTGCCGCGTTCGCCGCAGCCCAGGTAGACGATGACGTCGGCATTGCAGCCCTTGGCCAGCGCTTCGAGCAGCACCGTCTTGCCGGTGCCGAAGCCGCCGGGGATGGCGGCCTTGCCACCCTGAGCCACCGGGAACAGGCAGTCCAGGATGCGCTGTCCGGTGACCAGCGGCGCCAGCGTCGGCACGCGGCGCCGCACTGGCCGTGGCGTGCGCACCGGCCAGACATGGCTCATCGCGATCTGATGCAGCTGGCCGTCGCCGGACCGCACGCTGCAGACGGTGGCATCGTCGGCGTATTCGCCGGGCGGCACCACCGTGTCGACGATGCCGCCGACGTCGGGCGGGGCCAGGCAGCGCTGCGCCCGGCCCGCGGCGCCCTTCGCATCCGCGGCCATGCCGATCACGGCGCCCGGTGCCAGCTGCTCGCCGGCGCGCACGCCAGGCTCGAAGTGGCGCCGGCCGGCGCCTGCCGTGCGCATGCCGGGCTGCACGAACGCGGAATCGGTGCCCGACAAGGGGCGCAGCAGCCCGTCGAAGATGCGGCCCAGCAAAGCCGGCCCGAGGCGGATGGCCAGCGGCTGCCCGTCGCCATGCACCTCGATGCCCGGGCGCAGGCCGGTGGTGTCCTCGTACACCTGCACCACGATCTGCTCGTCGTGGATGCGCACCACCTCGCCGAGCAGCGCCTGCGGCCCGACGCGTACCGATTCGCGCAGCGAGAACGGCCCCTGTTTCACCGCATGCAGCACCGGGCCGGCGATCCAGCCCACGATGGCCAGGCTCATCAGGCCACCTCCGTGCTGCGCACTGCGCTATTGGCTACGACATCACAAGCGCTTTGCACAGTTGTGAGTCTTCGCCGCAACTTCGTTGTCGCCTTGGGAACGGCGCGGTGGCTCATGTGTTCTCCCTTGGTCGTGGCGCCACGGCGCTTTCAGCTGTCGCGGACTCCAGTTGCCGCAGCAGGCGCGATTCGAGCTCGCCGCGGTCGGCGAGCAGCCCACCGAGCGTGCCGTCGATCAGGTTGCCTGCGGCAGCGACCTTCAGCCCGGCACGGATCTGCGCGTCGGGCTCGAATACCGGCGCCGTGTGCGGCTCGAGCGGCAACGTGGGCCGCAGTGCCTGTTGTTCGGCCACAGGCCAATCGGGCGCGTGCACGATGTGCCACGGCCCGCGCGGCATGCGCGTCTTCGCTGCAGCGATGACCTTGGCCACCCAGGCGACGCGTGCGGCCGGGTCGCGCCACCGTTGCAGCAGTTCGCCCGGCAGGCGCTCCCAGGCCCGATGCAGCAAGGCGGCGGTGCGCTGCTGCTCGTGCAGGCGGCGCTGGGTGGCCAGCCGTGCCATCGCGGCGGCGATACGCTCACGGTGCAGCGTGCGCTGCTCGACGAAGGCTTCGCGCATGCGTTTGCGCGCGTCGGCATGCGCCTGGGCATGCAGCGCCGCGGCGCGCACGCGGGCGTCGCCGAGGATCGCCGCGACCTGACGCGCGCGGTCGGCCTCGACCAGGTCGAGCAGGGCCTGCGCCTGCGACTCGAGGTTCATCGCCGGCTCCGGAACCGCTGCCGCGCACCGTTCATGCGTCCAGCCCCAGTTGCGAGCGCAGCCGTGCCGCCAGGTTCGGCAGCGGCACCTCGCCGTCCAGGTCGGGCACGATCAGCACCAGCGGCGCCAGCGCCGACAGCGCGGCGCGCAGCACCGTCTCGCCGATGTGCGACGCCACGCTCGACGACAACAGCACCAGCGGCGCTTGCGCGCGTGCCCAGGCCAGGGCGGCCGCCTCTTCGCCGGCCGGCGGCGTGCGCACGACCGCGCCGGCGAGCCGGTATCCGGCCGCGGTGACGGCGTCGCCGAGATAGACCGCAGCACGCATCAGGTCAACCGGTTGAGCATCAGGATCGACACGATCAGGCCGTAGATCGCGATGCCTTCGGCCAGGCCGATGAAGATCAGCAGCCGGCCGAAGAGCTCGGGTTTCTCGGCCAGCGCGCCGACGGCTGCCGTGCCCACCTTGGCCACGGCAAAGCCCGCGCCCAGCGACGACAGCCCGGTGGCCAGCGCAGCGCCGACAAACACCCAGCTGCTGTCGATGGCGCCGCCCTTGAGCGTGGCGGCGGCGGCGTCGCCGGCGGCCAGTGCCTGGGGTGCCCACAGCAGCAACGCGGTGGACGCCAGGCCGAGCAGCAGGCTCAGCGCGAGCAGCGCTGCCGGGGAGGTGAGCGGTTTCTTCATCTAGTTCTCCTGGTAGCTGAAGGGTGGCGCGGGCAACGGCCGGAAGGCCCGGCCGCGCCCTTGCATGAAGCGGGTGAAGAATTCGAAGAGCACCAGGCGGGTGGTCTGGATCGAGACCACCATCGCCTCGAGCACGATCACGACGGCGTTGCCGATCACCAGCACCAGCGCCTTGGCCAGCAGGCTGTCGGCCGCATCCATCAGCGCGACGATGGCCGAGGACAGCCCGGCATGCGCCAGGGCGAAGGCACCGACGCGGGCGAAGGACAGCGTGTTGATCATGATCTGCAGCGTCTTTTCCACCAGCTCGCCGATGGCGCCGAAGGCCGCCGTCCAGCGCCTGGCGTGCCAGGCATGCCCGATGCAGAACCAAAGCGCGCCCGGCGGCAGCGACGCCCAGGCCGCGCGGTTCGGCAAAGGCCGCCAGCAGGCCGAGATAGACGACGATCAGCGCCGCGTCGGTGAGCAGCCAGCGGCGCATCTCGCGGCGCCACCACGCGGCCAGTGCATCCAGTCCCAGCCCGAGCGTGAGCAGCAGCGCGCCGCCGATGAGCGGTGCCAGCAACACGGCCAACGGCCGGTCGAGTGGATGCAGCCACAGCGCCGGCAGCACGCCGTGCAGGCTGAACACGCTGCCGAAGAGCAGCCCGAACGCGGCCGCGGACAGCCCGCCCACCATCAACAGCCTCGCGATCGGAAAGCGCTTGCGGTACCACCAGCCCGCCGCGGCGATGACCAGGCCTTGGCCGACGTCGCCGAACATGTAGCCGAACATCAGCGGCACCACGATGGCCAGCAGCGGCGTCGGGTCGGCTTCGCTCGACGAAGGCATGCCCAAGGCGCGGCTGAAGATCTCGAAAGGCCGCGCCCACGGCGGGTTGCGCAGCAGCAGCGGCGCACTCGACTGCGCCGGCGCGGCGGCATGGTGCAGCAGCGCGCGCGCCTGGCACTGCTCGAGCGCCTGCGACAAGGTGTCGCCGTGCGGGTCGCTGGTCCAGCCGGTGATCCAGCAGAACAGCGCGCCGGATTCCAGCGATTTGACGTTCTGCAGCACCCACTGCACGCGGTGTGCATCGCCCAGCGCGCGGGCCAGCGCATGACGTTGGTCCATGTCCCGCAACGCGGCGTGGCCTTCGGCGTCCTCGCGCTCGATGCGCTCCAGGCCCTGCTGCACATGGCGGCGGTTGCCCAGCGCGTCGGCCTGCAGCCAGCCAGGCACCGGATGGGCGCTGCCCTTGAACGTGCTCACGCGCTGCGCCAGCGCCTGCAGCGCCTCGGGCCGGCCGGCCACCAGCAGGTGCGGCTGGCCGTCGACGAGCAGCGTGCGCGTCAGCATTTCCAGCCCCGGCGTGGCCGTCGGCAGCACGCTCGCGGGGTCGGCGCCGGCGGGCAACACGAACAGCCGCACCGCCACCAGCGGACCGGCGCCGGCCAGGTGCCGCAGGTCGAAGCCGCTCGCGCCCAGCGTGTCGAGCACGCGCAGCCACAACTGCAGTTCGCCGCGCTCGGCCGCGCCGCGCTGCAGTGCGCGGATCACCGGTTCGGCCTCCACGGCCCAGGCACGGATCGTGGCCAGGCAGCGCTGCAGCGTCGGCACCGGGGCCTCGGGGAAGGCCGATGGCTGGCAAGTGCGGGGCTGCGGCCAATAGGCAAGGTACCGCGCCGACAGCTCGCCGAACATCGCCAGCAGCGGCGTCACCTCGGCCGGATCGGCCGGCAGCGGCGCGCCGCAGCGTGCCTCGAGTTCCACCGCCCCGGTGCGCGCCAGCGCTTCGAGCACCAGCGTCGCGTCGTCGCGCGCGGCAAGAATCTCGAACCAGCGGGTCGCTCGCGGGCGCAGCATCAGGCCACCTTGGCGTTTGCAAACAGCTTGCGGCCGAGCAGTTCGCCGCGCAGCCGTTCCAGCTCGAGTGCGCTCAGCGCGAGGTGGATGAAGGCTGCCGCCGGCTCCAGCGTGGCACGCCGCATCAGCAGCGACAGCCGCGCTTGCAGCGCGCGCCGCAGCTGCGTGCCCGACCCCGGGGGCGCCCTGGCGAAGGCCGCGCCATGCAGCCGCAGTGCGGCCATCACCTGCCACAGGCTGTCGGCGGCGTCGTGCAGCGGCCGCGGCAGGCGCCGCCGCCACTCGTCCTGCCAGACGCTTGCCAGCGTGTCCGGTGCGGACCAGGCGGACGCCAGCGGACGCCAGGGCCCGTGGGCCAGCACGGCGGCGCGCTCGCCATGCGGCACCGCGCACAGCTCACGCCAGCGCGGGTCCTGCTCCAACCAGGCCTCGGGCGCGCCGCCACGCGCCAAGTGTTGCAGCACCGGCAGTTCAGGCAGCACGGCGCACCAGGCCAGCGCGCCGTGCCACGCACCAGGCATCCAGGCCATGATTTCCGCCACCGCGGCATGCCAATGCGCGCGCAGTACGGTCTCGACTTCCTGCGAGATGGTTTGCGTGGTGATGCCCGCGACCCAGGGGCGCAGCGGGCCGGCCCGCGCGACGTCGAGCAAGGCGCCGAACTCGCGTGTCGACTCGAGTTGCTGCCACTGCGCCTCGGTGGCGCGCCGGCCGTGACGCGATTGCAGCCGCGCCTGCGCGTATTCGATGCTGCCGCATTCGATCACGGCGCGGCCCCGGTCAATTCGATCGCCAGCGCGTGCACCGCGCCGTCCAGCGCGCGCAACTCCGCGTCGCCCGGGACATGCGGCGTGGCCATGCGCGCGGCTTCGCCGTCGATCACGGCCAGGCGGCGACCGAGGTCCTGCTCGAAGGCGCCGACCACCGCACGGATGCGTCGCTCGGTGCGTTCGGCGACCGCGCGGGCGCTCGCACGGGCGCTCTCGGCGATCTGCTCGGCCTGGCGATGCGCGTGCTCGATGGACTCGCGGGCATCACGCTCGGCCTTCAGCACGCGGGCGATGGCCGCTTCGGCCGGGTCGCTCGTCGGGCGTGGCGGGGCGTTCGATTTCACGATGTCCTGGGCCCTGGGTGCGCCGGCGCCGGCATCTGCATGTGTGCGTCGGCGCGCGCTGCCGTGAGTATGTCGGCCGCTGCCGGTCTGCCGGATTGACCTGCCTCAAGTGGGCGCGATGGGAAGACCGGATTTCGTGTCGCCTGCAGATCGAGCTCAGGTCGGAGGGCGCATGCCATGTACTTTGAGAACCTCCTGGTATGCGTTTGCGTTCGATGGCTTGAGTTTCTGAGGCTGCTCGCGGCGCTTCGCCGAACTCCAAAGTCCGCTGTCCGCGTCGCGTTCAGCGTGGCAAAGCCGGGCCCGGGCAGGCCGCGACGCTTCACTGAGGCGGTCGGCTGCGCCGACTACCCTGCGGTGCTCGGCCCCATGGCCTCGTCGCCAAATCAGTGCGCGAACTACGTTCGCTCCGTTCAGACAGTCGCGACGAAGTCAGTCCACGAGGCGCGCTGCGCGCGCTGGCCATGGGCCCTGCGCTCGACCGCGCCACGCCATCGAGCGCCGTGCCAAGTCGCTGGAACGCCAAGCGCTGGCGCCGCGGCCGCTACGCCACGCGTCACGCCGGTGCGCGGTCTTCGATGCGGGCGATGCCCCAGGCCGCGACGAGCAGGAAAGCGATGAAGGCCAGCGTCCACCAGCCCATGCCCACGCCGGTGAGTGCGGGAAGCGTCAGCTCGCCGAGGGCGGTGGCCTTGTACCAATCGTCCAATTGCGGCGTGAACTCGGCGTAGGCGTACACGCCGGCCAGCATGCCCAGCGCAAACAGCACGGCGTCCTTGCGACCCGAGGCGATGGCCGCCACCGAGGTGCCGGGACAATATCCGCCGATCAGGAAGCCGGCGCCGAAGAGCAGGCCGCCGACGCCTTGCGCGAGCAGGTTGGTGGGCTCGATGTACAGCGCCCCCAGGTCCAGCAGACCTAGCGCCGACAGCACGAACAGCCCGGCCATGGCGGTGACGACCGCCGTGAACATGACCTTCACCACCGCCATGTCACGCAGGTAGAACACGGCCGTCAGCTTGCGCGCGCTGCCGAAGCCGGCGCGTTCCAGCGCAACGCCGAAGCCGATGCCCAGCAGCAGCGCGATGGCCAGGTCGGCCGCCGGCGAGAACTCGATCGTCGAAGACAGGGGCCACATCACATCCACTCCTTGCGCACCCAGTGCGCCAGACCGAAGCCGGCCACGAACACGGCCAGCAGGAACAGCAGACTGCCGGCATTGAGGATCGAACTGCCGGTCAGCGCCTGCCCGCTGGTGCAGCCCTTGGCGAGCTTGGCACCGCAGGCGGCGATGAAACCGCCGGCAAAGGCCAGCGCCAGACGCTGGCCGTCGGAGATGCGCGGGCCGCGTTCGGTGACGACGGCAAAGCGCCGTGCCTGCCAGGCGGACAGGGCCGCGCCGATGAAGGCGCCGCACAGCAGGAACAGTGTCCAGTTGAGCAGCGGCGCGCCATCGTTCCAGTACTTCAGGTGCACGCTGCTGGACTGCACCGCGGCCGGCGAGACCAGGCCCGCCACCCAGGTGGCGAGCGCGGCGAAGCCGGCCGTGGCGCCTAGGCCGCGGCCCGTGACCACGTAGGTGGCCAGCAGCACCACGCCGAGCAGCACGCCGGCAAGATAGGGGTTCATGAAGGGCCGGGCGGTGGCCTGGCCGGCGCTGCGCTCGCGCGCGGCAAGTGGTGTGGTCTGGGAGAAGGTGTTCATGGGGTCTTGCCTTCCTGTCGGTGCGTTGCCGGAGTCATTTCGGTGTTTGGCGGCCAGTCTGCGATGCAAAATGCAGGGAATTGGTGATCTGGATCAATCCGGTTGTCGCCAGCCAAAGGCAACATCCGCGCTCCCGGTTTTTCGACCCTGTCTCGCCTCAACCCTGGAGTGATTGCATGCAGAAACTGAGCACTGCCCTTTGTGTCGTGTTGTTCGCCCTGTCGGGCACCGCCAGCTACGCTGCCGACGAGAAGAAGGCCGAACCGGCCAAGCAGACCGCCGCCAAGCCGGCGGACAAGTCGGCCTCGGCCGCGCCGGCCGCGCCAGCCGCGGCCTCGGCTCCGGCCAAGAAGAAGGAAAAGAAGGGCGGCTGCTGACACGGTTTGGTACGGTTGGATCGACGGGGAAGGCGCAGGCCTTCCCCGTTTTTTTCAACGCGGCGTGATCTTGAAGTTGCCGTCCTTGGCGACGTCGATGTCGGCGTTCAGGAAGGCGGCGTTGTAGCCCGCGTCCTTGAGCTTGTGGTAGGCCATCTCGGCACGGATACCGGTCAGGCAGTGCGTCACGATGCGCTTGTTCTTCGGCACCTCGGCCAGACGCGCGCCCAGCTCCTCGTCGGGGATCAGCATCGCGCCCTTGATCATGCCGGCGTTGGCTTCGTCCGGGTTGCGCACGTCGAGGATCAGCACGTCGGCCGGCGTGTTGCGTGCCAGCGTGCTGAATTCGGCCGCTGGCAGCGAGCCGGTGCGTGGCTTGGGCGCGTAGGCGATCTTCGTCGCCGCCGGCATGCCCGATTCGATGGCGTAGCCGGCTGCCTGCCAGCCGATCAGCCCGCCGTTGACCACCAGCACGTTCTGCTGGCCGGCCTTTAGCATGGCTTGTGCCACCTCGATCGCCTGCTCGCCACCGCGGCCGTCGTAGACGATGATCGGTGCCTTGAGCTTCGCCTCGGGCAGCGTCTTCAGCGCCGCCTTGACTTGGCCGACGGGCAGCGACACCGCGCCCTTGATGTGGCCGCTGGTGGCGTCGCCAGGGCTGCGTGCATCGATCAGCACATGCGGAATGTCCTTGTCGATGTAGGCCGTCTTCAGGAACTCGGGCGTCAGCACCGCGTAGTTGCGGGTCTGCCATTCGGGGACGCCTTCGCGATAGACGCGCAGGTTGGTGTAGCCCATCTTCTCGGTCTTGCGCAGCGAGTTCGGGCTCAGGGTGCAGGTGATGCCGCCGCAGTAGAAGACCACGAGCTGGTCCTTGTCCTTCGGCAGGCGGTCGGCGAACTTGTCGAAGCCGATGAAGGGCAGGTGGATCGCGCTCGGGATCGAGCCTTCCTGGAAGCGCGGCAGCGGCCGCGAGTCGATCAGCGTGTAGGGGGCCTTGCCCGATCCGCCGGCCACCAGGCGGGCCACGCCGGCATAGTCGATGAGCTTGGCCGGGTCGATCTTCACCGGCCCCTTGAAGCGGATCTCGGTGGCCACCTTGACCCCGTCACGCTCGACGTAGCTGACACGCGTCTCGTGGCGCTTCTTCACTTCGCGCAGGTGCTCGGGCGTCTTGTCCACGCCGGCGTCGATGACCTTCAGCGTCTTCGGGTCGAAGCGCAGGATCTCGGGCCCGGCGCCGACGTCGATCTGCATCGACTGCGACTTGAAGGCGACCGAGTCGAAATAGCCCGCGACCTGGCCGGGTTCGGCCTGATGGCAGGCGCTGCAGAACGCGGGTTGCGGGGGCTTGCCGGCCTTCGCCGGGGCCGAAGCCGCCGGCGCCTGGGCGAACGCGGCATGCGCGCCGAGTGCCAGCGCAGCGATCAATGTGTGACGGAACATGAGCAAGCTCTTTCTTCGTTGCAAGCGAAATTCATCCAGGCAGATGCAGGGCGGCGGACACGATCGAACTGGCCTGGCCGGCATTCACCATCACCCAGCGCAGCGTGAAACCGCCCACCAGCACCAGCATCGCGGGCACCACGGTGTGCGCGACGCGGTGCGACAGCTCCAACGCCTGCCAGGCGATCGGCAGCAGCACACCCAGGCCCACCACGACGCCCCAGAAGGGCAAGGCATAGCGGCCGCTGGTGATGAGCGTGGCCGCGGCCGCGTGCGACGCCGACGAGGTGTGCAGGTTGATGACCAGCAGCGCGATCAGGATCAACTCCACCACCAGGAAGAACAGGTCGTAGCGAATGAGTCCGTCGACCGTGCCCTTGTGCGGCGCCTGCGGGCCGATCGACTGGATCATCGAGGCGAAGGCGCCGCCGACCATGCCCTGCGGCGCCGGCCGTCCCGGCAGCAGCACCGACGCCAGGTGCACCACCGCGGCGCCGGCCGACAGGCCCGAGAACAGGAACAGCGGCCCGAGGATCGCGCTGTTCCACAGCGGCCGCGCCACCATGGTGTTGAGCAGGATGCCGGTGTAGATGCCCAGTCCCACGCCGAGCACGATGTTCGACCCGCCCAGCAGCTTCAGTGCCGGCATGCTGCCGCTGATGCGCTCGGACAACGTGCGCAGCGCCGGTACGGTTCGTGCCAGCCAGGGCCAGGCGTCGGGCAGGCGGATCAGGGCCGACAGCAGCAGCACGCCGTAGACGATGATCAGCACCCACGAGCCCCAGGCCATCGGCGAGCTGGCCTGGAAGGTGGTGAAGATGCGCCAGACGTACAGCCGGTGCGTCAGGTCGAGCAGCAGCGCCAGCATGCCGATGTTCATCAGCACGAAGCCCAGCAGCGGTGTCTGCATCGAGAAGAAGCTGCGGCTGTCTTCGCCCCGGGCGATGCGCAGCATGGCCATGCCGGCCAGCACCATCATGCCGGCGACGATGCCGCCGAAGAACAGGTACAGCGGGATCTCCCAACTCCAGACCGCAAGCTGCGGGTCGATGAGCGGGTTGTGGCGGGTGGTGGTGATCTCGAGCATGTCGTGCTGCTCCTCAGCTGAGATAGAAGATGCGCGGCCGGGTGCCGGCCTCGGGCAGCAGCGTGTGGCTCGCTCGCGTGCGCAGCAGTTGATTGACCGCGCTCTTCGGATCGTCGAGGTCGCCGAAATGCATGCAATGCGTCGGGCACACCGAGACGCAGGCCGGATCCAGCCCGTCCTTCACGCGGTGGATGCAGAAGGTGCACTTGTCGACATAACCGTCGGGGTGCACGAAACGGGCGTCGTAGGGGCAGGCGGCGATGCAGGCCTTGCAGCCGATGCACTTGTTGGCGGTGACCAGCACCACCTTGCCGAAGTCCTCGACATGGCTGGCTCCGGTCGGGCAGCAGCTGACGCAGGGCGGGTTGTCGCAGTGGTTGCAGCGCTCGGAGCGGATCTCCATGCGCAAATCGGGGAAGGTGCCGCGCACCTCCGTCGTGATCCAGTCGCGGCAGTGGCCCTGCGGCACGTTGTTCTCGGTCTGGCAGGCGACCACGCAGTCCATGCAGCCCACGCACTTGCGCGTGTCGATGACCATTCCAAAGCGGGGCATCTCATGCCTCCTTGACGAAGGTGACGAAGTTGCCGTGGATGCTGGTGCTGCCCATCAGCGGGTCGGTGGCGTAGCGCGTGTTCAGCCCGCCCGCGCTGGCGCCGCGCAGGTAGGCGGTCTTCAGCATCCGGTTGGTGTGGCCGAAGCCGTAGACCATGTAGACGCAGTCCTCGCGGATGCGCTGCGTGGCCTTGACGCGGATGCGGTTGCTGAGCACGCCGTCCTGGTTCTTCAGCCTGACGTATTCGCGCGGTTTCAGGCCCAGGCGCGTGGCGGTGGCGGTGTTCACCCAGACCTCGTTCTCGGCCATCAGGTCGTGCAGCAGCGGGTTGCTCTGCGTGCGGCTGAAGGTGTGCACCGGCGCGCGCCCGGTGATGACGCGCAAATGCCCTTCCGGCGCCTGCGGGTGCCGTCGTGTACTTCGGCACCGGGTCGAAGCCGGCCTTGGCCAGCTGGTCGGACCAGAATTCCACCTTGCCGGAGGGCGTGTCGAAGCTCAGCGCCAGACCCGTCTCCACCGTGATCGGCTGTGGTGCGCCCATGATCACGCCGTCCTTCTTCAGCGCCTCCCAGCTGTGGCCGGACTTCTCGATGCGGTACGACAGGTACTCGTCCATGTCCTTGAAGGGCATGCTCGCGCCGATGCCCAGCTTCTCGGCCAGCTGCTTGGCGATCCACCAGGCCGGCTTCTGGTCGTGCGGCGCGGCCACCACCGGCTGGCGCAACGACGTCCAGCCGGTGCGGCCGTAGCCGACCAGCAACTCGTCGTGGCGTTCCAGGAAGGTGGTGTCGGGCAGGATCACGTCGGCATAACCGGCGATCTCGCTCGGGATCGTGTCGCACACGACCAGCAGGTCCAACTGGTCGATCGCCTTGAGCGTCTCCTGCGGGTTCGGCAGCGCCTGCATCAGGTTGGTCGAATAGACGAACCAGCTCTTGATCGGGTAGGGCTTGGCGGACAGCGTCGCGGCGCGGATGCTGGTGGTGATGCCTTCGTCGGCGAACGGGTACTGCACTGCATCGGCGCCATCGGCACGCGGCCGGTCCGACTTCGGATAGGGCGGCAGCGGGTAGGGGGCGATCTTCATGCCGGCGGCGACGAACAGACCGCCCTTGCGCCCCCAGCTGCCGAGCAGCCCGGTCAGCAGCGCGATCGCGCGGCTGCGCTGCGTATCGTCGCCATACCAGTTGACGCGGCGGCCCGGGTGAATGATCGTGGCCGGCCGGTGGCTGGCGAACTCGCGCGCTGCGGCGCGGATCAGTTCGGCCGACACGCCCGTCTCTTCGGCGGCCCACTCCACCGTGTAGCCCTTGATCTCGGCCGCGAATTGCTCGAAGCCATGGCCATGCTTCTCGACGAAGGCCTTGTCGTAGCGGCCCTCGCTGACGAGCAGGTTCATCCATGCCAGCAGCAGCGCCAGGTCGGTGCCGGGCTTGACCGGCAGCCAGTACTTGGCCTTGCTGGCCGCGACCGAGAAGCGCGGATCGACCACGATCACCGGCACGCCGTCGCTCGATCGCCTGGGCAAATTCCTGCACCTGCGAGTTGTGCATGTTCTCGCCCAGGTGCGAGCCGATCAGCACCAGGCAGCCGGTGTCGCGGATGTCGGTCGGCTCGGGCGAGCCGACGCCGCTGCCGAAGGTCAACTGGAAGCCGACGTCGCGCGCGCCGCGGCACTGCGCATACGAGGGCCCGGCGTAGTTGATGACGCCGTAGCTCTTCAGCACGTGCTGGATGAAGCGCTGCCCGAAGCCGTGGTTGAACAGCGCGATCGACTCCGCGCCGTGCTCGGCCTTGATCTTGGCCAAACGCTCGGCGATGTGGCCGAGGGCCACGTCCCAGCTGACGGCCTTCCACTGCTCCTTGCCGCGCTCGCCGACGCGCAACAGCGGCTGGCGGATGCGGTCCGGGTCGTAGTGCGCACCGACGGCGCCGGTGCCGCGCGGGCACAGCCGGCCGTGGCTTTGCGGATCCTTCGGGTTGCCCTCGAACTTCCACAGCTTGCCGTCGCGCACGTGGGCAATGCCGCCGCAGCGCCAGAAGCACATCTCGCAGAAGGTGGGGATGGTGGTCACCGTGCCGGTTGGCGCCGGCGCGGCCTGGGCCAGACCCTGGATCGGCGACCACTGCGAGCCCACCGCGGTGGCGCCGAAGGTGGCGGCGGAGACCGTCAGGAAACGGCGGCGGGAGAGGTGTGACATGGCGCGGCTTTCGCAACCCCGCCGCCATGCCGATCGGGCTGCGCTGGCGGCCGGGCGGGCTTCTTGATTCGATGCACAGAAGCTTAGCCAGGGGGTGCGACGCAGGCCATGACAAATATCAAGTGATGTGCTAATTAACTAGTTAGCTGAATACGAAACAAAGACTGTGGGCAGGGCATCGCGCATGGGCAGACCCGCCGCCGTCGCGTCGCCAGGGCCGGTGCGGCTCAGAAGCGCGACGCTGCCGGCAGGCGTGCATCCGGACCGAAGGCGGCCCGGGCCTGTGCCGCGGTTTCGTCTGCCTGCGCCTTCCTGCCCTGCGCGGACAAGGCCTGCGCCAGCCCGTTCAGCGACCAGCCGTTGCCGGGGTAGTGGCGCAGGTCCTGGCGATAGACCTGCTCGGCCTGCGCCGCCTGCCCGGCGGCCAGCAGCGCCGCGCCCAGCGCATGTCGCGTCGGTGCCAGCCAAAGGTGAGGCTCGTCGTACTCGAAGCGATCCTCGATGGCGGTGGCCTCGCGCAGCCATGCCACCGCGTCCTGCGGCCGCCCGCCTGCCAGCGCCAGATCGGCTTGCAAAGTGAGCACGGCGATGCGCAGCAGCTGTGCCGCCGGGTTGATGTTCTTCAGTCGCAGCGTGGCCAGCGCCGGTTCGGCCGCCAGCCGTTGGAGCTGCGCCAGTTCCTGCTGCGCCAGTTCGAGCTGGCCGCTGCGCGCGCGCGCCGTGCCGCGGGCGTAGTGCCACATCGCCAGCGGGTAGGGCTGGGCCGAATCGGGGGGCGGTGTGTCATGCAGCAGGGCCGCCCAGTCGCCGAAGCGCACACGAGTGAAGTAGGGCAGCACGGCGTACTGCTGCACGATGGCGCTGCCCGGGTCGCGGCCGGCGGGCCCGCATGCCGCGGGCCAGGCGGCCATCGCGGCCTGCAGCGCCAGGGCCTCGCGGCCGGCCATCGACGCGGCGGCCCACAGGAAGTGGTGGTTGTGCGCCACGTAGCCCACGCGGTACGCACCCTGTGCGTCCACCTGGGCCAGATAGCGCTGGTCGGCCTCGATCGAGCGTTGGTTGGCCTGCATCGCCGCCTCGTAGTGCCCGACGCGCATGTCGATATGCGCAGGCATGTGCAGCAGGTGGCCCGAGCCGGGCACGGCGCCGCGCAGGAAATCGGCGCTGCGTTGGGCGCGCTGTGGGTGCGGCGAGGATTCCTGCAGGTGGATCCAGTAGTGGTGAGCTCCAGGCAGGCGCGGATCGATGGCCAGCGCACGTTCGAGCAGGCCGGCGATCTCGGCTGTCCATGGCTGGGGCGTGCCGTCCGCCGACCACCAGTCGTAGGGATGCAGGTTGAGCAGTGCCTCGGCCGCCAGCAGCAACACCAGCGCGTCGCCAGGGTGGCGTTGGGCCAGCGTGCGCATGCGCTTCGCGTAGGCGGCCTCGTCGGTGACGCCCGCTTGCGGGTGGCGCAGCGCCAGCGCCTCGATCAGCGCGCGCCGCGTCGGCGCGGCGCGGTGCGCATGGCGCCGGGACTCGGCCACGGCGCGGTCGACGCGGGCCGCGGCCGGCGCCGACATGTCGGCATTGATCGTCGGGCCCAGCGCCCAGGCCAGCGCCCACCAGCAGCTGGTGCAGGCCGGGTCGATGGCCAGCGCCGCATCGAAGGACCGCGCGGCTTCTTCGGGATTGAAGCCGAAGGCAAGCAGCATGCCCTGGTCGAAGTAGCGCCGCACGCGCGGATCGCGCGACTCGATCGCGAGGTGGTAGCCGTCGAGACCGGCCAGCAGCGGCGCCACGGCAGGCGCGTCCGGCAAGGCCGCGACCACAGATGAATCGGGCCTGGAAGCCGCAACGCGCGCGCCTTCGTTCGCGGCGCTGGTATGCAATGGCGTGCCGATGGCCAGCGCCGCGGCACCCAGCGTGGGTGTCAGCCAGCGCAGGGTGGCGCGGTCGAAGCGGATGGTGGTGATGCTGAAACGCAGCAATCGGTGAACCTGCGGGAGATGCCGGGCATTGTGCGCCGGTGCGCAGACGCTTGGCTCAGATGGCTACAACAGCAGCTGGTACGACTTCGCCTGGCGGTTGGCACCCTGCAGCGCCGTGCGGGCCGGCCCTAATCGATGAAAAGTGTGGCCGGATGCTCGAGCAGCTGGCGCACGCGCTGGATGTAGGCGGCGGCCACGCTGCCGTCGACGACGCGGTGGTCGAACGACGACGACAGGTTCATCATCTGCCGCACCTGCACCGTGCCTTTGCGCACCACGGGCCTCGCGACGATGCGGTTGACGCCGACGATCGCGACCTCCGGATGGTTGATGACCGGTGTCGACGCGATGCCGCCGAGCTTGCCCAGGCTGGTGATCGTGATCGTCGAACCCATCAGCTCATCGCGCAGCGCCTTGCCGCCGCGCGCTGCGGCGGCCAGCCGCGCGATCGCGGCGGTGCTGGCCCACAGGTCCAGCGTCTGTGCCTGGCGCAGCACCGGCACCATGAGCCCGCCATCGGTCTGCGTCGCGACGCCGAGGTGCACGGCGTCGTACAGCTTCAGCACACCAGCCTCGCCGTCGAAGCGGGCGTTGACCTGCGGGAAAGCCGCCACCGCGCGCACGACGGCCCGGATCACGAAGGCCAGTGGTGACAGCTCGCCCCGTGTTGTCGCGTGCTGTCGGTTGAGTTCGTCGCGCAGCGCGACCATCTCGGTCACGTCGATTTCCTCGACATAGGTGAAGTGCGGGATGTGGCGCTTGGACTCCTGCATCTTCTGCGCGATCGCGCGGCGCAGGCCAATCACCCTGATTTCGCGCGTGCCGTCCGCCACTGCGGGGCCGCGCGCGAAGACGGCCCTCACCGCGTCGAGATCGGCATGCAGCACACGGCCTTCGGGGCCGCTGCCGAGCACTGCAGCGAGATCGATCCGCATCTCGCTGGCGCGCTTGCGGACCGCGGGCGACGCGAGCGCGCGCGCTGCCACCGGCGCGCTGGGCGCCGCCGCCGTCGATGCTGCGGTCGGCGCAGGCGCGGGCGTGGGTGCAAGTGCACGTTCAGGTGTCGGGGGCGGTGGGGTGTCGGGCGCGGGAGTCGCCGCGTCGGCCTCGACTTCGATGCGGATCAACACCGAACCCACGGCCATCATCTGCCCGATCTCGCCGCCCAGTTCGGCCACGCGCCCGGCCACTGGCGACGGGACCTCGACCGCGGCCTTGTCCGTCATCACGTCGCACAGGATCTGATCCTCGGTGACCGTGTCCCCCGGCTGGACGCGCCATTCGACCAGTTCGACTTCGGCGATGCCTTCGCCGAGGTCGGGCATGGTGATCGTGTGCAGGCTCATGATCCCATCACCTTCCGATAGGCTTGCCCGACGCGCTTCGGGCCCGGAAAGTAGGCCCACTCGAGCGCGTGCGGGTACGGCGTGTCGTAGCCGGTCACCCGCTCGATTGGTGCCTCCAGGTGGAAGAAGCAGTGTTCCTGAACTAGCGCCGTCAACTCGGCACCGAAGCCGCTGGTGCGGGTGGCCTCGTGCAGCACAACGCAGCGGCCTGTCTTCTGCACCGACGCGATGGCCGTCGGCAGGTCCAGCGGCCACAGGCTGCGCAGGTCGATGATCTCGGCGTCGACCCCAGTCTCGCGCGCCGCGGCTTCGGCGACATACACCATCGTGCCGTAGGTCAGCACGGTCAGGTCCTCGCCGGGCCGCACCACGACGGCCGACTCCAGCGGCACGGTGTAGTGGCCTTCGGGCACCTCGCTCTTCGGGTGCGCCGACCAGGGCG
Organism: uncultured beta proteobacterium; assembly: GCA_963824005.1. GTDB lineage: Bacteria > Pseudomonadota > Gammaproteobacteria > Burkholderiales > Burkholderiaceae_C > Rubrivivax. Next base: position 35,988 of record CAWGOK010000039.1, read on the forward strand.
CCACGGGCTGCTCGTGATGGCCGTCGAAGGGGCCGTTGTAGATGCGCTTGGGCTCCAGGAAGATGACCGGGTCGTCGCATTCGATGGCGGCGATCAGCAGTCCCTTGGCGTCGTACGGGTTGCTGGGCATCACGGTGCGCAGCCCGCAGACATGCGTGAACAGCGCCTCCGGGCTCTGGCTGTGCGTCTGGCCGCCGTAGATGCCGCCGCCGCAGGGCATGCGGATGACCAGCGGCGCCGTGAAGTCGCCGGCGGAGCGGTAGCGCAGGCGCGCGGCCTCGGAGACGATCTGGTCCGAGGCGGGGTAGAAGTAGTCGGCGAACTGCACCTCCACCACCGGCCGCAGGCCGTAGGCGGCCATGCCGATAGCGGTGCCGACGATGCCGCCTTCGGCGATCGGCGAGTCGAACACGCGCTGCTTGCCGTACTTGGCCTGCAGGCCCTCGGTGCAGCGGAACACGCCGCCGAAGTAGCCCACGTCCTCGCCAAACACGACGACATTCGGGTCACGGGCCAGCATCACGTCCATCGCAGAGCGCAGGGCCTGGATCATGGTCATGGCGGGCATGTTCAGCTCCCCTGCTCGGCGGCGGCTTGGCCCATCTGCTCGCGCAGGTGCGGCGGCATGTCCTTGAACACGTCCTCGAACATGGTCGCCAGCGGCGGGATGTGGCCGTCCTGCACCGACCCGTACTTCGAAGCCTCCTTCAGCGCCGCCGCCATTTCCTCGTCCAACCCTTTCTGGGTGCGTTCGTGTTCCTCGTCCGACCAGGCGCCCAGGCCCACCAGGTGCTGCTTCAACCTTGCCACCGGGTCGCCGAGTGGGAACTGCTGCCAATCGTCGGCCGGCCGGTAGCGCGACGGGTCGTCGGAGGTCGAGTGCGCGCCGGCACGGTAGGTGACCCATTCGATCAGGGTCGGGCCGAGGTTGCGGCGCGCGCGCTCGGCCGCCCAGCGCGAGGCTGCGAGCACCGCCAGGAAATCGTTGCCGTCCACACGCAGTGAAGCGATGCCTGCGCCGACGCCGCGTGCCGCGAAGGTGGTGCCCTCGCCGCCGGCAATGGCCTGGAAGGTCGAGATCGCCCACTGGTTATTGACCACGTTCAGGATCACCGGCGCACGGTAAACATGGGCGAAGGTCAGGGCGTTATGGAAGTCCGCCTCTGCGGTCGAGCCATCGCCGATCCAGCCCGAGGCGATCTTGGTGTCGCCCTTGATCGCCGAGGCCATCGCCCAGCCGACCGCCTGCACGAACTGCGTCGCAAGGTTGCCCGAAATCGAGAAGAAGCCTGCACGCTTGTAGGAATACATCACCGGAAGCTGGCGGCCGCGGACCGGGTCGCGTTGGTTGCTCAGCAGCTGGCACATCAGCTCGACGACGTCGACGTCATCGCGCGACAGCAGCAGCCCCTGCTGGCGGTAAGTGGGAAAGCACATGTCACCGCGCCGCAGCGCTTGCGCATGGGCGACCGCGATGGCCTCCTCGCCCAGGCACTGCATGTAGAAGGAAATCTTCTTCTGCCGCTGCGCGATCAGCATGCGCGCGTCGAAGGCGCGGGTGCGAAGCATCGAACGCAGTCCGTGTCGCAGCGCCTCGACCTCGACCTGAGGCGCCCACGGGCCGACCGCATGACCCGCGTCGTCGAGCACGCGGATCAGCTTCCACGCCATCGTGCCGGTGTGCGACGGCACAATGTCGACGGCCGGGCGCGACACCTCACCCGCAGCCGAGACGCGCAAATAGGCGAAGTCCGTCGCCTGCCCGGGTCGGCCGGTGGGTTCGGGCACGTGCAGCCGCAGCTGCTCAGGCTCGCCAGGCATGTCACTCTCCTCGTTCATCCGATTGGCGGCACAAGGGGGATTCTGGAGGAAATCAGGGCCGGCGCCACGCGCAACCGGCGCCCGCCGCCGCTCCGCAGCCTGCCTGCTAGACATTGGTGACCTGTCGCCTCGGCTGAATCTGCAGAACTTGGCCTCGAAAAGAAGTGGAGGACGCGACGAGGAGGACACCGAAAGTGTCTGTCACTCACTCGTAGTCTTGCGCCGCTTGTATCGGGTCAGGCGCCGTGGGGCACGATCGCCAACTGCCCGAAAGCACTTCGAACGGTCGTGCGCGCGCAAGTCCCAATGGGCAAGCCATGTCGGACCCTGTGTGCAATGGTGGGATTCGTCGGCTCTTCCAGGGCCGGCCGACGGTGCCGTCCGCCTGGCCATCGAGGCCGCCGCAATGACGCTGCGGCACATCGACTCTGGTCGAGGTGACTGCGCCAAGGGCGCGGCAAACCAGGGCACCCGCGCAAGACGCCGACGTGCGACAACCCTGAGCGCACAGCAGTCATGGGTCGATGGGTTGCAGATGGGTTTGCGCAGGCCTAGCATTCCATCTGCATGCCGTCCAGCGGCGCTCGGCGCATTCCTGTCTGACCATCGGAGGTCGCGGACCGCACCGCCCCAACTGCCGCGCACCGCTGCGGCAGACATGCGTTGACTTCTTCACGCAGGAGGTTGTTATGGACCATGTTCTCGAACGCTCAAACAGGACGACGGCCATGCCGCAGGTTCGCACTGTCGATACTGCAAGGCCGATCGAGTGGTTGCGGCTGGGCTACGCGGATCTGGCGCGCGCCCGTGCATCCAGCCTGGTCGTCGGCGCATTTGTCGCCGGTTTCGGTGTGATGCTCCTGACTCTGGCCTGGGGTGCGAGCTATCTGGTGCCAGCGCTGGTCGGAGGCTTCTTGCTGGTGGCGCCATTCGCTGCCATCGGTTTGTATGCAATGTCTGAGCAGCTGGAAACGAAGCGGCGCGTCGATCTGACGCAGGCCCTGTTCGCTTGGCGCCGCAATGCCGGGTCCATCGCGCTGTTCGGTCTGATGCTGACGCTGTCACTCATCTTGTGGGAGCGCATCGCGGCCATCGTCTTCGCGTTGAGCTACGGCGGCACGGTCCCCGACCTGTCGGCCGTCATGCGCGACGTGCTCTTCTCGGGCAACTACCTGCCGCTGGCCCTGGCCTTCCTGGGCAGTGGCGCGCTGTTCGCGGCCATGGTGTTCACGCTGTCGGTGGTGACCGCCCCGCTGCTGCTGGACCGGCCGGTCGACGTCATCACCGCTGCCCTGACGAGCATGCGTTGCTGCCTGCACAACCCGGGCGCCATGCTGCTGTGGGCCGTGCTCATTGCCGGGTTGACCGTGGTCGGCTTTGCCACGTTCATGGTGGGTCTGATCGTCATCTTCCCCTGGCTTGGCCACGCCACGTGGCACGCCTACCGGGACTTGGTGAACTGACAAAAGGCTGCGTGGCGCGCCGCGGCGGCCGGCACGCCGCGCGCCCGACTGCCGTCGCGGCGCTGTACGCGCCGGGTCAGTGGATGCGCAGGTCGCTGAACCGACCGTGCAGCGCCGGCTGCATCAGCGCCTGGAACTGGTCGCGTGTCACCTTCAGCAGCCGCTCATGGTCGCCGCACTCCAGGTAGACCATGTCACTGACCTCTAGATCGTCGTCGACCACGGTCTGCAGGCCCCAGACCATGCCGAGCGCGGGCACCGCGCCACGATCGCAATCCGGGAACAGTGCGGCAACGCGCTCCTCGTCGGCCAGTCGCAGGTGGCGCCGGCCGAGCAGCTCGGAAAGGCGACCCAAGCGGACGTAACGGTCGCCCGGCACGACCGCCATCACGCAGCCCGCATCGTCCTCGACGATTACCGCCTTGGCCAGTTGATGCAGCGGCACGCGGGCCGTACGGGCCGTTTGCGAGCTGCCGCGGCTGTGTCGATGCTCGCAGATTTCGTACGCCGCATCACATTGGGACAGGTAAGCCGACAGGCGGGCGGGCAGATACATGGCAATCTATGCAGTTGGCAGCGATACCCACGGGCTCATGCTGGCTCATGCCGGCCCGGCCCACACCGCCAAGAGATGGTCGGCCAGCAGCAGCGCGAAGATCGCCGCCAGGTAGAAGATCGAGAAGCGGAACGTTGCCATCGCCAAGCTGCTGTCCCGCCGCAAGCGCCACGCAAATTCCACGAAGCGGGCACCCAACAGCAAGGCACCGAGCAGGTAAGGCAGGCCTGCCAGGCCGATCGCGGTCGGCAGCAGCGACACCAGCCACAGCGCGACGGTGTATTGCAGGATGCGCTCGGCCGTATGCGGCACGCCACGCACCACCGGCAGCATCGGTACGCCGGCCCGCGCGTAGTCGTCGCGGCGGTGGATCGCCAGGGCCCAGAAGTGCGGCGGCGTCCAGATCAGGATGATCAGGAACAGGACCAGCGCGCCCGGATCGATCTGCCCGGTCACGGCGACCCAACCGAGCAAGGGCGGCGCGGCCCCGGCGGCCCCACCGATGACGATGTTCTGCGGCGTGCGCGGCTTCAGCACCAGGCTGTAGATCACGGCATAGCCGACCAGTGAAGCCAGCGTCAGCGCCGTGCACAGTGCATTGGTGGCCCACAGCAGCAGGGACGCACCCGCCAGACCCAGTACAGCAGCGAACACCGAGGCCTGCACTTCGTCGAGCAAGCCCCGCGGCAGTGGCCGGCCGCGCGTGCGCAGCATCTTCGCGTCGATGCGCTGGTCGATCACATGATTGATCGCGGCTGCGCTGGCCGCCACCAGGCCGATACCCAATACGCCGAAGACCAGCACCCGCCACGCAGGGGGTCTCGGTGTCGACAACACCATGCCGACGGCGACGGTGAACATCATCAATGCGACCACGCGCGGCTTCACCAACTCGAGGTAGCTGCGCCACGAAGTGACCCCATCGTCCCGCGGCACGACAACGGAAATGGTGGGAAGCTTGATCACGACTGGGCACCCTCAGCGGAAGAAGAGCAGGCGGGTCAGGTGGACATGCCCGGCCTCCGACGCCATCAGGCCGACGAGCACCAGCAAGGCCAGCGGCGGCAGCAGGATGGCGTAGATCAGCGCCAGCCGCTCCCAGGCCAGATGCATGAACACGGCCACGATCAGGCCGGCCTTGAGCATCATGAAGCTCAGGATCAGGCCCCAGCGCCACAGGCCCTGCAGGTGGAAGTAGTCGACGGCGTAGGACAGCGCACTGAGCACGAAGAGCAGCGCCCAGATCTTCAGGTACAGGCTGATCGGATGCTGTTGCTGGCCGCTGACTGTGTCCATGGGCTCACCACAGGTAGAAGAGTGCGAAGATGAAGACCCACACCAGGTCGACGAAGTGCCAGTACAGACCGGCGATCTCGACGATCTGGTAGTTGCCCCGGCGCTCGTAGCGCCCGCGCTTCAGGCGCAGCGCGACGACGACCAGGTAGATCACCCCGGCCGTGACGTGCAGGCCATGGAAACCGGTGATCATGAAGAAGCTCGATCCGAACTGTGCGGCGCCCATCGGGTTGCCCCAGGGCCGCACACCTTCGACGATCAGCTTGCTCCATTCGAAGGCCTGCATGCCGACGAACAGGGCGCCGAAGGCCGCGGTCACGAACATCAAGCGGGCGGCATTGACGCGGTCGCGCCGATACGCGCAGTTGACGGCCATCGCCATCGTGCCGCTGCTGCTGATGAGCACGAAGGTCATGATGGCGATCAACAGCAGCGGCACCGAGGTTTCGCCGATGTGCAGCGCGAAGACCTCGCTCGGATTCGGCCAGGGCACGGTCGTCGACATGCGCACCGTCATGTAGCCGGTGAGGAAGGAGCCGAAGATGAAGGTGTCGCTGAGCAGGAAGATCCACATCATCGCCTTGCCCCAGGCGACGTGGAATGCCTGGCGGTCGGACGACCAGTCGGTGACCAGTCCACGCAAGCCCGGTGGCGACATCGCCGCCGATTCGGGGCGCGCAATGAGCGGTGGTGTGGCGTCCATGGCGATCGATCAAGCTGTGCCGCAGATGAAGCGCACGACTTCGGGCGTCAGCCAGCCCAGCGCCGCAAACAGCACGATCCAGACGGCGAGCAGCAAGTGCCAGTAGCGTGCGCACAGCGTGATCTGCAGCGCCAATCGGCGCGGTTCGGCCGCCGGCGATGCGGCGGCTTGAGCCACGACCCCCCAAGCCAGCAGGCCGCCGATCACATGCAGGCCGTGCAGGGCGGTCAGCAGGTAGAAGAAGCTGGCCGCCGGGTTGGCCGACAGCCCCACCCGCTGGTCCAGCAGGGCCTGCCATGCCCACAGCTGCGACGCGAGAAAGGCCATGGCCGCCGCACCGCCCGCCAGCAGCAGATGCCGCGCCCGCGCGCGGTGCAGCGTGCGCGCGGCGCTGGCGGCGCGCTGCATGGCCACACTCCCCGCCAGCAACAGCGCCGTGCTCAGCCAGAACGGGCCCGGCATCACGATCGAGCGTCCAGTCGTCGGTGTCCATGCGCATGGCATAGGCGGCCAGGAACAGCGTGAACAGCGTCGCGACCACGGCCATGAACAGCCACAAGCCGGTCTCGGCGGCGCGGTCCGAGGCGGCGCCACGATCCCAGGGGCGAAGCGCGGTGGTGTTCATCGGCGCGCCGCCTCGCTGGCCGCAGCCGGCTTCGACGGCGCCTGCGGCTCGACGCCGCCGTCTTGCAGCGGCGCGTTCTGCGCAATGAAGTCCTGTCGCGCACCCGGCACGCTGTAGGCATAGGCCCAGCGACAGGCCACCGGCAGATTCGCACCCCAGTTGCCATGCTGCGGGCGGCACATGCGGCGTGGCCCATTCCAGCGACGCGGCCCGCCATGGGTTGCTGCCGGCCGGGCGCCCGCGCAGCGCGCTCCACACGAGGTTGTAGACGAACACCAGCTGCGCCGCGCCGACCAGCAGTGCGACCACGGTAATGAAGGCGTTCAGCGAGTGCGCCGACGCGGGAATGAAGTCGTAGTTCGCGTAGTCGTGGTAGCGCCGCGGCATGCCGAGCACGCCCAGATAGTGCATCGGGAAGTAGATCAGGTAGGTGCCGATGAAGGTCACCCAGAAGTGGAAGCGCCCGAGCCGCTCGTCGAGCATGCGCCCGGTGACGCAGGGGAACCAATGCGTGATGCCGCCGAACACCACCAGCAGCGGCGCCACGCCCATCACCATGTGGAAGTGCGCGACGACGAAATAGGTGCCCGACAAGGGAATGTCGACGCTGACATTGCCGAGGAACAGCCCGGTCAGCCCGCCGGACAGGAAGGTCAGGATGAAGGCCAGCGTGAACAGCATCGGCACCGACAGGTGAATGTCGCCGCGCCACAGCGTGAGCACCCAGTTGTAGACCTTGATCGCGGTGGGCACGGCGATGATCAGCGTGCTGGTGGCGAAGAAGAAGCCGAACCAGGGATTCATGCCGCTGACGAACATGTGGTGCGCCCAGACGACGAAACTCAGCCCGCCGATGATCACGATCGCCCAGACCATCGTGCGGTAGCCGAAGATCGCCTTGCGCGCATGCACGCTGATCAGGTCCGAGACGATGCCGAACGCGGGCAGCGCGACGATGTAGACCTCGGGGTGGCCGAAGAACCAGAACAGGTGCTGGAACAGCAGCGGGCTGCCACCCTTGTAGTCCGTGGCCTGGCCCATCGACAGCAGCGCCGGCATGAAGAAGCTCGTGCCCAGGGTCTTGTCGAGCAGCATCATCACGCCGCTGACGAACAGCGCCGGAAAGGCCAGCAGCGCCAGGATCGTCGCGACGAAGATGCCCCACACCGACAGCGGCATGCGCAGCAGGGTCATGCCTTCGCAGCGCGCCTGCAGCACCGTGGTGACGTAGTTCAGACCCCCCATCGTCGTGGCGACGATGAAGATCAGCAGCGAGACGAGCATCAAGATGATGCCCCATTCATGTCCGGGCGTGCCCGGCAGGATCGCCTGCGGCGGATACAGCGTCCAACCGGCGCCGGTGGCGCCACCGGGTACGAAGAAGCTGGCCATCAGCACCAGCACCGACAGCAGATAGACCCAGAAGCTCAGCATGTTCATGTACGGGAACACCATGTCGCGCGCGCCGATCATCAGCGGGATCAGGTAGTTGCCGAAGCCGCCGAGAAACAGCGCCGTCAGCAGGTAGATCACCATGATCATTCCGTGCATCGTCACGAACTGGTAGTAGCGCTCGGCGTCGATGAACTCGAACACGCCGGGAAAGCCGATCTGCAGGCGCATCAGGTTGGACAGCAGCAGCCCCACCAGGCCGACGGCGATGGCGGTGCCGGCGTACTGCACGGCAATCACCTTGTGGTCCTGGCTCCAGACGTAGCGCGTGAAGAAGCTCTTCGGCGCGTCATCGTGTGCTGCGGTGTCGACGAGTGCCATCGGTATATCCCGGTCGAATCTCAGCGCTGCGGCGGCCTGTCGCTCTGCGCGATGATGTACGCAACCAGCGCGTCCAGTTCGTCGCCGGCGAGTTCGATCTGCGGCATCACCGGCGGGAAGCCCTTGACGTTGCGCGCCTTCGGGTCGCGGATGAAGCCACGCAGGTAGGCTTCGTCCACCAGCGCGGTCGAGCCGTCGGTAAAGGTCTCGGTCTTGCCATAGAGACCCTTCCACGTCGGGCCGACGCCCGAGCGACCATCGACCGTGTGGCAGGCCACGCAACCCTTGGACTGCGCAAGATCACGGCCGCGAGCGCGCAGATCCTGTGCCGATCCCGGTGCCTCGGTGGGCGCCTTGGCCAGCGTCATCGCGAAGGTGGGCTGCCGTTGCAGCCAGGCTTGGTAGGCGGCAACGTCGTCGACCACGACAAAGCCGCGCATGGCCGGATGCCCGACGCCGCAAAGCTGGGCACACATCGCCTCGAAGCGGCCCGCACGTGTCGGCGTGAACCAGAACCAGCTGACCTGGCCCGGCACGATGTTCATGCGCGCGCGAAAGTTCGGCACGAAAAAGTCATGCAGCACGTCGTGCGAGCGCATCAACACCTTGACCGGTTGGCCGAGCGGCAGGTGGACTTCGTTGGCGCCGACGAGCACGTCGTCCTGCGCCTTCGGATCGGACGGATCGAGCCCGAACGGGTTGTCGCCGGAGACGAAGCGCACATCGCTGCCACCCATGGCCCCATCCGCGCCGGGCAGGCGGAATCGCCACTGCCATTGCTGGGCCAGAACCTCGAGCTGCGTCGCCTCTTGGGGCGGATCGACATAGCGCGCGTAGACCACCAGGCCTGGCGCCAGCAGCGCGACGATGCCGATCGTCGTGATGCCGATCAGCCAGCGCTCGAGCCGCTTGTTCTCCGGCTCGTAGGCGGCACGCGCATCGCGCCGGTGGCGGAAGCGCCACAGCGTGTAGACCACGAAGAGGTTGATGACGACGAAGAAGATGCCGGTGACGACGACCGTGATCGTCATCGTGTCGTCCATCGCGCCCCAGTTCGATGCCAGCGGGGTCGACCACCACGGCGTGACCACATGGAAGACCACCGTCGCGACGACGATCAACAGCAGTGCGATCGCGATGACCATGGCCGGACTAGCTCCAGCCGCTGAGGCACGATACGGCCCATGTCCTCATCGGACCCCGGGACTGCGATGGTTGGCGGTGGGCTCTGAGTTCCATTGCCCCTCCGAGGGACTGTGCCGCGCCGGCGATGGCTCCTCAGGGGAAAGCCGGTATGTTCGGTTCGACACCCTCCAGATGGGCTTCTGGATGCAGCGCCTGCAGACGCGCCTCGATTTCCTCGACACGCCCGCGGGGCACGTCGACCATCAGCAGAATCTGCCCCTCTTCGATCGCCTTTTCGAAGCGCTCGAGCCGCTTGCTGGGCATCGAAATGCCGATCATGCTCGATACCCATGCGCCGAAGATCGCGCCGACGATGGCCAGCACCACAGCCAGACCCCATTGGGGGGGGTCGCCTGAGATGGGATAGAACCAGGCCAGCCAAGTGCCGGCGGCGGCGCCGGCGACACAGCCTACGAGCAGGCCTGCCTGGGCGGCCCGAACCACGTCCGAGGTCTGAAGCACGTTGGCCTCGTGAGCTTCCGACAGGTCCGCGCCCTCGCGGCCGACGAAGTGAATGTGTCGCTCGTCGATGCGCGCCAGCAGCATGTCGTCCATCGTCCGACGGGCGCTCGCCACATTGGGCAGGAGCCAATAGATTCGCCTGCGCATGTCAGCCCCCTTCGCCCTGTGGCGTAGTTCAGCAATGCAAGCTTCTCAACCCTCAGAGGTCTTGTACGCTTGTCAACTGGACCGAGCAAGAGAATCCACGACGCCATGTCATGAATTCCAAGGGGCGCAACTCAGCACGAAATGGGATGGCAACCTACTCGATCGGGGTCAACACGCCGGCGTGCATCAAGAGATGCGGGCGGATGTCGCTGCAACGCAAACGCGTTTCAGGTCTTTCGGCGGCGGCTTTCCGGATAGACGATGTTTTCCTCGAGCGCGATGTGCTCGCGATACAACTCGGTGAACACCGGGATCGCCGCGCGCAGGAAGTCGGGGTCGTACCAGGCATAACCTTCGGCCACGGCACGCAGTTGCGGTTGCAGTTCGATCCAGTCTTCCTCGAGCCAGCCATGGTCCTGCTGCAGGCGCTGCACGTGCTGCACCAGCGAAGCGTCGCCGCTGCTCAGCAGGTCCGGAAAGACGAACTGCTCCTCGGCGGCATGGTGGGCGCGGGCGCTGTCGTCGAAGAACTGGCAGATGTCCGCCGCCGTGGCGCGCGTGCCGGGGTCATGCCCTGCGCATCGAGCTGCTCGACCAGCAGCTTCAGGCGCTCCAGCGCCAGCATCACCTGGCGATGCGTGGCATCCAGTGCATCGAACATGGGCAGGGCCGGTACCGCCGGACGCACGGGGCGGGGCGGGCGGGCGGGGCGGATCTTGGCGGTGGACATGGCAACTCCTCTTCGACGGTGTCGATTCTTCGACGCTGCGCATGACGCGGCTTGTCCTGGATCAAAGGGTTGCAAGAATCACGCCGCTGCCGCGCCGCCCCTGCCGCACCGCGACCCTTATGCTGGGCGCCGCTGCCGCGCGTGTCGTGCGGCAGGGCGGTGCGTGGCGAGGGCGCGGCGGCATGGATGGTGGTGAGCAGGCAGGCGGGGATCAGGGCGGCGCAGCGCCGGCGCCTTCGCCACGCGTGTTCGACGCCCTCGTGGTGGGCGCCGGCATCTCCGGCCTGGTCGCGGCCTACCGGCTGCAATGCGCGGGCCTGTCGGTGCAGGTGGTCGAGGCGGCCGCGCGCGCCGGGGGCGTGATCGGCAGCGTGGCCCGCGATGGCTGCCTGTTCGAGCGCGGGCCGAACAGCGCGCTCGACACCACACCGCTGATCGGCGAACTGGTCGCCGCGCTGGGCCTGGGTACGCAGATGCACTTCGCCGCAACGACGGCGGACAAGCGCTACGTGGTGCGCAACGGCGTGCTGACGCCGCTGCCGACCTCGCCCGCGGCGTTCTTCTCGACCCGGCTGTTCTCGGCGTCGGCCAAGCTGGTCGCTGCTGCGCGAGCTCTTCGTCGCGCCGTCGCCGCCCGAGGCCGAGGAGTCGATCGCCGCGTTCGTGCGGCGCCGGCTCGGCACGGAGTTCCTCGACTACGCGATCGATCCCTTCGTCGCCGGCATCTATGCCGGCGACCCGGAGCAGATCTCGGTGCGCGCCGCGTTCCCCAGGCTGCACGCGCTGGAACAGCGCTGGGGCAGCCTGATCCGCGGCCAGATCCTCGGTGCACGCGAGCGCAAGCGCCAGAAGGAGGCGGCCAAGAACACGGCGCGCAGCTTCTCCTTCGCCGGCGGCATGCAGCAGCTCACCGACGCCCTGGCCGCGGCGCTGGGCGCCCTGGCGCTGAAGGCGCGCGTCACGCGGCTGCAGCGCGACGCCGCGGGTCTGTTCACGGTGCAGGCCGAGCAGGACGGCGTGGCCGTCGCATGGCGCGCGCGCACGGTGCTGCTGGCGACGCCGGCCGACACCGCGGCGGCACTGCTGCGCGATCACGCGGCCGATGCTGCCGCGGCGCTGGAGTCGATCGTCTATGCGCCCGTGGCCACCGTGGCTTCAGCCTATGCGCAGCGCGACATCGCGCATGCACTCGACGGCTTCGGTTGCCTGGTACCACGCAAGGAGCAGCGCCGCGTGCTCGGCGTGCTCTTCTCCAGCAGCATGTTCGACGGCCGTGCGCCGGCGGGCACGGCGCTGCTCACCACCTTCGTCGGCGGGCAACGAAGCCCGGAGTTGCCGCACCTGTCGGAAGGCGAGATCGCCGATCTAACGCACCAGGAACACGCCGCATTGCTGGGCGCGCGCGGCCGGCCCTCGTTCCAGGCCGTGACACGCTGGCCGCGTGCGATCCCGCAGTACACGCTGGGGCACCTGGGCCGGGTGGCGCGGGCTCAAGCTGCGCAGCGCGTGCTGCCGGGCCTGTTCTTCTGCGCCAACTGGAAGGGCGGCGTGTCGGTCGGCGACTGCATCCGCAACGGCCATCTCGAGGCCGATGCCGCCGTCGCATGGTTGCGCAGCAAGGCCGTGGCATAGGTGTGGCAGGGCTCTGCGCTGTTCGCGCTGGCCATAGCGGCCCTGCTGGTGGCCCCGGCGCTGTTCAGGCCGTCGCCGCGCCCCTGGGCCGTGGCCTTCCTGTCGACGCTGGTGCTGTGCCTGTTGCTGCCCGCTTTGCCGGCGGCGTGGCCCGGCGAGCGCTTGCTGGGCGCGCGCTGGAACTGGAGCGGGCAAGTGCTCGCACTGGCAGGCACGCTCTGGATGGCGCTGATGCTGGTACGGCACGCCGGCCTGTCCTGGCGCGAGATGGGTTTCACCTGGAGGCAATGCCGCGGCTCGTTGCGCCCGGCGCTGCTGCTGAGCGCCGCCGCGCTGGGCATGAACTTCATGTGGATGAGCTCGAGCCTGTTCCGCCTGCCCGGGGTGCCGCTGGAGACCTGGCTGTACCAGGCCTCGTTGCCGGGGCTGATGGAAGAGACGCTGTTTCGCGGTGTGCTGCTGGCGCTGCTGGACCGGGCCTTCGTCGCGCGACGCAAATGGTTCGGCGCCTCCTTCGGCTTTGGCGCGGCAGTGGTCACGCTCGTCTTCCTGGCGCTGCACGGCTTGCGCGTGGGCCTCGTGTCGGGGGTGGTGCCCGCCGCGTTGCTGTTCCTGTGGTTGCGCCAGCGCACCGGCAGCCTCGTCTTGCCGATCGTGGTGCACAACCTGTGGAACTTGTCGGTGCATGCCGCGCATCTGTGACGACGTGCTTGCGCTAGGCTTGACCGCCAAGCCGCTTCGCTGCCACGAGCCCCTTCGATGATTCCTGAAATCGGCCACTTCGGATTGATCCTCGCCTTGCTGCTGGCGCTGTCGCTCGGCGTGCTGCCGCTGGCCGGCGCCTGGCGCGACCATGCACCGTGGATGGCGATGGCGCGGCCCCTGGCCTGCGGGCAGGCGCTGTTCGTGGCGCTGTCGTGGGCCTGCCTGGTGGCGTCCTTCCTGTACGACGACTTCTCGGTGCGCAACGTGGCCGAGAACTCCAACTCGATGCTGCCGGCGATGTACCGCTTCAGCGCGGCCTGGGGCTCGCACGAGGGCTCGATGCTGTTGTGGGTGCTGATGCAGTCGCTGTGGATGCTGGCCGTGGCCGGCTTCGGCCGCCAGCTGCCGCTGCCGGTGCGCGCCCGCGTGCTCGGCGTGATGGGTTTGCTGGCGGCGGGTTTCATGCTGTTCGTGCTGCTGGCGTCCAACCCCTTCCTGCGTCTGTTTCCGGTGCCCGCGCAGGGCCGCGACCTGAACCCGCTGCTGCAGGATCCGGGCATGGTGTTCCACCCGCCCTTGCTTTACATGGGCTACGTCGGCTTTTCGGTGGCCTTTGCCTTCGCCATGGCCACGCTGCTGGGCGGGCGCCCGGACGCCGACTGGGCGCGGCGTGCGCGGCCGTGGACCCTCGCCGCCTGGTGCTTCCTCACCCTGGGCGTGGCGCTCGGCAGTGGCTGGGCGTACTACGAGCTCGGCTGGGGCGGCTGGTGGTTCTGGGATCCGGTGGAAAACGCCGCGCTGATGCCGTGGCTGGTGGGCACGGCGCTGATCCATGCGTTGGCGCTGATTGACCGGCGCGGCCTGTTCGGCGCCTGGGCGGTGCTGCTGGCGATCCTGTGCTTCTCGCTGTCGTTGCTTGGCACCTTCCTCGTGCGCTCGGGCGTGCTGAGCTCGGTGCACGCCTTCGCCATCGACCCGCGGCGCGGCCTGTTCATCCTCGGCCTGCTGCTGGCTGTGGTCGGCGGTTCGCTGGCGCTGTTCGCGCTGCGCGCCGGCCGGCTGGCCAGCCGCGATGGCTTCGAGGCCGCCTCGCGCGAAAGCCTGTTGCTGGCCAACACCGTGCTGCTCACGGTGGCGGCGGCGACGGTGCTGCTCGGTACCTTCTATCCCCTGCTGATCGAAGTGCTGGGCTACGGTCGCCTGTCGGTCGGGCCGCCCTACTTCGACACGGTGTTCGTGCCGCTGATGGCGCCGGCCGTGTTCCTGATGGGCGTGGGCCCGCTGGCGCGGTGGCGTCGCGCGCCGCTGCCCGAGTTGTGGACGCGGCTGCGCTGGGCCTTGCTTTGTGCGGCGCTGCTGGGCATCACGCTGCCCTTCGTCGGCGGCCACTGGTCGCCGATGGTGGCGGTGGGCCTGGGCCTGGGCTGCTGGGTGCTGCTGGCCCTGGCCGCGGTGCTGCACGAACGGCTGCGCGCCGGCCCGGCACGCGGCTGGCGTGCCCTGGCGCAGCCTTCGCCGGCGTGGTGGGGCATGGGGCTGGCGCACCTGGGCGTGGCCGTGTTCGTCCTCGGCGTGACCGTGGTGCGCGGCTACCAGAGCGAAGCCGACCTGCGCATGGCGCCGGGGTCGAGCGTGCCGGTGGGGCGCCACGCGCTGCGCTTCGAGGGCGTGTCCCGCGCGAGCGGCCCCAACTACGAAGCCGAGCGCGGCCACTTCGTGCTGCTGCGCGACGGCGTGGCGGTGGGCGTGCTGCAGCCGGAGAAGCGCCGCTACCTGTCGCTGCCGGCCACGCCGATGACCGAAGCCGCGATCGCCAGCAGCGTGCTCGGTGACGTCTACGTGTCGCTGGGCGAGCCGGTTGGCGCAGGCGCGTGGAGCGTGCGCGCCTACCACAAGCCCTTTGTCACCTGGATCTGGGCCGGGTGTGCACTGATGGTGTTCGGCGGGGTCGTCGCCGCGCTCGATCGGCGCTATCGGCGTCGGCATGGCCTGGCTGAACGACGGGTTTCCGAGGGCCCGGTTCCGTCTCGACTCGCCTGAACTTGACCTGAATCAAGCGGCCCCGCGGCCTGCGACCGCACCATTCCCGGGCGTTCACCGGCCGGGTTGGTGCAGGGGTGGCGCATACCATTCAGGAGTCGGCTATGCGTGGGTCCGGGCATTCGCGATGGGCATTTCCCTTGGCCGGCCTTCTGGCCGCCGCGGCGTTGGTCTTTGCCAGTGCGCAGACCTATGCACAAACCGCCAAGCCTTCGGTGCAGGCCAAGGCCAAGTCGCCGGCCTTCGATGCCGGCAGCTGCTACGAGTGCCACGACGCGATCAAGGAATTCCACACCGGCAGTGCACACAAGAGCGTGGGCTGTGATTCCTGCCACGGCGGCCTGGACACGCACAAGGCCAAGGGCAAGGGCCGGCCGACGACGAACATGGACCCGGCGAACTGCGGCACCTGCCATCAGAACCAGTACCGCACGCTGTACACGATGAACACGGACAAGACGGCGAACAAGGAGAAGTCGGTCGCCACCTTCACCGCCATGGACAAGATCCTCGCGCCGCACGGCTTCACGCGCGAGCACAACGAACCACGCTCGCACGCCTTCGCGTTGTACGACCAGGTGGTGGTGGACCGCGCCTTCGGTGGCCGCTTCCAGAACAAGGCGGGCAAGGAAGGCCTGGCGCGCATGGGCGGCAACTTCAAGATCTGGGACGTGTTGGTCGACGAGTACCCGGGCGAGCCGCACAAGGCCTTCAAGCCCGGTACGGCCGCGGCCGCCAACCCGGTGTGCATGTCCTGCAAGTCGTCCGACCACATCCTGGACTGGGCCTACCTCGGCGACCCGGTGTCCGACGTCAAGTGGAGCCGCCTGTCGAAGGTGAACGAATTCGTCAAGGACACCAACCACTCGCTGAACTGCAATTTCTGCCACGACCCACACTCGGCCAAGCCGCGTGTCATCCGCGACGGCCTGATCCAGGCGCTGACGCGGCCGGAGAAGGACACGCTGTGGCACAAGGACCCGAAGGGCGCGAAGATCGATGTCAAGGATCTGGGTGAACGCGGCTACACGCGCAAGATCGCGCTGCTCAGCCGCTACGACACCAAGCTGCAGTGTGGCCAGTGCCATGTGGAATACAACTGCAACCCCGGTACCGACCCCGTCACCGGGCAGCCCATCGGCATGGCCGACGCGCGCACCAACCACTTCCCGTTCAAGCCGGTCGATGAGATCCAGCAGCATTACAAGGACCTGAAGTTCGGCGACTTCAAGCACGCCATCACCGGTGCCATGCTGTGGAAGGGCCAGCACGCCGACGTCGAGACCTTCTACAACAGCACGCACCAGAAGGAGGGCGTGGAGTGCAGTGCCTGCCACATGCCGAAGGTCAAGGACCCGAAGACCGGCAAGACCTTCACCTCGCACTGGCAGACCTCGCCCAGGCACTACATCAAGGAAACCTGCCTGACCTGCCACAAGACCTGGACCGAACAGCAGGCGATCTACACGATCGATTCGCTGAAGAACAAGTGGACGGGCAAGATGCGCAAGGCCGAGTTCTGGCTGACGCGGCTGATCGACAAGTACGAGGCGGCGCAGAACCTGGGCGTGGACCCGGCCGTGTTGAACGAGGTGCGACTGAAGCACTCTGAGGCGCACATCCACTACGAGTGGTGGTCGGCCACCAACGGGGCGCACTTCCACAACCCGCAGCAGTTCGAGGCCTCGATCAACAAGGGCATGGTGGCCTCGCAGGCCGGCGTCAAGTTGCTCGACGATGCGATGGCCAAGAAGCGCACTGCGGCGGGCGCGCCCGCGTCCGGCCCGACCAGCGCCGCGCCCGTGGCCGTGGTGCCGGTGACGGCGGCCACGAAGTAGTCCGCGGCCGGCGCATTGACGATGGGCGGAACCGGCGCGCCGTGGTGGTTCGCCGCCGTGGTCGCGGCCATGGTGGCCGTGGCGGCACTCTTCCTGGTGCCGCGTCCGTGGCGCCTGGCCCGCGCGGGCGCCGAAGGCCGTTGGCCCGATGGGTCGCCTGCTCTGGGGCCACGCTGGCGGCGCGCGCTGCCGCTGCTGGCGTTGCCTGCGCTGGCTGGCACGCTGTACCTGTGGCTCGGTGATCCGGGTGCGATCGATCCCACGCGTGTCGCACTTTCCGCGCAACTGCGTGAACGCGATGCGCCACTGGACGAAGCCGCCGCTGGGCATGTGCTGGCCGAGTTGGAGCAGCACCTGCAGCGGCAGCCGGGCGACGCACGGGCCTGGGTCATGAAGGCGCGCCTGGACATGCAGGCACAGCGTTACGAGCAGGCCGCGGCGGGCTTCGAGCGCGCCTTGATGGGCAAGTCGAAGACAGCCGGCGACGCCGGTGTGTGGGTCGAATACGCCGAGGCGCGCGGCATGCAGCAGGGCGGCACGCTGGCCGGCGCGCCGCGCCAGCTGGTGGACAAGGCGCTGTCGCTCGACCCCGAGCACCCGCAGGCCCTGGACCTGGCGGGCAGTGCGGCCTGGGAAGCCGGCGAGTTCGCGCTGGCTGCCACCCATTGGAAGCGGCTGCTGGCGCAGATCCCCGACGGCAACCCGCGTCACGTGCAGCTGTCCAGCGCCATCCAGCGCGCCGAGCAGCGCGCGCGCTTCGCCTTGCCGCCGACGCGTTGACCCGACGCGGCGCAAGCCATCCGCCGAAGGCGGCGCGCCACAAGGCGATGCAGCCGCGGGTTTTGCTACATTCATTGCGTCGGATCAATGCACGCCGGTGGGCGCAGGTTCACGCTTCGACCCGACGCACTGGCCAACGGAGGTATCCCGCCATGTCCCCACGCCGCGGCATCTACATCGTTCCTACGGATCGCTGGTACATCGAGCGCACGGTCTGGCTGATCGCCGGTGTCGTGCTGTTGGCCGCCACCGGCCTGGCGGCGCTGCTCCACCCGCTGTGGGTGCTGGCGGTGGTCGGCACCGGCATCGTGTCCATCGGCGTGGCCTTGACCGGTTTCTGCCCGGTGGGCAATGTGCTGGCCCGGCTCGGCTTCCGGCCGATGCTGGCCCGGCCCGATTGGACGCCGGGGCGCTGGTACTTCATGCAGACCGACCGCTGGTACCTGGAAAGCCGCATCTACCTGGCGGTGGGCATCAACGTGTGCCTGGCTTCGGCCCTGTCGCTGCTGCACAGCCCGTGGTGGCTGGCGTTCACCGGCTTCGTCGGTGGCGCCATGGTCTGGTTCGCGATGACGGGTTTCTGCATCATGGCCAATGGCCTGTACTGGACGGGCGCGGAGCCGCGCCTGGTGCCGATGACCGTGCCGCCGCGGACGGCCGAGGCAACACCCGGCCAGCCAGCGACGGTTTGACGCGGGCCCTCAGCGCGGCGCGGCGCCGGCGCTGCAGCGCTCCACCAGGTACAGGATCGATTGGTAGGGGAACCCGGCCATTTCCGACAGGCCGATCTCGCAGGTGCGGCTGCTCGAGTAGCCGGCGCTGCAGCCTGCGGGCAATGCGCGCTTCAGATGGCGCAATGCATGCTCGTTCAGTTCGGGCCGCATGAAGCCGCGTTCGCCGGCAAAGCCGCAGCATTGCACCGCGTCCACCGCCACCACCTGGGCGCTGCAACGCGCGGCAATCGCCATCAGCTTGTCGGTGCTGCCCATCTTGCGCACGCTGCATACCGGGTGCACGGCCACGGGCTGGTCCTGCGGCGTGATCGGCAGCCGCGGCAGCAGCACGTCGTGCACGAACTCGATGCTGTCCTGGATGTTCAGTCGACCGGTCAGGACCTTCTTCATGCGGTAGGCGCAGGGACTGGTGTCGAAGACGATGGGCCAGCGTCCGCCCTCGCTGGCCTCGCGCAGCACCGCTTCGAGCTCGGCCGACTTCAGGTCGGCGGCGTCGACCAGGCCCTTGCTCTCGAAGGGCTGGCCGCAGCACAGTCCGGGCAGCGCCTGAGGGTAGAGCACGTCGAAACCGGCGCGCCGGAACAGGCGCTCGGCCACCGTCGGCAGCATCTCGACGCCGTCGTGCCCGCGTTGTGCGCCCATGCTGCGCGCGGCGCAGCTGGGGAAATAGACCACGCGCTCGCCGCGCTGCGGCGCCTGGGGCTTCGGCACGAAGTTCACCGGCCGTGCCAGCGCCGGTGACCACTTCGGCAGCCGTCCGCCCGAGGCCTTGCGCAGCGCGTCGAGCGTGCCCTTCATGGCGCCGGTACCCACCAAGCCGTGCAGCAGGTCGGCGGCGCCGAGGCCGAGCCGAACGCCGGCCGTCAGCGGCCCGTAGTGGCGCGCCGCGACATCGGCCACTTTCTTCGCCACCGGGCCCGCACGACGGCCGCGCAGTGCCTTGATCAGCAGCCCGGTTTCGATGCCCACCGGACAAGCGGTGGCGCAAAGCCCGCAGGCGGCGCAGGTGTCGATGCCGTGATAGTCGTACAGCTTCTTCAACTCGTCCGCATGCGCCGGCTCGGTGCCTTCGGCGTCGAGCCGGGCGATCTCGCGCCAGCCGACGATGCGCTGGCGTGGCGACAGCGTCAGGCCGCGCGACGGGCACTTGGGTTCGCAGAAGCCGCACTCGATGCACTTGTCCACCAGCGCATCGGCGGCGGGCAGCGGCTTCAGGTTCTTCAGGTGCGATTTCGGATCGGGGTTGAGGATCACGCCCGGATTCAGCAGCCCCTGCGGGTCGAGCAGCGCCTTGATGCGGTGCATCAGTGCGAAGGCTGGCGCGCCCCATTCCATCTCCACGAAGGGCGCCATGTTGCGGCCGGTGCCGTGTTCGGCCTTGAGCGAGCCGTCGTACTTGTGCACCACCATGTCGCACACGGCGTCCATGAAATCGCTGTAGCGCTGCACCTCGGCGGCATTGCCGAAGTCCTGCGTGAAGACGAAGTGCAGGTTGCCCGCGAGCGCGTGGCCGTAGATGATGGCCTCGCGGTAGCCGTGCTGCTGCAGCATCTGCTGCAACTCGAGCGTGGCCTCGGCCAGGCGCTCCACCGGAAAGGCCACGTCCTCGATGATGACGGTGGTGCCGGTGGGGCGCATCGCGCCGATCGCCGGGAACATGCCCTTGCGCACGTTCCACAGCGCGGCCGACTCGGCCGCATCGGTGCTGAAGCGCAACGGCGTGGCCAGCTCCAGTGTCGACAGCGGCTCGGCCACGGCGTCGATCTTCAGCGACAGCGCGGCCGTGGTCTCGGCGCGGATCTCCACCAGCAGTGCGGCGCCGTCGCCCGGCAGCAGGCGCAGGGTTGCCGGCATGCCCGGCTTGTCCTGCACCGAGCGCAGCGAGGCGCGATCCAGCAGTTCGACGGCGGCCACCGGCGTGTGCTGGAGCAGGCTGACCGCGCTGCAGGCGGTTTCGAGATGGTCGAAGAGGATCAGCGCGCTCGCCTTGTGCGCATGTTCTTCGACCGTGAAGTAGCTGATCTCGCTGATGAAGCCGAGCGTGCCTTCCGAGCCGATCATCAGGTGCGCCAGGATGTCCACCGGATCATCGAAATCGATGAGCGCATTCAGGCCATAGCCGGTGGTGTTCTTCATGCGGAACTTGTGGCGGATGCGGCCGGCGAGTGCCGCGTCCTCGCGCGTCGCGCGCGCCAGTTCGGCCAGACCCGTGGCCAGGTCGGGCCGCTGCTGCACGAAGGCGGCGCGGCTGGCGGCATCGCGCGTGTCGAGCACCGTGCCGTCGGCCAGCACCAGGCGCATTCCCGCCAGCGTGTGATAGCTGTTCTGCGCCGTGCCGCAGCACATGCCACTGGCGTTGTTGGCGGCGATGCCCCCGATCATCGCCGCGTCGATCGACGCCGGATCGGGGCCGATCTTGCGGCCGCGCGGCGCGAGCGCGCGGTTCGCGGCGGCACCGATCACGCCGGGCTGCAGGTGGACGGTGCCCGCGTCTTCGGCCACACGGATGCCGCGCCAACCATCGCCCAGCAGCACCAGCACCGAATCGCTGAGCGCCTGGCCCGACAGGCTGGTGCCGGCGGCACGGAAGGTCAGCGCCGTGCGCGACTTGGCGCAGCACTCGAGCACGCGCCGCAACTCGGCTTCGCTTTCCACCACCGCCACGATCTTCGGCACCAGGCGGTAGAAGCTGGCGTCGGTGCCCCAGGCCAGCAGCCGCAGCGGGTCGGTGATCAGGCGTTCGGCGGGCAGGAATGCGCCGAGTTCGGATCGCAGCGCGGCATGGGGATGCGAGGACATGGCGACGCCGCTGGCCTTTCAGCCTGTCGCCATCAGCAGGATGTGCAGCCGGCGCGGCCCATGCGCGCCGAGCTGGATGGTCTGTTCGATGTCCGCCGTACGCGACGGACCCGAGATGATGTTCAGGCTGCGCGGCAACGGCCGGCCGGTAGTGCGCCATAACGCCCAGACATCCTCGAGGTGCGGCAGCACCTGTGCCGCGCGCACGATGACGATGTGGTTGTCGGGCACGAAGTTCAGCGTGCTCGGCGTGTCGGGCCCCGACAGCGTGACGATGCCGCCCGATTCGGCTACTGCGGCAAAGCAGGGCGTGACACTGCTCTGGTCTTCGCGCACGGCGGCGCGGTACTCGACCTGCAACGCGGTCGGCCAGGCGATGGCGCCGAGCGCCTTCGACGCGCACAGCCGCGGCGCGGCGCCGATCGAGGCCAGGTAGCGCTGGACCTCGGCGCCTACCTCGTCGAGCGAGGCTATTCGAACCAGCGTGGCCGACTTCTCCAGCATCTTGGACACGAAGCGTTCGACCGTGTCGCCTTCGAAAGCCGGCCGCGGCCCGCTGCCGGACAAGGGGGTGATGGCGTCGGCTCGAGGCGCGCTGCGCCCGAGCGACCGGCGGATGTCCGCCAGCACCTGTTCGCGGCTGCCGCTCATGGGCGCGTACCCCGGCGCGCGCGCCAGGCCTGCTGGAAGGTGCCGCCCTGGGGGGCCGGCAGGTCGCGCGTGTCGGTCCAGCCACCGGCCAGCGGCAGCCAGCCGAGCGCGCCACGACGCCGGCCGATGCGGCTGAGCAGCGGTATGCCGATGCGCATCGCCAGGTGGTACAGCCCGGCGCGTTTGGCCAGCGTCGCCCAGGCCTGCAGCGCCCAGCGGATCGGCGCTGGCGTGAGGCCGGTCTCGAACTGCTGGCGCCGCAGTTCGCGCAGCAGCCCGGGCAGCGGGATCTTCACCGGGCACACGGTCTGGCAGCGGCCGTTCAGGGTGCAGGCGTTGGGCAGGTCGTAGGCGCTGTCGATGCCGTTGATCAGCGGCGTCAGCACCGAGCCCATCGGGCCCGGGTAGACCCAACCGTAGGCATGGCCGCCGATCGAGGTGTAGACCGGGCAGTGATTGAGGCAGGCGCCGCAGCGGATGCAGCGCAGCATCTCGCGGAACGGACCGCCGAGCATTTTCGAGCGGCCGTTGTCGACCAGCACCACGTGGTACTCCTGCGGCCCGTCGAGGTCGTCGGCGCGGCGCGGCCCGGTGCTCACGGTGGTGTAGGTCTCGGTCTCCTGGCCGGTGGCGCTGCGCGCCAGCAGGCGCAGGAAGGTGCTGGCGTCGTCGAGCGTCGGCACCACGCGCTCGATGCCGCTGGTGACGATGTGTACGCGCGCCAGCGTCTGCGTCAGGTCGCCATTGCCTTCGTTGGTGACGATGATGCTCGAGCCGGTCTCGGCGATCAGGAAGTTACCGCCGGTGATGCCGACATCGGCCTTGAAGTAGTGCTCGCGCAGCACCTGCCGCGCCTCGTTCACCATCTCGCTGACTTCGCTCAGGTGCTTGGTGTAGCCGAGCGGGCGGTGGAATTCGTCGAACAGGTCGGCCACCTGCGCGCGCGTCTTGTGCACCGCCGGCACGATGATGTGGCTGGGCGGTTCTTTCGCCAGCTGGATGATGTATTCGCCCAGGTCGGTCTCGACGACGTGATAGCCGGCGGTCTCGAGCGCGTCGTTCAGGCCGATCTCCTCGCTGACCATCGACTTGCCCTTGGTGATGGTCCTGGCGTTGGCCTTGCGGCAGATCTCGAGGATGATCTCGCGAGCCTCTTCGGCGCTCGACGCCCAGTGCACCTGGCCGCCTTGGCGTTTGACCTGCTCTTCGTAGCGCTCGAGATAGGTGTCCAGGTGGGCCAGCACATGCTCCTTGACGCTGCGCGCGCGTTCGCGCAGCGCCTCGAACTCGGGCAGCGCGGCCACCAGTGCGGCGCGCTTTTGCACGAAGCCGCCGCTGGCATGGTCCAGCGCGGCCTGCAGCCGCTTGTCGAGGATGGCGATGGAGACGCGCTCGGGGAAGGTGGTGGTGGGCGCGTGCATCAGCGCTTCTCCGGCTCGCCGATGGAGGGCTGCCCGCCCAGGCCGGCCAGCACTTCGGCGGTGTGCAGCACGCGGATGGGCAGCCCGCGGCGCTTGATGCGCCCGGCGATATTGAGCAGGCAACCCAGGTCGCCGCCGAGCACCGTACCGGCACCGCTGGCCTGGATGTGGGCGATCTTGTCGTCCACCATCTTGGTGGAGATCTCGGGGTACTTGATGCAGAAGGTGCCACCGAAGCCGCAGCATTCTTCGGTGCCGCGCATCTCGACCAGGTCGAGCCCCTGCACGCTAGCCAGCAGCTTGCGCGGCTGGCCCTTGACGCCCATCTCGCGCAGGCCGGCGCAACTGTCGTGGTAGGTGACCTGGCCGTCGTAGCGGGCCTCGACGCCCTCGACCTTCAGCACATCGACAAGGAAACTGAGCAGTTCGTGGCTGCGCCGCGAGAGTGCTTCGGCACGTGCGCGCCAGGCCGGCTCGTCGGCGAAGAGGGCAGGGTAGTCCTGCCGCAGCGTGCCCATGCACGAACCGGAGGGGCCAACCACGGCGTCGAAGCCTTCGAAGGCCTCGATCACGCGCCGGGCAATGTCGCGCGCATCGACGCTGTCGCCGCTGTTCAGTGCCGGCTGCCCGCAACAGGTTTGCGCTGTCGGCACTTCGACGCTGCAACCCGCGTCTTCGAGCAA
The DNA here is from genome assembly GCA_963824005.1 of uncultured beta proteobacterium. Taxonomy (GTDB): domain Bacteria; phylum Pseudomonadota; class Gammaproteobacteria; order Burkholderiales; family Burkholderiaceae_C; genus Rubrivivax. The sequence continues at coordinate 60,032 of CAWGOK010000039.1, forward strand.
CTTGACGGCCGCGAAGGCGACGCTCGGTCGCATCAGGTCAGCCAGGCAGGTGACGAACAGACCGACGCGCATCCTTGCTCCTGGGGTGGGCTATGGCGTGCTACGGTACAGCGACACACGCAGTGCCCGAACCCGTGGCCGCCGACGACTTTAAGCGTACTGGCGTCAACAGCTTTGATCATGCGCAGCTTCCGGTCACGGCGCAGTGTGGGCAAACCCTGACACGGCGGCGCCCGCGCTGCCTAAACCGCGCTCGGCTTTGTCCGGGGACAAAGTGGCGCATGGCCGTCGGACTAATATGCCTCTTGACGATCTGTGGTTTCCAGCAGGTCGGATGAGGCATGATGGACCAAGCGGCTCTGATTTCTATCCTGCACGTGCCACAGCGTGAGGTGGTGTGTTCGCGTTGCAATCTGCGCGGGATCTGTCTGCCGGTGGGCCTGACGAGCGACGAACTCGAGTCCATCGACGGACGTATGGTGACTGCGCGCCGCAAGCTGGCGCGTGGCGAACGGCTGTTCCAGGTGGGCGATCGTTTCGACACGGTTTACGCCATCTGGACCGGCTTCTTCAAGACCTGCGTGTCGTCGAAGGACGGGCGTGAGCAGGTCACCGGCTTCCAGATGGGCGGTGAGCTGATCGGGCTGGACGGCATCGGTACGCGGCGGCACGAGGTTGACGCCGTGGCGCTGGACGATTCCCAGCTGTGTGTCATCCCCTTCGCCGAACTGGAAGCGCTGGCGCTCGAATTGAGCTCGCTGCAGCAGCAGTTCCACCGCCTCATGAGCCGCGAGATCGTGCGCAATCACGGCGTGATGCTGCTGCTGGGCAGCATGAATGCCGACGAGCGCCTGGCGGCCTTCCTGCTGAACCTGACGCAGCGCCAGCGTGCGCGCGGCTTCTCCGGTTCGTCCATCGTGTTGCGCATGAGCCGCGAGGAGATCGGCAGCTACCTCGGGCTGAAGATCGAAACCGTCAGCCGCACTTTCTCCAAGTTCCAGGCCAGCGGCCTGCTGTTCGTGCGCCACCGCCAGATCCAGGTGGTGGACCCGGTGGGCATGCAACTCATCGTCGACGGCGAAACCGTCTGAATCCGGCTCGGCCGCCGCACGCCGGCCGGCTTCAGCCTCGGCGGCGCGCGGGGTGTGTTGCTAACATCCATATTCTTCGCACTCAAGAAAGGTTCGATCATGCGAGTTGCGCTCGTGGCTGCATCTCTGGCGTTGGCAGCATCCGCCCATGCGGCACCAAAGGAACACTTCAGGCTTCACACCGCCGCCGACCTGGCCCAGATTTGCGGCACACCGGCCTCGGACAGCGACGCCGCGACTGCGCTGGCCTTCTGCCATGGCGTTCTTGCCGGGGCCTATGGCTACTTCACGTCCACCACGCCTGCCGCCAATCGCTCGGTCTGTCCGCCCGCGCCGGCCGTCACCCGTACACAGGTTGGCAACGGTTTCGTGGCCTGGATGAAGACACACCCGCAATACAACAACGATGGGGCCATCGACGCACTGTTCCGCTTTGCGGCCGAGGCCTATCCCTGCAAGCGCTGACGCGCCGTGCATCCGAAACGAGGACCATGACATGAAGACCAACCTGATCATCGTCACCGCCCTGGTGGGCAGCCTGGCTCTGGGAGCGTGCTCGAACATGACGAGTTCGCAGCAGAGCACCTTGTCGGGCGCCGGCATCGGCACCGCGGCCGGTGTCGTCATTGGTGCGGCGACGGGCGAATGGGCCTGGGCCGCGGCCGGTGCGGCCATTGGTGCCGGCACCGGATATCTCGTCAACCAGGAGCAGCAGCGGCAGAAGGCGGCCCAGCAGGCAGCCTTCGAGGAAGGCGTGAAGGCCGGCAAGCAGCAGGCGCAGAAGCCGTAGGCCCGACAGGCCCTCAGGGGCTGGCGCTCAGCGCCGCAAGCCGCCCGCGTGCGTGGGCTCGGGCTGGCCGCGCTTGCGGTTCGGGCAGGAGGCACACGAGAGCTTCTGGTCATCGGGGCCGAGCACTGCCGGTCCGCCGCACGAACCGCGCAGGCAGGGCCTCTTGAACATCACGCCCACCGCCATCGCCGCCACGGCAATGCCGATGGCCGCCAACGCAAGCAGAAACACCGGCAGCAGCGCGCTCAGCGTCATCGGCGCGGTCCGGCTCAGCCTGCGGCGTAGCCGCCGAGTGCGGCGAATGACTCGGTCTGCCGTTCGCCGAAGGATCCATCGCCCCGGCGCACGACGAAGTGTGCGGCCAGGCCATGGCGCCGCGCGCTGTCGAAGCCGCGCTCGGGACCGAGCACGAACAAGGCGGTGGACCAGGCGTCGGCCAGCGTGCAGTCGTCGGCCACCACGCTGACCGAGGCCAGCGCATGGGCCACCGGTGCGGCGCTGGCCGGGTCGATCTCGTGCGAATAGCGCTGTCCCTGGTGCATGAAGAAGTTGCGATAGTCGCCCGAGGTGGCCAGCGCCTTGCCGTCGAGCGGCAGGATGCGCAGCGCGCGCTGCGGCATCGCGTCGGGGCGCTCGATGGCCAGTTGCCAGGCCCGCCCTTCGGCATTGCGGCCGCGGGCGCGGATCTCGCCGCCGACCTCGACCATGTAGTCGGCCAGCCCCAGCCGCTCGAGCGCGTCGGCCGCTCGGTCGACACCGTAGCCCTTGGCAATGCCCGACAGGTTGGCCCACACCTCGGCATGGCGCGTCACGGTGCCGGCCTGCCCGTCGAGCGCGAGTGCGCCGTCGCGGTGCTGTGCTTGCAGGCGCTGCAACGCGTGGGCCGACAGCACGGCGCGTGGCCGCCCCGACGGGCCGAAGCCCCATTCGTCGACCGCGCGGCCGACGGCCACGTCGAAGGCGCCGTCGGAGGCCGAGCGCACCGTCTGTGCGACTTGGAACACCTGCAGCGTCGGCGCCGAGACCGCCAGCGGCCTGCCGAGCGGCTGGCGGTTCAGACGCGACACTTCGGAGTCGGTGTCGTAGTGGGACATGCGAGCGACCACCTCGCCCAGAGCCTGCGCCACCGCAGCCTGCGCCGCCGCCAACGCCGTGTCGGACAGGCCCGGCCCGGCGATCTTCAGCGTGTAGGACGAACCCATCGCCAGGCCGTGGAAGCTGTGTGCGGCGCCACCAGGCAAGGCGAAGAAACGCGCGCGCTCGCCGCAACCGGCGGCCAGCAGTGCGAAACAACCGAGACCGGCGGCGACCGCGGAGCGTCGGGCAGGCGAGGGCAATGTGCTCATGGCGAGTTCTCCGTGTTCTGCAGCGCGGCAGCAAAGCCCTGCGGGCCGCGCCGCACGATCTGGTAGACCAGGTCGCGCATCGACACCAGTCCGTGCACCGTGGGGCCGTCGATCACCAGCAGGTGGCGGTGCCGGTTGACATGCATCAGCGCCATCGCCGCCTCGACGGTGGTGCCGGGCGAGACGAAGCGCACGTTGCGCGTCATCACCAGCGAGATCGGCGTGTCCGTGGTGTGCAGGCCGGCATGCACCACGCGCATCAGCAGGTCGCGCTCGGTGAAGATGCCGGCGACGAGGCCGTCCTCGTTCATCACCAGCACGGCGCCGATCTCGCGCTCGGCCATCAGTGCCACCGCCTCGCCGATCGTCGCCGACGCCGGCACGGTGAAGAGTTCGTCGCCGCCGCGGTTGCGCACCACTTCCTCGATCAGCATCTGGTGGGGCATCTTGGGTTCCTCGCGGTGTTCGTGTGCGTCAACCGAAGTCGTCGAGCAGGATGTTCTCGCGGTCCACGCCCAGCGACAACAGCATGTCGATGACGGCCTTGTTCATCACGCCCGGGCCGCACATGTAGTACTCGATGTCCTCCGGCGCCGGGTGCCGGTTCAGGTACTGCTCGCGCAGCACGTTGTGGATGAAGCCGGTGGCCCCGGTCCACTGGTCTTCGGGCAGCGGCTCCGACAGCGCCAGGTGCCACTCGAAGTTGGGGTTGGCGGCGGCCAGCGCATCGAACTCCTCGACATAGAAGGCTTCCTTCAGGCTGCGTGCGCCGTACCAGAAGCTCATCTTGCGCGTGGACTTCAGGCGCTTCAACTGGTCGAAGATGTGCGAGCGCATCGGCGCCATGCCGGCGCCGCCGCCGATGAAGCACATCTCCTTGTTCGTGTCGCGCGCGAAGAACTCGCCGAAAGGACCGGACACCGTGAGTTCGTCGCCCGGCTTCAGGTTGAAGACGTAGGAGCTCATGATGCCGGGCGGGATCTCTGACCTGTAGCCGGGCGGGAAGGCGATGCGGATGGTAAACAGCAGCTGCCCCTTCTCCAGCGGGAAGTTGGCCATCGAGTAGGCACGTTCGATCGGTTCGGTGAGCACCGACTTGAAGCGCCACAGGTCGAACTTGTCCCAGTCCTCGCGGTACGGTGCCTCGATGTCGAAGCTCTTGAAGTCGATCTGGTACGGCGGACATTCCAGCTGCACATAGCCGCCCGCGCGGAAGGGCACTTCCTCGCCTTCGGGCAGGGCCAGCTTGAGTTCCTTGATGAAGGTGGCGACGTTGCGGTTGGAGATGACCTTGCAGCGCCACTTGCGCACGTCGAAGATTTCGGGCGCGATTTCGACCGTCATGTCGCGCTTGACCTTCACCTGGCAGGCCAGGCGGCAACCGCGCTTGGCATCGCCGCGATTGATGAAGCCGGTCTCGGTGGGCAGCAAGGTGCCGCCACCCGACTTGACGACCACCTCGCACACGCCGCAGGCGCCCTTGCCGCCACAGGCCGAGGGGATGAAGATCTTGTGGTTCGACAGCGTGCCCAGCAAGGTGTCACCTGCAGCCACCTTCAGTGCCTTGGCCGGATCGTCGTTGATCGTGATCGTCACTTCGCCGGACTGCACCAGCCGGCGCCGCGCGCCCAGCAGCAGCGCCACGAGCGTGAGCACGACCACGGTGAACATCGCCACGCCGGAGAGGATTTCGGTCATCTGGGCCCCCGCTCAGAGCTGAATGCCCGAGAACATCATGAAGGCGATCGACATCAGGCCCGCGGTGACGAACGTGATGCCCAGGCCGCGCAGGCCCGCCGGCACGTCGGAGTAGTCCATCTTCTCGCGGATCGCGGCGATGGCCACGATGGCGATCATGAAGCCGAAGCCCGAGCCGAAGCCGAAGACCACGCTTTCGCCGAGCGTGTAGTTGCGTTCCTGCATGAACAGCGATCCGCCGAGGATCACGCAGTTGACTGCGATCAGCGGCAGGAAAACGCCCAGCGTCGTGTACAGGCCCGGCAGGAAACGATCGACCGCCATCTCCACCACCTGCGTGGCCGCGGCGATGGTGCCGATGAAGATGATGAAGGCCAGGAAGCTCAGGTCCACCTTCGCCAGTGCCGGTGACAAGTCCGACAGCGCGCCTTCGGCCAGCAGGTAGCGCAGGATCAGGTTGTTCAACGGCACGGTCAGCGTCTGCACGAAGACCACCGCGACGCCCAGGCCGATGGCCGTCTCGACCTTCTTCGAACAGGCCAGGAAGGAGCACATGCCCAGGAAGAAGGCCAGCGCCATGTTCTCGAGAAAGATGGAGCGGATGGCGATGTTCAGCAGGTGTTCCATCGCGGCAACCTCAGTCCTTCTCCTGCAGCTCGGGCTTCCAGGTGCGCAAGCCCCAGATGATCAGTGCGATCAGGAACAAGCCCGAGGGTGCCAGCAGCATCAGGCCGTTGGGTTCATACCAGCCGCCGTTTTTCGTCAGCGGCAGGACTTCCACGCCGAAAAACGTGCCAGCGCCGGTGAGCTCGCGCACGAAGCCCACCATCAGCAGGATCAGCGAGTAGCCCAGACCGTTGCCGATGCCGTCGAGGAAGCTGATCCACGGCGGGTTCTGCATCGCGAAGCCCTCGGCCCGGCCCATGACGATGCAGTTGGTGATGATCAGCCCGACGAACACCGACAGTTCCAGCGACAGCTCGTACAGATAGGCCTTGAGGACCTGGTCGACCACGATCACCAGCGAGGCGATGATGGCCAGCTGCACGATGATGCGTATGCTGTTCGGCGTCTGGTTGCGCACCAGGCTGACGGCCAGGTTGGCCAACGCGGTGACCAGGGTCACGCCAATGCCCATGACCAGCGCCTTGTCCATGCGCGTGGTGACGGCCAGCGCCGAGCAGATGCCCAGCACCTGCACGGCAATCGGGTTGACGCTGATCACCGGGCTGAACAGCGCGGTCCTCTCGTTCCTGCCGAACAGCGCGGCTGTGGCGCTCATGTGGGGTCTCCGCTGCGAAGGGTTTTCAGGAAGGGGCCGTAGCCGTCGTTGGCCAGCCAGTAGCGCACGACGCGGGTGATGCCGTTGCTGGTGATGGTGGCACCGGACAGGCCATCGACATGGTGCGGCGCCTTGTCGGGCGGGCCGGCTGGGCCCTTGATCACGGCCAGCTGCGGCGTCCAGTTGGCGTCGTAGGCCTTGCGGCCGACCCACAGCGCCTGCCATTGCGGGTTGGAGATCTCGCCGCCCAGGCCCGGGGTTTCCTTCTGCTCGTAGAAGGTCAGGCCGCGCACGGTGTTGCCGTCGCGGTGCATCGACAGGAAGCCGTAGACCGTGCCCCACATGCCCATGCCTTCGATCGGCAGCACCAACTGCTCGACCTTGCCGTCGTCGCCGAGCACCTGGTAGACCGTGCCGCGCAACGGCAGCCGGGCCACCTGGGCATCGTTCGGTGGTGCGGCGCGCGACTGTGCCGGGTCGTTGCGCGCCTTGCGCTGGTCGTAGCCCTTGGCATCGAACTGGTCCTCGGGCACGAGTCTGCCGGTCTTCAGGTCGACGGCGCGCACGCGGATGCGCTTGTCGAAGATCGCCAGTACCTCGTCGCGCGACGCTGATTCGCCGGGCTTGATCAGCCCGGCCGCCAGCAGCACGTTCTTCTGCTTGTAGAGCAGAGCGTTGGCCTCCTGCCGCTCGCGCAGGCCCACCGCCGCAGTGGCCACGAGCAAGGCGCAGACCACGCTCACCGCGGTGGCGAAGAGCACCGTGTAGCGGGTGGAGTCAAGTCTGGGCACGCCGCCTGCCCCTTCGGCGAAGGTTGGCCTGCACCAGCAGGTAGTCGATGAACGGCGCCACCACGTTCATGAAGAGGATCACCAGCATCACCGATTCGGGGTATGCCGGGTTGACCACCCGGATGAGCACGATCAGCGCGCCGATCATCAGGCCGTAGATCCAGCGCCCGGTGTCGGAAAACGGCGAGGTCACCGGATCGGTGGCCATGAACACCGTGGCGAAGGCCCAGCCGCCGGCCACCATGTGCCACCAGAACGGCACGGCGAAGTAGGGATTGGTGGCCGAGCCGACCCCGTTGAACAGCGAGGCCATGCCAATGGTGCCGAGCGCCACGCCGGCCATCGTGCGCCACGAGCCGATGCCGGTGACGATGAGGATCACGGCGCCGATCAGGCAGGCCAGCGCCGAGGTCTCGCCCATGCTGCCTGGCTCGAGGCCGCCGAAGGCCACCAGCCACGGGAAATCCTGGTGCGATGCCGGCGGCTGCATCTGGCGAAACTGCGACAGCACCGTGGCGCCGGAAAAGCCGTCGTGCGTGGCGGCCATGGGCACCGCCGTCCAGACCGGGTCGCCCGACATGCTGGCCGGGTAGGCAAAAAACAGGAAGGCGCGCGCCACCAGGGCCGGGTTCATGAAGTTCATGCCGGTGCCGCCGAAGACCTCCTTGCCCAGCACGACGGCGAAGCTGACCGCCAGCGCGGCCTGCCACAGCGGTGTCTCGGGCGGGCAGATCAGCGGGAACAGCAGCCCGGTGACGAAAAAGCCCTCGTTCACCTCCAGCTTGCGCACGATGGCGAAAGCCACCTCCCAGCTCAAGCCCACGACCATGGTCACGACATACAGCGGGATGAAGTACAGCGCGCCGTGGATCATGTTGGCGGCGAAGCTGGCAGGCGAATAACCCACGCCGAGCAGCGCGATGAGGTCGTGGCGCCAGCCGGTGAGCAGCGCCGCCTTGGCCGGGTCGAGTGCCAGGTTGGCCTGCAGCCCGGTGTTGAACATCGCCATGAAGACGCAGGGCAGCGCGGCAATGCACACCAGGATCATCATGCGCTTCAGGTCCATCGCGTCGCGCACGTGCGCGCCCGTGGTGGTGACCTTGGCCGGCGCGTAGAAGAAGGTGTCGGCGGCCTCGTACAGCGGGAAGAAGCGCTCCAGCCGCCCGCCGGGGTGGAAGGGTTTGCCGATGCGGTCGAGAAGGCTCCTCAAAACGCGCATCAGGTGGCCTCTTTCTCGATGCGCGACAAGGCCGCGCGCAGCAGCGGGCCGTATTCGGCCTTGCCCGGGCAGACGAAGGTGCACAGCGCCAGGTCGTCTTCGTCGAGTTCCAGCGCGCCCAGCGCCTCGGCGCGTTCGTCGTTGCCCATCAGCAGCGCGCGCAGCAGGAAGGTGGGCATCAGGTCCAGCGGCATCACCCGTTCGAAGGCGCCGATCGGCACCATCGCGCGTGCACCGCCATTGGTGGTGGTGGTCAGCGCCTGGGCACGGCCGGTGAAGGCGCCGGCCACCACGCCCCACAGCGAGAACTTGTCGAAGCCGGGCATGATCCAGCCGAAGAGCTCGCGCTCGGTGGCTTCGGCCAGCACCGAGACCTGCAGGTGATGGCGGCCCAGGTAGCCCAGCGCCTCGCCCATCGCGATGCGCCCGTCGAGCACCGAACCGGAGATCACCCGCAGCGTGCCTTGTGCGATCTCGCCGCGCACCAGTTCGTCGACCGATGCGCCCAGCCGCGTGCGCAGCAGGCGCGGGCGTTGCACGCCGGGCCCGGCCAGTGCGATCACGCGCTCCACATCGAGCCGGCCGGTGGTGAACAGCCGCCCGATCGCGGCCACGTCCTGGTAGCCGATGTGCCAGACCGTGCGTTCGAGGTCCACCGGGCTGAGCAGGTGGATGTGGGTGCCGGCGTTGCCGGCCGGATGCGGGCCGTCGAATACCTCGAGCTTCACACCGGGCACCGGCGGGGCCGTGACGCTCGATTTCGCGCCCACACAGACGTAGGTGGGGCCGCTCGTCAGCTTGGCCAGGCAGTTGACGCCGGCTTCGAAGTCGGCCTCTCGCCCGGCCAGCACCACGTCCACCGACGGCGCGTGTGGGCGCGTGTCCATCGCCGTGATGAACAGTGCGCGCGGCGAGGCGTCCGGCTGCCGGCACGCGGGAGAAGGGGCGGGTGCGCAGCGCGGTCCACAGCCCCGATTCGAGCAGCAGTGCGCGCACGTCGTCGGCGTGCACCATTGCGGGCGTGGCGCCGGTGTAGGCCGCGAAGGGCGTTTGCGCGTCATCGTGCCCGTCGCCATCGATGCGGATCGCCAGCGACTGGAACGACCTGCGCTCGCCGCGATGCAGCGCTACGACCGTGCCTGCGGCCGGCGCGGTATGGCGTACGCCGGCAATCTGCTTGTCCTCGAGCAGCAACTGTCCGCGCCGCACTCGATCGCCGACCTGCACTTGAAACGTCGGCTTGAGGCCGATGAAATCGGCGCCGAGCACGGCAACCTGCGTGCAGCGGGCAGCGTCATGGATGACCTGCTCTGGCTCGCCGGCCAGGGGCAGGTCCAGCCCGCGCTTCAAGTGGTGATCGCCCAAGCCGGAACCTTCATCGTTCACAACCTCCGCCAGCGGCGCTGCTGCGGTCCCATGACTGCGCGGACCAGGCCGGTCGGTGGCAGCGCATGCAAGGCGCAAGGATCAGGCGGCTGCGGTCCGCGTCTGTTGATCCATGTCAAGAGGGCATCGCGTGGATGCGCACAACATCCTGCCATCCCAGAGGATCCCCGGTAGCCAAGGGTGATCGTCTGGGGCGCCGGTTGCGGGCGAGGTCGATCCCAGCGCCGGTATCGCTTAGCCCGTGAGCAAGACCCGAACGCCGTTCGGACGGACCGGAAAGCCTGATATGTATCCCATCATCCGCCGCGAAGCGTTTTCGGACACGACTTTCCTGTGGGAGGTGCTGGCGCCGGACGTGGCGCGGTCGGCCCAGCCCGGCCACTTCGTCATGCTGCGCCTGCACGAGGGCGGCGAACGCATCCCGCTGACCGTCGCGGACTTCGACCGCGACAAGGGCAGCATCACGATGGTGATCCAGTCGCTCGGCAAGACGACGCTGGAGATGCGCGACCACTACAAGGCCGGTGACAGCATCGCCGACTTCGTCGGCCCGCTCGGCATGCCACAGCATGTGAGCCCGGTCGGGCACGTGGTGCTGGTGGGCGGCGGCCTCGGCGTGGCGCCGGTGTACCCGCAGCTGCGTGCGTTCAAGGAAGCGGGCAACCGCACCACCGGGATCATCGGGTTTCGCAACAAGGACCTGGTGTTCTGGGAGGAGCAGTTCGGCCGCTATTGCGACAACCTGATCGTCTGCACCGACGACGGCAGCTACGGCAAGCCCGGTTTCGTCAACGCCGCGCTGCAGGAGGTGTTGCAGGGCGACCGACCCGACCTGGTCGTGGCCATCGGCCCGCTGCCGATGATGAACGCCTGCGTCGAGACTTCGCGGCCCTTCGGCGTCAAGACCATGGTGTCGCTGAACGCCATCATGGTCGACGGCACCGGCATGTGCGGCTCCTGCCGCGTCACGGTGGGCAGCGAGATCAAGTTCGCCTGCGTCGACGGCCCGGACTTCGACGGCCACCAGGTCGACTTCAAGGAACTGCTGCTGCGCCAGAAGCGCTTCAAGGGCGAGGAGGCGGCGGCCAGCAGCGACTACGCGCATGTGTGCAACGTCGAGAAGCTGCTGTTCGAGCAGGGCAAGAAGAACTACAAGAAGTACAAGGACCTGGCACCGCTGGCGACCAAGATGCCCGAGCGCGACCCGCTGGAGCGGTCGCGCAACTTCAAGGAAGTCAACCTCGGCTACTCGATGGCCGACGCACTGGCCGAGGCCGAGCGTTGCATCATGTGCAGCAAGGCCGCCTGCATCGAAGGCTGTCCGGTGTCGATCGACATCCCGCGCTTCATCCGCCACTTGCTGGTGCGCGACATCGATGGCGCGCAGGCCGTCATCAACGAGTCGAACCTGTTCCCTTCGGTCTGCGGCCGTGTCTGCCCGCAAGAGTCGCAGTGCGAGGCACAGTGTGTCGTCGGGCGCAAGCTCGAGTCCGTGGCCATCGGCCGGCTCGAGCGTTTCGTCGGCGACAACGCCAGGCCGCACAAGGCCGAGGCACCGAAGTTCGAGCGCTGCCTGGGCAAGGTGGCGGTCGTCGGCTCCGGCCCGTCCGGGCTGGCGGTGGCCGCCGACCTCGCCCGCTACGGCTGCGACGTCACTGTCTACGAGGCGCTGCACGTGGTGGGCGGCGTGCTGCAGTACGGCATCCCGTCGTTTCGGCTGCCGCGCGAGATCATCAGCCGCGAGATCGAGACACTCAAGGCCATGGGCGTCAAGTTCGAGACCAACAAGGTCATCGGCAAGACCTTCTCGGTGCTGCAGTTGACCGGCGAGATGGGCTACGACGCGGTCTTCGTGGGCGTGGGCGCCGGAGCGCCGGCCTTCCTGGGCATCCCGGGCGAATTTGCCGGCCAGGTCTATTCGGCCAACGAATTCCTGACCCGCGTCAACCTGATGGGCGGCGACAAGTTCCCCTACCTCGATACGCCGGTCACGCTGGGCAAGAGCGTGGTCGTCATCGGCGCCGGCAACACCGCGATGGACTGCCTGCGCGTGGCCAAGCGCCTGGGCATCCCGACCGTACGCTGCGTCTACCGCCGCTCGGAGGCCGAAGCGCCAGCGCGCATCGAGGAGTTGCGCCATGCCAAGGAGGAAGGCATCGAGTTCTTCTTCCTGCACGGGCCGGTCGAGATCCTGACCAGCGAAGACGGCAATGTGCGTGGCATGAAGGTGCAGAAGATGGTGCTCGGCGAGCCCGACGAGAAAGGCCGCCGCCAGCCGATGCCGCAGGACGAGTTCCTCGACCTCGAGTGCGACACGGTGATCTACGCGCTCGGCACCAAGGCCAACCCGATCGTCACCAAGTCCACGCCGGGGCTGCAGCTCAACAAATGGGGCTACATCGTGGCCGATGCGGCGACGCAGGCGACCAGCGTGCCGGGCGTGTTCGCGGGTGGGGACATCGTCACCGGTGCCGCCACCGTGATCCTGGCCATGGGCGCCGGTCGCCGCGCCGCGCGCGCCATCGGTGCGTATCTCGCCGGCGGCAAGAGCAACTGGCCGATCACCCAAGCCGATGCCGACGCCTTCGTGCCGCCGACGGCGATCAGCCCCACGGCCCACCCGACCTCCAGCGAGATTTCATCATGAGCGTCTGTCCCCGCTGCCAACGCCCGCTCGACGACGAAGAGCCCTATATCTGCTGTGCCGGTGTCGAACTGCGCTGGCGCTGCGCCGATTGCCACAAGGTCAGCGAAGGTTTCGCCTTCCCCTACGGCCTGTGCCCGCACTGCAAGGGCAAGCTCGAGTTGCTCGACCGCGGCGCGATCGAGGACGACCGCGCGATGGAAGCCGTGCGCAAGGCCTTCGAGATCGAACTCGGCGGCCACGCCTTCTACGAACGCGCCTCGCGGGATGCCAAGGATCCCATGCTGCGCGAGTTGTTCGCCCGCTTTGCCGGGATGGAAAAGGAGCACATGGACATCCTGTCCAAGCGCTACCACGCTGAACTGCCGACGCCGTCCGAGGACTTCCAGCTCGACCGCGCGGCCATCTTTTCCGGTGTCGAGCGCAAGCCCGAGGATCCGGCCAACCTGTTCCGCATCGCCATCGCCTTCGAGCAACGGGCCGTGGACTTCTTCACGCGCGAGGGCGAACAGGCGCCGGCCGGATCGGTCGAGCGCGAGCTCTACAGGGAACTGGCGGCCGAGGAACGCGAGCACGTCGAGATGCTGAGCACCGAGTACCGCCGCTGGGAGACCGGCAAGGCCGGCATCCTGTAGCACCCCGCCCGCGCACCGCCACCGATCCCGCGCGGCCTCTCCCGTCCGGCCCCTGCCCCACACCGCCAAGAGACCACCATGACCGAACGCTCGCATGTGCTGGACGGCAACGAAGCCGCGGCACGCATCGCCCACCTCACCAGCGAGGTGATCGCGATCTACCCGATCACGCCGTCGTCGACGATGGGCGAACTCGCCGACGAATGGTCGGCCAAGGGCCGGACGAACATCTGGGGCATGGTGCCCCAGGTGATCGAGATGCAGAGCGAAGCCGGCGCCGCCGGCGCCGTGCATGGCTCGCTGCAGGCCGGAGCCCTGACGACCACCTTCACGGCCTCGCAGGGCCTGCTGCTGAAGCTGCCCAACATGTTCAAGATCGCGGGCGAGCTGACGCCGGCGGTGTTCCACATCGCCGCGCGCACGCTCGCCACGCACGCGCTGTCGATCTTCGGCGACCACAGCGACGTGATGGCGGCACGCACCACCGGCTTCGCGCTGCTGGCCTCGAGCAGCGTCCAGGAGGCGCAGGACATGGCGATGATCGCGCACATGGCGACGCTGAAGGCGCGCGTGCCCTTCCTGCACTTCTTCGACGGGTTCCGCACCAGCCACGAGGTCAACAAGATCCAGTTGCTGTTCGAGGACGAGGTGCGCTCGCTCATCGACGACGAACTCGTGGTGGCGCACCGCAGCCGCGCGCTCAACCCTGACCGGCCGGTGATCCGCGGCACGGCGCAGAACCCCGATGTCTTCTTCCAGGCGCGCGAGGCCTGCAACCTCTACTACGAGGCGGTGCCGGGCATCGTGCAGCAGTCGATGGACCGCTTCGCGGCGCTGACCGGCCGCCGCTACAGCCTGTTCTGGTACACCGGTGCCCCCGATGCGCAGCGCGTGCTGGTGCAGATGGGCTCCGGCATCGGAGCCTCGCGCGAGGCCGTCGACAAGCTCGTGGCCGCGGGCGAAAAGGTCGGCCTGCTCACGGTTCGCCTGTACCGCCCCTTCGACACGCAGGCCTTCGTCGCGGCGCTGCCGAAGACGGTGCGCAGCATCGCCGTACTCGACCGCACCAAGGAACCCGGCGCGATCGGCGAGCCGCTGTACCAGGACGTGGTCACCGCATTGGTCGAGGCCTGGCCCGAAGGCACGCCGGCGCCGCGCGTTTGCGGCGGCCGCTACGGCCTGTCGTCGAAGGAGTTCACGCCGGCGATGGCCAAGGCGGCGCTCGACGAATTGCGCGAGGCCAAGCCGAAACGTCACTTCACCGTCGGCATCGTCGACGACGTCACGCAGCTGTCGCTGAAGTGGGACCCCAGCTTCGACACCGAAGCCGCGGGTGTCACGCGGGCGGTGTTCTACGGCCTGGGCGCCGACGGCACGGTGGGTGCCACGAAGAACACCGTCAAGATCATCGGCGAGAACACGCCGCTGCACGCACAAGGCTACTTCGTCTACGACAGCAAGAAGTCCGGCGCCATCACCGTGTCGCACCTGCGCTTTGGCCCGAAGCCGATCGACTCGTCCTACCTGATCGAACGCGCGGATTTCGTCGCCTGCCACCAGTTCGAGTTCATGGAGAAGCTCGACGTGCTGGCCGTGGCCCGCCCGGGCGCCACCTTCCTGCTCAACAGCCCCTACGGGCCTGGGGAGGTTTGGGGCAAGCTGCCGCGCGAAACGCAGGAGACGATCCTCGCCAAGAAGCTGAAGTTCTACGTCGTCGATGCCCTCTCGGTGGCCAAGCTGGCCGGGCTGGCCGGGCGCATCAACACGGTGACGCAGGCCTGCTTCTTCGCCATCTCCGGCGTGCTGCCGCGCGACGAGGCGATCGCCGAGATCAAGGCCTCGATCCGCAAGACCTACGGCAAGCGCGGCGAGTCGGTGCTGGCGCGCAACTTCGCCGCCGTCGACGCGTCGCTGGCGGCGCTGCGCGAAGTGCCGCTGCCGGCGCAGGCAGACTCCCTGCTGCGGCGTGTCCCGGTCGTCTCGCGCGCTGCCCCCGACTTCGTGCAGCGCGTGACGGCGATGATGCTCGACGGCAAGGGCGACCTGCTGCCGGTCTCGGCGATGCCGGTCGACGGCACCTTCCCGACCGGCACCACGCAATGGGAAAAGCGCAGCATCGCCCAGGAGATTCCGATCTGGGATGAAACCATCTGCACGCAGTGCGCAATCTGTCCGCTGGTGTGCCCGCACGCGGCGATCCGCATGAACGTCTTCTCGCCCGAGGAGATGAAGCGCGCGCCGGCCGGCTTCAAGGCAGTGCCGTGGTCGCGCAAGGACGGAGGCCCGCTCGATGGCCTGATGTACAGCCTGCAGGTGGCGCCGGACGACTGCACCGGTTGCGGCATCTGTGTCGACGTCTGCCCGACGCGCAGCAAGACCGAGGTCAAGCACAAGGCCATCAACATGGCGCCCAAGCTCGAGCACCTGGAGGCCGAACGCGCCAATTACGACTTCTATCTCAGCCTGCCCGAGGTGCGCCCGGCGATGGACAGCATCGACGGCCTGCGCGGCTCGCAGTTGCGCCAGCCCCTGTTCGAGTATTCCGGCGCCTGCTCGGGCTGCGGCGAGACGCCGTACCTGAAGCTGCTGTCGCAACTGTATGGCGACCATCTGGTGATCGCCAACGCCACCGGCTGCTCGTCGATCTACGGCGGCAACCTGCCGTCGACGCCGTGGTCGCAGAACGCTGCCGGGCAAGGACCCGCCTGGGCCAACAGCCTGTTCGAGGACAACGCCGAGTTCGGCTTGGGCATGCGCCTGGCGCTCGATGCGCAGCACGACCTGGCGCACATGCTCGTGCGCGAACTGAGTGCCGAGATCGGTGCGCCGCTAGCCACGCAACTGGTCGAGGCGCCGCAGGACAACGACGAGCAGATCCGGCTGCAGCGCGAGCGCGTCAAGCGCCTGAAGGCGATCTTGTCGACCCTGCGCTCACCCGCGGCCAAACGGCTGCTGGCGGTCGCCGACAGCCTGGTCGTGCGCAGTGTCTGGATCGTCGGCGGCGATGGCTGGGCCTACGACATCGGCTACGGCGGCCTGGACCATGTGCTCGCCTCGGGCCGCAACGTCAACATCCTGGTGCTCGACACCGAGGTCTACAGCAATACCGGCGGCCAGGCCTCGAAGTCCACCCAGCGTGGTGCGGTGGCCAAGTTCGCCGCCGCCGGCAAGGCCTCGGGCAAGAAGGACCTGGGCATGATCGCCATGGCCTACGGCAACGTCTACGTCGCCCAGGTGGCGATGGGCGCCAACCCGGTGCAGACAGTGCGAACCTTCCAGGAGGCCGCGGCGTGGAACGGCCCGTCGTTGATCATCGCCTACAGCCACTGCATCGCCCACGGCATCGACATGACCACCGGCATGAGCCACCAGCGCGATCTGGTCAAGAGCGGGTACCTCACGCTGTACCACTACGACCCGCGCCTGGGCATGGGCGGTGCCGACCAGCCGCTGAAGCTCGACTCGCGCAAGCCGACCCTGCCGCTCGAGAAGGTGGCGATGCAGGAGGGCCGCTATGCGATGCTGGCCCAGTCCGATCCGGCCCGGTCGAAGCAACTGATGCAAGGCGCGCAGCATGCCGCCGATGCGCGCTGGCAGCTCTACGAGCAGATGGCTGGTGTGCACCGCGTCGTGACCGAAGATGGCCAGGCGCCAGCATCCGATGCCGCGCCCCCGGGCCCACCGACCGAGCCGGCGTCGGCCGCCGGCAGCCAGCCCGCCGTGGCCGCCACGAAGGAGTCCACATCATGAGTGTCGATCTGCGAACCCGTTATCTCGGCCTCGAGCTGAAGCACCCGATCGTGGCCTCGGCCTCGCCGCTGACGAGTTCGATCGAGAGCCTGAAGCGGCTGCAGGCTGCCGGCGTCGCCGCCGTCGTGCTGCCCTCGTTGTTCGAGGAGCAGATCGAACACGAGGAGATGGCCACGCACAACCTGATGTTGTCCGGCACCGAGCTTTCGCCGGAAGCCCACGGCTTTTTCCCGGAGATGCAGCACTACCGCACCGGGCCAGACCAGTACCTGGACCTGATCGCGGACGCCAAGAAGGCGCTTTCGGTGCCGGTGATCGCCAGCCTCAATGGCCACACGCCGGGCGGCTGGACGAACATCGCGCGCCAGATCCAGGACGCCGGCGCCGACGCGATCGAGTTGAACGTGTACTTCCTGGCCGCCAGCGTCGACGACACCAGCGCCGAGGTCGAAGGGCGCTACGTCGAACTCGTCGAGTCGGTCACGCGGCAGGTCACGCTGCCGGTCGCCGTGAAGGTGGCGCCCTACTTCAGCGCCATGGCCAACATGGCGGCGCGGCTGACGCGGGCAGGGGCATCCGGGCTGGTGCTCTTCAACCGCTTTCTGCAACCCGACATCGTGCTCGAGGACCTCGAGGTCTCGCCGCACCTGGTGCTCTCGACCTCCGACGAACTGCGCCTGGCGCTGCGCTGGATCGCGATCCTGCGCGGCCGCGTCGGCGCCAGCCTGGCCGCCACGGGCGGCGCGCACACACCCGACGACGTGCTCAAGCTGCTGCTGGCCGGCGCCGATTGCGTGATGCTGGCCAGCAGCCTGCTGATCAAGGGCCCGAGCCACGTCGGCACCCTGGTGCGAGGCATGGAAGCCTGGTTGACCGAGCGCGAGTACACGTCGGTGGCGCAGATGAAAGGCTCGCTCTCGCAACAATCCTGCCCCGACCCGGACGCCTTCGAGCGCGCCAACTACATGAAAACACTGAAGTCCTACACCAGCGAGTTCGTCTAGGGTCCGCGTTTGGACCTCCCAATGTTCCCCCGAAGGAAATCACCATGGCACTTCTGATCAACGACGACTGCACCGCATGCGACGCCTGCGTCGCGCCGTGCCCGAACAACGCGATCAGCGTCGGCTCACCCATCTACGTCATCGACCCGGCCAAGTGCACCGAATGCGTCGGCGCGAACGACGAGCCGCAGTGCATCGACGTGTGCCCCGCCGACTGCATCGTTCCTGACCCGAAGCACAGCGAAACGCGCGAACAACTGCAGGCCAAGTACGAGGGTCTGCACGGCTGAAGTTCCCTTGAGGTCGCGCCGGCTTGCCGGCGAAGGCTGGGATGGCCAGGACCAAGGCGCGTCGAATTGCGCCTGCGCCGATGAAAGCGACACATGGCGGCAAGGTGCGCCTGCCATCGGCGGCCGCGGCGCCGGCGTGCGCAGCGGCTATGCTTGGCCCGATGTACAACAAGTTCTTCGGGTTGAAGCAGGAGCCTTTCTCGATTGCTCCCGACCCCCACTACCTGTTCATGAGCGAGCGCCACCGCGAGGCGCTGGCGCACCTGCTCTACGGTGTGCGCAGCGGCGGCGGTTTCGTCCTGCTTACCGGCGAGATCGGTGCCGGCAAGACCACGGTGTGCCGGTGCTTCCTGGAGAAGGTGCCGCGACGCTGCAACGTGGCCTATATCTTCAACCCGCGGCAGACCGCCGAGGAACTGCTGGAGTCGATCTGCCACGACTTCCGCATCGTGCGCGACGGGCCTGCGCCAGAGCGGCCGCTGACGGCCCGGGACCACGTCGCCGCGTTGAACGACTTCCTGCTGCGCACGCACGGCGTCGGCCAGAACAACGTGCTCATCATCGACGAGGCGCAGAGCCTGTCGGCCGAGGTGCTGGAGCAGTTGCGCCTGCTCACCAACCTGGAGACCAACGAGCGCAAGTTGCTGCAGATCATCCTCATCGGCCAGCCCGAGTTGCGCGACATGCTGGCGCGGCCCGAGCTGGAACAACTGGCGCAACGCGTGATCGCGCGCTACCACCTTGGCGCGTTGACGGCGCGCGAGACCTCGCACTACATCCAGCATCGCCTGGCCGTCGCCGGGCTGAGCCGGGCCATGCCCTTCGACGCAGTGGCAATGCAGCGTATCCACGCGCTGGCGCGCGGCGTGCCGCGGCGCATCAACCTGCTGTGCGACCGCGCGCTGCTGGGCGCTTATGCCAGCGGCAAGGCCATGGCCGACGTGGCCATCGTCGACAAGGCGGCCGCCGAGGTGTTGGGCCAGCCCGCTGGGCGCTCGCGCCTGCGCCATGCCCTGTCGTCGCGCGCACGGATGGGGGCCATGCTCGGCGTGGGGGTTCTGCTCGGGGCGGCGCTGTTCGGCGCGGCCTCGCTGGCCTGGGATGCAATTCGGCCGGCGGCGCCATCGGCTGCCGGCAGTTCAAATCAGGCCGGGAGGTAGCGCGCCATGTCCTACATCCTCGAAGCGCTGCGCAAGGCCGATGCCGAGCGTGACCGCGGCGCCGTGCCCGACCTGCACACGCAATTGTTGCCCGGCGGGCCGGCCGACGCCGAGGCTGCGCCGAGCCGTGCCTCACGCTGGCTGGGGCCGCTGCTGGGCGCCGCCGTGGTGCTGGTCGGTGTGGCGGCCTGGCGGCTTCTCGGCGTCGATGCGCCGTCCACAGCGGCGGTGGCGCCGTTGCCGCCAACGCAGCCCGCACCAAGCCAGGCGGCGATGCCCGCTCTCGCCCCCGCTGTCGCGAGCGCACCGCTCGTGCTGCCGCCCGTCGCAGCAGAACCCACGCCGACAAGCGCACCCGCACCCGTGCCCTCGACATCGTCGACACCGACACCGACACCGACGCGGCCGCAGCAGGCCAAGGCAGCGGTGGCGCCGGTCGGCGGACGGGCGCGCGCAGTGCCACCGGCCGCCCCTGCAGCAAGAGCCGGCGCGACTGCCGCCAAGCCGGCTGCGGCGGCGCCGAAGGGGGGCGCTGCAGACCCGTCGACGGCCGACGCCAGGCCGGCCGTCGCCGCCGCACCGGCCTCGGTGGCGGCAGTGGCACGCCTGCCGAGGCTGAACGAGTTGCCCGACGAATATCGGCAGCAGGTGCCGCCATTGGCGATCGGCGGCTCGATGTATTCGTCGCAGGCCTCGAAGCGCATGGTCATCGTCAATGGCCAGGTCTTCCTCGAGGGTGCCACGCTGGCGCCGGAACTGCAGCTCGAGCAGATTAGACCCAGGACGGCCGTGTTCTCGATTCGCGGGCAGCGCTTCGAGTTGCCGCTGTAGTGGCGGGCTGCGCACTTGCATCCGCCGCCCGGGCGGAAAACCATCGCGCTGCACAATCGAGCGCATGAGCAAATGGGAAATCGTCGTTCCAATCATCGCCGCGGCCATGCTTGCGGTCGGGTTGGTGTGGCCGGCGAACGCGCTGATCCTGGCGCTGTGCGTGCCGGCGCTGTGCGCGGCGGTGTTTACAGCGGTGCACCACGCCGAGGTCGTGGCGCATCGCGTTGGCGAACCTTACGGCACCTTGGTGCTGGCGGTGGCGGTGACGGTGATCGAGGTGGCGCTGATCCTGTCCGTCATGCTGGCCAGCGGGCCGCAGAAGGCCACCTTGCCGCGCGACACCATCTTTGCCGCCGTGATGATCATCTGCAACGGCGTTGTCGGTGTGTGCCTGCTGGTCGGCGGCTGGCACCACCGCGAGCAATCGTTCCGCATCGAGGGCACGAATTCGGGACTGGCAGCACTGGTGGCGCTGGCCACGCTTTCGCTGGTGCTGCCCACCTTCACCATCAGCTCGCCCGAGGGCACCTACTCGCGCTCGCAACTCATCTTCGTCGCGGTGGTGTCGATCGCGATGTGGGCCATCTTCGTCTTCGTGCAGACCGTGCGCCACCGCGACTACTTCTTGCCGGTCGAGGGGGCATCGAACGAAGAGAGGCATGCCGCGCCACCCTCGCTGGCGCGCAGCTGGGCCAGCTTCGGGCTGCTGCTGGTGTCGCTGGTGGGCGTGGTCGGCCTGGCCAAGCTGCTGTCGCCGAGCATCGAGCGCGTGGTCGCGGATCTGCATGCACCGGCCGCCGTGGTCGGCGTGATCATCGCCATGCTGGTGTTGCTGCCCGAGACCTGGGCAGCGCTGCGCGCGGCCCGGGCCGACCGGCTGCAGACCAGCATGAACCTGGCCATCGGCTCGGCGCTGGCCAGCATCGGCCTGACCATTCCGGCGGTGGCTGGCGCCGCACTGTGGTTCGATCTGCCGCTGGTGCTGGGGCTGCAAGCCAAGGACATGGTGCTGCTGGGCCTGAGCTTCGTCGTCGCGGCCATCACGCTGGGATCGGGCCGTACGAACATGATGCAAGGCGCGGTGCACCTGGTGATCTTCGCGGCCTTCCTGTTCCTGTCGCTGGTGCCCTGAGCCTGCGGCGGTCGGCCTGTCGCGCTTGCGCCGGCCGCTGCTCGGCGCCAGGGAAACCCCCGCCGCGTACCCCCGAGGGCCGAACCTAGAATCCAGAGCGTCCGCCATCAGGAGCCTCCGAACATGCCAGCCCAACGCCGCGGCGCCGTTGCAACAGCCCCCGAAGCGGCCGCTGAAGGGCCGCGCGTGTTGAAGAAGTATCCGAACCGGCGTCTGTACGACACGCGCAGCAGCTCCTACATCACCTTGGCCGACGTGAAGGAGATGGTGCTCAAGCTCGAGGACTTCGAGGTGCGCGATGCCAAGTCGGGTGAGGACCTGACACGCAGCATCCTGCTGCAGATCATCCTCGACGAAGAATCGGGCGGCGTGCCGATGTTCTCGTCGCAGATGCTGTCGCAGATGATCCGCTTCTACGGCCATTCGATGCAGGGCATGATGGGTGCCTATCTGGAGAAGAACCTGCAGACCTTTGTCGAGCTGCAGAAGCGCTTTGCCGGCTCGGGCATCGGCCTGAACGATCCGAAGACTTTCACCCCGGAGATGTGGGCACAGTTCATGACGGGGCAGGGCACGGCGATGCAAGGCCTGGTGGGTAGCTATCTCGAGCAGTCGAAGAACCTGTTCACGCAGATGCAGGATCAGATGGCCAAGCAGGCCGGCACGCTGTTCCAGGGCATTCCGGGCCTGCCCACCAGCAAGCGCTGAGATAACGCCGCCCGGGGCCGGGCGTCGATGCGGGACAATCCACCGGATGAACACCCCCGTCGCCGCCACCGAGGCCGCCGCCGCGCCGAAGATCGGCTTCGTCTCCCTCGGCTGCCCCAAGGCGCTGACCGATTCCGAGCTGATCCTGACGCAGCTTCAAGCCGAGGGCTACGCCACCAGCAAGACCTACGATGGCGCCGACCTGGTGATCGTCAACACCTGCGGCTTCATCGACGACGCGGTCAAGGAAAGCCTCGATGCCATCGGCGAGGCGCTAGCCAGCAACGGCAAGGTCATCGTCACCGGCTGCCTGGGAGCCAAGCAGGGCGAGCATGGCGGCAACCTGGTGCGGCAGATGCACCCCAAGGTACTGGCCGTCACCGGCCCGCATGCCACGCAGGAGGTGATGGACGCGGTGCACAAGCACACGCCGAAGCCACACGATCCCTTCACCGACCTGGTGCCACCGCAGGGCATCAAGCTGACGCCGCGGCACTACGCCTACCTGAAGATCAGCGAAGGCTGCAACCATCGCTGCACCTTCTGCATCATCCCCGGCCTGCGCGGCGACCTGGTGTCGCGCCCGATCGGCGACGTGCTCGGCGAGGCGCAGCGCCTGTTCGAAGCCGGCGTGAAGGAGTTGCTGGTGGTGAGTCAGGACACCAGCGCCTACGGCGTCGACCTGAAGTACCGCACCGGCTTCTGGGATGGCAAGCCGGTCAAAGCGCGCTTGTTCGATCTGTGCGAGCAGCTCGGCCGGCTGGCCGAAGGCTTCGGCGCCTGGGTGCGGCTGCACTACGTGTACCCGTACCCACATGTCGATCAGATCATTGCGCTGATGGCCGAGGGGCGTGTGTTGCCGTATCTGGACGTGCCCTTCCAGCACGCGCACCCCGACGTGCTGAAGCGCATGAAGCGCCCGGCCAGCGGCGAGCGCAATCTGGAGCGACTGGCGCGCTGGCGTGAGCTGTGCCCGCAGATCGTGGTGCGTTCGACCTTCATCGCCGGTTTCCCCGGCGAGACCGAAGGCGAGTTCGAGACGCTGCTCGACTTCGTGCGCGAGGCACGCATCGACCGCGCCGGCTGCTTCGCCTATTCGCCGGTGCAGGGCGCCGCCGCCAACCAGCTCGAGGGCCAGCTGCCGGACGATCTGCGCGAGCAGCGACGCGCCCGCTTCATGACCGTGGCCGAGGACGTGTCCACGCGCAAGCTGCAAGAGCGTGTGGGCGCGACCATGCAGGTGCTGGTCGACCATGCGCCGGCGCTGGGCCGCAAGGGTGGCGTCGGCCGCTCCTATGCCGATGCGCCGGAGATCGACGGCCAGGTGCGGCTGCTGCCGCCCGAAAAAGCGTCGAAGACGCTGAAGGTCGGCGAGTTCACGCGCGCGCGCATCGTCGGCACCCAGGGCCACGACCTGGTCGGCCTGCCAATTTGACTTCACTCGAAGAGAAGCCGATGTCCGAACCCAACGCGCCGAGCACCCGGCTGATCCATCACCCTTACAAGCCACCGGCAGGCTTCATGGCGCCGCAGCCGGGTGTGTTCAAGGCCTCGACGGTGATCTTTCCGAACGTGGCGGCGCTGCAGGCGCGCAACTGGAAGGAAAGGACCGGCTACACCTACGGTCTGCACGGCACGCCGACGACCTTCATGCTCGAGGAGCGCATCGCCACGCTCGAAGGCGGTGCGCAGACGCTGCTGGTGCCCAGCGGGCTGGCGGCCATCACGCTGGTGGACATGGCGCTGCTGAAGTCCGGCGACGAGGTGCTGATTCCCGACAATGCCTACGGACCCGGCAAGGAGCTGGCCCGCCAGGAGCTGTCGCACTGGGGCATCACGCACCGCTTCTACGACCCGTCCGACCCGGCCGCGCTGGCGGCGATGATCGGGCCGGCGACGAAGCTGCTGTGGCTGGAGGCCGCGGGTTCGATCACGATGGAATTTCCCGACCTGCGCGCGCTGGTGCGCGTGGCGCGGGACAAGGGCGTGATCACGGCGCTGGACAACACCTGGGGCGCCGGCCTGGCCTTCAATGCCTTCGACCTCGGCCAGGGCCTGGGTGTGGACATCAGCGCGCATGCGTTGACCAAGTTCCCGTCCGGAGGCGGCGACGTGCTGATGGGCTCGGTGACCACGCGCGACCACGACCTGCATCTGCGCCTGAAAGGCACGCACATGCGCATGGGCTGGGGCGTGGGCGTCAACGACGTCGAGGCCGTGCTGCGGGCCTTGCCGTCGCTGCCGCTGCGTTATGCCGCGCAGGACGCCGCCGGCCGCGCGCTGGCGATGTGGTGGCAGCAGCAACCGCAGGTCAGCCAGGTGCTCGCACCCGGCGCTGCCCGGCTCACCCGGGCATGAACACTGGCAAGCCTTGTGCACACAGGCGGCGGGGCTGTTCTCGGTGGTCTTCGACGCGCGCCACGAGCGCGCCAAGGTGCATGCCTTCGTCGATGCGCTGAAGCTGTTCAAGCTGGGTTATTCCTGGGCTGGGCCGGTGAGCCTGGTCGTGCCCTACGACCTTTCTGTCATCCGCCCCGGCTCCGCCTGGCGCGGCACGCTGGTGCGCTTCTCGCTCGGCCTGGAGGACGTGCAGGACTTGCAGCACGATCTCGAGGCCGCGTTGCTCGGCACCTTCGGCCGAACATAGTCGAGTGCCATCCTTGCGGTCCGCTCGGCTGCCGAGCGGCCGAACCCGACGCCGAGCGCGCGACTGCAGATGCCATCACGTGCGTTGAGTCGATGCGGCGGCGGTGTTTCGCCTGCGTCGGGCCCCTGCCTCAGCGGGCGTCGAAAAGCGCCGCCACGTTGGCGTGGCCGGCCTGCCCTGCGATCTGTGCCGCAGTCATCCCGCGCGCGTCGCGCAGATCGGCGTTGGCACCTCGTTGCAGCAGCAACTTCACGGCGCCCGCCTGTCCTTGTCCGGCGGCCCACATCAACGCAGTGAGGTCGTTCTCGTAGGCTGCGTTGATCGGAACGCCGCGGTCGAGCAGCAGCACGATCACGTCGACGTGGCCCAGACCGGCCGCGTAGACGATGGCGGGCTTCTTCATCTGGTCGATCGGTTCCGTGCGCGCCCCGGCATCCAGCAGCAGTCGCGCCAACGCGACATGGCCACCGTAGCTGGCGGCCATCAGTGGTGTGACGCGCTCGAGCGAAGCCTGATTCACGTCGGCGCCGGCCTTCAGCATTGTTTCGGCCAATGTCAGGTTGCCCTTCTCGGACGCCATCAGCAGGGGTGTCTTGCCCAGGCGGTTGCGCGAGTTCGGCGCCGCGCCCTGCGCCATCGTGCGCTCGACCGCCTTCAGGTCGCCGTTGCGCGCGGCGACCAGGAGTTGCGCGTTCAGGTTGAGGTTGGTGGCGGTCTGCGCCACGGCAGCCGGAGCGACGAACAGCGCGCACAGTGCCAGACCGAAGATTCGAAGGTGGATCATCGTTGTCATCCCCGTCCCAACAATAATAAACGCGCCCTGCGGCAAAGCACCTTCGGCGAAGAACCTCTTTGCAATCGCCCCGGGCTCGACTATTCTCGCCGCAGAGGCAACATGCACCTCGACTTGCGCCAACCGGGTTTATCTGTCCCAGCAGCGCAGGTTGAGTTTCACCGGATGCCTCGATGGTGCACCACCCGGCGCGCCGGTCAGCCAGAGCAAGCCACAACGATCGCAACGAGGAGACGTCATGCAGTACACCCTTCCCGCTACATGCTGCCAACACGCCGTGCTGGCCGCGGCCGTCGCGCTGGCGGCCTTCGGTGCCACCGCCCAGGAGATCCAGGGCGGGGCCGCGCCCACCGGAAGCCCGGTGCCGAAATCCATCGCCGTGTCGCAAGCCATGCTCGACGCCGCCGACAAGGACGGCGCGAACTTCCTGCACTCCAACATGAACTACGCGCAGACGCGCTACTACCCGGCCTCGCAGATCAATACCACGAACGTGGCCAAGCTCAAGCCGGCGTTCATGTTCCAGACCGAAGTGCTGGAGTCGATGGAGACCGCGCCGATCGTGGTCGACGGCATCATGTACATCACCACCTCGTACAACCACGTGTATGCGCTGGACGCGGTGACCGGCAAGGAGTTCTGGCACTACAAGCACAAGATGGGGCCGGTGACCACCTATTGCTGCGGGCCCAACAACCGCGGCGTGGCGATCATGAACGATCGGCTCTATATGGGCACGCTCGACGCGCGGCTGGTGTCGCTGGATGCCAAGACCGGCAAGGTGCTGTGGCAGACGCAGATCGCCGACCCCGAGTTGGGCTACTCGGAAACCATGGCGCCGGTGGCCGTGAACGGCAAGATCCTGATCGGCACCAATGGTGGCGAATACGGTGTGCGTGGCTTCGTCAAGGCCTTCGATGCCAACGACGGCAAGCTGCTGTGGACCTTCTATTCCATCCCTGAGAAGGGGCACGAGGGCGTGTGGGCCGTCAACGACGCCACCGGGCGCAACATGCTGCGTGACATCGCGGCCGAGAAGGCGCAACTGGCCAAACAGGGTGGTGACTTCTACAAGACTCTGGGCGGCGGCGTCTGGATGGCGCCGGCGGTCGACAAGGAGACGAACACGGTGTTCTTCGTCGCCGGCAACCCCAGCCCTGACCTGTATGGTGCCGAGCGCCCGGGCGACAACCTGTACACCAACTCGATGGTCGCGGTCGACCTGAACACCGGTGCCTACAAGTGGCACTACCAGTACATCGCCCATGACGTCTGGGACCTGGACGCGGTCTCGCCGGTGATCCTGACCGAGGCCATGGGCAAGGACGGCAAGATGCGCAAGGTCGCCATCCATGGCGGCAAGACCGGGCACGTGTACGTGCACGACCGCGCCACCGGCGAACTCATCCGCCACAGCGAGGCCATGGTGCCGCAGGAGAACATGTGGGTGCTGCCGACCAAGGACGGCGCGCGCATGCTGCCGGGCGCCAATGGCGGTGTGGAGTGGAGCCCGATGGCGATCAATCCGAAGACGCGACTGGCCTACGCAGCCAACCTGCATCAGCCGATGACCTACCACGTCGAGGAAGCCAAGTATCCGGGCGGCAAGCTCTGGCTCGGCGGCGCGTTCAAGGTGATTCCGGGCGAAAAGCAGTGGGGCCGGCTCGCGGCGGTGAACATCGACACCGGCAAGGTTGCATGGAAGTTCGATACCGAACAGCCGCTGATCGGCGGCGTGCTGGCCACGGCCGGTGACCTGGTCTTCAACGGTGAAGGCAACGGTCTGTTCCGTGCCTTCGACGCCCGCGACGGAAAGAAGCTGTGGGAGTTCCAGGCGGGCGCCGGCGTGAATGCCCCGGCGGTGTCGTACGTGGTGGGCGGCAAGCAGTACATTGCCGTGGCCGCTGGCGGCAACACGCAGCTCGACTTCAAGCGCGGCAATTCGGTGATCGTGTTCGCGCTGCCTTGAGTCATCGAGCGAGTCCTGGCCCCGGCAGCGCGCTGCCGGGGCCTTTTGCTGCCACCGCGGCCTTCCCCTCAAGAGCGTCTCATTGCATGAAGTTCGCGCCTATCGCCCTCGCGATCGCCCTGACGCTGCCGACCAGCTTTCCGAGCAATGCGCAGGCGCCGGCGCGCGCCGCCGTGTGTATCGGCTGCCATGGCGAGGCCGGGCGCTCGACGATCCCGCTGAACCCCATTCTGGCCGGCCAGACCTCGCGCTACCTGTACCTGCAATTGCGCGATTTCCAGGAAGGGCGACGCAGCGACCCGCAGATGACGCCCATGGTGTCGGGCCTGTCGCGCGAAGAACTGCGCGAACTGGCCGACTACTTCGCCGCGCAGAAGCCCAGCCCGCAGACCTTCAAGGTTGATCCGGAGAAAGCGCGCCTGGGCAAGCTCAAGGCCGAAGAAACGCTGTGCACGATGTGCCACCTGGGCGGGTTTCTCGGCCAGAACGAGATCCCGCGCGTCGCTGGGCAGCATTACGACTATGTCGTCAAACAGCTGAGCGATTTCAAGGCGCGCAAGCGCACCAACGATGCGGGCAACATGACCAGCGTATCCAACACGTTGAACGCCACCGACATCGAGAACCTGGGCCACTACCTGGCCGGGCTGTGATCGCGAAGCCGTTGCCGGCACCGAAACGGTCGCCGCACCGTGGGCTAGGGAAAGTACCAGCCTGGGTAGGGCTTCACCCGGAGTTATGGTCGTACTCCACGTCGCCGGCACACACGCACCCCGCGTCGTTGCGTCCGGCAAGACCACGAGGAGACAAGATGAGTCGCTTTTCATTCAAGGCCCTGACGGGTCTGGCGCTTTCGCTGGGCTGCGCGATGGTCGCTGCGCAGTCGCTGGCCGACCTGCGCAACGATGCCATCACCACCGACAGCGTCAACACCTACGGCATGGGCTGGAGTCAGCAGCGATATTCGCCGCTGAAGCAGGTCAACGTCAGCACCGTCAAACGTCTGGCGCCGGTGTGGAACTTCAGCCTCGACAACTCGGCCAATGCTTCGAGCCAGCCCTTGCTGATCGACGGCACGATGTACGTCGCCAGCCACACCCACACCATGGCCATCGATGCGCTCACCGGCCGGGCCAAGTGGAAGACGCCCATCGAGGTGCCGGCCGACGTCGCCGGCTACCTGTGCTGCGGCATCCACACGCGCGGCATGGCGGCCCTGGATGGTGTGCTCTACCGCACCACCATCGATGCGCATGTGATGGCCATCAATATGGCCGACGGCAAGCAATTGTGGAAGAGCAAGGCGGCCGACTACAAGCTCGGCTACAGCATGACGCATGCGCCGTTGATTGCCGGCGGTGTGCTCATCACCGGCATCAGCGGTGGCGAATACGGCACGCGCGGCTTCATCAACGGATGGGACCTGAAAACAGGCGCCAAGAAGTGGCACCTGTTCACCACCGCGCTGCCCAATGAAAAAGGCGGTGACACTTGGAAACCGGGCATGGCCGAAACCGGCGGTGGCCCGACGTGGCTCACCGGCACCTACGACCCGGAACTCGACCTGGTGTACTGGGGCACCGGCAATGGCGGGCCATGGAACCCGGCGATGCGCGGTGGCACTTCGTTGTACATCTGCTCGGTGCTGGCGATTCGCCCCTCTACGGGCGAGATGGTCTGGTTCTACCAGTTCTCGCCTGGCGATCCTTACGACTACGACGGCACCAACGAATTGGTGCTGGGCGAACTGGCCTTGGACGGCAAGCCGACCAAGGTGCTGATGCAGGCCAACCGCAATGGCTTCTTCTATGTCGTCGACCGCACCAGCGGCAAGTTCATTTCCGGCACCCAGTTCGCTAAGAAGGTCAATTGGGCCAGCGGCATCGACGCGGCGGGGCGCCCGATCGACACGCCGATGACCGCCGCAGTGCGCAAGACCGAGGAGCAGACCGACTTCATCGAGGTCTGGCCCAGCGCCTTCGGTGGCAAGAACTGGATGCCGATGAGCTTCGACCCGGTACGCAAGGTAGCGTACTTCAACACCATCAACCTGGGCATGAAAATCAAGTACGTGAAGCAGCCCAAGCCTGATGGCCCCAACTGGTGGTTGGGGCTGGAACTCGGCGGATTTGTCTCCCCCGAGGACGGCAATCGCGGTGCGCTGGTGGCCTGGGACCCGGTGGCCAAGAAGAAGCTCTGGGAAACGCCGAGCAAGGCGCCCAACTGGTCGGGGGTGCTGTCCACCGCCGGTGGGCTGGTGTTCGTGGGCACACAGACCGGGCAGTTCAAGGCCTTCGACGCGAAGAGCGGCAAGGAGGCCTGGAGCTTCCAGACCGGCTCGGGCATCACCGGGCTGCCCATCACTTGGGAGCACAAGGGTCGACAGTACATCACCGTCACCAGCGGTTCAGCGACGGTCTACGGCGCGCTGGCTGGAGACCCGGAACTGGCGAACATTCCCGCGGGTGGCTCGGTCTGGACTTTCGCGCTGCCACAGTGAGGGGAGGGCTGACGGCGTTGCTGGCCCTGTGCGCCGGCAACGTGTTGGCGCAGGTGCCGGACGCCGACCCCGAAGTCGGCCGCAGGCTCTACACCAGCTATTGCGCACGCTGCCACGGCATCAACCTGGTAAGCAGCAGCGGGGCTTACTTCGACTTGCGGACGTTTCCGCGCGACGACAAGGAGCGCTATCTGCGTTCGTTGAACGAAGGCAAGCGCGCCATGCCGGCCTGGAAGGGCATCGTCAAGCCGGATGAAATGGAAGCCATTTGGGCTTACATCGGCAAGGTCAACAATTGGGAGCCGTCGAAGTAGCGTTCGGCGGACGCGATGAGCACCGCACGCCTCGCCAAATGCTTGATGTCCGCTCGCTGAGCAAGCGCTATGGCAGCCGTGCGGCGTTGGACAACGTGTCGTTGACCCTGCCCGCGGGCTGCCTGGCCGTGCTGCTGGGCCCCAACGGCGCCGGCAAGTCCACCTTGTTCCAGGTGCTCACCGGGTTGTTTGCGGCCGATGCCGGCGAGGTGCTTGTGGCCGGTCTGGACCTACGGAAGCGCACGGCGCGCGCCTTGGCGCACATCGGCGTGGTTTTTCAGCAAATGGCGCTGGACATGGACCTGAGCGTCGAACACAACCTGCGCTTCCATGCCGATCTGCATGGCCTGCCGCGCGCGCAGGCTACCGAACGCATCGAATCGGGCTGCGCCGCCGCGGGGCTGCGCGACGACTTGCGCCGGCCGGTGCGCGAACTATCGGGCGGCAACCGGCGCAAGGTGGAACTGGTGCGTGCCTTGCTGCACCGGCCCGCGCTGCTGCTGATGGACGAACCTACCGTCGGCCTGGACCCGAAGTCGCGGCGGGATCTGCGCGCCAGCGTGGCGGCCGATGTGCAATCGCGCGGCACCACGGTACTGTGGGCGACGCATCTGGTGGAGGAAGCCGAAGATGCCGATCGGGTCATCGTGCTGCACAAAGGGCGGGTACTGGCTGATGGCCTGCCAGCGCATGTCACTGCATCGCTGGGCGGCGTCAACCTGGAAGAAGCTTTCATCGGCGCAACCGCCTGACCTGGACGAAGGACGAACGATGCTGACTCACCACAATGGATCTGCCACGACACTCGTCGCGCTGATGCTGGCCGGCGTTACGGCGATCGCATCGGCGCAGGGCGTGGCTTTCGTGTCCAGCGAGAAGGACCACGCCATCAGCATCGTCGATTTGAAGGGCCAGGCCGTGCTCGGCAGCATCGCCACCTGCAAGCGGCCGCGCCACATGCAGTTGTCAGTCGATGGCAAGCAGTTGTGGGTGGCCTGCAGCGAGTCGAACCAGGCCGACATCATCGATGTCGCGACGCGCAAGTCGGTGCGTCGCATTGCGCTAGGCGAGGACCCCGAGGTCTTCGACCTGTCGCTGGACGGCAAGACGCTGTACGTTTCGCAGGAGGACGATGCCACCTTGATCTTCGTCGATGCGGCCAACGGCAAGACGCTGAAGTCGATCGAGGTCGGCAAGGAGCCCGAAGGCGTGAAGACCAGCGTCGACGGCAAGACGGTCTATGTCACCTCCGAAGTGGCGAACATGGTGCATGTGGTCGATGTGGCCAGCGCCGCGCTGGTGAAGAACGTCAAGGTCGGCAAACGGCCGCGCCGCTTCGCCATGACCCCCGATGGCAAGCAGCTTTGGGTGACGAACGAACTCGACGCCAGCGTGAGCATCATCGACACGGGCAGCCAGGCGGTAGTGGGCACACTGCGGTTCGAGCTCAAGGGAGCGCGCGCTGCCGAGATCACGCCGGTGGGCATCGTCATGAGCCGAGACGGCACGCGGGCCTACGTTGCTCTGGGCCGCGCCAATCATGTGGCCTTTGTCGACGTCGCGCAGCGCAAGGTGACGCAAACCGTGCTGGTGGGCAAGCGCGCCTGGGGTCTGGCGCTAGACCGCGCGGAAAAGACCTTGCTGGTGGTCAACGGCCTGTCTGACGACCTGAGCTTCGTCGATGTCGCCGACGCCAAGGCGACGAAGACGATCAAGGTCGGCCGCGTGCCGCATTCGGTGGTCATCGCTGAGTGAAGTGCATCACGCTGCTGTTGCTGGCGCTGGCCGCCTGGCCTGCCGAGGCAAGCACCTTCAGGCTCA
Organism: uncultured beta proteobacterium; assembly: GCA_963824005.1. Classification (GTDB taxonomy): domain Bacteria; phylum Pseudomonadota; class Gammaproteobacteria; order Burkholderiales; family Burkholderiaceae_C; genus Rubrivivax. The sequence goes on from CAWGOK010000039.1 coordinate 91,833, forward strand.
GCTTGCTGGTGCCGGCCGACGACCCGAGACTGGAGCGCAGCCGCCTCGACCGTGCCGTGGTTGGTCAGCCTGGCGGGTCGGCTGCCGACGGTCTGAAGGTGGCGCTGGCCGAAAGCCGCTTCGAACTCGAGGCTGCGGGTCACAAGTTTGAGTTGGAGGTGCTGGAAGTCGGCGATATCGCGGCGGCCAAGGCCGCCGTGCTCAAGGCCGAGCGTGGCGGCGTGGCGGCCATCGTGGCCGACCTGCCTTCTCCCTGGCTGCTCGCCGCCGCGGATGCGGCGAAGCTGCCGCTGTTGAATGTCGGTGCCGCCGCCGATGGCCTGCGCCAGTCCGACTGCCGGCGCAACCTGTGGCATGTGTTGCCCAGCGAACGCATGCGCAGCGACGCGTTGGCGCAGTTCCTCGCCGCACGGCGCTGGCAGCAGGTGCTGTTGCTGACGGGGCCGAGCGATGCCGACCGCGAGCGTGCGGAAACTGCGCAGGCGTCGATCCGGCGCTACGGTCTGAAGCTGGTCGCCAGCCGGCCGTTCAAGGTGTCGGCCGACCCGCGTGAGCGCGAACTGGCCAACCCGTTGCTGCTGACCCAAGGCAGTTACGACGTGACCTGGGTGGTCGACAGCGACGGCGAATTCGCCGTCGGCCTGCCCTATCGCGGCGCCTTGCCCCGACCGGTGGTGGGCGACGCGGGCCTGGTGGCCGTCGCCTGGTCGCCACGCTTCGAGCGTTTCGGTGCGCCGCAGGTCAGCCGGCGCTTTGCCAAGGCCGCGAGTCGGCCGATGGGGGCGCACGACTGGGCGGCCTGGATGGCCGGCAAGCTGCTCGTGGCCGCCGCCGTCGCGCCCGGCGTGCAGGGCCCGGCCGCGCTGGCGCAGGCCCTGAGCACCGCGCAGGTCGACGGTTCCAAGGGCGTGAGCCTGAGCCTTCGGCCGTGGGATGGACAGTTGCGCCAGCCGATGTTGCTCAGCGACGGCATCGCGGTCATTGCCACATCGCCACAAGACGGCGTGCTGCATCCGAAGGATGCGCTCGACACGCTCGGTGCCGACGCGCCCGAAAAACTGTGCAAGGCGCGGCCGTGATCAAACACGCGCTGCAGGCGATGCGCGCCATCGTCCTGCGCGAACTGTTCAAGTTCGTGCGCCAGTACGGCCGCTTGGCCTCGGCACTGGTACGCCCGCTGCTGTGGTTGGCGGTGTTCGCCGCGGGGTTTCGCAATGTATTCGGCGTGTCGATCGTCGAACCCTACGATACCTACATTCCCTATGACGTCTACATTGCGCCAGGACTGATCGGCATGGTGCTGCTGTTCAACGGCATGCAGTCGAGCCTGGCCATGGTCTATGACCGCGAAATGGGTCTGATGCGCCTGCTGCTTACCGCGCCGCTTCCGCGACCGTGGATTCTGTTCGCCAAGCTGTGCGCCACCGCCGTGCTGTCGCTCGTCCAGGCGGTGGCCTTCGTCATCATCGCGGCGCTGCTGGGCACCGTGCTGCCGGTGTGGGGTGCACACACGCCGATGGTGCTGCTGGCGGCGGTGAGCGCCGCGCTGATGCTGGGCGCACTCGGGCTGCTGCTGTCGGTGCACATCAAGCAATTGGAGAACTTTGCCGGCACGATGAACTTCGTCATCTTCCCGATGTACTTCATGTCGACCGCGCTGTACCCACTGTGGAAGCTGGAGGAGTCCGGTGCCGGCTGGGTCTATCAGGTGGCGCGAGCCAATCCCTTCACGCATGCCGTGGAGTGGCTTCGCTTTGCGCTCTACGGCAAGGACGCGGGCATCTCGCCGTGGATCGTGCTCGGTACCTTGCTGCTGTGCTTCGGCCTTGCCAGCTGGGGCTACGATCCGCAACGCGGTTTCGGTGCGCTGAGCAAGCGGCCCGCCGGCGCCGTTTGAAGGGCATCAACATGCAGTCTTCACGACGCCGCTCGCTGCTTCGACTGCTTGCCACAGGGGCCTGCTCCGCGCTGGGCGCCCCGGTTTTCGGGCAGGGCGGCGAGCGTTTCCCTTCACGGCCGGTGACGCTTTGGGTGCCGTGGCCGGCCGGCGGTGCCACCGACATCACGATGCGCATCCTGGCCGACGGCGCCGGGCGGCAGCTCGGCCACAAGATGCTGATCGAAAACCGTGCCGGAGCCGGCGGCACGCTGGTCATGCCGGTGCTGCAGCAGGCCGCGGCCGACGGCTACACCATCGCGCAGCTGCCCCAACCGGTGTTTCGTGCACCTTGGACGCAGAAGGTCGGCTGGGATCCGATCCGCGACACCACGCCAATCATCCAGATCAGTGGTGTCACCTTCGGCATCATCGTGCCTGCGTCGAGCGCGCTGCGCAGTGTCGAGGACCTGTTCACTTGGGCGGCGACGCACCCTGGCCGGCTGAGCGTGGCGACGAACGGCATCGGCACCACGCCGCATGTGGTCATGGACCAGTTGTTCGGTGAGCGATCGCTGACCTACGTGCACGTGCCATACAAGGGCACGGCCGAGCAGATGATCGCCGTGGCCTCGGGCCAGGTCATGGTCGGCGTCAACTCCACCGGTTTCGCCCCCTTCGTCGACAACGGCCAACTGCGCCTGCTGGCCACCTTCGGCGAGCGCCGTTCGGGTCACTGGCCGCAAGTGCCGACGCTGAAGGAACTGGGCTACGGCATCGTCGCCCTCTCACCCTATGGCCTGGCCGGCCCCGCCGGCATGCACGCCGACGTGGTGCGCGTGCTGCACGACGCACTCAAGGCGGCGATGCACGAGCCGGCGCACATTGCCGAGCTGGCCCGCTACGACCAGGAGCTGGCCTATCTCGGGCCGGAAGAATACGGGCGTGCGATGCGCGCCGCCTTTGCAGCGGAAAAGCGCAACGTCGAACGCCTGGGCCTGGGAAAGGGGTCGTGATGCCGACGCTGCGGCGGCACCGCAGCGGGTTCAGAACGGCGCCTGCCAGCGCAGCGCCAGCAGCGCGTTCCGCCCGGCCGCGGTCTCGAAGTAGCGGCCGTTGGTTTCGTTGACGATGACGGCGCCCGCATAGGCCTTGTCCGCAAGATTGTCCAGCCGAGCCAGCACCGACAGCGTACCCGGGCCGAGGGCAACGCTGTGGCTCAGCCGCAGCGCGCTGATCGTGGCCGCGGGAGAGAAGTCGCTGTTGCGGTCGTTGACCGGCATCGAGCCCTGATAGCGCAGTTCGAAGGCGAGTTCGGTGCTGGGCAGCGCCCGCCAGGCCAGGCTGGCGAAGGCGCTGCGCGCCATGGTGCCAGCGATCTGGTTGCCGGCCGGCACGGTGACCCGGTCTTGCGGCTGGGTGCAAGGCACGGCACTGCAGGTCTCGAAGCTGTCGCGATAGACCGCGTCCAGGTAGGTCATGGCCAGCAGTGCGCGCCAATCGGCATGCGGCTGCCAGCGCAGGCCCAGCTCGGCTCCGCTGCGCCGCGTGCTGCCGACGTTCTGGAAGGTCGATCGCCCGCCGGCGTTGGTGAGCACGCCGATCTCGTCGTCGGTGTCGGCGCGGAACAGAGCCGCTTCGACGCCCAGGCCCAGCGCATCGTCGCGCCACTTGGCGCCGAGCTCCAACTGCAGGCTGGTCTGTGGCTGCAGCGTGGTGTTGAATCCGGTGGCGCCGTCGGGCCGATAGGCCAGCTCGTTCAGCGTCGGCGATTCGAAACCCTGGCCGGCGCTGACATACAGGTTCAGTCCCGGCGCGGGCAGCCACTGCAGCGCCAGCACCGGGGTGTTGTAGCCGTAGCTGAGCGTGCCGGAGTCGTCGCCGTTGGACAGGAACTGGTCCTTCGTCTCCACGCGCAGCCGGCCGCTGCGCAGGCCGGCCGTCAGCATCCAGCTGGGGGCCAGCTCGATCTCGCCCTGCAGGTACAGGTCGCTGCTGCGCACGCTGTTCGATTCGTTGCGGCGCAGGGCGCCGGTCACGCCCAGCACCTGGTCGGCGCCGCTGCCGCTGAAGTTCTCGAAACCGCGACGGTCTTCGCTCTGCCGCTCGGTGGCCACGCCGGCGACCAGCGAGGCGCTGTCCCAGCGCCAGACCAGCCGCGCGTCGAGCCCGGAATAGTCGCGGCCGAAATCGATCACGCCGCCCGGGTGACGCGGGCTGGCCTGCGTAGCCGGCGGAATGGCCTGCCACTGCGTGACGTCGCGCTGGCCGGCATAGACGGTGAGCACGCTCTCGCGCAAGGCGCCGGCATCCATGAAGCGATGGCGCCAAGCGGCACCGCCTTGGGTCTGGCCGCTGGTCTTGCGCGTATCGAACAAGATCGCCTGCGGCGTGGTCTGATACGGGTCGGCATCGAACTGCGTGCGCGTCAGGCCCAGCGGGTCCTGCGCCGGCTGGCTCACGCTGTTCAGCAGCAGCGTCACCGTGTCCTGGTCACCGACCCAGCCGAGCCGCAGGTTGCCGAGCGTGCGTTGTGCCGCGCTGTGCGGGCGCACGCCTTCGGTGTTGAACTGGCTGGCCATGGCGCGGATGTTCCAGCCGCCGGGCAGCAGTGACTCGATGCCCAGCCGCGCCTGCCACAAGCCGTCGCTGCCCACGTCGCCATCGACGCTGTAGGCGTTCTGGCGTGGTGCGGCGCTGACCAGCGAGATCACACCGCCGGAGTTGGCGCCGTACAGCGCCGAGAACGGGCCGCGCAGCACCTCGATGCGCTGCGCGCCGGCAATGTCGAAGTGCGACACCTGGCCCTGGCCGTCGGGCATGGTGGCGGGGATGCCGTCGGTATACAGGCGCAGGCCGCGGATGCCGAAGGTGGCGCGCGCACCAAAGCCGCGTGAGCTGAGCTGCAGGTCCTGCGCATAGTTGTTGCGAAGGTTCACCACCAGGCCGGGCACGCGGTTCAGCGACTCGGACAGGTTGACCATCGGCCCGGCCGAACGCAGCTCGGCCGCATCGACCACGCTGACGGCATAGGGTGTCTCGAAGGCACGCCGTTCGACCCCGCTGCCGCTGATGACCACGGAATCGGCCGGGTCGGCGCGGGCTGAGCCAGCGCGGCACCGACCGCACCGGCCGACAGTGCGGCAAGCAGAGTGCAACGGGTGCCGCGCATGCTCAGGCCTTGCTGGAGACCTTGTGCCGCATCAGGCGGCCCTTTTCCCTCTCCCAGTCGCGCTTCTTCTCGGTGTCGCGCTTGTCGTGTTCGGCTTTGCCCTTGGCCAGCGCGATCTCCACCTTCGCGCGCCCGCCCTTGTAGTGCAGGTTCAGCGGCACGAGCGTGAAGCCCTTCTGCTCGACCTTGCCGACCAGGCGCTTGATCTCTTCCTTGTGCATCAGCAGCTTCTTCGTGCGGTCGGCCTCGGGCTGCACATGCGTCGAGGCGCTGCGCAAGGCGTTGATGCGGCAGCCGATCAGGTAGAGCTCGCCGTCGCGGATGACCACGTAGCCGTCGGTCAGCTGCACCTGGCCGGCACGCACCGCCTTGATCTCCCAACCCTGCAGCACGATGCCCGCTTCGTAGCGCTCTTCGATGTGGTACTCGAAGCGGGCGCGGCGGTTTTCGGCGATGTTGGACATGGGCTCAATGGCAGAGGGGCCGAACAGGCGGCCCCTACAATTCGTGCCATTGTATGAAGCATGTCAAGAAGTCCGTGCTGCTTTGGTATTCGCCGCGCGAGATGTACGACCTCGTGACCGCGGTGGCCGACTATCCGCGCTTCCTGCCCTGGTGCGACCAGGCCCAGGTGATCGAGCAGCACGACGACGGCATCACCGCCCGCATCGGGCTGGCCTTTGCGGGCGTGAAGCACGCCTTCACCACGCGCAACGAACACGTGGCCGGCGAATCGGTACTCGTCAAGCTGGTCGATGGCCCCTTTTCCCTGCTCGACGGCACCTGGGCCTTCCTGCCGCTGGGCCGGCCGGGCAGCCCAGCGCAGGCCTGCAAGATCGAGTTCGACCTGCGATATGCCTTTGCCAGCCCGGCACTCGAGACCGTGCTCAGCCCGGTCTTCGACCGAGTGGCGAATACCTTCGTCGACTCCTTCGTCACGCGTGCTGAAGCCGTGTACGGCCCACGCTGAGCGCTGCGGCATGCTCATCGAAGTGGTCTATTGCCCGCAGCCAGGCCGCACGGACCGCGTCAGCCTGCATCTGAGCGAAGGCGCGAGCGTGCAGGATGCAGTCGCCGCCAGTGGCCTTTGCCAGCGCCACGCACTGGCCGAAGGCACCTTCGAGGTGGGCGTCTGGGGCCGCAAGCAGCCCTTGCAGGCGACACTGCGTGACCGTGACCGCGTGGAGCTGTATCGCCCGCTGCAGGTCGACCCGAAGGAGGCGCGGCGCCTGCGCTACAAACGTGCCAAGCGCGCGAACGCCGTCGAGGCGAACCCTGAAGACGGCTAGCGGCAGTCGCTGGCGATGACGTCGCGCGCGCGCCGGGCTTCCTTGGCGCGCGCCTCGTCGTCGAGGATCTCGCGCTCGCCGTCGGCCTTGACGCGCGCGATGCGCTGGCCGCTTTCCACCGTGGCCAATTGCTCGCGCGCGCGCTGGCAGTTGTCCTTGCGGATGGCGGCCGCCTTCTGCTCGTCGGCCTTGGCGCGCGCGCTCTGATCCTGCTCGGCGCGCCGGCGACGCTCTTCGAGTTCGGGATCCACAGCGGCCTTGGCAGGCGCTGCCGAAGCCGCCGACGCCGGGGCGGCCACCGCCACGGGCTTGCGCACCACGACCTCGGGCCGCTGCATCACGTCCTTGTCGGGAATGTCGCGCGGCGGCGGGATGTCGCTGACGTGGACCTGGCCGCGGCTGTCGCGCCATTTCCACTGGGCCTGTGCCGGGGCCGACGCCGCCAGGCATGCCAATGCGACCAAAGTCAGGCCCGCCAGCCGGCGGTGCAGGGTGGGAGAGAAAAGCATCCGTCGAGTGTAGTGGCTTGGCCCTGCGCCACGGGTGTGCAAAGCGTCACGACGCAGGGCCGCGCGTGGCCGCATCCGTATAATTTGCTTTTGCGTCAGGAGCCTCATCCATGCGCCTTCTCGGCAAAGCGCTCACCTTCGACGACGTGTTGTTGGTGCCCGCCTATTCGAAGGTCTTGCCCCGCGATACCCGCCTGGCCACCCGACTGTCCCGCAACATTCAGCTGAACCTGCCCTTGGTGTCCGCTGCGATGGACACCGTGACCGAGGCGCGCCTGGCTATCGCGATTGCCCAGGAGGGCGGCATCGGCATCGTGCACAAGAACATGCCGGCCCAGGCCCAGGCGGCCGAGGTGGCGCGTGTCAAGCGCTATGAATCCGGCGTGCTGCGCGACCCGATCACCATCACGCCCGAGGTCACGGTGCGCGAGGTCATGGCGTTGTCGCGCCAGCACGGCATCTCCGGCTTCCCGGTACTGAAGGGCAAGAGCGTGGTGGGCATCGTGACCGGGCGTGACTTGCGTTTCGAAACGCGCATGGACGCGCCGGTCAGCGAGATCATGACGCCGCGCGAGCGCCTGGTGACGGTGGGCGAACACGCCACCATCGACGACGGCAAGGCCCTGATGCACAAGCACAAGCTGGAGCGCGTGCTGGTGGTCAACGACGCCTTCGAGCTGTGCGGGCTGATGACGGTGAAGGACATTACCAAGCAGACCAACTTCCCCGATGCCGCGCGCGATGCGTTGGGCAAGCTGCGCGTGGGCGCCGCGGTCGGGGTGGGCGAGGGCACCGAGGAGCGTGTCGACCTGCTGGTGAAAGCCGGCGTCGACGCCATCGTGGTGGACACCGCGCATGGCCACAGCGACGGCGTCATCGAGCGCGTGCGCTGGGTCAAGCGCCACTACCCTCAGGTGGACGTGATCGGCGGCAACATCGCCACCGGCGCCGCGGCGCTGGCGCTGGTCGAGGCCGGCGCCGATGCGGTCAAGGTGGGCATCGGCCCGGGCTCGATCTGCACCACGCGCATCGTCACCGGCGTGGGCGTGCCTCAGATCATGGCCATCGAATCGGTGTCCAGGGCGATCAAGGGCAGCGGCGTGCCGCTCATCGCCGACGGCGGCATCCGCTACTCCGGCGACCTGGCCAAGGCCATTGCCGCCGGCGCGCACAGCGCCATGATGGGCGGCGCCTTCGCCGGCACCGAAGAGGCGCCGGGCGAAGTCGTGCTGTACCAGGGCCGCAGCTACAAGAGCTACCGCGGCATGGGCTCGCTGGGGGCGATGCAGCAGGGCTCGGCCGACCGCTACTTCCAGGAAGGCGACTCGGACAGCATGAACTCGGCCAAGCTGGTGCCCGAAGGCATCGAAGGCCAGGTGCCGTACAAGGGCTCGCTGGTGGCCATCATTTTCCAGATGGCCGGCGGGCTGCGCGCATCGATGCACTATTGCGGCTGCGCCTCGATCGAGGATATGCACGAGCGCTGCGAGTTCGTCGAGATCTCCTCCGCTGGCATCCGCGAAAGCCACGTGCACGACGTGCAGATCACCAAGGAAGCGCCGAACTACCGCATGGAATAGCGCTGGCTTGCGCCCGGCGGGCCCGGCGCCCGATTCCCGAAGGACGTTCTTGTACACGACCACGACGAGCGCACTGCCGCCGGTCCGCCAAGCGGCCATGCCCTTCATCATGCTGACGGTGCTGATCGACATGGTGTCGATCGGCCTGATCATCCCGGTGTTGGCGCCGCTGGTCGGTACCTTCACGAGTTCGCCTTCCGAGCAGGCTGTCTGGTACGGCGCGGTGACGATCGCCTTCGCCATCGCCAACTTCTTCGGCTCGCCGATCCTCGGCCGGCTGTCCGACCGCTACGGGCGCCGGCCGGTGCTGCTGATCGGCTTTGCCGGCCTGGCACTGAGCTTCTTCGTCACCGGGGCGGCCACCGCGCTGTGGATGCTGCTGGCGGTGCGCCTGTTCAGCGGCGCAATGCAATCCAACATCGCGGTTGCCAATGCCTACGTGGCCGACATCACGGCGCCGGCCGACCGTGCCAAGGCCTTCGGCAAGCTGGGCGCGATGATCGGCCTGGGCTTCATCCTCGGGCCGGTGATCGGCGGCCTGCTGGGCGGCATCAGCCTGCACTTGCCGTTTTTCGTCGCCGGTGGCCTGGCCATCGTCAACTGGCTCTATGGCTTCTTCGTGCTGCCGGAGTCGTTGCCGCCCGAGCGGCGCCAGCCCTTCGTGCTGCGCGAGGCCAACCCGGTGGCGTCGCTGCGCGGGCTGGCCGAGCTCAAGGGTGTCGGGCCGCTGGTGGTGGTAGTCGGCCTGAGCGGCCTGGCGCAGTTCATGACCCACACCACATGGGTGCTGTACACGACCTTCAAGTTCGGCTGGGGCCCGACGCAGAACGGCTGGTCGCTGTTCGCGATCGGGGTGATGTCGGTGCTGGTGCAAGGCATGCTGCTGGGCCGGCTGCTGAAGCGCTTCTCGGCGCAGCGCCTGGCCGTGATGGGGCTGGTTTCGTCGAGCGTGTGCTTCGTGCTGTGGGGCCTGGCCACCGAGGGCTGGATGATGTACGCGGTGATCGTCGTCAACGTGCTCGGCTTCGCCATCTCGGCGGCGATCCAGAGCCTGATCGCCAACGCCGCCGAAGCGACGACGCAGGGGCGCACCGCCGGCGCCGTCGGCTCGCTGAACAGCATGATGGCGGTGCTGGCGCCGGCCATCGGCGCACCGCTGTTGGCGCTGGTGTCGCACCTGCCGCAGGGCGACTGGCGCATCGGCGCGCCGTTCTACTTCTGCGCGCTTCTGCAGGCGGCATCGATGGTCATCGCGCTGCGCCACTTCCGGCGCCAGCGCCGCATGGCCGCGCCACCGCATGCCGTGCTGGCAGGGTCGACGAACTGAGAACACAAGCAACCGCACCATGCACGACAAGATCCTGATCCTCGACTTCGGCTCCCAGGTGACGCAGCTGATCGCACGGCGTGTGCGCGAGGCGCATGTGTACTGCGAGATCCACCCCAATGACGTCGGCGACGCCTTCATCCACGCGTTCGCGCCCAAGGCCATCATCCTCAGCGGCAGCCATGCCAGCACCTACGAAGAGCACGAGTTGCGTGCACCGCAGGCGGTATGGGACAGCGGTGTGCCGGTGCTGGGCATCTGCTACGGCATGTTCACGATGGCGGTGCAGCAGGGCGGCCAGGTCGAGGCCAGCACGCAGCGCGAGTTCGGTTACGCCGAGGTGCGCGCGCATGGCCACACAAAGCTGCTGCAGGGCATCGAGGATTTCAGAACCGCCGAAGGCCACGGCATGCTCAAGGTGTGGATGAGCCATGGCGACAAGGTCACGGCGTTGCCGCCGGGCTTCAAGCTGATGGCCAGCACGTCCAGCTGCCCGATCGCCGGCATGGCCGACGAGGCCAAGCGCTACTACGGCGTGCAGTTCCACCCCGAGGTGACGCACACAGTGCAGGGCCGGGCGCTGCTCGAACGTTTCGTGCTCGACATCGCCGGCGCGCGCCCGGACTGGGTGATGCGCGATCATGTGGCCGAAGCGGTGGCCAGGATTCGCGAACAGGTGGGCAACGAGGAGGTGATTCTCGGCCTGTCGGGCGGCGTCGATTCCAGCGTGGCGGCGGCGCTGATCCACCGCGCGATCGGTGAGCAGCTGAGCTGCGTGTTCGTCGACCATGGTCTGCTGCGCCTGAATGAAGCGCAGACGGTGATGGAGATGTTCGCTGGCCGGCTGCATGCCAAGGTGATCCACGTGGATGCCAGCGCACAGTTTCTCGGCCACTTGACGGGCGTCAGCGACCCGGAAGCCAAGCGCAAGATCATTGGCCGCGAGTTCGTCGAGGTGTTCCAGCGCGAGGCGAAGAAGCTGAAGAATGCCAAGTGGCTGGCGCAGGGCACGATCTACCCTGACGTCATCGAGTCCGGCGGCGCCAAGACCAAGAAGGCCACCAGCATCAAGAGCCACCACAACGTCGGCGGCCTGCCCGAGACGCTGGGGCTGAAGCTGCTGGAGCCGCTGCGCGACCTGTTCAAGGACGAGGTGCGCGAACTCGGCGTTGCGCTCGGACTGCCGCACGACATGGTCTACCGCCACCCGTTCCCGGGACCGGGCCTGGGCGTGCGCATCCTGGGCGAGGTGAAGCCCGAATACGCCGAGCTGCTGCGCCGCGCCGACGCGATCTTCATCGACGAGTTGCGCGCCTGGAAGGACGACGCCAGCGGCAAGAACTGGTACGAGCTGACGAGCCAGGCCTTCGCCGTGTTCCTGCCTGTCAAGAGCGTGGGCGTGATGGGCGACGGCCGCACCTATGACCATGTGGTCGCGCTGCGCGCGGTGCACACCAGCGACTTCATGACCGCCGACTGGGCCGAGCTACCCTATGGCCTGCTGAAGAAGGTGTCGAGCCGCATCATCAACGAGGTACGTGGCATCAACCGCGTCACCTACGACGTCAGCAGCAAGCCACCCGCGACGATCGAGTGGGAGTGACGGATTTCGCGATCGCAGAATAAACTTGTTTTAAATCAACTGGTTACGAGTATCTATCAACGATCTGCGATGTGTCATCAACAGCATGAAAAGTACAGCTCAAGCTGATGCTACGCGCAGGAATTTCTCCTCGTGACCGCTACACGCGGCGAGAGGGGTTCATTCCAGTTTGACGGTAAATCTGACGGCAAGAGAGTCGCGTCAAGTTCCCGGGAGATTTACCGTCAGGCCCGTTCCCAGGTTGACGGTAAATTCCGGGCGCAGAACCCAGCATCCATGCGGGTCACCGGGCGATCGCCGGGTTGAGTGGCGCTGGCGCTAAATTCTTGTACTCCCAGGCGATACGTCGCATCGGCGGGCCGCGCTTCGTGATTCTCCGTGCTGGGCAATGGAAGGGCAGGGGACGGGACAACTTGCCGCTCGTTGATCTCCACCCCTGGCGGCCGTTCAGTCCAGACTCGCACGGAGCCCACGGCCACTGGGTATTGAATGCCTGCAATGTGTTGGACAGCGGCCGCACGGGCGAGCGAGGTGGCGGGCAGCACCCGGCCATCAAGAGTCGCTGGCCACCGGCAGCTTCCTGGCATCTCACCTGGCCATGCTCGCGCCGTCCGCGACCAGGAGGTAGTCACCAGAAGGTAGGCACCTGGAAGTAGGCGCCCGCAGGTAGGCGCCCGACAGGGCAATTGCGACGCCGTGCGCGGCTTGAGACCGTCCGAGGAGGTCACCACCTCGGTAGCCTCGCGTGCAAGCCATCGGCCGGCCGCCCCAGAGGGCGCCCGATGGCGCCCCGGTCCACTACGAGCGCCACAGCCCGAAGCAGACTCACGCTGTACCGCCTGGTGCTGCAGCACGCGGCCAGCTTCAACGCCCACACCGAATCCAGCACCGGGGCCGAGCTGCCTCGGTTCATCAAGGACGAGTTCGACGCCTTCCTCGAGTGCGGCATCCTGGCGCAAGGCTTCCTGAGATTGCGCTGCGGCGATTGCGGTCACGACAAGCTGCTGGCCTTCACCTGCAAGCGCCGCGGGTTCTGCCCCTCGTGCGATGCGCGCCGCATGTCGCAGACCGCGGCGCACCTGGTGGACCACATCATTCCGCACGTCCCAGTGCGCCAGTGGGTCTTGTCGGTGCCGATCCCACTGCGCTTGCTGCTGCCATCGCAGCCGCAGCTCGTCACGCCGGTGCTGCAGGTGGTGCAGCGCGTGGTCACGCGCCATCTGCTGGGCCGCGCCGGGCTCAAGGCCGACGAAGGCCACGGCGGTGCCGTCACGCTGATCCAGCGCTTCGGGTCGGCGGCCAACCTCAACATTCACCTGCACTGCCTGGTGCTGGACGGGGTGTACATGTGCGGCGGTGATGGCGTGCCCAGCTTCGTCGAGGTGGATGCGCCTACCGACGACGAGCTGCACACCCTGTTGCAGACCCTGATCCCCCGTCTGATGAAGCCGCTCACGCGCCGGGGCGTGCTGATCGAGGAGATGGGCCAGACTTACCTGGCCGAGCCGGACGCCGACGGGGACGAGGGAGCCCTGCGGCCGTTGCAGCCGGCGGCCGTCACGTACCGCAGCGCCTTCGGCCCCCGCGCCGGGCACAAGGTGCTGCCCCTGCGAGGCGCAATGCCGCGCGAGTCGCCGCGGAGCCAGCCCCCGTGTGCCGACATAGATGGCTTCAGCCTGGCGCCGTCGCCACTCGGAGTGCCGCCGGTTGCCGAATTCGACTCCGGCGGCGGTGGCTCATATGGCTCGATTCAGGACTACGCCCGTTTCGTGCAAGCCTGGCTGAACGGCGGCGTCGGCGTGCTGCAGCCGGCGACGGCGCAGATGGCGCTGCAGAACCACATCGGCACGATCCAGTTGCCGGCGCTGATGAAGTCGACGGTGCCCGAGCTGTCGAACGACGTGCCCGTGCTGCCGGTGCCGCAGGCCTGGGGCCTGGGCTTCCACCTGACGCTGGCCGACCTGCCCGGCATGCGCAGCCACGGCACGGGCGACTGGGCCGGCGTCTTCAACTCCTACTACTGGATCGACCAGCGCAAGGGCATCGGCGGCGTGCTGATGACGCAACTGCTGCCCTTCTTCGACCTGCCCGTGGTGCAGACGCTGCTGGGCTTCGAGACGGCGGTGTACCAGCAGGTGGGCGCGGCGGTGCCTGCGTGAAACCGGCCAGCGGCCGTCACGCCCGCTGCTCGAAGCCGTCCGCCACGTTGGCCGCGTTGCTGCCGAGTTCGCTGGCGGCGTAACCGCCCTCCAGCACGAACACCGTCGGCAGGCCCAGCCGCTCGAGCCGCGCACCCAGGCGGGAAAAATCGTCCGCCTGCAGGGCGAAGCTCGAGATCGGGTCGCCGGCAAAAGTGTCCAGGCCCAGCGAGACCACCAGCGCATCCGGCCGGTACCGCATCACCCTGGCGCAGGCCGCGTCCAGCGCGTCGAACCAGGTGGCGGCCGACGAGCCCGCCGCCAGCGGCAGGTTCAGGTTGAAGCCCTGCCCGGACCCCGCGCCGGTTTCGTCCGCATGGCCCAAGTAGAACGGATACTCGGTGCGCGGGTCGCCGTGCAGGCTGACCACCAGCACGTCCGCACGCTCGTAGAAGATGCTCTGCGTGCCGTTGCCGTGGTGGTAGTCGACGTCGAGCACCGCCACGCGGGCGCAGCCGCGCTCGCGCAGCGATTGCGCTGCGACCGCGGCGTTGTTGAGGAAGCAGTAGCCGCCCATGAAGTCGGCGCCCGCATGGTGCCCTGGCGGGCGCGTGGCGCAGAACACGGCGCGCACGCCCGAACTCAGCAGACGGGCGGCCGTGGCGGCCGCGTCGGCGCCGGCCTTGGCCGCGACCCAGGTGCCGGCGGCGATGGGGCTGCCGTTGTCCATCGAATACAAGCCCAGGCGCGCGATGAAGTTGGCCGGCTCCACGTCGCTGCGCAGCGTGCGCACCGGCCACACCGACGGGAAGGGCTGGCGCCCGGCGTTGGCCGCATCCAGCGCGAGCCATTGCGCCCACGCCGACTCGAGGAAGGCCAGGTAGCGCGCGCTGTGCACGGCAGGCAGCACCGCGGCGCTGTGGTCTTCGGGAGCGCGGATGTCGTGGCCGCGCGCGCGCAGCGCCTGCAGCACGAACTCCGCTCGGGCGGGCGATTCGAAGCACGGCACACGCTCGCCGCGGAAGAACTCGATCGCGGGCGCGTGCCGCTGGTGGGCCGTCGAATACAGGATCAGCATCGCGGCCCGATTCTCCGGTACGGGCGCGCGATGCCCGCGGCGCCTGTAGGGGCGAGGCGCCGCGCATGGCTGCGCCGCCGGCCCGCGCCTAGACTGCGCGACGGCCTTCGGCACCCGAGGGCCGCGATCGAACAGGAGACGCGCATGAAGATCCGTTCCCTCCTCGCGGCCGGCGCACTGCTGGCATCCGGCGCGGCGTTTGCCTTCCACTGCCCCGCCGACATGAAGAAGATCGACGACGCGCTGGCCAAGAACCCATCGCTCAGCACCGAGCAGATGGCCGAGGTGAAGAAGCTGCGCGCCGAAGGCGAAACACTGCACAAGGCCGGCAAGCACCAGGAGTCGATCGACACGCTGGCCAAGGCGATGAAGATCCTCAACATCAGCTGAGGCTCAGCGCATGCGGCAAGATGGCCGCATGAGCACTTCCAAACCCGCCCTCGTCCTCGTGCACGGCGCCTGGGGCGGTGCCTGGGTCTGGCGCCGCGTGCTGGCGCCGCTGCGTGCCGCAGGCCACGAGGTGCACGCCGTCACGCTCACCGGCGACGGCGATCGAGCGCACCTGCGCCGCAGCGACATCTCGCTGCAGACGCACATCGACGACGTGCTCGGCCTGGTCGAGGCCGAGGAGTTGCATGACCTGGCGCTGGTGGGCCACAGCTACGGCGGCATGGTCATCACCGGCGCCGCCGCGGCGCTGCGCTCGCGCGACCCGCGGCGCGTGCACAGCCTGGTCTATGTCGACGCGATGGTGCCGCTGCCCGGCGAAGGCTGGGGCGATGCGCATGCCCCCGAGATCGTGGCCGCGCGCCGCGTCGCCGCGGCGGCGCACGACAACGCGCTGCCACCGCCGGACCCGGCGACCGGCTTCGCTTTGTCCGCCGCCGACGCCGACTGGCTGCGGCGCCGCCACGTGCCGCACCCCTTCGGCATGTACCGCGTGCCGCTGCACTACGACGGCGCGCTGGTCGAGACGCTGCCGCGGCTGTTCATCGACTGCCACCAGCCGGCCTACCCGACCATCGACGCGATGCGCAAGCGCGTGCGCGAGCTTCCCGGCTGGCAGGTGGTGGAAATGGCCACCGGCCACTTCCCGATGGTCACGCAACCCGAGCTGCTGGTGCGGCACCTGCTGGCCTTCGCTGCCGGCTGACGCAGAGCGCCTGTCACACGGCTTTCATCGTTGCCGCGAAGCCTCCGGGGCTGTCAACCCCAAGAGGATTTTCATGCCTGAGATCGCCCTGTCGCGCCGCCGCCTGATGATCGGCGGCGGCACCGCACTCGCCGCCGCCTTCGGCGGCCCCATTGCCGCGCTGGCCAAGACCGCCGAATACCGCAGGGACTGCCGCCCCGGCGCGGCCTCGCCGAGCGTCGACACCCTATGGCCCGACCTTCCCGACCAATGACCTGGCCACCGGCCTGCCGCTGATCGAGCTGCCGGCGGGCTTCCGCTACGTCAGCCACGGCTGGACCGGGGACTTGATGTCCGACGGCCTGGCCACGCCCGGCGCGCACGACAGCATGGGCGTGGCGCTGCAGCGGCACATCGTCGTGGGCAACGAGATCGTGCTGGTGCGCAACCACGAGCGCTCGACCAGCCATCGACCCGGCCACCGGCTGGTGGTACTTGAGACCGAGGACCAGGGCAGCGCCAACACGCTGTACCGCTTCCTGCCCAACAACCTGCAGGGCGGACTCGGTTCGATGCACGCCGGCGGCGGGCTGCAGGGGCTGGCGGTCAAGGGCGTGGCCAATGCCGACCTGCGCTTTCCCACGCTGTGCCAGAAGTTCCAGTGCGCCTGGGTCGACATCGCCAACCCCGACCTGGACGGCGCCACGCTCGCCGTGGCAGGCATCGGCAACGTCTCGGCCAGCGGCCCGTACCGCCAGGCCTACGCCAACGGTGCGGCAATCTTCGGTGCCAACGAAGGCTGCTGGGTCGACGGCGGCGTCGTCTACGTCACCGACAAGCGCGTCACCACCAGTCCGCAGCCCAGCGTCGGGCGCATCTGGGCGCTGCACCTGGCGACGATGACGCTCGAAGCCATCTTCGTCAGCGACGACATCCTGATCGGCAACTCGCCCGATAACCTGTGCATCAGCCCGCGCGGTGGCGTGATGTTCTGCGAGGACGGCGGCAACAACGGGCTGAAGGGCGATCCGAGCATCACCGTCGAGCAGTTGCGGCTGATGGGGCTGACGGGTCATCCACGACGCTGCTCAGCGTTGCCCAGGATACCTGGGCTGCCGTGGCCTCTTTCGGTCAACGTCAGCTATTTCGTCGCGCCGCTGTCTGCTCGGGGTCAGCAGGGCCGGTTCCAGTGCGTGACCAGCAGACACACGGTCGGTCCCCGATGCCGGCTTGCCGCGGAACGCGACGAGCGACCGGTTCGGAGGATCGGTCGCCACGATCTAACACCGAACTAGGTGTGCTGCACATTAACCGGTCGCGGCGTGGCGATTTTCTTGCCGCTCGGATGATTGAAAGTGGCCGCGAGAAACCGACTGGGTACGCCTGCTGCCGTGGTGGCCAACGAATCGCAGCGAGCTTGTAGGATCGTTGTGTGATCCTCCTCATCCGACGCATGCTGCAATGACAGCGATCCCGTCGCGGAAGCCGTTCTCAGTTGCCTTGGTCGGCCTGGTCTCGCTGGCAGTGGCGATGGGTATCGGTCGCTTCGCATTCACGCCGTTGCTGCCGATGATGCTGCACGACGGGGATGTCGATCTATCGGCGGCGAGCTGGCTGGCGACGGCAAACTACCTGGGCTACTGGCTGGGCGCAGTGGCCTGTGCGCTGCAGCCGCGGCTATGGGCGCGCTGGGGCCTGGCGACGCCGTTGCCACAAGCGACGGTTGCGCGCTGGGGATTGGTGGCCACTGTGGTCCTCACACTCGGCATGGCACTGTCCTGGCCCGCAGTCTGGACGCTCTTGCGCCTGCTGGCCGGCGCGGCCAGTGCGCTGGTGTTCGTCTACAGCTCGGGCTGGTGTCTGTCCCGTCTGACAACGCTGGGTGCGCCCGCGCTGGCAGGCATCATGTTCGTCGGGCCCGGACTGGGTATCGCCGTCAGCGGACTTGCCGCCACGGCCATGGTGGCAGGCGGCTGGAACGCGGCCGCCGGTTGGCTGGCCTTCGGCACCCTGGCCGCCGTGCTCAGTGCACTGGTCTGGCCCCAGCTGCGTGGCACGGTGACCGCCGTAGCGTCGGCGCAGGCCTCGACCCATGAGACGCAGCGTGGACCACTGTCGCTGTTCGTGCTGGGTTATGGCCTTGCCGGCTTCGGCTACATCATCACCGCCACGTTCCTGCCCGTAATCGCACGCCAGGCGCTGCCGGGTTCCGTCTGGCTCGATCTGTTCTGGCCCTTGTTCGGACTGAGCGTCGCATTCGGCGCGCTGCTGACGTTGCGCCTGCCCATGGGCTGGGATCGGCGTCATCTGCTGATGGCAGCCTATGCAATGCAGGCGTTGGGCGTGCTGATGAGCGTGTGGCTGCCCGACATACTCGGCTTTGCACTTGGCAGCCTGCTGCTGGGACTGCCGTTCACGGCGATTACGCTGTTCGCGATGCAGGAAGCCCGCCGCCTACGCCCGCACAACACGTCGGCAACCATCGGCATGCTCACCGCCGCCTACGGCTTGGGCCAGATCGCGGGGCCGCCGCTGGTGGCTTGGCTGCTGCATCGCAGCGCCAGCCCGGGTCGCGGCTTTTCGGTTTCGCTGCTGATCGCTGCCGCCGCGTTGCTGATCGGTGTGTTCATCTTTGGCTGGCTGGTGAATCGCCACCCGCTCCAGGCTTCGACCGTTCGCGCTGGCTTGCGGTAGGACAGCAAGGGACAGTCGCCTCGAGCGGACGTTATGCGCGTTGACGGCAACCAGGCCCAGGCCCTAGAAGTAGTGGACGCTGTCGTCGCTGTCGCCCGCGCGCTGCTGCAGCCCGGCACCACGCGGACGAACGCGGACGCCCAAACCCGCTCCGCTGGAGCCGAACGACACGTCGTCGCGCAGTACAACGCGCAAGTCAGCGCGTTGAAGCGTGCGCCGTCTGACGTGGACGTGGCCCGGCTGGGCACCGTCGACAAGTTCCAGGGGAAGGAAGTGCCGGTGGTGATTTACTCGTGCACCAGTTCGTCACCCGAAGACGCGCCGCTTGGCATGGCGTTCCTGTGCGACCCACACCGATTCAACGTGGCCACCAGCCGCGCGCGCAGCACGGTGATCGTCGTGGCGAGCCCGCAGCTCTTCGAACCGGATTACCGCACGTCGCAGCAGATGGAGTGGGCGAACCTCAAAGGTGGCAAGAGACGGCATCGTCCGATGCCGGCACGTCAACGGCAACGATTGCGCGGTTCAATCGGGAACAGGAAGCCGAGCAGGCACGGGCTGTCCTTGATCAGGGCGCATTTAGATTCGTCTGGCGACACGGCGTGTTGGCGTGGGAGTTGCCAATGCGAGCCTCAAGGTCCAAGTGCGACGTTGGCAGGACGCGGCTTCGCTGGCGTGGAGCGACGACGACATCCTGGAGGTGTCCCGCTATCTGAACGAAAGCATCTATCACTTCGCGCAGTCAGCGGATCCGACTGCTTCGTCGAGCCTGGTTGGCAATGCACCCGTTTCTACGCTGACCCGACCTTCTCCTCATCGACTCGCGTATAGGCCGTGAGCGAGGAATCGCCGCCGGCCGAAGCCTCGACAACAGGTTCTGTGGTTCGGCCGTAGCCATCGCGGGCAGTTATCGGATGGGTGCGCTGGTTTTCAGGCATTCCGACATCGCGGCTCGGCGAGATCCGTTCGATGCGTCATCGATAGCCTATTCGCTGTTCGGCGTGCGATACGGTTGACCGAGAATTCCTGCTAATCAGCATGTGCCATGCTTGACGCAGCGGATGCACCCTGCAGGGCGGCGCCTTCAAACGCCAGATTCAGTATTCGATGTACCTCGGACGGATCCTCAGCCGCCAGCGCCTGCGCTGCCAACGATTGCGCTTGCTGAAGGCTGCAGCTCCGAAGAGCGCGCTTTACCTGCGGGATGCTGGCAGCGGCCATGCTCAGCGCTTCGACGCCCAAGCCCATCAGGACAACAGCGGCCGCTGGGTTGCCCGCCATCTCGCCACACACACTGATCGGTCGCCGCGCTTCGCGCGCACCCCGAGCGGCGCAGTCGATTGCCCGCAGCACCGCAGGATGCAGGCTGTCGAAGTGCCGTGCCACGCGTGCATTGCTCCGGTCCACGGCCAGCAGATACTGGGTCAGGTCATTGGTCCCGACAGAGAAGAAGTCCACTCGCTTGGACAGTGCGGCCATCTGGTAGATCGCGCAGGGCACTTCGATCATGGCGCCGAGCTCGACCGCTCCCGTCGGATGGCCGGCACTCTCGCACTCGACGGCAGCACGAGCGAGCAGTTCCCGTACCGCATCCACTTCCCTGGCCAAGCTGATCATCGGCAATAGGATCCTCAGATTGCCGATGCCCGCATTGGCGCGCAGCAAGGCGCGCAACTGGGTCAGGAAAATGCCAGGGTTGTCCAGGGTCAGGCGGATCCCGCGCCAGCCGAGGAATGCGTTGTCCTCCTGCATCGGAAAGTAGGGAAGCCCTTTGTCGCCTCCCACGTCCAGCGTGCGCATCGTCACCGGCCTGGGCGCGAACGATTCCAGCACCTCTCGATAGACCCGGTACTGCTCTTCCTCCGACGGAAACGAGTCTCGCACCATGAAGGAGAACTCGGTGCGGAACAGTCCGATTCCTTCGGCGCCGCTCTCCAGCGCAGCAGCAAGATCGGATGACAACCCGACGTTGGCATGTAGCGCGACCCTCGTGCCGTCGCGCGATTGGGCTGGCAGTCCACGAAGTGCTCTCAACGCGTCGGCCGCCGCAGTATGTTGCCTGCTGAGCCGCTCGAAATCCCGCACCACATCAGGCTCGGGATCGATGTAGACACAGCCGTGATTGCCATCGACGAGCAGATTGCGGCCCTCAAGTTGATCGAGCGGCACGCTGCCCAGTCCCATCACCGCCGGAATGCGCAATGTACGCGCCAGGATTGCCGCGTGCGAGTAGGGCGAGCCACGCGCGCAGACAATCCCCGCCAACTGTCCCAGCGGGATGTCGGCGATGCGGGCGATGCTGACCTCCTCGCCGACCAGCACACAACGTTGTGGGTAGACCCTTGCCTCGGTCGCGCCGGACTGCAGGCGTAGCAGTACGCGGCGGCCCAGCCCACGCAGGTCTTCGGCTCTGGCCCGCAGATAGGGATCGGCCATTTCCTCGAAGGCCCTTGTGTGCTCGGCAATGCTGTGCCGCAAGGCACTGGCGGCCGAGGCGCCGCCACGGATGCGTTCAAACGCATCGGCGAACAGCTCGTCGTCGTCCAGCAACTCAATGTAGACACCGAACATGGCGTGGGCCTCTGCCACCATCCCTGCGGCCATGCGTTCGCCGCTTGCGTGCAACTCGGCGCGAACCTCCGCGACGGCCTGCTCGAACGCCCGGGCCTCTTCTACTGCATCCTCGACGAAGCGGTCAGCGACAGCGGCGAAGTCGGCTGCCGCGGGCGGTAGAACACAAGTGCCGGTACCAATGCCCGGCGCGCCCTTGATCCCGCGCAGCAATGCCGGCAGCGCGCGCTCGCCGGTTGAGGCGCCGACTTGTGCCTCGCCGACGGAGGTGGCATGCGCAACGCCCGCCAGCACGGCCGCAATGGCCATCAAGAACGCCTCTTCGTCACGACTGAAAACGCGCTCGTTCGATTGGCGCACGGCCAGTGCACCCAGAGGTCTGCGCAGGTGCGTGATGGGTACACCGAGAAACGCACGGTGGGCCTGTTCACCGAACTCCGGCCTATGGTCAAAGCGGGGATGGGCTTGCGTGTTGGACAGGTTGATCGGGCATTGCCGCTCCACGACAAGGCCTATCAGGCCTTGTCCTCGTGCGAAGCGCACCGATCCCACCGCACGCGGGTCGAAGCCATCGGTCGCCACGAGGACGAAGCTGGTCTGCGACGCATCTGCGAGGTAGACCGAACATGCATCAACTGCCAGACGCTCCTTGACACGGCGGACAACGAGGGCCAGTGCCTGGTCCAGATCGATCGCTCCGTTGAGCTCCTGCGTGATGCGTCTGAGTGTGCCAAGCATGGGCCACGAATCCCCGTCGAAGGAAGACCTGCTCGTTGGTACCGGCGTACCCAGGCAGAATGCATTACCCTTGCCGACGAATCCGCTCCGGCATTCGAGGCAGGAACTGGCTTGCTACAGTCTACGCCTTGATGGTCGGTCTCCCCTCAAGAGAGCACCCGTTGGTCGATGCTCAGTTGCCAGTGTCGTTGCGTAGCATGCCTTGCCTTGACGAATCTCGCCGACAGGCCTGATCTCCGAGGGGGCTGACAGACCATGTCCGCGCAACCGACGTTCACCCTGCGCTTTCGCCACCCACTTCGGACGTTCCGGAGCAGCGAGCGCTCGTCCTAGAGCAGACATCGAATTCACGCTGCGCTTGCGCTCACTTTGCGGATCTCCGGACCAGGCGCGTCACGTACCGTCGCAATTCTTCTGGCGCGTCTACCCTCGAATTGACGTTCAGGACGGCGAATGTAGGGTATGTCTTGGGCGCAAAGCGCCGTGCGAGAAATGAGACTTGCGTGCTGCAATACCGGCCGACAAGAAGGAGCAGCCATGACCGAAGAACGGAACCAGCGCGACATCGCCGTCAACGGCATAACGCTGCGCATCACCGAGCAGGGCAGCGGCCCGCTGGTGCTGCTCTGCCATGGTTGGCCTGAACTGGCCTATTCGTGGCGCCATCAGATCCCGGCGCTGGCTCAAGCGGGCTACCACGTCGTGGCGCCCGACATGCGGGGGTATGGCGGCAGCTCGGTGCCACACGACATCGCTGCCTACGCGATCACCGATCTGGTGGGCGACATGGTGGCGCTGGTGGCGGCGCTGGGCCAAGGACGGGCGTGCATCGTCGGCCACGACTGGGGCGCGAATGTGGCCTGGAACGCCGCGCTCATGCGGCCCGATCTGTTCACGGCAGTCGCCGCTCTCAGCGTGCCGCACCGCCCGCGCAATCCAACGGCAGCGCCACTGACCTTGCTGCGGTCAGCGGGGCTGGAGAACTTCTATTGGTTCTACTTCAACCGTGAAGGCGTGGCAGAGGCCGAGTTCGAACGTGACATCGAGTCAGCGATACGGCGAGTGCTGTTCGCTGGCTCAGGTGATGCGCCGGCCGATCGCGACCGTTCTTTGAATGTGCCAACCGGCGGCGGCTTTCTGGATGACCGTATCGATCCAACGGAGTTGCCCGCGTGGCTGAGCGAGGTCGATATTGCCGTGTATGCGGCATCGTTTCGTAAGAACGGCTTGCGCGGACCCTTCAACTGGTATCGCAATATTGATCGCAATTGGGCGCTCCTGGCGCCGTTTCAGGGTGCACAAGTGACTCCGCCAGCGCTGTTTGTCGCGGGAACGCGCGATGGGGTGATCGCTTCGCCGATGGGACGCGGGGCGTTGGAAACTCTGGCGATGAGCGTGCCGAACCTTCGCGAAAAGGTGCTGATCCCAGGTGGTGGGCACTGGATCCAGCAGGAACGGCCCACGGAGGTGAATGCTGCGCTGTTGCGCTTCCTTGCTTCCGACTATCCGGCGTGAGGTTGGCGCCTGATACCTGCCTCACACATAGGTCACTCGCTCAGCGGCGCCCTTGCAGCGGCGTTCACCGGCGACCGGTAATCGCGAGGCATCGTTGATCCTTGTGCCAACTTCTCGGCGTCGAGATCGCGGGCTTGGTCGGCAGGGCGCGAGCCATTGCTGCCTGACAGCAGCCCGGCTTGCTCGCCCGAATGCAGCCCCTGGCAACAGTAATGGAAAATTGCCATCTTGGCGTACCTGCATGCGCATGATGCGACTGCCGAATCGGCGGCACAGGCACCGCGCGGCGCGGTCTTTCGAGGCATCGCTTCCCGGCCAGTCGTCGACATCCACAACCGGCCGTTCGCGACGCTGGCCATCCCAGCCACCTTCGCAACCCTGGCGCGACGCATGCTCAGCCTGACTCGCCTCACCGTCCGCCGCGCCAGGCAGGAACGCCTGTCCCAGGTGGCGGGCAGCCTCACATTCACGACGCTGCTGTCCATCGTCCCATTGTTCGCGGTGAGCTTCGCGCTGTTCACGCGGTTCCTGATGTTCGGCCGGTTCGAGACCGTGCTCGAAGAGCACTTGTTGAAGAGTCTGCTACCGCAAGACATTGCGCGCACGGTCCTTAAGTATCTGCATCAGTTCGCCGGCAATGCGATCAGCCTGACTTGGGTGGGCTCGTTGCTCCTGCTGGTGACTGCGGTTGCGATGCTGCTGACGGTGGAGAACGCCTTCAATCAGATCTGGGGCGTGAGGAGAAGTCGCCCGCTGCTCAAGCGGGTGGGGCTGTATCTGCTGATCCTCGCCGTCGGACCGCCGGTCCTCGCGGTCAGTTTGTGGGCGACGTCGTATGTGCTGGGTGCGTCGATGGGTTTGATCGGAGCACTGACGCCTTCGGCCAAGTTCCTCTTGACCTTGGGTCCGGTGGCGCTGAGCTGGCTGGGCCTGACGTGTCTGTTCTTCTACGTCCCGAACACCAAGGTGCGGCGGCGCGATGCGATCGCGGGTGGATTGTTCGCGAGCGTCGCGCTCGAGTTGGGCAAGCGCGGTTTCGCGACCTACCTGCTCAAGATACCGACCTACAAGGCCGTGTACGGGGCTTTTGCCGTGTTCCCCGTCTTCTTGCTGTGGATTTACTTCTCATGGCTCGTGACGCTGGCCGCGGCCCTCATCGCCGCCAACCTGGCTCGCAGCAGCGCATCGTTGTCCGTTCGTCGAGCTCGGTGAAGACAGCACGCTTTGGTTGCGGCCGAAGGCCGCGCTAGGAAATTCAACCGCCCTCATTGCGCTGAAGCTGCTGTCATCGACCAGCCGGTCGGTGCGCTCACGCACCGTCAGCCGGCCGGCATCGTGCTGGCGCTTGACCTTGTCGGCCCCGCCCTTCTGCGCGGCCATCGCCTGGCGGCGCGCCAGTTCTTCGAGTTCGGGCTACCCAATCATGCAGTCCAAAGGTTGTGTCGGCGAAGGGGAACATCGCGCCCGGTTACCGCGCGGCGCGTCTGCATGCCGGGATGTTGCCATGGGCGCGGATGGGCCGGGCATGGCAAGATCTGTCGCATGAGCCAGGACTTCGGGCGTGAATCGCCGCCCTCGCATGTGCAGACCGAGCATCGGCAGGTGGCGCGCTACCTGGTCGTCATCGACGCGGGCGGCGTTGGTGTGGCGCGGCTGTTTCTCGACAACCGTGTGCAGGTGGCCGAGTTCGACGCCGGCACCGAAGAGGCCGCGCAGATGATCTCCGGCCTGGTGCCCAGCCACGGTGCCGATGGCCCCGAATGGGACGCGGCGCTGCAGGGCCACAGCCAGGCCGAGCGTCGCGCGGCCAATGTTTTTCATCTCGACGTGTAGTCCGGTCAGCCAGCCGCCGCGGTCATGGCATCCCCGATCAGCCGAGCCACGCGCGTGGGCATTCGCACCTGGCCCGGCTTGGCCGTGTAGGCCACCTGCCGGGCACGCAGGCTGGTCGTGGTGCGGGCCCGCGCCTTGAACATGATGGGCACCGAAGAGGCAAGCGCAGGCGCACACGCCCTTGCGGCCGGTGCCATACCACGAATTCGTGTTCGCGCGGCCGCAGCCGTGAGGACCGAGCCTGCGCGCGCAGCGCGCTCGCCGCCGCAAGGCTAGCAGCTGGCGCCGTTGACCATCCTTTGCAGCGCCGGCAGGTCCAGCACGTGGATCTGCCGCTGCTTGACCTGCAGCACACCGTCGTCCTGGAACTTCGAGAAGCAGCGGCTCACCGTCTCCAGCTTCAGCCCGAGATAGGTGCCGATCTCCTCGCGCGTCATGCGCAGCACCAGCGACGATGGCGAAAAACCGCGCGCCTGCAGTCGCTGCGTCAGGTTCAGCAAGAAGGCCGCCACCCGCTCTTCGGCGCGCATGCTGCCCAGTAGCAGCATGACGCCATGGTCGCGCACGATCTCGCGGCTCATGATTCTGTGGAACTGGCGCTGCAGGTCGGTGAATTCGCGCGACAGATACTCCAGCTGGCCATAGGGGATGACGCAGACCTGCGAATCCTCGAGCGCCACTGCGTCGCAGGTGTGCCGGTCGGTGCCGATGCCGTCCAGACCGAGCAGCTCGCCGGCCATCTGGAATCCCGTCACCTGGTCGCGCCCATCCTCGGACGACACCCGTGTCTTGAAGAAGCCGGTGCGCACGGCAAACAACGACTCGAAGGTGTCGCCACTGCGGAACAGTGTGTCGCCGCGATGCACCGTGCGCCGCGTCGCCACCATCGTGTCGAGACGGCCGAGCTCCTGGTTGCTGAACCCGACAGGCAGGCACAGCTCGCGCAGGTTGCAACTCGAGCATGCGACTTTCAGCTCGGCAGCCTTGATCGGCACCACGGTGGCAGGTATGGTCATTGTGGGTGTCGTGGTGGGTGCGACCGCATATTATCCAACCTTCGGCCGCAGTCCCCTACCGGATTTGCGCTTGATCAAAGTCGGCAGCCCGGCGCTCGGGCAAGATGCTGTCGCATGAGTGACGCAAGTGTCGAAGCCCGGATCGGTGCGGGGCCAGTGCTGTCCGAGGCGTTGCTGCGTCGCTTCGATGCGCCGGGGCCTCGCTACACCTCCTACCCCACCGCCGACCGTTTCGTAGAGGCCTTCGGCGCTGCCGACACCTGCCGCGCGCTGTCGCAGCGCGCGCAAGGTGCCATGGCGGGTGCGTCTGCGCCGTTGTCGCTGTACGTGCATATCCCGTTCTGCGAATCGGTGTGTTACTACTGCGCCTGCAACAAGGTCATCACCAAGCACCACGAGCGTGCCGCCGAATACCTGGACGCGCTGGACCTCGAGATCGGCCTGGTGCGCGCCGAACTCGGCGCGGCCCAGCAGGTGTCGCAGCTGCACTTTGGCGGCGGCTCGCCGACCTTCCTGTCCGATGCCGAACTCGATCGAGTCATGGCCTCGCTGCGTGGCGCCTTCGACATCGACGGCAGCACCGAGATGTCGATCGAGATCGACCCGCGTACCGTCACTCCCGAGCGCCTGGCCTTCTGCCGCAACCTGGGCTTCAACCGCATCAGTTTCGGCGTGCAGGACTTCGACCCCCAGGTGCAGCAGGCGGTGCACCGCGTGCAGCCCTTCGACAGCGTGCGCGCATTGATGGGAAGCGCACGCGAGTTGGCATTCGAGTCGATCAACGCCGACCTGATCTACGGCCTGCCGAAGCAGACGCCGGAAAGCTTTGCGCGCACCGTGGCGCAGATCGGCGAGTTGCGGCCCGACCGCATCGCGCTGTATGCCTATGCCCATCTGCCGCAGCGCTTCAAGCCGCAGCGGCGCATCCTGGCCGATGACCTGCCCAGCGCGGCGCAACGTGTGGACATGCTCGGCGGCGCCATCGCCGGCTTCCTGGCACGCGGCTACAGCTACATCGGCATGGACCACTTCGCACTGCCCGACGATGCGCTGGCCGTGGCCAAGCGCCAGGGCCGGCTGCACCGCAACTTCCAGGGCTACAGCACGCAGCCCGACTGCGACCTGATCGGCCTGGGCGTGTCGTCGATCGGCAAGGTCGGCGCCAGCTACTACCAGAACGCCAAGACGCTGCCCGAGTACTACGACGCGCTGGGCCAGGGGCAACTGCCGGTGCAGCGCGGCATTGCGCTGACGCGCGACGATGTGCTGCGCCGCGCGGTCATCATGGCGCTGATGTGCCAGGGCCGCGTCGAGTTCGAATCCATCGAACTGGCGCATCTGATCGACATGCGCGAGTACTTTGCCCACGAGCTCGCGCAGCTCAAGCCGATGGCCGAGGCTGGTCTGGTGGAACTCGAACCCGGCGCGGTGCAGGTCACCGCCAGCGGCTGGTACGTGGTGCGCGCGGTGGCGATGGTCTTCGATCGCGCGCTGCAGAACGACAAGCTGCGCGAACGCTTCTCGCGCATCATTTGACACGGCTGGCGCCTCAGCGGCGCCGTGCCACCAGGCCGATCAGCGCCGAATGGCCGCAGTGGCCGCTGCCCTCGGCCACCTCGGCCTCGTAGTCGCGCAGTTCGATGATGTCCAGGTCGGCAAAGGCCTCGCGCAGCATTGGCTCGGTGTACAGGTGCGACAGCAGCGGCGGGCCGCCGGTGCGGTACTCCAGCTGCCTGGGCGTATAGCCCTGCAGCACGAGCAGGCCGCCGGGCTTGAGGCTTCGCACGATGTGGGCGAACATCCTTGCGCGCAGCGCCGGGTCGGCAAACTGCACGAAGATCGCCGCCACACCGTCGAAGGCAGCCACCGGCCAGGCGTAGTCGTCGCAACCGGCGACGGCAAAGTCGACCCGCGCGCCTTGCGCGTCGGCCAGGCGACGCGCCTTGGCGACCCCGACCTCGGAGATGTCGAAGGCATCCACGTGCAAGCCGCGGCGGGCCAGCCAGACGCTGTTGCGGCCCTCGCCATCGGCTACGCACAGCACGCGCTGCCCCGGTTGCCAGTGAGCCGCATGCTCGCGCAGCCATTCGTTCGGCGCCGTGCCGAAGAGGAAGTCCTCGCCGGCGAAGCGTTTGTCCCAGGTGCCGGCGGGGTCGGCAAAAGGGTCGTCCTTGGGCGGGCTCACGGGTGTACCTTCGTGCTGCGCACTCCGGAATTCTCCCTTGGGGCGTCCCGGCGGGCTCATGGTCGATGGCACTGCGCGTCAGGCGCTGCGCGAGTCTTCGCCGATCAGCAGGCGTGTGTCACCAACGAACTGGTGCGGCGGAATCTCCAGATTGGTCGGTGCCGGCTTGTTCTTGAACACCCGGCCGGCGCCGTCGAAGGTGGAACCGTGGCACGGGCAGAAGAAGCCGCCCGGCCAGTCGGCCGGCAGGCTGGGGTTGCCCGAGCCGGCCGGCGCCGTGCTCGGCGAGCAGCCCAGATGGGTGCAGATGCCGACCGCCACGAAGAGCTCGGGCCGCAGCGAGCGGGTGGCGTTGCGCGCGTACGCGGGCTGCTGGTCGCGCTGCGAGTTCGGGTCCGCCAGTTCAGCCTCCAGGCCGCGCAGCGCCGCCAGCATTTCGGGCGTGCGCCGCACGATCCACACCGGCTTGCCGCGCCACTCCACCGTCTTCATGCCGCCGGCCGGGATGTCGCCGAGGTCCACCTCGACCGCGGCGCCCATGGCACGGGCACGCTCGCTCGGCGCGAAGGACGACACGAAGGGCACGGCCGTGGCCACCGCAGCCACGCCGCCGGCCGCGGTGGTGGCCAGAAGCCAGGTGCGGCGCTGCGGGTCGGAGGCGCCAGGTTCGGGAAGAGTCATCGAGCTCATCGCGGATCCTTGGAAGATTGAAACGTGAATGGCAGTGTCGGAGTGGGTCGGTCGCTCGGGCCACGCGCGCGGCGCGCCTGGCCCGTCGGCAGGGGCTTCAGCCGTACTTCAGGAACATGCGGCTGTAGGGCCCCTTGAGCTTGGCGATCGTTTCACGCACGGCCGCGGCGTCGCCAGCCAGCACGGCGTTGCGCAGCGCGGCCACCGACGCCTCGACAGCCTGCAGGTGCTTGACGAACTCGGGTTCATGCAGCAGCGCGGCAGGTGCATCCGAGCGCAGCCGCCGCACGAGGTAGTCGAGCGCGCCCACCCGCGCC
This sequence comes from uncultured beta proteobacterium, assembly GCA_963824005.1. Taxonomy (GTDB): domain Bacteria; phylum Pseudomonadota; class Gammaproteobacteria; order Burkholderiales; family Burkholderiaceae_C; genus Rubrivivax. The sequence goes on from CAWGOK010000039.1 coordinate 121,096, forward strand.
ATCAGCGACATCGAATCCGGCGCCGAGGCGCCGGTCTTGGCGCCGTCATCGAGCACGTGCTCCATTTCGGCGTGATAGGCGTTCATGTGGTCGCTGAAGACGATCACGTCGTTGCGTTTGCGCAGCCCGGCCATCAGGTCGCGGGCCTGCTCCAGCGTTTCGTGTGCATCGGCCAGGCGTTGTGCCTTGACCTGTTCGGCGGCACGTTCATAGACGGCGGCCACCTCGGCGAGGGTGGCGGCGAACCGGGCGTCGCGGTCGTAGGGCGGGGGTGGCTCGGCGGCAAATCGGTCGGCGAGCGACTTCCATGCCTGTTGTGCCTGTGTCGTCGCCTGCTCGGCCTCGGGCTGTGACTTGCCGTTGGTGCGGAACAGGGCCGCGCGGTACGGCGCATACGCAGCCTGCATGGCGTCGGTAAAGGGGTCCGCCGCCACGGCCGGCAGCGCCAGCAGGCAGCCCGCCGCGCAGGCACTGAGGGCCGCACGAAAAGCCAGCATCACAGATCCCCGTCCTTCGGTCGGGCGGCTCTGGCGCGGTTGCGCTTGGCGGCCACGGCCTCGCGCGCGGCAGCGCCACGCGCGGCGGTGTTGACGAACACGGCGCGATCCGAGGCCGCACGCTCGAAACGGCGTGCGAGGTTGCCGCATACCAGGTCACACAGCGCGTACACCGACTCGTCGGCGATGCGGTAGTACACGCTGGTGCCACGGCTCTCGCGCGAGACCAGGCCGTGCGAGGTGAGCATGGCCAGGTGGCGCGAGACGTTGGCGGCCGTGAAGCCCGTCAGCTGCGCCAGTTCGCCGACATTGCGTTCGCCGCCGCGCAGCAGGTTCAGCAAGGACAGGCGCGTCGGCTCCGACAGCGTCTGGAAATACGCCGCCACCTGTTCCAGGGCTTCCTTGGGCAGGTCCTGCATGAGCACGCACGTGGTGGATGGGGGGATCGACATGATGCCTGATAAGCCCTTGACGATGTTTGTGTTTGCAAGAGAACGTACTTGACTATTTAGCTGCATACGCAAATAATACATCAAGTTGTCGCGCTTGACCAGCCCGTCGCAGGGCTGGCTCACCAGGCGGCGAATCAGGAGCAAAGGGCATGTGGAAGCAAGGGATGACGGTGGTGGTGCTGTGCGCGGGCCTGCTCGGTGCAGGCGCCGTCACGGCCGCGGCGGGCGGGCTGGCGACGGCGCCGGTGCGCGTGGCCGGCGAACACGCCACGAACAGCTTCGACGCCGTGGTCGAGGCGGTGCGCCAGACCGTCGTCGCCGCGCAGGTGGCCGGCGCGGTGACCGCGCTCGAGGTCAAGGCGGGCGACACCGTCAAGGCCGGCCAGGTGCTGGCGCGCATCGATGCGCGCGCTGCCGAACAAACGGCCAGCGCCAGCGACGCGCAGCTTCGTTCGGCGCAGGCCTTGCTGGACGTGGCGAGCAAGGACTTCGAGCGCCAGAAGCAGCTCTACGACAAGCAGTACATCAGCCAGGCCGCGCTGGAACGGGCCGAGTCGCAGTTCAAGGCCACGCAGGCGCAGGCGGCAGCGTTGCAGGCGCAGGCCGGTGCGGCGCGCACGCAAACGGGTTTTCACGTCGTGCGTGCGCCTTACGCCGGTGTGGTGGCCGAGGTGCCGGTGGCGCAGGGCGACATGGCCATGCCGGGCCGCGCGCTGCTGAGCTTGTACGAGCCGGGGGCCCTGCGCGTCACGGCGGCGGTACCGCAAGGCGCACTGGTCGCACAGCCGAAGGGCGTGCGCGTCGAGTTCCCGCAGTTGCCCGAGCCGCAGCGCTGGCTCGATGCCGCGAGCGTGCAGGTGCTGCCCACGGTGGATGCACAGACCCACACCGCGCAGTTGCGCATCCCGCTGCCGGCCGACCTGACTGGCGTGGCCCCAGGCATGTTCGCGCGGGTCTGGCTGCCGGCGACGGGCCAGTCCGCCCAGGGGCGTCTGTTCGTGCCGGCCTCGGCCGTCGTGCGCCGTGCCGAAGTGAGCGGTGTCTACGTGGTCGACGCCAAGGGTGCGCCGTTGCTGCGCCTGGTGCGCTTGGGCCGGCCGACGGGTGACATGGTCGAGGTGCTGAGTGGTGTGTCCGCCGGCGAGCGTGTGGCACTGGACCCCCAGGCCGCGGCGCGGTTGAACTGAGGCCTGGCGATGAAACAGGAATCGCTGGGCATTTCCGGGCGCATCGCGGCGTTCTTCCAGTCGGCGCAGATCACACCGCTGCTGGCGCTGGTGGCGTTGCTGCTGGGCATCTTCGCGGTGCTCGTCACGCCGCGCGAGGAAGAGCCGCAGATCAACGTCACCATGGCCAACGTGCTGATCCCTTTTCCCGGGGCCTCGGTGCACGATGTCGAGCAGATGGTGACCACGCCTGCCGAGCAGGTGCTGGCGCAGATTGCCGGTGTCGAGCATGTGATGTCGGTCTCGCGGCCCGGCCTGGCGGTGATCACCGTGCAGTTCAAGGTCGGCGTGCCGCGCATCGAGGCCCTGGTGCGGCTGTACGACACCGTGAACTCGAATGCCGACTGGCTGCCCCGCGGCCTGGGCGTGCTCGACCCGATCATCAAGCCCAAGGGCATCGACGACGTGCCCATCGTCACGCTGACGCTGTTCAGCCGCGGTTCCGACATCGGCGCCTTCGAGCTGGAGCGCGTGGCGCACAGCATCGAGGCCGAGCTCAAGCGCGTGCCCGGCACGCGCGAGGTGGTGAGCATCGGCGGCCCCGGCCGTGCGGTGCTGGTCGAAATCGACCCGGCACGCCTGGCCAGCAGCGGCATCACCGTGCCCGATCTGCGTGCGACGCTGCATGCCGCGAACCTGGGCCTGCCGGTGGGTGAGTTGCTGTCGGGCAACCGTGCGGTGGCGGTGGAATCGGGCCCCTTCCTGAAGGATGCGCGCGAGGTCGGCGAGCTGGTGGTGCACGTGCGCAACGGCAAGCCGGTGTTCCTGCGTGACGTGGCCACGGTGCGCGACGGCCCGCTGCCGGCGGCGCGCTACGTGACCCATGGGGTGGCGGGCAAGGACGGCGGCGTGTTCGCGGCCGTGACGCTGAGCGTGACCAAGAAGCCAGGCGAAAACGCGATCGATGTTGCCAATGCGGTGATGCAGCGCGTGTACAGCCTGCGCAACACCGTCATCCCGCCTGAAGTGCAGGTGGTCGAGACGCGCAACTACGGCACCACCGCCAACGACAAGGCGGTCAAGCTGATCCAGAAGCTGCTCTTCGCCACCGCGGCGGTGGTGGCGCTGGTGTTCATCGCGTTGGGCAAGCGCGAGGCCGCGATCGTCGGCAGCGCGGTCATCCTGACGCTGACGGTGACGCTGTTCGCCAGCTGGGCCTGGGGCTTCACGCTGAACCGGGTGTCGCTGTTCGCGCTGATCTTCTCGATCGGCATCCTGGTCGACGATGCCATCGTGGTGGTGGAGAACATCCACCGCCACCAGCAGCTGTTCCCGGGCAAGCCGCTGGTGCAGATCATTCCCGGCGCGGTGGACGAGGTCGGTGGCCCGACCATCCTGGCCACGCTGACGGTCATCGCCGCGCTGCTGCCGATGGCCTTCGTCTCCGGACTGATGGGTCCGTACATGAGCCCGATCCCGATCAACGCCAGCATGGGCATGCTGCTGTCGCTGGCGGTGGCCTTCGTCATCACGCCGTGGCTGGCGCGCCTGTGGATGAAGGCCCTGCCGGCGGGCTCGGCGGCCGACCACGCCCAGCCGCACGGCCTGTCGGCACGCCTGGCGCCGCTGTTCCAGCGCATCTTCGATCCGCTGCTCGACGAGCGGCGTGGTGGCCGCAACCGCCTGTTGCTCGGTCTGGGCGTGGCGGTGCTGATCGGCCTGTCGGTGCTGCTGCCCGTGTTCGGGCTGGTACAGCTGAAGATGCTGCCCTTCGACAACAAGTCGGAGTTCCAGGTGGTGGTGGACATGCCCGCCGGCACCCCGCTGGAGAAGACCGCGGCGGTGCTGCGCGAGCTGGGCGAACACCTGGGCACGCTGCCCGAAGTCACGCACTACCAGACCTATGCCGGCACGGCCGCACCGATCAACTTCAACGGTCTGGTGCGCCAGTACTACCTGCGCAGCGGCGGCGAGGTCGGCGACATCCAGGTCAACCTGGTGGACAAGCAGCACCGCGACGAGCAGAGCCACGCCATCGCCACGCGCGTGCGGCCGGCATTGCAGGCCATCGGCCAGCGCCACGGCGCCAATGTCAAGGTGGTCGAGGTGCCGCCGGGCCCGCCCGTGCTGTCGCCGCTGGTGGCCGAGATCTATGGACCTGAAGGCCAGGGCCGGCGCCAGGTGGCCCAGGCCGTGCGCGACGTGTTCGCCAGGACCGAGGGCGTGGTCGACGTCGACGACAGCAGCATTGCCGATGCACCGCGCAAGCTGCTGCTGGTGGACCGGCGCAAGGCCGCGATGCTGGGCGTGTCGCAGCAGGAGATCGTGACCACCCTGCGCACCGGCCTGGCCGGCGAGGCCGCGGCCTACCTGCACGACCAGAGCAAGTATCCGGCCGCGGCCACGATCCAGCTGCCGGCCGAATCGCATGGCGACCTCGATGCGCTGCTGCAGCTGTCGGTGCGCAACGCCGAAGGCAGGCTCGTGGCCATCCGTGAGCTGGTGACGGTGAGCGATGCCTTGCGCGAGCAGCCGGCCTACCACAAGGACCTGCTGCCGGTGAACTACGTCGTCGCCGACATGGCTGGCGCGGTCGACAGCCCGCTGTACGGCATGTTCAAGATGCGCGGCGAGGTGGCGGCGCTGCCCACGCCGGGCGGCGGCACGCTTGCCGAGCACTTCATCAGCCAGCCGCTCGACCCGTACCGCGGCTACACGGTCAAGTGGGACGGCGAATGGCAGATCACCTACGAGACCTTCCGCGACATGGGCGCCGCCTATGCGGTGGGCCTGATCCTGATCTACCTGCTGGTGGTGGCGCAGTTCGGCAGCTACCTGACGCCGCTGATCATCATGGCGCCGATCCCGTTGACGATCATCGGCGTGATGCCGGGCCACGCCTTGCTGGGCGCGCAGTACACGGCTACCAGCATGATCGGCATGATCGCGCTGGCCGGCATCATCGTGCGCAACTCGATCCTGCTGGTGGACTTCATCAACCTGCAGCTGCGCAGCGGTTTGCCCTTCAAGCAGGCGGTGGTGAGCTCGGCCACCACCCGCGCGCAGCCGATCCTTCTCACTGGTCTGGCGGCGATGCTCGGCGCCTTCTTCATCCTCGACGACCCGATCTTCAACGGCCTGGCGATTTCGCTGATCTTCGGCATCCTGGTGTCGACGCTGCTCACGCTGGTGGTCATCCCGCTCTTGTACTTCGTGGCCTACCGCCACCATCTCGACAAACTGGTTCCTCAACTGTCTCAAGGAGATTGACATGACATCCTGGCAACTCGTGCGCCTTTTCGCCGGCACTTTCATCCTGCTTTCGCTGGCTCTCGGCATCCCCGGCAGCCCGATCTTCGTCAGCCCATGGTGGCTGGCCTTCACCGCCTTCGTCGGCGCCAACCTGCTGCAAAGCGCAGTGACCCAGTGGTGCCTGATGGAGACCATCCTGCGCAAGCTCGGCGTGCGCGCGGGTGCCTGACGAGGCACCTATGAAGCGTCGCCTGCTCACTCTCGTCGCCGCCACGGCTCTGGGCGCCGCAGCGCAGGCCACCGCCGCCGATCTGGTGGACGCGTGGCGCGCTGCGCAGACCCATGATCCGGAATTCACCGCTGCGCAGGCGGCCCGCGATGCCGGACAGGCGAGGCGCGAGCAAGGCGCGTCGCTGTGGCGTCCGACGCTGCAGTTCAGCGGCACGGCGGGTGTAGGCACCAACGAGACCTCGACCACCGGCGCGCGCTTTTCGGCGCCGGGTTTCGGCACCGTCGATGGTGCCAGCTTCGACACCTCGGTCACTAGCGGCAACCTGTGGCGCTGGTCGCTGCAGGCCCGGCAGCCGCTGATCAACCGCGAACGCGACGCAAGCAAACGCCAACTCGAGCTCGCGGCCGATGTGGCCGATCTGGAGTGGCGCGCGATGCAGCAGACGCTGATGCTGCGCGTCACCGAACGCTACTTCGATGCAGCCCTGGCCACCGAGGCCTTGCGCGTGCAGCGGCGGCAGCAGCAGGCGATCGAGCGCGCGCTGGCCGAGGTGCGCGACCGCTTCAAGCTGGGCGACGTGCCGGTCACCGATACCCACGAGGCCGCAGCCCGGGCCGAAGGCGTACGCGCCGAGGTGCTGGCGGCGGAATCGGCACTGCAATTGAAGCGCTCGGCCCTGGCCGACGCCACCGGCTGGTCCGAAGCGCAGATGCAATCGCTGTCGCTGCCCGACGGCGCCGCGCCGCAGGACGTGGCCGCGCTGCAGCAGTGGCTCGCCGAAGTGCGCGCCAGCAACCTGCAGCTTCGCCTGCTGGCGGCAAGCACCGAGGTCGCGCGCCAGGAGGCCGCCAAGCACGGCGCCATGGCCGCACCCTCGCTGGACCTGGTGGCGATGGCTGGCCAGGACCGGCTGAGCGGCAGCGGCGCGTATGGCTCGGCCAGCAACGGCCTGAACAACTCGATGATCGGCGTGCAGCTCAACGTACCGCTGTACACCGGCGGCTACCGCAGCGCGCGCGAGCAGGAAACCCTGCGTCTGGCCGACAAAGCCGTGGCCGATGCCGACCGCCATGCGCAGCAGGTGGCCCAGGCCGCCCGGGCCGCCTGGCTCGGCCTGACGGTCGGTGCATCCAGGTTAGCGGCGCTGAACGAGGCGTTGCGTGCCACGCGCGCGCGGCTGGACGCCACACGGCTGGGCCGCACGGTCGGTGACCGCACCACGCTGGAACTGCTGAATGCCGAAAACGATGCCGCTGCAGCCGAACTGGCCGTGCAGCAGGCCCGCGTCGCCCTGCTGCTCGACCGGCTGCGCCTGGCGGCATTGGCCGGCGAGCTTGACGAAGCGCAACTGCAGCGCGCGAACGCCGCGCTGATGACGACGCGCTGACCTATTCTTTTCACCACACCAACAGGAGACGAGCATGGCCCATATCGTGATCCTCGGCGCCGGTACCGGTGGCATGCCCGCCGCCTACGAGTTGCGCGAGAAGCTCGACAAGACGCATCGCATCACAGTGGTCAACGCGGTGGACTACTTCCAGTTCGTGCCTTCCAACCCCTGGTTGGCGGTGGGCTGGCGCGACCGCGAATCGATCACCTTCCCGATCCGGCCCTACCTCGAGAAGAAAGGCATCGAATTCGTCGCGCAGCGCGTCGCGCGCATCGACGCCGAGGGCAATGCACTGGAGCTGCAGGACGGCAGCAATCTGGCCTACGACTACCTGGTCATCACCACCGGGCCGAAGCTGAGCTTCGACGAGGTCCCGGGCGCCGGCCCCGAGGGGCACACCCAGTCGATTTGCCTGGTCGACCATGCGGAACGCGCCTACACCAACTACCAGCGCTTCCTCGACGACCCGGGCCCGGCGATCATCGGCGCGATGCCGGGTGCGTCGTGCTTCGGCCCGGCCTACGAGTTCTCGTTCATCTTCAACACCGACCTGAAGCGCCGCAAGCTGCGCAACAAGGTGCCGATCACCTACGTCACCAGCGAGCCCTACATCGGCCACCTGGGCCTGGGCGGCGTGGGCGACTCGAAGTCGATGCTGGAGAGCGAGTTCCGCAACAACGACATCAAATGGATCTGCAACGCCAAGGTCACCAAGGTCGAGGCCGGCAAGATGTTCGTCACCGAACTCGACGAGCAAGGCGCGCTGAAGAAGGAGCACGAACTGCCCTTCAAGTACAGCATGATGTTGCCGGCGTTCAAGGGCGTGGATGCGGTGGCGGCCGTGGACGGCCTGTGCAACCCGCGCGGCTTCGTCCTGATCGACGAGTTTCAGCGCAGCAAGAAGTACCGCAACATCTTTTCCGCCGGCGTGTGCGTGGCCATCCCGCCGGTGGAGGCCACGCCGGTGGCCACCGGCGCGCCGAAGACCGGCTACATGATCGAGACCATGGTCACGGCGATCGTGCACAACATCGCCGCCGAGCTGAAAGGCCAGCCGGCCGACACCAAGGCGACGTGGAACGCCATCTGCCTGGCCGACATGGGCGACACCGGCGCGGCCTTCGTGGCGCTGCCGCAGATCCCGCCGCGCAACGTCAACTGGTTCAAGAAGGGCAAGTGGGTGCACCTGGCGAAGATCGGCTTCGAGAAGTACTTCATGTACAAGATGAAGAACGGCAGTTCCGAGCCGGTGTACGAGAAGTACGTGCTCAAGCTGTTGGGCATCCACAAGCTCGAGTCCTGAAGCCCAACCCGAGGAGCAAGACATGCAGAACACCCCCACCGGCTACCGCGACCTGACGCATGCGGTTTCGTCCAAACTTGCGACCCTGCGCGCCGGCACGCCGGAGGTGATGAAAGCCTTCAACGAACTCGGCCGCGCTGCCACCGCGCCGGGTGCGCTGGATGCCAAGACCAAGGAACTGATCGCGCTGGCGCTGAGCGTGGCGGTACGCTGCGACCCGTGCATCGGCTTCCATGCCAAGGCGCTGGTCAAGCATGGCGCCACGCGCCAGGAACTGGACGAGATGCTGGCCGTGGCCACCTACATGGGCGGCGGGCCATCACTGATGTACGCCGCCAGCGCCGCCGCCGCGTACGACGAGTTCGCGAAGCCGGCTGCGGCTTGAGCGCGGGCTCGGGCGCTAGAAGTTCGCCAGTTCCAGGTACTCGGGCACCGAGCAGGGCCAGGGCCGGCGTTCGGCCAGCGCCTGGCGCAGGCTGTCGGCGGACGCGGGCTCGCCGTGCATCAGGTAGACATGCCGCGGTGCACGCGGCAGCGCCAGGATCCAGTCGAGCAGGTCCTGGCGATCGGCGTGGCCCGACAAGCCGTCCAGCGCACACACCTCGGCGCGCACTGTGAGCCAGTCGCCGTGGATCTTGATCTGTGTCTGGCCTGCGAGCAGCGCCGCCCCGCGCGTGCCCGAGGGCTGGTGGCCGACGAAGACGATGGCGTTGCGGGCGTCCGGTGCATAGGCCTTCAGATGGTGCGCGACCCGAGCGCCGTTGGCCACGCCCTCCGCGGCGATGAGGATCGCGGGGCTGTCGAGCCGGTTCAAGGCCATCGCCTCGTCTTCGCTGCGGGCGATGCCGACGCCGTCCAGCATCGAGGCGCATTCGTCGGCCGACAGCCGGTGCTCGCCGACATGCTTGCGGTAGACCGCGGCCACGTCGGCCGCGATCGGGCTGTTCAGATACACCGGCAGGTCTGGAATGCGCGACGCCGCCTTCAATTGCCGGATGGCGCGCAACAGCAGTTGCGCCCGGCCCGCTGCGTAGGCGGGCACCAGGATCACGCCGCCGCGCGCCGCCGTGCGGCTGACGACCTTGGCCAGCCGGGTCAACGCCTCCGGCACACGGTGGCTGCGCTGGCCATAGGTCGACTCGACGAGCAAGAAGTCGGCAGCCTCCGGTGGTGCAGGCTTGTCCATCACCAGGTCGTCGCTGCAGCCCAGGTCGCCGGAGAAGAGCAAGGTGTGCGCAGCGCAGCGCAGGTGCGCGCTGGCCGCGCCGAGCACATGGCCGGCGGGCAGCAGCCTCAACTCGAAGCCCGCCACCGGTTCGAAGGCGTCGTGGAACCCACGCACCTGCAGGTGTTCGAGCGCGCGGCGCGCGGCGGCTTCGGTGTACAGCGGCAGGGCCGGGGCATGTCGCGTGTAACCGCGGCGGTTGGCAAAGCGCGCCTCCTCCTCCTGCAGCCGGCCGGATTCGGGCAGCAGCACCTGGCACAGATCGGCGGTCGCGCCGGTGGCGAACACCGGGCCCTTGAAGCCCAGTTCCACCAGGCGCGGCAGGAAACCGCTGTGGTCGAGGTGGGCGTGGGTCAGCACCACCGCGTCGATCGAACTCGTGGGCACGGGCAGCGCCGCCCAGTTGTGCAGGCGCAGTTGCTTCAGCCCCTGAAACAGGCCGCAGTCGACGAGCAGACGCCGACCCTCGTGCTCGACCAGCACCTTCGAACCGGTGACCGTGCCGGCGCCACCGAGAAAGCGCAATTGCATGCCCTGTGCTCCGTTAATGCGTGACCCGAGGGCCCTGCCTGTGCAGGGCATTCTTCTGCGCCAGGCTCGATGGCGTCTTGATCGAGCGCAATGCTTGCTGTCGGGGACCAAACGGGCATCGGCGGGCTGCGCGCCTGCCGCGACACGCACCGGTGCCGTCAGACGATCGTGCTCAACAAGAAGGCCTGCAGCACGAAGCGCCGGTTGTCGCCCGGCGCGGCTTCGTCCCCCAGCTGCTCGGCCAGCCGTGCGCCTGCGTGCTCCTCGGTCGCAAGACCATCGTAGACCGGGACGCCCGCCTCGTCGGCGACCTGCTGCACCACCGCATGCGCCATGCCCTGGCATTCCACCGCGTCGTACAGGCGGCCGAGCATGCGTGCGGTGTGCGCCACCTCGACCGGCAGGCTGCGTTCGGACAGGCTCATGGCCACGTGCGCCACATGCGCACCCAGTTCCGAGGCTGCGCGCCTGAAGAGCATGGCCTCGGGCTGCGTATCGTCATGGCAAAGCAGGCCCAGGTTCTTGCCACGCAGCAGCGGCTGGGTGCGCGCTGCGGCGGCGGCGCGTTGCAGCATGCGCGCGCTGGACAGCAGCGCGTTCTCTTCGGCGGGGGAAAGGCTCGACAGGGCCGGAAGGTGGCGCTGCGGCAGAGAGGGGCCCATGATTCCTGCGGGGTGCGTGCATGCCCGATCGGGGCCTGCCAAGGCTATAGAAGCAACCTGCGGGGGCCTTGACGGGCGTCAAGCCATCGCGGCGCACTGGTGCCGTATGCGCGAATGACACAAGGCATTCACACAACGTTACCGACCGAGGTGCGCCGTTGACACGGTGTTTTCAGGTCCTGCCTAGCATGACCTGCATCAACACCGGCCCCGCGCCACGGAGGAGACGAAGATGCTGAGCACCACCGCAACGACAGCCGCCCCTGCTTTTCTGCGCAGCCTGCCGCTGGCACCCGTCGCTGACGTCACGCTGGACGATGGTGTCAACCAGCGCGCCAGCCAGTACATCGCCGACAGCTTGAAGCTGGTGCATGGCGTGTTCGCGCCTCAGCGCCGCATGGTGCACGCAGGCGACGTGATCTACCAAACCGGCGAACGCTTCGGCAACCTGTACGTGCTGAATTCGGGTTTCTTCAAGGTCGTGAACCTGTCGCTCGACGGGCGCGAGCAGGTGGTCGGCCTGAAGTTCCGCGGCGACTGGCTGGGTTTCGACGGCATTGCCAACGACCGCTACACCTGCGACGCGGTGGCGATGGACACCGGCGAGGTCTGGATGCTGCGCTACGACAGCATGCTCAGCGCCTGCGCCCGCCAGCCGGAACTGCTGAGACTGCTGCACGAGGCGATGAGCCGCGAGATCGCCCGCGACCGCGACTCGCTGATGTCGGTGTGCACGCTCAGCGCCGATGCCCGCGTGGCCGACTTCCTGCGCTACTTTGCGGAGTCGCTGGCGCGGCGGGGCATGCGTACCGACCAGATCACGCTGCGCATGACACGCGCGGAGATCGGCAACTACCTCGGCATGACGCTCGAGACGGTGAGCCGGGCGCTGTCGCGACTGGCGCGCCACAACCTGATCCACTTTGCCGAAAAGGGCCGGCGCGACATCCAGATCCCGCAACTGGCGGCGCTGGCCGAGTTCGTGCAGCGCAGCCTGGCGCCGGCCGGCGTGGTGCTGCAATAAGGCGGCGTCAGCCCGCGTCGTCGCGCGCCGCCACCAATTTGGCGATGGCGGCGGCCAGGTCGGCGCGCGTGTAGGGCTTGCGCAGCAGTTCCCAGTTGAGCGGCGAGTCGCGGTCGGCCAGCAGCAGTTCCGACGAATAGCCGGACATCAGCAGCACGCATAGCTTGGGCAGACGCTGCTGGGCCAGTTCGGCCAGCCGCGTGCCGCGCATGCCCGCGCCGAGCGCAATGTCGCTGAGCAACAGGTCGAAGTCGGCGTCCGGTCCCAGGGCCAGCAGTGCCTGTTCGCCACTGGAGGCCTGCGTGACGCGACATTGCAGGCTGTCGAGGAAGGCGCGCACCACGTCGCGCACGTCGGTGTCATCCTCGACCAGCAGCACGCGCAGGCCGGGCGGCACCGGTTGGTGTGTCGGCGCATTGGCCGGCACCGGCGGCTCCGTGCTCCAGCGGCGCGGCAGGTACAGCGTGAGCGTGGTGCCCGCATCGGGCGCGCTTTCGAGGGCCAGCGCACCCTTCGATTGTTTGACGAAGCCGTAGACCGTGCTCAAGCCCAGGCCGGTGCCCCGGCCTGCCTCCTTGGTGGTGAAGAAGGGCTCGAAGGCGCGCTGCTTGACCTCGTCGGGCATGCCGCAGCCGGTGTCGGAAATGGCGATGGCGACGAAGCCATCCTCGAGCGCACTCGGGTCGTCCAGATGGTTGCGCACCTCGGCGGGCAGCGCACTGCAGGCCGCGGCGCGGAAGCGCAGCGTGCCGCCTTCGCGCATGGCGTCGCGCGCGTTGATCGCGATGTTCAGCAGCGCGGATTCGAGCTGACCCGGGTCGGCCAGCACCGGCGGGCAGGACACCGGTGCGTCGACCTCGATGCGGATGCGTTGGTCCATGGTGCGGCGAAGCATGCCGGCGAGTGAATGGACCAGCTGGCCGACGTCCACGGCGCTGGGCTGCAAGACCTGGCGTCGCGAGAACGCCAGCAGCTTGCCGGTAAGTTCGGCGCCGCGACGCGAGGCGCGGGTGGCCGCGGCGACGAGCTGCTGGCCTTGGGCATCTTCGTTCAGCGTGGGCAGTTCCTCCAGGACCTGCAGGCTGCCCTGGATCACCGTGAGCAGATTGTTGAAGTCGTGCGCGATGCCGCCGGTGAGCTGGCCGACGCTTTCCAGGCGCTGGGCATGTTCGAGTGCGTTTTCGGACTGTGCGCGTTGCAGACAGGTGGCGAGCAGGTTGCACACCGACTCGAGAAAGCGCAGCCCGTCGTCGCCCAGGTGCTGGGCCGTGCGCGCATGAACCACCAGCGCGCCGATGGTGCGCCCGCGGTCCGACAGCGGCACCGCGAGTGCGGCATCCAAGCCCGCGGCCCTATAGGCTTCGGGTATCAACCGTTGGGTCTCGGGTTGCAGTGCCTCGGCTCGCACCGGCCGGCCTTGCTGCAGCACGCGACCGGGCAGGGAATCGGGCGGTTGGGGCAGGCGCGTGCCCACGCGGTCGCCAGGCGCCAGCCCCACGCCGGCAGCGAGGCGCAGGTCGACCCAGTTGCCTTCCAGCAGGTAGACCATTGCGGCATCGGCGCGCAACGCGTCGGCGGCGATGGCGGGCACCTGATCCACCACGCGCTGCGGATCGCGCGCGTCCACCGCCAGGCGGCCCAGCATCGCCAGGTGGTCGCTGTAGCGGGCGCGCTGAAGCACCTGCTGCACACGCGGGTAGGTGCCGATGTCGCGGATGGCGGCGACCACGTAGCGCAGCCCGCGGTCGAGCAGCGGGCTCAGCGCGATCTCGACCATGACCTCGCTGCCATCCTTGCGCAGCGCCACCAGCCCCATCTGCGTGCCCATCGGTCGGGGGCGGGGTGCCTGGCCGTAGGCCTGGCGGTACTCGGCATGTCGCGGGCGCGTGGCATGGGGCACCAACATCTCGACGCTCATGCCGGGCAGTTCATCCGGCGCATAGCCCAGCAGGCGGGCCGCCGCGGGGTTGGCCTTGACGATGAGCCCTGCCGTGTCGACGAGCAGCAGCGCATCCGGGTAGGCGAGGAACAGCGCGCGCAACAGCGCGTTCTCCTCGGCCGTGTCAATCGGCCAGAGTGGCGCAGCGTTCGCCGGGTCGGCCATCGGTTCAGTCGGCCGCGACCGCCGGCACCAGGATGTAACCGGCCCCGCGTACCGACTTGATGATCTGCGGATCGTCGGCATCGCGCTCGAGCTTCTTGCGCAGGCGCCCGACCTGCACGTCGATGGTGCGATCGAAGGGCGCCGCCTCGCGGCCGCGTGTCTGCCCGAGCAGGAAGTCGCGCGACAACACCCGGCCGGCGTGCAACACGAAGGTGCACAGCAGGTCGAACTCGCCGCTGGTCAGCGTCACGTCCTGGCCCTGCGCATTGATCAGGCGCCGCGCTGCCGTGTCCAGCAGCCAGCCGTCGAAGCGCAGCCGGCTGCGCGCGCCGACCGCAGCGGCAGCCGGCGCGGCCGGCGCCTGCGGTGGCGCCATGCGCCGCAGCACAGCCTTGATGCGTGCCAGCAATTCACGCAGATCGAAGGGCTTGGTGACGTAGTCGTCGGCACCGATCTCCAGGCCGACCACCTTGTCCACCGCATCGCCCCGGCCGGTGACGATGACCAGGCCGCATTGCCAGTGTTCGCGCAGCTGCCGTGCGATGGTGAAGCCGTCCTCGCCGGGCAGGCCCAGGTCCAGCAGCACCAGCGCCGGCGGGTCGGTGCGCATGATCTGCATCAGCGCCTGCCCGGCGTGCAACTGCGTGACCCGGTAGCCGTGCCCCTGCAGATAGCTGGCGAGCAACTGGGTGATGTCGATCTCGTCGTCGAGAACGGCGATGTGAAGGTCGGAGCTCACGCCGGGCTGCATCAGTTCGGACGGGATGGTCGGTTTGCCGGGGTCCTTCCGGCGAGCGCGAGCGTAGCAGCTTTGAAAGGGTGCTTCGCTGCTGTGGCCGCGCGCCCACTGCGGCCGCGCGGCCCGGCGCGAGGCCATATGCGCCGCAGGGCTCAGCGCTGGTGCACGTACTGACCCGGGGCCGCCTCCAGCGGCGGCAGTCCTGCGTTCGGCGCACCGAGCCGCGGTGGTGGTACCCGAGCGCCGCTGTGCCTGGCGAGCCAGGTTGTCCACGCCGTCCACCAGGAGCCGGCGACCGGCGGCGTGTCCTGCAGCCATTCGTCGGGTGTCAGCAGACGATTGCCGGCATGCCATTCGCGCAGCCGGTAGCTCGAGCGGGCCTGGCCCGGCGGATTGACGATGCCCACGTTGTGGCCACCCGCGGTGAGCACGAAGCACTGGTCGGCATCGGTCAGCGCATTCAGCTTGTACACCGAGCGCCACGGCGCCACATGGTCCTGCACCGCGCCGACGCTGAAGATCGGCACATGGATGTCGCTCAGGTTCACCGCCGCGCCCTCAGAGCGCCACTCACCGCGCGCCAGCGCGTTGCGCAGGAACAGTCCGCGCAGGTACTCGCTGTGCATGCGATAGGGCAGGCGCGTGCCATCGGCGTTCCAGGCCATCAGGTCGGTGACGGGCGCGCGTTCGCCGAGCAGCTGGTTGTGCAGGCGGTAGGACCAGACCAAGTCCTTCGAGCGCAGCATCTGGAAGGTGCTCTTCATCTGCCGCTTGTCGAGAAAGCCGCTGCGCCACATCAGGTTCTCGAGGTAGCTGACCTGCCCCTCGTCGATGAACAGCGCCAGTTCGCCCGGGTCGGTGAAGTCGGTCTGTGCGGCCAGCAGGGTCATCGATCTCAGCGATTTGTCGCGGTCGCGCCCCAGCGCGGCGGCGACGATGGCCAGCAGCGTGCCGCCGAGGCAATAGCCGACTGCATGCACCGGCTGGCGCGGCACGATGCGCTGCACGGCATCCAGCGCCGCGCGCACGCCCAGGTGCTCGTAGTCGTCCATGCCCAGGTCGCGGTCCTCCGCCGCCGGGTTCTTCCAGGAGATCACGAACACCGTGAAGCCCTGGTCCACCAAGAAGCGGATCAGCGAGTTGTGCGGCGACAGGTCGAGCACGTAGTACTTCATGATCCAGGCCGGCACGATCAGGATCGGCTCGGCGTGCACCTTGGGCGTACTCGGTGCGTACTGGATCAACTCGATCAGCCGGTTGCGCAGCACCACCTGTCCTGGCGTGACAGCGAGGTTCCTGCCGACCTCGAAGGCCTCGGCGCCGGCTGGCGGCTGGTCGAGCGCCTCACGCAGCGCGTCTTCGACCACATGCATCGCCCCACGCGCCAGGTTCAGGCCGGCTTCCTGCACGGTGCGTTGCTGCACCACCGGGTTGGTGGTGATGAAATTCGACGGCGCGGCCACGTCGAGCCACTGGCGCGCGGCGAAACTCACCATCTGCTCGTGGTGGCGGGTGACACCGGGCACGCCGGTGGTGGCGCGCTGCCACCATTGCTGCAGCAGCAGGAAGGACTGCGCCAGCACGCGATGCGGCGCCACCTGCCAGGCCGGATCGTCGAAGCGCTTGTCCTGGGGCAAGGGGCGCACCGCGGCCGCAGCGCCCAGCGCCGACTGCCACGCCTGCACCCACTGCTCGAGCCCGTACTGCGCCAATTCCCACTGCTTGGCCGGCGAGGCCGCCAAGTGAACGCCCCAGTCGAGGAAGGCCGCGGCGGCGGTGGCGGGTGCGACCGCCGCCTCGGGCAGCGGCATCCAATGGGCCAGCTGCCGTTCGAGTTGCTGGTACAGCAGAAAGCTCTGCGAGGCCTCGCCCTCGACCCCGAGCCACGGGCTACCTCCACGCTCGTGCGAGCCGGCGCCGGGTGCCGGCACGTGCGCGGGCTGTACGGATACCAACTCATGCGCGCCGGCACGATTCACGATGTTCTTGCCCATGCGCACATTAGTCCACGACGGCGCATCGCGGGCATTGAGCCGGCGCAAACCGGATCGCGGGCGCTCGGCGCAGACTCGGCGCACGGGCCGGATTGCTGGCCGAAGTCGGAGGAATGACCATGTACGCACGCATCCTGGTACCGATCGACGGCAGCGCCACGGCGCAGCGTGGCCTGGACGAGGCGATCGGCCTGGCCCGGCAACTGGGTTCGCGACTGCATCTTCTGAATGTGGTCGACGCCCGGCTGCTGATGGGCGAGATGGCGATCTACGCCCCGCCGGCGCAGTTGCTCGACGACTGGCGGGCCGAAGGCGAAAAGCTGCTGGCCAGCGCCGTTGCGCACGCGCTTGCCCAGGGTGTCGCAGCCGACAGCGCGCTGCAGTGCGACCCGGGCCAGCGCGTTTGTGACCTGATCCTGCGCGAAGCCGCGAGCGCCGGCGCCGAACTCATCGTCATGGGCACGCATGGGCGGCGTGGGTTGCGCCGCCTGACCCTGGGCAGCGATGCCGAACTGGTGCTGCGCGAGAGCCCGGTGCCGGTGTTGCTGGTGCGCGCTGCGGGCGGCGTCGCCGAGGGGTAGTTCCCTGGAGGCCTCAGGTCGGGTCGCCGAGACCGATCGGTGCGGGTACCGAGTTGACGATGCGCGTGAACAACGCGCGGTAGGCTTCGTCGGGCTCGTGCCCGGTCAGCGGGTCGCGGTTGGCTTTGAAGGCGGCGTCGATCTCGAGCCAGTCGTCGTCGGTGAGGACCTTCTCGGCCAGTGGCAGGATCTGCTGCTCTTCCAACGACATGTGCGCGAAATAGAAGTCCACGTACTGCTGGGCGGTACGCTCGAAAGCCTCGCGCCGCGCTTCGCCCATCATCTCGAAAGCGAGCAATGCGTGCTCCAAGTCGCGAATGGCACGTTCGCCGCGGGCATGGTCCTGGTCAAGCCGGTCCAGCACCTCGCCGGCCTCGCTGGTGCGCGCGCGCATTCTCGGAAACAGCAATTCCGATTCCTTCAGGTGGTGCAGCTTCTCGGGAAACTCGTCCACGTAGAACAGCATCGCGCGCAGCGTGGCGAAGTCGGGCAAGGTGCCTTGCCGGCGGTGCTGCGCCAGCAGCAACAGGATCGAACGCAACATCGCCGAAAGGGCCGCATGTTCCTCGTGGATGATGCGCAGCGCGGCGTGGGTCATTCTGGGCTCCAGGGTTTGGCCGAGCGTCGCATCTCGACTGCCTCACGGCCTTGTCCAAAATCAAGTCCGGTGTCTTCCCCGGGGGCAAGACGAAGATCACCATCCGTCGTGCGGATTCAGGTGGACTTGCCGGTGCCGGTCTTCTTGGCGTGGCCCAGAAACACCAGGGCGCTTTCGAAGGCCGACGCGGCAAAGGCCAGCGCAGCGGCAAAGTCGTGGTCGGAAAGTTGGCGCGCCGCGGTGTTGCTGCGGTAGATGTTGGCGAACTCGCGTTCGCGGCCGGCCTGCACCAGCAGCTTGCCCACGCCCAGCGCCTCGAGCGATTTCCAGACCCTGGGGTTGTACGAGCGCGTCAATTGCAGGATGAAGGTGATCGGATCGTTGCGCCCCAAGAGGGTGGCCATGCGCAGGATCATCTCGAAGGGCAGCCCGACCTTGCCGCTTTCCACCAGCGCCATGAAGCTCGGATCCTTCAGGTCCAGCGCGGCCCCCAGGTCGTCCAAGGTCAGACCGGCCGCCTCGCGTGCGTCGCGCAGCAATGCCGAGGCCTTGGCGACGGCCGCCTTCGGGCCGGGTCGCTGCACCGAGGCGGCCGCCAGAGCCAAGGACATGTCCGCCGCGGTACCGACCCCGCCGATCAGGCTGCCGGTCCAGGAATGCAGCTGCCGCGCCAGCGAGCGCACCGCTGAACCGCCGGCCTGCTGCAGCGTGGGCAGGGCCAGCGCGGGCGGCGTGGCCCGGGTGCGGGGCGAGGCTCTTTTCGTTGCGACCTTCTTGCGCGCAGTTTTGGGCATGCATGTCTCCGGGCCGAGCGGGGAGCGACCACCGGATCAAGCATACCCGCCTGCACGGCCATCCGGGCCTGACACCGGGCATGCGCCACGCCGCAATGGCAGGAGCGGTGCTTCTCGATGCTTGAAATGTGGGCAGTTGGTGCAATATGCCCGCGGTGCGAAGGTCACCGTGGCAGGCACCACGGCCGGAGCCTCAACTCGATAGAATGATTCATGCCCGAGGAAAAGCCCAAACCTCCTGTCCCTGCCCCGGTGGCGCCACGCCCGGACGACGGGCAGGGTGCCGTGGTGGCAGAGCGAAAGGCACAGCGCACCAAGCCGCCGCGCATGTACCAGGTGTTGATGCTGAACGATGACTACACACCCATGGAATTTGTCGTGATGGTTCTGCAACAGTACTTCCAGCGCGACCTGGAAACCGCCACACTCATCATGCTGAAGATTCACCATGAGGGGCGGGCGGTGTGCGGTGTCTATCCGAAGGATGTCGCCGCGACGAAGGTGGAGTTGGTGGTGGCCGCGGCGCGTCGCGTCGGGCACCCTTTGCAGTGCACTATGGAGGCCGCATGATTGCGCAAGAACTGGAAGTCAGCCTGCACATGGCCTTCGTCGAGGCGCGCCAGCAGCGGCACGAGTTCATCACCGTAGAGCACCTGTTGATGGCGCTGCTCGACAACCCGTCGGCGGCCGAGGTGCTGCGCGCCTGCGCGGCGAATATCGACGACCTGCGCAAGAGCCTGGTGACCTTCGTCAAGGAAAACACGCCCACCGTGTCCGGCACCGAAGAGGTGGACACGCAGCCGACGCTGGGCTTCCAGCGCGTGATCCAGCGCGCCATCATGCACGTGCAGAGCACCGGCAGCGGCAAGAAGGAAGTCACCGGCGCCAACGTGCTGGTGGCGATTTTCGGCGAGAAGGATTCGCACGCGGTGTACTACCTGCACCAGCAGGGCGTGACGCGCCTGGACGTGGTGAACTTCATCGCCCACGGCATCAAGAAGAGCGACCCGCCCGAGCCGACCAAGTCCAACGAGAGCGGTGGTGCCGAGACCGAGAAGGAAGAGGGCGGCGATACCAAGGGTTCGCCGCTGGACCAATTCACGCAGAACCTGAACCAGTTGGCCCGCGACGGCAAGATCGATCCACTGATCGGCCGCGAGCACGAGGTCGAACGTGTCATCCAGATCCTCTGCCGCCGGCGCAAGAACAACCCGCTGCTGGTGGGCGAGGCCGGCGTCGGCAAGACCGCCATCGCCGAGGGCCTGGCCTGGCGCATCACTCAGGCCGACGTGCCCGAGGTGCTGGCCGCGTCCACCGTCTATTCGCTGGACATGGGCGCGCTGCTGGCCGGCACCAAGTACCGCGGCGATTTCGAGCAGCGCCTGAAGGGCGTGCTCAAGCAGCTGAAGGACCAGCCGCATGCCATCCTGTTCATCGACGAGATCCATACGCTGATCGGTGCCGGCGCCGCCAGCGGCGGCACGCTCGACGCCAGCAACCTGCTCAAGCCCGCGCTGTCCACCGGCGCGATGAAGTGCATCGGCGCCACCACCTTCACCGAGTATCGGGGCATCTTCGAGAAGGACGCGGCGCTGTCGCGGCGCTTCCAGAAGGTGGACGTGATCGAGCCGTCGGTCGAGCAGACCATCGAGATCCTGAAGGGCCTGAAGTCGCGCTTCGAGGAGCACCATGGCGTGAAGTACGCCGTCGGCGCACTGCAGGCGGCGGCCGAGCTGTCGTCGAAGTACATCAACGACCGGCACCTGCCCGACAAGGCCATCGACGTCATCGACGAGGCCGGCGCCGCGCAGCGCATCCTGCCCAAGAACAAGCAGAAGAAGACCATCACGCGGCTGGAGGTGGAAGAAATCGTCGCCAAGATCGCGCGCATCCCGCCGGCCAGCGTGTCCACCGACGACCGCGGCAAGCTGAAGACGCTCGACCGTGACCTGAAGAGCGTGGTCTTCGGCCAGGAGCCGGCGATCGAGGCGCTGGCCGCGGCCATCAAGATGGCACGCTCGGGGCTGGGCAAGCCAGATCGTCCGATCGGCTCCTTCCTGTTCAGCGGCCCCACCGGCGTCGGCAAGACCGAAGTCGCCAAGCAGCTGGCCTACATCATGGGCATCGAGCTGATCCGCTTCGACATGTCCGAGTACATGGAGCGCCACGCGGTCAGCCGGCTGATCGGTGCGCCTCCGGGATATGTCGGCTTCGACCAGGGCGGACTGCTCACCGAGGCGATCAGCAAGAAGCCGCATGCAGTACTGCTGATGGACGAGATCGAGAAGGCGCACCCGGATGTCTTCAACGTGCTGCTGCAGGTCATGGACCACGGCACGCTGACCGACAACAACGGGCGCAAGGCCGATTTCCGCAGCGTGATCATCGTCATGACCACCAATGCCGGTGCCGAGACGATGAACAAGGCGACCATCGGCTTCACCAACGCGCGCGAGTCCGGCGACGAGATGGCCGACATCAAGCGGCTGTTCACCCCGGAGTTCCGCAACCGGCTGGATGCGATCGTGTCCTTCCGCGCGCTGGACGAGGACATCATCCTGCGCGTGGTCGACAAGTTCCTGCTGCAACTGGAAAGCCAGCTGGCCGAAAAGAAGGTCGAGGTCACCTTCACCGACACGTTGCGCAAGCACCTGGCGAAAAAGGGCTTCGACCCGCTGATGGGTGCGCGCCCGATGCAGCGGTTGATCCAGGACACGATCCGTCGCGCGCTGGCCGACGAACTGCTGTTCGGCCGGCTGGTCGATGGCGGACGGTTGACGGTGGACGTGGACGACAAGGGCGAGATCCTGCTCGACATTCAGCCGCCGAAGAAGAGCGACAAGGCGCGGCCGGAGATCACCGCCGTATAGACAAACAGGCCGGTTCAACCGGCCTGTTCTGTTTCAGGCCCAGCCGGCGGGGTCCTGGCGATAGAAGCCTGCCAGCAGTTCGTACAGCGCCGGATGCTCGGCGCGCATGCCCTGCGGTGCGACGAAGAACGCCTCCGACGCGACCGCGAAGAACTCTTCCGGGCTTTCGGCGCCATAAGGGTCGAGCGTGGTGTCGTCACCGCCGTCGACCCGCTCGCAGAAGGCCTTGTAGTCGGCCATCAGTACCGTTTGCCAGCGCTTGCGCTCGGCCGCGCTGGCCAGCGGCGGGATGCCGTCGGCCACACCGTCGCCCATGTCCAGTACATGGGCGAACTCGTGCACCACCACGTTGTAACCCCACTGGGCGGACTCGCCGGCCTCCCTGACGTCGCGCCACGACAGCATCACCGGGCCGCCTTCCATCGCTTCGCCGGAAAGCACCTCGTCGTACTCGTGCACCACGCCGTCGTCGTCGACGAACTCGCGCTTCACCTGCACCTCGTCCGGGTGCACGACGATGCCGACGAAGCCGTCAAAAGCCGTCAATCCCAGGCGCAGCACGGGCAAGCAGGCCTGCGCGGCAATGGCCACGGCCATGTCGTCGCTGAGTTCCAGCCCATGGGCGCCGCTGAATTCCTTGCTGTCCAGGAACAGGCTGCTCAGGCGCCGCAGTTCGGCGATGTCCTGCGGCTCGCGCAGGGCCAGGAAGGGGTAGCGCGCCAGCGTCAGGGCCCAGAGCGCATCGGGAATGTGTCTACGCGCGACGGCGCGCTGCTCGCTGCGCTGGCGCAGCCGTTGCCACCAGCGGCGCATCAGCGGCGCGACACGGCGGCCGCGGGGTCCATGCGCTCGAGACCGTCAGGACGCAGGCGCAGCACCTCGGCACGGGGGGTCGGGCCGTCGACATCCCAATCACTGAGCACCTGCCGGTGAAAGCCCGGGGCCAAGGTGGAGGCTCCAGGCCGATGGGTGTGGCCATGCAGCATCAACGTGGCGCCGGCACTGCGCAGGCAAGCCACGGCAGCGGTCGCGTCGAGGTCGGCCCACCCACCCTCGGGCGGCGTCCGGCTGCGGCCCGCTTCGCTGGCGTGGCGAATGCCCGCGCTCAGCGCCACCCGCTCGGCCAGCGGCCGTGCCAGGAAACCCTGCTGGGTGGCCGGATCGCGTGTCCAGGCCCGGAAGCGCTGGTAGGGCTCGTCGTCCAGGCACAGTGCGTCGCCATGGGTCAGCAACAGCGACTGCGACCCGGCACGCAGCAGCGTCGGGTCCGCCAGGGCATGCACGCCGACACCGGCGAGGAACTGCGGTGTGATCAGGAAGTCGCGGTTGCCAACCATCAGCGCGACATGCCGCTGCTTCGTGGTGTCCGCCAACACCTGGATGCATTGCCGCTCGAAGTCCAACTGCACGGCATCGGAACCTTGCCAGAACTCGAACAGGTCGCCCAGGATGAATACCGCGTCGGCCGGCGTGCCGCGCATGTACGCCGACCAGGCCTCGAAGGTGCGGGGCAGCGCCTCGCACAGGTGAAGGTCAGAAATGAAATCGATCGACTGCCAGGCTTGCGGTGCCCGGAACTCGGCGGCCGGCGGCAACACAGCGGAAGCGGCATTCATCACAGCCGCAACGCGTCCCTCAGCTGAGCTCGACCGCGCGCACGATCGTCACCGCCTCCAGCGGCACGTCGGCATGCCCCGCCTTGTTGCCGGTGCGCACCTTCTCGATCGCATCCACCACCTCGGTGCCGGCGACCACGCGGCCGAAGACGGCGTAGCCCCAGCCCTGTGCGGTTTCGGCCGTGAAGTCGAGGAAGCCGTTGTCCACGGTGTTGATGAAGAACTGCGAGCTGGCACTGTGCGGTGCCGAGGTGCGTGCCATGGCCAGCGTGTAGCGCTTGTTGCGCAGGCCGTTGTTGGCCTCGTTCTGGATGGTGGCGGCGGTGGGCTTCTGGTGCATGTCGGCGTCGAAGCCGCCGCCTTGCAGCATGAAGCCCTTGATGACGCGGTGGAACACCGTGCCGTCGTAGTGGCCCTTGCGCACATAGTCCAGGAAGTTGCGCACGCTCAGCGGCGCGCGCTCGTCGTCCAGCTCGATGCGCATGGTGCCGGCGCTGGTTTCCATTTCCACGGTCTTGCTCATCTCACTTCTCCACGCTTGCTTTGCGAATCACCACCGGCGCCGCCGGCACGTTCTGGTAGGGCCCCTTGTTGCCCGTGGGCACGGCCCGGATGCGGTCCACCACGTCCATGCCGGACACCACTTTGCCGAACACGGCGTAGCCGGTGCCGTCGCGCGTATTGGCCGAGTCGAGGAAAGCGTTGTCCTTGACGTTGATGAAGAACTGCGCGGTGGCCGAATCGGGATTGCTGGTACGCGCCATGGCCACGCTGCCGCGCAGGTTGGTCAAACCGTTCTTGCTTTCCAGCGGAATCGGCGCCCGCGTGGGCTTTTCCTGCAGGTCGGCATTCATGCCGCCACCCTGGATCATGAAGTCCGGGATGACGCGGTGGAAGACGGTGCCGTCGTAGTGGCCGGCCTTGACGTAGTCGAGGAAGTTGGCCACCGACTTTGGCGCCTTGGCGGCGTCGAGTTCGATGACGATTTCCCCCATGCTGGTGTCGAGGCGCACCTTCTGCGCCCAGGCAGCGCCGACGGTGGCGCATGACAGCAGCAGGCCGGAAATGAAAGGCAACAGCCAGCGAGGTCTGATTCTCAAGTTCGGTTCTCCGTTTCGGGTTGCAGGGGAATCACTGCGAGCGCGAGTCTAGCCGGCTGGTCGTTGTGCCGCCGGGCTGGCCGGCATGGCCTGGATCTCACGCGCCAGGCGCAGCTTGCGCCGCAGTTCGGCGTCGTCGCCCTTGCTCGTGGCTTGCGCCATGGTCCACGCCTGGGCCGCCAGCGCCAGGTAGACGTCGCCCAGGTTCTCGCGTGCCGCACGGTGCGTGGGGTCGTTGCGCAGCGCGCTGTGCAGGGCGTTCAACGCACTTTGCAGCTGGCCGCCGGCAGCATAGAGCACGGCCAGGTTGTTGTAGGGGTCGGGCAGTTCGGGGAAGTCCTCGGTCAGCGCAAGAAAGATTTGCATGGCTTCGGCCTCGCGCTTCAGGTCGGCCAGCATCACCCCCTTGAGGAAGCGGATCTGCGCTGCGCGCGCTTGGGCCGCAATGGCCGCGTCGGCGCGGCGCATGGCCTGATCGATGTCACCCGCGCGGTATAGCGTCTCGATGTCCTGCGCCTCGTCGGCCTGCAGCGGCCCGCTGGCGAGACACGCGGCCGCAAGCGCCAAGGCGGTCCACGGGAATCGGCGAGACATGGGATAAGGTGGGTCCGAGGCGATGCTGCGGCAGGGTCGCTATGGCGGCACCACTACGCATTTGCACCGGAGGGGCGCCGCTATACTGATTCGATTGTAGCCACGCCGATGTGCGCGGCGCCCTGTCGCGGCGAAGGCATGGCGTGCCCGTGCCCGCGGCCTGTGGGCTCGAAGCGCTGAGACTTTTTCCTTTATCCATGACGCTGCGCATCCACAACACGCTGTCCCGCCGTACCGAGGTGTTCGAGCCGATCGTGCCGGGCGAGGTGCGCATGTATGTCTGTGGCATGACCATCTACGACCTGTGCCACATGGGCCATGCGCGCATGATGATGGCCTTCGACGTGGTCTATCGCTGGCTTCTCGAACTCGGCTACCGCGTCAGCTACGTGCGCAACATCACCGACATCGAGGACAAGATCATCAAGCGTGCGCTCGAGCGCAAGATTTCGATTCGTGCGCTCACCGACGAGATGATCGAGGCGATGCGCCGCGACATCGGTGCCCTGGGGATCCTCAGCCCGACCCACGAGCCGCGCGCCACCGAGTACGTCGGACAGATGATCGACCTGATCGGCACGCTGGAACGCAAGGGCCTGGCCTATCGCGCAGACAGCGGCGACGTCAACTTCGCGGTGCGCAAGTTCCCGGGGTACGGCAAGCTGTCGGGCAAGTCGCTCGACGAACTGCGCGCCGGCGAGCGCGTGGCCGTGCTCGATGGCAAGCATGACCCGCTCGACTTCGTGCTGTGGAAGGCTGCCAAGGAGGACGAGCCCGCCGATGCCAAGTGGCCGAGCACCTTCGGCGCGGGCCGTCCCGGCTGGCACATCGAATGCTCGGCCATGAGTTGTGCCGTGCTCGGCGAGCACTTCGACATCCACGGCGGCGGCATGGACCTGCAGTTCCCGCACCACGAGAACGAGATCGCGCAGAGCGAAGGTGCCACCGGCAAGCCCTTCGTCAACTACTGGCTACACAACGGCTTTCTGAACGTCGACAACGAGAAGATGTCGAAGTCGCTCGGCAACTTCTTCACCATCCGCGATGTGCTGGCGCGTTATGACGGCGAAACTCTGCGTTTCTTCATGCTGCGCACGCATTACCGCAGCCCGTTCAACTTCAGCGACGGCAATCTCGACGACGCGCGCAACGCGCTGCGCCGGCTCTACACCGCGCTCGACGGCGTCGACGTGCCGGACACGCCGATCGACTGGTCGCAGGCCCGGGCCACCGCCTTCAGGGCGGCGATGAATGACGACTTCAACACGCCGCTGGCCGTGGCCGTGCTGTTCGAACTGGCGGGTGAGTTGAACCGCACCCGTTCGACAGCAGCCGCCGGCCTGCTCAAGGGACTGGGCAGGGTGCTGGGCGTGCTGCAGCAAAGCCCGCGTGCCTACCTTCAGGCCGGCAGTGCCCTCGACGAGCCGAGCATCCAGGCGCTGATCGCTGCGCGCGCCAGCGCCAAGAAGGCACGCGACTTCGGCGCGGCCGACCGCATCCGCGACGAGCTCGCTGCGCAGGGCGTGGTGCTGAAGGATTCGGCCGCGGGTACCACCTGGGTGAAGGCATGAGCGGAACCTGCGGTTTGCCTGGTGCGGAGCGCTGAGATGCCGAAATCGGCGAGCGCGGGCGTCACACCCGACTACTGGGACGAGGCCTGCAAGCACCTGTCGCGGCGCGACCGCGTGATGAAGAAGCTCATCCCGCAGTTCGGCGAGGCGCGCCTGCAAAGCCGCGGCGATGCCTTCACCACACTGGCGCGGTCCATCGTCGGCCAGCAGATTTCGGTCAAGGCGGCGCAGTCGGTGTGGGAGCGATTGGTGGCACTGCTGGGCGCACCGTCGACGCGTGTCGCGCCGGCGCTGGTCGAGGCCCATGCCGCCGGCTCGCTGCGCGAAGCCGGGCTGTCGCTGCGCAAGGCCGAGTACCTGCTCGACCTGGCGCGCCATTTCAGCTCCGGCGCGGTGCATGTGCCGCAATGGCGGCAGATGGACGACGAGGCCATCATCGAGGAGCTGGTGGCCATCCGCGGCATCGGCCGCTGGACCGCCGAGATGTTCCTGATCTTCCACCTGATGCGGCCCAATGTACTGCCGCTGGACGACCTGGGCCTGCTCAAGGGCATCAGCCAGAGTTACTTCAGCGGCGAGCCGGTGTCGCGCGCCGAGGCCCGCGAAGTGGGGGATGCGTGGGCGCCATTCCGCTCGGTCGCCACCTGGTACATCTGGCGCAGTCTCGATCCGCTGCCGGTAGACTATTGACATGCCTGCCCCCAAGCTCACATCGTTCGCCGCCCCTCGGGGGGGCGCTTCGGTCCTTTGGGGCGGCGCGGCAGGACCGAATCCATGAGCAAGCGACATTTTCTGGAGTTCGAGCAGCCCATCGCCGAGCTCGATTCGAAGATCGAGGAACTGCGCTACGTGCAGAACGAATCGGCCGTCGACATCTCCGACGAGATCCAGCGCCTGGGCCACAAGAGCCTGCAGTTGACCAAGGAAATCTATTCCAGCCTGTCGCCGTGGCAGGTGACGCAGATCGCGCGCCATCCGCAGCGACCCTACACGCTGGACTATGTCGGCGAGATCTTCACCGACTTCCAGGAGATGCACGGTGACCGCAGCTTCGCCGACGACTTGTCCATCGTCGGTGGCTTGGCGCGCTTCAACGGCCAGGCCTGCATGGTGCTGGGCCATCAGAAGGGCCGCGACACCAAGGAGCGTGGACAACGCAATTTCGGCATGGCCCGGCCCGAGGGCTACCGCAAGGCCTTGCGATTGATGAAGCTGGCCGAGAAGTTCGGCCTGCCGGTATTCACCTTCGTCGACACGCCCGGTGCCTACCCCGGCATCGGCGCCGAGGAGCGTGGCCAGTCCGAAGCCATCGGCCGCAACATCTTCGAGATGGCGCAGCTCGAGGTGCCGATCATCACCACCATCATCGGCGAAGGTGGCTCGGGCGGCGCACTGGCCATCAGCGTGGCCGACCAGGTGCTGATGCTGCAGTACTCGGTGTACTCGGTGATCTCGCCCGAAGGCTGTGCCTCGATCCTGTGGAAGACCTCAGAGCGGGCTTCCGATGCCGCCGACGCGCTGGGCATCACCGCGCACCGGCTGAAGGCCCTGGGCGTGATCGACAAGATCGTCAGCGAGCCGGTCGGCGGTGCGCACCGCGACACCAAGCAGATGGCAGTGAACCTGAAGCGCGGGCTGAACGACGCGCTGCGCCAGGTGCTCGACCTCAAGCCTGCGGCCCTGCTGCAGCGGCGCTACGAGCGCCTGCAGTCCTACGGCCGCTTCAACGACACCAAGGAACGCTGACGCGATTGGCGGTGAAGCGGCAGCGCATTGCTGTGGCCGTCAGCGGCGGCCGCGATTCCACGGCGCTTTGGCACGCCACCGTACATGTGGCAGCCGCCGTCGGCAGTCTGGACGTGATTGCACTGCACGTGCACCACGGCCTGCTGCCCGAGGCCGATGAGTGGGTCGTGCACCTGCAGCGCCAGGCGCGGCGATGGGCGGCACGCGGCCTGCCGGTCAGCCTGCACTGGCGGCGCCTGCACGGCGCGCCGGCGCGGGGCGAGAGCACCGAAGCCTGGGCGAGACGCGGACGTTATGCCGCGCTGACCGAGATGGCGCACGAACTTGGCGTCGGCATGGTGCTGCTGGCCCACCACCGGCGCGACCAGGCCGAGACCTTCCTGCTGCAGGCGCTGCGCGGTGCCGGTGCGGCGGGGCTGTCGGCCATGCCGCGCGAAGCGCTGCGCAACGGCATCACTTGGGCGCGGCCCTGGCTGGAGCAGCCGCGCGAGGCCATCGAAGCCTACGTTCGGCGGCATCGCCTGGGCTACGTCCAAGATCCCAGCAACGCCGACGCCCGGCTGGCGCGCGGCCGGCTGCGCCAGGCCGTGTGGCCGCAGCTCGACGAGGCCTTCGAACATGCCGAAATTGGCTTGGCCGCCAGCGCGCGGCGCGCGCAGGAAGCGGCGGCCTGCCTGAAGGAACTGGCCGCCCAGGACCTGCAGGCCACCTGCACGTCCGACGGAGCCCTGCAAGTACCGAAGTGGCTCCTGTTCTCCACGGCGCGCCGTGCCAACCTGTTGCGCGCGTGGCTCGCGAAATGTTACGGCGAGGGCATTCCCGAAACGCTGGTGCAGAGGTTGACGCACGAACTGCCGCAAGCGCGTGCGGCACGTTGGCCGCTCGGTCCCGGGCAGCTGCGCTGCCATGCCGGTTTGCTGCGCTTCGCCGCGAGCGCCGAGTCGCCGCAGGTCGCACCCGATGCGACGCGTCGGATCGACCTCAGCCGCATCGGCCGGCACGAGGTACCCGACTGGGGCGGCGCGTTCGAGGTTCGGGCAGTGGGCTCGTCGGGCTTGTCGCCGCTGAGGCTGCGCCAGTGCGAACTGCGCCCGCGAAGCGGGGGCGAGAACTTCCAGCGTACGACCGGCTCGGTGCCTCGCTCGCTGAAGAAGCAGTACCAGTTCAACGGACTTCCCGCATGGCAGCGGGACGGACCGCTGGTGTATGCGGGCAATGAACTGCTGTTCGTGCCGGGGCTGGGCATCGACGCGCGCCGCCATGCCGATGCGGGGCGGCCGATGCTCGGCCTGAGCTGGCTGCGTGGCACGACGCCCGGCGCGACCCCGTAGCGCCGAAGCACTGTCGCTAAAATGCGAGCTTTGCGCGCGCGGCAGGTCTGCGTGGGCGCCCCTCGATTCCCCACCCAGTCTCATGGCACTCATCGTTCACAAGTACGGCGGCACGTCGATGGGCTCGACCGAGCGCATTCGTCATGTCGCCAAGCGCGTCGCCAAATGGGCACGTGCGGGTCATCGGATGGTGGTCGTGCCCTCGGCCATGAGCGGCGAGACCAACCGGCTGCTCGGCCTGGCCAAGGAAGTCGCCCCTGCCGGGCACACGCCCGCGGCGCTGCGCGAACTCGACCTGATCGCAGCCACCGGTGAGCAGGTGTCGGTGGGGCTGCTGGCGCTGGCGCTGCAGGCCGAAGGCCTGGAGGCAGTGAGCTACGCCGGCTGGCAGGTACCGATCCGCACCGATTCGGCCTACACCAAGGCGCGCATCGAATCCATCGACGATGCGCGCGTGCGTGCCGACCTGGCCGCCGGCAGGGTGGTCATCATCACCGGCTTCCAGGGCATCGACGGCGAAGGGCATGTCACCACACTCGGCCGCGGTGGTTCGGACACCTCGGCCGTGGCCGTCGCAGCGGCGATGAAGGCCGATGAATGCCTGATCTACACCGACGTGGATGGCGTGTACACCACCGACCCGCGCATCGTGCCCGAGGCGCGCCGGCTGCAGACCGTGAGCTTCGAGGAGATGCTGGAAATGGCCAGCCTGGGCTCCAAGGTGCTGCAGATCCGCTCGGTCGAATTCGCCGGCAAGTACCGTGTGCCGCTGCGCGTGCTGTCGAGCTTCACGCCCTGGGACATCGACCTCGCCGAGGAAGCCGCTTCGGGTACTTTGATCACCTTCGAGGAAGACGAAAAGATGGAACAAGCTGTCGTGTCGGGCATCGCGTTCACGCGCGACGAAGCCAAGATCACCGTGGTCGGCGTGCCCGACAGGCCGGGCATTGCCTACCAGATCCTTGGGGCGATCGCCGACGCCAACATCGACATCGACGTGATCGTGCAGAACGTGTCGCACGGCGGGCGCACCGACTTCTCCTTCACCGTGAACCGCAACGACTACGCACGTGCGCTCGATTTGCTGCGCAGCGGCGTGGCGAGCGCCACGGGCGCGGCCGAAGTCATCGGCGACCCGAAGATCTGCAAGGTGTCGATCGTCGGCATCGGCATGCGCAGCCACGTGGGCGTGGCGGCCAAGATGTTCCGCACCCTCAGCGAAGAGGGCATCAACATCCAGATGGTCACCACCAGCGAGATCAAGACCAGCGTGGTCATCGACGAGAAGTACATGGAGCTGGCGGTGCGCGCGCTGCACAAGGCCTTCGACCTGGAACTGCCTGCCGCCGCGTGAACCGCTAAGGTGCTGCGGGTAGAATCCACCGATTAGAAAACGGAGCTGTGACCGAGTGGCCGAAGGTGCTCCCCTGCTAAGGGAGTATGTGGGCAAAACCTGCATCGAGGGTTCGAATCCCTCCGGCTCCGCCAGATGGATCGACAGTTGAGGCGAGTGCTGGTGCTCGACACTGCACAGGCGTAAGGGCCGTGCCAGCCGTCCGCGTTAACTTCGATGTTTTGATCTTTCATCCCGCAAGGAGACGAACATGAGCAAGCGTGACGTGGTGGTTCTGGGCATCGCCCGTTCGGCGATCGGTACGTTCAACGGGTCGCTGGCCGACATCGAGCCGGCCGAGCTGGCCGGCAGCGTGATGAAGGAGGCGGTCAAGCGTTCCGGTGTCGATCCGAAGGCGATCAACTACGTCACCGTCGGCAACACCATCCCCACCGAAGGGCGCTCGGCCTACGTGGCGCGTGTGGCGTCCATCCAGGCCGGCCTGCCGATGGAGTCGGTGGCGATGGCCGTCAACCGTTTGTGCTCGTCGGGCCTGCAGGGCATCGTCACCACGGCACAGAACATCCTGCTCGGCGATTGCGACTACGGCGTCGGCGGCGGCGTCGAGGTCATGAGCCGCGGCGGCTACCTGTCCACCGCCATGCGCACCGGCGCACGCATGGGCGACACCAAGCTCATCGACACCATGGTGGCCACGCTGACCGACCCCTTCGGTGTCGGCCACATGGGCATCACCGCCGAGAACCTTTGCACCAAGTGGGGCATCACGCGCGAGGAGCAGGACGCGCTGGCGGCCGAATCGCACCGCCGCGCCGCGGCGGCCATCGCCGAAGGCCGCTTCAAGTCGCAGATCGTGCCCATCGTCAAGCAGACGCGCAAGGGCGAGGTCGTGTTCGATACCGACGAGCACGTGAAGGCCAGCACCACGCTGGAATCGCTGGCCAAGCTGAAGCCGGCGTTCAAGAAGGACGGTTCGGTGACGGCAGGCAATGCCTCGGGCATCAACGACGGCGCCGCCTTCTTCGTGCTGGCCGATGCGGCGGTGGCTGCCGCCGCCGGCCACAAGCCGATGGCGCGGCTGGTGTCCTACGCGGTGGCCGGCGTGCCGAACGAGATCATGGGCGAAGGCCCGATCCCGGCCAGCAAGCTGGCGCTGAAGAAGGGCGGGCTGACGCTCGACCAGATGGACGTGATCGAAAGCAACGAGGCATTCGCGGCGCAGGCGATCGCGGTGTCGCGCGGCCTCGAACTGGACATGAAGAAGACCAACCCGAACGGCGGCGCCATTGCACTGGGCCACCCGATCGGCTGTTCGGGCGCCTTCATCGCCACCAAGGCGGTCTACGAACTGCACCGCATCGGCGGCCGCTACGCGCTGGTGACGATGTGCATCGGCGGCGGCCAGGGCATCGCGGCGGTTTTCGAGCGGCTGTAATCACGCGACGGTCTGCGGGCTCGCGCCCCAGGCTCGCGCTTCAGGCGGTGCGCTGCGCCGGCATGGCAAAGCGCCCGACGAAGCCGCGGTCGATGTGGTCCTTCCAACGCCAGACCCAGCGGCCAGCGGCGCCGAAACCTGCGCGCGAGGCAATGGCGCGGCCGTCGGCGGTGGCCAGCAGCACCAGGTAGCGTCGCTGCGGCACGTAGGCGATGGGCGTGCCCTGGCCCAGCGCGGCGCGCAGGTTGTGGTCGAGCACCGGCCCCATGCGCACCGCATACACACCGGCCTTGGGCAGCGGCTGCGCCCAATCGGCGCAGTCGCCCACCGCGTACACCTGCGGGTGCGACACCGATCGCAAGCTCGCGTCCACGCGGATGAAGCCGCGCTCGCTGACCGCCAGGCCGCCACGGCGCTGCGCATCGGCCTGCCAGGCATGGGCCTCGGCGCCGGCGGCCCACAGCACCAGGTCGCTGCCCGCGGCGAGGCTTTCGTTCCAGGGCGTGCCGAGTTCCACGCTCACGCCGGCATGCACAAGGGCGCGCTGCGCGGCGCGCACCGCCGCCGGCGCCAGGCCGGGCAACAAGCTGCTGCTGCGCGTCAGCAGGCGTCCCAGCACGCGTCGCTGCGGGCGCAGTGCACGCAGGCGCGCCAGCGCGGCGAGCAGCGATTCGAAGCCCGCGGCGCCACCACCGACGGCGGTGACGCGGTAGGGCGCATCGTCCGCCTCCACTGGCCAGCGCCGCAGCAGCGTGTCCCAGGCATCGTGCAGCCGCGCCAGCGGCCGCATCGACAGCATGCTGGCTGCGGCGGTGGACGGTGGGTTCAGCGTGGAACCCAGGTTCAGCGACAGCAGGTCGTAGTCGAGCGTGCTGCCATCGCCCAGTTGTAGGCTGCGGCGTTGCGCATCCAGCGACTGCAGTTCCCCTGGCAGCCAGCGCGCACCAGCGGCGGCACACAAGGCAGCGAAATCGACAACGATCTCGTCGAAGCGGTAGGCGCCGGCCAGCCAGCCCGGCACCATGCCCGAGTACGGCGCCCGGGACTGCGGCGACACGAGCACCAGCTCGGTGCCGGGCACGGGCTGGCGCGCCCACGCCAGCAACACCTGGGCATGGGCATGGCCGGCACCGGCCAGTACCAGCCGCTTCACTCCAGCCAGCCCGCGGGCAGATGGGCCAGGTCGGCCGGCTCGTCGATGTCGGACACCGCGGGCAACTCGGCCCAGCGCAGCCCGGTCTGTCGCGCCAGCGCGCGCGTCTGCGCCATGACCCGTGGGCTGCCCCATGCGACGCCGGCAAAGAGCTGCGGCACCGGCCGGCGCAGCCCCACCAGTGCATAGCCGCCGTCCAGCGCCGGCACGAACACCGCGTCGTGGTCGGCCAGCGCCGCGGCGGCCTGCGCCAGGCAATGGACATCGAGCGCCGGTACATCGCTGCCGATGAGCAAGGCGCGATGGTGGTCGCGCAGTGCGCGTGTCAGCGCGCGGTGCATGCGGTCGCCAAGGTCGCCTTCGCCCTGGTCCGCAAGCGCCAGGCCGGGCCGCCCGGCCCAGCGCGCCAGCGCCGGGTGGCGGGCGTCGGGCGCGGCGCACAACTCCACACGCTCGAAGCCCACCGACAGGGCTGCGTCAAGGGTGTGTTCAAGCAGGCGCTCGGCCAGGGCCGCCGCACCGGCCGCGCCCAGCGCAGGGATCAGCCGCGTCTTGGCCTGGCCGGCCACCGGGGCCTTGGCGAAGACGATCAGCGCCGTACCCGGGCTCAACGATAGGCCTCGGCCAGCGCCTGTGGCGATGCGCCGCGCCAGTAGCGCCATCGCAACCACCACATCAGCACGATGGTGCGCCACACGCCGCGCGACTCCCAGCGCCGGCCCGAGGTGCGCACGCGCTGGCGCAGACAGCGCGGTGGCGACGCCGCGCGCAGGCGGCGCGACAGTTCGACGTCTTCCATCAGCGGCTGGTCGGGGTAGCCGCCGACTTGCCTGAAGCGGTCGGCCCTCACGAAGATGGCCTGGTCGCCGGTGGCGATGCCGCTGCAGCGCGAGCGCAGGTTCATCAACGCCGCCACCAGCCGCAGCAGCGCGGAGCGGCCGTCGATGCGCACGTCGAAGCGTCCCCAGGTGGCGCCCTGCGCCACTGCATCCAGTACCAGGGTGTCGGCGCCTTCGGGCAGACGGCTGTCGGCATGCAGGAACAGCAGCACCGCGCCGCGCGCCTTGGCAGCGCCGGCATTCATCTGCCTTGCACGGCCTTGCGGGCCGCGCAGCACAAGGTCGGCCAGCGGTCGGGCGCGCTGCGGCGTGTCGTCGGTGCTGCCACCGTCGACGACGATGACTTCCGCGCCGCGCGCTCGGAAGGGCGCGAGTGCCGCCAGCGTGGCCTGGATGCCGGCCGCTTCATCGAGCGCCGGCATGACGATCGACAGCGCGGGTTTCATCTGGCGTCGTTCAGCGCCCAGTCGTAGTCGAGGAAGCCGATGTCGAGCTTCATCGAGCGGATGCGTTCGCGCTCGGCTGGTGCGTCGGCCAGCACGTCGGCATGGCGGGCCATGAAGGCCGGCACAGAGTCGATGCCGCGGTGGCCGAGGCGGAAATCCTCGCCGAACCAGTCGAAGATCTTCGACACCTCGAGCCGGCCGCGCTGCACGTTGTAGCGGTTGCGCGTGCGGTCGCTCATGAAACGCAAGGCCTGCTGGTCGAGCTGCGCGTCCAGCCGCTCGGCAGTGAAGGCTTCCTCGCGCAGCGCCGGGCAGCCGATGCTGGCGCAGTTGACGGCGAAGTGCACGCGCGGGTCGTCGAAGCGGCCGCGCTTGCGCAGCTTCTCGTGCTCGATGTCGTCCAGCGACAACTTCTCGCCGAACAGCGGCACCCACTTTGGCTTCCATGGGCTGCTGAGCAGGCTGCCCAGGTCCTTGATCGACGCCAGCTTCGGATAGCGGCTGAGGACCAGCTCGACGGTGAAGGCGTTGTAGGCGTTGATCAGGAAGGTCATCTGCTGCGCCTTGCCGAAGCTTTCGAAGACGGCCGCGCTCACGCTCGACAGCATCTCGAGGTAGGCCTTCAGCGCGATTCGGTCGGCGGCCACGCCGGCATAACGCAGCTGCGACTCCTGCCCGCCGCGCAGCAACACCACATGCTTATTCAGCAGCGCGGTCCAGGCCGCGTGGTTGTGGTCGAAGGACTGCGCTCGCGCCAGCGGTGCCGCCACCAGCACGGCCGCTACCAACAGCCAGCGCCGACGGTTCGGCACATCACTCATGCGCGCTCCTGCATCGACGCGGCGGCGGCGGGCGCGGCCGCCTCGAGCGCGCCGCCGCAGCTGCTGCCCTGGCCGGCCGTGCAGCCGTAGCAGTGCTCGGCCACGCGAATGGCTTCGCCCTGCGGATCGTGTCGCAGCAGATCACGAAGGTGGGGCCGCGCGCTGCCGCTCAGCCGCGCGCGCAGGCCCAGCATCTGGTTGAAATCGCAATCGAACAACTCGCCTTGCCAATCCACGCTGACGAGCGTGCGGCACATCACCGTGTCCAGGTTCTGCGATTGGTAGGCAGCGCGCAGCAACTGCATGTAGGCGCCGAACGTGCCCTTGCTCACCAGCGTGCTGCCGAAGCGCTGGATCGGCATGTTGGTCAGCACGAACAGGTGGTTGAAGCGGATGCCGAAGTGCTGCAGCAACTCGCGCCTGTAGTCTGCCTCCAGCGGCCCCTGCGCCGGCGGCAGCGACGCGCCCTGCGGGTTGTAGACCAGGTTCAGGGTCAGGCCGCTGCCGTCCTGCCCATAGCCCAGCGCATTCAGCGCACGCAGCCCCGCAATGCTGAGTTCGAACACACCGTCGCCACGCTGGCGGTCGACATTGGCCATCGAGTAGCAGGGCAGCGAGGCCACCACTTCCACGGCCTGTTCGGCAAGAAAGGCCGCCAGGTCCTGCTGGCCCGGCTCGGACAGGATGCTCAGGTTGCAGCGGTCGATGGTCGCCACGCCCAGCGCCCTTGCACCGCGCACCAGACCACGGAAGTGCGGGTTCAATTCCGGGGCGCCGCCGGTCAGGTCCAACGTGGCCACGTGTCGCACGCGCAGCACCTGCAGCACCAGGGCAGCGGTGTCGGCATCCATCATCTCGGTGCGCTGGGGACCGGCGTTGACGTGGCAGTGCAGGCAACTCTGGTTGCACTTGTAGCCCAGGTTGACCTGCAGCGTGTGCAGCTCGGCGCGACGCAGCGGCGGGAAATCGCTGCGGGCGAGCAGTGGCAATGTGGCGTGCATGGTATGGATCGTAGTGGACTGCGGCGAGTCTGCCGCTGCCTCGGTCGCGGCCGCGGCCTGCCGCATTACACCCCGGGTCGTGGAATCTCCGGCCGGTCACGACCGGCCACCGCACTGGCCTCAGGCTGGCGTGTCTGCCGGGTCGGTGCCGGCGGGCCGGTGCATGCGCAATGCCGTCTTGCCTGGTGCAGGCGAAACCTCGGCGGCGAGTGCGGCCTCGGGCGTCAGCGCGGCGTCGGTCTCACCGTCGGCCAGGGCAGCGCCCGGGATGACGCGTGTGTAGGGCGCCAGGATCTGCACCAACTGGCCATAGACCTTGGGGTTGCCGGCGACCACTTCGCGCTGGTGCAGGTAGTCGGCGTCGCCGGTGAAGTTGCCGATCAGCCCGCCGGCCTCGCTGACCATCAGCGAGCCCGCGGCCACGTCCCAGGGTTGCAGCCCGGTTTCGAAGAAGCCGTCGTACCAGCCGGCGGCGACGTAGCACAGGTCCAGGGCCGCGGCTCCCGGGCGACGCAGGCCGGCGCAGTTCTGCATGACCTCTTCGAAGATCTTCATGTAACGCTTGAAGTTGTCGCCCTTGCGGAACGGGAAGCCCGTGCCGATGAGCGAATCCGACAAGCGGATGCGCTTGCTCACGCGCAGTCGCCGGTCATTGAGGAACGCGCCGCGCCCCTTCGAGGCATAGAACAGGTCGTTGCGCGCCGGGTCATACACCACGGCCTGCTGCACCTGGCCGCGATAGGCCAGTGCGATCGACACCGCGTAGGTCGGCAGGCCGTGGATGAAGTTGGTGGTGCCGTCCAGCGGGTCGATGATCCAGACGTAGTCGCTGTGTTTGGCGCCGTGCGTGCGGCCCGATTCCTCGGCCAGGATGCCATGGCCCGGATAGGCCTCGAGCAGCGTGTCGATGATCACGCGCTCGGAGGCGTGATCGACCTCGGTGACGAAGTCGTTCGGATTCTTGGTGTTGACCTTGAGCAGGTCGATGTCCAGCGCCGCGCGATTGATGATCGCGCCGGCCGAGCGCGCCGCCTTGACGGCGATGTTGAGCATGGGGTGCAGGGCTTGTGACATGGCGGAGTGCGCTTTGGGGGTGGGGCGATCTGGCGGTGGCAAAGAGCGCGGGCGGCGAGAATGCCGCGGCGAGTGCCAATTTTAGCTGCCCCATGCCGCCGAAAGCCGACCCGACACGATTCGTGCTGATGCACACCAGCCACGGCGGCAACGTCGGTGCGGCCGCACGCGCGATGAAGGTCATGGGTTTTTCCGACCTGGTGCTGGTGCAGCCGCGTTTTGCCGACGTGCTGTCGCGCGAGGACACGGTGGCCATGGCCAGCGGTGCGGCCGACATCCTGGCGCGCGCGCGCATCGTTGCCACGCTGAGCGAGGCGCTGGACGGCATCCACCATGCCTGCGCCACGGCCATGACACCGCGCGACTTCGGCCCGCCGACCCATGCGCCGCGCGAGCACTTTCGGGTGCTGATGGGCAGTGCGCTGCGCGTCGCCTTCGTCTTCGGCTCCGAGCGCTTCGGCATGAGCAACGACGACGTTTATCGTTGCCATGCCTGCCTGAGCATCCCCACCGACGCGCGTTACGGTTCGCTCAATCTGGCACAGGCGGTGCAGCTCATCGCCTACGAGTGGCGCATGGCGCTGGGCGGCTTTGCGGTCGAGCCGCGCACGCCGGATGCGGCGCTGGCCGACATGGTGGCGGTGCAGGGCGCCGTCGACCACTGGGCTCGCGCGCTGGTGCAACTCGGCTTCCTGGACTTAGACGCGCCGAAGAAGCTGATGCCGCGACTGCAGCAGTTGCTGAACCGCGCGCAGCTCACGCAGGAAGAAGTGCACATCCTGCGAGGCATCGCGCGGGCCATCGAACAACGCCGTTGACCGGCGCCATCGGCCGCGAACTCGCGGCCCGCGGTTCGCTCAGATCACCCCGTCCTTGGCCATCGCGCCGACGATCAGCTGCACGAACTGGTCGATCAGCCGCGACACCGAGTTGTAGCCGGTGGAGGTGGTGGTCGCGGCCGACCACAACACCGCGGCATCGGCCGCGTCGAACACCCGGGTGTCGGAGTGCACGTTCTGCGTGGTCGTCACCTGCGGCGGGATCGACGTGGCCCACATCGCGTTGTGGTAGCCGGCAAAGCCGCCCCAGCCCGGGCCCCAGCCGCCGCCCCAGCCCCAGCCCGGCCCCCAGGCCGGGCCCATCACCATGCCCGGCGACACATTCACCTGCGTGCTCACGTTGATGATGCGCGTGACCATCGCATGCGTCACGCCGGCCTGCGTGACCACCGTGCGCAGCCGGTCTTCGCCGACCGGGCCCTCCTCGGGGATGAACTTGTAGGACTGCACGGCCTTCACCCCGGCGGCCTCGAGCGCGGCGACCATGCGGTCTTCGAAGATGCGGCGGTTGGTCGAATCGCGCACGGCCGACATGACCATCAGGTTGCGCAGCGTGCGCTTGCCGGCGTATTGCGGGTTGACCCACTGCGCATCCAGCGTGGTCGAGGTGCTCGCGCAACCCATCAGCACCAGGCCCGCCGCTGCGGCCAGCAGGAAGAGTGAACGACGCTCGATCATGGCGATCCTTCCGACGTGGGGCCGCGCGCCTGCGGCGGCCGATGGCCATGAGGTTAGCGCATGCCCGCGCGCCCCGGCCCTGCGATGCACAGGACCGTGCCGCGCAGCGGTGTGCACCTTGGCTGCAGCCGGCATACACTTTGCGCGCCTCCACCTGGAACTTTGCCCATGTTCAGCCGCCTGCGTGAAGACATCGCCTGCATCCTCGAGCGCGACCCCGCCGCGCGCTCCGCCTGGGAGGTGCTGACCTGCTACCCCGGGCTGCACGCGCTGGTGCTGCACCGCCTGGCGCATGCCTGCTGGACGCATGGCCTGCGCTGGCCGGGCCGTTTCATCTCGCACCTGTCACGTTTCCTCACCGGCATCGAGATCCATCCCGGCGCCAGCGTGGGCCGGCGGGTCTTCATCGACCACGGCATGGGCATCGTCATCGGCGAGACGGCCGAGATCGGCGACGAATGCACCATCTACCAGGGCGTCACGCTCGGCGGCACCAGCTTGTACAAGGGCGCCAAGCGGCACCCGACGCTGGGCCGTGGCGTGGTGGTCAGTGCCGGAGCCAAGGTGCTGGGCGGCTTCACCGTGGGCGATGGCGCCCGCGTCGGCTCGAACGCCGTGCTGCTCAAGCCCGTGCCGCCGGGCGCTACGGCGGTGGGCATCCCGGCGCGCATCATCGAGGCCAAGGCCGATGCAGTGCGCGAGGAGGTATCCGCGCGCATGGGCTTCTCGGCCTACGGTCTGACGCAGGGCGACGACCCGGTGGCGCTGGCGATGAAGGGGCTGATCGACAACGCCTCGTCACAGGAGCACCAGATCGCGCTGCTGTGGCAGGCGATCGAGAAACTGTCGTCGGGTGCGCGCGAACTGCCCAGTGCCGACTGCGTGCCGCAGGACGCGCACACCGTCGAACAGTTCGACGCCGAGGGCCTGAACCGCCTGGTCAAATAGCTGGCCGTTGCGCGGATTTCGGCCTGAAGGCCTTGCACAGTGCCGGGTCGGTCTCGAGGTAAGGCCCGCCGATCAGATCGATGCAATAGGGCACCGCGGCAAAGATGCCGTGCACCGGCGGCGTCGCGGCAGGCAAGCCCTGCAGCGTTTCGGCGATCGATTTCGGTTGCCCCGGCAAGTTGATGATCAGCGCCTTGCCGCGGATCACCGCCACCTGGCGCGACAGGATGGCCGTGGGCACGAAGGCCAGGCTGATCTGGCGCATCTGCTCGCCGAAGCCGGGCATCAACTTGTGCGCCACGGCCAGCGTGGCCTCGGGCGTGAGGTCGCGCGGTGCTGGGCCGGTGCCGCCGGTGGTCAGCACCAGGTCGCAACGCGCATCGTCCACCAGTTCGCACAGCGTGGCGCTGATCTGCGCCTGGTCGTCGGGGATGAGCCGCGTCTGCCAGGTGATGGGATTGCGCACTGCGCGGCCCAGCCAGTCCTGCAGCGCGCAGGTGATGGGATTGCGCACTGCGCGGCCCAGCCAGTCCTGCAGCGCGGGAATGCCCTGGTCGGCATACACGCCGCCGGCGGCGCGGTCGCTGGTCGAGACCAGGCCGATACGTACCGGGTCGAAATCACTCATAGGGGTGACTCGGAAAGAAGAGGGCGGATGAACTGGAACAGTTCGCGATGGCATCGCGGGTTGCGCTGCTCGGGCGGCAATGCCGCTTCACGGCGCGCGGCGCGCACCAGGCTGCGCAGGTGCTGCACGTCGCAATCGGCGTGGGACTGCATCCAGCGCGTCAGTGCCTCGTCGTCGGCCAGCAGCGCGTCGCGCCAGCGTTCGGTCTCGTGCAGCAGCAGCGTGTCGCGTGCCGATCCCAGCTTGGCCTCGGCCACGGCTTCGCGCAGCGGTGCGTCGTCGACCTCGCGCATCAGCTTGCCCACGAATTGCAGCTGCCGGCGCCGGCCTTCGTGGGTGCGCGTGTCGCGGTACTGCGTGAGGGCGTCGAGCAGCCGCTCGGGCAGTTCCAGCCGGGCCAGGCGGGCCTCGGACAGCTCGGCCAATGCCATGCCCAGCTTCTGCAGCTCATGCGACTGCTGCTTCAGCCGCGTCTTGCTGGGCGCGTCGAAACCGCTGGGCGTTTCGATCGGCGCGGTGTCGTCGGCGGGGCGTCTGGATCGTGGCATGCAGCAGGGCTTGTCAGGGGCGTCGCGGTAGGGGCGCTCGGTATCATAGTGCCCACCCCGCCATCAGCCTGTCCAGGAGCCCAATGTCGCGTCAGCGTGCCGAGCATGGATTTTCGTACCCGCGCGAGCGCTTCCAGCAGATCGTCGAGGACTGCCTGGCGATGGCGCGCAGCGTTGGCGCCAGCGATGCCAGCGTCGAGGTGTCCGAAGGTGCGGGCCTGTCGGTGTCGGTGCGCAAGGGCGAACTGGAGAACGTCGAGCGCAACCGCGACAAGTCGGTCGGTGTGAGCATCTACGTCGGCCAGCGGCGCGGCAACGCCAGCAGTTCGGATTTTTCGCCCGCGGCCTTGCAGCAGACCGTGCGCGCGGCCTACGACATCGCACGCTTCACCGCCGAAGACCCCGCGGCCGGCCTGCCCGATGCCGAGGACCTGGCCACGCCGGCCGAGGCGGCGCGCGACCTGGAGCTGTTCTTCCCCTGGGACATCGACGCGCAGCGCGCGGCCGAGCTGGCCAAGCGCTGCGAAGACGCCGCGCTGTCCACCGACCGGCGCATCACCAACTCCGAAGGCGCGGCGGTGTCGGCGCAGCAATCGCACTTCTGGGCCGGCAACACGCGCGGCTTTCGCGGCGGCTATGCCACCTCGCGCCACTACCTGTCGGTGTCGCCCATCGCCGGCACGGGCAAGGGCATGCAGCGTG
This sequence comes from uncultured beta proteobacterium, assembly GCA_963824005.1. Lineage (GTDB taxonomy): Bacteria > Pseudomonadota > Gammaproteobacteria > Burkholderiales > Burkholderiaceae_C > Rubrivivax. The sequence goes on from CAWGOK010000039.1 coordinate 162,934, forward strand.
ACGCCTGGTACAGCTCGATGCGCGATGCGCGCGAACTGGCCGCGCCCGAGGCCGTGGGCCGCTATGCGGCCGAGCGCGCGCTGTCGCGGCTGAAGTCGCGCAAGGTCGCCACCTGCGAGGTGCCGGTATTGTTCGAGGCGCCGGTCGCCTCGGGGCTGCTGGGCGCCTATGTGCAGGCCACCAGCGGCGGCTCGCTGTATCGCAAGGCGAGCTTCCTCATCGACAGCCTGGGCCAGCGCATCCTGCCCGAGCACGTGGACATCGACGAAGACCCGCACATCCCGCGCGGCAAGGGCAGTGCGCCCTTCGACGACGAAGGCGTGCGCACCAGTGCGCGCAAGGTGGTCGAGGCCGGTGTGGTGTGCAGCTACTTCCTGTCGAGCTACTCGGCGCGCAAGCTCGGCCTGCGCACCACCGGCCACGCCGGCGGCTCGCAGAACCTGGCGTTGCGCAGCCGCCTCACGAAGGCGGGCGATGACCTCGACGCGATGCTGCGCAAGCTGGGCCGCGGGCTGTTCGTCACCGAGTTGATGGGCCAGGGCGTCAACTACGTCACCGGCGACTATTCGCGCGGCGCGGCGGGTTTCTGGGTCGAGGGCGGGCGCATCGCCTATCCGGTGCACGAGATCACCATCGCCGGCAGCCTGCCGGCGATGTTCAAGAACATCGTCGCGGTGGGTGCCGACGTCTACACCCAAGGCAGCAAGTCGATGGGCTCGGTGCTGGTCGGGGGCATGAAGCTCGCGGGCAGTTGACCAGCGCGTGTCCCGCCTCCGGCATCGCACGGGTAAACACCACAAGGAGCGCGCCGGGGCAAACCTAAAATTCCGCCCGGTTCAGTTGCCCCCATCTGTCAACAGGAGATCTCCTTCATGGAACGTCGTTTATTCGTTCGCGGTGCCGGCATTGCCGGCGTGCTCGCCGCGGGCACCGCTCCGGCCATCGTGCAGGCGCAGGCCACCATCCGTTGGCGCCTGGCGTCCAGCTTCCCGAAGGCGCTGGACACCATCTTCGGTGCCGCCGATGAGTTCGCCAAGCAGGTCAGTGCGCTGTCCGGTGGCAAGTTCACCATCACCACCCACGCCGGCGGCGAACTGATGCCCCCCTTCGGCGTGCTCGACGGCGTGTCCAACGGCACCGTCGAATGCGCGCATACCGCGCCGTACTACTTCTTCGGCAAGGACCCGACCTACGCACTCGACTGCGCCATCCCCTTCGGCCTGAACAGCCGGCAGATGACGGCCTGGATGTTCGAAGGCAACGGCCTGAAGCTGATGCGCGAGTTCTACGCCAAGGTGAACATCGTCAACTTCCCGATGGGCAACACCGGCGCGCAGATGGGCGGCTTCTTCCGCAAGGAGATCAAGTCGCTGGCCGACATGAAGGGCCTGAAGATGCGCATCGGCGGCTTCGGCGGCAAGGTGCTCGAGAAGATCGGCTCGATCCCGCAGAACATCCCCGGCGGCGAGATCTACCAGGCGCTGGAAAAAGGCACCATCGACGCGGCCGAATGGGTCGGCCCGTACGACGACTTCAAGCTCGGCCTGTACAAGGTGGCGCCGTTCTACCACTACCCGGGCTGGTGGGAAGGCGGTCCGCAGCTGTCGCTGTACGTCAACCAGAAGTCCTACGACAGCCTGTCGCCCGAGTACAAGGCCATCATCGCCAACGCCTCGGCCTACGCCCACGTCGACATGCAGGCCAAGTACGACGGCCGCAACCCGGGTGCGCTGAAGCAGCTGGTGGCCGCCGGCACCAAGCTGCATGCCTTCCCGAAGGACGTGATGGACGCGTCCTTCAAGGCGGCGCAGGAGCTGTACGTCGAACTCAACGCCAGCAATCCGGCGTGGAAGAAGATCTACGAGGACTTCGCCGGCTTCCGCCGCGACCAGAACCTGTGGTTCCGCTTCACCGAGAACCGCTTCGACGACTTCATGCAGACGCAGAAGCTCTGATCGGCACGGCGCGCCTGGCGCCGTATCCGCAAAGAACAAACCCCGCTTCGGCG
>CAWGOK010000040.1:0-15206 GCA_963824005.1 uncultured beta proteobacterium
CTGAAGGCAGGCGTTGCTACGGCAGCCGAATCCCGTACCAACCGAAGCCGACGCTGACCGTCAGGCCACCGCTCGCGGAGCGGGTGGTGACCACATCCAGCCCCAGCACCTCGGGGATCGCCCACAGCCGGAAACCCGCGTTGCGCACGTTGCTCGAGTCGCTGGAGCGCAGGCCTTCGACGAACAGCAGCACGCGTTCGTCCGGCTGCCACGCCAGCGCCACTCGCAGGCCGTTGACGTGCTTGCCGGTGTCGAGGTTGCGCGTGGTGACGAAGTTGGCGTAGAGGTTCCAGTCTGGCGAGAACTCCAGCCCGCTCAATCCGACCAGCGCCGCGGAGTCGGTCTTCCAGCGATCGCCAGTGGTGCGGGTCCAGAAGACGCCACCCAGCAGCCCCAGGCGCACGGTGCCCAGGGCGGTGTCCCATGCGGCGCCGGTGGGCACCCATTTCAGGCCGAGCACCATGGCGTTGAGCGTGGCGCTGCCGCCCTGGATACGCGAGAACCCGGCATCGAGTTCCAGGGTGTCCGTCAAGCCGCAGGCCGGCGCAAGCACCTGCGAGCGTTCGTCGTCCACCCGTTCGCCCCAGGCCTCGATCTGGCATTCCCCAGCGGCGGCGGTGGCGGTGTCGTCGGTGGCCATGGGGCGGGCTGCATGCACTCCCTGCATTGCGAGCAAACACAGCAGCGGCAGCAGCCGAGATCGGCCGGCAACGTGGTCAGCGCTCACGCAATGCGGCCGAACCAGAGCACTGACAGGGACGACGCAGTTACGAGCAGGACCGCCGCGAGGAAGACCAGAAGGCCGGTCAGTTCGGTCTCGCGCGTCTGCACCTGCAGGCGCGAGCCGAGCTTCTGGTAGACGCTGCGCAGGTCCTCGGCGGTGCCGGCGTGGAAATACTCACCGCCGGTCATGCGCGCCACTTCGCGCAGCGTCGGTTCGTCCAACTGCAGATAGATGGCCATGCCCTCGCCCGCAGCGGCATGGCCGTCGAGGGTGCCCAGACCGACGACGTAGATCCGCACCCCTCGATCGGCGGCCATCTTTGCGGCTTCCAGCGTGTCGACGCCGGTGGTGCGGCGGCCATCGCTCAGCAGGATGATGGCGGCGGATTCGTAGGATCCCGGTGCCACTGGCTCAAGCTGCTTCGGCGGCGCCTTCGCCTTTTCATCCAGGCTGCGCGCATTGCGCTGCGGGCCGAAGATCATCTCGCCCAGGTCGATGCCGTGGTCCGGAAACAGCTCTGCCAGGCACACGACGATGGCGCTGCCGATGGCGGTGTGCATCTGCATCTGGATGGCATCGATCGCGGCGATGAGCGAAGGGCGATCGATCGTCGCCTGCTGGGCCACCTGGGCGCTGCCGGCGAAGGTGACGATGCCCACCTCGATGTGCTTGGGCAACTCGTTCAGGAAGCTTCTTGCGGCTTCCTGCGCCGCGACCATTCGCGTCGGCTTGACGTCATTGACGCGCATGCTCCGCGACACGTCGATCGCCAGCATGATCGTGGACCGTGCCCAGGGCAGCGGCACCCGCGCCGTGGGACGCGCCAGGCTCAGCGTCAGGATGCACAGTGCCAACAGGAAGAGTGCCGGTGGAACGTGGCGTCGCCACTGGCGACTCGACGCCCTGCGAGCAATGCTCACGCTCGCCAAACGCAGCGCCGGTTTGCCCCGTCGACGCAGCAGCCACAGGTACAACGCCGGCAGCAAGGGCAGCGCCAGCATCATCCACAGGTTCGCAGGCCACAGGAAGTTCATCTACGACGATGTGCGCAACACAACAGCGCCGATCCCCGGCGCAGGCAATGTACCCACGGACTGGGGCGGACGAGCATCGAGCACGGATTCTGGCGGAAGCGATCGGCCATGTCTCATGCGAACGAACGCTTCCTCTCCCCGAGCGCTTTTCGGCTCGGACGTCATCACGGGTGGACCCTCGAACTCGACCGAATCGGTCCAGTGTGCGGCTAAATGCTTGCGGGCTGCGCACGACGGCGGCCCGTTGAACGTCCGGTCTGTGGCATCGCGTCTGGGAATCTGAACTTCGCCTTTGGGTCGGGCCTTGACTGTCAATCTGGCGAACTCGCGACCCGGAACCTGTCACCCGGATCGAGGATGCCGGTCAGCTGACGTGCGCCCTCGAGGAAACCGGCCATCAGCGGGCGCTCCAGACCGTCTGGTTCGGCGCCCCTGGTTCGGCGCTTGATATGGCTGCGGAGCACCCGCGGAGACCGCTGACAGCGCACGGGCCTATTCGATGATTTCGTTAGCGCGCGCGGCAGAGCGCCGGCGGCACAGTCAGCCCGATCGCCCTGGCGTTCTATCAAATTGATGGCAAGCTCGACCTTTGTAGGCTGCTCGACCGGCAGGTCGGCTGGCTTGGCGGCGCGCAGCAGCCGCCTCAACTACAGCAGGCGCGCTCAGGGTCCGAACGGCACCGCTTCCACCTGCAAGCGCAACACCGCGACGACCCGCGTGCACTGACTCGCAACGCACAGCTATCGTCCAGCCGCAGCAGCACCGACTGTCCGCTTAACGCCAAGCTCGAAATTCCGGTCGAGGCACAGGCTGCATTCGAGCCCGGCAGTGCAGCTGCGCTGATCTCGGCCGCCGCATCGTCGATCGCCGTGACGAACAGGCGCAGGGCTGCGCCGGAGCGATTGCTCAGCACGGACAGACTTTCGCCGGCGGGCACGCGCGTCAGCATCGAGCCGATTACGGCAGGCGAAGCTCCGCCGAGGCCGGCGCCGAGGCTGGCCTCGTCTTCGGCCAGCGTGTCCTGGAACAGGGCGCGCTGCTGGGCCGTCATGGCCTCGGTCTTGGCGCCGAACTTCCAGCGCTTGAGCCGGGCGAGTTCGAAGTTCCGGCTACGGCCTCGAGACCGCACGCCACTTCCTCGACCGCGGCTGGAAGGTCATCGGCAGCATCGACGATCAGTTTCCGCTATCAGCGTTCAAAGGCATGGTCTGTTGAAGTCGCATGCCAATCGCCCGAGGGTGGGGTGAGGGCCGTCACTATGTTTGGACGGACACCCCCACCCTGCGAGCACGGCTGTGGAGACGACTACGAACCACATGGCAATGCGAACTCCGGGCCGCGATCGGCGCCGGAACAGGTTGCGGCCGTTCGGCCAATAGAGTCCTTGGCGGTTCACCAGTCAGATCGTACTTGGCCCGACGCGAGCGGCAGCCCCGCCTGTTTGCGGGTGCTTTTGCACTATGATTTATCGTGGTTGCCTCGTGCGGTAGCGCTTAGAGGTACCAACAGAGGTACCATAACATTGCGCGCCGGAAATCCGCATGAATGCTAAACTCCTACTGTCCGCAGTCGTCCGCCACGGACCATTCTCATAGGTAGATCGCTGGTCCACTGTCCGCCGGCGTCCACACCAGACCGCCCACATCCAGCGCCTCTAGAGGTACCGTTGGAGCGCGCTACTTCGGGGGCGATGCCGCGTCGTGGCTGGCACTGCAAGCCGACTACGACCTGAAGACCTTGGCCACACGGGACGATATTGCTCGCAAGGTATCGCCGCGCGAGGCCGCGCCTGCATAGCTCGCGACCGTTGTTGGTGAGTTTCCGCGTCCCCCGGCGCCTATCGAGCTCATCGCGCGCCCCCAGGATCGATGATCGGGCGGAGAGGGTTGGACGCCGATAGCCCATCCGAAGCGCTGAGGGAAGGCACCGCTTCTGCCGGGCGCTGACGGTAAAATTTCTGGCGAAAAAGTGAGTCGCGACAATAGCTTAAGCAATTCGATGCCAGCCCCCTTGGGGCGATTCCTGGACCGAAACGGACGCGCGTCGAAGGTGTCGGCGATGGTCGCGGGAGTCGATAGACCTCGATAGATCTCGAAAGGTGAGTTTTCGCGAAACCGCCCGGAAACCCGCGCCAATGCTGGTGCCTGACAGGTTGACGGTAAAAATGACGGTAAAAGTCTGCGGAGCAGCGGCGAGCGCCTTACGAATCAACAGCTTAGAAAGCTCGTTGATGATCGAGTGGGAGTGACGGGCCCTTCGACGACGTCGCGCGACGTGATCAGGATGAGGTGACGTCGGTGGGCAGCGATCTCACAGATTCCGTAGAGCGTCATCGCGCTCATTGCGCCGCACCGACATGCAGCACGATACTGCCCACGCCCTCGATGCGTCCGTCGATGCGGTCGCCGGGCTGCAACGCGCCCACGCCTTCGGGCGTGCCGGTGAAGATCAGGTCGCCGGGCTGCAGGTGGTAGTACTTCGACAGGTCGGCGATCAGCTCGGGGATGTTCCAGATCAGCTTGTCGATGTCCGACTTCTGTCGCACCTGGCCGTTCACGCTCAGTTCCAGCGCGCCGTGGTCGATGATCTTGCCGGGCATCGGCACGATCTCCGACAGCACCGAGGACTGCTCGACGTCCTTGCCCAGGTCCCAGGGCCGGCCCTTGTCGCGCGCCACCAGTTGCAGGTCGCGCCGCGTCATGTCCAGCCCGCAGGCATATCCGTAGATCAGCGCGGCGGCATCGGCCGGGGCGACACGGAAGCCCGGCTTGCCGATGGCCAGTACCAGCTCCATCTCGTAGTGGTAGTTCTTCGTCTCGCTCGGGTAGGCGACAGTGGCGCCCGACTCCACCAGCGTGCCCGGTGCCTTGGTGAAATAGAACGGCAGCTCGACACTCTTGTCGACGGGACGGCCCATCTCCACTGCATGGGCGTGGTAGTTGCGGCCGACGAAGAACAAGCGGTTGATCGGCAGCCGTTCGGCCATGCCGCGCACCGGCAGCGAGTACACCGGCGGCGGGGTCCAGAGGTAGGTGGTGCTCATGGTCAGGTTCTTGAGTGATTGGGGTCAGCCGCGGTTCTCGTACACGCCCAGCTTCTTGTGCAGCGGCGATTCGTCGGCGATGAAGATGAAGCTCGGCGCATTCGCCGAACGGTTGCTCAGCGTCACTGCGGTGTAGCCCGGTGCGCAGCAGGTGTCGGCCGCCCCGAGCGTGAAGCGCTGATCGTCGATCTGCACCTCGGCCGCGCCTTCGATCAGGTGGAACACCATCGCCGGCGAGCGCGCCGGCAGCCGCAGGCTCTGGCCCGGCCGCAGCATCTGGGCGTAGAAGCCGAGGATGTTCTGCGCGTCGCCACCGGTCTCGGGGTTGGTGTAGGTGATCTGCACGCTTTGCAGATCGGGCTGGTTCTCGGCCAGTGCCAGCAGCGCGGCGCGCGCCTCGACCCAGGGGTAGCGCAGCATCGGGTAGGGCTTGTCGGTGCGCTCGAAGTCGACCGTAGGCACCATGCCGCCGCGGGCGTAGAGCTTGTCGCCGCGTTCGGGCTTGACGGTCTGGCGCGACCCGTCGATGTGGTAGCTGGCCTCCATGTAGTACACCAGCGGCAGGTCGAGCACGTCGAGCCAGACCACCGGCTGGTCGCCGTCGTGGCCATGCTCGTGCCACTGGCCGGTGGGCGTGAGGATCAGGTCGCCGCGCTGCATCACGCACTTCTCGCCGCCTACCGTGGTGTAGGCGCTCTCGCCCTCGACGATCAGGCGCACGGCGTTCGGCGTGTGGCGGTGGGCCGGGGCCCATTCGCCGGGCAGCAGCAGCTGCATGCCCAGGTACATGGCGGCGCTGGCCTGCATGTTCTCCAGCCCGTGGCCGGGGTTGGCCAGCACCAGCACGCGGCGCTCGGCCTTCTCGATCGGCGTCAGCTCGCCAGCCTGCAGCAACAGCGGCCTGATCGACGCGTAGGCCCAGAAGGTTGGGCGGGTCTTGCGCGTGGGCACCTGCGGCGGCAGCACCGCGCGCAGGTTGGGCCACAGCGGCACCAGGCAACGCTGCGTCAGGGCTTCGCGGTAGTCGGCGGGCAGGTCTTCGAGACGTCCGAGTTCGTTCATCGCATCACTCCAGTTTCTTCAGGCGGCCAGGCAGTTCTCGACTTTCCAGCCGTAGAGCCATTCCATTGCGTCGTAGAAGCGCTCGGGCGTGCGGCCCTTCCACAGGTCGTTGCGCACCAGCCGCTCCACGCCCTTGGCGTGGAAGATGCGGCCCATCTCGCGTGCCGACAGCACGATGCGGGCAGTGCGTGCGATGCGCGAGCGCTGGTACAGCTCGAAGGCCTTGTCGAAACGGTTGCTGTTCGCCCGCAGAGCCTCGCCCAAGGTCACCGCGTCCTCCAGCGCCATGCACGCTCCCTGTGCCAGGTACTGCAGCGTCGGGTGCGCGGCGTCGCCCAGCAGCGTGGCGCGGCCGAAGGTCCACCGGCCGATGGGCTCGCGGTCGGCGGTGGCCCAGCGCTTCCAGTCCTTGGGCAGGTCGATCAGCTTGCGCGCGCGCGGGCAGATGCCTTCGAAGTAGCTCTGCACCTCCTCGCGGCTGCCTTCGCGCACGCTCCACTCCTCCTTGTCGCGGCTGTGGAAGGTGACGACCACGTTGTACTGCTCGCCACCGCGCAGCGGGTAATGCACCAGGTGGCAGTTCGGGCCGACCCAGATGCTGGCCGCGTTCCACTGCAAGTCCACCGGGAAGTCCTTCTTGTCGACCACCGCGCGGTAGACGACGTGACCGGAGACGCGCGCGTCGTCACCCACGTACTGTCGGCGCACGGCCGACTTCACGCCGTCGGCGCCGATCAGCGCGATGCCGTGGTGGGTGTTGCCCCGCGCGTCGTGCACGGTGACGCCCTCGTCGTTCTGGTCGATGCGCTGCACCGTGGTCGAGGTCAGCACCTCGATGCGGTCGGATTCCTGCGCGCCTTCGAGCAGCGACAGGTGTACGTCGGCGCGATGAATCACCGCGTACGGGTTGCCGAAGCGCGCGCGGAAGGCCTCGCCGGTGGGGATGCGGCCGACCAGCGTCTCGTCGAGCGCGTCATGCATCACCATCTCGTCGGTATAGACGGCACGCGCGCGAGCCTTCGGGCCGATGCCCAGCGCATCGAAGGCGGCGAAGGCGTTGGGACCGAGCTGGATGCCGGCGCCGATCTCGCCGAGCTGCGGCGCCTGCTCCAGCACCTTCACGCGCAGGCCTTGGCGCGTCAACGCCAGCGCTGCGGCCAAGCCGCCGATGCCGCCGCCCGACACCAGCACGGGGAGCGATTCGGTCGTGACAGACATGGGTCGTGTCTCCTTGGTTTTGTGTACATACGATCAGTATACTGACGATAAGTATAGTGATATGATCCTCGATCAAAATGAGGGAAAACCCGTGGCCGAATAGAAACATCGTCAGAAGGAAGAACCTGGCCTCATCGACCGGCCGGCGGTACGCGGTCTGATGCTGCGCCGCTACTTCGGCAGCGGCAGCTGGATCAGCCGCTCGACCAGTTGTGCGCGCTCCTGTCGCTGTGCCGCACTGTCCTGCGTCGACAGCAGTGACTCGGCCACCTCGTAGCTGTACAGCAGGAACGCGCGCGCACGCGCCTCGGTGATGGAAAAACCCAGCGACGAGAACACCTGCGCGATGTAGGCGATGCGCGCTGCGTCGGCCTCGTCGACGAAGGCGCGCGCCATCGCTTCGCGCCGTGCCCACGCGCGGATTGCCAATTCGATGCGTGCCGCGCGCGCCGCCGCGCGTCCGCGAAATGGCAACGAAATCAGGTCGCGCAGCTGGTCGCGCGGATCGTCGCGCGCGCCCTGCAGCCGTTGGGTCAGTTGCTCGGTGGCGCTCGCGCGCCAGGCCTGCAGCACGGCACGCAACAGATCGTCGCGATCGCGGAAGTGCCAATAGAAGCTGCCGCGCGTGACTTGCAGCGTGCGCGCCAGCGTGTCGACGCGCACGCTGTCGATGCCGTGATCCACCAGCACCTCGGTGGCCGCATCGACCCAGCGTTCGGGTGTCAGCGAATTGCGGCTGCGGTCGGCACCAGTCTTCATGCGGTTGCAGCATGAGCCCATGCAGGGCTGTATGGAAGTCAGTGCAAACCCGGATTCTGTTTGCACCACGCGTGGCTACTATCCAGAATCCAATACATACAAATGTGTATGGAAATGAGTGTGAACGACGGCGACCTGTTCGACAATGCGCAGAGGCTGGCGCCGCCGCGCACGGTGCGCGTGCGCTTCGATGACGGCAGCTTCGTGCTGCGTTCGCCCGAGCCGCTGAAACCCTATGCACGTTGCATCGGCGAGTGGATCGAGCACTGGGCACTGGCCACGCCCGACGCGCCCGCCTTCGCCGAGCGCACGCCGGATGGCGGCTGGCGCCGCCTGAGCTGGAGCGAGACGCGCGCACAGGTGGGCCGCATCGCGCAAGGCCTGCTCGGGCTGAAGCTGGCAGCGCAAGCGCCCATCGTCGTGCTTTCCGACAATGCGCTCGACCACCTGCTGCTGATGCTCGCCGGCATGCACATCGGCCGCGCCGTGTGCACCGTGTCCAGCGCCTATTGCCGGCTGACCAAGGACTACAGCAAGATCCACGGCATCCTGAACACGCTCGGGCCGGCCTTGGTCTACGCCGCGGACGCCAAGGTCTACGGCCCGGCCATCGCCAGCGCGGGGCTGCAGGCCGTCACGGTGTTCAGTCATGGCGCCGAAGGCTTCCCCGGCGCACTGGCCTTCGACAGCCTGCAACGCACGCCCGAGAGCCCGGCAGTGCGCGCGGCCTTCGAGGCCATTGGCCCGGACACGCATGCCAAGTACCTGCTGACCTCGGGTTCCACCGGTCATCCGAAGGTGGTGATCAACACCCACCGCATGCTGTGCGCCAACCAGCAGATGATCGCGCAGGCCTGGCGCTTCCTCGAGCACGAGAAGCCGGTGCTGGTGGACTGGCTGCCGTGGAGCCATACCTTCGGCGGCAACCACAACCTGAACATGGTGCTGCGCAACGGCGGCCAGCTGGTCATCGACGAAGGGCGGCCCGCGCCTGGGCTGATCGAGAAGTCGGTGCGCAACGTGTGCGAGGTGCAGCCGACGATCTACTTCAACGTGCCGCGCGGGCTGGACATGCTGCTGCCTTTCCTCGAAGCCGACGACGCGCTGGCGCGGCGCTTCTTCGAACGCCTGCGCGTCGTGTTCTATGCCGGCGCCGCGCTGCCGCAGGCCAGCTGGGAACGGCTGCAGGCGCTGGCCACGCGCGTGCGCGGCCGTGAGGTGTGGCTGACCACCTCCTGGGGCGCGACCGAAACCTCGCCGGCCGTGACCAGCGCGCACTGGAAGCTGGAGCGCGCCGGCAACATCGGCCTGCCGCTGCCGGGGCTGGAACTGAAGCTGGTGCCCAATGGCGAGAAGCTCGAACTGCGCGTGCGCGGCGTCAGCGTCTTCCCCGGCTACCGCGACGCGCCGCAGCTCACGGCTCGAGCGTTCGACGACGAGGGCTACTACTGCATCGGCGATGCTGGCGTTCTGGCCGACGAGTCGCGGCCCGAAAGCGGCGTGGTTTTCAACGGCCGCGTCGCCGAGGACTTCAAGCTCGGCACCGGCACCTGGGTCAGCGTCGGCACGCTGCGCGTGCGCGTGGTTTCGGCGCTGGCGCCGCTGGCACAGGACGTGGTCATCACCGGGCACGAGCGCGACGAGGTCGGCGTGCTGATCTTCCCTTCGGCCGAAGCCGCGGCATTGGCGGCCGGAAGAACTCGCCGCCCGCATCGCCGCCGCGCTGCGCGCCATGAGGGCCGAGGGCGGCGGCTCGTCGCAAGTGCCCACGCGTGCGCTGGTGCTGGCCGAAGCGCCCAGTGCCGACGCCGGAGAGATCACCGACAAGGGCTACATCAACCAGGGCGCCGTGTTGCGCCGCCGCGCCACGGCCGTGGCGCAGCTCTATTCAGGTGGCAAGGGCGTTATCGTTGCCTGCTGAACCCGAGATTCATCCTCACCCAATGGAGACAACCATGAACTTCCTGCGCAAAACCCTCGTTGCCGCTGCGGCACTGCTCGCCACCACCGCGATGGCCGACGTGAACATCGGCGTCACGCTGTCGCTCACCGGCCCGGCTTCGGGCCTGGGCATCCCGGTAGGCAACCAGTTCAAGCTGTGGCCACAGACCATCGCCGGCGAGAAGGTCAACCTGATCATCCTCGACGATGCTTCCGATCCGGGCAAGGGCGTTGGCAATGCGCGCCGCTTCGTCACCGACGACAAGGTGGACATGATCTTCGGTGGCTCCATCACCACCGTCTCGGCCGCGATCGCGCCGGTGGCCACCGAGGCCAAGACCACGCAGATCTCGATCGCCCCGGTGGGTGTGCCCCCCGACCAGGAGCGCTGGGTGTTCCGGCTGCCACAGGGCTTCACCGTGATGGCCTTCCCGATCATCGAACACATGAAGAAGGGCGGCGTCAAGACGGTGGGTTTTCTGGGCTACACCGACGCCTATGGTGAGTCCTGGCTGAAGGAGTTCACGGCCCAGGGCGAGAAGGCCGGCATCAAGGTGGTGGCGGCCGAGCGCTTCGCGCGCAGCGACACCAGCGTCACGCCGCAGGCGCTGAAGCTGGCGGCGGCCAACCCCGATGCGATGCTGGTGGTGGCTTCGGGCTCCGGCGCGGCGATGCCGCACATGGCGATCATCGAGCGCGGCTACAAGGGCAAGGTCTACCAGACGCACGCCGCGGCCACGCCCGACCTGGTACGCATCGGCGGCAAGGACGTCGAAGGCGCCTTCGTCGTCTCCGGCCCGGCAGTGGTGGCCGAGCAGCTGCCCGACAGCCATCCGTCGAAGGCCGTCGCGGTCGACTTCGTGACGAACTACGAAAAGGCCTACGGTGCGGGGACGCGCAACCAGTTCGCCGGCCACTCCTACGACGCGAAGATCATGCTCGAGAAGATCCTGCCGGTGGCGTTGAAGAAGGCCAAGCCCGGCACTCCCGAGTTCCGCGCTGCGCTGCGCGACGCGGTCGAGGCCATGGGCCGCACGATCTTCTCGCACGGCGTGATGAACTGGAGTGCCACTGACCACTGGGGCTACACCAACGAGACCGGCGTGATGCTGAAGGTCGTCGGCGGAAAGTTCGTCGTCGAGAAATGAATCGTCAACGACGCTTCATTTTCGTCGCAGGCTAACTTGGCGCAGCCAAGTTAGGGGCCGCAGGCCCGGCCGTAGACAGAAGTGGCGGACACATGGACGCGACGATCGCCGGCATCCTGGCGCTGGACGGCCTGACCAACGGCGCGATCTATGCGCTGCTGGCGCTGGCGACGGTGCTGGTGTTTGCCGTGACGCGGGTGATCTTCATTCCGCAGGGCGAATTCGTCGCCTTCGGCGCACTGACGCTGGCGCTGCTGCAGACGGGCCGCGTGCCGGGCACGGTGTGGTTCCTGCTGGTGCTGGCGGCGGCGGTGACGCTGCAGGATTTGGTCAACGGCTTGCGCCAGCGCCGGCCCGCGGCGCGGCTGCTGGCCCAGGCGGCACGCACACTGGCCTGGCCGCTGGCCGTATCCCTGCTGACGATCTGGGCCGCACCGAAGGGCCTGCCGATGCTGGCCCAGGCGGCATTGACCATCGCGTTGGTCACGCCCTTCGGCGCGTTGATCTACCGCCTGGCCTACGAGTCGCTGGCCGATGCCAGCGTGCTGGTGCTGCTCATCGTCTCGGTCGGCGTGCACTTCGCGTTGGTCGGCCTTGGCCTGTACTTCTTCGGCGCCGAAGGCTTTCGCAACCCGAGCTTCTGGAACGAGCGCTTCAGCGTCGCCGGTTTGACGCTGTCGGGCCAGGCGCTGATCATCTTTGTCGCCTCGCTCGCGCTGATCGCCGGGCTGTGGTTGTTCTTCGAGAAGTCGCTGGCCGGCAAGGCGCTGCGCGCCACCGCGGTGAACCGTCTGGGCGCAAGGTTGATGGGCATTTCCAGCAGCAGCGCCGGTCGCCTTTCCTTCACGATGGCGGCCTTCATCGGCGCGCTGTCGGGTCTGCTGATCGGGCCTACGACCACGGTGTTCTACGACAGCGGCTTCCTCATCGGGCTGAAGGGTTTTGTCGCCGCGGTCTTTGCCGGCCTGGCCAGCTACCCGCTGGCGCTGGTGGGCGCGCTGGGCGTGGGCCTGCTCGAGAGCTTCGGCTCCTTCTGGGCCAGCGCCTACAAGGAAGTCATCGTCTTCGGCTCGATCCTGCCGGTGCTGCTGTGGCGTTCGCTGCGCGATCCGCACAGTGAGGAACACTGAAAGAATGTTGCCCGCCAACTCGCTGCGTTTGCGGCCCCCCGAGGGGGCGCTCGGCACCTTCGGAACGGCCGGGCGGTGCCGATGACGCGCTTCGCCTTCCCCGCCTTCGCAGCGCTGATGCTGCTGCTGCCGGCGCTGCCGGTGCCGGACTTCTGGATCACGCAGAGCATCTACATCGGCCTGTATGCCATCGTCGCGCTGGGCCTGGTGCTGCTCACTGGTGTGGCCGGACTGACCTCCTTCGGCCAGGCGGCCTTCGTCGGCGTCGGCGCCTACACTGCCGCCTACCTGGCCACACAAAGCAGCCTGTCGCCGTGGCTGACGCTGCTGCTGGGCGTGGCGCTGGCCGTCGGCGCAGCCGTGGTCCTGGGCGCGCTGACGCTGCGCATGTCGGGCCACTACCTGCCGCTGGCCACCATCGCCTGGGGCCTGGCGCTCAACTACAGCATGGCCAACATGGAATGGCTGGGCAAGTACGACGGCATCCTCGGCATCCCGGTGCTCAAAGTGTTTGGCGTGGAGCTGGGCACCGGCCGCGGCCTGCATCCGCTGGTGTGGGCGATCGCGCTGGCGGCGGCGCTGGCCGCGCTGCGGCTGCTCGATTCGCGCCCGGGGCGCGCCATCCGTGCGCTGAAGAGCGGCTCGACCATGGCCGAGGCCATGGGCATCTCCACCTTCCGCTACAAGCTCACGGTGTTCGTCTTCGCCGCCTTCTTGGCCGCGATGTCGGGCTGGCTGTTCGCGTTTTTCCAGCGCAGCGTCAGCCCCTCGCCCTTCGGCATCAACAAGGGCATCGAATACCTGTTCATGGCCGTGCTCGGCGGCGTTGGCAACGTCTGGGGCGCTTTTCTCGGTTCGGCCGTGGTGCGCCTGGTGGAAGACCAACTGCAGGTGCTGCTGCCGAAGCTGATCGGCACCAGCGGCAACTTCGAGACCATTGTCTTCGGCATCGTGCTGGTGGTGGTGCTGAAGTACGCGCCGGACGGTCTGTGGAGCTTCGTCGGCCGCTGGCTGCCGGCGCCGCCGCGGCACAAGGACTGGGACGGCGCCACGCCGCTGCCGCGCCGCGCCAAGCCGGCGCGCGGCGAGCGCCTGCTGGACGTGCAGGAGGTGCGCAAGCAGTTCGGCGGGCTGGTGGCCGTCAACGATGTCAGCTTCAACCTGCACAGTGGCGACATCGTCGCGTTGATCGGCCCGAACGGCGCCGGCAAGTCCACGCTCTTCAATCTGGTCACCGGCGTGCTGCCGCTGTCGGGCGGCGCGGTGCAATGGCGCGGCGAGTCGATCGGCGGCAAGAGTTCTCGCGCCATCGCGCGGCTGGGCATTTCGCGCACCTTCCAGCACGTGAAGATGGTTCCCGAGATGACGGTGCTGGAGAACGTGGCGCTGGGAGGCTACGGCCGCAGCAAGGCTGGCGTGATGCGGGCGATGCTGCGGCTGGACCGCGCCGAGGAACGCCAGCTCTTCGCCGAAGCCGAAGCGCAGCTGGCGCGCATCGGCATCACCGAGCGGCTGCACGAGCTGGCCGGCAATCTGGCGCTGGGGCCGCAGCGGCTGATGGAGATCGCTCGCGCGCTGGCCACCGACCCTGCGCTGCTGCTGCTCGACGAGCCGGCCGCCGGACTGCGACACCACGAGAAGCAGGCGCTGGCCAAGGTGCTGCGGCAGCTCAAGGACGAAGGCATGAGCCTGCTGCTGGTCGAGCACGACATGGATTTCGTCATGGGCCTGGCCGACCGCGTGGTGGTGATGGAATTCGGCACCAAACTGCTCGAAGGCACGCCGGCCGAGGTGCAGGCCAGCCCCGCGGTGCGCGCGGCGTATCTCGGCACGGAACATTAGATGGAACAGCCCCTACGGTCGCTTCGCTCGCTGCCCCCCGAGGGGGCGCGTCAGTGGCTGCTGGCGGCCGGGCGCTGCTGACATGGCCGCGCTGCTCGAAGTCACCGATCTGCACGCCGGCTACGGCCGCGCCGAAGTGCTGAGCGGGCTGAACTTCCAGTTGGCCGAGCGCCAGGTGGTCAGCGTGATCGGCCCCAACGGTGCCGGCAAGTCCACCACGCTGGCCGCGCTGATGGGCATCCTGCCCTCGCGCGGGCGCATCGTCTTCGGCGGCCAGGACCTGGCCGACACGACGCTGGAAGAGCGCGTGATGCTCGGCCTGGCGCTCGTGCCCGAGAAGCGCGAGCTCTTCGGCACCATGCCGGTCGAAGACAACCTGGTGCTGGGCGGCTACCGCGCGATGAAGCAGCGCGTGCCAAATTGGCGCAGGCAAATCGAGAAGGTCTACGAGCTCTTTCCCCGGCTGAAGGAGCGGCGCGTGCAATTGGCCGGCACGCTGTCCGGCGGCGAGCGGCAGATGCTGGCGGTGGGCCGCGCGCTGATGTCGGCGCCGCGGCTGCTGATGCTGGACGAACCCAGCCTGGGCCTGGCGCCGCTGGTCGTGCGCGAGGTCTTCCAGATCATCGAGCGGCTGCGCGAGCAAGGCACCAGCATCCTGCTGATCGAGCAGAACGCACGCGCGGCACTGGCGGTGTCGGACCACGGCTACGTGCTCGAAACCGGTGCCATCGTGCTCGACGGGCCGGCGCAGGAGCTTGCCGCCGACCCGCGTGTCATCGAAACCTACCTGGGCGTGCAGCGCGCCGCCGCGGGCTGAGCCCGGACGCGATACCAACGACAGGGCCGAGGCGGGCATCGACCACCCTAGGGTTCATCGCTGTGGCCGAGACGCGGGTCAAAGGAGCGGTCCTACTTGAACGGGTTCGCGGTGGCGAACCACAGGCCGATGCCGGTGGCAATGATGAACGCGCCGTCGATCACGCCGACCGACAGGAAAAACTTGGTCTGCAGCTCGGGCATCAGTTCGGGTTGGCGCGCGCTGGATTCCAGCATCTTCATCGACGCCATGCCGACGCCGATGCACGAGCCCAGCGCAGGAATGGCGATCAGGATGGCAACCGCCAAGGGCAACAGGTCGGTGGGTGGCATGGGGCGTCCTTCGTTGCTGTACCAAGGACTCCAGTGTCGCGGCAAGAGGCACGGCGGTCGATGACCTCCGAGGTAGTGGTTATTCCGGCGCGCGCCGCGGCAGCGTCAGCACCGCCTCCAGCCCACCTTGCGACCGGTTGTGCAAGACCACATCAC
>CAWGOK010000041.1:0-67175 GCA_963824005.1 uncultured beta proteobacterium
GCAGGCGCAGATCGTCGAGGTTCGGGGCCCGGGCGATTTCGAGGCCGCGTTCGCGGCCATCCGCAGCGCCAACACGCAAGCGATCTTGCTGCCGCCGGAGCCGCTGATCCTGTCGAAGCGCGAGGCCATCGCGGGCTTCGCGCAGACCCACCGGTTGCCGCTGGCCGTCGTCGGCGTCAGCCGCGTTCTTCCGGCAAGCGGTCTGATGGCCTTCGGGCCAGCGCGAGACGAATACGCGCAACTCGCCGCCCGCTACATCGACCGGATCTTGAAGGGCGCCAAACCCGGCGATCTTGCCGTCGAGCAGACGACGCGCTTCGATCTGGTCGATCAACCTGAAGACGGCCAAGGCGCTGGGCCTGACGATCCCGCAGTCGCTGCTGCTGCGCGCCGACGAGGTGATCCAGTGAATCGCCGGCAGTTCCTGGTCGGACTCGGCCCGGCGCCCTTTGCCGCCGGCGCAGCGGCCCAGCCGCTGCGGCCCATGGTCGCCATCCTCTCGCCCGCTTCGCCGCGCAACGAGATGGCGATGCGCACGGTCCATCGGCCCTTCAAGGAAGCGCTGAGGAAGCTCGGCTACGAGCCGGGCCGCAATATCGACATCGTCGAGCGCTTCGCCGAGGGCGACGAAAGCCGCTTGCCCGCGCTGGCCGCCGAACTGGTGGCGCTGCAGCCGCAGGTGCTGTTCACGAACACGTCATACGCCGCGACCGTGGCCGCCCGCGCCACGCGCAGCATCCCGATCGTGGTCGGGCCGGCGGGTGAGGCTGTGCTGCGCGAACTGGCGGGTGGCAGCCTGGCGCGGCCGACCACCAACGTCACCGGCTTCGTGCTCGGCTCCGCGGAAATCGACCTCAAGTGCATCACGCTGCTGATGGAGGCGGTGCCGACGGCCCTGCGCGTCGGGGTGCTGGTCAATCCGCGCAACCCCGGCCTGCAGCAGCGCTACACGGCCGCGCTCAAAGAGGCGCTGGCCGTGCGCGGCAGGACGCTGGTCCGTCTCGAGTCCGGCGGCCTTGCCGACATCGATGCGGCGCTGGCGGGGGCGGCGCGGCAGCGCGTCGCTGCGCTCTTCGTCGCCGACGATGCGCACCTCGCAGGCGATCCCGAGGTGCGCCGGCGCGTGCTGCACTTTGCGGCAGGCGCCGGCATGGCGGTCGCTTCCTCGCGCCAGGACTATGCGCGCGAGGGTGCGCTGCTGACACTGGGGCCGTCAATACCGGCACTGGCCGCGAGCGCCGCCGGTTATGTCGACAAGATCCTCAAGGGTGCGCAGGTGTCCGATCTGCCGATTCAACTGCCGATGGTGCTGTCGGTGACCGTCAACCTGAACACCGCTCGGGCGCTCGGGTTGAAGATGCCGCAGTCGCTGCTGCTGCGCGCCGACGAGGTGATCGAATGAAGCAACGACGAGCTTCTTGCTCGCTTTCGGTGGCAGCCTTGCGGGCCGCGCGGCGCTGTTGCGGGCGCAGACATCGAGCGCCGGCGCATGCGCCGCGTCGGCGTGCTCACGCCCAGCACCCAGCGAAGGAAGAGCGTCACCCTCAAGCCCTTCTTCGACCAGATGCGACGAACTCGGCTGGGTCGAAGGGCAGAACATCGCCTACGACCGGGCCTACGGCGACGATCGCCATCGAGAGGCTGCCCAGGCTCGCCGTCGAGTTGGCAGGGCGCAAGCCGGAGGTGATCTACGCGCCACCGACGCCGGCGGCGCTTGCCGCGAAGAAGGCAACGTCGACGATTCCCGATCGTCTTCGGATCGGCGCCGGACCCGGTCGGCATCGGTCTGGTGACGAGCCTTGCCCGCCCAGGGCGGCAACGTGACCGGGATGTCAGCGGCATCGGGGGCCCTTCTCGCCCGAAACGCGTCGAGTTGCTGCGCGAAATTCTTCCTGGCGTGAAACGCGTCGGGCTTGCTGGGTGATTCGACCGAACCGACCGCGCGACGATCGCGCGGCAGGCCCTTGCGCCGGTGGCCGCCTCGTTGGGCCTGACGATCGTCGCTGCCGAAGCCGCCGATCCAGGCGACTTCGACGCTGCAGTCGGCCAAACTGTTCGCCGCCGCGGGTCGAGGCGATCCTGGCGGAGGGTCGTCACTTGCCTTCAATCTGCCCGGGCGCCTGGTCGAACTGGCGAATCAGAAGCACGTTGCCGGTGATCCAGGCCGGCCCGAGGATCGAGCCGGCGCTTGCTTACGTACAACGCGTCCGCCGATCATCGGCTGCGCCGCTCGGCCCAGCTGGTGGACAAGATTCTCAGGGGCGCCAAGCCGGCCGACATCCCGGTGGAGCAACCGACCGTGTTCGAGCTGGTCGTCGATATGAAGACCGCCAAGGCACTGGGCATCAGCGTCCCGCGCTCCATCCTGCTGCGCGCGGACAGGGTGATCGAATGAACCTACGACGACTTTTCCTGCTCGCGTTTGCCGCCAGCCTATCGGGCCACGTGGCGCGGCTGGCCGCGCTGGCGCTCATGGCCACGCTCGTGGCCGCTCTCTCGGCCGCACCTGCGGCGAACGCGCAAACGACACGCAAGATGCCGCGCATCGGCGTACTGGTGTCAGGTGTTCAACCGTCCGAGCATGTTTGCGTGAAGGCCTTGCGTCAGGGTCTGGCCGACCTTGGATACATCGAAGGCCGCACCTATGTCTTCGATTTTCGTTGGGACGAAGGTCGGCCGGCGCAAGAGGCCTATGCCTGTCCTGGGGGCCGAACTGGTCAAGGGCGGCGCCGACATCGTCGTGTCCGTCTCGTCCGCTGGGTTGATGCAGTCGAAGGCGGCGTTGGCGTCGGTCCCGGTCGTGGTGGCGACGGGTTACTTTCCCGTCGAAATCGGTTTGGTGACCAGCCTGGCGCGGCCCGGCGGGAATATTACCGGCATGGCGCTCTTCACCTCTGAGCTGTTCGCCAAGCGGGTGCAGCTGTTGGCCGAGGTGGTACCGAACCTGAAGCGCATCGCCGTTTTCGCGCAGTATCCAAAGCGAACCTGCGGTGCGCGCCTTCGAGGAAGCTGCGCGGCGGCTCGGCTTGACGCTGCAGGTGATCAAGGTGGCGCAGGAGGCGGACTTTGTGGTCGCCTTCAAGGCCGCAGAGCGCGGCAATGCACAGGCCGTCATGACCACGCAATCGACGTTCTTCTACCAGTATCGCCAGCTTTTCGCCGACCTCGCCCTGCAGCACAGACTGCCCAGCATTTCCGGTGAGCCGGGCGCCGCCGAGGCGGGGGTGCTGATGACCCATGGCGCGAGCATTGCCGACAGCTGCCACCGCACGGCAAACTTTGTCCACAGGATCCTGCAAGGCGCCAAGCCGGCCGACCTGCCGATGGAAATGCCGCTGCGCTACCCCATGGTCATCAACCTGAAGACGGCCAGGGCGCTGGGCCTGACGATCCCGCAGTCGCTGCTGCTGCGCGCCGACGAGGTGATCGAATGAAGCGCCGGTCGATCGTCGCCGCGGCGACGGCCTCGTGGCTGCCGCTGGCCCGGGCCCAGGCGCCGACGCGCCAGCGTCCGGCACGCATCGGCTGGCCGGCCAGCGTGCCCATCACCCGCTGGCCGCTGTATGCCGCGTTCACCGAGGCGATGCGCGAGCGTGGCTGGATCGAAGGCACGCACTACGTGGTCGAAGACGCCAGCTACGACGGCCGCAGCGAGCGCATCGCCGAGGCCGTGGCCGAGGCCGTGAAGCGCAAGCCCGACCTGCTCATCGGCAGCGGCACGCCGCCGATGCGTGCGCTGATGCAGGCGACGTCGACGATCCCGATCGTCATGTTCTCCGTCGGCGACCCGGTCGAGCAGGGCTTCGTCGCCAGCCTGGCGCGGCCCGGTGGCAACGTCACCGGCATCGCCTCCCTGGGCCGGGCCATGGGCGGCAAGCAGATCGAGCTGCTGATGCAGGCCGCACCGCAGGCACGGCGCATCGGCTTGGTGTTCAACCCCGAGCTCCCGCCTCATGTCGACGACCTGCCCTTCGTGGAGGCCGCCGTGCTGCGCCAGGGCGCGACGCCGCGAGCGGTGGAACTGCGCTCGCCGGACGGCATCGACGCCGCGGTCGCCGCGCTGCAGCGCGAGCGTGTCGAGGCGGTGCACATCCTGGTCCAGCCGTTCATGAACACCGGCGGCCACGTGGCGCGGCTGGCCGAGCTGGCGCTGCAGCACCGCTGGCCGACGGTGCTGGTCGACGTGGCGCACGTGCGTGCCGGCATCCTCTTGTCCTATGGCTGGAAGACGGAGGACATGGTGCGCCGCCTGCCGCACTACGTGATCCGCATCCTCGAGGGCACGCCGCCCGCCGATCTGGCGGTGGAGCAGCCGACGCGCTTCTACGTCGGGCTGAACCTGAAGACGGCCAAGGCGCTGGGGTTGACGCTGCCGCAGTCGCTGCTGCTGCGCGCCGACGAGGTGATTCAATGATCCGGCGCCGAGGGCTGGTGACCGGTTTCGCCGCCACGCTGGCCGTGCCGCGGCTGGCGGCGCAACCGGCTGTGCCAGTGGTGTGCTACCTGGCGCTGGCCACGCGCGAATCCGACGCGCGCAGCGTGGCCGCGTTCCGCGAAGGCATGCGCGATCTGGGCCAGGTGGAAGGGCGCTCCTGGACGCTGGTCGAGCACTACGCCCAAGGCGACCTGGCGCGCGCTGAAGCACAGCTGCGCCAACAGCTGGCGCAGGGGGTCCAAGTGTTCCTGACGCCCGGCGCCGCGGCGGCGCGCCTGATCCTGCGCCACACCCAGGCGGTGCCCATCGTCTCGGTCGGCCTGCACCCGCGCGGTGGGCAGACCGACCTGTTCGCCAGCCTGGCCCGGCCCGGCGGCATGGTCACGGGCGTGTCCAACTTCGGCGAGGAGCTCGCGGCCAAGCGGGTGCAGTTGCTGAAGGAAGTGATGCCTCGGCTGGCCACCGTGGGCGTGCTGCACAACACCACCGACCCGGTGTTCCGGCAGTGGGGCGACGAGACCGAAGTCGAGATCCGCGCCCAGGGGCTGAGCGCCGTGCGCCTGGGCCTGACGTCGACCTCGCCGGAGGCGATGCAGCGCACCTTGCGCGATGCGCGCGTGCGCAAGGTCGACGCCGTGGTGATCGTGCGCGACTTCCTGACCTCGTCGCTGCACGTGGCGATCTCGCGTACCAGCCGCGAGCTCGGCCTGGCGAGCATCGCCGAAGAGCGACGCTACCCGGAGGCGGGCGCGCTGATGTCCTACGGCACCAGCGACCGCCACCTGTTCCGCACGGCGGCCGCCTATGTCGACCGAGTTCTCAAGGGCGCCAGGCCCGCCGACCTGCCGGTGGAGCAGCCGACGCGCTTCGAGCTGGTGATCAACCTGGACACGGCCAAGGCGCTGGGCCTGGCCGTGCCGCGTGCCGTGCTCTTGCGCGCGGACGAGGTGATCGAGTGATGCAACGCCGCATCCTGATCGGCGCGGCCGGGTTCTGGGCCACCTGGCGCTGCGCCGTGGCGCAGCCGGCGCGCAAGCTCCATCGCATCGGCGTGGTCGTCAGCCAGTTCAAGGCGGCCGACATCACGGGGCCGCAGACGCAGTCGCCGGCAGTCAACGCGCTGCTGGCCGGCCTGCGCGAGCTGGGCTATGTCTACGGCGAGCAGTTTCGTCACCGTGCCCCAAGTCGAGCGAGGGCAAGCCCGAACGCTTCCCCGCACTGGCCGACGAGCTGGTGGCGGCACAGGTCGACGTGATCGTCGCCCTCGGGCCGGCGTTGCCGGCGCTGAAGCAGGCCACATCGACGATCCCGATCGTCATGACCGGCTCCTTCGATCCGGTGGCCCAGGGCTTCGTGCAAAGCCTGGCGCGCCCGGGCGGCAACATCACCGGGCTGACGCTGCAGTCGCTGGACACGGTGGGCAAGCGGCTCGAGCTGCTGGGCGAACTGGTGCGGCCCACTGGCCCGATCGCCGTGCTGTGGGATCGCTACAACCTGGTGCTGTGGCAGGAAGCACAGGCTGCGGCCCGGACCCGCGGGTGGACGCTGCTGTCGCTGGAGGTGCGTGATGCGGGCGAGCTGGACGCGGCATTTGCGAAGGCGCGCGAGGCCCGCGCCAGCGCGCTGCTGGTGCTGAACAGCGGGCTGCTCGACCGGCAGGCGGCACAGATCGCCGCACTGGCCGCGACGCAGCGGCTGCCGGCCATCTACGGCTTGCGCTTGTATGTCGAAAGCGGTGGACTGATGGCCTATGGCCCGGACCTGGACGACAACTGGCGCCGCGCGGCGGTGTTCGTCGACAAGATCCTGAAGGGCGCCAAGCCTGGCGAGTTGCCGGTGGAACAGCCGACGAAGTTCAGGCTGGTGATCAATGCGAAAGCCGCCAAGGCGCTCGGGTTGACGCTGCCGAAGTCGCTGCTGCTGCGTGCCGACGAGGTGATCGAATAGTGCGCCCTGGCGAATGCCGAAGCCGCAGGCGGCCTTTGCCACCGCCCGAGCAGCTAACAATCTGCGAGCGGGAACCCCAGTGCGACGGCGGCCGCCGCAAGGCGCTGGTCGTAGGTGGCCAATGCCAGGCCGAGGCCCTGGCCGCGCAGGAAGTCCATCGTTGCGAGATGCAGTGCGTCGAGCGTGCGCACCGGCTGCGCGAAGGGCAACAGCGCTCGACGGAGCACGGGTTGGGTCAGTTCGAGCAGGTTCACCCGATCGACGAGTTGGCGTGCGTCGCCGGCGTGCGAGGTCGACGCGCCGCGCGCATGGACGCGGTTGAAGACTTCGAATTCGAGCAAGCGGCTGGCGACGAAGGTCTGCGACCAGAACGCATCGGGTGGCGAGCGGTCCTCGGCGAACAGACGCGCCAGCACCACCGAGGTGTCCAGATAGATCAACGCTCGGCCCGGCTGTCGTCCAGCTCGCGCAGCAGTTCGGCGATCACCGCCACGGGCCTGCGCCGGGGCAGCCGCGCCTTGGGCGGCACCTTGGCCGGCGTCAGCAGGCCTGGCGCATCAGCTCGCCGAGGCGCTGCTCGGCGGCGAGGCATCGACCGAGTGCATGATTGGGAGCGGAGAGAGAATACGGGGTTACAGATAAACGCTGACGGTGCGAGACGTCATTAAGAGTTGGCCGGCGTCAGCAGGCCCTGGCGCATCAGCTCGCCGAGGCGCTGCTCGGCCGGCGAGGCATCGGCACGCACGCGCGGAGAAACCAGCTCGGCGACCACCTGGCCACGGTCGGTGACAAGCACGGTCTCGCCTGCGGCCGCTGCGCGCACGTACTCGCTGAGCCGATTCTTCAGTGTCTTGATGCCAACGCTTTGCATACCACGCAATGTAGCTACCAGTGGCTACATTGTCAATGGGAACTCTGTCGACAGGCGCCTACCGCCGCACGTGGCTGGCATGGTCCAATGAGGGTGATGCGCCCATCTCATGCCGTCCCCGCGCCTGCCGAGGCCGCTGCCGTGAGCGACCGCGCTGCCCAGCGCCGACACCCCGGCCGCGCCGCACAAGACGCACCGCGGCCGCCTGTTCCGCAAGTACCTGCTGCTGATCCTGTCGCTGGTGAGCGTGGGGCTGCTGCTCTCGGGCGGCATCAGCGTGTACTTCGCCTACCGCGAGAACACCGCGGCGCTGGCCAGCCTGCAGCACGAGAAGGCGATCGGTGCGTCGTCGCGCATCGAGCAGTACCTGCGCCATGTGTCGCAGCAGCTGTCGTATGCGGCGCTGCCGCAGATCGACGCGGCCGACCTGGAGCTGCGCCGCGTCGAATTCCTCAAGCTGCTGCGCCAGGCGCCCGAGGTGACCGACATCTCGATGATCGACGCCGCCGGGCGCGAGCAGATCGCGGT
This sequence comes from uncultured beta proteobacterium, assembly GCA_963824005.1. Classification (GTDB taxonomy): domain Bacteria; phylum Pseudomonadota; class Gammaproteobacteria; order Burkholderiales; family Burkholderiaceae_C; genus Rubrivivax. The sequence goes on from CAWGOK010000041.1 coordinate 7,782, forward strand.
GTCGCGGCTGGGCATGGACGTGGTCGCCTCGGGCAAGGACCGCTCGCAGGAGGCGGCCTTCGTCAACGCCAAGCCGGGCCAGCCTTGGTACGGGCCGGTGTACTTCCGCAAAGAGACCGAGCCCTACATGACGGTGGCGCTGCGCAGTGGCGGCGCCAAGGGCCCGGTGACGGTGGCCGAGATGAACCTGAAGTTCATCTGGGACGTGGTCTCGCGCATCAAGATCGGCGACAAGGGCAAGGCCTACGTGATCGACAAGAGCGGCCTGCTCGTCGCCGACCCCGACATCGGCCTGGTGCTGCGCAAGACCAGCATGGCCGAGCTGGCACACGTGAAGGCTGCCGCCGGCCTGCGCAGCGCCGACGAACCGGCGATGCAGTCGCGTGACCTGGCCGGCACCAAGGTGCTGACGTCGATGGCGCCGATCGACCCGGTGGACTGGAAGGTCTTCGTCGAGCAGCCGGTGGCCGAGGTATACGAGAAGCTGAACGCGTCGATCCTGCTCACCGCCGGGCTGCTGCTCAGCGGCCTGGTGGTGTCGGCGCTGGCTGCCGGCGCGCTGGCGCGCAGCATGGTGCGGCCGATCCGCACGCTGGACGAGGGCGCCAAGCGCATCGGTGCGGGCGACCTGGACCAGCAGATCGTGGTGCGCACCGGCGACGAACTCGAAGGGCTGGCCGACCAGTTCAACCGCATGAGCGGGCAACTGCGCGAGTCCTATGCCGGGCTGGAGCGCAAGGTCGACGCGCGCACGGCCGAGGTGCGCGAGGCGCTGGACTACCAGACCGCGATCAGCGAGGTGCTGCGCGTGATCAGCAACTCGCCGACCGATGTGTCGCCGGTGTTCGAGGCGATCATGGAAAGTGCGCGCCAGCTGCTCGGCACTGGGACCGCCGCCGTGTTCCGCTACGACGGAAAGCTGGTCCACTTGGTCGCCACGCACGGGTGGTCCGCCGAATCACTGGAAGACGCGCGCCGGCGCTACCCCGGACCGCCGAACATGGCCGTGATCAGCGGCCGAACCATTCTGTCCGGTCAGCTGCAGACCATCGCCGACGCTCGCGCCGATCCAATCTACGACGCGGCCACCGCCAAGGCGGGCCAATGGCGCCGCCTGATCGCCGCGCCGATGCTGAAGGATGGCGTCCCGGTGGGCGTGATTGCCGTGTCCTGGCCCGACCCGGGCGAGACACCGCCGCGGCAGTCGGATCTGCTGAAGACCTTCGCCGACCAGGCCGTGATTGCTATCGAGAACGTGCGGCTGATCAACGAGACGCGCGAGGCGCTCGAGCAGCAGACCGCCACCGCCGAGATTCTGCGCGTGATCAGCGGCTCGATCACCGACACGCAGCCGGTGTTCGACGCCATCGTGCAAAGCTGCCAGCGGCTGTTCGGCGGCAAGGCGGTGGCGCTTGCGTTGCCCAACGCCGCGATGATCGAAAGCGTGGCCTTTGCCAGCGACGGCTTGGCCCAGGACGCGGCTGAAGTCCTGAGGCCCTGGCCGCTCGACGACCAAAGCGGTGCCGGTGCCTGCATCCTCGAGTCACGCGTGATCGCGGTGGCCGACACGGCCGAGGGTGCCAAGCATTTCGCCCGCATGAGGGACCTGGCGCTCGCGATGGGGTACCACTCGGCGTTGTTCGTGCCGCTGTTGCGCGAGGGCCATGCCATCGGCTGCCTGGCCATCCTGCGCGCCACCACGGGTGAATTCGAGCGAAGGAGATCTCGCTGGCCCAGACCTTCGCCGACCAGGCGGTGATCGCGATCGAGAACGTGCGCCTGTTCAACGAGACGAAGGAGGCGCTGGAGCAGCAGACGGCGACCGCGGAAGTGCTGCAGGTGATCAGCAGTTCAGTGGCCGACACGGAGCCGGTGTTCGAGCGCATCCTGGCGAGCACCGAGCGTTTGTTCGAATGCCGCCGCACGGCGATCTTCCTTGCTCCGGGCGATGGCCAACTGCACCTGGCGGCGATGCATGGGGTGCCGGGCACGAACGCCAGCACGCGCTACCCAAGGCCTTTCGGGCAGACCGCGGGGCCAGATGGTCATTGGCGAACGGCGGCAGGTGTACCTGCCCGATGCGCTCAACGGCACCGGTGTTCCACCCAGCCTGCGTGAGGCGGCTCGGCATGACCGGCAACTTCTCGATCCTGATGACACCGATGGTCTGGGAAGGGCAGGGCGTAGGCAATGATCACTGTCTCGCGCGGACCCCAACGTGGGCTTCAACGACAAGGAGCTTGGCCTGCTGCGTACCTTTGCCGACCAGGCGGTGATCGCGATCCAGAACGCACGCCTGTTCAACGAGACCAAGGAGGCACTGGAACAGCAGACCGCCACCGCCGAAGTGCTGCAAGGCCATCAGCCGCACCACTTTCGAGCTCGACCCGGTGCTGGACGCGCTGATCGAGAACGCCACGAGGCTGTGCAAGTCGGACCGTGGTTTCGTCTTCATCCGCGATGGCGACGAGTACCGGCCGACCGCAAGCTTCGGCGCCACACCCGAGCAGCTCGAGTTCATGGGCCGCCGGCACCTGACTTCAACCAGTGGCACGCTGGTCGGCCGCGTCGCGCTGACGCGGCAGGTGGTGCAGATCGACGACGCGCGCCACGACCCCGAGTACGCCTGGGAGCCGTCGTTTGAGTTGCTGGGCTTTCGCACCATGCTCGGTGTACCGATGCTGCGCGAGGGCGAGCCGATCGGCGTGGTCGCGATCTGGCGCGACCAGGTGCGGCCGTTCTCCGAGCGCGACACGCAGCTGGTGACGAGCTTCGCCGACCAGGCGGTGATCGCCATCGAGAACGTGCGCCTGTTCCGCGAGATCCAGGACAAGAGCCGGCAGCTGGAGATCGCCAATCAGCACAAGAGCGAGTTCCTGGCGAACATGTCGCACGAGCTGCGCACGCCGCTGAACGCCATCATCGGCTTCTCCGAGGTGCTGATCGAACGCATGTTCGGCGAGCTGAACGAGAAGCAGGACGACTATCTGAAGGACATCTTCACCTCGGGCAAGCACCTGCTGTCGCTGATCAACGACATCCTCGACCTGTCGAAGATCGAGGCCGGGCGCATGGAGCTGGATGTCGAGAACTTCGACGTGCCGTCGGCGCTGTCGAACGCCATGACGCTGGTGCGCGAGCGCGCGCAGCGCCACGGCATCACGCTCGGCCTGGAGGTGGAACCCTCGATTGGCGAGATGCGCGCCGACGAACGCAAGTTCAAGCAGATCCTGCTCAACCTGCTGACCAACGCGGTCAAGTTCACCCCCGACGGCGGCCGGGTCGATGTTCGTGCAAAGCTCGTCGGTGGCGTGCTCACTGTGGCGGTCACCGACACCGGCATCGGTATCGCCAAGGACGACCAGGCGGCGGTGTTCGAGGAGTTCAAGCAGGTCGGCCGCCACTACACCAACAAGCAGGAAGGCACCGGCCTCGGGCTGGCGCTGACCAAACGCTTTGTCGAGCTGCATGGCGGCACACTCACGCTTGACAGCGAGCCCGGCAAGGGTTCGACTTTCAGCTTCACGTTGCCGAGCCAGCCATGAGTGCCGCGCGGCCGTTCCGAAGGTGCTCAACGCCCCTTGGGGGGACGGCGCGCAGCGCCAAGGGGGTCTGATGAAAACCGTGCTTATCGTCGAGGACAACGAGAAGAACATGAAGCTGGCGCGCGACATCCTGCGCGCCAAGGGCTACGCCACGCTGGAGGCGGTGAACGGGCTGGACGGCGTGAAGCTGGCGCTGGAGCACAAGCCCGATCTGGTGCTGATGGACATCCAGCTGCCCGACATCAACGGCATCGAGGCTTTCGAGCGCATCCGCGGCAACGCCGGCACGGCGAAGGTGCCGGTGGTGGCCTTCACCGCGTCGGTCACGGCCAACGACCGCAGCCGCATCGGCGACGCCGGCTTCGACGGCTTCCTGGGCAAGCCGATCAATCTGAAGGAATTTGTCGAAACTGTGCGCCGCATGCTGGGCGAGGCTTCGGCATGAGCCCGCCGGGCCGCCCCAAGGGCGAATTCCGGAGTGCGCAGCACGAAGGTACACCAGTGAGTGCGCGTGGCCGCTGCAAAGCGCTCATGCCGGAGCGCGCAGCGCGGAGGGTATTCCAGTGACCGCGGCATCACGCATCCTGGTGGTCGACGACACGCCGGCCAACGTCAAGCTGCTGGTCGACGTGCTCACGGCCAAGGGCTATACCGTGACCTCGGCGCCGAACGGCGAGGAGGCGCTGGTGCGCATCGCCGTGCAGCAGCCCGACCTGGTGCTGCTGGACATCATGATGCCGGGCCTGTCGGGCTACGACGTGTGCCGCAAGATCCGCGCGAACCCGGCCACGGCGCTGCTGCCGGTGGTGCTGTGTACCTCGCTCGACCCGAAGCAGGAGCGGATCAACGGCATCGAGGCCGGCGCCGACGACTTCATCCCCAAGCCGATCAACCAGCAGGAGCTGTTCGCGCGCGTCAAGTCGCTGTTGCGCATCAAGGCGCTGCAGGACGAGGTGAAGTCGCAGACCGCGCAGCTGGCCGACTGGAACCTCAAGCTCGAGGAGCGCGTGCGCGAGCAGGTCGTGCAGATGGACCGGCTCGAGCGGCTGAAGAGTTTCTTTTCGCCGCAGCTGGCCGAGGCCATCGTCGCCGGCGGCGGCGACGAACTGCTGAAGACGCACCGGCGCGAGATCAGCGTGGTCTTCCTCGACCTGCGCGGTTTCACCGCCTTCACCGACCGTGCCGAGCCGGAAGAGGTGATGGAGCTGCTGCACGAGTTCCACGCCGTGCTCGGGCGCATCGTGCTCGAGCATGGCGGCACGCTGGAGCGTTTTGCCGGCGATTCGGTGATGGTCTTCTTCAACGACCCGGTGCCGATGGAGCGCCCCGCCGAGGCCGCGGTGCGCATGGCGCTGGCGGCGCAGGCGGCCTTCCCGCCGCTGGCCGCCGAATGGCGCAAGCGCGGCTTCGATCTCGGCCTGGGCTGCGGCATCGCGCAGGGTTACGCGACGCTGGGCAAGATCGGCTTCGAGGGGCGCTGGGACTATGCCGCCATCGGCGGTGTCACCAACCTGGCGGCGCGGCTGTGCGCCGAGGCCGAAGGCGGCCAGGTGCTGGTGGACCGCAAGATCATGGCGCGCGTGGAAGGCCTGTTCGCCGCCGTCGAGATCGGGCCGTTGACACTGAAGGGCCTGACACACCCAGTGCCGGCGTTCGCGCTGGCGCTGCTGCCTCAGGCCGCCTGAGCCGCGGCCTTGTGCCGCTGCACGTCGCGCAGCAGCCGCTCGACGATCAGCTTCATGAAATAGAAGCCCAGCTTCGGGTTCTGGTAGTAAAGCTGGTAGATCTGCTCGTCGGTCATCGTGTAGAGCTCGCAGTCGGTCTCGCAGACGATGGTCAGCGTGCGCTTCTTCTCCGGCGAGAACAGAGCGATCTCGCCGACCAGGTTGTCCGGCCCGATGGTCGCGCCCACGCCTTCCAGGCGCAGCGTGCCGCTGGCCACGTAGAAGATCTCGTCGGCCTTGTCGCCTTCGCGGAACAGCACGTGCCCGGCATGGTGCTTGTGCATGTGCATGTGCGGCAGCAGCCACTCGGACACGGGCGACTTCTCGGTCACGGCCTCGATCTGCTTGGTCAGCCGCAGGATCTCGACCAGCCGCCTGGCGTTTATCGGCAGCAGGATGGTGTTCAGCAGGAACTCCGGCAGCACGGCCAGCTTGGCCCAGTCGAAGTGCAGGTGAAAGACCGCGTAGATGATGAACAGGATATTGCTGCACAGTGACAGCGTGCGCAGCGGCACCATGCGACGCATGTAGTGGCTGGCCAGGTAGAAGACGCCGCCAATCAGGCCGATGACGGTGATGAGGTCGAAGTGCATGGGCCTGGATCCTTGAAGGGTTCTTGTGCAGGGCATTCTGTCCGGCGCCCTGGGGCGGCACGGCCGATGGTCGGATTGTCAACCAGGGCCGGTTTCGGGCCGCGCATTGTCTTGCATGTTTCGTGCCGCACGGCGTGGCGCCACGGGCGCTGGCCGCGGGCTCGTGATGGCATCTGCTAGATTCCAGCGCTGCGCCACGGCCGCCGTGTGGCCGCCACTTCCAACGACGAGATCACCCACGATGCATGAACTGGCCGCCCCCCCGCCGCCGCGCTACGGCGCCGTGGCCATTGCGCTGCACTGGCTGCTGGCGTTGGGCATCATCGGCACCTTCGGCGTCGGCCTGTACATGCACGATCTGCCGTTCTCGGTGACGCGCGTCAAGCTGTTCAACTGGCACAAGTGGGCCGGCATCAGCATTCTGGCGCTGTCGGGGCTGCGGCTGCTGTGGCGGCTGTCGCATCGCCCGCCGCCGCTGCCCCCGGTGGTGCTTCGCGCCATGCCGGCCTGGCAGCGCAGTGCGCACCACGGCACGCACCTGGCCATGTACCTGCTGTTCTTCGTGGTGCCGCTGTTCGGGTGGGCCTACAGCTCGGCGGCGGGGCTGCAGATCGTCTGGTTCGGGGTGCTGCCGCTGCCCAACTTGCTGGCGGTGGACAAGGAACTGGGCAACCTGGTGCTCAAGCCGCTGCACCAGGCCAGCGCCTTCCTGTTGGGCGGCCTGGTGCTGCTGCACGTGGCGGCGGCACTGAAGCACCAGTTCGTCGATCGCGACGGCCTGCTGTTGCGCATGTGGTTCGGAAATCGATAGCATAGAGACATGAAACTCAAAACCCTTCTCAGTACCGCGGCGCTGTTCGCCGCCGCCCAGACCGCACCGGCGCTCGCGCAAGCGCCTGCCAAGCTGGTGGCCGCGCAGAGCGAGGTCAGCTTTGTCACCAAGCAGATGGGCGTGCCCGTCGACGGGCGCTTCAAGAAGTTCGACGCGCAGATCAACTTCGACCCGAAAAAGCCCGAAACCGGCAGCGTGGCCTTCAGCATCGACACCGGCAGCGCCTCGCTGGGCGTGCCCGAGAGTGATGCCGAGATGCCCAAGGACATCTGGTTCAACGTCGCCAAGTTCCCGCAGGCCAGCTTCAAGTCCACGTCCATCAAGGGTCTGGGCGGCGGCAAGTTCGAGGTCGCCGGCAAGCTGGCCATCAAGGGCAGCACGCGCGACCTGGTCGTGCCGGTGCAGATCACGCAGTCGGGTGCCAACTCCACCGCCACCGGCAGCTTTGCCATCAAGCGGCTGGACTTCAAGATCGGCGAGGCCGAATGGGCCGACACCACGGTGGTGGCCAACGACGTGACGGTCAAGTTCAAGCTGGCCCTGACCGGCCTGGGGCCGCTGTGAGGGCCGCTCGCGACCTGGCGGCGTGCCTGGCCGCAGCGCTCGTGTGGGCCGCGCCGGCGCGGGCGCAGGCGCCGAACTATGCGATCGACCCGACGCATACCTTCGTCAACTACGAAAACGGCCACTTCGGCACCACCACCAACCGCGGCCGCTTCAGCACCAAGGACGGCACGCTGTTCTTCGACCGCGCCAACCAGCAGGGCAAGGTCGAGATCATCATCGACATCAGCTCGGTCAACACCGGGGTCGATATGCTGAACCGCCAGATCCAGGGCAAGGACTTCTTCAACGTCGCCGACCATCCCACCGGCAGTTTCGTGTCGGACAAGTTCGTTTTCAATGGCGACAAGGTCAGCGAGGTGCATGGCCAGCTGACGCTGAAGGGAAAGACCCACCCGGTGGTGCTGAAGGCCATGAAGTTCAACTGCTACATCAACCCGCTGTTCAAGCGCGAGGTCTGCGGCGGCGATTTCGAGACCACCATCATGCGCAGCCAGTGGGGCGTCCTCTGGGGCCTGCAGTTCGGCTTCGAGGACGCGGTGCGGCTGATCATCCAGGTCGAGGCGATCAAGATGCAGTGAGCGGCCGCGGCCGCGACTGCCTCATCACTGCCTGCTATAGCAGGTCTTCGGGTGCGATCAGCGACAGCACGTCGATCATGAACCGCGACCACATGTTGGTTTCCGGTTCCTCCACCAGTGGCGCCTGGCCGTTGCTGCCCAGCACTTCCCATTGCACGTCCTGGCCGTTGGGCGCCAGGCGCACCTGATACGACCCCTGCTGCTTGATCACGTCTACCAGCTTCAGCACCTGCTGCGCCAGTGTCGGGCTGTGGATGAACAACCCCAGTTCGGTGTTGTGCTGCTCCGAGCGCGGATCGAAGTTCATCGAGCCGATGAACACCGTTTGACGGTCGATGACGGCGCACTTCGCGTGCAGCTTGCCGACCGAGGTCGAAAAACGCCCGAGCCGCAGGCTGCGGCTGACGCGAATCGGGCTTGTTTCGAACAGATCCACGCCAAGTCCGAGCATCTCCGGGCGGTAGCGGCGGTAGGCGGTATGCACCGCGGGCTCGGGAGCCGCCGCCAGCGAGTTGGTAACGATGGTGAACTTCACCCCGCGCTCGGTCGAAGCGCGAATGGTCTCGATGCCCGATTTGCCCGGTATCAGGAAGGGCGTGGCGATCACCACCTCCTTGCGCGCCCGCCGGATCATTTCGATGACGTTGTAGCGCACGCTGTCCACATCGTCGATCGGCACCGCGCCATAGGTCGAGACGCGGCCGATCGCCTTGTCGGGCGAATCGGCGTAGGCCTGCGCATCGGCCCAGATCAGGCCGATCCTGCCCGCGTCGAGATCCTCCGCGACGGGGTTGTAGCCGAGCATGTCATTGGGCGGAGGTGGCTCGGGCTCCTTGAGCGGCATCGGCGACGGTGACGCCTGGCCGCCGGCCGGCGCCCAAGCCTCGTTGGGCTGCTCGACCGGTTGGTACTCAGACATGGTGGCCCGCGCGGTCAGGCGTTCGAAGTTCTTTTGCAGCGCTTCGGGTGTCTCGTTGCTCTTGACGATCGATCCGATCGGAAAGATGTTCGGACTGTTCCAGTACTCGTCGAACTGCGAAGACAGGCGGGGCAGGATCGCCCCGGCGACCAGGGTGTCCAGATCCACGTAGTTGGCGACGGTGCTGCCCATGAAAAATCGATCGGCGATGTTTCGGCCCCCGGCCACCGCCATGACGCCATCCGCGATGAACAGCTTGTTGTGCATGCGTCGATTGACTCGTTCGAATTCGCCTGCGTTCACGGTGTAGCGCACGACCAGGCTACCCCGCCCAGACGGGAAAGGATTGAACAGCCGCACCTCGACGTTCGGGTAGGCGTCCAGGCCCAGCAGTATCGCGTCGCCGGCCGTGTGCAGATCGTCCACCAGCAGGCGCACACGCACACCCCGCAGTGACGCGTCGCGCAAGGTGCGCAGCATGTAGCGGCCGGTCTGGTCGCCGATGATCATGTAGTACTGCACATCCAGCGTGCGCTGTGCCCGGCGCACCAGTTCGAGTCGCGCATGCAACGCATACTCCCCGCCGGGCATCAGGCGGAAGCCGCTCAGTTCGGGGTCGGGGGTCGAGGCCTTCACGATGCGGCCGAGCACGGTGTCGGCCGCCGGCGGCGGCGCCTTCGACGGCTCGCGTTGCACGGTTCGCGGCAGGCTGGTGCAAGCGCTGGCGAGCAGCAGCGCGCTGCAGCACAACAACTGGCGCAGCCTGAGGCAGTGCGCCACACGACAGCGCATCGATGGCGCGGCAGTGCGGTCGTTCATGGCTCGAGCGTGGAGTCCCGATGCAGCCATCTTAGCGGCCTTGGCGGAGCGCTGCGGCGCGGCCAGCGAACCGCGCGCAGGACGCGGCGGCGGCATGCACCGCAGGCCGCTACAGCAGCCCTTCGGGTGCAATCACCGACAGCACCTCGAGCATGATGCGCGACCAGGCATCGGTCTCGGGTTCGTCGACCACCTCTTCGCGGCCCCCCGGTCCGGTGGTGGTCCACACCAGGTCCTTGCCATTGGCGGCGAGCGTCACACGGTAGGCGCCCTGCTGGCGGATCACGTCCACCAGCTTGAGCATCTGCTGCGCCAGTTGCGGGCTCTGGATGAACAGTCCCATCTCGGTGTTGTGCTGGTCGGAACGCGGGTCGAAGTTCATCGAGCCGATGAACACGTGCTCGCCGTCGACCACCGCGCTCTTGGCATGCAGCCGGCCGATCGAGGTGGAAAAACGCCCGAGGCGCAGGCTGCGGCTGACCTTCTGCGGGCTGAGCTCGTACAGGTTCATGCCCAGCTTGAGCATCTCCGGCCGATAGCGCCGGTAGCCGGTGTGCACCACGGGCTCGTCGGTGGCGGCCAGCGAATTGGTGACCAGCGTGTATTTCACGCCGTGGCGCTCGACCGAGTTGCGGAAGGTCTCCAGCCCCGCCTGCCCCGGGATCAGGTAGGGGCTGGTGATGACCACGTCCTTGCGCGCCCGGCGCATCATCTCGACGACGTTGTAGCGCACGCTGTCGACATCGTCGATCGGCGCCACGCCGTAGGTCGAGACGCGGCCGATGACCTTGTCCGGCGCGTCCGCGTAGGCCTGCGCGTCGGCCCAGATCAGCCCCACCTTGCCGGCGTCGAGTTCGTTGACGATCGGGCCGTAGCCGAGCACGTCGTTCGGCGGCGGCGCCTCGGGTTCGGGCGTGCCGCCGGTCTCGCCGATGACCTCGACCACCTCGCCCATGCCGAGCTCGGCGGGCGTTGCGGTGACGCGCAGGATCGGCACCGCCTCGGCCTGGGTCATGCGTTCGAAGTCCTGCTGCAGCTGCGTGTCGGAGCGATCGGACTTGACGATGGCGCGAACCGGCAGCACACGGTCGCTGTTCCAGTATTCGTCGAACAACGCACCCAGGCGCGGCAGGATCGCGCCGATGACGAAGGTGTCCAGGTCGACGAAGTTCGCACCGGCGCTGGCCATGAAATATTCGTCGGCGATGTTGCGCCCGCCGGCCACGGCCATCACGCCGTCGGCGATGAACAGCTTGTTGTGCATGCGCCGGTGCACACGGTCGAATTCGTGCGCATTCACGGTGAAGCGCGTCAGGAAGTTCTGCCGCCCAGCGGGGAAGGGGTTGAACAGCCGCACCTCGACGTTGGGGTAGGCATCCAGTCCGATCAGCAGCGGGTCCTGTCCCGAGGTGTACAGGTCGTCGATGATCAGGCGCACGCGCACGCCGCGCTCCGACGCATCGCGCAAGGTGCGCAGCAGGTAGCGCCCGGTGCGGTCGTCGTGGATCTGGTAGTACTGCACGTCGAGCGTGCGCTGCGCGCGGCGTGCCAGTTCGATGCGCGCCTGAAGCGCGAACTGCCCGGTGGGCATCAGCCGGAAGCCGCTTTGTTCGGGGTCGGCGGTCGAGGCCTTGGCGATGCGGCCCAGCGGCGTTTCGGCGGCGGCGCCGAGTGACTTGGACGGCTGCCGCGCCACCTTGTCGGGCAGACTGGTGCATCCGGCCAGTGCAGCCACTAGCAGTATCGGGCCGAACAGGCGCAGCCCAAGTCGACGTGTCACGGTCAAGCGGGGCTTCGGCGGGGCGGATTGGGTGGACTGAACGGACTTCGACACGACGCCATCCTAAGGTCGAGCTGCCCGACGCGGGTCGCGCGACCGAGCGTCGGGTCCTGGGATGCGGCTGCGCGCGTTCAGCGTGGCTTGGACCGGCTCAGGCGCTTGGCATTGGCCACGGCACGCCGATGCACTGGGCGGATGCCCTGGCCCAGGATGTCCAGTGCGGCACCATGCCAATCGACGGCGGGCTTCTTCAGTGGTGCGGCAGTTCCGCGCCGCACCGCGGCAGCAGGCCACCAGCTGCGCATCATCGACGCGGCGAGTTGCTGGTTCGACTTCAGCATCTGCAGCGTCATGGCCTGCCAGGCCTCGCCGAAGGCGGCGATCTTCTCCGCACCCATGCGATGAAACTCGCGCTGATCCTTCAGGCTGGGCTTCGGGCCGGACAAGGCCATGCGGCCCAGCCGATGCGCCACCACCTTCGGTGCGGCGACCAGCAACTCAGACGCCTGCGCATGCAGCCGGGCGACCTTGCGGCGGGACGATGCGTTCATGGCAATGTGCTTGCGCCACCCGGGGCCGGCCAAACTTCATCGGCCGGCCACGCGCCTGGTCCTCAGGCCTTCTTCACCCAGGCGCTGCACCAGCCGGGGGCGGCGACCACCTTGCCGGCGAACAGCGGGCAGCCACCAGTCGCGTCGGTCGCCTTGCCCTGGAACAGCTGGCAGTTCGAGCACTTCTGGTCGTTGCTGTGCTTCGGAAATTTCTTCGTGTCGGCCTTGGTCGTGTCGGCCACGTAGCCCAGGGCCACGGCTTGCGGATCCTTTTCGTCGAGCTTCGCCTGGGCCAGGGCGGCGCTCGAGGCCAACGCCGAAGTGCCGGCAGCCAGGGTCATCATGAAAACACGGCGATTGCTCAGATTCACGTTGCAACTCCATCGAGTGGGGATATTGGAAGGGCACTCGGCGGCGTGCCTGGCCACCTTCGACCGAAAGTCTAGCCTATCGCAACGCCTGGGCGATGGATTGGTTGACGTTGCGCAGCGTTCGCAGCCGTGCCTGCGTGTCTTGCAGCCCGTCATGGCGTAGCGCTGGCCGCCATTGCGTAACATTCACCGTACTGGATGGCTCAACCAAGGGATCGACCCGTGCAAGCCGCAAGACCCAGGTGTCCGAACCGCATCGGGGCGCTGTCGACGACGCGCGCGCCGGTGCGCAGCCCGCGCCGCAGGGCAGGGCGATGAGCGCCGCAGCCGGCCGCATCCGTGCGGTGGCCTTCGACCTGGACGGCACGCTGGTGGATAGCGCGCCCGACATTGGCCACGCATTGAACAGCGCGCTGCAGTGTGCGGGCCTGGGCCGCTTCGATCTCGACCGTGTGCGCGCCTGGATCGGCGACGGACCCGACGTGCTCATCCAACGCGCGTTGCTCGCGCTGGGTTTGGCCGACAGCGCGACGCTGCATGCCGAGTTGCGCCGCGGCTTCGACGAAGCCACGCTGCGCTCGCCGCTGGCGCGCGGTACCGTCTACGCAGGCATCCTGCCGCTGCTGCAGCAACTGCAGCCCGCCTGGCCGCTGGTGGTGGTGACCAACAAGCCCAGCGCGCTGGCACGTGCCGTGTTGGCGGCAGGTGCCTTGTTGCCGAACTTCGCCGCGGTCTACGGCGCCGACGAGGCTGCGCTGCGCAAGCCCGCGCCGACCATGCTGCAGCGGGCCGCGCAGGCGCTGGGCCTGTCTGCGCAGGCGTTGCTGATGGTGGGTGACAGCGGTGCGGACCTGCGCGCCGCATCGGCGGCCGGGTCGCCCGCCGCCTGGGCTGGCTGGGGCTACGGCGCCGCGCACGCCTTGCCGGTCGAGCCGCAGTGGCGGATCGCGCACCCGCGCGAAGTGCTCGACATCGTGCAGGCGGCGTGAGTCCAGGAGTCTGTCGGGCATGGGGCCGGGCCCGCGCCGGGGAGTCTTTCGGGGGCAACGCGGGCCCGACCCCAAGCCCGACAGACTCCCTATGGCCGCACGCTGTCGATCAGCACTTCGATGCCGCTGCTGCGGCCGCTCAAGGGAGCGGACAGACCCTCCAGGTCACCACTCTGCGGCATGGCATTTGCGCTCTTCGAGACGCGCGCACCGACGACCACGCTGGGGAACTTTGACAGTTTGAATTCCGGCGTCATGGCCATGCTGTCGTCGAGCGTGAAGCTCAGTGGCAACTCGCCGACACTGCGTTTCAGGATCGCCAGCGGCATGCGCGGGCCCTCGGCCGCGCGGGCGAAGACGAACACCGTGTCACCCGCCGCCACCCGTGCGGCCAGCGCCGGTGACAGGCTGACGCGGCCGCTGATCGACCCCACGCCCGCGGCCGCGACGGTCGGCGCGGTGTCGGGCGCTGCCGCAGGCCGTGCCGCAGTGGCACTGCCGCCGGCTGCGGCGCGGGCCTCGGCCAGGCCGCGTTCCAGACCCTGCGCGAACTCGCTGTCCGGTGGCGCCACCGCGCGTGCCAGGCCCCAGTACTTGATGGCGCCCGCGAAGTCCTTGCGCTCGAAGGCGGCGGTGCCGGCCAGTGCCAGCGCCTTCAAGTTCGAGGGGTTGTTCTTCAGCGCCCGCTCGACCAGCCGCAGCGGCTCGCCCTCGAGCTTGCGCCCCTGCAGCATGGCCATCACGTCGGCCTGGTCGGCCAGGATCTGCGCGTCGTCGGGGCTGAGCTGCAAGGCACGCGTGAAGGCCGCCTTGGCCTCGGGGTAACGCTGCATCGCGGCGTAGCTGCGCCCGAGCATGACCCAGCCTTCGACATCCGCCACCTGGCCGGGGGGTTGATTTGCCATGCGCTCGGCGAGTTTGGCGACGAGTGCGTCCATCTCATGCGGTGCCGGCTCGCCCTGGGCCATTGCTGCCTCGGCAGACAGGGCCCGCGGCGTGCCCAGCACGGCATACATCGCCAGCGCCAGCAGCGGCACTGCAAGCAACAGCAGCACCAGGGTCGCGCGCGGCGAACCCGCGATATCGGGCGCGCTGGCGACACTCTCTTCCTCGAACACACGACGCTCGATCTCGGCGCGTGATTGCCCGTGCTGTGCGGCGTCGAGCGCGCCGCTGGCCAGGTCCGCGTCGAGCTGAGACAACTGCGCCTTCAGCACCTCCAGGTTCGACTGGCTGGCACTTTGCGCCGCGCTGGCACGCATAGGCCTGCGCCACAGGCTGCCGGCCACCATCCACATTGCCAACAACAGCAGCACGGCCGCAACGGCCAGGAACAAGCTCATGACGGGTTCTTCTCTTCGGCAAGCAGGCGGCGCACGCGTTCAGCCTCGTCGGCGTGCAGAGGCGCAGCAACGACCACGTCGCGGCGCCGGCGGATGTTCATGATCAGCGCCAGCAAGGCCACGCCCAGCAACAAGAAAGGCCCGCCCCACAGCAGCCACGTGCTGCTCTTGACCGGCGGACGGTAGAGCACGAAGTCGCCGTAACGCTGCACCATGAAGTCGAGGATCTGCTGCTCGCTCTGGCCCTGCTGCAGCTTCTGGCGGATCTGCTTGCGCAGGTCGACCGCCAGGTCGGCGTGTGATGCGGCGATGGTCTCGTTCTGGCACACCAGGCAGCGCAATTCTTCGGCGATGCGCATGACCTTGGCTTCGAGCACCGGGTCCTCGGCCATGGGCTGAGCTTCCTTGGCCGCGGCCAAGCCGGCCAGCGCGGCCAGCAGCAGCGGCAGCAGGAGGGGGGCGAACCAGCGCTTAAGCATTGAGTTTCTTCACCAGGGGCAGGATCGTGTCGCGCAACACCTCGGGCGTGACCGGGCCGATGTGCTTCAGGCGAATGGTGCCGGTCTTGTCGATGACGAAGGTCTCGGGCACGCCGTACACGCCGTAGTCGATGCCGACCAGGCCCTCGATGTCGGACAGCGAGGCCACGTACGGGTTGCCGTGACGCCCAAGCCAGGCCAGCGCGTCGTCGCGCTTGTCCTTGTAGTTCAGGCCGTAGATCGGCACCGTGCCGGTGCCCGCCAGGTCGACCAGCAGCGGGTGCTCCTGGCGGCAGGCCACGCACCACGAGGCCCATACGTTGAGCAGCCAGACCTTGCCCTGCAGGTCCTGCAGGCTGAGCTTTTGCTCCGGCGTGTCCAGCCGGGCCAGGCTGAAGGCCGGCGCGGGCTTGTCGATCAGCGGCGAGGGCACTTCGCGCGGCTTCAGGTTCAGCCCCACGGCCAGGAAGCCGAGCAGCACGACGAAGACGATCAGTGGTAGCAGGTAGCGTTTCACGATTTCCTCGAAGTCTTGGCCAGCGCCGGCGTCTTGCGCTCGGGGCGCGGGACCGGCGCGGGCGCCGCCACGCGAACCTTCGCGCGGTAGCGCCGGTCGAGCACGGCCAGCACCCCGCCTAGCGCCATGAGCAGACAGCCGCCCCAGATCCAGCCGACGAAGGGTTTGTAGTACACACGCACGCTCCAGGCCGTGGCGCTGAGCGGTTCGCCGAGCGACACGTACAGGTCACGCGTGAAGCCGCGGTCGATGGCGGTCTCGGTCATCGGCATGCGCGTCACCGTGTAGTTGCGCCGCTCCGGGTGCAGCGTGGCCAGCGTGCGCTCGCCCTTGGACAGCACCAGCGTGCCGCGCGCCGCGGTGAAGTTGGGGCCGCGCCGTTCGCGCACGCCGTCGAAGCGCACCACCATGCCGGCGATCTGCGTGCTCTCGCCCGGCTCCATGCGCAGATCCTTCTCCACCTGGAAGCCGTTGACGACGGTCACACCGATGACGAAGACCGCCACGCCGAAGTGCGCCAGCAGCATGCCGAAGTAGCTGCCTGGCTGCGCCGACAGGCGTTGCCACAGGCCCGGCGCCGGGTGTTCGCGCAGGCGCAGCACCAGGTTCAGCACCGCGGTGCTGGCAACCCACATGCCGAGCAGCAGGCCGAAGCCGATCATCGGCGTCCAGTGGCCGAGCACGAAAGGCGCGAGCACGGCGCTGACGGCACTCACGGCCGCGGCCCAGCGCAGCCGGCGCGCCAGGTCACCGACCTGGGCCGAGCGCCAGCGCGCCAGCGGCCCGATGCCCATCAGGAACAGCGCCGGCGCCATCAGCGGCACGAACACGGTCTCGAAGTAGGGCGGGCCGACCGAGATCTTGCCCATGCCCAGCGCATCGAGCACCAGCGGGTACAGCGTGCCCAGCAGCACCGCCGCGGCAGCGACGAGCAGCAGCACGTTGTTGGCCAGCAGCATCGACTCGCGCGACACCGGCTCGAAACTGCCGCCGGTGCCGACCTTCGGCGCACGCCAGGCAAAGAGCAGCAGCGAGCCGCCCACCACCAGCGCCAGGAAACCGAGGATGAAGATGCCGCGTGCCGGGTCGGAGGCAAAGGCATGCACCGAGCTGAGCACGCCGGAGCGCACGATGAAGGTGCCCAGCAGCGACAGCGAGAAGGCCAGGATCGCCAGCAGCGCGGTCCACATCTTGAAGCCGCCGCGCTTTTCGGTGACGGCCAGCGAATGCATCAGCGCCGTGCCGACCAGCCAGGGCATGAAGGAGGCGTTTTCCACCGGGTCCCAGAACCACCAGCCGCCCCAGCCGAGCTCGTAATAGGCCCAGAAGCTGCCGAGCGCGATGCCGAGTGTGAGAAAGCACCAGGCCACCGTGGTCCACGGCCGCGACCAGCGCGCCCAGGCGGCGTCCAGGCGCCCCGACAGCAGCGCCGCGATGGCAAAGGCGAAGGCCACGACGAAGCCGACATAACCCATGTAGAGCATCGGCGGGTGGATGACCATGCCCGGGTCCTGCAGCAGCGGGTTCAGGTCGCGGCCGTCGGGGGCGGCGGGAAGCAGCCGCTCGAAGGGGTTGGAGGTGAGCAGCGTGAAGAGGATGAAGCCGCAGCTGATCAGCCCCATCACACCGAGCACGCGCGCCAGCGTGCGCTCGTCGAGCTGCTTCGAGAAGATCGATACGGCGAAGGTCCAGCCCGACAGGATCAGCGACCACAGCAGGATCGAGCCTTCGTGGTTGCCCCACACCGCGGTGAACTTGTAGGCCATCGGCAGCAGCGAGTTCGAGTGGTTCGCCGCCAGCGCGACCGAGAAGTCGTCGGTGGCGAAGGCCCAGGTCAGGCAGCCGTACGCGACGAGCATGAACAGGAACTGGCCACGCGCCGAGGGCCGCGCCAGCGCGATCCAGGTGCTGTTGCCGTTGGCCGCGCCCAGCAGCGGCAGCACGCTCTGGCTCAAGGCCATGGTCAGCGCCAGGATCAGCGCGAAGTGGCCGATCTCGGGGATCATTGCTTCGCTCCAGGCTTGGGGGCGGTGGGCATCTGCCCATGGCGCGCTTTTTCCAGCGCATCGGCAGCCTCGGGTGGCATGTAGTTCTCGTCGTGCTTGGCCAGCACCTGCTCGGCGCGGAACACGCCGTCGCTGCCCAGCTTGCCCTGCGCGACGACGCCCTTGCCTTCCTTGAACAGGTCGGGAAGCATGCCGGTGTAGGACACCGGGATGCGCTGCGCCATGTCGGTGACGACGAAGTGCACCGTCAGGCTCTGGCCATCGCGCTTCAGGCTGCCTTCCTCGACCAGGCCACCGATGCGGAAGTTGCGCTCGATCGGCGCTTCCTTGGCGACGATCTGCGAGGGGCTGAAGAAGAACACCAGGTTGCTCTGGAAGGCGTTCAGCACCAGCGCACTGGCGACGCCCAGGGTGGCGAGTCCGGCCACGATGGCCAGAGCGCGACGGGTTCTAGGCTTCATGATGCAAGGGCCTTTCGTTCAAGTCGTCGGAATCGTCCAGGGGCAGTTCGCGCAGCGCCTTGCGGCGCTGGGCGACGGCCCAGCATTCGGCGATGAGCACCAGCGCGCACATGCCAAAGGAACCCCACACATACAGGCCGTAGCCGCCCATGGCGAGGAAGTCGTTCAGGCTGGTCCAGTTCATGCGCGCTCCAGCGCCTGGCGCGCCCACTTGGCGTTGTGTTCACGCTCGAGGATGATGACGCGCACGCGGGCCAGCGCCACGGCGATGCTGTACATCCAGAAGGCCAGCGCCATGACCAGCATGCCGGTGAGCATGATCGCGGCCATGCTTGGTGCACGTGTCACGCTGACCGACGCGCCCTGGTGCAGCGTGTTCCACCACTTCACCGAGAAATAGATGATCGGCACATTGACCACGCCCACCAGCGCCAGCACGGCGGCGGCGCGGTCGGCGCGGCGCTCGTCGTCGATGGCTGCGTGCAGGGACATGAAGCCTATGTACAGGAAAAGCAGGATCAGTTCCGAAGTCAGGCGCGCGTCCCACACCCACCAGGTGCCCCAGGTGGGTTTACCCCACAGTGCACCGCTCCACAGTGCGATGAAGGTCATCCAAGCGCCAGTGGGCGCCAGGGCGACCGCCAGCATTGAGGCCAGTCGGGTGTTGAACATCAGGCCGATGGCAGCCCAGAAGGCCATGGCCACGTAGATCACCATCGACATCCACGCGGCCGGCACGTGCACGAAGATGATGCGGTAGGAGTCGCCCTGCTGGTGGTCGGTGGGCGCTTGCAGCAGGCCGATATACAGGCCGGCGATGCCCAGCAGCAATGCCAATGCCCCGAACCACGGCACGGCTCGACCGGCCAGTGGATAGAAGCGCTGCGGGGCGGCGTAACGGGTCCAGTTCATGAGCCCTCCATTCTGCCTTGCGCTCATTCGACGGCGATGCGCAGGGCTGCCGCGGCTGCCAGCGGCGCCAGGAAGAGGGCCAGCACCAGCATGGCCCCCAGCAGCGAGAAGTGCGCGGCCACGCCCAGCCCGGCCAGGCTGGACTCGACCGCACCGGCACCGAAGATCAGCACCGGCGCGCACAAGGGCAACACCAGCAGCGACAGCAGCACGCCGGCACCGCGCAGGCCGACCGTCAGCGCCGCGCCGATGGCGCCGATCAAGCTGAGCAACGGGGTGCCCAGCAGCAGCGAGACGAACAACACGCCTGCCGCCTCGGTGCCCAGGTCGAACTGCAGCGCCAGCAGCGGGCTGATCAGCACCAGCAGCAGCCCCGCGCTGAGCCAGTGGGCGGCTGTCTTGGCCAGCACCAGCAGCGCCAGCGGCGTGGGCGCCAGCAGCATCTGTTCGAGCGTGCCGTCGGCATGGTCGTCGGCGAAGAGGCGGCCCATCGACAGCATCGAAGCCAGCAACGCCGCCACCCAGACGACACCCGGCCCCATCTGGCGCAGCAGTTCGAACTGCGGCCCCACGCCGAGCGGAAACAGGCTGACGACGATGACGAAGAACACCAGCGCCGAACCGGTGTCGACGCGGCGTCGCAGCGCGATGCGCAGGTCGCGCTGGAACACCGCGCGCAGCGCCACCAGCCAGCCACCGGGCACGGCATCGGCCGCAGGCAAGGGCGCCGGCACGGCACTCAACAGGCCAACTCCGTGCTGCGCACTGCGGTATTCGCCTTTAGGATGGCCGGGTAGGCTCATAGCGCAAGGCTCACCTGCGGCACGGCATCGCCCAGCGCCACCGCCTGGTGACTGGTCAGCACCACCAGGCCGCCGCGGCGCAACTGGTTTTCGATCAGGCCGAGCAGCCAGGCGGTGGCGGCCGAATCGAGGGCGTTGAACGGCTCGTCCAGCACCCACAGTGCACAACGTCCCAGCGGCAGCCTCGCCAACGCGGCACGCCGCCGCTGGCCTTGCGACAGCGTGCGCACCGGCACATTCTCGCGCCCACGCAACCCGGCGTCGGCCAGGGCCTGGCGAGCCGCAGCGTCGTCCGGTGCCGTACCGCCCAGGCGCAACGCGACC
The DNA here is from genome assembly GCA_963824005.1 of uncultured beta proteobacterium. GTDB lineage: Bacteria > Pseudomonadota > Gammaproteobacteria > Burkholderiales > Burkholderiaceae_C > Rubrivivax. Next base: position 27,895 of record CAWGOK010000041.1, read on the forward strand.
TGCAGGTTTTCCAGCGGTGACAGGTCGTCCTTGAGCGCCGCGGCATGGCCCAGGTAGATCAGCTGGCGGTGGAATTCCTCGCCCGCCTTGTGCACCGGCTGACCCTGCCACAGCACCTGGCCCTGCGCCGGCGCCAGCAGTCCACACAGCATGCGCAGCAGGCTGGTCTTGCCCGCGCCGTTGGCCCCGACCACGCGCAACAACTGGCCTGGCCGCAGCGTGACATTGACGCCGCGGAACAGGCTGCGCCTGCCACGCACGCAGCCCAGGTCGCGCAGTTCCAGACCCGAACTCACGATGCGCGCGCCACGCCCCGCCTGGCCGGCGAGCGCGAGGGCGGGTGGTTCGAGAGCAGGAGGCACCGCGTGGGTGTCGAGGCGAGCTGGCGCAAGCTGCGATCCATTCATCCATCCGCGCGGCGGGAGTTCGCCGCGCCCAGCCGTTCCGCGGCCCCGGGCCACGATCGTGGTGGCCCGCAATTGTCCTTCGATCCGGGCGCGTGCCGCCGTCAGGCCTTTGATATGCGTCAAGTACGCGCTTCGATGCCGGTTTGCCCACGGTGGCGGGCAAGAGGACCGCGTGCAAGCACCACGCCCTTCCCACGAGCGGGTCATCCCCACTCGGTGGAAAATCCGCCCGACGGCGGTGCGCCTGCCGTCGGCCGGGCTGCGTACCACCGGCCACCTATCCATGAGGTCGACGAGATGAACATCGCCTTTCCACGCATCGTGCACATCCTTGCGCTGGCAATGGCCGTAACGGCCTGCAGCACTTTCAAGCCGCAGGACCTGCGCGCCGGCCAGTCCGAGGCCGATGTGGTCGCCCTGATGGGCCAGCCCACCGGGCGCTACAGCAGTCCGGGCGGTGTGACGAGGCTTGAGTTCGCCACCGGGCCCTACGGCCGCACCACCTGGATGGTGGACCTCGACGCATCAGGCAAGGCCATGGCCTGGGCTCAGGTGCTGAACGAGACGGCATTCACCTACGTGCAGGTGAACTTCGAAGGCAAGGACCAGGCCTGGCTGCGCTACACGCTGGGCCGGCCTGGCGAGGTGCGCGGCGGTGGCTGGCAGGGCGGGCAGGTCTGGTCGTGGCGCTACCCGACCAACGAGTGCTTCTGGTACCAGGTGTCGATCCTGGACAGCGGCAAGCTGCGCGATGGCGGCGCCTACGGCATCGACCCGCGCTGTGACCCGGGCAGTTTCGGCGGCGCCAGTTGGGGGCGCTGATGGCCACGCTGACGCTCTACGGCATCCCCAACTGCGATACGGTGAAGCGCGCCCGAGCCTGGCTGGAAAGCCAGGGCGTGGCCTTCGACTTCCATGACTTCAAGAAGGCCGGCGTGCCGCTGCACGGCCTGGACCGCTGGCTCGATGCCGTCGGCTGGGACCGGGTGCTGAACCGCAAGGGCACTACCTGGCGTCGGCTCGAAGAAGACCAGCGCGACGCGGTGCACGACGCCGCTGCTGCCCGCGCACTGATGCTGGCCCAACCCAGCCTCATCAAGCGCCCGGTGGTGCAATGGCCGGACGGCCGCATCACCGTCGGCTTCGACGCCGCCGACTGGGCCGAGCGCGTCAAAGCTTGAGCTGGAAGAAGGCGCGGGCGAGCACCTGGCCGTTGATGCGCAGGTCGACCTCGTGCCGGCCGGGGTGGTAGCGGCGCGTCGTCACCGCGCGCATCGAATGGCGCTTGTGCAGCGTGATGTGCTCGTGTGCGCCGAGCTGCAGCGTCCAGCCCTTGAAGACCTTGGGCGTGGTCTCGCCGCTGGCCTTGACATGGTGCACCGCGTAGTCGATGACCAGGGTCTGCGCGCGTGCTGCGCTGGAGTGCAGCTGCACCGTCAGCAGCAGGAATTCACCGACAGACAGCTTGCGCGGCGCCAGCGCCAGCGTCGCTTCGCCGCGCAGCGGCGCACCCAGCCCCCAGGCCTTCAGCACCTGCGGATGGCCCTGCTTGATCAGCGTGCGGCAGGCGTGCTTGAGCAGCGCACGGCGCGCTGGTGGGGCGTCGGGCAGGTGCTCGGCTAGCCATTGCACGATCAGCTGCGGGTGGTCCTTGGCGATGTCATTCAGGTGGTTGGCGACGCTGCGCCGCACGTAGGCGCTGGGGTCGTCCTGCAGACGGCGCAGCAGCGGCAGCGTCGGCGACGGGTCGCGGATCAGGCCCTTCAGCTGCAAGCCCCAGGGCAAGCGCGGACGGCTGCCTTCGCTGACCAGCCGGCGCACATGCGGGCTGCCATCGCTGCACCAGTCGGCCAGCGTGGCGAAAGCGAGTTGCGGGTGGCGTTCGATGAAGGGCCGCAGCGCCCATTCGGCGGTGTGGCGCTGGGTCAGCCCATGCAGAGCCTGCAGCGCGCGCTGCGGCGCGGCGTCGCCGCGGCGCACGACGAATTCGCCCAGCGGCCAGACCACCCAGCCGGCCAGGCCCTGCGGCCCGCTGCGCAGCGTGGACAGATCGTCGCCTTCGCCCGGCGGTGCCAGCGCCGCTTCGATGACGGCGACGGCCTGGTCGAAGTCGGCCGGCAAGGTGGCCTCGAGCGCGGTGCACAGGTGCATGGCGCGGGCCTTGAATTCCAGGTCCTGCAGGCCTTGCAACGCCAGTGCCTCGAAGCGCTCGACAGCGAAGCCCGGCCAGGCACGCTTCAGGTGGCTGCGAGGCCTCGCGCACCGTGTCGGCGTTGATCAGGTTCTTGAAGGCCTCGGCCATGCCTACAGCGCCACCGGCAGCGTGCGCCAGCCGCGGAAGCGGATGCGCGGGTCGCGCTGCGGCGGGCTGCGCAGTTGCAGTCCAGGGCAGCGCACCAGCAGCCGGCCGAAGGCGATGCGTGCCTCGAGCCGCGCCACGTTCATGCCGGCGCAGGCATGCGCGCCCTGGCCGAAAGCCAGGTGCGGGTTGGGCTTGCGGCCCACGTCGAGCCGGTCCGGGTCGCGGAAATGCGCCAGGTCGCGGTTGGCGCTGCCGATGGCCAGCGTGATGAAGCTGCCGGTCGGCAGCTCCACGTTGCCGATGCGCATCGGCGCGGTGCAAAGGCGGTTGTTCAGCTGCAGCGGGCTTTCGAAGCGCAGCAGCTCTTCGACCGCCGTGCCCAGCAGTGACGGGTCGGCCAGCAGGCGCTGCCACTGGTCGGGCTGCGTCAGTAGCGCGTGGGCGCCGTTGCCGATCAGGTTGGTGGTGGTTTCGTGACCGGCGTTGAGCAGGAAGATGCAGTTGTGCAGCAGTTCGACCTCGCTGAGCCGCTCGCCGCCGCTACCGCCCTGGATCAAGCGCGTCAGCACATCGAAACGCGGGTCGCCCGGCCGGCGGCGGCGCTCGGCCACCAGCGTTGCCAGGTAGGCCTTGAAGTCCTGGACGGCCGCGTTGCCGCGCGCCAGCACGTCTGCCCCCGGCGCCGGCTCCAGCGCGGACAGGATGGCCAGCGACCAGTCGCGCAACGGCGCGCGCTCCGCAGCGGGCACGTCGAGCAGGTTGCCAATCACCTCCACCGGAATGCGCGCGGCGAAGTCCCCGATCAGGTCCGGCTCGGCCTGGCCCTGCATGCGCTCGATCAGGCCGTCGACCAGCGCCACCACCCCGGCCTCCATGCGCGCGATGGCCTGCTGGTTGAGCGCGCCGACGAGCAGCCGGCGCACGCGCGTGTGCAACGGCGGGTCGTTGAACACCAGGCTGCTGGTGTGGTGCTCGAACAGCGGCGAGTCGCCGAACTTCGGTGCGAACTCGCGCTTCTTGTCGGAGCTGGCCCGCCCGTCACGGTACACCGCCAGCACGTCGTCGTAGCGCGTGAGCAGCCAGCTGCCCGGTGCAATGAGGTGCACCGGGTCGTGCTCGCGCAGCGCGGCATAGGTCGGATAGGGGTCGTCGACGAAGGCCGCGTCGGCGCCGGCCAGGGTGAAGGCCCGCGCCCTCTCAAGTCCAGCCGCCATCGACGACGAACTCCTGTGCGCTGATCATGCGCGCCGTGTCGGCCGCCAGGAACAGCACCATGTGGGCAATGTCGGCGCCGAAGATGCGCCCGGGAATGCAGTGGTTGGCATCCATCGCCTGCTCGCCGGCCTCGTCGACCCACAGTGCCAGCTGCCGCTCGGTCATCACCCAGCCGGGCACGACGCAGTTGACGCGGATGCCGTGCGGCCCCAGGTCGCGGGCCAGCGCGCGTGTCAGCCCGGTCATCGCCGACTTGGCGGTGACGTACACCGACAGCTGCGGCGTCTTCACGCGCCAGCTGGCCGAGCCGATGTTGACGATGGCGCCGCCGCCGCGCGCGCGCAGCGCCGGCAGCACCGCCTGGATGGCGAAGTAGTGCGGCCGCAGGTTCAGCGCGATGCGCTCGTCGAAGTACTCGGGCGTGACCTCGTCGATGGCATGGCGCTGATCGTTGGCGACGTTGTTGACGAGCACGTCCACACCGCCCAGGCGCTGCTGCAGCGCGGCCAGCGCGGCGCGCAGCGCGGCCACGTCGCGCACGTCGCAGGCCTCGAAGAACGTGTTCGGCGTCGCCGTGGCCAGGGCCGTGCCAGCCGCCACGTCCAGGTCGACGAAGCCGACCTGGCTGCCCTGCGCGGCGAAGGCGCGCACGATGTCCGCGCCGATGCCGCCGGCGCCGCCAGTGACGAGCACCCGCGCGTCACGCAGGCTGTGGTACGTCACGCCGGCGAACACCGGCGCAGGGTGGTGGCGCGATTCACTCATCGCCGAAACGGCCGTGCCGCCCCGCACCGGCGGCAAAACGCGCGGCACCGGCCACGGCTTCGGCCTGTACCACCGGAAAGCCGCCGGCGCCTTCGCGCTTCAGCGCCTCGGCCAGCGGCAGGTCCCACTGCGTCAGCGCCGAGATCCGGTCGGCGAGCATGCAGCGCTGCGGGAATGCGGCGATCTGCCGCGCCAGCGCTTGCGCCGCAGCCAGCGCCTGGCCATCGTCGACCACCTGCGTGGCCAGCCCCATGAGCAAGGCCTCGTCGGCGCCGACAGGGCGGCCACTGAGGATCATGTCCAGCGCCCGGCCCATGCCGACGATGCGCGGCAGCCGCACCGTGCCGCCGTCGATCAGCGGCACGCCCCAGCGCCGGCAGAACACGCCGAAGGTGGCGCCGCGTGCGGCGATGCGCAGGTCGCACATCAGCGCCAGTTCCAGCCCGCCGGCCACGGCGTAGCCTTCGATCGCCGCGATCACCGGCTTGGCGAAGGCCATGCGCGTCGGCCCCATCGGCCCGGGCGCGGTGCCGGTGGGCTCGATCGGGTTGCGGCGCGCCGGGTCGCCCAGCGCCTGCAGATCGGCCCCGGCGCAGAAGTGGCTGCCGGCGCCGGTGAGCACGGCCACGCGCGCGCCGTCATCGGCCTCGAAGGCCTCGAAGGCGGCGCGCAGGGCCAGCGCCGTGGGCCCGTCGACCGCGTTGCGGCGCTCGGGCCGGTCGAGCGTGATGATCAGCACCGGGCCTTGCTGTTCGGTGTGTACGGTGGCTGGCGTGTCCATCCGTGTCTCCTCCGTGGCGGCCGGCGCGAGGGCCGCATGCGCTTCGACGTGCTACCGCTGTGCGCTGCCGCGCTGCAGCTCGCGGCCCATCATCTCGTGCAGCTTGTTCACCGCCTTCAGCGGACGCACCATCACCTTGAAGTGGTCGATGCGGCCGTCGGCATTCCAGTGGATCATGTCGATGCCGTTGACGGTGATGCCCTCGACCACGCACTCGAACTCCAGTACGGCCGACTCGGGCCCGAACCACTGGTTCAGGTAGCGAAAGCTGGGGTTGTTCAGGACTTTCATCGCGGCCTGCAGGTAGGCCAGGGTGATCGGTCGCCCGACCTGCGGCGTGTGCACCACCGGCGAGACGAAGACCACGTCCTCGGCCAGCAGGTCCTGCATCGCGGCGGCATCGCGGCTCTTCACGACCTGGTGCCATTGTTCGATGGGGCGGGGCATCACGTTGGGGGCTCTCCTGCGCTGGGGTCCGCGGCGCGGCACGCCGCGGGAATGGCGCTTCATCGTAGCATCGGCACCCACCGTTCCAGGAGCACCGATGGGCAACGACGACATCGTTGAACAGTTCAACGCCAGGCAGCCGGCCGTCATCAAGACGCTCAAGGGCCGCGTGCTCGCCTTTGCGCCCGAGCGCAAGGAGCTGCGCATGGAGTTCGACATCGGCGTGGAGTTTTGCCACACGGTCGACATCGTGCAGGGCGGCTTCATCACCGCAATGCTCGACGCGTCGATGGCGCACGCCGTTCTGGCGATGGAACACTTCAAGGTGCGCGTGTCGTCGATCGACATCAACGTCAGTTTCCTGCGGCCTGCGCGCGCCGGCCGCTTCACCGCGGTGGGTTCGATCGTCAAGACCGGACGCACCGTGGCCTTCTTGAAGGCCGAACTATTCACCGACAAGGGCGAACTGGTGGCCACGGCCACCTCGTCGGCGCATCTCACGCGCGAGCACAAGTAGCCGCGCCAGACTGGCCACTGTGTTGTCAATGCACCTTCTCGCTTGATGCAGATCAAGGGTACGCTCAAGACCAACCGTTAGCGTGCGAGGATTGGACTTGGCGCGCTAAGCTGAAGTTTGGCTTTGCCCTTGCATGAACGCTCGCATCGAATTCGCCCATACCGCCAGTGACCTGATGGGGTTGCTGCGCATCGGTGGCCTGTCGCCGCTGCGCCTGGGAGGGCGCACGCTGCTGCCGGTCGTGCAGGGAGGCATGGGCGTGGGCGTGTCGGCGCATCGACTGGCCGGCAGCGTGGCCGCGCTCGGCGCGGTGGGCACGATCTCATCGGTCGACCTGCGCCGCCACCATCCCGATTTGATGGAGCGCACGCGCGAGTTGCATCCCGGCGCCGCAGCCACGCTGGCCGCCAAGCTGGCCATCAACGAGGCCAACCTCGAAGCACTCGAGCGCGAGATCCGCGCCGCCCGCCAACTGGCCGGCAGGCAGGGCCTGCTGGCCATCAATGTCATGCGCGCCGTCAGCGAGTACGGTCCGTCGGTGACGCGTGCGCTCGAATGCGGCATCGACGCGGTGGTGGTTGGTGCAGGACTGCCGCTCGACCTGCCCGATTTGGCGCAGGACCACCCGCTGGCCCTGCTGGTGCCGATCCTGTCCGACGCGCGTGGTGTGCAGTTGCTGGTGCGCAAGTGGGAGCGCAAGAAGCGACTGCCCGACGCCATCGTCATCGAACACCCACGCCTGGCCGGCGGCCACCTGGGTGCGGCGAAGATCGACGACCTGACCGACCTACGCTTCGATTTCGAGAACGTCATTCCGCAGTCGCTGGCTTTCCTGCGCGCGGCCGGCATCGAGAAGGAGATCCCGCTGATTGCCGCCGGCGGCATCCGCAGCCATCAAGACATCGCGCGCGTGCAGGCGCTGGGCGCGGCCGCAGTGCAGATCGGCACGCCCTTCGCCGTCACGCTGGAGTGCGATGCCCATGCCGAATTCAAGCGTGTGCTGGCGCAGGCGCGCGACGAAGACATGGTCGAGTTCACCAGCGTCGCCGGGCTGCCGGCCCGCGCCGTGGCCACGCCCTGGCTGAAAAGCTACCTCAAGGCCGAACCGAAGTTGCAGAGCGTGGTGCACGTCAAGCCGCGCTGCACCCTGGCCTTCGATTGCCTGGCGCAATGCGGCTTGCGCGACGGCCTGCCAGGCTGGGGCCAGTTCTGCATCGACACGCAACTCGCCGCGGCGCTGCGCGGCGACGTGAAAAAGGGTCTGTTCTTCCGCGGCGTCGGTGCGCTGCCCTTCGGCGATCAGATCCGCAGCGTGGGCGAACTGATGGAGCGCCTGTTGACGCCGCCTGAACTGGTGCCTGCCGGGCAAGCCCGTCAGCGCGCCTTCATCGAGCAGGTGTTGACGCCCAGCAGCGTGTAGGCGGGGCACCAGCCGAGTAGCCCGGTGAGGATCGGCACCACGCCAATCCAGCCCCATACGCCGATGACGCCAGTGAGCGTCAGTGCGATCAACACCAGACCGGCGATCACGCGCAAAGCGCGGTCGATGCTTCCTTCGTTCGTCTTCATGTCCATTTCCTCGATCACCGCCACAAACCGGGCGGTGTGGCGCAAGTATGCGCAGCGCGCGATGCCGGGTCTGTGACCTGGGTCACCGGAGCACGGCGTCGCCTGCGGCCATGGCGCGCAGGGCCGCCGCGTCGCGCAGTTCGATGCGCTCGCGCGCCAGGCTCACCCAGCCGGCACGCTCGAAGCGCTTGAGCAGCCTGGTCACGATCTCGCGCACGGTGCCCAGTTCGTCGGCCAGCGCCTGGTGGGTGGTCTGCACGGTCTGGCCGTGGCCCAGCAGCGTGGCCGCCAGGCGCTGGTCCAGCCGTTGGAAGGCCACCGCTTCCGCCAGCGACATCAGGTCGGACAGGCGGTCGCCGAAGACGCCGAAGACGAAGCGGCGAAAGGGTTCGTGCTCGACCCATTGCTCGAAACCGGCAGGCGACAGCAGCAGCAGTCGCGTCGGCAGCGTGGCCACGCCGTGGGCGGCCAGCGGCGTGCTGCCGAACAAGCCGCTGGCGGAAACGATGCACAGCTCGCCTGGCCCGACGCGATACAGCTCGAGCGAGCGGCCCTGAGCCGACCCGCGAGCCACGCGCACCTCGCCCTGCAGCACGAGTGGAAAACCGCGGCAAGGCGCAGCTTCCTCGAAGAGCACGGCGCCGGCCGGCACCTCGATGGCTTGCAGCTCGGACGGCGGCGTGTCGCGTGCCAGCAAAGCGGGCATGCCGGCCAGCGCCGGGTAGATGGCGGACAGCTCCGCGGGCCAGATGCTCATCAGACGACGCCCTGCGCCTTCAATCCGGCCACGGCCGCAGCGTCGTAGCCCAGCGAGGCCAGGATTTCCTGCGTGTGCTGGCCCAGCGCCGGCGCGCTGCGCGCGAACACGGCCGGGTCGGCCGACAGGTCGACCGGGTGCGGCGCGATCGGCGCATGCTGCGCGCTGCCGCTCACCGGCCTTTGCGGCAGCAGCCCGGTGGCGCGGATGTGCGGATCGTCCAGCGCCTGCTGCGGGCTGAGAACCGGCGCCGCCGGGATCTTCGCCGCGGCCAGTGCCTGCAGCACCGTGTCGCAACTGCGCTCGGCACACCAGGCGGCCATCAGTTCACTGATGGAACGGCTGTGATTGCCGCGCTGCTCGTCATCGGCGAAGCGCGGGTCGTCGACCAGCTCCGGCCGGCCGATCAACCTGCACCAGCGCTCGAACATTGGCTGGCCGATGGTGGCGACCACCAGCCAGCCGTCGCGGGCGGGAAACACGTCACTGGGCGCGGCTGTGAAGCCTCGGTTGCCCTGCGGCACGCGGTTGGGCGCCTTCAGCGCCTGCTCGATCAGCACCGGGTTGCCCATCACCAGCGACGTGCGCAGCAGCGAGCCTTCGACCAGCTGGCCGCGGCCGGAACGCTCGCGGGACCACAACGCGGCCAGCGTGCCCATCGCCAGCGCCTGCGCGGTGGACACGTCGACATAGGGCGCGCTGCAACGCACCGGCGCGTCGGGCAGTCCCGACATGAACATCGCGCCGCTCATCGCCTGCCCGATCGAATCGAAGCCCGCCTGCTCGCTGTAAGGGCCGCCGGGTCCGTAGGCCGTGACGGTGGCGAGCACGATGCGCGGGTTCAGCGCCGACAGCGTGTCGTAGTCCAGCCCCAGCTGCCGCAGCGTGGCCGGCGGCAGGTTGGCGACCACCACGTCGGCAGTGTCGACCAGCTGGCGCACGATGCGACGCCCGGCCGCGCCGGCCAGGTCGAGGGTCAGGCAACGCTTGTTGCGGTTCATCTGCAGGTACAGCCCGCCGTCGCCGGTGTCGGCCACCGGCGGCACGAAGCGGTCCTCGCCGCCATTGACGCGTTCGATGCGGATCACATCGGCGCCCAGGTCGCCGAGCAGCGCGGCGCAATATGGCCCGGCAATGAAGCGGCCGAAGTCGAGCACGCGGATGCCGGTGAGCAGGGGCATGGTGGGTGGTGTCGCGGAACAGGTGCGGCTCAGTCTAGCCTGCTTGCCCCCACTGCCAGCGCCGGCGGTGCGGTTTCGCGCCTACCCAGCGCCGCCTTGATCGGGTCCATACCTGCGTCTCGAAGCGCTGGACGCGGTCTGGGCGGTTTCCCGGGCGTCGGCCTGCAGGCGCGCCATCGCCCTGATCTCGCTTTGCAGCGCGGCCAGGTTGGCGTGGACCGTGCCGATCTGCCTGCGCAGGTCATGCAGGATGTCGCGTTCGATGCGACGTTCCTCGGTTTCGATCCAGCTGGTGGCGATCGCCGCCGTCACCATGGTCAGTACGCCGAAGCCCAGCAGCACCACGAAGACGGCGAAGATCTTCGACGCCGGCGTGGTCGGCACCGTATCGCCATAGCCCACCGTGGCGGCCGTGGTGAAGGCCAGCCACAAGCCGTCGGTCAGCGTCGGCGTGGTGGGTTCGAGCCACCAGAAGCCGACGCCGCACATCATCAGCACCACGAAAGCCAGGGCCACGAGGTAGATCGTGCCTCCACGCGAGAGCAGATGCTGCAGGCACCACACCATGCGCACCATGCTCAGGAATGCCACGGTCAGGCGCAGCAGCAGCGGCCAGTCGGAGCCTTGACTGGTGGGCGCGACGGCCGCGGCCACCAGTCCGGCCATGAGCAACAGATCGAGCCAGTTGGCGCGCAGGTGTGCGGCCGCCTTGCCAGTGGCGCGCGCCGTATGCCACAACGCGATGCCCAGCATGAATGCAGCCGTCAGATAGGCGCCGATGGCCAGCCAGGTGGTGTCTTCGCGCAGCATGTCCAAGTAGAAGGCCGGCACGGTGGCCAGCTGGGCGAGCAGGGTCGGCAGGCGCCAGCGACGCTCGATGCGTTGCGCATACCCGGCGCGCGCCGGCGCCAACCGCAGCCCGAAGCTGCGACGACGCACGCCCGGCTCAATCTCCAGCAACCGCTGCGCTGCAAGATTGGTAGAGTGCGGATGCGGCATGGCCAAGCCTAGCGCCGGCGGCGCACGGCGGTATTGAGCGAACTCATGGGCGCTTTGAGTAGCGGGCATCGACGCGCCCAGGCCGATGCCGCGGCATTGCCATGTGCCTTGACCGAACGCAAGGCGTCGCGCGTGCCGCTGGCGGAAGATGGCTGATCCAAGCACAAGATGGAGTTCAACTTGAGTTCGCACCTGACGCAAGGGCAACGTGCGTTGCTCGAATCAGCACTGGTCCGCCGCCAGCATGAGCTCGACCGTCAAGTGGCCGAGCACCAGGGCGGGCTGTCGCGCGCGGAACATGCACGCGAGTTGCTGTCACAAGACAGCGACGACATCTCGCATCGCGAGGCCGAGCGTGAGCTCGACATGGCAATCAGCGACCGTGAGCTCGGCGAACTGGGTGCCGTCAGCGCTGCGCTGCGCCGCCTGAAGGAGGGTCCATTCGGCCTGTGCGGCGATTGTGGCGACGAGATCGCGTTCGACCGCTTGAAGGTCGAGCCCTGGGCGTTGCGCTGCGTGACTTGCGAAGCCCTGCGCGAGCGGGCGGCGCGCACCTGATCCACTGAATTTGCAGCATTGAAGGAAGAAGATGACGTTGTTCCATGCCGTGGCCTGGGTCGACCACCAGAGCGCACAGATCCTGCAGTTCGACGCCGAGCATATCCAGGCGCAAAAGGTCAAGTCGCATTCGCATCACACGCGGCAACATGGCAGCAGCGTGCGCACCGAACATGAGTACTACGCCGAGGTGTGCGACGCGCTGGCGGGCGTCAGTGAAGTGCTGATGGTGGGACCGAAGACCGGCCTGGCCGATTTCAGGCACTACGTGGACAAGCATCGCGCTTCGGTCGACCGGCAGATCGTCGGCTGGGAAGTGCAAGAACGCATCTCCGAAGCCCAACTCGTGGCGATGGCGCGGCAGTACTTCCTGAAGTACGACCGCATGGCGGGCACGCCCACGCCCAGCTGAAGCGCCGGCCTTGCCGGACTGTCGGGCAGAGCGCCCTGTGCCGGTGATCAAGGCCAGCATCTTGCCGCTGATCGGCGCCGCGCTGGTGCTACTGGCCGGCGTGGCGCTGACCCAGGTGCCGTTCAGGGCCATCATCGACTCGGTCAAGGGCCTGCTGCTGCTTTGAACGGTTGGCGAGCGCGAGGGGGCTTGCCGGCCGGGTGTTGACGCCCGATTCGATGCGCCGACAATGCGGGCCTCGGCCTGGCGCATCGCCGTGCCGCACCCCTGAGGCCCACGCCATGAACGACATGACCCTGAACCTGGCCGACGAGGCCACCGTGCAACGCCTGGCCGACGCGCTGGCGCTGCAGCGCAAGGCCTATTTCGCGCATCCGGTGCCGACGCTGGACGAGCGCAAGGCCGACCTGCGCACGCTGCAGCGCTTCGTGCGCGAGAACAAGGACGCGCTGCTCGCTGCGGTCAGCGCCGACTATGGCCACCGCTCGCGTCACGAGACGCTGCTGGCCGAGATCTTCCCCACCGTCGACGGCATCAACCACACGCTCAAGCACCTGGGCGGCTGGATGAAACCGCAGAAGCGCGCCGTCGACTGGCGCAACTTCTTCGGCGCGCGCAACCGCGTCATTCCGCAACCGCTGGGCGTGGTGGGGGTGATCGTGCCGTGGAACTTCCCGCTCAACCTGAGCCTGGTGCCGCTGACCTACATCTTCGCCGCCGGCAACCGCGCGATGGTGAAGATGAGCGAGAACTCCCGCCATCTGGCGACGCTGCTGATCGAGCGCATGCCGGCGTACTTTGCGCCCGAGAAGCTGCAGTTCTTCGACGAGACCGGTGGCGTCGGCATCGAGTTCTCCAAGCTGCCCTTCGACCACCTGCTGTTCACCGGTTCGGGCACCACCGGCCGCGCGGTCATGGCCGCGGCCGCGCGCAACCTGTGCCCGGTGACGCTCGAACTGGGTGGCAAGGCACCGGCCATCGTCTGCGACGACTACCCGTTGCGTTCCGCGGCCGAGCGCATCCTGTTCGTCAAGTACCTCAACGCCGGGCAGATCTGCACCACGGTGGATCACGCCTGGCTGCCACCGAATCGCATCGACGAGTTCGTCAAGCTGGCCTGCGAGATCGTGCCCAAGCGCTACCCGCGCCTGGATTCACCGGACTACACCTCGATCATCGACGAGCGCTCCTTCGACCGGCTGGTGCACGCGCTGGAAGACGCGCGCGAGCGCGGCGCGACGTTGGTACAGCTGGTGCCCGGGCCGGCGCATGACCGGGCCGCGCGCAAGATCGCGCCGCACATCGTGCTGAACGCCCCCGACGACAGCCTGCTGATGCAGCGCGAGATCTTCGGCCCGATCCTGCCGCTGCGTGGCTACGATTCCCTTGATGCGGTGATCGCGCGCATCAACGCCGGGCCGCGGCCGCTGGCGGTGTACCCGTTCAGCCACGACGGCGCCAAGGTGCAGCAGGTGCTGGACCACGTGATGTCCGGCGGCGTCACGGTCAACGATGCACTGTTCCATGTCGGCCAGCACGACCTGCCTTTCGGCGGCATCGGCGACTCGGGCATGGGCCACTACCATGGGCACGAGGGCTTCGTGACCTTCTCCAAGTTGCGCCCGGTGTTCTACCAGGCGCGCTTTTCCAGCCTGAAATTCCTGATGCCCCCCTACGGCAAGTTCGCCGATCGCATGCTCGGCTTCCTCACGAAGTAGTTGCCGGGCCGGCCATGGCCGGCCGAACTCAGCGCAGGTGCTGACCGAAGAAGGCCAGCGTGCGCGTCCAGGCCAGCGCCGCGGCCTCGGGGTTGTATTCGGTGATCGGCAGCCGGTTCGCGCCCACCTGGGTTTCGTTGGCGAAGGCGTGCATCGCCTTGTAGCGGTGGAACTCGAAGCGCACCTTGGCGGCGCGCAGCTTGCCTTCCAGCGCATCGACGGTGGCAATGGGGAAGGGCACGTCGTCGATGGCGTAGTGGCCCAACAGCGGCAGCTTGATCTTGCTGGCGTCGATGTATTCCAGCGGCGGATAGCCGTACCACACCACGCCGGCATCGGCCTCGGGCACGTGGACCGCGGCCAGCAGCGTGAGCGCGCCACCCATGCAGAAGCCGGTAACACCGACCTTCGGGCAACGTGCCTTCAGGTAGAGCACCGCGCCGCGCACGTCCTGCCCGGCGGCGTCGCCGAAGTTCAGGTTCGTCATCAGGTGCTCGGCTTCGGCCGCTTCCACGGTGGATTTGCCGCGGTACAGGTCGGGCACCAGCGCCACGTAGCCGGCTTCGGCAAAGCGGTCGGCCACGCCCTTGATCTGCGCGTTCAGGCCCCACCATTCCTGGATCACCACCAGCCCGGGCGCGCCGCTGGCCTGCGCCGGCTCGGCCAGATAACCCTGCACGCTGGCCCCGTCGGGGCGCTTGAACTCCACCATTTTGCCCATGGCTGGTCTCCTGCTGAATCTGTGGCGTGGAGAATACTGCAAGCCGGCCCCGCCATCGCGTGCGCGCGATGCCGTAGCGACGCCCCGAGCCCCAGAAGGAAGTCTGATCGATGATGCGCCTGAGCCGATGGGCATGCCTGCCGATATTGCTGCTGATGCACGCCGCGCTGGCGCAGATTCCCGGCTTGCCGTCCAAGCCCGAAGCGGCCGCGACCAAGCCGGCCGAAGCGAAGAGCGTGCCGATCGCCGAGATCCCGCAGCATGCCGACGAGGACGAGGCCTTCGTCCAGGACCTGGTCGAGCGTGGCGCCAGCGCCGGCACCGGCAAGACGGCGGTGCTGGCGGAAGAACTCGCCGTCCTGAAGCGCAACGTGGCCACGCTCGAGGCCAAGATCCAGGGCGACCGCCTGGCCGCGCTGCCGCTGGCCAACCTGGAGACGCTGGACCGGTACCTGAGGTTCTTGGACCGCGAACTGCGTGCCTTGCAGGCCGAGCTGCAGCAAAGCCTGCGCCCGACCACCGAAGCGGCAGCGGAGATCGTGCGCCGGCGCAAGCTCTGGCTGGAGACTCGCGAAGCCATTGCCGCGGACCAGTTGCCCACGCTGATGCAGCGAATCGACGGCCTGCTGCAGGAGTTCGCACGGGCCGAAAAGGCGCTGGCTCAGCCGCTGGCCCAGCAGCTGACGCTGAGCCGCGACACTGCGGCCACGCTGGCGCGCACCGGCAAGGCCATGGGCGCGGTGCGCGCGCAGATTGCCGGCATCGACCAAAAGCTGTGGCAGCGCGACACCGTCGGACTGTTCAGCGCGCTGGCCCAGGCCGACCTGCCACAGAAGTTCAACTTCGGCGCGCTCGCCGATGACCTGCGCGCCGAGCTCGAATTCATGGACGAGTTCGACCGTTCCTTCGGTGGTATCCACACCAGCGCCGCATTGCTCGGCCTGCTGAGCCTGCCGGTGTTCGTCGGCGTGTCCCGGCGCGCCAGGAAGGCCATCGCCGCCAACCCCGCGCTGACGCGGCACCCTCTGGCGCTGATGCGGCCGGTGTCGGCCTGGCTGCTGCTGTGGCTGGCCATGCTGTTGCTGATCAATTTCCTCGGTCCGACGACGATGCTGAAGGCCCTGCTCGCGCTGGCCTGGCTGCCGATCATGCGGCTGCAACCCGAGCGCATGCGCGACCTGCTCGGGGGCTGGATCTACCTCAGCGGCGTGTTCCTGCTGCTGCACCTGCTCGGGCAGCTGATCGGCGGCTTGACGCTGCTGTATCGGCTGGTGGTCTTGCTCAACGGGCTGCTGATGCTGGCGGCGCTGGGCGGCCTGCTGTGGCGCCTGCGGCGCGCCGCGGCGCCGCCGCGCAGCCGGTTGCGGCGCACGGTGCATTGGCTGACCGTCGCCGGCAGCGCAGCCATCGCCGCGGCCGTGCTGGCCAACCTGGTGGGCAACATCACGCTGGCGGCGATGTTGACCGATGCCACTCTGATCAGCGCCTACATCGGGCTGTTCCTGCTGGCGGCCGGCAGCGTCGTGCGCAGCTGGGCGGCCTTTGTGTTCCGGCCTGCGGCGCGCAGGCTCATGAGCGAGGCGGATCACGCCGGCAGCCTGTTGCAGGTGGTGTCGCGAGTCTTCGACTTCGGCCTGATGCTGGCCTGGCTGTACGGCACGCTCGATGCATTTCGCGTGCTGCGGCCGCTGCAGGCGTGGCTGGCGGCGGCCTTCGCGTTCCGTGTCGAGTTCGGCAACCTGGCGATCACCGTCGGGGGTACGGCGCTGTTCTGCCTCTCGGTCTACCTCTCGTTCTGGGTGGCGAAGACGGTGCGCGGCGTGTTGTCCGAGGACGTGTTGCCACGCATGAGCCTGCCGCGCGGCGTGGCCAACAGCGCCTCGACCATGACCTACTACCTGCTGTTGATGCTGGGCCTGATGGTGGCGCTGGCGGCGGCCGGCTTCGAGGTCTCGCAGCTTGCCCTGGTACTGGGCGCACTCAGCGTGGGCATCGGCTTCGGCCTGCAGACGGTGGTGAACAACTTCGTCTCCGGCCTGATCCTGATGTTCGAGCGGCCGATCCAGCCGGGCGACACCGTCGAGCTGTCGGGCACCGTCGGCACCGTGCGCGACATCGGTATGCGCGCGACCACCTTCACCACCTTCGAAGGCGCCGACGTGGTCGTGCCCAACGGCATGCTGCTGTCGGAAAAGCTGATCAACTGGACGCTCAGCACCAACACGCGGCGCATCGACATTCCGGTGGGCGTGGCCTACGGCAGCGATCCGGAGCGGGTCAGGGCCCTGTTGACCGAGGTGGCCCAGCGTACCGAGCGGGTCGCAACCCAGCCGCCGCCCGTGGTGCTGTTCACCGGCTTTGGCGCCAGCTCGCTGGATTTCAGCGTGCGCGCCTGGACCCGTTTCGACGACTATCCCACCGTGCGCAGCGGGCTCGGCCTGGCCATCCACGCCGCGCTGGCCGAAGCCGGCATCGAGATACCGTTCCCGCAGCAGGCACTGCATCTGAAGAGCGTCGACCCTGGCTTGGTCGAGCAGCTGCGGGGGACCACATGAGCCGGCCGGGCGGCAGCGGACGCCGCCCGCCTGGTGTGTGTGGCACGGGGTCCGCAGCCGCCGGGGCCGCGCCTTCGTTCGCGATGGGAGCCGCCAATGTCGTACCTGGATGACCCGCGTGTGCTGTTTGCAGCCGAGCGCACGCTGCTGGCCTGGCAGCGCACGGCCATCGCCTTGATGGGCTTCGGCTTCGTGGTCGAGCGCTTCGGGCTGTTCCTGCGCATGGTCAACCAGCAGCCGCTGTCGGCCTCGCAGCGCGGCCTGTCGCTGTGGCTGGGTGTGAGCTTGCTGCTGATCGGCGCCGCCGTGGCGGTGACCTCGGCGCTGCAGTTCCGCACGGTGCTGCGCGGCCTGGGCGAAAAGGAGATCCCGCGCGGCTACTGGACGCAGCTCGGTGTGTGGCTGAACTTCGTGCTCGCCGCCGTGGCGTTGGCACTGGCACTGCACTTCGTGATTTCGGAGTGAGACATGGGCCTGTACCAGCGCTACCTGTTGCCGCGGCTGGTGCAGTGCGCCTGCGGCAGCCCGGTCATCGACCGGCAGCGCCAGAAGGTGGTGCCGCAGGCTCGGGGCGAGGTGCTGGAGATCGGCTTTGGCTCGGGGCTGAACCTGCCGCACTACCGGCCAGGGCAGGTCGACAAGCTATGGGCGCTGGAGCCTTCGCCCGAGATGCGCGCGCTGGCCACGCGGCGCGTGGCGGCATCGGGCCTGGACCTGCAGTGGCTGGACCTGCCCGGCGAGGCCGTGCCGCTGCCCGCGCACAGCGTCGATTGTGTGGTGATGACCTACACGCTGTGCACCATCCCCGACGCGGCGGCCGCACTGGCCCAGGTGCGGCGCGTGCTGCGCCCGGGCGGGCGGCTGCTGTTCTGCGAGCACGGGGCCGCGCCCGATGCAGCGGTGCGCCGCTGGCAGGATCGGCTCGACGGCCTGTGGGGGCGCCTGGCCGGCGGCTGCCACCTGAACCGCGAGATGGCGCCGCTGATCGCCTCGGCCGGCTTCCGCTTCGACGAGCTGCAGTCGCGCTACCTGCCGAAGACGCCGCGCTTTGCGGGCTACAACACCTGGGGGTGTGCGCGGGTGGGGTGAGGGTGCGGGGGTGACCTGCTCCCTGTTGGTCTTGCATTGACTGGCCAGCTTCGGGCTGCGTGGCGAGTTGACCCTGTGGCGGAAGAAGATCTCGAGAGCCTGGTCATGGACGCTACCCGAACCGGGCGCTTCGCGGTGTGCGCCCCCGGGTTGGCTCAGGGACGGGTCGTGAAACTCCATGTCTTGTCGAGTGCAGGGCCTCCAGCCTTGAGCTCGGCCGAGAACACGACAGTGTAGGTATGTGCTCTCAACAAGGGCGCCAATGGAATCAGCACGGCGGCCCCGGTCAGCAGGTCCGCGTCGGCATTCAACGTCATTGCTGCGCCGGGTCGAAGCGATGGGTTTGCCAGGACCGCGGCCGGGACCCGGTTGCCACTCTGGTCGGTGAGTTCGAACCGGTTCACGACTACGTCCAACGCTCCTGCAGCCAGCAGGTTCACGAAGTCGGCATTGCGGACGTTGACGATCACAGGCGTGCCGGCCATGGTGTTCGGCAACAGGGTCAACGGCGGCCTGGGCGTTTCCAAGTTGACATCGAACGCTTCGATTACCTCGCTTTGACCCCCGTAGGGGTAGGTCAGCAGCGAACCAGTGCCTGCGACCTGGCCGTAGAGGCTGCTGGACGGCGTGGCGAGGACACTGACACAGAACGGCGTGGTCGCGAAATTGCTTCCGAAGCCGAAGCCCACGTGCGTTGACGGGCCCAGCAGTGCCACGGCGTTGTACAGGCTATTGAGAAGCGGTTGCATGCAATCCGACGCAAGCAAAGTGCCGGAGTTGCTGATCGCCTCCGTCGAGGCGCCTGCTGCAAATCCCGCCTTGGCAACACGACTTGCCGGCGAGAGTTCGTAGTAGTTGATCTTCGTCGAGTCTTCGGTGTGCCCGGTCGAGCCAATGTTCGCGGCCAAGTACCTGGCGTGCGCCGCCGCCGCATCGTCCAGTTGTGTGCTCTGCACCAGCAGGCCGGCACCTGCCCCTTGTCGCGCTGCATTCAACGATGCTATGGCGCCGGCGCCCGCACTGCCGCTTGTGTAGCTCGTCGGTGGTGTGGTCGTTTGCAGATTGCCGGCTGCGGGGATCGTCGTCGTTCCGGGCGCGGTCGACCCTGTCCCGGCAGAGCCCGTGGCGCCACTGCTGCCGGAGGTGGTCGTACCATCTCCGGCTCCGACGTTTGCGGCGCCGCCGGCGCCGGAGGTGCCTGTCGAGCCAGCGGCCCCGGTGGAGTTCGTGCTGCCGCTTGATCCAGATGCAGGCGCGCCGTCGGCGGCGGGCATGCTCGCGCCATCGGCGCTCGTCCCATCGCCGCCGTCCCCGCCGCAGGCGCACAGAGCAGCAGCCAAGGTCAGTGCTGCAAGGACACGAAAAGGCTGGTGGGCAGAATCCATGAGAAGTGCCTCTGGGGTGAGTGTTCGGCCTTGGCGATTAGTACGCATTGCCGCCGAGCGGTCAACACTCCAACCGGGGGGGCGAGGACCAGCGAAAACGTGCAGAACGGACGCGAAACCACTGTCTCGATCCTGACGGCGACGAGGTTCGACACATCGCCACCACGGGCCGGCCCGGCTCCGCTACCAGGGCACCCCGAACCGCTCGCGCAGTTCGTCGATCCGCGCCCCGTCCAAGGCCTCGGGCCGCGGCTTGCACATCAGCCACAAGCGCGCGGTTTCTACCAGTTCTTCCAGCACCGCGCTGGCCTCGGCCGGCGACCGGTGCCAGACATTGGGTCCTAACCGCTCGAGCATTACCGCGCGGATCGGCGTGCCGCGCGCGGCCATCGTCTCGATGCGCTGCACCACCAACTCCGCCACCTGTGAGTCGCCGGGGCGGTGGTAGGGGATCAGTGGCACATGGCCGACCTTCATCACGTAGTAGGGCGTGATTGGCGGCAGGATGTCGTCTTCGCTCCACACGCCTTGAAGCGTCAGCGCCACCAGCTGTGTGCTGTGCGTGTGGATTACGCAGCCGGCATCGGGTGCGCTGTCGTAGATGCGCCGATGCAGCGCCAGCGTCTTGCTGGCGCGGTCGCCGCTCATATGTTCGCCGGTCGCATCGACGCGCGCCAGGCGCGTCGGGTCCAGCGTGCCCAGGCAGGCGTCGGTGGGCGTGATCAGGATGCCGTCTTCGAGCCGTACGCTGATGTTGCCGGCGCTGGCATGCACGTAGCCGCGCTCGTACAGCGAGCGGCCGACGCGGCAGATCTCCTCGCGCAGAAAGGCTTCGTCGTTCACAGCAGCTCGAAGGCTCGACTGAAGAAATCCTTGCCGCCGAAGTTGCCGGATTTCAACGCCAGGTGCAGCCCGTCGGCGCGCTGCGGCGTGGCCGCATGGCACCAGGGCACGCCCGGGTCGATCTGCGGGCCGATGCGCAGTTGCGTGATGCCGAGGGCCTGCACGCAGGCGCCGGAGGTTTCGCCGCCGGCCACGACCAGCTGGCCTACGCCCGCGTTCACCAGGCCGACGGCGATGCGTGACAGTGCCTGTTCTACCAGCGCGCCGGCGCGCTCGGTGCCCAGTTGCTGCTGGACGGCACGCACGGCATCAGGCTCGGCGGTGGCGTATACCAGCACTGGGCCGGTGGCCAGCAAGGGCCGCGCCCAGGCCAGCGCCTGCATCACCGGGTCTTGTTCGGCAGCCAGCTGCAGCGGGTCCAGCGCGAAGGCTGCGCCACCTGCGGCGACGAAGGCCGCCACCTGCGCATGGGTGGCCGCCGAGCAGCTGCCCGAGATCACGGCGCGCCGGCCGCCGGCCTTCGGCAGTCGCGCGGCGCGCGCATCCGGCTTCAGTCCATGCAGCGCCGGGATGCCGATCGCCAGCCCGGAGCCGGCCACCACCAGCGGCAACTTGGCCGAAGCGGCGGCCAGCCGGCGCAGATCGTCGTCGCCCAGCGCATCGACGATGGCCAGCGTGACGCCTTCGTCACGCAGGGCTTCGATGCGCTGACCGATGGCCTGTGTGCCTTGCGCAACGACGCGGTAGTCGACCAATCCGACACGCCGGCCGCGCTGCGGGTCGAGCTGCGCCTGCATCACGCGCACCAGGTTGGCATCGGTCATCGGCGTCAGCGGATGGTCCTTCATCGAGCTGTCCGACAGCAACGCTTCGCCGACGAACAGGTGGCCCTTGAAGACGGTGCGCGCGTTTTCCGGAAAGGCCGGCGTGATCACGACGAAGCTTGCGTCCAGCGCGTCCATCAGCGCCTCGGTCACCGGGCCGATGTTGCCGCGCGGCGTGGAGTCGAAAGTCGAGCAGACCTTGAAATAGATCTGCGTCGCACCCTGCGCACGCAGCCAGCGCGCCGCAGCCAGCGACTGCGCGACCGCCTGCTCCACCGGTGCGGTGCGCGACTTCAACGCCACGACCACGGCGTCGCAGTCGGCCACCTGGCCCTGGGGCACGCCAATCACCTGCACCGTACGCATGCCGGCGCGCACCAGGTTGTTGGCCAGGTCGGTGCCGCCGGTGAAGTCGTCCGCGATGCAGCCGAGGATCAGACTCATGGCTTCGGCAACTCGATGCCCGGGAAGATCTTGATCACCGCGCTGTCGTCCTCTTTCGCGAAGCCGGCCGTCGAGGCCTGCATGAACATCTGGTGCGCGGTGCTCGACAGCGGCAGTGGGAACTTGCTGGCGCGCGCGAGGTCCAGCACCAGACCCAGGTCCTTGACGAAGATGTCCACGGCCGACAGCGGCGTGTAGTCGGCGGCAAGCACATGCGCCATGCGGTTCTCGAACATCCAGCTGTTGCCGGCACTGTGGGTGATGACCTCGTACAGCGCGGCCGGGTCCACGCCTTCGCGCAGACCCAGCGCCATGGCCTCGGCCGCTGCGGCGATGTGCACACCGGCCAGCAGCTGGTTGATGATCTTCACCTTGCTGCCGGCGCCGGCACGATCGCCCAAGCGGTAGACGCGCGCGGCCATCGCATCCAGCACCGACTGGCACTTGGCATAGGCCTCGGGGCGGCCCGAGGTCATCATCGTCATCTCGCCGCTGGCGGCCTTGGCCGCGCCGCCGGAAATCGGCGCGTCCAGGTAGAGCAGCCCGCGTTCGGCCAGTCTCGACTCCAGCGCGATCGACCAGTTCGGGTCGACGGTGGAGCACATCACGAACACGCTGCCCTTGCGCATCGCCGCGGCCGCGCCGCCGTTGCCGAACAGCAGGTCCTCGGTCTGCGCCGCATTGACCACCACCGACACCAGCACATCGCAACCGGCGGCCAGCTCGGCCGCGCTGGCACTGGCGCTGCCGCCCTCGCGCGCAAAGGCCTCGGCCGCACCGGCACGCACGTCGAACACCTTCAGTTCGAAGCCGGCGCGGCGCAGCGACTGCGCCATGCCGCTGCCCATGGCACCCAGACCGACCACTCCGACGACGGGTTCCATGGCTTGCCCTCCTTCGGGCACCACGGTAGCACGGCCGCGTGCGCTGCAGACGGCGTACCACCATGCCATCGACCCAGGAGGCGGAGCTCGACGACGACCACCGCGAAGGCGAAGAAGGCGCCGCTAGGGTGGCAGCGCCGCCTTGGCGCTGATCGCCTTGAACCCGGCCGCGAGTTCCTGGCGCAGGCTCTTGCGCAGCACGGCCTCCTGGAAGCGCCGCATTTCGTCGCCGGCCGCGGGTTGCAGAGCCGGCACGGCGACTGGACGCCGCTCGTCGTCCACCGCGACCATGGTGAAGAAGCAGCTGTTGACATGCCGCTTCTGCTGGGTGCGGATGTTCTCCGCGACGACCTTGATACCCACTTCCATCGACGAGGTGCCGCTGTGGTTGACGGCGGCGAGAAACGTCACCAGCTCGCCGACATGTATCGGCTGCAGGAACATGACCTGGTCCACGCTGAGCGTCACGACATAGCGGCCGGCGTAGCGGCTGGCACAGGCGTAGGCCACCTGGTCGAGGAACTTCAGCACCGTGCCGCCGTGCACGTTGCCGGCGAAGTTCGCCATGTCCGGAGTCATCAGCACCGTCATCGTCAGTTGATGCGCTGGCAATTCCATGGCGAATCATCTCTCCGGGGTTGGCGCAGGCGGAACTGCGCAGATCATTCGACTTTCGGCGGTCGCGATCGACGATCGGCTGCCGTCATGTTCGCACGGCCGCGTCCGGCACCAAGCTTTGGCGCAGACGTGCTGCCAGGGCGCCGAAGGCATAAACATCCATGCCCAGGCTGCCGAAAGTCAGGCTGTCGTGAAGTCGCAGCGGCGGCCCATCGCGCCCGCCTGCGCCTGCCGCCACGTACCAGGGCAGCAGGTGTTCGTCCGTGGGGTGCATGTCCATCGCATGCGGTGCCTGGCGCCGGTAGTCGAACAGGGCATCCCAGTCGCGCTCGCTGCTTCGCTGCTGCATCCATCGGCGGAAGGCCGCGCTCTCGGCGATTTCGGGTGCATCGGCGTTCAGCCCGCCGGCGAAGACGCGCCGCAGGTTGTGCGTGATGCTGCCGGTACCCATGATCAGCACGCCGCGATCGGCCAGAGGCGCTAGCGCCGCACCAAAATCGAACAGTTGCCGCGGGCTCCAGGTGGGCACGAAGGCCAGCGGCAGCACCGGGATGTCCGCTGCAGGCCATAGGTAGCGCAATGGCGTCCAGATGCCGTGGTCCAGCCCGCCTCGTTCGAGGCGGTGCACGTCGATGCTGGCGTCGCGCAGAAGCTGCTCGACCCTGGCGGCCAGCGCCGGGTCCCCCGCTGCGTCGTAGCGCAATGTGTACAACCTGTCGTCGAATCCGCCGAAGTCGTACACCGCCTCGTGGCGGGGCGCGGCCAGCAGCACTGGTGCGCGTGCCAGGGTATGTGCCGAGATCGCCACGATGGCTTTTGGCCGGCCGAAGGCGGCGTCTATGGCCGGGCCGAGCTCCTGCATGAAGGCGCCGGCCGCGCGTGGCTCCAGCGCCGTCATCGGCGAGCCGTGCGAGACGAAGATCGGGCTGAGGGCCTGTGTGTCCATCGCGTCATTAGAGCAGCTGTCGCTGCAGCACAGATTCAGTGCGGCTGAACGCAGCATTCAACCCCACGCCCGCCGCGTCGCGCGGCTTGAGGTACCGTCTCGCCCGATGCATCACGACGCCCGCACCCCCCCACCGATCACTGCGCTCGCCTGGCGCCAGACTTTGCGCGACTTCCGCGCCGGCGAGTTGCGTCTGCTGGCCCTGGCCGTGCTGCTGGCGGTGGCCGCACTCAGTGCGGTCGGCTTCTTCGCCGACCGATTGAACGGCGGGCTGGCGCGCGACGCCACGGCCCTGCTCGGCGGCGATGCCATCGTCGGGAGCGACAAGCCCGCGCCCGACGAGCTGGTGCAGCGCGCCGCCGCGTCGGGCCTGATGCTGGCAACCAGCGCCAGCTTCCCGAGCATGGGCCGCGCGCCGGACGAACTGGGCGGCGCCTCGCGTCTGGTGGCGGTGAAGGCGGTCAGCGACACCTATCCGCTGCGTGGCCAGTTGCGCCTCAAGGCCGCCCCCGACGGCGCCGAGCGCAACCTGGCCGGCGCACCCGCGCGCGGCACGGTGTGGGTGGATGCAGGGCTGCTCGACAGCCTGCAACTGCAGGTGGGTGACGATCTGCTGCTCGGCGATGCGGCCTTTGCCATCGCGCAGATCATCGTCATCGAGCCCGACCGCGGCTCCGGGTTCATGAGCTTTGCGCCGCGTGTCATGCTCAACCAGGCCGACCTGGATCAGACCGGGTTGATTCAGCCCGCCAGTCGCGTCAGCTACCGCCTGGCGCTGGCCGCGCCGGCCGGCCGCGAGGCCGCGCTGCTGGACTACGTGGCTTGGGCCGAGGAACGCATCAAGTCGGCGCCGCACCGCGGCGTGCGCGTGGAGTCGATGCGCAGCGGCCGGCCCGAGATGCGCCAGACGCTCGACCGCGCCGAGAAGTTCCTCAATCTGGTGGCGTTGCTGTCGGCGTTGCTGGCCGCGGTGGCGGTGGGCATTGCCTCGCGCGATTTCGCACAACGCCACCTGAACGACTGCGCCATGCAGCGCGTGCTGGGCCTGTCGCAGGCGCGCATCGCCGGCGCCTATTCGCTGGAGTTTGCCGGGGTCGGCGCCATCGCCAGCGCGGCCGGCGTGGCGCTGGGCTTTGCCGTGCACCATGTCTTCGTCTGGCTGTTGGCCGGGCTGGTCAATGCCGATCTGCCGACGCCGGGGCCGTGGCCGGCGCTATTCGGCATGGGCGTGGGCATGACGCTGTTGCTTGGTTTCGGGCTGCCGCCGGTGCTGCAGCTGGCGCGCGTGCCGCCGCTGCGCGTGATGCGGCGCGATGTCGGCGCGCTGAAGGCTTCGTCCGCGCTGGTGCTGGCGGCCGGCACGGCCGGATTCGTGGCCTTGCTGTTGGCGGTTTCGGCCGACCTGAAGCTGGGCCTGATCGCGGTGGGAGGTTTTGCCGTGGCGATTGCGCTGTTCGCACTGCTGTCCTGGCTGGCCGTGATGCTGCTCAAGCGCGCCGTGCCCGAAGCGCGCGCGCCGCGCTGGCTGGTGCTGGCCACACGCCAGATCGCCGCGCGGCCGGCCTTCGCGGTGCTGCAGGTGTCGGCGCTGGCGGTGGGGCTGCTGGCCCTGGTGCTGCTGGTGTTGCTGCGCACCGACCTGATCGACAGCTGGCGCAAGGCCACGCCGCCGGATGCGCCGAACCGCTTCGTTATCAACCTGCAGCCCGAGCAGGCCGATGCCTTTCGCAAGACGCTGGCCGACACCGGTGTCAAACGCTACGACTGGTTCCCGATGATCCGCGGGCGGCTGGTGGCCATCAACGGCCAGGCGGTAAGTGCCGACGGCATGGGCGACGAGCGCGCCAAGCGGCTTGTCGAACGCGAGTTCAACCTCAGCCACGATGCGCGCATGCCGGCGCACAACACGCTCAGCGCAGGCGAATGGACGGCGGAGGAGGCCGATGCGATCAGCGTCGAGGACGGCCTGGCCGAGACGCTGGGTGTGAAGCTCGGCGACCGCCTGCGTTTCGACATCGCCGGGCAGT
Source organism: uncultured beta proteobacterium (assembly GCA_963824005.1). Classification (GTDB taxonomy): domain Bacteria; phylum Pseudomonadota; class Gammaproteobacteria; order Burkholderiales; family Burkholderiaceae_C; genus Rubrivivax. Next base: position 53,859 of record CAWGOK010000041.1, read on the forward strand.
TGCGCGAAGGGCGCATCACCAGCCTGCGCAAGGTGGACTGGTCGTCGATGCGCGTCAACTTCTTCGTCATGTTCCCCGCGGCCGACATGCCGGGCCTGCCGCTGAGTTACATCAGCGCGTTCCGAGCGCCAGAGACAGCGGGTTTCGACAACCGGCTGAGCCGCGAGTTCCCGAACATCACCAACGTCGACATCTCGGCCTCGATCGGCCAGGTGCAGCGCGTGCTCGACCAGGTGGTGCGCGCGGTGGAGTTCCTCTTCGCGTTCACGCTGGCGGCCGGGCTGGTGGTGCTGTTCGCCGCCGTCAGCGCCACGCGCGAGGCGCGTGCGCGCGAGTTCGGCCTGATGCGCGCGATGGGCGCCAGCGGCAAGCTGCTGGCGCGCGTGCAGCGCACCGAGCTGCTCGGCGTGGGCGCGCTGGCCGGGTTGCTGGCCTCGCTGGCGGCCATGGCCGTGGGCTGGGCGATGGCGCGCTTTGCCTTCGAGTTCAACTGGAATGCCTCGCCCTGGGTGCCGCTGCTGGGCGCGGCGGCCGGTGCGCTGCTGGCGCTGGCAGCGGGTTGGTGGGGCCTGCGCGAGGTGTTGCGTCGGCCGGTGATGGACACGCTGCGCAGCGCCGCGGAATAGCCGGGTAAGCACGGCTGCGTACTGCCGTTGCGGCGGTGAAAGGTCGCACTCTGCGGGCTTTGGTTTCGGCGGAGCGTGCCGAGGGCTGGGCGATACTTGCCGCATGAGCGAGACCGCCCGACGACACCGGCTGCGCGTGCTGCACCTGGAAGATTCCGACCTGGACCACGAGCTGGCGCTGGCGCACCTGGCGCGTGCCGGCCTGCAGGTGGACGCGCGGCGCATCGAATCACGCGGCGAGTTCGAAGCCGAACTCGGCAGCGACTGGGACCTGATCCTTTCCGACTACAACCTGCCGGGCTTCTCGGGCCTGCAGGCACTGGACCTGCTGCGCGCCAGCGGGCGGCTGTGGCCCTTCATCCTGGTGTCGGGCGAGATCGGCGAGGACACCGCAGTGGAGGCCATGCGCAATGGCGCTTCCGACTACCTGCTGAAGAACAACCTGGCGCGCCTGGCGCCGGCGATGGAGCACGCGATCGAGGCGGCCGAGGCGCGGCGCGCCCGTGTCGCCGCCGACGAGGAGTTGCAGGCCTCGCGCCAGCGCCTGGCCGAACTGGCGCAGCACCTGCAGACCAGCGTCGAGCTCGAGCGCAGCGCCATCGCGCGCGAGATCCACGACGACGTCGGCGGCTCGCTCTCTGCGCTGAACTTCGACCTGGCCTGGATCGCCCGGCATGCCGGCAGCGAGCCGGTGCGCGCGCGCGCGACGGCGGCGCTCGACACGGTGACGCACGCCATCGAAGCCAGCCAGCGAATCATGCACAACCTGCGCCCGGCGATCCTGGAGCAGGGCCTGGTGGCTGCGCTGCAATGGGTGGCGAGCCGCTTCGAGAAGCGCACCGGCATCGAATGTGTGTTCCACACCAGCCACGACAGCCTGCCGCTGCCCGCCGGTGTGCCGCTGGTGGCCTACCGCACTGCCCAGGAGGCGCTGACCAACGTGTCCAAGCATGCCCATGCCACGCGCGTGCGCCTGGACCTGCTGCTGGCGCCGGACATGCTGTCGCTGGAAATCAGCGACAACGGCCGCGGCCTGTCGAACCGCGACCTGGCCAAGGCACAGAGTTTCGGCATCCGCGGGCTGCGCGAACGCGCCGTCACCGTCGGCGGCTGGGTCGACCTGTCCAGCTCGACCCGGGGCACGACGCTGATCCTGTCGATACCGATGAGCGCGTTGGCGCTGCCGCCGGGCGACGCGCCGCCATCGAACGCCGAGCTCGAGCTGTCGCACGACCCGTCGGCCTGGGGAGACCTATGATTCGCGTGATTCTTTGCGACGACCATGCGCTGATCCGGCGCGGCATTCGCGACACCTTGTCCGACGCCGCCGACATCCAGGTCGTAGGCGAGGCTGCCGACTACGGCGAGTTGCGCACGCTGATGCGTACCGAGGCCTGCGATGTGCTGGTGCTCGACATCAACCTGCCCGGGCGCAGCGGGCTCGATGTGCTGCACGTGCTGCGCGACGAGGGCACCGCGGTGAAGGTGCTGATCGTCAGCATGTATCCGGAAGACCAGTACGCCATCCGTGCGCTGCGTGCCGGCGCGCACGGCTACGTCAACAAGGGGGGTGACCCGCAGCTGCTGGTGCAGGCGGTGCGCACCGTGTCACAGGGGCGCAAGTACGTGACGCCCGAGATCGCGCAGATGCTGGTCGAAAGCCTGAGCGCGCCGGCCAGCGAGCACCCGCACGAGAAGCTGTCCGATCGCGAGCTGCAAACCCTGGTGATGATCGCCTCGGGCAAGCGCCTGTCCGACATCGCCACCGACCTGGTGCTGTCGCCGAAGACGGTATCGGTGTACCGCGCCCGCGTGCTCGAGAAGCTGCAGCTGGCGAACAACTCGGAGCTCACGGTCTACGCCATCCGCAACGGGCTGGTGGGCGACTGAGCGCTGAGCGACTTGCGTTCTAGGGAAATGGCTGCGCGGGCCGCGTGAGGCGCATTGCGGTGAAAAGGGCATCCGCATGACCGGTGCCGCCGCGTTCGACGGGTGGCTCTGGCCATCATCCGGCACGGGCAACGACCAACGGCAATGGCGCTGACTCCATGAGTTGAGTCGGCTCGCGCCAGCCGACATGCGGATCGCAACAAGTGAAAGCAGCCACTGAACCCAGCCAGCCGCCGCCGGGCAAATGGCGGCGGAACGCCGCCTATCAGACCAACTCGGCGATTGCCTTGCCCATGTCAGTCGTCGAGGCGCGGCCACCCAGGTCGCCGGTACGAGGGCCATCGACAAGCACCTGCTCGATCGCATTGACGATGGCGTCGTGCGCCTCGCGCTGGCCCAGATAGTCCAGCATCAGCGCACCGGACCAGATCATCGCCACGGGGTTGGCGATGTTCTTGCCGAAGATGTCGGGCGCCGATCCGTGCACCGGTTCGAACAGCGAGGGAAACTTGCGCTCGGGGTTGAGGTTGGCCGAAGGCGCGAGGCCGATGGTGCCGGTGCAGGCCGGACCCAGGTCGGACAGGATGTCGCCGAACAGGTTGCTGGCCACCACCACGTCGAAGCGCGTGGGCTGCAGCACGAAGCGCGCCGACAGGATATCGATGTGCTGCTTGTCCACCGTCACCTGCGGATAGGCCTGGTGCACGGCGTCGGCACGCTTGTCCCACCAGGGCATGCTGATGGCGATGCCGTTGCTCTTGGTCGCCACCGTCAGATGCTTGCGCGGCCGCGATAACGCCAGCTCGAACGCGTACTTCAGCACCCGGTCGGCGCCGAAGCGGCTGAACACCGACTCCTGCACCACGACCTCGCGCTCGGTGCCTTCGAACATGACGCCACCGAGGTTGGTGTATTCGCCTTCGGTGTTCTCGCGCACGACGAAGAAGTCGATGTCGCCGGCCTTGCGCCCGGCCAATGGGCAGGGCACGCCATCGAACAGGCGCACCGGTCGCAGGTTGATGTACTGATCGAACTCGCGCCGGAACTTGAGCAACGACCCCCACAGCGACACATGGTCCGGCACCGTCGCAGGCCAGCCGACCGCGCCGAAGTAGATCGCGTCCATGCCTTCGAGCTGCGCCTTCCAGTCGTCGGGCATCATCTGCCCGGTCTTGGCGTAGTAGTCGCAACTTGCCCAGTCGATGTGCTTGAACTGCAGGTCGATGCCGAAGCGGCCTGCCGCCGACTCAAGCACGCGCAGACCCTCGGGCATCACTTCCTTGCCGATGCCGTCGCCGGGAATGGCGGCGATCCTGAATGTCTTGCCCATGGGTGCTCCTTATTGCGATTCTTGTCAGTATGCCGATGCGGAAGCCGCGAAGCTCGACAACAACGCCACCGACTACGTCGACAGAGCGCAGCGCTACAAGTTGACGCTGGAGGCATCAGCATGATTTCGGCGGCTGCCATGCACGGGCACCGGTTGCGCCTAGCCAGCCACGCGATGGTGCCGGCCAATCAGTTGGCTTGGGTACCGCTTCCCCACGCGTGGATCTTCTACACGGAGTTGACCGTCAGCTGCAGGGCCACAAGACCATAGATTCGAACGACGCCTTTGGGCCGCGTCCCGCCGACGAAGCTGCCAGGACGGCCAACCAAGTGCAGACATAGGCGCGCAGTCTCCCCCCAGGCGTGTTGCGGCGAGCAGGTCGCCCTAGCCGCATGCCCAAGCAAGCCCTAGGCTGACGGCGTTGCGCTGCGTTGGAGCGCGCCAAGCAGTGGCGCGACGATGTCCATCGGCAACGGGAAGACGATGGTCGAGTTCTTGTCCGCTGCGATCACAGTCAATGTCTCCAGGTAGCGCAGCTGAATCGCCTGAGGCTGTTGGGCAAGGATCTCTGCGGCTTGTGCCAGCTTTTCCGCGGCTTGAAGTTCACCTTCGGCGTGGATCACCTTGGCGCGTCGTTCGCGCTCGGCTTCTGCCTGGCGAGCGATTGCGCGGATCATGCTTTCGTTCAGGTCGACATGCTTGATCTCGACATTGGTGACCTTGATGCCCCAGGCGTCGGTCTGGCTGTCGAGAATCTTCTGCAGGTCCAGGTTCAGTCGCTCGCGTTCGGACAGCATCTCATCCAACGTGTGCTTGCCGAGCACCGCGCGCAGGGTGGTCTGCGCGAGCTGGCTGGTGGCGGACAGGAAGTCGGCCACCTGGATCACCGCGCGCTCCGGGTCGACGACCCGGAAGTAGAGCACGGCGTTGACTTTCAACGTCACGTTGTCGCGCGAAATCACGTCCTGGCTCGGCACGTCCATGACCACGATGCGCAGGTCGATGCGCACCATCTGCTGGATGCCGGGTATGAGCACGACCAGGCCCGGACCCTTCACGCGCCAGAAGCGCCCGAGCTGGAACACCACACCGCGCTGATACTCGCGCAGGATGCGCAGCGAGCTGGCCGCGATCAACCCCAGCAAGATCAGGACGACCCCAATGCCGATAGGAATGCCGATCATCTGGAGACTCCTTCCGTCGATGTGTTTTCGGGCACGGGGCTTACCTCCAGCGTCAGGCCATCGACACGCGTGACGCGAACGCACTGGCCAAGACCTAACGGCTGAGCCGCGCGCACTTGCCAGCGCTCACCTTCGACCGTGGCCCAGCCTTCGCCACCGGCGAACTCGATGACTTCGCCCAATGCGCCGACCATTCGCGGCGTTCCACTGATCACCGGCCGGCGCCGCGCCTTCGCTGCCATATTCGCAACCCCGACGACGATGGCCGCCGAGACCAATGCCAAGGCGCCGATCAGCGGCCATGGGATGGCGAATCCCGGCACGTCGCTGTCGATCAGCAACAGCGCACCCAATGCAAAGGCAACGATGCCACCAAGTCCCAATGCGCCAAAGCTCGGCGCGAAGGCCTCTGCGACAAAGAAGGCCACGCCCAGCAGGATCAGGGCCAAGCCGGCGTAGTTGACGGGAAGCATCTGCAACCCCCACAGCGCCAGCAACAACGACACGCCGCCAATCACGCCGGGTGCCACATAGCCCGGATTCATGAACTCGAACAACAACCCGTAGACGCCAATCATCAGCAGCATCAGCACCAGGCTGGGCTCGCTGATCACCGCGAGCAGCCGAACCCGCCAGTCGGCACCCAGCGTCACGACAGCCGCCTGCGCGGTGGCCAGCTTCATGCTGCTGGCGCCAGAAGGTCCTAGGGCCAGCTCGCGGCCGTCGAGCTGGCGCAGCAGATCGCTCAAGTCGACGGCGATGAGATCGATCACCTTGCGCGACAGCGCATCGCTTGCAGGCAGGCTGACGGATTCGCGTACCGCCTGCTCGGCCCAGGCGACATCCCGGTTGCGCAACTGGGCCAGGCCGCGAATGTAGGCCGTGGCGTCGTTGACGCTCTTGGCGGTTGAGGTGTCCGGGCTCGACTCGGGCGTCGATGCGGCGCTCGCCGGCCGTGCTGCCGGATGCCCGCCGCCACCAGGGGTTGGCAGGCCAATGGCGATCGGCGTCGCCGCGCCCAGGTTGGTCGCCGGCGCCATGGCCGCCACATGCGCCGCATAGAGGATGTAGGTGCCGGCGCTGGCCGCCCGCGCACCCTGCGGCGACACGAATACGGCCACCGGCACCGGCGAGGCCAGGATGTCCTTGACGATGCTGCGCATCGCGGTGTCCAGCCCACCCGGCGTGTCCATCTGCATCACGACCAGTTGAGCCCGCTCACGCGCCGCGCGTTCCAGCGAACGGGACACCTGCTCGGCGGTGACCGGACCGATGGCGCCGTCGATACGCAGGACGAACACCGGCGCTGCGACCATCGCACCCGATTCGCCCGCATCGCCCCCTGCGCTGGCCAGTGCCAGCGTGCATGCCAGCGCGAGGCTGCGGATCAATGTGGACTCCGCAGCCGCCTCAGTCCTCGAGGCGGAAGCCGACTTTCAGCATGACCTGAAAGTGTGCAACCTTGCCTTCGACGACATGCCCGCGCGTCCCGGTCACCTCGAACCAATCGATGTGGCGCAGCGTCTTGGCCGCGGTCTCGATGGCCTGGCGGATGGCATCGTCCGAGCTGGTGGCCGACGAGCCAACAAGCTCGACCTGCTTGTAGACGTGGTTCGACATGGCAAACTCCTTGTCCTGTGCGTGTGCCACCGTTCGGAGGCCTTGCGAGCGAACTCCGATCGCGCCGCGCGTACTTGTTTCTACCTGCGCAGAGTACACCTGCGGGCCGTGAGGTGTCTAACCCGCAGTGCGCCGGCGAATGGGCAAGTCCTCGCGCACCTCGGTCTGCAGAGCCATGCTCCGCTGCAGGCACCCGCCCGCGGGCAGACATTGCTGCTGGGCGTTTTGGTCGGCTTGTCCTTCGTAAGCGCCAACCCCGAACCGTCGGAGCCCGAAGCCCCAACGCATCGATTGAGGACGCACCACCATGCTGACGGTCCACCCTCTGGGCAAATCGCAGTCCGAACGCATCGTCTGGCTCTGCGAGGAACTGGCCATTGCCTGCGAGCTGAAGCATTGCACGCGGGACGTAGCCCGTCGCGCCCGGGTCGACCACTGACAGTCCATCGCTGCCGTTGGAGAACGTAACGCGAACAGCAGCTGGCGGCCAGTCAGGTCAAGTTCGAATGCCGAGCATCGAGACGGGCACCTTGACGGGTCATGCGCTGTGACCGACCTTGGCCTTGCATGCGCTTGAATGCGGCGAGTCTCAAAAATGGGCCAGCATGCGCTCCAGCGCCATCGTGAAGGGCTGCTGCATCAGCGGCAGCGTCAGCAGGATGCCGAGCAGCCCGACGCCGAGCGTGATCGGGAAGCCGATGGCGAAGACGTTGATCTGCGCGGCCACGCGCGAGATCACGCCCAGCACCAGGTTGACGAAGGTCAGCATGGCCACCATCGGCAGCGCGATCCACAAGCCTGTTGCGAAGATCATCGCCCCCCATTCGTGCGGGCGCGCCTGCTGCAGGAAGGCAAAGGGCTGGTCGCCCACCGGGAAGGCGTTGAAGCTGTCCACCAGCGCGGCGATGACCAGCAGGTGGCCGTTGATGACGATGAACAGCCAGCCGACGATGGCGCCGAAGAAGCGGCTGGTGGCGGTGGTCTGGCTGGCGGTCAGCGGGTCGAAGAAGCCGGCGAAGTTCAGTCCCATCTGCAGGCCGACCACCTCGCCGGCCAGCTCGATGGCGGCAAATACCAGCCGCACCGCGAAACCCAGGCTGATGCCGATCAGCAACTGCTGCAGCACCAGCATGACACCGGCGAGCGAGTCCAGCGGCACCGCCGGCATCGGCGGCAAGGAGGCTTGCGCAGCCAGCGCGACCAGTGCCGCCAGGGCTACGCGCACTCGCGCCGGCACGGTGCGTGTGCCCAGCAGCGGCAGGGCGGACAGCAGCGCCAGCGCGCGCAGGAAGGGCCACAGCAGCGGCGTGATCCAGGCCAGCACATCGGCTTCGGTGAAGCTGATCACGGCTGGGCCTGAACGGGTCAGCCGATGGAGCCGGGGATGGATTGCAGCGTGCGCTGCAGGTACTCGACCAGCGTGCTCATCATCCACGGCCCGGCGAAAGCCAGCACGGCGACGGCGGCCACCACCTTGGGCACGAAGGACAGCGTGGCCTCGCTGATCTGTGTCGCCGCCTGGAAGATGCTGACCACCAGACCGACCACCAGCACTGTCAGCAGCACTGGCGCGCTGACCATCAGCAGTTGCAGCAGGCCTTCCTGGCCGAGGGTGAAGACTTGTTGCGAGTTCATGCGCGGCGTTCAGGTGGCGAAGGATGCGGCGAGGGATCCGAGCAGCAGGTTCCAGCCGTCGGCGAGCACGAACAGCATCAGCTTGAAGGGCAGGGCGACAAGCACCGGCGACAGCATCATCATGCCCAGGCTCATCAAGACGCTGGCGACGATCATGTCGATCACCAGGAACGGGATGAAGATCAGGAAGCCGATCTGGAAGGCCGTCTTCAGCTCGCTGGTGACGAAGGCCGGCAGCAGCACCTTCAGCGGCACGTCTTCGCCTTTCAGCTCGGCGGGCAGCTTGGCCAGCCTGGCGAACAGCTGCACGTCGGATTGACGCGTCTGCTTGAGCATGAACTCGCGCATCGGCGATTCGCCGCGCCGCAGCGCCTCGTCGAAGGCGATCTGGTTGGCCGCAAAGGGCTGGTAGGCCTTCTCGTACACCTGGTCGAGCGTCGGGCTCATGACGAAGAAGGTCAGGAACAGGCTCAGCCCGATGATCACCTGGTTGGGTGGGGCAGCCTGCGTGCCCAGCGCCTGGCGCAACAGCGACAGCACGATGACGATGCGCGTGAAGCCGGTCATCAGCAGCAGCACCGCCGGCAGGAAACTCAGGGCGGTGAAGAACAGCAGCGTCTGGATCGGCACCGAGTAACTCGTGCCGCCGGCGCCCTGGCCGACGATCAGGGGCAGCCCCGGATTGCCTTGCGCCAGCGCGGCACCGCCGAGGCCCAGACCGACGGCCAGCGCCAGCCCGTGACGCAAGCCCACCCGTCGCTGTGGCAGGGCACGCATGTTCAAGGCTCGCGCCGCAAGCGCGACAGCAGTTGCGCGAAGGTGGCGGCCGGTACGGCCGCATCCGGCAGCGGCTCGCCCTGCGGCTCCATCGTATGCAGCGTGGTGATCGACTGACTGCACACGCCCAGCACCAGCCAGCGGCGCGCGGCGCCGACGCCGACCTCGACGATGGCCAGGCGTTGCGAGGGCGACAACGGCAGCACGGCGACGCTGCGCATCGGCCCGCTGCCACGCGCGCCACCCAGCGGCGTGCGCTTGAGCAGCCGCAGCGCCAGCGGGATCAGCACGATGATCGCGCCGAACCACAGCAGCGGCGTCCAGTTGACGACCATTTCAGTCTTCCATGGAGCCGAAGCGCCACCCGCGACACATGGACCAGGCCCATCGAGCGACCGCCACGGATCCGGCGTTGCCGGGCCGCGAGCGGTGCCAACAGCGAGGACGCTGTTGGCGCTCGTAGGCGAGCAACAGTCCGCAGGGACTGTTCCCCGTCCGACTCGCCCCGCTCGAGGGGGCGCGCGAAGCGCACAGGGGGTGGGACATCAATTCCTGCTGAGCCGACGCAGCCGCTCGCTCGGCGTGACGATGTCGGTCAGGCGAATGCCGAACTTGTCGTTCACCACCACCACCTCGCCCTGTGCGATCAGGTAGCCGTTGACGAGCACGTCCATCGGTTCGCCGGCCAGCGCGTCGAGCTCGACCACCGAGCCTTGCGCCAGCTGAAGGATGTGCTTGATCGGGATGCGTGTGCGCCCCAGCTCCACGGTCAGCTGCACCGGGATGTCGAGGATCATGTTGATGTCGTTGCCGGCGCCCTGTCCTGCAGTGGCCGTGGGCGCGAAGTTCGTGAAGGTGGCCGGCGCCACGCTTTCGGCGGCGTTCGCGACTTCACTGGCCACTTCGTTGCCGGTGCCGGGGTTCACATTCGCGTCGGGGGCCCAATCGGCGGCCATGCGGTCGGGGTCGCTCGTGGCGGTGTGCTCAGCGGGCATGTGTCTGTTCTCCCAGCCAACCGAGGCCGGAGCCGGTCAGCAGTTGATCGATCTTGATGGAGTAGTGCTTGTTGGAGGTGCCGTAGTGGCAGTCGAACACCGGCACGCCATCCACCTTGGCCTGGATCAACGGCTCCAGGTCGAGCTCGACGAAGTCGCCCGGCTTGAACGACAGCAGTTGCTCCACCGTGGCCGGCGCCGTGGCCAGCGTGGCCACCAGTTCCACCTCGGCCGATTGGATCTCGTTCTTCAACAATTGCACCCAGCGCCGGTCGGGCTCGCCGGCATCGCCCTGGCTGGTCGAATACAGCACGTCGCGGATCGGCTCGAGCGTCGAATACGGAAAGCACAGGTTGATGCTGCAACTGCTGTCGCCGATCTCCAGCAGGAAGGAACTGGTCACCACCATCTCGCTGGGCGAGGCGATGTTCGCGAACTGCGGCTGCATCTCCGAGCGCTGGTACTCCAGCTCGAGCGGATAGATGCCGACCCAGGCCTTGGCGTACTCGGCGGCGATGGTCTGCAGCAGGCGGTGGATCACGCGGTTCTCCGTCGGCGAGAACTCGCGGCCCTCGATGCGCGTGTGGTACTTGCCTGCGCCGCCGAAGAGCGCGTCGATCACCGCGAACACCAGGTTCGGGTCGCACACCACCAGGGCCGAGCCGCGCAGCGGCTTGACGGTGACGATGTTGAAGTTGGTCGGCACCACGATCTCGCGCAGGAAGGCACTGTACTTCTGCACCTTGATGCCGCCGATCGACACCTCCGGACTCTTGCGGATCAGGTTGAACAGCCCGACACGGATGTTGCGCGCGAAGCGTTCGTTGACGACCTCCATCGTCGGCATGCGCCCGCGCACGATGCGTTCCTGGTTCGCCAGGTCATAGACCTGCGGGCCGTCGGTGGCGCTGTCTTCCTGCTCGAGCGCCTGGCTCTCGCCGGTGATGCCCTGGAGCAGCGCGTCGACTTCGTTCTGCGAAAGGATCTGCTGATTCAATGGAGCCCCTCGTTCGACGGATACGTCGACCGGCCAACCGGCCTACATGCCGGTTGGCGCTTCGGCGGGCTGTTCCCGAGCAGTCGGGAACAGCTTGACCGCCTACGCTCCCCCAGGGGGATGCGGGCCGGCTTGGGAGCGGCCTGGCGCTCGGCCCGCAATTGTCCTGATCGAGCTGACTTCATTGGATGATGAAGTTGGAGAAGTGCACCGCACGCACCGGCCGCGGCTCGTCGTCGGCGTCTTTCCTGGCGTCCGCGCCGGCCGCCAGCGGCTCCAGGCCGAGCGCACGCTCGGTCTCGCGCAGCACCTCGTCGGCGAGCTTTTCCTTGCCCGAGCGTTCCAGCAGGTCGGACGAGCGCTTGTGCGCCAGCACCATCAGGATGTTGTTGCGGATGGCCGGCATGAACAGCTTGATCTTCTCGCCGGACTTGGAATCGTTGAGCTCCAGCGAGATGCCGATCTGCGCATAACGCTCGGCCTCGCGATCGGCCAGGTTGACGGTGAAGTTGTCCAGCGGCACGAACACCGGCACGGCCTTCGGGTCGCGCTTGGCCACGGCGTGGCTGGCGGCCTGTTCGGACGAGCCATCGCCGTCGTCGGCGTCCCGCTCCGCATGGGCCTTCGACTTGAGCCAGAACAGCACACCGCCGCCGGCCGCGGCCAGCAACAGCAGCACCGCGACAACGATGACGATCAGCTTCTTCTTGCCTGCCTTGACGGGCACTGCGCCTTCGACGGCCGCGGCAGTGGACATGGCACCTCCAGGGTTGGCGATCCGCACCCCCGGCCCTGGGGCCGCAGCGAGCTCGCATGCGGACGATTATTGAAAGCCGGTGCCCGTCAGGAAGGCGCGAAAAGGGGCACAAAGACGGCCGTCTCGCCAGTCCGCGCCGGCCCGTGCGGCCGAGGGGGGATCAGGCGTAGAGGTCGACCACACCGCGGGCGCGCGGCAGGCGTGGCAGGCTGGTGTCCGGGCCCGCGCCCTCGCGTGTCGTCGTGCCTGTCGCAGTGCTGCCGTTCGGCAAGTCGCGGCGCGCCTCGCCCCGCGGTTCGCGAGGCTGTTCGAACACGCCGCCGCCGGTCAGCGTCAGGCCGTTGTCGAGCAAGGCGCTGGCCAGTGCCGGTACGGCGTCCTGCAAGGCTTGCCGCGTGAGCGCATGGGCCGCGCTGAAGTCGACCTGGGCCTGCGTGCCGTCCAGGCGGATGCGCACCTCGATCGGCCCCATCTCGGCCGGGTTGAGCTTCAGTTGCGCATGTTCGATGCCGTCGCGCACCAGCACGCTGAGCTGCGAACCCAGGTTCGATGCAAACTCGCTCGTGCCCAGCGCCGCCTTCAGCTCGGTCTGGAAGGGTGATGCGATTTCGTGCGCTCTGGGTCCGGCCAGCGGCCAGGCGCTGGCCGACGGCGTCGCCGCGGCTGCAGGGATGTCGCCGCTGCCCTCATGGCCGACGGGCTGGCGCAGCCGTCCGAGGGCCAGGTGGAGCCCCTCGTCGCCGGACTGCAGCTCGCCGCCGGCGGCGGCCAGGTGGGCCAGGTGGGCCAGCGCCGCCGGGGTGGCGCTGGCGACGGCGGCGCGTCTGGTCTCGCCGGTCGGGTCGAGGCCGGGCGGCGTGGCCAGGCCCGCAGCGAGGTGCGTCGTGCCGGGCTTCGAGGGTTCGGCGTCGATCGCCAAGATCGCGTCGCGGACCGATGCTGCAGGCTGTGGCGAGGCATCGGCACACAGCGCCAGCGTCTTGCCGCCGCGCTCTGCCGCATGGTCCTTCGGCGTAGCCGACGCAGCGTTGTCCGATGCCGGTGCGCGCTGCAAGGGCAAGCCCGACACCCACGCGGCCAGATCGAGCAACGCCTGGCCGCCGAGCTCCGAGGTCCGTGGGCCGTCGTCCGGCACACGCTTGTCGTCGGCCGCCGCCGCTTGGGCAGACGTCTTGTGCAAAGCCTCCGTCGGCGGCGACAGGAGGTCGCGACCGACCGCGTTGCGCATCGCGCCGTGGCGGGCGCTGCCCGCGGTCGTGGTCGGTTTCGGCCTGGCATGGCCCGGCACCGCCGCTGTGGTGCCGTCCGCTGCAGCCTCGGCCTGTGCTCCCGAGTCGGCTTCGGCGTCGACGGAAGCGGCGCGCTGGTGCGCGGCGGCCTGGTCCAGCGCCGTCGCGAACGGCGGGCCGCCGTCGCCCTGGGGCGGCGTCGAGACCTGGGGAGACACCAGGCCCGGCAGCGGTGCGGCGGCGGCGATCGGTGCGGTGTTCAGCATGTGGCGGTGTC
>CAWGOK010000042.1:0-18033 GCA_963824005.1 uncultured beta proteobacterium
TGCACAGCAGGGATGCCACGCAGGCGGCGGGAACGAGCCCGTGGAGGTGTGTGGTGCGCATGGTCGTGTCTCCATCTGGGTATTGGGGGTGCGGCGCAGTGTGCCAGCGCGGGCGCAAGCAGGGCATTGGTGCTATCGAGTACAACGGCAGTCGCGCCGCCGGAACCGCTGCGGCCAGGCCCGAAGGAGAACCCGATGTTGATCTTCCGCCCGCTCTTCGACCCGAGTTCGTCGACCTGGAGCTACCTGCTGGGCGACCGCGACAGCGGCGAGGCCGTGCTCATCGACCCGGTGTTCGAGCAACTGCGCCGCGACCAGACGCTGATCCGCGAATTGGGCCTGACGCTGAAGTGGACGCTGGAAACGCACGTGCATGCGGACCACGTCACCGGCGCCTGGCTGCTGCGCCAGCGCCTGGGCAGCCGCATCGCGCTGTCGGTGGACGGCGGCGCCAGCGGCGCCGACCGGCTGCTGCGCCACGGCGACCACGTGGCCTTCGGCGCGCGCCAGCTGCAGGTGCGCGCCACGCCCGGCCATACCAACGGCTGCCTGAGCTACGTGCTCGACGACGAGTCGCGCGTCTTCAGCGGCGACTGCCTGCTCATCCGCGGCTGCGGCCGCACCGACTTCCAGCAGGGCGACACTGCCGCGCTGTACCGCTCGGTGCACATGCAACTGTTCACGCTGCCCGGCCACTGCCTGGTGTACCCGGGGCATGACTACAACGGCATGGGCGTGAGCAGCATCGACGAGGAAAAGCGCTTCAACCCGCGCCTGGGCGGCGACGTCGGCGAGGCCGATTTTGCCGGCTTCATGCAGCATCTCGGCCTGCCGCACCCGAAGAAGATGGACCTGGCGGTGCCCGCCAACCTGCGCTGCGGCCGGCCCGAAGGCGACATCGTGCCGCCGGCCGACCCGCAATGGGCGCACCTGAACTTCAGCATCGCCGGCCTGTGGGAGATCACGCCGCATGCGCTGGCCGAGGTGGCCGGCAAGGTGCAAGTGGTGGACGTGCGCGAGCCGTCCGAGTTTGCCCTCGGCCTGGGCCACATCGATGGTGCGCTCCTGGTGCCGCTGGGTGAACTGGAATCGCGCCTGGGCGAACTGCCGCGCGATCGGCCCTTGGTGGCGGTGTGCCGCTCGGGCGCGCGCTCGGCACGCGCCACGGCGATGCTCGCCAAGGCCGGTTTCGCCGACGTGGCCAACCTGCGCGGTGGCATGCTGCGCTGGCGCGCCGAGGGTGGGGCGGTGGTCGGCGCCGGCGAGTAGTCAGAAATCCAGCTTCGGTCGCGGGATCGGCCGCACCGTCTCGTAGGCGCGTGCCGCGCGCAGCACCAGCGCATCGCCGAACATCGGGCCGACGAACTGCAGGCCGATCGGCAGACCGGCCTGCGTCAAGCCGCAGGGGATGCTGCAGGCCGGCTGCTGCGTCAGGTTGAAGGGGTAGGAAAACGGCGTCCAGCCGAGCATGTTCTGCGGCGTCAGCGGCACGCTGCCGGCCGGGCGTGCATCGAAAGCCGGCACCGCCACCGCCGGCGTGACCAGCAGGTCGTAGCGCTGCATGAACTGGCGCATGTGCGAACCCAAGGCGCCGCGCGCCAGCGTCAGCCGCTGGATGTCCAGCGCGCTGTACTTCGAGCCTTCGCGGGCCTCGACCGCAAAGTCCGGGTCGGCCACGGCCTGCTGCTCGGGGCCGAGCGTGTTCCACAGTGTCCAGGCGCCCATGAACCACAGCCCGATGCTGATGTCCAGCGGGTCGTCGATGCCGGGGTCGATCTCGTCCACGTGCGCGCCCAGCGCCTGCAACTGCTGCACTGCGGCGCGCACGGCGGCGGCCACTTCCGCGTCGATGCCCTGGGCGAAGCCCAGCGCGGGCGAATAGGCGATCTTCATCCCGTGGATGCCGTGGTCCAGGTGCGCCAGGTAGTCGTGGTCGTCGGCGGGCAGCGAGGTCCAGTCGCGTGCGTCGGGTTGTTTGAGCACGTTCATCATCAGCGCCGCGTCGCGCACGCTCATGGTGTGCGGCCCGAGGTGCGAGACCGTGCCCATCGGCGACAGCGGATAGGCCGGCACGCGGCCGAAGCTGGGCTTCAGGCCGAAGTTGCCGCAGAAGGCCGCCGGGATGCGCACCGAACCCGCGCCGTCGGTGCCCACCGACAGCGGGCCCATGCCCGCGGCCACCGCCGCCGCCGTGCCGCCGGACGAGCCGCCGGGCGTCTTGCGCAAGTCCCAGGGGTTGCGCGTGATGCCGGTCAGCGGCGAATTGGTCTCGCCCTTGCAGCCGAACTCGGGCGTGCAGGTCTTGCCCAGCAGCACCGCGCCGGCCTCGCGCAGCCGCGCGGTGGCCGGAGCATCCACGTCCCAGGGCTGCTTCGGGTCGACCGTGCGGCTGCCACGCAGCGTGGGCCAGCCGCGCGCGAGGATCAGGTCCTTGATCGAGGTGGGCACGCCGTCGAGCACGCCGCAGGGGTGGCCGGTGCGCCAGCGCGATTCGCTGGCCTGCGCCGACAGCAGCGCCTCGTCCGCCGCCAGGTGGCAGAAGGCATTCAGCTTCGGGTTGAGCTGGTCGATGCGCGCCAGCACGGCGCGCGTGGCTTCCACCGGCGAGACGCGACGGCTGCGGTACAGCTGCAGCAGCTCGATGGCGCTGCAGTCGGCAAGGTCGGTGGCTGTGTTCATGGCGGTGCCTCGTCGCGTCGTGCCTCGGTCGCCGGAGGATTGGCGGTTGGCGCGTGCAGCAACCTTAACAAGTTCGCGCGGGCATCAGGGCAGGGATTGCACGGCCAGCCGCTGCGGCAGAATGAATCGGCGGCCGCGGCCTTCGCCCCGGCACGCGTGCCGGTCCATGCACCGAAGGGAAGCCCGTGTCGATCGCGGAACTGTTCGCGCTGGCGCTGGAGCAGGCGCAAGCCGTGCTGTCGTCGCCGAAGGACCTGCTCGCCTATGTCGCGGGGGTGTTGGCCGCGTCCTTCGTCATCGGCGCCGCTTTCGTCAGGACCATGATTCCGCTGCGCTGGCTGGCCGTGGCCAGCAACCTGGGCTTCGTGATCTATGGCGCGCTGCATCCGCAGTACCTGACGCTGATCGTCGCCGCCGTGCTGCTGCCGATCAACCTGCACCGCGCGCGGCAGATGATGCGGCTGACACGCCGCGTCAAGGCGGCGGAATCGGCCAGCGACCTGAGCGGCCTGTGGCTGCGCCCCTACATGAAGGCGCGCCGGCTGAAGAAGGGCACGGTGCTGTTCCACAAGGGCGACCTGGCGGATCGGCTGTACTGCCTGGTCGACGGGCAGATCGAACTGGCCGAGATCGGCGTCATGCTCGAGCCCGGCAAGATCTTCGGCGAGATCGCCTTCTTCGCGCCCGACCGGCGCCGCACGCACACCGCGCGCTGCGTCAGCGCCTGCACCGTGCTGATGGTGGACGAGGTGACGCTGAAGCAGCTGTACTTCCAGAACCCGTCCTTCGGCTTCCACCTGATCGGCCTGGTGGCGGGGCGGCTGTCCGAGGACGTGCGACGCATCGAAAAGCGCTTCAGCGGCAGCGACACGGCCGTGCCTCCGCAACATTGAGGACGAATTCGAACTAGGGTTTGCGGGCCGCGGCAAGCCGGAGTAGTCTTTTTCGCTGGGCGCTGCAGGCCCAACCAGGGGCCGCAGCGCGTGTAGGGGACAGGGCATGAACAGGTTTGTGAACCGTTTTTCGCTGCTTCCCGAGGCGCCCACGCTGTCGAGCCGGCGCCGCGTGCTCGCAGGCCTGCTGCTCGTTGGCATCGGCCTGCCGCGCCGGGCGCAGGCGCAGTCACCCCCCGTGCCGCTGGTCGGCGTGCTGGTGTCCACCGGCCTGCATCCGCTGGACTACATGCGCCAGGGGCTGCGCGAGCTGGGTTTCGTCGAAGGGCAGAACGTGGCCTTCGCGTTCCGCTCGGCCGACGGCAACCCGCGCGACCTGCCGGGTCTGGCGCGCCACCTGGCCAGCCTGAAGCCCGCCGTGCTGTTCTGCGCCGGGCCGGCGGCGCTGGACGCGGCTGTTCACGCCACCAGCAGCGTGCCGATCGTCGCGCTCGACCTGGAAACCGACCCGCTGCGCAGCGGGCTGGTGCGCTCGGTGGAGCATCCGCGCACCAATGTCACCGGCGTCTTTCTCGACCAGCCGGGCTTTGCCGGCCGCTGGTTCGAGCTGCTGCACCAGGCGCTGCCGCAGGCACGGCGCGTCAACCTGTTGTGGGACGCCAGCACCGGCCCGTGGCAGCTGGGTGCCGCCAAGGCGGCTGCGCAGCGGCTGGGTTTCGACGTCGATACGCTGGTGGTGCGCGACGACGGCGAGTTCGACCGCGAGCTGGCCGACGGCATGCAGCGCAGGCCCGAGGCGCTGGTGCTGCTGTCGTCGCCGCTGGTGCGCGCGCGCTCGAAGTCGATCGCCGAGTTCTGCGCCAGGCAGCGGCTGCCGGCGATCTCGCCCTTCATCGAGTTTGCGCAGGCTGGCGGCTTGATGTCCTACGGCCCGAACGTGCAGGACTTCTACCAGCGCGCGGCGGTCTTCGTCGACAAGGTGCTGAAGGGATCGCGCGCCGGCGACCTGCCGCTGAGCATGCCGAACAAGTTCCAGCTGACGATCAACCAGCGTGCCGCCCGGGCCCTGGGGCTGACGCTGCCGCCGGCGCTGCTGGCGGCGGCGGGCGAGTTGATCGAATAGGCCGGGCTGCGGCCCAAAGGGGCGCGATGAAGCGACGAAGGTTCTGCGCCAGCTTCACCGGCGCGCTGGTGTGGCCCGATTTGGGCCACGCGCAAGCCACACCGCGCCGCGCGCGCATCGCCGTGCTCGGCGGCAGCGTCGGAATGAGCGACCCTGCCACGATGAGAAGCATGGTCGAGCCCTTGCGCAAGGGCCTGCGCGAACTGGGTTGGGTCGAGGGCCGCAACCTCGACATCGAATGGCGCTTCGCCGAGGGCAAGCCGGAGCGCTTGCCGGCGCTGCTGGCCGAATCGCTGGCCTTCGGCGCCCGACGTGCTGGTCGCCATCGGCCCGCGCCCGGCGCTGCTGGCCAGGGACGCGACACGCACGCTGCCGATCGTCGCGGTGCCGGTCGACGACCCGGTGCAGATGGGGCTGGCCGACAGCTACGCGCGCCCGGGGCGCAACATCACCGGCCTGTCCGGCGCCTACCACGGCCTCCTGTCGCGGCGGCTGCAGTTGCTGAAGGACCTGGTGCCCGACGCGCGCCGTGTCGGCATCCTGATGAACCCCTACACGGTGCCGCGCGCCGACGCTCGAGAAGGGCGTGGAGGAAGATACGGCGCCAGCTCGGCCTGGCGATCGTGGTGTTCGAGGCGCGCGGGCCCGAGGACTTCGACGCCACGCTGGCGGCGATGGCGCGCGACCGGCTGGACGGCGTGCTGATCCTGGCCGATGCCACCTTCTACCTGCATCGCATGCGCCTGGGCGAATGGTGCACGAAGCAACGCCTGCCGTCGATCTGGGGCGGCGCCGGCTATCTGGACGCCGGCGGGCTGGCGTCGTTCCAGGGCGACTTCGCCGAACTGTTCAGGCGCTCGGCGAGCCATGGTCGACAAGATCCTGAAGGGCACGCCGCCGGGCGAGATTGCATGGGAGCAGTCGACCAAGTTCGAACTGGTGCTGAACATGAAGGCGGCGCGGTCGCTGGGGCTGAAGGTGCCGCAGAGCGTGCTGGTGAGTGCCGACGAGGTGATCGAATGACGCGGCGGCAGCTGGTCATGCTCGGCGCGGCCATGGTCTTCGCGGCGCCTCGCCGCTGCGTGCGCAGCGGCAAACGCGACGGCGCGGATCGGGGTGCTTCACGACGGCGGCAAGGGGCCGACGTTCGAATGCGATGTTCAAGCGGCTCGGCGAACTCGGCTGGGTCGAGGGGCGCAACCTGACGATCGAGTTCATGACCCTTGACCCGGAGTTTTGGGGCAGTCTGGCGCTCGTTGGCGAGTTGGTTGCGGCTGAAGTGCGAACTGATCGTGGCCAAGGCACGCGCTCGCGGCCATGGCGGTCAAGGAAGCGGCACCGTCGGTGCCGATGGTGTTCATCGTCCGCTGGCGATCCGGTGGCCCTCGGTCTGGTGACGAGCTTGGCGCGGCCGGGAGGGAATGCGACCGGCCTGTCATTCATGCTCGCCAGAGCTCGAGCGTGAAGCAGCTTGCGCTGCTGCAGGAGATTGGCACCGACAGCCAAGCGCATGGCGGTGATGTTCGAAGCCGGCCATCCGAGCTCGATGCAGGGCCTGCGGGCCGTTCAGGCCGCTGCAGGCGACCGCAGGGCTCACGGTGCAACCCGATGCCGCTGCGTGGCTGGAAGGATGTCGACAGCGCGTACTTGGCGCTGATGAGCGAGCCGGTCGATGGCTTGATCGTGCTCTTCGACCGCATCACGGTCGGCCAACCGGCGGGAACATCGTCGGCGTCGTGGACCGTCTGCGCTTGCCGGCCGTCTACGGATCGCGCTACTTCGTCGACGACGGAGGGCTTGTGTCCTACGGCATCGACTGGCCCGCGACCGCGCTGCGCAAGCGCCGAATATGTCGCGCGCATCCTCGATGGCGAGAAACCCGCCAACCTGCCGGTGCAGCAGCCGACGCAGTTCCAGCTGGTCGTCAACAAGCACATGGCGCGCGTTCGCGGCATCACGATTCCGCAGTCGGTGCTGCTGCAGGCGACGGAGGTGATCGAGTGACACGCCACCGTGAGACCTGCCGGTCCTCGCCCGCTTCAACAGCGGCGCAAGCCCAAGGCACGCAGCTGGCGCGCCAACCTGGTGCTACAGCAGCACCAGAAACCCCGCGTCCTGCCGCTGATCCAGATCGCCAATGCGCGCGGCGTTGGCGCGCAACAGTTGCTCGATCTGTGACGTGGAACAGTTGCCGCGGCGAACCCAGACCACATGCGGCTTCGACCCGGCCATCTGGCTCTTCTCCTGGAAACCCGAATCCTTGCTCACGATGGCAAAGCCGTGGTCGCGCGCAAAGCGCCAGATCGTCTCGTCGTCGGCGCAGTCCAGGCCCGCATGTCGCACATGCCTAGAGCCGGAGAACAGCGCTGCAAGGGCGTCGGCGAGCCGCGGCGAAAGGTTCTGATCGAACAGCAGCTTCACGCCGGCACGGTGAACTGCATGCGTTCGCGGTCTGCGGCGTAGGCCAAGCAGGCCCGAATATCCTCGATCGTCAGGTCCGGAAAGTCGGCCAGCAACTGCTGCTCGGTCATGCCCGACGCCAGGTACTCCAGCACGTCGTATACGGTCATGCGCATGCCGCGGATGCACGGCTTGCCGCCACGCTTACCCGGTTCAATCGTGATGATGTCGCGATAGTTCATGATGCCGATCCCCGGTTCGACCCGTTCCCGCATTATCGCGGTTGCCGCATATGCCCGCCGGCTGCGGCTCGAATTGCAGCGGCTGCCTGTGCGGCGCGCCGAGGATCTCGAACCGGCCTTCGAAGCGGCCCGCGCTGCCCGCGCGCAGGCGCTGCTGGCCTACGCGGTGAATGTCGTCTTCGACCAGCGCAACCGCGTCGCCGAACTGGCGATTGCGCAGCGCCTGCCGTCGATGTCCGACTTTGCGCTGCTCGCGCACAGCGGCTTTCTGCTGAGCTACGGTGCCGACGTGGACGACCTGGCGCGGCGCGCCGCGGGTTATGTCGATCGCATTTTGAAGGGTGCGCGTCCTGCCGAGATGCCGGTCGAACGCCCGACGCGGTTCCAGCTGGCGATCAACCAGCGCACCGCGCAGGCCATCGGCGTGAGCTTGCCGCAGGGCCTGCTGCTGCGCGCGGACCTGGTCATCGAATGAGACCGCAGCCCGGGCCTGTTGGCGCAACGGCGCCGCATTGCCACATCCATGTCGGGCTAGGCTGGCAAGCGCACCGGCGGCGTGATCGCGAGCCGCCGTGCCTTGCCGACGAAGCCCTTGGCATCGAAGGTCAGCAGCGCTTCGCAGCTGCGGCTCGACGCATGGTGCAGCGCGTCGGCAAAGTCCAGCCCCTTGCGCAGATTGCCCAATGCCGACTCGACCGCCGCACGATCTTCGACTTCGATGTGGGCCAGCGACAGCAGGTGTTCGATGACCCGGCCCACATCCTTGGGCGGGTGGCCGTACACGCCGCGCAGCACCCATTCGAGTTCGAGCACGACGGTCTTCGCGACAAACAGTTGTGTGCCGCGCTCGACCACGGCGCGCGCGACCTCCTCTTGTGCGCGCGCGGAGCCGCCTTCGCGCACGTAGTAGCGCGCCAGCACGTTGGTATCCAGTGCCAGCATCAGCGCTTGCCGCCACGCTTGGGCGCGAGCAGGCTTGCGGCGTCGAAGTCGGCGGGCAGCCGCTGGCCGCGTGCATCGAGCATGCCGAATCCCGACTCCACGGTGGCCGGTGCGCGATGCAGCACGCGCAACTCGACCTTGCCGTTCTTGCTGGCAAAGGCCACCCGGCTGCCTTGTCGGATACCGAGCTGGCGCCGAATTTCCTTGGGGATGGTGACCTGGCCCTTGCTGGTGACCGTCGAGGCATCCATGTCAAAACGTCCCAGGTATTTCGATGTAAGGATCTTAGCACCGCGGGCAGGCCGAGTGTGTCGGCCTTCGTGCTTGCGCCTGAAGACCGCGCGCAGGTTCGGCCTGAGCTTGCTGCAGCAATTGCTGTTGCGTGCCGACGAAGTGATTCAATGAAGATGCCTATCGAGCAGCCGTCGCGCTACGAACTCTTCATTCACCTGAAGACCGCCAAGGCGATCGGTGTCACTATCGCGCAGTCGCTGCTGTTGCGTGCTGACGAGGTGATCGAATGAAAAGGGCGAGAGCCAAGGCACCGGGCCTGGTGGTACCGCAGGTCCTGCAACTGCAGTCCATCGAGATGATCCAGTGACCGCGCGCCGCGCGCTGCTGGCGCTGGGCGGCGCCGCAGCCGCGCTGCCTTGGCGGGCATGGGGGCAGGGTGCGGCAGCGTTGCCGCGGGTGGGTGTGCTGACGCCGGCCGGCGCCGAGATCCTGAAGCGACCGGACTCGTCGGTGGCGAACTTCGTGGCGGGCCTGCGCGACCTGGGCCATGTCGATGGCCGCAGCGTGACGCTGGAGTTCCGCTTCGCCGATCAGGCGCTCGACCGGCTGCCGGCGCTGGCCGCGGAGCTGGTGCGGCAGCAGCCGCAGGTCATCTACACCCACACCAATACTGCGGCGCGGGCGGCGGCGCGGGCCACCACGACGATCCCGATCGTCGTCGGCCCGGCGGGTGAGGAAGTCTTGCTCGAACTGGCCGGCAGCCTGGCGCGGCCGACCGGCAACGTCACCGGCATCACGCTGACCAATTCGCAATGGGATCAGAAGTGCCTGCAGTTGCTGAAGGACATCGCGCCGCGCACGCGCAAGGTGGCGGTGGTGTTCAATCCCGACAACCCGGACGCTCACCAGAGCCTGCGCGGCATGTCGCCAGGCCTGGGGCCGCTGGGGCTGACGCTGGTGCGTGTCGACGCACGCGGCGCGGGCGACGTGCCGCAGGCCTTTGCCGCGGCGGCCGCGGCCGGTGCCGATGCCATGTTCCTGACGAACGACAGCGTGCTGGCGGGCACACCGGTGGTGCGCATGCGCTTCATCGAAGCCGCCGCGGCGCGCCGCCTGCCGCTGGTGTCGAGCCAGTACGCGGTGGCGGCCGACGGCGGTCTGCTGTCGATGGGCACCGACATCGGCGCGCTGGGCCGGCGCGCGGCCTGGCAGGTGCACCGCATCCTGGGCGGCGCGAAGCCCGGCGACCTGGCGGTCGAGCGGCCCTCGACCTTCAAGCTCACGCTGAACCTGAAGACCGCCCGGGCGCTGGGGCTGACGGTGCCGCAGTCGCTGCTGCTGCGCGCCGACGAGGCGATTCAATGATGAATCGCAAGACCCTTCGGGCGTGCGGCCGGTCGCAGCGGGCCACTGCTCGGCCGGCGGGCTGCGAGCCCGGCGAGCGGACTGCACCAAGCGGTCATGCGGTGGCGAGCGCGGTTTCAGCATGCGCTGCTTCGACTGGGGACCGCGTAGCCACGGCTTGCGTGCAACCAGCTCGACCTGGACCTCGACGGGTCACGCGAGCCGTTGTCGATGTGAAGGACGGTCCGGCCACAGCGCTCGGACCCGGAGCACCGCAGGTCGCAGACGCAAAGGAGCAGATCGATGATGCCGCAACCCGTGACAACCGATCGCCGCAGCGCACCGCGCCTGACGCCCGCGCTCGTCGAGTTCATCGCACGCAAGGTTGAGGACGGCGGCCCGGCCCAGGGCGTGGTGGTCCATGACGATGACGACTACGAAGCTTCGTTGCAGGCGACGCTCGCCGCGGGCGACTGGAAAGGCCAGGATGTCTGGGTCTTTGCCTACGGCTCGTTGCTCTGGAACCCGGCCTTCGAGGCGGCCGAGCAGGTGGTGGCCGTGCTGCCGGGCTGGCATCGGGCGTTCTGCATCCGCCTGACGCGCTTTCGGGGCACGCCGCAAGCAGCCGGGCCTGATGATGTCGCTGGTGCCGGGCGGCAGTTGCCGGGGTGCGCTGGTTCGCATCGCGCGGCGACCGGGTGCTGGACAGCCTGCGCAAGCTGTGGCGCCGCGAGATGACCGTCAAGCCGCCGAACACGCCGCCGCGCTGGGTGGTCGCGAGGACCGCGCAGGGCGCCGTCAGGCGCAGGCCGGAGCGCTCACGCCGGTGCTGAAGCGCGCGATCGTCTTCGCCGCCGACCGCAACGGCCCGAATTTCGTCAGCGGGCTGAGCGGCGAGCAGATCGCGGCACGTGCTGTGCAGCGCCGTCGGCCATTGGGGATCGGGCGCCGAGTACCTGATGCAGACGGTGGATCAGCTGGAACGCCTGGGCATCCGCGACGCCAATCTCTGGCGCTTGCAGCGGCTGGCCGCGCGCAAGCTCATCGACGCTGAAGGCCGCTGCGGCATAGCCGCTGCGAAGTCGACCTGGCAGATGCGTGGTGACGGCTGCCAGGGGTTGAGCCGTCGAACCCGGTACGCGAGGCGCGCTGAAGGAAGTAGGCGAGCCTGCGAGCGCGATATCGGCGCAGAATGCCGAGCAGTCGGACTGGCTCCGATGCGCGCAGACCGGTGCCGGAGCCCGCGATACGGGTCGCAAGGATCTGAAGACCGATCGGTCGCAGGAACGCGCACGAGCGCGGGGAGCTCAGGCGATGCCGTCCAGACGCGCCACCGGCGCAACGCCGCCCGCCACCAATCGCTTGCATGGGCATCGCGCCGACGGGGTACCTGGGTGAGAAGCGCTCGCGTGGCAGGCAGGTGCATCCGGCTTGTCGTGATCGCCGGCGGACTGATCGCGGCGCAGATCGTCGGCGCGCAGCGGACGGACAAGGTGGCACGCATCGGTGTGCTCTGCGCAAGCCGCTGCGAAGGCGCCCCAGGCGTCGAAGCGCTGCGCGAGGGGCTGCGCCAGGCCGGCTGGGCCGAGGGCGGCAATCTGCGCATCGATTTCCGTGCTGCGGATGGACAGGTCGAGCGCTTGCCGGCACTGGCGCAGGAACTGGTCGCTCTGAACCCGGACCTGATCGTCGCGTTGACGCCGCAGCCGAGCCACGCGGCGAAGAACGCCACGTCGACTATTCCCATCGTCTTCATCGCGGTCGCCGACCCGGTGCGCGTGGGCCTGGTCGTGAGCCTTGCCCGACCTGGCGGCAACGTGACGGGCATCGCGACGCTCGTCCCGGGCGGCTTCATGGGCAAGGGACTCGAACTCTTGAAAGAGGCGGTGCCGAAGGCGACACGGGTTGCCACCCTGATCAACCCCAGCAACGATGTGGCGACTGCGTTGCTGTCGTCGGAAGGCCCGGCCGCGGCGCGCCAATTGGGCGTGACGCTGCAATTGCTCGAGGCCAGAACGCCGGGCGACATCGAGCGCGCCATCGATAGCGCCGTCCAGCAAAGGTCCAACGCGCTGTGGGTCATCGGCGACCCGATCTTCCATAACCCGGCGCAGCGCATCCCGGACTTGGCGGCGCGCGCAAGACTGCCGACGATGTTCCTGACCCGCGATCTGGCTGTCGCGGGCGGGCTGATGTCGTATGGGCCGAACTTCGAAGAGCTCAATCGCCGCGGTGCCGTCTATGTCGACAAGATCCTGAAAGGCGCCAGACCCGCCGACCTGCCTGTCGAGCAACCCACCCGGTTTGTCCTGGTGATCAACCTCAAGACCGCGAGGATGCTCGGCGTCACCATCCCGCAGTCGCTGCTGATGCGTGCGGACGAGGTGATTCGATGATCGATCGCAAGACCTTTATCGCTGGCTCGGCCGCGGGGCTGCTGCTCGCGCGCAGTGTCCAGGGACAGCCGGCGGGCAAGCTCGTCAGGATCGGGATGTTGATGTCGTCGCCGGAACCTCTGCCGATGGACCTGGAGAGACTGGCCACCCTGCGTTCTGCACTTCGCGAACTGGGCTGGGTGGATGGCAAGAACCTCGTCATCGAAAGCCGCCATGCGGGCATGAACCCACAGCGCCACCGCGAACTGGCGGGCGAACTGCGTGCGCTGCCGGTGGCGCTGATCATTGCCAACGGCACGACAGGCATTCGCGCGGCGCGCGACGGAGCCCCGGGCCTGCCGATCGTCATGGTGAATGCCGGCGACCCGGTCGGCGCCGGATTTGTCGTCACCCTGGCACGGCCGGGCGGCGACCTCACCGGCACCTCGGCCGCTGGCGAGGAGATTCTTGCCAAGCAGCTGGAACTGCTGTCGGCGGCGGCGCCGCAGGTCAGGCGCGTCGGTGTGCTGATGAGCAGCGCCAACCCGGCCAACGGTTTCTTTTTCGATGTCTTGACGGCACGCGCGAAAGGACTGGGCCTGCGACTCGAGCGAATCGACATCGCTTCGGGGGACGAACTGGACAGGGCCATTGCGCGTGCCACGGGTGGTGCACTGCTGGTGCTGGGCGATCCGCTCTTCGGCCGCTATCGCGAACGCATCGTCACATTGGCATTGCGCGAGAAGCTGCCCTCGGTGTACGGCAACCGACTTTTCGTGATGGCCGGCGGGCTGATGTCGTACCTGTCGGCCGACGCCTGGCACTGGCGCAGCGCCGCCGGCTTCGCCGACAAGATTCTCAGAGGCGCCAAGCCCGCCGACCTGCCCGTGCAGCAACCGGCCCAGTTCGAACTGGTGATCAACCTGACGACGGCCAAGGCCCTGGGCTTGACGGTGCCTCAATCGCTGCTGTTGCGCGCCGACGAGGTGATTCAGTGAACAAGCGGCGCACCTTGATCGGCCGGGTGGCTGGTGGCAGCTTCAGCGCGCCGCCGGCAGGCTGCGACTCGCCGACGCGCTCGGTCTATACCATCGGACCCCTCGGCTCAGGGTCATGGATGGCGCCAGCGCAGGCCCTTGAAGCGGCTGAAGTCGCGATCGGTGGTGACCCACTCACAGCCGGCTTCGATGGCCATCGCCGCCAGGTAGGCATCGCTCACCAGGTTGCCCTTGGCGCCCGCCTCGGTGCACAGACCTCAAAGGATCTGCCAGTGCCGGCGCCCGGGCGCGACGGGTACGCAGTTCGGCGGGCTGCGCAGTTGCTCCGTGAACTCGAGTGCGTCGGCCAGCGGGCTCGGCCGGGTGAAGACCTTGGGGTGGGTGACCACCCGCAAGAAGCCACTCAACACCAGCTCGGACAGGGCATAGGACTCGTTGCCATTGACCACCGCCTCGAGCCATTGGAGGCACAACGCGTGCTGCGGCGCGTCTTCCCGATGCGCATACACCAGCACGTTCACATCGGGCAGCACCCCCTCAGCCGCCCATCAGGTCGAGCAGCGATGCACTGTCGTCCAGGTCCACCCCGGCACGCACGCCGCCACCGCGGAAGGTCTTCAGTCGCAGTCGCCTGGGCTTGGCCGGTGCGCTGCGCCGCGCCAGCGATTCGCGCAACGCCGTTTCCAACACGGCAGTCAGTGTCGTGCCGGACTCGGCGGCATGTTTCTTGGCCGCGGCGAGAAGGTGCTCGTCGAGTCGAACCGTGGTACGCATGCATCGAAGCATGCGAGCTGACGATTCGCCATCAGGTGCCGTCGGTATTTGGGGCGCCAGGGGGCCGTCGACGGCGGCCTGAGTTCCTACCTGTCGTCCATCGACTGGCACTGGCGCAAGGCGGCCAGCTTCATCGACAAGATTCTCAAAGGCGCCAAGCCCGCCGATCTGCCGGTGGAGCAGCCGACCCAGTTCGAGCTGGTCATCAACCTGAAGACGGCGAGGGCGCTGGGGTTGACGATGCCGCAGATCGCTGCTGCTGCGCGCCGACGAGGTGATCCAGTGAGTGAGCGTCACCAGGCCCGGCGCCGCCTGGACCGTTCACTCGGCGGTCAGATGGGTCCAGAACTCACGCGGCGAAACCATCGGCAGCGGCCCGACCCGATGCAATCCGAGCAGGGCCTTGTCGCCGGTCACGAAGATATCGGCCGATGCTGCGGCGGCGCAGGCCACGACCCAATCGTCGTCGGGATCGCCAATGCCCAGGGCGATGGGCACCTTGGCCGCAGGTACCTGTTCAAAACGGCGCAGCACCTGCAGCACCTCGTTGCGCGCTGGCGCAGGCATGCGCAGTTTGGTTTCGAGGATCCGACGCATCTCGACCAGCACCGGCGCGCCGATGAGCAGGGTGTGATCGGTGGCGGCCAGGCGGAACACATCGGCGCACAGCCCGCGCGCCGCGAAGGCCGCGATCAGCACGTTGGTGTCGAGAAAGACCCTCAAGAAACCGCGTCGAACACGTCGTCGTCGGTCAGCCAGCCGACACGCTCCGCAAAGGGCCGTGTCTTGCGCCGCGCGTTGACGAACTCGATCAGCGCCAATTGCCG
The DNA here is from genome assembly GCA_963824005.1 of uncultured beta proteobacterium. Taxonomy (GTDB): domain Bacteria; phylum Pseudomonadota; class Gammaproteobacteria; order Burkholderiales; family Burkholderiaceae_C; genus Rubrivivax. The sequence continues at coordinate 14,832 of CAWGOK010000042.1, forward strand.
TTCCAGCGCCTCGCGCACCAGATCGCTGCGCGTCCGGCCGGTGGCGTTGGACAGCCGCGCGAGCCGCGCTTGTAGTGTGTCTTCGAGCCGGATGGTGACGGTGGCTGCCATGATCGGTTGGCTTGGCGACGATGTAAGACAGTGTAGCACTGGGCAGTGGCTGCGCGCCGACGAGGTGATTGAATGATCAACCGCCACGGCGTCCTGAGCTGGCTGGCATTGAGCCTGTTCGCCGCGCCGCGCGCATCAGCGCAGACGGGCGCCAGGCTCGCACGCATCGGCTGGTTGCGAAGCGATGCCGGCAAGCCGCTCGACGATGAACTGCGGGGGGCCCTGCGCGAACTCGGCTGGGTCGAAGGCCGCAACCTGCGCATCGAGACCCGCATCGCCGACAACCCGCAGCGCGGGCGCGAGCAGGCGGCCGAGCTGCAGGCGCTGCCGGTGGCGCTGATCGTGGCCGTCAGTACGCCGCTCATTCGCGCTGCGCGGGACGGCGCACCCGCGACCCCGATCGTGATGGTCAATGCAGGCGACGCGCTCGGTTCCGGCTTCGTCGCCAGCCTGGCGCGGCCGGGCGGAATGCTCACAGGCACCACATCCGCGGGCGAGGAGACGCTGGCCAAGCAACTGGAACTGCTGGCGTCAGTGGCGCCGCACGCCAGAAAGATCGGCGTGCTGATGAACCCTGCCAACCCGGCCAATGACTTCTTCTTCCAGGCGCTTTCGGCGCGGGCCCGATTGCTGGGGGTGACGTTGGAGCGCATCGAGGTCACCCGGGACAGCGAACTCGACGCCGCCGTGGCCCGCGCCAAGGGCGGCGCGTTGCTGGTGGTGGGGGACGCGATGTTCAGCCGCCAGCGCACGCGCATCGCCGAGCTGTCCATCAAACATCGGGTTCCTGGCATCTTTGTCGCGCGCGAGGATGTGCTCGCGGGCGGGCTGATGTCCTACAACACGAGCAGCACCTGGCACATTCGGCAAGCGGCGGGTTACGTCGACAAGATTCTCAACGGCACGAAGCCGGGCGACCTGCCGGTGCAGCAGCCCACGCATTGGGAGTTGGCGATCAACCTGAGGACTGCCACAGAGATGGGCATCACGATCCCGCAGTCGCTGCTGCTGCGCGCCGACGAGGTGATCGAATGAAGCGCCGAGACTTCATGATCCGGGCCGGCAGCGCCGGTCCGGCGTCGATGCTCGCGGCGGCCCGGGTCGGCGCTCAACAGCCGGCACTGCCGGTGATCGGGTTTCTGAGCGGTGTCTCGGCCACTCCGTTCGCCCATCTGGTGGCCGCATTCCACGAAGGGTTGCGCGAGACCGGCTTCATCGAGGGCCGCAACGTCAGCGTCGAATACCGCTGGGCCGAGGGCCGTTTCGAGCGCCTGCCGGCGCTCGCCGACGAACTGGTGCGGCGCCGGGTGAGCGTGCTCGTCGCCTCAGGGGGTGACCGTGCGGCGCTCAGCGCCAAGGCAGCCACATCGAGCCTTCCGATCGTCTTCACCTCAGGGTTGGACCCGGTCGCGATCGGCCTCGTGGCCAGCCTCAGCCGCCCTGGTGGCAACCTGACCGGGCTGACGCTGAATTCGGCGTTTCTCGAGGGCAAGCGGCTGAGCCTGTTGAAGGAAGCCATGCCCTCCGCCGCCGTCATCGCATTCCTCAGCTTCCCGGGCAGCCCCAGCGTACGAGCGATGGTGCAAGACGCCGAGGAGGGCGCGCGCCGCGCCGGTGTACGTCTGCTCGTGTTGGAGGCCCAGGCCGAGAGCGAATTCGAAGCGGCGTTCGTGAAGCTCGCGCAAGGCCGCGCCGACGGCTTGGTCGTCGGCACCGGTTCCCTGTTCAACAGCCGGCGCGATCGCCTGGTCACGCTGGCGGCGCAGCACAAGGTGCCTGCCATCTACGAGTTGCGCGAGTTCGTGGCCGCGGGGGGCTTGATGAGCTACGGCACCAACCTTGCGGACGTGTATCGCCAAATCGGCGTGTACACCGGCCGTATCCTCAAGGGCGCCAAGCCGGCCGACCTGCCGGTGATTCAGCCGACGCGCTTCGAACTGGTCATCAACCTGAAGGCGGCCAAGGCATTGAACATCACGATTCCGCAGTCGCTGCTGCTGCGCGCCGACGAGGTGATCGAGTGATGGACCGTCGCACCTTCATTGCCACAGCCGGGGGCGCCATGTTCGCGGAGCCGGCGGGCCTGCGGGCCCAGGCGACGGCGCGCCGCATCGCCTTTCTCAGCGCGTTTCCCAGCGCCGACATCGAAGTCTCGCTCGGTCTGATTAGGGCCGAACTGGACAAGCTCGGCTGGACCGACGGTCGCAACATCGTGCTGCTGGAGCCACGCACGGCCGAGAGCAGGAACGAACTGTTGCCGTCCATGGCCGCCGAACTCGTCGCCCAGGGCCCCGACCTGATCCTCACCCAGACCTTGCCGGCCACCCGCGCGCTGATGCAGGCGACGAAGTCGATCCCCATCGTCATGTACGCCGTGGGCAACCCGGTCGAACACGGCATCGTCGCCGACTATCGCAAGCCGGGGGGCAACGTCACCGGTTCGAGCTACATGGCCGACGAGTATGCGCGCAAGCTGCTGCAGTTCTTGAAGGAGGCGGCCCCTGGCCTGCGCAGCGTTGCCGTGTTTGCCAATCCGAGCAACGAAGCCGCTGCGCCGTTCGTCAAACAAATGCGGGCGGACGCCGTGGCCTTGGGGATGCAGGCGCAGATCGTCGAGGTTCGGAGCCCGGGCGATTTCGAGGCCGCGTTCGCGGCCATCCGCAGCGCCAACACGCAATCGATCCTGCTGCCTCCGGAGCCGCTGATCCTGTCGAAGCGCGAGGCCATCGCAGGCTTCGCGCAGACCCACGGGTTGCCACTCACGGTCGTCGGCGTCAGCCGCGTTCTTCCGGCAAGCGGTCTGATGGCCTTCGGGCCAGCGCGAGACGAATACCCGCAACTCGCCGCCCGCTACATCGACCGGATCTTGAAGGGCGCCAGACCCGGCGATCTTGCCGTCGAGCAGACGACACGCTTCAGTCTGGCCATCAATCTGACGACGGCGAAGGCCCTTGGCCTGACGATCCCGCCCTCGCTGCTGTTGCGCGCCGAAGAGGTGATTCAGTGAGACGGAGGTCCGTCGTCGCCTGTGCCACGGCTTCGCTGATCGCGGGGCCCAGGCTCCTTGCGCAGCCGCGCCAGCGCCCGGTAC